>NZ_JAXAVX010000001.1:0-1091787 GCF_033949425.1 Patulibacter brassicae | reverse complement strand
CGGCCGCCCGCGCGCTGCCACCGGCCGCCGCGCCGACGAAGGAGGGCGCGGGGGCGCCGGTGGGGGCACGGGCCACGGTGGCCGGGCGGGGCGCGGGCTCCGGCCCCGCGGAGGAGCCCGCCACGACCCCGGCGCCGATCGCGGCGGTCGCGGCGACGCCGGCCACCGCCAGGCCGACCTCGGTCGCCGCGCCCGAGACGCCGGGCAGCAGGCCCGTGACCCGCTCCGCCACGAGCTCGGCGACGCGCCCCCGTCCACCCGCGGGCGTGCCGCCGGCGCGTCCGGCCCACGGCAGCAGGGCGAGGAGCCACGCCGGGACGAGCGCGAGCGGACCACCGCGGGCGCGGCGCAGCCGGGCCCGGCAGCTCGGGCAGCGGCGCACGTGCGGCCGCAGCAGGCGGAGGTCGTCGCCGCTCGCCTCCCCGGCGGCCAGCCGCTCGATCCGCGGGCCCGCCGCCGCGCAGGCCTCGCCGCCGACGAGGCCGCGGAAGCTCTTGCGCAGCCGCGCGCGGCCCTCCGCGACGTTCCGGTTGACCTTCGTGCGCGTCCACCCGAGCTGGTCGGCGATCTCCTCGTAGCTCAGGCCCTGCGCCTGGAGCCACAGCGCCTGGCGCTCGGCGGGCTTCAGCCCGAGCAGCGCCTCGCGGGCGATGGCGAGCTCCTCGTCCCGCGCGGCGCGATCCTCCGGGCCGTCGCCGTCGCTCGCGACGCCCGGGCCGTCGAGGTCGAGCTCGACGACGTGCCGGACGCGGCGGTCGCGCACGCGCAGCGCCTCGTTGCGGGCCACGGTCCGCAGCCACCCGCCGACGGTCACGGGGTCCACGCGCTCGTGACGGTGGAGGAACCGCTCCGCGGCCGCCTGGACGGCGTCGTGCGCGTCGTCCTCGCAGATCGACCAGCGGCGGGCCTCCCGCAGCATCATCGGCAGGTGGCGGTCCAGCGCGGCGCCGGGATCGAAGGACGCCCCGTGCGCGCGGCCGCGGCGGGGCGGGCGCCGGCGACGGCCGGGCTCGGGCACGGGGCCGTCGGGGCCCGGTGACTCCGGGTCCGGGGGCCTCGGCTCCTCGCTGGCGGGGGACGACATCGACGGGTGGCGCAGCACGACGGATCAGGGGGAGGACCCCCGGGCCTGCGCCGGTTCTCCCCCCGAGTGTCACGGACCGGTGCCGAGCGCGCCAGTCGGGGGCATCGCCGGCCGCCCGGACGCCCCGTCCGTCCGGGGCGACCCGTACCGTCACGGACGTCCGGATCGCCGGACCGCGCCATGGACCTCGTCTTCATCTCGCCCCACGACGCCATCCGCGTCATCGCCGAGTCGATCGGCCGCGAGGCCCGCCGGCAGCTCGTCGGCGAGGTCGTCCGCGCGTGGGTCGACGAGATCCCGGAGCCGGAGCTCGTGGGCCAGTACGCCCGGACGCTCGCCGACCTCGACGACCACGACCTCTCGATGCTCGCCGCCTGGCACGCATCGCTGGAGGTCGGCCAGCCGCTGGCGAACCGCGACTTCCTCGTCCGCGTGTTCCCCAGCCTCGGCGAGAACCGGCGCGAGGCGCTGAAGATCGCCGCGGGCTTCCGCGGCGAGGACGCGTTCGAGGCCGGCGTCGCCGAGGAGCAGGCGCTGCGCGTCGTGCTGCCGTACCTCTCGGACGAGCGCGCGACGGAGATCGCCCAAGAGGCGATCGAGCTGTACTGCTGGGACCGCCTCGGTTCCGAGAACTAGTCCCGCCGGCGCTCCCGGGACCGCCGCGGCTCCGAGCGCTCGTCCCGGCGCCGAGGACGGGTCCGACGGCCGATCAGCCGACCTTGCGCAGGACGTCGTAGCGCCCGACGCCCTCGCGCCCCGCGAGGCGCCAGCGGAAGAACGCCGTGTCCAGGCGCAGGCGGCCGAGCTCCATCGTCGTGCCGGCCACGGCCTCGCCGGTCGCCGTCCAGACGGGGCCCTCGTCGCTCTCCCACAGCTCGACGGTCGCGAGCGTGTGGCGGCCCTCCGCGTCCGTCGTGGTGGAGATCCGCGGCTCGGGCGCCTCGACGGCGCGCAACGCCGGCGCGTCGTCCTCGGCGGGCGGCCCGGCGCCGTTCTCGCGCTCGGCGGGGCGCTCGGGCCGCGCGACGGCCGCCCACGCCACCTCGTCGGCGTGGGACGCCGCACCGGCCGGGCGCAGCGCGCTGAGGGCGAAGCTCACCGCGCCGTCGAACCAGCCGGTGATGGTCCGGGCCAGCTCGATCTCGCTCCAGTCCGGCGCGCCCCACTGGTGGCCGCGCTGGCCGACGCCGTCGATCGCGATCCGCCGGTCGCCGAGCCGGATCGTGCCCCGCACGCGGCACGGCTGCTCGTAGCCCTCCATCCCCCCGAGCCGGGCCGCGGGATGGTCCGCGGCGAGGCGCAGCGGCGGGCCGACCGCCTCGAGCTCGAGGTCGATCGTGCCCTCGTCGCCGGCGGCGGAGACCGTCCAGCGCCGGTGCGGCTCGACCACCGCGTGGTCGATGCCGGCCGTCGACAGGTCCTCGTAGGACTCGGGGTCCGGGCCGACCGGGATCCCGCCCTCGGCGATCGTCAGCGCGGGGGCCCCGCCGGCGAAGAGCAGCACGAGCCCCGACGCCGCGCCGCCGGCCACGCCGATCCGGACGGTCCCGTGGACCCCCGCGGCGGGATCGGCGAACGCGCACGTCACCGCGTCGCTGAAGGTCGGGTCGTCGGCGGTGCGCGGGCGCTCGAGCTCCGGGTCCAGGGCCATGCGGGCGATTCTCGCGGATCGCGGGCGCGACGCGTCCGCGACCGCGGCAGGACCGGCGGGCGCGGGCTCGTGTGCGACACTCGACCCATGGCCACCGTCGAGGACGTGGAGTCCGCGCTCGCCAACGTGATCGACCCGGAGCTGGGCCTCGACTTCGTCGAACTCGGGCTGATCTACGGCATCTCGATCGAGGAGGGGCACGCCCACGTGACCTACACCCTCACGACGCCCGGCTGCCCGATCGGGCCGCAGGTCGAGGCGCAGATCGAGGAGTTCGTGGGCGAGCTCGAGGGGATCACCGGCGTGAGCTCCGAGGTCACCTTCGTCCCGCCGTGGTCGCCGGACAAGATGAGCGAGGACGCGAAGTTCGCCCTCGGGTTCTGAGTCCGGCCTCGCCATCTCGCGGTCCCCTGCTCCCGTCCCCGACGACGTCGCGGCGGCGCCCGGGCGCACCTTCCGCCTCCGTCGCGGGTTCCGGGAGAGGACGATGACTCGCCGCCGCACCGCCCTCCTGCCGCTCGCGGTCGTCGCGATCGCCGCCTGGCCCACGGCCGCCGGCGCCGCGACGCCCTCCGCGTTGCGCGATCCCGCCGTCAGCGCGCCCACCGGGCGGCTGCTCGTGACGGTGCGCGGGACCGACGGCGGCTCGGCGCGCGCGCTCGAGCGGCGCCTCGGCGACGTCGCCCGACGCGCCGGCAGCCGCGCGGGACTGCGCCTGGCCACCCCGCGCGCGGCCTCGAGCGCCGCGCCGCGCACCGCGCCCGTCACGGTCGGCGCCGACCAGCGCGGCACGACCGCGACGATCGCGATCCCCGCCCCGGCCGACGGACGGCAGGCCCTGACGACCGCCCTGCGCAGCGATCCGCGCGTGGTCCAGGTCGTCGCCGAGCACCGCGCCGGCCTGCGGGCCCTGCCCAACGACCCGGTCCTCACCCAGCAGGACCCGGGCGCCCCGGCGGGCGTCACCGCCGGATGGTGGGTCCAGAAGCTGAACCTCCCCGCCGCGTGGGACGTCGTCAACGGCGACGGCATCAAGATCGCGGTGATCGACCAGGGCGTCGACACGAGCCACCCCCAGCTGCAGCCGATCGTCGCCGCGCAGGCCTCGACGGGCACGATCACCGGGACGATCGGCTCCGACGAGGTCGGGCACGGCACCCACGTTGCCTCCCTCGCCTGCTCGGCGTTCAACGACGCGGCGGGCACCGTCGGCGCGGGCGGGCGCTGTCGGCTCATCACGGTGAAGAGCGATCTCTACGACTCGAGCGTCGCCCAGGCGATCGACCGCGCTCGCGAGCTCGGCGCGGACGCGATCGTCATGAGCTTCGGCGTCGACGACGAGGCCACCGCCCCGATCGCGATCCGCGAGGCGCTGCAGCGCGCGGCCGAGGACGGCATCGTCGCCGTCGCCGCGGCCGCCGACCGTCCCGTCGTCGAGCAGGGGTACCCCGCGAACGTCCTGCAGCCCAGCGGCACCGGTGCCGACCTGAACGCCGGGACCGGGCTGACCGTGACGGCGGCGCAGGCCGACGGCACGCGCGCCGCGTTCGCGGGCCGTGGCAGCCAGATCAGCGTCGCGGCCTACGGCACGTACGTCGCCGACGGGGCGCCCGGCGGGCTGCTCGGCGCGTTCCCGGCGACGAGGACGGCGTTCGAGCAGACGAGCGTCAACCCCGACGGCACGGTGAACCGCGCCTGCGGCTGCCGGGTGGCGTTCGGTGGCGACACGCGCTACGCCCACCTGCAGGGCACGTCGATGGCCACGCCGATCGTCGCCGGCGTCGCCGGCCTCGTGCGCGCGGCCAACCCCGATCTCGACGCCGCCGCGGTCGCCCGCGTCGTGAAGGAGACGGCGACCCGGGCGGGCGGCTACAGCGAGGAGCTCGGCTGGGGCATCGTGAACGCCGGCAAGGCGGTCGATACCGCCCGGCGGATCGACCTGCGCGCGCCGCGCGCGACCTTCCGCACCCGCTCCCGCACGACCACCGAGCGGCGCCTGCGCCTGCAGTGGACCGCCACGGACAAGGCGACGAAGCCGCTGGTCGCCTCCGGGGTGGACCGCGTCGAGGTCTACCGCCAGGTCGGCAAGCGGTTCAAGCGGATCGGCGTCGCCAAGCGCGGCCGGCTGACGGTCACGGTGCCGCGCGGCCGCAGCCGCTACGCCCTCCGCGCGATCGACGAGGCCGGCAACCGCGCCGCCCGTCCGACGCGCGCGACGCTCACCCTGCGACGCCGCTGAGCGCCGCCCGGGTCGCCACCCCGGTCAGGACGCCGAGCGCGAGGCACGGCGCCGGGGTGCCGGCTCGGCCTCCTCGGCGAGCGCCGCGAGCTCGTCGATCGCGGCCCGCAGGCGGTCCGCCAGCAGCTCGAGGTCCGGCAGCGCGTCGTGGTCGCCGACGAGCCCGAAGTTGATCGCGCCGTCGTAGGAGAGGATCGCGATCGCCAGGGCGTGGTCCTTCGGCAGGAACGCGACGGGGAACGCGCGCTCCATCCGGCGGCCGTGGAAGTAGAGCGGGAACTGCGGCCCCGGGATGTTCGTCACGAGGACGTTGAAGAGCCGCGTGGAGAACGTCAGCCGCGAGGCCTGGGCGAGCACGGTCGGGGGCGCGAAGTTCTGGACGTTGGAGATCGTCTCGGCCCCGAGGGCCTGCTTGCTCTCCTTCAGGCCCTCCATCGACCGCCGGATGACCTCCAGGCGCTGCCGCGGATCGTCGACGTAGACGGGCAGGGGGCCGCGCATCGCGGTCAGGCGGTTGCCGAGCTGCCCGCGCTCGTCCTCCGTGCGCACGGAGACCGGCACGAGCGCCCGCAGCTCCAGGCCCTCCGTCCGCACGCCCCGCTCGTGCAGCCAGTCGCGCAGCGCGCTCGTGACGACGGCGAGCACGACGTCGTTCACCGTGCCGCCGAAGGCGCCCTTGATCCGCCGGAACGTCGCGAGGTCCGACTCGACCGCCCGGTAGCGCCGGTGCGGGCCGATCGGGACGTTCAGCGGCGTGTCGGGCGCCGGGTTCATGAGCGCCCACGCCATCTCGCCGACGCCCTCGCCGATCTCGCGCACGCGGTCGACCGCGGCGCGGGGACGGCCGACCGCCTCGACGGCGCGGGTGAGGCCCTTCACGCCCGCCCGGGCCGCGCCGACCATCCCCTCGACCAGCAGCTCGGCGGGGGTGGGCACGGGCCGTGCCTGCCACGCCTGGTCCGGATGCGGGACCTCCATCGGCTCCGGCCCGAGATCCAGCAGCGCGGTGGCGATGTCGATGCCGCTGATGCCGTCGATCAAGGCGTGGTGGGTCTTGGAGATCATCGCCCAGCGGTCGTTGCGGATCCCCTCGACGACCCACAGCTCCCAGAGCGGCTTGGACCGGTCGAGCCGCTGGCTGAAGATGAGGGCGGTGGCCTCGCGCAGCTGGCTGCGGCTGCCCGGCGTCGGCAGCGCCGTGCGCCGGACGTGATACTCGAGGTTGAACGCGGGGTCGTCGATCCAGACCGGGTTGCCGCTCTGCAGCGGCGGGCGGGCGAGCCGCTGGCGGTAGCGCGGCAGCAGGTGCAGGCGCGAGCGGATCTGGTCGAGGACCTCCTCCTGCGGCGGCGCGGGCCCCTCGAAGACCGTGACCCCGCCGATGTGCATGTGCGCCGCGGGGCCCTCCTGGTGCAGGAAGCCGGCGTCGACCGCCGTCAGGCGGTCCGAGGTCCTCGCCATGCCGTGCTCCTCCCGTCGTCGCGTCACCGGACGCCGCCGGCGGGGGCGGGGGCGTCCCGCCGGGGCGCCGCAAGCGTACCCCGGCCCGCGCCGTCCCGCGAGGGCCGTGCGCCCGTCGCGCGTGCGCGGGCCGGTCGCGCCGGCGGGGCGCACGGTCTACCGTGGTCGGCATGGCGGTCCCGTCGCGTCGCGTCCCGTCGCGCCTGCGGCTCGCGACGGTGGTCGCGGGCCTCCTGGCGCTGCTCGGCGCGGTCGCGGCGATCGCGATGGCCGGGGGCGGGGGAGACGACGCCCTGCCCGTCCCGCCCACGGCGGCGGTTCTCGAGCGCGAGGCCGCCGCCGCCCGTCGACCGGACCCGGCGGTGCCCGAGGCGCGGACCCGGCGCTTCGACGCCGCGGCGGCGCTGCGGCTCGTCCGCGACCAGGTCGCCGAGGGGCAGCGCCCGAGCGGCTCGGAGCGCCTGGCCCGGGTCCGCGCCCGCCTCGTCCGGCGGCTGCCGCTCGGGCGCACCGAGCCCGTGGCCGGGCACCCCGGCCTCCGCAACGTCGTCGGCCGGATGCCGGCCCGCGGCAGCGGGCGCGGGCGACCCGCGATCGTCCTCGCCGCCCACTACGACACGCAGCTCGCGCCCCGGGGGTTCGTCGGGGCCAACGACTCGGCGGCCGGCACCGCGGTCGTCGTGGAGGCGGCGCGCGCGCTCCTGGCCGCCGACCGGCGGGAGCGCCGCCGCGCGGCCCGCGACGGCGAGCCGGCGCCGTCCCGGCGCGAGGTCCGCTTCGTCCTCCTGGACGGCGAGGAGCTGCCGCCGGGCGGCTCCGAGGCGCGGTTCGAGCAGGACGGGCTGCGCGGATCGACGGCCTACGCCGCGGCCCACGCCGGGCAGCTCGGCGCCGTGGCCGTCGTCGACTACGTGGCCGGGCGCGGCCTGCGCCTGCCGCGCGAGGGCCAGTCCGACCCGGCGCTCTGGCGCCGGGTGCGCGCCGCCGCCGCCCGCGTCGGCGTCGCGCGGGCGTTCCCCGACGCGACCGGGCCGACGATCATCGACGACCACGTCCCGTTCCTGCGGCGCGGCGTCCCGGCGGTCGACCTCATCGACTGGTCCTACCCCTACAAGCAGGGCCTCGACGACCGCCTGCGCCGGCTCTCGGAGCGGGCGATCGACGCCACCGGCGAGACGATGGTCGACTGGCTGATCGCCGAGCGCCGGCGCTAGCGGGGCGCCGCGGGGCGCCCGGGCGTCCGGGACGCCGGCGCCGGGACTCGACGGAACGCCGACCTCGTGAGTCGGAGATTGGCTCGCCCCGCCGGGCGGCAGTCCGTACCATGGACGTGTGAGCACGCTCGCCACCCCGGAGACCGTCCTGCTGGCGAAGCCGCGGGGCTACTGCGCCGGCGTCGACCGCGCGGTGCAGACCGTCGAGCAGGCGCTCGAGCTCTACGGGCCCCCGGTCTACGTCCGCAAGGAGATCGTCCACAACAAGCACGTGGTCGAGACGCTGCGCGCCCGCGGCGCGATCTTCGTGGACGAGCTGACGGAGGAGATCCCGGAGGGCGCGATCACGATCTTCAGCGCCCACGGCGTCAGCCCGGCCGTCCACGCCGACGCCGAGCAGCGGGGCCTGCGGACGATCGACGCGACCTGTCCCCTCGTGACGAAGGTCCACCGCGAGGCGGTGAAGTTCGCGGAGGAGGGCTACCGGATGATCCTCATCGGGCACGCCGGGCACGAGGAGGTCGAGGGCACGATGGGCGAGGCCCCCGACCACATCACGCTCGTGGAGACCGTGGCCGACGTCGACCGGCTCGAGATCGACCCCGGCGTCGAGAAGCTCGCCTACATCTCCCAGACCACGCTCTCCGTCGACGAGACGCGCGAGATCATCGACCGGCTGCGCGAGCGCTTCCCGCACATCACGGGCCCGCGCAAGGACGACATCTGCTACGCGACGACGAACCGCCAGATGGCGGTGAAGCAGCTCGCCGCCCAGTGCGACCTCGTGCTCGTCATCGGCTCGCGCAACTCGTCCAACTCCCTGCGGCTCGTCGACGTCACGCGGGAGCTCGGCACCGACTCCTACCTCATCGACAACGCCCGCGAGGTCCAGGAGGAGTGGCTCGTCGGGCGGCGGACGATCGGCATCACCTCCGGCGCCTCGGCGCCGGACGAGCTCGTCGAGGAGCTCGTCGACCTCTTCCGCGTCCGCGGGACGACCGACGTGCGGGAGCTCGAGGTGGTCCGCGAGGACGTCCGGTTCATGCTGCCCAAGGCGATCCGCGTCGCCCGCGCCGAGACCGTCGGCGCCTGACCCGCCGACGCGCTTGCGCCCGGCCGACGCGGCGGCGACGCCCGAGGGGGTCCTCGAGCCCGGCCGCGCGACGCTCGTCCTGTCCGACCTGCACCTCGGCGCGGCGCGCGGCGACGACGTCCTGCGCCGTCCGGGAGCGGCGCGCGAGCGCCTCGTCGCGGCGATCGGCGGCGTCGACCGCCTCGTCCTCGCCGGCGACCTGCTCGAGCTGCGCCACGGCCCCGCGCCGCTGATCCTCGACCGGGCGCGCGACGCGCTCGGCGCGCTCGGCGCCGCCCTGCGCCCGGACGGCGAGATCGTCGTCCTGGCCGGCAACCACGACCACCGGCTCCTCCGGCCCTGGCTCCACGCGCGGCGCCTCGCGGGAACGCCGCTGCCGATCGCGACGCTCGCCGAGCCGCACGAGGTCTCGCCGCTCGCCGGCGCGGTCGCCGACGCGCTCCGGGCCGGTCGGGACGGGGGCGGACCGCGCGTCCGCTGCGCCTATCCCGGGGTGTGGGTCGCGCCGCCGACGGACAGCCGGGGCGGCGTTTACGTCACCCACGGGCACTACCAGGACGTCGTCTGGCGGATGCCGACCGTCGAGCGGCTCGTCGCCGCGGTGGTCGCCCGGGCGCAGGGGGTCCCGCCGGGCGAGGCGCGGACGCCGGAGGAGTTCGAGCGGCTGCTCGCGCCGGGCTACGGGTGGCTCGACGGGATGGCAGAGTACGCGCGGACCGCGACGGCGAGCGCGTCGCAGCGGACCTCCAGCGGCGTGTGGGAGACGCTGAACCACGGGCGGGGCGCCCGCGCTCGAGCCCTGCGCGTCGCGGTGCCCGCCACCGTCCGCGCGCTCGCGCGGGCCGGCCTCGGCGACCTCGAGCACCGGATCGATCCGGACACGCTGCGGATCGGCGGGCTGCGCGGGATGGCGCGGATGATCGATGCGCTCGGGGTGCGCGCGGACCACGTCGTCGTCGGGCACCTGCACCGCGCCGGGCCCCTGGCGGGCGACGCCGCCTGGGAGTGGCGGACCGAGCACGGCGGCCGGCTGTGGAACAGCGGCTGCTGGGTCCACAACGGCGTGCCGCTGAGCGGCGAGGGCCCCGGATCGCCCTACTGGCCCGGACGGGCCGTGCGGATCGACGCCGATGGACGTCCCGAGCTGCTGGGCCTGCTCGACGCGCTGGACGACCCGTGGGCGGGCCAGGACGAGCGGCCGGCGCACGCCCCGGCGGGCTGAGGAGCCCCGCGCAGCCCGGACGGCCGGTGCTCGGCTGGGCCGCGCCGGCGAGGCGACCCGCGGATCGCGCGTCAGGCGGCGGGCGGCGCGAGGCCGGGCGCGAAGCTCACCTCGTGCACCGTGGTGCCGGGCGCGGCCTCGAGCTCGAGCGTGCCGCGGACCGCGTGGGGGTGCGCCAGCAGGAGGTGCGCCCCGGGTGCGTCGACGACGACGGTCTCGCCGTTGACGATCACGGCGCCGGGCTCGCCCTCGGGCGGCTCGACGACGGCCCAGACCTCGCCACCGACGTACTCGCCGGACCAGGCGCCCGGCTGGTCGGGCGTCGGCATGACGATCAGGGCGTCGTCGTCGTCGACCGGGCGCAGCGGGGCCAGGGGCTCCTCGTCGCGTCCGAGGAGCTCGAGGATCGCCAGCTCGGTCTCGCGGAACCCGCCCTCGCCGTGCTGGTAGTCCACGAGCCAGCTCTCGCCGTCGAAGAGGTAGCGCGACGGCCAGCCCGGCGCCTCGTACTCCTTGAAGTACGCCGCGTCGTCGTCGACGAGGACCGGGAACGTCACGCCGAGGCGCGCGCAGGCGGCCTCGACGGCCTCGCGGCCCCGCGAGAGGTCCGTGGCCGGCGTGTGGACGCCGACGACCCGCAGGCCGTGCTCGGCGTAGCGGTCGTGCCAGGCCTGCAGGTGCGCGAGGTCGCGGATCGACGCCGGCCGGCAGAAGTCCCAGAACTCGACGAGGACGGGACGTCCGCGCTGCTGGTCGAAGCGCAGCATCGCGACGTTCACCCACCGCGCGGGGCGGGGGAACGGCGGGGCGGGGATCGCTCGCTCGGGCGCGCGCATCGGGCGAGCCACGGTACCGCCGCCGAAGACCCGGTGCGGCGCGGCCGTCGCACCGCGCGACGCCGGGCGGGTGGGCGCGCCTACCATCCGGGCGATGCTGCGCCGGTCACCGTCCGCGCGTCGATCGCGGCTCGTCCCGCCGGTCGTGGCCCTCCTCGCCGTCGGCGCGTCGACGCTCGCGGTCCCGGCCGCGGCCGACGCCCACGGCCTCGCCGGCGGCCGGGAGCTCCCGATCCCGGAGTGGCTGTTCGCGTGGGCGGCGGCGATCGTCCTCGTCGTCTCCTTCGTCGGCCTGACGGTGCTGTGGCACCGCCCGCGGCTCGCCGTGCTCGCCGAGGGCCGGGTCCTGCGAGTGCCCGTCGGCGCGCAGGCGGCCGGGCGCGTCGCGCTCGGCGCGATCGGCGTCGGCCTGTACGGGCTCACGATCTGGGCCGGGCTCAGCGGGATCGACAACCCGCAGTCGAACCTCGCGCCGACGATGGTCTACGTCGGCTTCTGGGTCGGCCTCCCGGTGCTGTCGCTCGTCGTCGGCGACGTCTGGCGCGCCCTGAGCCCGTGGCGGGCGATCGCCGACGCCGGGGGCTGGATCGCCCGGCGGGCCGGCGGCCCCGACGCCCTGCCCGCGCCGCTGCGCTACCCGGAGCGGGTCGGCGCGTGGCCGGCCGCCGCGGTGCTGCTCGTCTTCGCGTGGCTCGAGCTCGCGGCGGGCAACCGCGACGACCCCCAGCTGCTCGGCGTGCTGGCGCTGCTCTACGGCGCGGCGATGCTCGTGGGCTGCGGGCTCTACGGGACGACGTTCCTGGACCGGGCCGACGGCTTCGGGCGCTACTTCGCCCTCGCGGCGACCCTCGCCCCGGTGCACTGGGAGCGCGGCCGGGTGCGCCTGCGCGTCCCGGGCAGCGGCCTGGCGACGATCGAGCCGAGCCCGGGCCTCGCGGCCGTCGTGCTGACGCTCATCGGCACGACGACCTTCGACGGCATCTCCAACGGCGAGCTCTGGTCCTCCGACGGGGCCCTCGGCACGACGCTGGAGGACCTCTTCGGCGACCTCGGGCTCGGCGCCTCGAGCGCCGCGACCGCCGCGGCGACCGTCGGGATCCTCCTCGCCGTCGGGCTCGTGACGCTCTTCGTGCGCCTCGGGGTCGCGGGCGTGCGCAGCGTCGACCGCGAGCGGCTGCGCGACGTCGACCTGCTCGGGCGCTTCGCCCCGACGCTCGCCCCGATCGCCATCGGCTACGCCGTCGCGCACTACGTGTCGCTGCTGCTCATCCAGGGGCAGGCGCTCGGGTTCCTGCTGTCGGACCCGCGGGGCGACGGCTCGAACCTCTTCGGCACGGCCGGCTGGGGCGTCGACTACGGGATCATCTCCCCCGAGGCGACCTGGTACCTGCAGGTCGCCGCGCTCGTCGGCGGCCACGTCGCCGGCCTCGTCGCCGCGCACGACCTGGCCCTGCGGACGTTCCGCGGACCGCGCGCGGCCGTGCGCTCCCAGTACTGGATGCTCGCCGTGATGGTGGCGTTCACGTCGCTCGGGCTATGGTTGCTGTCGTGACGCCCCTCGCGCACGCCGGCCACTGGTACCACGTCCTCCTGTACCTGGCGCCCGTCCTGTTCGTCGCCGGCGGCCTCTGGTACGCCGGCCGGCGCATGCCGGACGAGGACGCGCTCGAGGACGACGGCGACGAGCTGCTCGACGGCACCTCGCGCTCCTGATCGGCGCGCGTCGACGGCGCTCCGGCGCGGGCGTTCGACCCCGCTCGGCCGTTTGTCCAGCGGGGCTCCCGGGAAGTGTCCGAGGCGCCGATAGCCTTCACGACACGACGGTCCGACGAGCGCTCGGTGGCGTTGCGCACAGGTCGCGCAACCTCCCGCCGACTCCGGGGTTCACCGGGGTGAGCGCGCCGAGGTCCGGCGCCCGCGAACCAGCCCAGCCCCATGCGCACCTGCGACACCCCCGAGCTCCACGTGCTCCTCGACTCGGTCGCCGACACGCACGAGATCGTCGTGCGACGGACGGACGAGGACGACGTCCTTCGCGCGGCCTGGATGGCGGCGCGCGACGACGTCCGCGACGCCTGGACGGCCTGGTCCCGGCAGCCGAGCGACGAGCGGTGGGCGGTGTACGTCGCGGCTCGCGATCGCGAGGACGCCGCCGTCGCCGTGATCGGCGCCCAGCTCGCCTGACCGCGGCCGCCGGCGGGTCAGCGGCCGGTGGTCGCCGCGTTCGACGACGCTCGCGCCTGGAGCACCCGCACGTCGTGCAGCAGGTCGTCGTCGGTGAGCTTGTCCGCCGGGAACGCCACCTGCTGGCGGCCCTGCGCGTCGAGCAGCACGACGTAGGCGTTGTGCTCGAACCCGTCGCCCTGCGGGCGGATGCCGTACGCGCGCCAGACGGGGTGCAGCTCCTCGCGCGAGCCGAGCAGGAACCGCATCCGGTCCCCGAGGCGCATCTTGTTGAGGAACCGCTGCGCCGAGCTGGGCGTGTCGCCCTCGGGATCGACGCTGATGGCGATCGACGGCACCGGCTCGTCGAGGCGGTCCAGCGCGCCGGCGATCTGGCGCGCCATCACCGGGCAGGTGTCCTCGCAGGTGCTGTAGAGGAACGTCAGGATCACCGGCCGCCCGCGCAGCTGCGCGAGCGTCGTGGCGCGACCACGCTGGTCCGGGAGGCGGAAGGCCGGGGAGGGGTGGCCGCCGCGGGACGCGCCGGCGAAGGGCGAGCTCGCGCTGATGACGCCGTCCGCGAGCTCCTGCCGATCCGCGGCGGGTCGCGCCAGGGCGAGGACCGCGGTCACGCCGAGGGCGATCAGGCAGGTGACGACGAGACCGAAGAGAACGCGGGGATGCACCGAGGAGCGAGAGTACGGCAGGATCGAGGTCGCCGCCCGTCCCGCGCCCGGTCGCCGGGTCCGTCGTGAGCGGATCGGCGCCGGGGATCTCCGAGGAGCCTGCGCGCACCCATTGCTACATTTTGTAAAGCGTCTATTCCGATGGATCTTCAGGTGATGGCATGACCCCCTCCGGTGCGGAGTTCGTCCGCCAGGTCAAGAGCGCGGTCGACGAGGTCGACCCCACGCAGGTCCACGAGGTCCTCTGGGACCCGGACGTCGCGATCATCGACGTCCGCGAGAGCGACGAGGTCGCCGCGGGCAAGCTGCCGGGCGCCGTCCACGTCCCGCGCGGCTTCCTCGAGTCGCGGATCGACGGGGCCGTCGGCGACCGCGCCAAGCGCGTCGTCCTCTACTGCGCCTCGGGCAACCGGTCGGCGCTCGCCGCGCGCACGCTGAAGGAGGATCTCGGCTACGAGCGCGTCGAGTCGATGACCGGCGGCTACACGCTGTGGAAGGACCGCGGCTACGAGGTCGACGTCCCGCGCAGCCTCACCGCCGAGCAGCGCGAGCGCTACAGCCGCCACATCCTCATCAACGAGGTCGGCATCGACGGGCAGCTGAAGCTCATCGACTCGAAGGTCCTGCTGATCGGCGCCGGCGCGCTCGGCTCGCCGAACGCGCTGTACCTCGCCGCCGCCGGCGTCGGCACCCTCGGGATCGTCGACGACGACGTCGTCGACCTCTCGAACCTCCAGCGCCAGGTCGTCCACGGCACGGCGACCATCGGCGTGCCGAAGGTCGAGTCGGCCGCGCAGCGGATCAACGACCTGAACCCCGAGGTCACGGTCGTCCAGCACCAGCAGCGGCTCGAGGCCGACACGGTGCTGGAGCTCTTCCGCCAGTACGACGTGATCGTCGACGGCACGGACAACTTCCCGACGCGCTACCTCATCAACGATGCCGCGGTCCGCCTCGGCAAGCCCGTCGTGAGCGCGGCGATCCTCGGCTTCGAGGCGCAGCTGTCGGTGTTCGACACCGCGCACGACGGCCCGTGCTATCGCTGCCTCTTCCCGACGCCGCCCCCCGCCGAGCTGGCGCCGTCGTGCGGCGCCAACGGCGTCCTCGGCGTCCTGCCGGGCACCGCGGGCCTGCTCCAGGCCACCGAGGTCATCAAGCTCATCATCGAGCAGGGCGACTCGCTGCGCGGCCGCCTCCTGATGTACGACGCCCTCGCGGCCGAGATGCGCGAGGTGAAGGTCCGCCGCGATCCGGAGTGCCCCGTCTGCTCGCGGGACCCCGCGTCGATCTCCGACGAGGAGATGGGCGTGTTCCCGGACTACGAGGCCTTCTGCGCCGCCGCCGGCTGAGCCGCGGCCGACCCGTCTACGATCAGGAACCCATGGCCACGATCCGCATCCCCCCGGTGCTCCGCCCCGCCGTCGGCGGCGAGCGTCAGGTGTCCGCCGACGGCGCGACGGTCCGCGAGGTGCTCGACGCCCTCGTGTCCGCGCACGGGGAGCTGCAGGCGCAGCTCTTCGGCGCCGACGGCGACCTGAACCGGTTCGTCAACGTCTACCTCAACGACGAGGACGTCCGCGTGCTCGACGGCCTCGACACGGGCGTCGGCGAGCGCGACGAGCTCGTCATCCTGCCGGCGATGGCCGGCGGCCGCTAGCGCCCTCGCCCGCGGGTCCGGTCGCTCGGCGGCCGGACGTCGCCGGGCGGTCGGCCGCAGCGACCGGTTCCGCCGCCGGTCGGGGGCGGTGTCGCGCGTACGTGCGAGCCAGCGGCCCGGGGGCGCTCGGCGCCCGCGCGGCCGAGCGGGAGGTCCGCCTGCGAAGCGCGCTGGCCCGCGCGCTCGCGGTCCGCGCGGAGCGGCTCGGCGCGCCGGCCTCCGTCGCGGCGGCCGCCGACGGCATGGCGGCCACGATCCTCGCGCTGTCCGCGGGCCTCGCGCAGAAGCACGCCGCCGATCCCGACGGGTTCCCGGCCGAGCTCTTCGGGGACGCGATCGCGCTGCTCTACCGCGGGCTCGTCGCGCGAGTGCTCGACGCGCCGCCCGCCTGAGGCGCGCGCCGACGCGCCCGCGACACCGGATCGGCACCGAACCGGTGCGGTGCGACGGTCACGCGCGGCCCGCGATCGGGCACCATCGGTCGGGATGTCGACCACGATGACCGAGACGGCCCCGGCGCTCGAGGACGAGGCGCTCGCCCGCCTGCGGGCGCTGACGGGCGATCCGCGGGCGACCTTCCGCGAGCACCAGCTCGACGCGATCCGCGACCTCGTCGAGGACCGCGCGCGGGTGCTCTGCGTCCAGCGCACCGGGTGGGGGAAGAGCGCCGTGTACTTCGTCGCCACGGCGCTCCTGCGCGCCCGCGGCGCCGGCCCGACGCTCATCGTCTCGCCGCTGCTGGCGCTCATGCGCAACCAGCTCCAGGCCGCCGAGGCGATGGGCCTGCGGGCCCACACGGTGAACTCGACGAACCAGGCCGAGTGGGCGACGATCGAGGGCCTCATCGAGCAGGACGCCGTCGACCTGCTCCTCATCGGCCCGGAGCGGCTGAACGCCGACCGCTTCCGGGAGCGCCTGCTGCCCGTGGTCGCCGGGCGGACCGGCCTGCTCGTGATCGACGAGGCGCACTGCGTCTCGGACTGGGGCCACGACTTCCGGCCCGACTACCGCCGGATCGGGGACGTCCTCGCCGGGCTGCCGCAGCAGGCGGCCGTCCTCGGCACGACCGCCACCGCGAACGATCGCGTGGTCGCCGACGTCACGGAGCAGCTCACCGCCCCGCGAGCGGGCGCGGGACCGGACGAGGCGGCACCGGTGCTGCGCACGTACCGCGGCTCGCTCGCCCGCCGGTCGCTGCGGCTGGAGGTCGTCGAGCTCGCGCATCCGGCCGAGCGCCTGGCGTGGCTCGTCGAGCACCTCCGCGCGGATCCGGCGACGGGGGAGGCGCCGTTGCCCGGGTCGGGGATCGTCTACGCGCTGACCGTGTCCGACGCCGAGCAGGTCGCCGGGTTCCTCGCCGAGCACGGCATCGCGGCGGCGGCCTACACCGGTCAGCAGGACAGCGAGGCGCGGATCGCGCTGGAGGAGCGCCTGCGCCGCGACGAGGTGAAGGTCGTGGTGGCCACGAGCGCCCTGGGCATGGGCTACGACAAGCCGGACCTCGGGTTCATCGTCCACTACCAGGCCCCCGGATCGGTCGTGGCCTACTACCAGCAGGTCGGTCGCGCCGGCCGCGGCGTGGACCACGCGGAGGTCGTCCTTCTGCGCGGTCGCGAGGACCGCCGGATCCAGGACTTCTTCATCAGCCAGGCGTTCCCCACGGCCGAGCGCGTGGCCGAGGTGCGCGCCGCGCTCGACGAGGCGGGGGAGGCGGGCCTCACGAGCCGCGAGCTGCAGTCGCGCGTGAACCTCGGCCTCACGCGGCTCGAGGCGATGCTGAAGATCCTCGACGTCGAGGGCGCCGTGCGGCGCGCCGGCGGCCGCTGGATCGCCGTCCCCGAGAGCGACTGGCGCTACGACGCGGACCGCTACGCGCACGTCACCGAGCTCCGGCGCGAGGAGCAGCGCGCGATGGCGGCGTTCGGCAGCGACGGGCGCTGCCTCATGCGCACGCTCCAGGAGCAGCTCGACGATCCCGATCCGCAGGACTGCGGGCGCTGCGCGGTCTGCGCCGGTCCCCGGCACCAGCCGCTGGAGGGCGACGCCCACGTCGCGCTCGTGCGCGAGGCGCAGCAGCACCTCCGCTCCCGGCCCGTCGACTTCGACCCGAAGCGGATGGCGCCGGACGCGACCAGCGGCGCGCTGCGCAAGATCCCGCAGGACGTGCGGGTGGAGCCGGGGCGGGCGCTCGCCCGCCGCGGCGACGCGGGCTGGGACGATCAGGCGCGGCGCGAGCTCGGCGCCGGCCGGGTCTCGGACGAGACGGTCGACGCGCTGGCCGCGCTCGTCCGCGACTGGCGCGTCCCGGTGCAGTGGGTCGCCGCGGTGCCCTCCCGGCGCGGCGAGCCGGACGTCGTCCAGGACCTCGGCGAGCGCCTGGCCGCGCGGCTCGAGCTGCCCTGGGCGCCGGTGGTCGTCCGTCGCGAGGACCGTCCGCCGCAGGCGGCGCAGCACGGCGCCGCCCAGCAGGCGGCGAACGTCCGCGGGGCGTTCGCCGTCGAGGGGACGGTGCCGCCGGGCCGCGCCCTGCTCGTCGACGACGTGCGGCAGAGCGGATGGACGCTGGCGATGGTGGGGGGCCAGCTGCGCCGGCGCGGTGCCGACGCGGTCTTCCCCGTCGTCCTGTCCACGAGCTGAGCCGCCGCCCGACCCGCGCTCGGTCGCCGCGACCGAGCGCGGGTCGGCAGGACGGGGCGTCCCTCGCGCCGGCTGGACGTTCGTCCGGTTCAGGTGCGGCTCGCCCCGACCGATGCGCTGAGCGACGACCGCGACCACCGCTCCGGCGGCGGTCGCGCCCCGGCCCCCAGGATCCACGTGCGCACGACCCCCGCCACCCCACGACGACGACTGCTCTCCGCGGTCGCCACCACCGCTGCGGCGGTCGCGACCGGGGCCGTCGGCCTCTCGGCCGGCAGCGCCGCGGCGAGCGGCGGTCCCGAGGCCCAGGCGCAGCCGCGGCTCTCGGGCGGGACGTGCGCGCGGGGCTGGACCGGCCCGAAGAGCTACACCGCCAAGCAGCAGCTGCTCGCGCGGCGGCCCGACGGCGGCGTCCCCAACGGCGTGGCCAGCGAGCCGGCGTTCTCGCGCGACAGCCGCGCGAACCGCTACGTCGCCTACACCTCGACGGCCACCGACATCGCCGTCCCGGTGACCCCGGGGCGCCGGAACGTCTTCGTCGCGGTCCGGACCGGGCGGGTCTCGAAGAACGCGAACCACTGGACGCTCGGCCGCTCGGACCTCGTGTCGGTCGCACCCGGCGGGGTGGCCGCCGACGGCGACTCGTGGGGCGCCTCGATCTCGGGCTGGAGCGGTGGTCGCGACCAGGCGCGGGGCGCGCGCCTGCTGGCGTTCCTCTCGACCGCGACGAACCTCACCGCCGACGGCAACCCCGGGGGCACCGGGGCCTTCATCCGCAAGGTCGGCGGCGGGGGGATCGCCCGGATCGCCGCCCCCGGGGCGGCGACCGGCGTGGCCGTCTCGGGCGACTCGAAGTACGTCTACGTCTCGACCGATCTCGGGCTCTTCCTCTGGCACGCCGGGAAGGTCCGGCGGCTGCTCACCGGCGGCGGGATCTCGTCCCCGTCGACGACCTTCAACGGGGCACAGGCCGCCTACGAGCGCGACGGCGTCGTCTGGACCATCCGCCGGGCGGGGGGACGCCGGCGGATCACCGAGGGCCACCACCCGCAGACCGACGGTGGCGACATGTCCACCGGCCGCCGGCGAGGCCTCGTCCGCTCGATCACGTTCACCCGCGCCGGCGGCGCGTACCGGGCCGAGACCGCGAAGGCGAAGATCCGGGTCAAGCGCTTCGGCAACACGCAGGCGGCGCCGGCGTCGAACGCGGGCGGCAGCGCGATCGCCTTCGGCAACGGAGTGCACGCCTGCCTCGAGGTGGAGCTCATCGACGAGACGCGCCGCCGCGGCGGCTACAGCATCCCCCAGGGGCAGTGCCCCGAGGGCCAGGGCACGGTCACCGACGTGTCGGTGAGCACCCGCTACAACTACCTCGCCTTCAGCTGCAGCGGCGGCGCGCTCTTCCTCCAGTACGTCGGCCCGAAGTAGCCCCGGCCCCAGCGCGGCGACGGGGACCGCCGAGCGGCGGCGCGCCCCGTTCCCGCCCGTGCGTCGAGGCCGGCGGGCCCGCGCCACCGCGTAGCTACACTTCCTGAAGTCATGGCGCTCCCTCCGCTCGAGAACCGCCCCTGCGCGGGCCGCTACGGCGACATCGTCCAGTCGATCGGCAACACGCCGCTCGTCGAGCTCAAGCGCATCTCGCCGAAGCCCGGCGTCCGGATCTGGGCGAAGCTCGAGTCCGCCAACCCGACGGGCTCGGTGAAGGACCGCGTCGCGAAGGCGCTGATCGAGGACGCCGAGGCCCGCGGCACGATCGGCCCGGACTCGATCATCCTCGAGCCGACGTCGGGCAACACCGGGATCGCGCTGGCGATGATCGCCAAGCGCAAGGGCTACCGGCTGAAGGTCGTCATGCCCGACAACGTCACGAAGGAGCGCACCGACCTCCTCCGGATGTACGGGGCGGAGATCGTGTACTCGCCGGGCGACCAGGGCTCCAACGGCGCCGTCGCCCTCGCGGAGCAGATGGCCCGCGAGGACCCGACGTACGTCATGCCCTACCAGTACGGCAACCCGGCGAACCCGGGCGCGCACTACAACGGCACGGCGCTGGAGATCCTCGAGGAGCTCGACGGCCAGGTCGACGCGTTCGTCGCCGGCCTCGGCACCGGCGGGACCCTCATGGGCAACGGCCGCCGGTTCAAGGAGGAGCTCGGCGACCGCGTGAAGATCGTCGCGGCGGAGCCGATGCAGGGCGAGCCGGTCCAGGGCCTGCGCTCGCTCGACGACGGCTTCATCCCGCCGATCATCGACCTGTCGCTGCTCGATCGGAAGATCTTCGTCACGAACGAGGACGCGATCCTCTGGACGCGCAAGCTCCTCGACGAGGAAGGCCTCTTCGTCGGCGTCAGCTCCGGCGCGATCGCCCGCGTCGCCGTCCGCATCGCGAACGAGATGGACGAGGGCAACATCGTCTTCATCGTCTGCGACGACGGCTGGAAGTACCTCTCCTCCGGCATCTACACGAAGCCGATCGAGGAGATCGAGAACCTCGATTCGACCGTCTGGTGGTGAGCGTATGGGCCCGATCGGCGTCCCCGAGCTCCTGATCATCCTCGTCGTGGCGCTGCTCGTCCTCGGACCGAAGCGCCTCCCCGAGGTCGGCAAGTCCCTGGGCCGAGGCCTGCGCGAGTTCAAGGACGGCGTGTCCGCGGCGGACCCGTTCGCCGAGGACGAGCCGCAGCGGCGCGTCGCCGAGACGGCGTCCGCGCCGCCGCCCCGCCCCGCCGGCGAGTCGGCGCCCGCGTCGTCCGCCGACGAGCGGTCCTGACGGGTGCGGATCCCCGCCGACCTGCTCGCGCAGGTCGTCGACCACGCCCTGCGCGACGCCCCCGACGAGTGCTGCGGCGTCCTGGCGCTGCGCAACGGCGAGGCCGTCGCCGTCCACGAGCTGGAGAACGTCCGCCGGGGACCGAAGAAGCTCGGCTTCGAGGTCGACGGCCCGAAGCTCGCGCGGCTCCTCGACGAGATCGAGGACGCCGGCGACGAGCTCGGCGTGATCTACCACTCGCACACCGTCTCGGCGCCCTACCCGTCGCAGACCGACGTGAACTTCGCGGCGGGGTGGCCCGGCGTGGAGTGGCTCATCATCGGCACGAAGGGCGCCGCCTCCGCGGAGCAGGCCGAGGTGCGCAGCTACCTCATCGACGGCGCGACCGTCACCGAGGTCCCCGTCGAGACCGTCGCCTGACCGGCCCCGCGGCAGGCACCGGGGCGCTCGAGGGCGAGCGGCGCGCCACGGCCCGTCGGGACTCGCCGCGCGCTCAGCCCGCCGTGACGGCCTCGCCCGTCAGCGTCCAGCCCGCGGCGGCCTCGCGCCGGCGCCAATAGGCGGCGAAGCGCCCACCCGCCGCCAGCAGCTCGGCGTGGGTGCCGCGCTCGACCACCGCGCCCCCGTCGACGAAGAGGATCTCGTCCGCGTCGGCGATCGTTCCCAGGCGGTGGGCGACGACGATGGTGGCGCGCTCCGCGGCGCCGGCCTGCAGCGCCGCGACGAGCGCGCGCTCGGTCAGCGCGTCGACGGCGGACGTCGCCTCGTCGAGCAGGAGCAGCGGCGCCCGCTTCAGGAGCGCGCGGGCGATGCTCACCCGCTGGCGCTCGCCGCCCGACAGGAGCGCGCCGGCCTCGCCGACGCGGGTGCGCCAGCCGTCCGGCAGCCGCGCGACGACGTCGTCGAGCTGGGCGGCGGAGCCGGCCGCGCGGACCTCGTCGTCACCGGCGTCGGGACGCGCGAGGCGGATGTTCTCCAGCAGGGGGAGGTCGAGCAGGTAGACGTCCTGGAGGACGGCTCCGATCCGGGCGCTCAGCGCGCCGAGCGGCAGCTCGCGCGCCGGGATCCCGTCGTGCAGCACGGTGCCGGCGCTCGGGTCCGCGAGCCGGGCCGCGACCGCCAGGAGCGTGCTCTTGCCCGACCCCGAGGGACCGACGACGGCGACCGTCCGCCCGCGCTCGGCGACGAGGTCGACGCCCCGCAGCACCGGCGGGCCACCCGGATAGGCGAAGTCGACGCCGCGCAGCTCGAGCGTCGGCGCCCCCGGGACGGGGTCCGGGACGACGTCGGAGACGGGCTCGGGGAGCGGGGGCGTGGCGAGCAGGCGGCCGATCCGCTGGAGGGAGCCGCGGGTGACCTCGAGCGTCGCGCTGAGCCCGGCGGCGGTGAAGAACGGCTCGAGGAAGCGGACGGCGACGACGACGAGCGCGACGACCTCGGCGCCGCTGAGCGTCCCGTCGCGCGACAGGGCCACCGCGACGACCGTGAGCCCGGCCAGGGCGGCCTGCCCCGCGAGCGCGAAGAGCAGCGTGCCGGGCAGCGCCAGGCGCAGGAGGCGCAGGCTGGCCCGCCGCTGGGCGGCGAGGGCGCGGCCGAGCGGGGCGTCCGCGTCGACCGGCCGGCCCGACGCGCGAAGCACGCGCTGGGCCTGCGCGAACTCGACGATCCGCTCGCCGACCTCGATCGACGCGGCGTCGTAGGACGCCTCGGCTTGGCGCAGCAGGGCGCCCGAGGCCATCATCGCGAGCCCCAGGGCGACGAGGCTCGCGAGCGCGGCGAGCCCGAGCCACGCCGAGACGACCGCGAGGCCCAGACCGATGAGGAGGGTCGCCACGAGGCTCGCCAGCAACGGGGCGATGACGTACGCGAACGCGCCGCAGAGCTCCTGGCCCGAGGCGGTCAGCGCCCGCTGGGTGGCCGACGCCACCGACGGCGAGACGTCGGGGATGGCGAGCCGCTCGAAGCGCTGCAGGACGCGCTGCTCGACCACGCGCAGGAGCGTGAAGCCGATCGCGAAGCTCGCCCGCGCGTACCGGACGTCGACCACCCAGCTCACGGGGACGAGGAGCGCGAGCAGGGCGATCCACGGCCACGCGCCGGCGGGATCGTCGGAGAGCAGCTCCCGAAGCAGCGGGAAGAGCGTCAGGACGGTCGCGGCGCGGACGACCGCGCTCGCGGCCAGCAGCAGCCGGAACCGGGCGAGCAGCGCGCGGTCGTCGACGAAGCCCAGCAACGTCCCGATCATGCCGGCGTCCTCGCGTCCAGACGGGCGGGGACGTGGCTCGCGGACCATGCCTCCCACATCGCGTGGTAGCGGCCGCGCGCGCCCAGGAGCTCGGCGTGGGTGCCCTGCTCGGCGATCGAGCCCCGCTCGAGCACGACGATCCGATCGGCGTGGACGATCGTCGGGAGCCGGTGGGCGATGGCCAGCACGGTGCGCTCCGCCGCGAGCGCGGTGATCGCCTGCTGCACGAGGTGCTCGGACTCGGGATCCGCGAACGCGGTCGCCTCGTCCAGCACGAGCACCGGTGGGTCGGCGAGCAGCGTGCGCGCGACGGCGAGCCGCTGCAGCTCGCCGCCCGAGAGCCAGGTCTCCTCGCCGAGCACCGCGTCGTAGCCGCGGGGGTCGCGGACGATCCGCTCATGGATCTGGGCGGAGCGCGCCGCACGCTCGATCTCCGCTGCCGTCGCCTCGGGCCGCGCGAGGGCGATGTTGTCGCGGAGGCTCGCCCGGACCGGTGCGCCGCCCTGCAGGACGAAGCCGACGCGGCGGTGCAGCTCGGCGGGCGCGAGCGACCGGAGGTCGTCGCCGTCGATCGTGATCCGGCCGGCGTCGACGTCGTAGAAGCGCGCCAGCAACGAGGCGAGGGTGGACTTGCCCGCGCCGCTGGAGCCGACGATCGCGGTCAGCGTGCCGGGCTCGAGCGCCAGGTCGAGGTCGCGCACGATCGGGCGGTCCGCGCGGTACCCGAACGTCACCCCCTCGAACCGGACGCGGCCCCGAGGGGCCGGCGCGGACGACGTGGGTGCGGCGTCGGCGCCGTCGGGGACCGGGAGCTCTCGCTCCTCGAGCAGCAGGCCGATCCGGCCGGCGGCCTTCTGGCTCTCGTAGAGCGCGACGATGCCGTACGAGATCGCCAGCAGCTGGCTCCCGAACGTCACGCCGACGAAGAGGAAGACGACGAGCTCGTGCGGCGCCATCCAGCCGGCGATGACGAAGGCCCCGCCGACGCCCGCGATGAGGAGCATCGACGTCGTCGGCCGGGTCACGAGGTCCTGGCGCGCCTTCGGCTCCGTGAGCGGTCCCTGCCACTGGTCGAAGAACCGCATGCGGTCGGCGAGCAGCCGCCGGAACCGGCTGTCGGGACCGACGTCGTAGATCCGCACGACCGCGGCGCCGTCGGTCAGCGCGACCGCCTCCGCCCCGACGCGCTCGCGGAACCGCTCGAAGACGGGGCGCCCGTCGCCGGCCACCGCGAGCACCCGCAGGATCAGCACGTAGAGGAGCAGGAGCGGCACGAGGAGCACCCCGGCGAGACCGGGGTGCACGACGAAGAGGTACGCGAGCACGGCGACCGGGGCGACGACCGCCGCCACGGCGTCGAGCACCGCGTGCGTGACGAGGTAGTGCAGCTGGGCGGCGTCGTCCTGGACGACCTTGCGGACGATCCCGGAGCTGCGGTCGTCGAACCACCCCAGCGGCAGCCGCCCGAGGTGCCCGACGAGCCGGCGGCGGATCCGGTCGCCGAGCTCCGCGTCGAGCAGGTGCAGCGCCGCGACGAGCGCGATCGACAGCAGGCTCCCGGCGGCCATGAGCGCGGCGGCGGTCCAGGCGAGGCCTCCGAGGTCGCCGGTCTCCCCGGCCAGCACCCGCCGGCAGACCTCGGCCAGCACGACGTACGGCGCGATCTGCAGCAGCGTGACGAGCGCCTGCGCGACGCCGGCGAGGAGCAGCAGCGGGCGGATCGGCGCGAGGAGCCGCCGGCCGGCCGTCGCCGCCCATCCGGACGCGCGCTTGTCCACCGCCATCGAGCCCGCGGGCGCGGCGATGTCGGCGCCCGCGTCGGGCTCGATCGTCATCGGGGCCGCCGCGGGCGGGGGCCCCGCCGGCGCTTCGGCCCCGCGGCGGGCCCCCTTGCCCACGGCCCAATACGCCTGCGACTTCACGGACCCGCGCGGGAAGCCCCACTGCTTCAGGCGCTCGCGCACGGCGCGGACCGCGCCCCGCTCGCAGGTCACCCAGGCGAACCATCCGTCGTAGTCGCGCTCGGCGAGCGCGTCGGCGAGCGCCGCCGCCTCGCCGGTCCGCGGCACCCAGGTCAGACGACGCCGGGGGTGGGCGGCGATCGGGATCTCGCGGTCGTCGGCGTGGGCGTGCTCGAGGTAGACGTCGACCGGCACGTCCTTCGGCAGCGCCTCGAGGATGCCGTTGATGCCCGGGATCCCGGACGCGTCGCCGACGAGGAGGTAGCCGGCCGCGGGCGGGTCGGGCGGGCTGAACTCCTGGAGGCCGAAGCGCGTGGCGACGATGCGCGACCCCACGGTCGCGCGGCGTGCCCACGTGGATGCGGGGCCGGCCGGCTCGTGCAGCACGAACTCCAGCGTGAGCCGCTCGGCCTCCGGGTCGCTCTCCACGACGGTGTACGCCCGCTGGTGCTCGCGTCCGGGGTCGGCCTCGTCGGGGACCCAGAGCCGGATCCACGACGCGGCCGAGAACTCGACCGGCACGGCCCCGTCGTAGAAGCCCGGCGCGTGGAACGCGATCCGCCGGAAGTGCGGCGTCACGTCGGTGACGGAGAGGACCTCGAGCTCCCACTCGCCGGCGCCCGACATCGACATCAACGCCCCGCTCCACCCGCGCGCCACTCGGTCCCCGCCTCTCGTCGCGCCCGCCGGGCGGCGGGCATCTGCTCGATTCCGCGGCGATCATACCGGCGGTACACTGTTTCGTAAGGTGACCCGAACATCCCGACCAGGACCCGGTCCCGCGCCCTCGGGCGCGGCACCCGTGCGGGCCGAGCACCTCACCCGGAGCTTCCGCTCACCGCGCGGTGGCGCGCCCGTCGTCGCCGTCGACGACGTGTCCCTCGTGGCGACCGCCGGGGCGATCACGGCGATCACCGGGCCGTCCGGATCGGGCAAGTCGACGCTGCTGCAGCTGCTCGCCGCGCTCGACCGCCCCGACCGCGGGCGGGTCTGGATCGGGGACGTCGAGATCACGCGGCTGCGGGACCGCCGGCTCGCCGCGCTGCGACGGCGGCGGATCGGCTTCGTCTTCCAGTCGTTCAACCTCGTTCCGAGCCTCACCGCGCGGGAGAACATCGCGCTGCCCGTGCAGATCGACGGGCACGAGCTCGCGCCCGGCCGGCTCGAGCAGGTCGCCGAGCAGCTCGGGATCGCCGACCGGCTCGACCATCTGCCGGCCCAGCTGTCCGGGGGCCAGCAGCAGCGCGTCGCGGTCGCTCGTGCCGTCGTCGCCGAGCCCGACGTCGTCTTCGCCGACGAGCCGACGGGCGCGCTGGACGGCGACACCGCGCAGTCGCTCCTGCGCCTCTTCCGGTCGCTGGCCACCGACCACGGACACGCCCTCGTCGTCGTGACCCACGACCCGCGGGTGGCGGGCTGGGCCGACCACGTCCTGCGGATGGACCGGGGACGGATCGCGTCGGCCGACGCCCCGGCGGTCGAGGACCCCACGATGCCGCTTCCGAGCGCCACGCCGTGACGGTCGCCGGGCTGCGCCGGCGCCGCGGCGCCCCCTTCCGGGCCCTCCTGCGCCTGTGGCGGGCCGAGCTGCGCGCCCACCGCGGGCGCGTGCTCGCGACGGGCCTCGCGGTCGGGCTCGGCGCGGCGCTGCTCGTCGCGGCGCTCGTCGTCGGCGACAGCGCCCGCAGCGCGATCCGCGCCGGCGCGGGCGTCGAGCTCGGCGGACCGGCGGCCGGCCCGGGACGTCGCGGCGCGGACGTCGTGCTGCGGACGAACGCGCAGGCGGGCGACGCCGGCGCCTCGCCGGCGAGCCTCGGGGCCCCGGGCACGGGTCTCGGCGAGACGCAGGTCGCCGACCTGCGGCGCCTGCCCGGGGTCGAGCGCGTCGGGACGCTGACCCAGGCCGTCGCCGCCGCGCAGGTCGGCGACCGGGTGCGCGGGATCACCGTCGAGAGCCTCGCCGACGAGCCGTCGTTCGTCTGGCAGCAGCTCGAGGCGGGACGCTCGCCGGCGGCCCCGGCGGAGATCGCCGTGAGCCCCGGGACCCTCGACGCGCTGCGGATCCGCCTCGGCGACCAGCTCGCGATCGGGCGGCCGGGGGTGGGTCGCGCGCGCTTCACCGTCGTCGGAGTCCTCGACCTGCGCGGCTCGCTGCGGTTCGGCGGGGCGCCCTACGGCGTCGTGACCCCGGGGGCCGCCCAGGCGCTCGCTCGCACGACCGGGCCGACGACCGCGCTGCTGCGTGCCGCACCTGGAACGACGCCGCAGCGGCTCGTGGAGGCGGTGAACGCGCGAGCGCCCGTCGCCTGGCCGGAGACGGCGTCCGCGCTGCGCGAGGCGTCGCTGGGCGCGAACGCCGACCGCGTCGTCGCGCTCGGCGCGGTCGGCACGGCGTTCGCGGCGATGGGCCTGCTCGTCGCGGCGCTCGTGCTCGGGACGACCGCCACGGTGGCGCTCGCCTCGCGGCGGCGGACGCTGGCGCTGCTGCGCGCGCTCGGGGCTCCCCGGGGCCTCGCGGTGGGCCTCGTCGTGCTCGAGGTCGTCGGCGTCGCGCTCGCGGCGGCCGTGGTCGGGACGGGGGTCGGCGTGCTGCTCGCGCGGCTCGCCTTGCCCGCGGCCGGCGCGATCCCGGGCCTCCCGGCGATCGAGGGCGGCTCGTTCACCGTGGCGCCGGAGGCGCTCGCGGGCGCCGTCGGCGGGGCGGTGCTCCTCGCGGTGCTCGCGGCCGCGGTCCCGGCGCTCTGGGTGGCACGGATCCGGCCGGCCGAGGCGCTGCGCGAGGCGCCGGGAGCGGGACGCAGCGCCCGGGTCGCGCGCGCCGCGGGCCCGATCCTGCTCGTGCTCGGCACCGCGGCGGCCGTGCTGGTCGAGGGATGGGCCGGGCTGGTGCTGGCGGCGGCGCTGCTCGTCCCCGGGACGTTCCTCGCCGTCGGCGGGGCGATGCAGCTCGTCGCCGGAGGCCTCGGACGGCGCGCACGGCGGCGCGGCGCCCGCGGCGTCCTGGGCCATCTGGTCGCGCGCGAGATCGGCCACGGTCCGGGCCGCGCGGCGGCGGAGGCCGTCGCCGTCGTGGCCGCGGTGGCGCTCGTGAGCGCGACGTGGATCGGCTCCGCGTCGGTCGCCGAGACCGCCTCCGCCCGCCTCGCGCGCACCGGCCAGCCCGACCTGACGCTCGGCGTGCCCTCCGGGAGCGACGTCATCGCCCCGCAGCTGCGCCGGAGCCTGCGCGACGTCCGTGGCGTCGCCGCGGTCGTGGCGGTGCGCTCCAGTCCCCAGGCCACGGTGGTCGGTCAGGGGGCGGCGCGGCGGACCCGGGTCGCGGGCGGCGTCGCGGCGGTGAGCGACCGCGCGCTGCGCGCGGTGCTGCCGGCGAGCGCGGCGACCGCCCGCGGCGTCGGCGCCGGCGAGGTCGCCCTGCCCCGCTCGGACTTCCCGCCCTTCCCGGAGGGCGCGCGCGTCGCCCTGCGCGGTCCGTCGGGCACGGTCCGCGACCTGCGCGTGCGGTACGTCCGCGACCTGCCGCTGACGAGCCTCGTGCGCCCCGACGTGCTGGAGCGCGTCGCCCGCCGGACCGCCGTGCACACCACGTGGATCCGCCTCGACGACGGGGCCGGCCGGACGCGGGCGCTCGACGAGATCGTCGGCCTGTCGGTGCTCGGGGGACCGTTGCCGCTCGACGGGCCGGCGCTCGCCGACGCGCGGGTGACCCATGCGATCCAGACCGCCCGGACCGCCGCGACCGCGCTGCTCGCGCTCGCGATCCTCGTCGCGACGATCGGCGCCGCGGCGACCTTCGCCCTCTCGGTCGCCGAGCGCCGGCGCGACCACGCCACGCTCCGCGCGATCGGCCTGGATCGCGAGCGGCTGCGGAGGCTCCTGCTGCGTCGGGTGCTCGTCGTCCTCGCGGTCGGCACCGGGGCGGGGGTGCTGCTCGGCGGGGCGCTCGCCACCGTGCTCGTGGATCGGCTGGCGCACGCGCTCGGGATCCCCGCCGTCCACGTCTGGCCGGTGCTACCGATCGCCGGGCTCGTCGCCGTGGTCCTGCTCGTGGCGCGCGCGGCCGCGCTCCTGCCCCTCGAACGGGCCGCGCACGTCGCGCCGGCCCGCGCCCTGGCGGAGGGATGATGCGCCGGACCGCCGTCCGCGCCGCGCTCGCGGCGCTCGTGGCCGCCGGCGTGGCGCCGGGCGCCGCGGCGGCCGACGCGCCCGTGGAGTGGAACCGCGTCGGGCAGTACTCGTGCACGACGCTCGGCGGCCTGGCCGCGAGCGACGCGGAGCTCGCGGTGCGCCTGAGCGCGCCGGCCGGCGTCGCCCGTGGCGGGACCCTCGAGGCGAGCGGCTCGATGCGGCTGACGCTCGAGTCGCGGGCGCCCGGTCTCGTCGGCCTCGTGGGCCTGTCGCGCTCGGTGCGCTTCGCCGCGCCGACCATCGCGCTGCCGCTGCGGATCGCCACCGCGGGCGGGCCGGTCGAGCGCCTCGTGACGGTGCCCGACGTGCGCTCCGCGCCGACCGCCTCTCCGGGGCTCGACCGCGCGCTCGCGGTGCGCGCCGACCTGCGCCTGCCGCCGATCGTCGTCCCGAGCGACGCCACCGGGGACCTCGAGATCGGCCTGCCCCGGGACGGGCGCGGCGAGGACGCGGCGCTCGCCGGCGCGCTGCGGTTCGAGGGCGGTCTCGTCGGCGACACGCCCCTGTCGTGCCGCAGCGGCGGCGTCCGCGAGTCGGTCGTCGCCCGGATCGCCGTCGGTCCCCCCGCGGCGGGACCCGCGACGACGCCCGCACCGCCCCCGGCGACCACGACCGCCGCCGCGCCGGCGCCCCGTCCGAGGACCCGCACCGCGGCGCGCGTGGCCACGCCCGTCCCGCCGGCCCCGTCCCGTCCGGCCGCCGCCGCGCCGGCCGGGGACGCGCCGAGCACCGACGCGACGTCGCCCACCGCATCGGCTGCGCCGCCCGTCGCCGCGGTCGAGGACGCGCGCAACGCCGGGGCCTGGGCCCCGGTGCCGCCCGCGACGCGGCCGGACGACGGCGACGTCGTCGTGCCGGCCTGGGTGCTCGGGGTGCTCCTCGCGGGGCTGCTCGTCGGCGCGGCCGGCGGTGCCGTGGGCGCCCATCGACGCCTGCGCCGCGCGCAGCACGAGCTGGAGGACCGACCGTGAACCAGATCCGCATCCCCGCGACCCTCGTGGCGCTCGCCGCCGCGACGACGGCGGTCGCCCCGGCCACCGCGCACGCCCAGGCCGTCGCCCGGCGTGCGCAGCAGACGTACCAGTGCGTGGCGAGCAACGGCAGCCAGACCCGGACGGAGCCGATCGGCCTGGCGTTCACGCTGAGCCTGCCGCCGTCGGTCGCGCCGGGCGAGACGCTCTCGCTGCGGGGGTCGGTCGACCTGCGGGTCTCGGACTCCTACAACGAGGGCGTGACCTCGTCGCTGTTCGCGGTCCGGCAGATCGAGGCGGTCTCGAACACGCTGAACGCGTCGATCACCGTCGGGGACCGCTCGTTCCTGCACCCGGCCGACCGCTGGTCGACCGGTCGTCAGGAGGCGCGCGTCCCGATCGTCCCGACGGGCCCCCTGACCTTCCCGACGCTGCGCATCCCGGAGGACGCCCGCGGCGCGGTGACGGTCCGCCTGCCCGGCAACGGGTTCACGCGCAACTCCGTCGGGCGCTCGCCGGCGACCGTCGCGTTCACCGCCGCCGCCACCGCGCACGGGGTGGCCTCGTACACCTTCACCTACGCGTGCTTCCTGCCCGCCGGCGAGCCGAACGTCGTCGGCACCGTGCCGATCGTCGTGCCCGGTACCGCGACGCCACCCGCCGCGCCCTCCTCGGGCGGCGGGGGCCGGGCGCCGACGACGACCCGTCCGGCGAGCGGGTCCGGCGGCGGGCGCGAGCGGGGGACGACCACGACCACCGCGGACGGGACGAGCGCGTCGGCGGCCGAGGACCCCTTCGGCGGGGGCGGTGGGACCACGGACGGGACGACGGCGGACGCGCGCGGCGACGGGGCCGCCACGGCCGGCGGCGGCACGGCGGCGAGCGGCGGCGCGGCGGGCGGGTCGGGCGCGACGCCGGCGGCGATCGCAGCGGTGCCGGCGGCGCGGGAGGACGCGGACGGCATCCGGCTCCCGGCGACGTGGCTGTGGATCATCGGCGTCACCGGCGTCCTGCTGCTCATCGCCTGGGGGGCGACGGCCCGCTACCGCCTGCGATTGCTGCTGGACCGCGAGGACCGGTAGCGCTCGCGCCACGGCGTCCCACGGGCGCGGCGCAGCGGCGGTGGCGCTCGTCGCGGACGAGGGCCGGCAGGACGGGTCCGGGCGGGCGCTCCCTTAGGGCCTATCCCGGTAGGGCGCGTGGAGTCGTGGTGGTCGCCGACCATGGAGGTCGTTCCCGGGTTCCGAGATCAGGCTGGTGGCCTGACCGACGGGACTCGGGGGCGAGATCCGCCGGTCGGCGGCCGCCGCGGACCGCGGGCCCTACCGGGATAGGCCCTTAGGCGGAGCCGGCGACCTGCGCTCGCTCCCACGCGAGCTCGGAGACGATCCCCCGGTCCGCCAGGCGCTCCTCGGCGGCCTCCAGCGACCCGGCGTCCCGCACGAGCGCGGCGAGCCGCGACGGGCCGGCGATCGCACCCGCGACGGTGAGGAAGACCGCCTCGCCCCCGAGCGCCGTGCGCTCGACCGTCCGGCGGCCGTCGCGGATCGCCACCGGACCCCGCGCGCCGCGCGCGCACGCGACGGCGAGCGCGCTCGCCTCGGTCGGCACGGCCTCGATCAGGCGCTCCAGCGCGTCCAGCCCGGCGGGATCGAGCGGCGCACGGGCGAGCAGGCCGCCGTGGGCCTCGGCCTCGGCGACGCGCGCGGCGACCTCGTCGGGGGTCAGCTCGCCGTCGCACCCCGCGCCGACCACGGCGAGGGCGACCGGGAGACCGCCGCGCGCGTCGAGGTGGGCGCCCGCGGCGAGCAGGACGGCGTCGGCCAGCGGGCTGCCGAGTCCGGCCTCGTCGCCGTGGGCGAGCACGTCGCCCCCGACGTCGACGAGGAGCACGCCGTCGCAGCCGGTCCGCGCGGCCGCGGCCGCGAGGCCCTCCGCGGTCACCGCGGGCCCCGGGTTCGGGTCGATGAGGACGACCGGCGCGCCGAGCTGCGCGGCGGCGCGGGACTCGCCGAACGGGACGTCGCCCGGGGTCCGGGTGTCGGGGCCGGCGAGGGCGGCGGCGGGGTGCAGGACCTCCGCGTCGCGCAGCTCGTCGGTGCGCCGCGGCCCGGGGACCGGGTCGAAGGGCAGGCGCTCCCAGGTCAGGCCGCCCAGGACGAACGGACGGCCGAGCAGCTGCGCGGCGGCCAGGGCACCGACGACGTCGCCGCCTCCGCCGATGCCGACCGCCAGGACGCGGGTGGCGGTCGGGAGGACCTGCGAGGCGGCGCCCGCGGCGCCGCCCGGAACCGCGCGACCCACCGAGCTCATCGGCGGGTCGCGGCGGGCGTCACGCCAGGACGGGGACGCGATCGGCGGCGGCGTCGAGGATCGCCTCGATCTGGGCCGTCGCGCGGGTGAACTCGTCGTCGGAGAGCACGGGCGTGCCCTCGAACGGCAGGTCGCGCTGGATCTCCAGCCACGACCGGCATCCGCCGAAGTCGTCGCGGACGCGGACCGTGACCGGACGCGGGATCCGGTAGGCGCGCAGCAGCACGACGTGCAGCGGGTGGCGGTGCTTCCAGTTGAGCCGCTTCTCGGCGTAGTCGCTCGTCCACACGTAGTACGGGGAGAGCGCCTCGACGACGCGGGCGTCCGTCACGGTGTAGTGCGCGACGGCCTCGGCCCAGGCGCGGATGCGGACGCGCTCCGGCTGCGGGATGCCGCCGTCCTGCGTCAGCGCGGCGGGCGGCGGGTCGCCGTCCGGCCACACGCCCTCCTCGAGGGCACGGCGCAGCTCGGGCCGGTGCGACTCGCGGATGACGTCGTTGCGCTGGTGATCGAAGGTGGGGTAGAGGAAGAAGCGATCGTGGTCGAGCCGGAAGTGCTTGTGCTCTTCGCGGATGCCGCCCTTGCGCAGGGTGAGGAGCTGCTCACCCTCGGCGAGGGCACGGACCGTGACCGCCCATTCCTTGAAGGCAATCGGCATGGCGGGAACCGGGCTTGTTGGCGATGGACGTCCCTGGGCGCAGCCGCACAAAGCGGAGATCGCCTCAGCAACGAGAAATCATCGTTGCAGAGAACGCGGCAAAATCCAAGGGCTAGGAGGCAGATCGGTGACGCACAGCACGTTCCCGGCGCGCTGACGTGCTGTCTCGACGGCGTACGCCGGCCCTCAGCGCGCCTGCGGAGCGCCGTGCCCGCCGCCGCCCGGCGTCTCGATCCGGACGACCTGCCCGGCTCGCAGGCGCAGACCGGCCTTCGCCGGCACCGGCTCGCCGTCGACGAGGTTGCGCCCGGGCGCCCCGGCGGACCCGCCGGCCGCGCCCGGAGGCCCGACGGCGCGCCGCTCCGTGAGCAGCTGCAGCTCGAGGTCGGCGGTGGCGCGCAGCTCGCGCACGACGCCGTCCCCACCCCGGTGGGTCCCCGCACCGCCGCTCCCGCGGCGGACCTCGTAGCGCACGACGCGGACCGGGAACGTCGTCTCGAGCGCCTCCACCGGCGTGTTGCGGGTGTTCGACATCGCGACGTGGACCGCGTCGGGACCGTCGGCGTCGGGCAGCGCCCCCTGCCCGCCGGAGATCGTCTCGTACATCGTCCGGTCCTCGTCGCCGAGGGTGACGTTGTTCATCGTCCCCTGGCCGAGCGCCCGCCCGAGGGCGGCGAGCACGAGGTCGGCCACGCGGGAGGACGTCTCGACGTTGCCGGCGACGACCGCGGGCCGGGTGCCGTCCGGGGCCGGCCGGGCGTCGAGCAGCGACCCGGGCCGCGTGCGGACCTCGACGCGCCGCCGCGTCCCGTCGTCGGCGGGCAGGTCCGGGTCCTGCCTCGAAGCCGCCGCGCGGATCGCGAAGAGGCAGGCGGACTCCGTCACCGCCCGCGGGCAGTTCAGGTTGTGGGCGCCCTGGTCGGGCGCGTCGGAGAGGTCGACGACGACGCGCAGGTCGCCGACGTGGACCCGGACCGCCAGGGGGATCGGCCCCTCGCGCCCCTCGAGCGCGTCCCGGGCGACGTGCTCGCCCGCCGGGAGCGCCTCGATCGCCGCGGCCATCCGTCGCTCCCCGTAGGCGAGGACGTCGGCGAGGCGGGTGGCGAGCACCGCGGGCCCGTGCGCGTCGGCGAGCGCGGCCAGGCGTGCCGCGCCGGCCTCGCAGGCCGCCTGCTGGGCCCGGAGGTCGGCGCGCCGCTGGGCCGGCGCCCGCATCCGGCCGGCGAGCTCGTCGATGAGCTCCGGCGACAGCGGCTGCGGGGCGATGACGACGCCCTCCTCCTCGAGCGTCGTGGAGTCCGCGGGCATCGAGCCGGGCGTCCGGCCGCCGACGTCCGCGTGGTGCGCGCGGCTCGCGGCGAACCCGACGAGCGCGTCGCCGGCGTGGACCGGCGTGACGACGGTGATGTCCGGCAGGTGGGAGCCGCCGGCGTAGGGATCGTTGAGGATCCACGAGCGGCCGGCGTCGCCGTGCGCGTCGCCGAGCCGGTCGCGCACCGCGGCCACCGACGCCGGCATCGCGCCGAGGTGGACCGGGATGTGGGCGGCCTGGGCGACCATCCGACCCTCCGCGTCGAAGAGCGCCGTGGAGCAGTCGCGACGCTCCGTGATGTTCGGCGAGTGCGCGCTGCGCACGAGCACGGCGCCCATCTCCTCGCACGCCGCGCGCAGCGCCCCGACGAGCAGCTGCAGCTCGATCGCGTCGGTGCTCACGGCTCGACCTCCCACGGGGCCGGCGGCGGGGGCGCGGCCTCCGCCTCGAGCACGAGCGTCCCGTCGGCGTCGCTGCGCGCCCGCCAGCCGGCCGGGACGACGACGGTCGCGCCGGGCAGGTGCAGGACGGAGGGGCCCGCGACGTCGACCGCCTCGCCGCCCGCGGTGCCGAGGCCGGCGCCCGGGCCGGGCGTCGTCGTCGCCTCGCGGATCGTCACGAGCTCGAGCTCCGCGTCCGGGTCGTCGAAGCCGTAGCGGTCCCGGTGCGCGGCGTCGAAGGCCCGGCGCAGCGCGTCGACCCGGGGTGGGACGTCGCCGACCGTCAGCTCGAACGCCTGTCCCGCGTAGCGGACGTCGTACCGGCGCTCGCGCCGCGCACCGGGCGGGGGGTCGTCGTCGAGCGGGACCGCCAGCGCCGCGTCCGTGATCGCGTCGCCCCGCAGGAGCACCGTGCGGGCGCGGTCGCGGCGACCGTCGGCGGCCGCGAGCCCGAGCGCGGAGAGGACGCCGCCCGCGTGGGGGACCAGGACGCGGGAGATCCCGAGCCGGCTCGCGAGCCCGGCGGCGTGCAGGCCGCCGGCGCCGCCGTAGGCGAGCAGCGCGAAGCGCCGGGGGTCGATCCCGCGCTCGACGGTGACCACGCGCAGGGCACGCTCCATCTCGGCGTCCGCGACCCGGAGGATCCCCCGGGCGCAGGCGTCGACCTCGAGCCCCAGCCGCTCGGCCAGGCGGCCGACCGCCGCGCGCGCCGCGTCCGCGTCGAGCCGAACCCCGCCGGAGAGCGGCCGGTCGGCGGGCAGGGTGCCGAGCACGACGTGGGCGTCGGTGACCGTCGGCTCCGTGCCCCCACGGCCGTAGGCGGCGGGCCCCGGGTCTGCGCCGGCCGATCGCGGGCCGACGCGCAGCGCGCCGCCGTCGTCGGCCCAGCCGATCGAGCCGCCGCCGGCGCCGACGGTGTGGATGTCGATCGTCGGGAGCGCGATCGGCCGTCCCGCGATCTCGCCCCCGCCGCGCTCCCCGACGCGCCCGCCCTCGACGAGCAGGACGTCGCACGACGTCCCGCCCATGTCGCAGCCCAGGAGGTCCTCGGTGCCCGACGAGCGCGCGACGAGCGTCGCGGCCGCGGCGCCGCCGGCCGGTCCGGAGAGGACGGTCGTCGCCCCCCGACCGGCGGCTTCCTCGAGCGCGCAGACGCCGCCGGAGGACTGCAGCACCGTCGGCGCGGGCAGGCCGCGCTCGCGGCACGCCGCGGCGAGCCGGCGCAGGTAGCGACCCACGAGCGGGCTGACCGCGGCGTCGACCTCCGTCGTCGCGGCGCGCTCGTACTCGCGGAAGGTCCCCACCGCGGCGTGCGAGAGGGCGAGGTGGACGTCCGGCCCCAGGCGCGCTCGCAGCGCCGCGCCGAGCCGCCGCTCGTGCTCGGGGAAGCGGTCGGCGTGCAGCAGGACGACGGCGACGGCCTCGGGCGCGGTCGCGGCGACGGCGTCGGCCACGCGGGCGGCCTCCTCGTCGGTCAGCGGCAGCTCGACGCCGTCGGGCCCGCAGCGCTCCGCGACGGCGATCCGGCGCTCCGGCGGCGCGATCGCGGCCGGCCGGCGACGGGCGAGGTCGTAGAGGTGGGGGCGGTCCTGGCGGCCGAGCTCGACGAGGTCGACGAAGCCCGCCGTCGCGCAGAGGGTCGTCCGCGCCAGCCGGCCCTCGAGGAGCGCGTTCGTGGCCACCGTCATCCCGTGGGCGAAGCGGGTGACGGCGGAGGCGGGCAGCCCGGACTCCTCCAGCACGGCGTCGATCGCGGCCAGGACGCCGGCGGACTGGTCCTCGGGGGTCGTCGGGGCCTTCGCGGTCCAGCGCCGCTCGCCGGCGAGGAGCACCGCGTCGGTGAAGGTCCCGCCCACGTCGACGCCGAGCACGACCTCGCGCGGGCCGTCGGCGACGGCCGTCATCGTGGCCGAGGATAGTTCGCGCCCCGGGTGCTCCGGGGCGCGACGGCGCGGGCCCGGCGCGGCCGCCCGCCGGGATCAGGCCGCGATCGCGCGCTCGACGAACTCGTCCCGCAGCAGCTCCTCGGTCTCGGTGAGGTGCTGGTGCGACGGGCAGTAGCGGGACCCCGGCAGCGGATCGCGCTGGCACGGCGCGCCGCGCCGCGTCGTGGCCTGGCAGGTCGGCTTCGTGCCCGTCAGCTCGTGCCCGAGGTCGGGACGCCGCTCGAGCTCGGTCGAGATCCGGCCGACGTAGAGCTGGACGATCCGCCAGACGCGCGCCTGGGAGGCCATCGGGAAGAGGAAGCGGATCTCGTTGAACAGCGACTTCGCGGGATGCGCGAAGTAGTGCCGATCGGTGACGAGGCGCTCCATCGTCGACTCGCACGCGCGCAGCACGTGCTCCTGGCTCTCGCGCCGGCCGCGGTCGGGCAGGCTGCGGATCACGTCGCGGTAGAGGGCTCGGCTCAGGTGGTACATGGGCGTCGAGCAGTCATGGCGTCGGGGGAGGAGCGCGCGGGTCGATCTCGGGTCGCGCGCTCACCCCGTACAACGTTCTGAATGTTCGGTTCCCGTTAAGGGCGCGCCGAGCAGGCGCGCGCGCCGCGGCCGGAGGGCCGGGTCGCGACCCCGGATCCCGCGTCTGCGCGGGCGGTTCCGGGCCGTGCGGCCATTCTCGCGAGAACGTCCCGATCGCGCGCCGGTTGCCCGCACCGTCGCGCGGGCCGGCCGGTCGGCTCAGCTCCAGCGCTCGGGTCGCGGCGTCGCCCCGGGGGTCGCGACGAGGTGGACGTGGTCCATCGCCGGGTCCTGCTCGGGATGGTCCAGGCGCCGGTGCGCCCCGCGGGACTCCGCGCGGGCGAGCGCGCTGGCCCCGATCGCCCGGGCGAGGGGATGCGGGTCGTCGAGCAGGGCCGTCAGCCCGTCGGCGGACCGCTCGATGCCGGCCCGCTCCCACAGCGCGCGCTGCGTCGCGCGCGACGGCCGCGCGACCGTCGGCTCCTCGGGGGGCGCGTCGACGCGGGACGGCAGCGGCGGCAGGTCGGCGGCGGCGCGCGCGGCGCGGCCCCCGAAGACGATGCACTCCGCCAGCGAGTTCGACGCGAGGCGATTGGCGCCGTGGAGGCCCGTGCAGGAGGTCTCCCCGATGACGAGCAGCCCGGGGACCGCGGTCGCGCCGTGCAGGTCGCAGACGACGCCGCCCATCGTGTAGTGGCACGCCGGTCCGACCGGGACGAGCTCGCGCATCGGGTCCAGGCCGGCGTCGCGCAGCGCGCGGACGACGTTCGGGAACGCCGCCGCGTCGACGCTGCGCATGTCGAGGTCGACGTGGTCGCGCCCGTCGGCCCGCATCGTGGTCCAGACCGCCGCGGCGACCTCGTCGCGGGGGGCGAGCTCGTCGACGAACCGCTCGCCTCGCGCGTCGTGGAGCGTCGCGCCCTCGCCCCGGATCGCCTCCGTGACGAGGAACCCGTTCTTGCCGGGGACCCCGGCGACCGCCGTCGGGTGGAACTGGACGAACTCGAGGTCGGCGAGCTCCGCGCCGGCCGCCGCGGCGAGCTGGACGCCGATCCCGACGGAGCCGGGCGGGTTCGTCGTCCGCGACCAGAGCGCGGCCGACCCGCCGCAGGCGAGCACCGTGGCGCGGGCCGCGAGCGCCCGGCCGTCGTCGGTGACCGCCCCCACGACCCGCCCGTCGCTCGTCCAGAGCGCGGTCACCCGGGTCCGCTCGAGGACCGTGACGTGGCGGTGGGCCACGAGACGCGCCGAGAGCTGGCGCACGAGCCGCCGGCCCGTGGCGCTGCCTCCGGCGTGCACGACGCGGCGGCGGGTGTGCCCGCCCTCGAGCCCGAGCGCCAGCCGTCCGTGGCGGTCCGCGTCGAAGACGACGCCGAGCGACTCCAGGTCGCGCACCGCGTCCGGCGCCTCGCGGCACACGACCTCCGCCGCCGAGCGGCGCACGAGCCCCCGGCCGGCGCGCTCGGTGTCGGCGAGGTGCTGCCCGGGGTCGTCGTCCAGGGCCAGCGCGGCGGCCACGCCGCCCTGCGCCCAGTAGGAGGCCGTCTGCGCCAGCGGGGTGGCGCTGACGATCGTCACCCGAGCGCCGTCGCGCGCCGCCCGCAGCGCCGCGTAGAGCCCGGCCGCCCCGGCGCCGACGACGAGGACGTCGGCGGGCGGCTCAGCGGCCTGCGGGGCCGGCACCGGCGGGCTCTGGCGCGGTCGGGGCGACGGACATGCGGGGTACCGTATCCGGCGTGACCTGCGTGCTCTTCCGTCACCCGTCGTCGCTCGAGCACGACATGGGCCCGCACCCGGAGCAGCCCGCGCGGATCACGGCCATCGAGCGCGAGCTGGAGGCCTGCGACTGGGCGGGCTTCACGCCTCGCGAGTCCCCGGCGGCGACCGACGCGCAGCTCCGGGCGGTGCATCCCGCCGCCCACGTCGAGCGGATCCGCGCGCTCGCCGAGGCGGGCGGCGGGCCGATCGACGGCGACACGCGCCTCTCGCGCGGGTCCTGGGACGCGGCGCGCCACGCCGCCGGCGGCGCGGTCGCGATGGTCGACGCCCTGCTCTCCGGCGCCGCGACGCGCGGGGCGGCGGTGCACCGACCGCCGGGGCACCACTGCGAGACCGCCGTGCCGATGGGCTTCTGCCTCCTGAACAACGTCGCCGTCGCGGCCCGGCACGCGCGCGACGCGCACGGCGTCGGACGGGTCCTCGTCCTCGACTGGGACGTCCACCACGGCAACGGGACCGAGGAGATCTTCGCGGGCACGGACCAGGTGCTGTTCTGCTCGCTCCACGAGCATCCGCTCTACCCGGGCACGGGTCGCCCCGCCGACCGCGGCCACGGACCGGGGGCGGGCTTCACGCTCAACCTGCCGCTGCCGGCCGGCAGCGGCGACCCGGAGTGGACGGGGCTCGTCGAGCGGGTGGTCCTGCCGGTCGCCCGGGCCTACGACCCGGGGCTCCTGCTCGTGTCCGCCGGCTACGACGCCCACCGCGACGATCCGCTGGCGAGCTGCCTCGTGACCGACGAGGGCTTCGCGACGATGGCCGGCAGCGTCCACCGGCTCGCCGACGAGCTGGGCGTGCCGCTCGGGCTCGTGCTGGAGGGCGGCTACGACGTCGCAGCGCTGGCCCGCTCGCTGCGCCGCACCCTCGAGACCTGGTCGGGGCCGGTGCCGCCGGCGCCGGCCGTCGTCCCGACGCCGATCCTCGAGGCGGCCGAGGGCTGGATCGAGCGCCATCCGCCGCTGCGCCCCTGACGCGGGAGGCGCGTCAGGGCGTGGCCGGGGCGCCGGCCGGGGGCGCCGGGGTGGTGCCCGTCGCGGTCGGCGGCGCGGCGACCGTCGGCTGCGGCGTCGCCGGGGCGGGCGCCTGCGCGGCCGGATCGGGCGGGGGCGTCACCGCCGCCGGCGGGACGGGCGCGGCGGGCGCGTCGTCCTCGGTGGTGAGCGCGACGAAGGCGCCGACGGTGCCGCCGCCGACGGCGACGACGATCGCGGCGATCACGGCGATCGGGATCCGCCAGTTCGGGGTCGGGCGCATCCGCGTGCGCGCCGGGGCCCCGCAGGTGAGGCACCAGGCCTGGTCCGCGGCGACGGTCGAGCCGCAGCGCGGGCAGACGATCGGGGTGGGCGGACGGCCGCTCATGCCGAGGACGGGGGCGCGTCGGCGGGCGTCGCGCTCGGCGGGACGCTGCCGGCGGCCGCGGTCGCCGGCCCACCGCCCGGGGCGCCCGGGCCCGGATGGGCCGCGGCCGGGCCGACCGCCACGCCGCACTGCGGGCAGAACCGCGCGTCGCTCCCGTGCAGGGCGCCGCAGCGCAGGCAGACGGAGACCCCGGGCTCGTAGAGCTCCTCGATCGGCTGGAAGTCCTGCAGCGCGTGCTCGAGAGCGCGCAGCTCGTCGTCGATCCGCGCCAGCGCGTCGTGCTTGGCCGAGACGAGGACCTCGTTGCGCTGGTTCGCGCGGCGCAGCTCGAAGACGAGGCCGCCGAGGTCGCGGTAGCCGAGCTCGCGCACCCGCCGCAGGTACCGCAGGCGCCGCCGCATCCGGCCGCGGTCGCGGACGCCGGGCCGCGCCGGGACGACGGGGGCCGGCGGTGGCTCGGCCGGCGGCGCGACGGGCCGCGGCGGCTCGGCGGCCGCCGGCGACGGGGTCGGGGCCGGGGCCGCGTCCGCGGCGGGCGGGGCGGGGGCCGGCGTCACCTCGGAGATCCGCTCCTGGCGGTCCTCGGAGATCTCGGCGCTCTCCCACGGCGCGCGGGGCCGCTCGGTGCGGTGGACCGCGGTCGGCTCCTCCCCGTCGTCGCGCCGGTGCACCGCGGTCGGCGGATCGACCTCCGCGCCGGCCGGCGCCCCGGCGTCCCCCGCCGAGGGCGGCTGCGCGGACGCGTCCGGGGAGGCCCCCGTCGCCGCGGGCGGCTCGGCGGAGGCGCCGCCGTCGGGCTCCTCGCGGCGCTGTCGGATGCGGTCGAACAGGCTGCTCATGGTGGGGGGCCGGCGCCCGCTCGGGGCGAGCCGGCGTCCGGTGGGCCAGTGTAGATCGTCCGGCGGGCGCCCGTTCCGGGCGTTCCGCGCCCCGCGCGCCCCGTGCGCGGGCCACGGCGGCGGCACGGGCCGCGGTCGCGCCCGGGCGGGGCGGCTCAGTCCCCGGCCAGCGAGTGCCACGCCGCGACGAGGTCGGCGGCGTAGCGGTCGGTGCCGTGGTGCGCCGCCACCGGCGCGCCGTCCACGCGCGGGTCCGGGACCGCGAGGTGAGGCTCGAGCGCCGCCCGCCAGCGCTGGAGGTCCCACGGCGCGCAGAGGCAGCCGGGGACGCGCCCCACGGTCTCGGCGTGGGCCCCGGTGGGCTGCGCGAGCACCGGCACGTCGCAGGCCAGCGCCTCCACGGCGGCGAGGCCGAACCCCTCGTGATCGCTGGGCACGAGCACGGCCGTGGCGGCGTTCAGCCACCAGCGCATGCGCTCCGGCGGTTCCCCGCCGAGGGTGCGCAGCGGAAGGCCGACCGCGTCGGCGAGCTCGCGGGCCCGCTCGACGCGCTTGATGCGGCGGTCGGGACCGTAGGGGAAGAGGAGGAAGCGCTCGTCCGGCGGCAGCCCGAGCCGCTGCCGGGCCTCGGGACGGGGCATCGGGCCGAACCGCTCCAGCGCGAGGCCGACGGGCAGCGCCCGTGCCCGGGGTCGGGCCCACGCCGGCAGCAGCGAGCCGAGGTCCTCGGCGGCGAGGCCGACGAGCCGCTGCGTGGGCAGCACCGCCAGCGTGACGGCGCGGCTGCGCGGGTTCCGCAGGTCGCGGCCGTGGAGCGTCACGCCGCGCAGCCGGCCCCGGACGGCGAGCGCCGGGACGGCGGTGAGGCCGAAGTGCGCGTGGACGACGTCGTAGCGCCGGCCACGGTGGCGGGCCCGCAGCCCGCGGGCCGCGGCCGCGTACGCGCCGGGCGGCACCTCGTCCAGCGCGACGTCCAGGCCGTCGATGCGACGCAGCGCGGCGACCTGGTCGCGCACGAACCCCCCGCGCTCGGGGTGCTCGGCATCGGGGGCCATGTTCGACACGACGAGGACGCGCATCCGGTGCGGATTCTGCACGGAGCGGGGGTGGAGTCGTCGGAGGGCTCCGTCGCACCATCGGGTCGTCCCACGACCGCCCCCCGAACAGGAGCACCCCGATGACCCCCGCCGTCCCCACCGTCCGCCGTCGCGCCACGCCCGCCGTCGCGATCGCCGCCCACGCCCACGGCCTCGCGCTGCGCCTCCCCGACCGCCTCCGGCGGCTGCGGGACGAGGGCGGCCAGGGCACCGTCGAGTACGTCGCGCTGGCGATGCTCGTCGCCGCCCTCATGGCCGGGGTCGTGACCGCGGCCGGCAAGACCATGGGCAGCGACATCGCGACCGCGATCGCGAAGAAGATCAAGGGGGCGATCGACGGCGCCGGCAAGCAGTGACGTCGCCCGGGCCCGGCGTCGCGGCGTTCCGCGGACCCTGCCGCGGGACGTGCGATCGTCCGGGCCCCGTCCCCGCGACCCCGCCCTCCCCGCATGCCGCCGACCTCGCCGCGCCTCGTCCTCGCCACCCGCAACGCCCACAAGGCGCAGGAGTTCGCCGCGATGCTCGGGCCCTGGGGCGTGGACCCCCTGCCCGACGCGGTGGTCCTGCCGCCGGAGACGGGGGAGACCTTCGCCGAGAACGCGCTCGGGAAGGCCCGGGCCGCCGCCGCGGCGACCGGTCGCCTGGCGTTCGGCGACGACTCCGGCCTCTGCGCCGACGCGCTGGACGGGGCGCCCGGGGTGCGGTCGGCGCGCTACGCCGGGGAGGAGGCCGACGACGGCGCGAACCTCGCGAAGCTCCGCGGCGCGGTGCCGGCCGGCAGCGGGCTGGCCTACGTGTGCGCGATCGCGGTCGTCGATCCGGCCGACGGCGCCGAGCACGTGTTCGAGGGTCGCTGTCGCGGGCGGATGGCCCCGGAGCCGCGCGGCTCCGGCGGCTTCGGCTACGACCCGGTGTTCCTCGCCGACGACGATCCCGCGGGCCGCACGATGGCCGAGCTCACCCCCGCCGAGAAGGCGGCGATCTCCCACCGGGGGCGGGCGGCGGAGCTCCTGCTGGCCTGGCTGCGGACCCGCGGCTGAGGGCCGCCCGCCGGGGCGGGCGCACCATCCGGGATCCCGCTCAGCGCAGGTTGATCGCGGCCGAGAGGCCGACCGCGACGGTCACGCCGGCGTAGCCGAGGTAGCCGGCCACGACGAGCAGCAGCGCCGTCACGAGGCAGGCCGCCACGACGGCCGACCAGGCGATCCGCTCGAGGGTCATGGCGGACATCCAAGCAGTCCCCGCCGACCCGCGCCCGGCGTTCCGTCCTGTCCGCCGGGCAGACTGCCGCCGGCTGCTCGCCCGACCGGGTGGGCGGCGACGTGCCCGTCAGGGCGCGTGGTGACGTGCCCTTCGCGGAGACGCCCGCGCTGGGACGGACGACGGATCGTCTCGATCCGTTGATAGCGTCGCGATGACCACGGCACCCCCCACAGGAGGAGCGGAAGTGACCACCAAGGCAGAGTTCGTCGATCTCGTCGCCGCGAAGGCGGGGCTCGGCAAGAAGGACGCGCAGGCCGCCGTCGACGCGGTGCTCGACACGATCAGCGAGTCGCTCTCGCGCGGCAGCGACGTGACCTTCTCCGGCTTCGGGAAGTTCTCGGTCTCCGAGCGCAGCGCGCGCAAGGGCATCAACCCGGCCACCGGCAAGCAGATCGACATCCCGGCGAAGAAGCTGCCGAAGTTCACCGCCGGCGCGGCGCTGAAGAAGTCCGTCGCCTGATCGGATCGGTGCGGGGCCCGCGACCCGTCCGGGTGCCGTGACGGGCGTCCCCGCCCCGGCCGCCGACCCCGCCGCGCACCCCTGGGGTGCGCGGCTGGCAGCGGCCGTCCGCGCGCGCGAGAGCGCGCTGCTCGTCGGGCTCGATCCCGACCCGTCGGCCCTCTGGCCGGGGGCGACCCCGCCCTCCGCCGCCTCGCCGGCCGACGCCGCCGCCCACGCGGTCGCCGACCACGCCCGGCGCGTGCTCGACGCCGTGGCCCCGGCCTGCGTCGGCGTGAAGCTCCAGAGCGCGAGCTTCGAGCGGCTCGGCGCTCCGGGCGTCGCCGCCCTCGCCCGCGTCGCCGCCCACGCTCGGGACCTCGGCCTGATCGTCCTGCTCGACGCCAAGCGCGGCGACATCGACGTCTCCGCGGCCTCGTACGCCGCCGCGGCGCTCGGCTCGACGCCCACCCCGTGGGGTCCCGTCGAGGGCCTCGGCGCCGACGCCGTCACGGTCGCGCCCTACATGGGCCGCGACAGCATCCAGCCGTTCGCCGACGTCGCCGCCGCCAACGGCCGCGGCGTCTTCGTCCTCGTCCGCACGTCGAACCCCGGCGCCGGCGACCTGCAGGAGCGGCCGCTCGGCGACGGGCGCTCCCTCTGGGAGCGCACGGCCGAGCTCGTCGCGTCGATCGGCACCGACGCGGCGCGCGCCGCCGGGCCGCTCGGCCCGGAGCGCCCGGCCCTGGATCCCATCGGGGCGGTCGTCGGCGCCACGGCCCCCGACCACCTCGAGCGGCTGCGCGAGCTCCTGCCCCGCGCGCCCCTGCTGCTCCCGGGCGTCGGCGCCCAGGGCGGCCGGGTCGAGGACCTCGCCGCCGCCTTCGCCGCCGGCCCCGGGGCCGGGCTCGTGACCGTCTCGCGGTCGATCGTCGGCGCGGCCGCCCCGGGGGAGGACCCCGCCGAGGCGGCTCGTCGCGCGGCGGAGTCGCTGCGCGCGGCGATCGCCGCCGTCGCGGGATGACCGCGTCGCTCCGCACGCCCGCGCCGTCGCCGGGAGGCGTCGATGCGCCGTGGCGTCGGGACGCCACGGGGCAATATCCTGCGCGGGATGCCTCCGCGCAGCCCCTTCCGCTTCCTGGCCCCGGGCGCGCTCCTGGCCGCGATCGTCGCGGTGCTGCTCGTGGTCAGCGCGGGCGGGGACGAGGAGGAGCCGACCGCGCCGAGCGCGGCGACCCGCACGTCGACGACGGCGGCCGAGCCACGCCGCGCGTTCTACCGCGTCCGCGCGGGGGACAGCCTCGCGGCGATCGCGAGCCGGTTCGGCGTGAGCGTCGAGCGGCTGACCGAGCTCAACCCCGAGATCGATCCCCAGGTCCTGCAGGCGGGTCAGCGCCTGCGGCTGCGCCGCTGAGCGGCGCCTCCCGACCCGTGGTGCCCGCCGTCCCCCTGCGATCCGCCCGCCCGCGACCGCGTCGGTCGATGCCGGTCGTCGTGGCGCTCGCCGTCGCCGCGCTGACCGGTCCCGCGGTCTCGCCGGCGGCCGCCGCCGACGATCCTCCGCGGATCTCGGCGCCGGCCGCGATCGCGGTGGAGACGAGCACCGGGGACGTCGTCTTCGACCGCCGCGGCGAGCAGCCGCGGGCGATCGCGTCGACGACGAAGCTCATGACCGCGCTGCTGGCGTTCGAGTCGGGGAACCTCGAGCGGCGCGTCACGATCCGCCCGTACGCGGGGGCCGCGGTCGAGTCGGTCGCCGGACTGCACCCGGGCGACCGGATGACGCTCCGCGACCTGCTCTCGGCGCTCATGCTGCCGTCGGGCAACGACGCCGCGGTGGCGATCGCCCGGGCCGTCTCGGGCAGCGTCCCGGCGTTCGTGCGCCGGATGAACGCCCGCTCGCGGGAGCTCGGCCTGACCGCGGAGTTCGAGAACCCGATCGGCCTCGACGGCCGGCGCCACCGCGCCAGCGCCGCCGACCTCGTGAAGCTCGCGCTCCTGCTGCGGCGCTATCCCGAGTTCCGCCGGATCGTGAACCGGCCGTCGGATCGGCTGGCGTCGGCGACCCCGCCGATCACGGTCGTCAACCGCAACGCGCTCGTGCGCGACGTGCCGTGGGTCGACGGCGTGAAGACGGGGCACACCACCCGCGCCGGGTACGCGCTCGTCGCCTCCGGGCGCCGTCGGGGGATCTCGGTGGTGACGGTCGTGCTCGGCACGTCGTCGGAGGCCGCCCGCGACGCCGACAGCCTCGCGCTGCTGCGCTACGCCCTCGGTCGCTACCGCGTGAGCACGGGCCTGGCGGCGCGGACCGTCGTCGCCCGGCTGCCGCTGCGCTACCGCGACGAGGAGGTGGCGCTCGTCGCCGCCTCGACCGTGCGGCGGATCACCCGGCGCGACGAGCGGCTCACGACCCGCGTCGTCGGGACGCCCGCGGACGTCGAGGGACCGCTGCCGGCCGGCAGCCGCCTCGGCACGGTGGAGGTGCTGCAGCGCGGCCGCGTCGTCGCGCGCGTCCCGGCCGTGACGCAGCGCTCGGTGGCCCAGGCGACGGTCTGGCAGCGCGCCGACGACCAGCTCGCGAAGACCTGGGTGAAGCTCGTGCTGCTCCTGGCGATCCTCTGCGCGCTGGCGCTGGCGGTCGCCGTGCGCCGGCAGCGGCCCCCCGCCTCGCCCGCGGCGACCCCGGCGACCGGCGAGGGGCTGGGCTCGTGACCTCGTCGCCGGCCCCGTCCCCGCGAGCCGCCCGCCGCTCATGATCATCACGGTGACGCTCAACGCGGCGATCGACCGGTCGCTCGTCGTCCCCAACGTCCGGCTCGGGCATCGCCACCGCGCGGTCGAGCAGACGACCCTCGCCGGCGGCAAGGGCGTGAACGTCGCGCGCACGCTGAAGACGCTCGGCCAGCCCGTGATCGCGACGGGCTTCGCGGGCGGCGCCACGGGCACCCGGATCGTCGAGCAGCTCACGCGCGACTCGATCCTCAACGACTTCGTGCGGATCGCCGAGGAGTCGCGGACGAACACCGCCGTCTTCGACCCGACCAACGGGGTCCAGACCGAGCTCAACGAGCGAGGACCCGCGGTCGCGCCCGGCGAGCTCGAGCTCTTCCGGGACAAGCTCCTGTACCTCGCCCGGGGCGCCGACATCGTGGTCCTCGCCGGATCGCTCCCGCGCGACGTGCCCGACACGGTCTACGCCGACCTCGTTCGCGACCTGCACAAGGTGGGGGTCCGGGTCTACGCCGACACCGACGGCGAGCCGCTGCGCCACGTGCTGCGCGCCGAGGTCGACGGCGTCGCGCCGAACCAGCTGGAGGCCGAGGAGGTCATCGGCCACGAGTTCGCCGGCGACGAGGACCGGGCACTGGCGGTCGGCGAGCTGCTCGACCTCGGCCTGCGCGAGGCCCTCGTGACGCTCCCGGACGGCTGCGTCGCCGGTGTCCGCAGCGACGCGGGCGGGGGCGGGCTCGGGACCGCGACCGCGGACGCCACGCGGATCCTGCGGGCCCGGATCGACCCGCGCGAGACGGTCGCCCGGATCGGCTCGGGCGACGCGTTCCTCGCCGGCTACATCGCCGCGCGCTACGAGGGCCGGCCGGACGAGGACGCACTGCGCTTCGCGGTGGCCTGCGGCGCGGACGCCACGCAGCGCCTCGGCGCGGGTCTCGTCGACCCCCGCCAGGTCGAGCGGCTGCAGCACGAGGTCGAGATCGAGGCGCTCGCCCGCCCCGACGACTGATCGCCGCCGCGCGGACCCCGGACGGCGCCGATCCCCGCGCTGCGCGATCCTTCCCGCCATGGAGATCGAGATCGGCCGGGGCAAGAAGGCCCGCCGCGCCTACGGCTTCGACGAGATCGCGATCGTGCCGTCGCGGCGCACCCGCAACCCCGACGAGGTCGACGTCTCCTGGAAGCTCGGGCCGTACCGCTTCGCGCTGCCGCTCGTCGCCTCGCCGATGGACGCGGTCGTCTCGCCCGACACGGCGAAGCAGGTCGGACGCCTCGGCGGCCTGGCGATCCTCGACCTCGAGGGCCTCTGGACCCGGCACGAGGACGCCGACGAGCAGCTCGCGGCGCTCGCGGACCTCGACCGGTCCGAGGCGCTGGCGCGCCTGCGCGAGCTCCACGCCGCGCCCGTCGTGCCGGAGCTCATCCGCGACCGGATCCAGGAGATCTCCTCGGAGCCGGGCGTCGTCGTCGGCGGGGCGCTCACGCCCCAGCGGGTCCGGCGGCACTACGAGACCGCGCTCGACGCCGGTCTCGACGTCCTGGCGATCCGCGGCACCGTCGTCTCCGCCGAGCACGTCGCGAAGCCGAGCGCCGAGGGCGGCAGCGCGGAGGGCGAGGTCCTGAACCTCAAGCAGTTCATCGCCGAGGTGCCGATCCCGGTCGTCGTCGGCGGGTGCTCGAGCTACCACACCGGCCTGCACCTCATGCGGACCGGCGCCGCCGGCGTCCTCGTCGGCGTCGGCGTCGGCGAGGGATCCACGGCGCACGACGTCCTCGGCGTCGGGCTGCCGCAGGCGTCGGCGATCGCCGACGTCGCCGGCGCGCGGTCGACGCACGTCCTGGAGACGGGCGAGTACGTCCAGGTGATCGCGGCCGGGGGCATGCGCTCGGGCGGCGACCTCGCGAAGGCGATCGCCTGCGGCGCGGACGCCGTGATGCTCGGCGGTCCGCTGGCCCGCGCCACCGAGGCGCCCGGCCGGGGCTGGCACTGGACCCCGAGCTCCGCGCACGCCACGCTGCCCCGCGGCGACCGGGTCGAGGTCGGCCGGATCGGCTCGCTCGAGCAGGTCCTCACCGGCCCGGCGGTCGACGGCAGCGGCACGACGAACCTCGTCGGGGCGCTCCGCCGCTCGATGGCCACCTGCGGCTCGCTGGACCTCGCCGAGTTCAACCGCGCCCAGATCGCCGTCACGGGCTGATCGGGGCGGCGCGGACCCGCGCGCGGAGGGCGTCCCGAGGGCGCAGGACGTCCCCGGCGGCCGGAGGTGCGATCCTGTCGGGTCCGCTCCGGCGCCCGACGCGCTCCCTCGACGACCCCGACGCTCCGTGACCGACTCCGCACCCGCTCCCGAGACCCCGCTGTCGACGCGTGCCGACGTCGACGAGGTCGTCGTCCTGGACTTCGGCGGCCAGTACAGCCAGCTCATCGCGCGCCGCGTGCGCGAATGCGGGGTGTTCAGCGAGCTGCTGCCGCACCACGTCGGCGCGGCCGAGGTCGCGCGGCGCAAGCCGAAGGGCGTGATCCTCTCCGGCGGGCCGGCCTCGGTCTACGCCGACGACGCGCCGCCGCTGGACGCGCAGCTGCTCGAGCTCGGGGTCCCGGTGCTGGGCATCTGCTACGGCATGCAGCTCCTCGCCCGCGAGCTCGGCGGGCGCGTCGAGTCCGCCGAGGTCGGCGAGTACGGCCGCTCCCAGCTGACCGTCCAGGAGCACGGCACGCTCCTGCGCGGGCAGCCGGACGATCAGCCGGCCTGGATGAGCCACCGCGACACGGTCTACACGCCGCCGGCCGGCGCCACCGCGCTGGCGAGCTCGACCTCCTCGCCGGTCGCCGCCTTCGAGGACGTCGAGCGCGGGCTCTTCGGCATCCAGTACCACCCCGAGGTCGTCCACACCCCCTACGGGCAGCAGACGCTCGAGACCTTCCTGCGCGACGTCTGCGGCTGCGCGATGGACTGGTCGGCGGCGAACATCGCCGAGGAGCAGATCCGGCTCATCCGCGAGCAGGTCGGCGACGGCAAGGTCATCTGCGCGCTCTCCGGCGGCGTCGACAGCTCCGTCGCGGCGCTCCTCGTCCACCGGGCCGTCGGCGACCAGCTGACCTGCGTCTACGTCGACCACGGCCTCATGCGCAAGAACGAGACCGAGCAGGTCGAGAAGACCTTCGGCGAGCAGTTCGAGGTGCCGCTGGTCGTCGTCGACGCGCGCGAGCGCTTCCTCGAGCGCCTCGCGGGCACGGTCGAGCCCGAGGCGAAGCGCAAGGCGATCGGCGCCGAGTTCATCCGGATCTTCGAGGAGGAGGCGGCGAAGCTCGCCGGCGCGGTCTCCGACGACGACGCGCCCGAGGGCACCGAGGTCCACACCTCGGGCGACGTGTCCGCGGAGGGCGCCCGGTTCCTCGTCCAGGGCACGCTCTACTCGGACGTCATCGAGTCGGGCGGGGGCACCGGCGCCGCGACGATCAAGAGCCACCACAACGTCGGCGGCCTCCCCGAGGACCTGACCTTCGAGCTCGTCGAGCCGCTCCGCGCGCTCTTCAAGGACGAGGTCCGGGCGGTCGGCACCGAGATCGGCCTGCCGGAGCGGATGGTCTGGCGGCAGCCGTTCCCCGGTCCGGGCCTCGCGATCCGCATCGTCGGCGGCGAGGTCACGCAGGAGAAGCTCGACATCCTGCGCGACTGCGACGCGATCCTCCAGGAGGAGATCCGCGCGGCCGGCCTCTACCGCGAGCTCTGGCAGAGCTTCTGCGTCCTGCCCGACGTCCGCTCGGTGGGCGTCCAGGGCGACGAGCGCACGTACGGCTACGTCGTGGCCGTCCGCGCCGTGACCTCCGACGACGCGATGACCGCCGACTGGGCGCGGCTCCCGTACGACCTCCTGGATCGCGTGGCGACCCGGATGGTCGGCGAGGTGCGCCAGGTCAACCGGGTGGTGCTCGACATCACGAGCAAGCCGCCCGGCACGATCGAGTGGGAGTGACCCGCCGGCGGCGGCCGGAGCGCCGATGAGCCCCCGCGCCGCCCGCCGGGAGCCGGCGCGCGGGCCGCGCGCGGCGACGTACCTGCCGGGCGGCGTCGTCGTGCTCGCCCTCTCGGCGGCCGAGCGCCTGCCGCTGGAGCGCGTGCCGCTCGCGCTGGCGGCGGTCCTGCTGCTCGCCGCCGCGTCGTGCGGACGCGACGACGGCCCCTGGGGCGCCGCGATCGTCCTCGCGGGCGTCGGGATCGGCGTCCTGGGCGCCGAGGAGGGCTGGACGGGGCTCGACGTCACGCGCACCGCGGGCGCGGCGTTCGGCGGCGCGCTGGGCCTGCTGCTCGTGGTGCTGCTCGACGCCCGGATCGCCGTCGGGGTGCCCGGCACCGCGCTGGCGACGGCGGCGACGATCGCCGTGCTCGCCCGTCGCGAGGAGCTCCCCGCGCTCGGCCGACCGGCGGTCTGGGGCACGCTGCTGCTCGTGCTCGGGGCCGTGAACCTCCTGCTCTGGGCGCGGGATCGCGAGCTCGGCGCGGGCGCACCGCGCCGCTGAGGGTCGCTCCGCTACCATCGTTCGCCGCTGCGCGCAGCCCCTGCGCTGCGCTGGACCGCGAGAAGACCGTGAAGACCTACGTCGCCAACTCCGAGACCCGCGAGCGCGCCTGGTACGTGGTGGACGCCACCAACCAGACGCTCGGGCGCCTGTCCACCCAGATCTCCGAGGTCCTGCGCGGCAAGCGCAAGCCGGAGTACACGCCGCACGTCGACACCGGCGACTTCGTGATCGTGGTGAACGCGGAGAAGATCGCGGTCACGGGCAACAAGCGGACCGACAAGCTCTACCACCGGCACTCCGGCTACCCGGGCGGCCTCTCGACGCGCACGTTCGAGGAGCAGCTCGAGAAGCGCCCGGAGGAGATCATCCGCATCGCGGTCAAGGGCATGCTGCCCAAGAACCGCCTCGCCCGGAAGCAGCTCACGAAGCTCAAGGTCTACGCCGGTCCCGACCATCCGCACGTGGCCCAGAAGCCGCAGCCCCTGGAGATCGACGCCTGATGGCTGACGACGTGAACCCCGAGGAGACGACGCCGGAGGCCGACGCGGCCGCCGAGCAGCCGCAGGCCGAGACCCCGGAGGCCGCGGCCCCCGAGGCCGCCGCGGAGGAGGCTCCCGAGGCCGCCGGCGAGGAGGCCCCCGAGGCCGCCGACGAGGAGGTCGACGAGACCCCCCGCGAGAAGCCCGCGATCCCCGGCGCCGACCTCGAGGTCGACCTCGTCATCGAGGGCCAGGACGAGCGGCAGCAGGACGAGTTCGGCTACTACGCCGACGCGGACGCCGAGGCCGACGGCGAGGGTTCCGGCGACGACGCCGACGCCGTCGACGAGGGCCCGATCGCCGACGTCACGATCGACCTCACCGCCGGCGCGCGCTACACCGCCACCGGCAAGCGCAAGTCGGCCGTCGCCCGCGTGATCCTCACGCCGGGCACCGGCCAGTACACGATCGGCGGCAAGGGCCTCGAGGAGTACTTCCCGCGCCACGCCCTCCAGCGCACGATCCGCCAGGCCCTCGAGGTCGTCGGCTACGACACGCAGCTCGACGTCGTCGCCCGCATCCACGGCGGCGGCGTGAGCGCGCAGGCCGGCGCCCTGCGCCACGGCATCTCGCGCGCGCTGATCGTCGCGCAGCCCGGCCTCCGCGGCGAGCTGAAGAAGCGCGGCTTCCTCACGCGCGACTCGCGCGTCAAGGAGCGCAAGAAGGCCGGCCTCAAGAAGGCCCGCAAGCGGCCGCAGTTCAGCAAGCGCTAGTCGCGCTCGCTGCGCCGCGACCCATCGACGTCCCCGACCGGCCGCTCCCCGCGCCTCCCGTGGCTCGCCTCTTCGGCACCGACGGCGTGCGTGGACCGGCCGGAACGGTCCTCACGGCCGAGCTCGCCCTGCGACTCGGCCGTTGTGCCGTCGAGGCCCTGCCGGGCGGCGACGGCGACGCGCCGCGGACCGGTCGCTCCGGCGGCCCCGTCCAGGTCCTCGTCGTCCGCGACACGCGCGCCTCGGGCCCGATGCTCGAGGCGGCGCTCGCGGCCGGTGCGGCCGCGGCGGGCGCCGACGTCCACCTCGCCGGCGTCCTGCCGACCCCGGCCGCGGCACTGCTCGTCGACCGGCTCGGCTTCGATCTCGCCGCCGTCGTGTCGGCGTCCCACAACCCGTGGGCCGACAACGGCATCAAGCTCTTCGGGCCGGACGGGCGCAAGCTCCCGGACGCCGGCGAGGCCCGCGTGGCGGAGCTCGTCGCGTCCGACGCCCCGCTGCCGGCGCGGGGGACCGTCGGGCGGGTGGCGCCGCTGCTCGGCGCGACGGAGGATCACCTGCGCGCGCTGGACGAGCGCTTCGGCGACCTCGACCTGGCGGGTCGCCGGATCGCGCTGGACTGCGCGAACGGCGCGACCTTCCGCGTGGCGCCCGAGGCGTTCCGCCGCCGCGGGGCCGAGGTCGTCGTGCTGGCCGACGCGCCCGACGGGCGCAACATCAACGCCGGCGCCGGCTCGACGCACCCGGACGCCGTCTCCCGCGCGGTGCTCGAGCACGGCTGCGACCTCGGCTTCGCCTTCGACGGCGACGGCGACCGCGTGCTCGCGGTCGACGGCACCGGGCGTGCATGGGACGGCGACGAGCTGCTGGCGCTCATGGCGCTGCACCTGCGGGCCACCGGTCGCCTCGCGGGCGGCGTCGCCGTCACGGTGATGTCGAACTACGGGTTCCACGGCGCGATGCGGGACGCGGGCATCCCGGTCGTCGCGACGCCGGTCGGCGACCGGCACGTGATGGCCGCGCTCGACGAGCGCGGCTGGAACCTCGGCGGCGAGCAGTCCGGGCACCTCATCGAGACGGGCTTCGTCCCCTCCGGCGACGGCGTGGCCGCGGCGCTCCTGACCTGCGAGGCGCTCGGGTCCGACGCGCTGGCCGACCGCGCGGCGATGCGGCGGCTGCCGCAGGTGCTGGTGAACGTCCCCGTCGCCGACCGCGACGGGGCGATGGCCGACGCCGACCTCGCCGCGGCGGTCGCCGCCGCCGACGCCGCGCTGGAGGGCGAGGGACGCGTGCTCGTGCGGGCCTCCGGCACGGAGCAGCTCGTCCGCGTGATGGCCGAGGCGCCGACCGAGGACCGCGCCCGCGCCGTCGTCGACGCGCTGGTCGCCGCGGTCCCGGGCCGGCGCTGAGGGGCGTCGCCGCCGCGCGGGCCGCGTCCGCCCGGCGACCGGGGCCGGGCTAGCATCGGGGGCGTGTCCGACGCGCCCGCGCCGCCGACCCTCGAGCCCCTCCCGGACGCCGCGCGGATGCGCGCGACCGACGCGTGGGCGATCGAGCGCCTGGGCATCGAGGGCTACGCCCTGATGCGCACCGCCGGCGGCGCGCTCGCGGACGCGGCGCTGCGGCTCGCCGCCGGGCGCCGTGGTCGGGTGCTCGTCGTCTGCGGCGCCGGCAACAACGGCGGCGACGGGTACGTCGCGGCGACCCGACTGCGGCGCGCCGGGCTGGCCGTCGACGTGCGGACGACGGTCGCACCGGAGCGCCTGGCGGGCGACGCGGCACGGGCGCGCGCCGACTGGCCCGGACCCGTCGCGCCGTGGACGGGCGACGCGGTCGACGGTGCGGCGGTGATCGTCGACGCGATCCTCGGCACCGGCGCTCGCGGCGCGCCGCGGGACGTCGCCGCCGACGCGATCGGCACGCTCCGCGCGGCGGCCCGGCGCGGCGTCCCGGTCGTGGCCTGCGACGTGCCGAGCGGCGTCGACGCGACCACCGGCGAGGTGCCCGGCGACGCGGTCCGGGCGACGGTGACGGTGACCTTCCACCGCGCCACGAGCGGGCTCTGGATCGCGCCCGGCAAGGACCACGTCGGCCGGCTCGAGGTCGTCGACATCGGCATCCCGGCGCGCGTCGACGCCGCGCTGGACGCCGAGGACGGCACCCCGCCCGCCGGCCTGCTCGGTCCCGCGGTGCTCGACGGACTGGCGCGCCGGGATCGCGCGGGCACGAAGTTCCGCTCCGGCCACGTCGTCGTCTGCGGCGGCGCGCCGGGGATGACCGGAGCGCCGTGCCTCAGCGCACGCGGCGCGATGCGCGCCGGGGCGGGGTACGCGACGCTCGCCGTGGCCGGCGCGCTCGAGCCCGTCGTCGCGGCCCGCGCTCCGATGGAGACGCTGACCCTCGCCCTGCCGACCGCCCCGGACGGCGGCCTCGCCGCCGACGCCGCCGAGCCGCTGCTGGAGCGGCTGGGACAGCGCGCCGGCACGCTCGTGGTCGGGCCGGGCCTCGGCCGCGGGCCCGAGCGGGACGCGCTCGTCCGGCGGCTGGCGGCCGGCCACGACGGGCCGCTGCTCGTCGACGCCGACGGCCTCGCCGCGCTCGCAGGCGATCCGGAGGCGGTGCGCGCCCACGGCGGCCCGGCGGTCCTCACGCCCCACGCCGGCGAGCTCGCCCGGCTGCTGGACGCCGACGGCGCCGCGGTCGGCGCGCACCGGCTCGCCCACGCCCGCGAGGCGGCACGCCGCAGCGACGCGGTCGTCGTGCTGAAGGGCGACGACACGCTCGTCGTGGCGCCCGACGGCCGGGTCGCGATCAGCCCGGGGGATGCGCCGGGGCTCGCGACGGCCGGGACCGGGGACGTCCTCTCCGGCGCGATCGGCGCGCTGCTGGCCCGGGGCGCCGATCCCTTCCACGCGGCGGCGGCGGGCGTCTGGCTGCACCTCCTCGCCGGTCGGCGCGCCGCGGCGGCACGCGGCGTCGACGGCGTCGTCGCGGGGGACGTCGCCGAGGAGCTCGCGGCGGCCCGGCACGCCGGCCGTCCCCGTGGGTAGCGTTGCGCCCGTGCGCGGAGTCGCCCACGTCAACGTCGCGGCGATCGAGCGCAACGTCGCCGCCCTGCTCGCCGCCACGACCGGCGGCGCGGCGCTGTGCGCGGTCGTGAAGGCCGACGGCTACGGCCACGGCGCGGTGGCGGCCGCCCGGGCCGCGCTCGCCGGCGGCGCGCGCTGGCTCGCGGTGGTGACCGCCGAGGAGGCCGCGGAGCTGCGGGCCGCCGGCATCCGCGCGCGGCTGCTCGTGCTCGGTCCCCTCGACGCGGACGACCTGCCCCGCGCGCTGGACGCCGACGCGGACGTCGTGATCTGGGAGCGAGAGGGCCTCGAGCGCCTGCGCCGCCTGGAGCGGCCCGCCCGGGTCCACGTGAAGCTCGACAGCGGGATGGGCCGCCTGGGCCAGCGCGATCCGGCCGAGGCGACGCGGATCGCCGAGGAGCTCGCGGCCGACGGGCGGCTCCTCCTCGCGGGCGCGATGACGCACTTCGCGTCGGCCGACGAGCCCGGGGGACGGTTCCTCGACGAGCAGCTGGACCGCTTCCGCCGGTGGGCCGAGCCGCTGCGCGAGGCGCACCCGGGGATCGTCCTGCACGCCGCGAACAGCGCCGCGCTCCTCGCGCGGCCCGCCAGCCACCTCGACCTCGTCCGACCGGGCGTCGCGATCTACGGCCTCGACCCGTTCCAGGGCGATCCCGCCGATCACGGCCTGGAGCCGGCGCTCGAGTGGCGCAGCCGCCTCGTGTCGGTGAAGCCGCTGGAGGCGGGGGAGAGCGTCGGGTACGGGCGGCGGTTCGTCGCCGACGCCGCGACCACCATCGGGACCGTGCCGCAGGGCTACGCCGACGGCGTCCGCCGGGCGCTCGCACCGGGCGGCGGGGAGGTCCTCGTCGGCGGGCGGCGGGTCGCGATGGCCGGCACGGTCTCGATGGACAGCTTCGGCGTCGACCTCGGGCCCGGCGCCCAGGACGCCGTCGACGCGCCGGTCCGCCTGATCGGACGCGACGGCGACGCGCGGCTGTCGGCCGAGGAGGTCGCGCGGCGGCTCGGGACGATCAACTACGAGGTGACCTGCGGCATCGGCGCCCGCGTCCCGCGGGTCCACCACCGCGACGGCCGGCCGCTCGATCCGGACCCGGCGTGAGCGCGCTCCTCGAGCTCGTCCGCTCGGCGCTCGCGGGGGAGGACGCGTGGGTCGTCGGCGGGGCGGTCCGCGACGAGCTGCAGGGGCGGCGCAGCGACGACCTGGACCTCGCGGTCCCGGACGCCGACGCCGCGCGTCGCGGTGCGCGGGCGATCGCGCGCGCCGCCGGCGGGCACGCGTTCGCCCTCTCGGACGCGTTCGGCGCCTGGCGGGCGACCGGTCCGGGGAGCGCCCCGGCCTGGCAGGTCGACCTGACCCCGCTGCAGGGCGCGGACCTCGCGGCGGACCTCGCGCGCCGCGACCTGACCGTCAACGCGATCGCGCGACCGCTCGCCGGGGGGCCGCTCGTCGATCCGCACGGCGGGGCGGCGGACCTCGCCGCGGGTCGCCTGCGCCTCGTCGGCCCCGACGCGCTCGCCGCCGATCCCGTCCGCGTCCTGCGGCTCGCGCGCTTCGCGGCGCAGCTCGGCGCCGAGGTGGAGCCGTCCGCCCTCGCCGCCGCCCGCGCGGCCGCCCCGGGGCTGTCCGGCGTGCCGGGCGAGCGGCTGCTGCCCGAGCTGGCGCGGATCCTCGTCGCCGCCGAGCCGGAGCGCCGCACGCGCGGCCTCGACGTCGCCGCGCGGTCCGGCGCGCTCGCGGCGCTCCTGCCGGACGCCGCGGACGACGACGGCGCCCTGGCCGGCGGGACGACCGACCTGCTCGCCGCGGTCCTCGACGGCGAGGCCCTGCGGCACGTCGCGCCCGATGCGCGCGTCGCGCTCGCCGCCCGGCTCGCCGACCCGGACCGGCGCCTCGCCGTCGCGCTGGGCGTGCTCCTGCGCCACGCCGCGGACCCGGACGCGGCGCTCGCGCCGTGGCGGCCGAGCCAGCGCCTGCGGGACCGCGTCGGCCGCCTCGCGGCGGCCTCGCGCACGCTCGACGCCGCCGCGCTGGCGCGCCTGGCGCGGCCCCCGTCGCGCGGGCCGGTGGCGCTCGCCGGACCTCCGGCCGCGGGACGCGCTCGCCGTCGTGCGCTGCTCGCGCTCGGCGACGTGGCGCCCGAGGGCGTGCTGCTCGCGGCGGCCGCCGGGGACGCGACCTCCCCGGCGTGCGACCCGCAGCTCGACCTCCTCGGGCGCGCCCTGCGGTGGGGCGAGCACCCGCCCCGCCCGCCGGTCGACGGCGGGCGACTCGCGGAGGCGCTCGGTCTCCCGCCCGGGCCGCTGCTGGGGCTGCTGCTCGAGGAGCTGACGTGGCGCGCCGACGACGGCGAGGTCGCCGACGCGGAGGCGGCGCTGGCCCTCGCGCGCGCGCTGCGCGAGGGCGCCGGCTGAGTCGGCTCCGCCCCGGACGCCGCCGGTCGCCGGCGGCGCCCGGCTAAGGTCCCGGCATGGCCGACCACGATCCCGACTGCGTGTTCTGCAAGATCGTCGCCGGGGAGCTCCCCGCGCGGGTGATCGAGGAGGACGAGCGGACGATCGCGTTCCTCGACATCAGCCCGGCGACTCCCGGGCACGCCGTCGTGATCCCGCGGGCCCACACCGCGGACGTCACGACCGCCTCGCCCGAGGACCTGGCGGCGGTCGCCGCGACGGGCCAGCGGGTGGCGCGCCGCGCGCTCGACCAGCTCGATGCGATCGGCGTCAACCTCCTGAACAACTGCGGCGCCCGCGCCTGGCAGACCGTCTTCCACCTGCACCTGCACGTCATCCCGCGCTACGAGGACGACGGCATGCGCCTGCCCTGGATCCCGACGCCGGGCGATCCCGACGCGATCGCCGCCGTGCACGCCCGCCTGACCGGCTGAGCCGCCCGGCGAGCGGACCCGCACCCTCGCGATGCCCGCCGCGGTCCGCGCCGGCCACCGGCTGTACTACCGCGACGTCGGCGCGGCGCTCGGCGACGCGGCTCCCGTCCTGCTCCTCATGGGCCTCGGCGGGTCGGGGCGCCTCTGGTGGCGCCTCGAGCCGCACCTCGTGGCGGAGCACCGGCTGCTCGTGCCCGACGGCCTGGGCACCGGCCGCTCGGACCGGCTGCGCGGGCCCCTGAGCATGGGCGGCATGGTCGCGGACGTCCTCGCGGTGCTGGACGCCGCGCGCGTCCCGCGGGCCCACGTCGTCGGCACCTCGCTCGGGGGGATGCTCGCCCAGCAGGTCGCCCTCGCCGCGCCGGACCGCGTCGCCTCGCTCGTCCTGACCGCCACGACGGCGATCGGGCGGGGCACGCTGCTCGGCCTCCCGTGGCGCTCGGCGGTCCTCGGCGCCGCCCGGCCGGTCCTCGGCCACGCCGCGACGGTCCAGCGGCTCGTCCCGACGCTCTACGGGCCGCGGACGATCGCCGAGCATCCGGAGCGGATCGCCGAGGACATGCGCCACCGTCGCCAGGACGCGACCCCGGCAGCCACCGCGGCGGCGCAGCTGGCCGTCGCGGCCCGCCATGACGTGCGCCGGCGGCTCCGCGAGCTCGGCGACCGGCCGGTGACCGTCCTGCACGGCAGCGCGGACGCGCTGATCGACGTGCGCCACGGGCGCGCGCTTGCAGCCGGGATCCCGGGCAGCCGATGGGGGATGATCGAGGGTGCCGGGCACCTCCTCCTCACCGACGCCGAGGAGGACGTCGCCCGTGCCGTCGTGCGGCACCTGTCCGGGGCCGAGGCCGCCGACGGGGCCGCGCCCCCCGCCCGGCCCGTCCGCTCGGACGCTCGTCCGGGCCGGCCGCGGTGACGCAACTTCATCCCCCTGGAGGGTTTCCCACCACCATGAGCAGTCGTCGTCTCATCGCCACCCTCGGAGCCGCCGTGGCCGCCTCCGCGGTGCTGCCAGCCGTCGCGGGCGCGGCGACCTCCGTCAAGGAGGTCGGGGAGCTCAACGACGGCAAGGCCCCGCGGTGCCCCGAGTCCTGCTCGGTCGTCACCCGCACCACGGGCATCCCGACCTCGGTCACCGGCAACAAGAGCTTCTACAACGTGCCGGCCAACGGCCGGATCGTCGCCTGGACCGTCACGCTCGGCGCCCCCGCCGCGGCGGACGTCACCGCGCTGAACAAGCAGCTCGGGCGGGCGAAGGCGCAGCTCGTCGTGCTGCGCCGCGGCAAGAGCGTCAACGCGACCGTCGTCGCCGCGACGACGGCGAAGACGCTCGACCCGTACTTCGGCGGCGCCGTGACGTTCGCCCTGCCGACCTCGCTGGCGGTCCGCAAGGGCGACGTCCTGGGCCTGAGCGTCCCGTCCTGGGCGCCGGTCCTCGTCCAGGGCTACGACAACAGCACGTCGTGGCGCGCGAGCCGCCCGAAGGGTCGCTGCGGCGGCTCGACGGAGGAGCGCAAGCAGGACTACTACGTGAACACGACGCTCGCGGCGGGGAAGTCGGGCACCTTCAACTGCCTGTACAAGAGCGAGCGCATGGCCTACAGCGCGACGTTCGTCCCGACGCCGACGCGCCGCAGCTCGTCCTCCAGCCGCGGCGCCTCCTCCCGCGTGCGCGCCGCGGGCGTCACGCTGCGCTAGGGGCGCTCCCGCGGGCCGGCCGGGCCCGGGGTCGGAGCCGCGGGCCGGGCCCGGGCTCGGAGCGGTCGTCCGTCCGGGCCGCGGGACGTCCCCGCGGTCCCGGGCGCTCCGCTGGAGCGCCTACCGGCAGACGCCGGGGTTCGTCTCGCAGAACTCGTTGAACTCGCTCGGCGAGGAGCCGCCGGAGGAGGACGAGCCGCCGCCCGAGGAGGACCCGGAGCCGGACCCCGAGCCGGAGCCGGACGAGGAGCCGCCGCCCGACGAGCCGGAGGAGCCCGACGAGCCGCTGCCGGTCGCCGCGCCGCCGGAGGTCCCGCCGGACCCGGACGAGCCGCTGCTGCCCGACGACGTCCCCGAGCCGGAGCCCGAGCTGCCGGAGCCCGACGAGCTCGAGCTCGAGCTCGAGTCGCCGTCGTCCGAGCTGGGCGGCGCGGGGCTCGTGGTGACCGAGAGGTCCTCGAGCGACCCGGCGTCGCCGCCGGAGCCGCTGCCGTCGGCGCTCTCGCCGCTGGGCGGCTTCAGCGCCGGGGCGCGGTCGGGCTGGACGTCGGAGACGGCGTCGCTGCCGCACGCCGTGACGCCGCCGGCCGCCGCGACCAGGAGGGTCGCGGTGAGGAGCGGGGGGAGGAGACGGGAGCGCAGCATGGGGACGCGGGGTCGGTCGGCCCGCGGGGGGACCCTCAGGCGGTCTGCGGCTCCATCCGGCGGCCGCAGGTGGGGCAGTCGTTGAGGTCGATCTGCGCCATCTGCTGGCACCAGGGGCAGTGCCGGAGGTTCTCGATCGACCAGGGGAGGTTCGACGGGCTCGGCGCCAGCGGGGTGAGCTTCGCGACGACCTCGAGCTCCTCGCCGCTGTCGCGGTCGTGGTAGACGTGCCCGGGCTGGGCCTCGATGATCACCTCGCGGCCCGTGGAGGGCGCGCGGAAGCGGTAGCGCTGACGGAGGGCCATGATGCCGTGGAATCTAGCGGCTCCCTGCGCCGCTCGTCCCGGTCGCGGACCGCCGTCAGGGCGTGGCGGGCCGCGCGAGGCGGCGCAGGTGGTCCAGCAGCCGGCCGGCGCGGCGGGCGCGCGGGAGCGCGCGCGGGGTCGCGCGGCGCACGACCTCGGCCAGCGCGCCGCCGGCGATGAGGTCGGTGACGTAGTGCTCGCCGAGGTAGACGAGGGCGAAGCCGAGCGTGCTGGCGTAGGCCCAGCCGATCGTCCCGCCGACGCGGCCCTCGTCCCGGAGGACCTGCGCGGCCGCGACCGAGGTGCCGAAGTGCAGGGACGGCATCGCCGCCAGCGGGTTGCCGCCGAGCGTGCCGTAGAGCTGCCCCCAGCGCGCGCCGAGCACCTGCTCGCCGTACTCGCGCATGAGCCGGCGCAGCGGCGGTCCGTCGCCCGTGTCGATGTGCCCGGCCTCGGCGGCGTACCACGGCGGCGCGGTCGGCAGCGCCCAGTAGACGACGGCGCCGAGATCGAACGTCCCGTAGATCCGGGCCGCCGCCTGGGGGAAGCGCTCCGGGCGGCGCAGCAGGACGTAGAGCGCCGTGGCGTGGGGCACCGCGAACCACACCCAGTGGCTCCAGACGAGCACGCGCTCCCAGGCGCCGAAGCGCCCGTGCCGATGCAGGCGCTGCTGCAGGCGCACGCCCGGCAGCCGGCCGAGGCCGAGGACCTCGTCGATCCGCACCGGGTACTCGATCCGCACGCGGGCGCGCAGGCGCTCGGCGTCGTCGGCCGGCATCTCGTACGCGGCGAAGTACGCCCACATCCCGAGGGTCGTGACCGCGGCGTCGCGCGTTCGCGACGGCGGCAGCGCGACCGTCAGCGCCACGGGGGCGCCGGCGGCGGCCGCCAGCACGGTGCGCGGACGCAGCCGCAGGCGGCGCCGGACGAGCGGTGCGGCGACCCCGAGACCGACGGCGGCCCAGGCGGCCGCGCGGATGGCCTTCGCGGTCGACACGACGGGCGGCAGCTTAGACGCGCGCCGGTCCGACCGGCGGGCGACCGCCTGCGCGCCACGCGCCCCGGGTCCCGGAATCCCCGGCTGGCCGTCCAGCCAGGGTGTGCGATGCTCCGCCGCATGAGCGAGTTCGAAGAGGTCGAGCGGTTCGAGACGGTGCGCCTGCTGCGCCACGAAGGCGCCGCGATCGTCGAGATGGACCGCCCGGAGGTCCGCAACGCGTGGAACAGCGCGATGGCCACCGGCCTCGTGGCCGCGCTCCGCGCGTGCCAGGGCGACGACGTGCGCGCGGTCCTCGTCCGCGGTGCCGGCCAGGGCTTCTCCGCCGGAGCCGACCTCGGCTCGTTCGGCGAGGCGGGCCTGCCGATGCTCCCGAGCGGCCGCGTGGACCTCGAGCGCGTCCTCCACGACCGCTACCACCCGATCATGCGCCTCGTGCGCGGGCTCGAGAAGCCGGTCCTCGCGGCCGTCGACGGCGCGGCGGCCGGGATCGGCATGTCGTTCGCGCTCGCGTGCGACCTCGTCACCGCGAGCGAGCGGGCGTCGTTCAACCACGCCTTCACGAAGATCGGCCTCGGCCCCGACGGCGGCGCCTCGCTGTTCCTCCTCGCGCGCGTGGGGTGGGCGCGGGCCTCGGAGATCATGCTCGAGGGTCGCCGGGTGGGCGCCGAGGAGGCGCTGCGGATCGGGCTCATCAACCGCGTCCTGCCGGTCGAGGGCTTCCACGAGGCCGCCGAGGCCCAGCTCCTCGAGCTCGCCACCGGCCCGACGGCGGCGTTCTCGGCCGGCAAGCGCGCGATCAACGCGCAGGTCCTGACGCAGTTCGAGCAGGTGCTCGCGCTCGAGGCCCGGGAGCAGTCGCGGATGTCCGAGACGGACGACTTCGTGGGCGCCGCGATGGCCTTCCTCCGCAAGGAGGAGCCGCGGTACGTCGGCCGCTGACGCGCGGAGGCCGATCGCGAGAACCCAGTCCAGGAGCGGGATCGCGCCCCCTCGGAGGGGGGTGGTTCCGCTCCGGCGGGCCCGTCACTAGAATCGCGGACGCTTTGCGACGCTCGAACCGGATCCCTCACCATTCCCGGGCCGTCCTGGGGACGCTGGCGCTGGCTCTCGGCCTCGCCTTCGCTCTGATGCTCGTGCTGGCTGGACCAGCCCATGCCGGCCTGCTGACACCGGAGAGCGGGGGTTCGCCCAACGCCGACCGGATCCACACCCTCTACGTCGTGGCGCTCGTCGTCGGCATCCTGATCTTCATCGGGACCGAGGGCGCGCTCCTCTACGCGATCTGGAAGTTCCGGGCGCGTCCGGGTGCCGAGGCCGAGCAGCTGCACGGCAACACGAAGCTCGAGATCGGCTGGACCGCCGGCGCCGCCGTCGTCGTCCTGATCCTCGGCATCGTGACCTTCGCCTTCCTGCCGGGCATCCGCAACCCGGACGACTCCGACGCCGACGGCTGGCCGATCCCGGCGTCGTACACGACGGCGAAGGACGCCAACCTCCTCCCGGACAACGGGAAGTCGCTGAACATCGAGGTCAACGGCCAGCAGTACGCGTGGCGGTTCGTCTACCCCGACGGCGACAAGGACCGGCAGAACAACGTCTACACGTACGAGGAGCTCGTCGTCCCGACCGGGACCACGGTGACCCTCGACGTGCGGTCCTCCGACGTCGGCCACGCCTGGTGGATCCCGAAGCTCGGCGGCAAGGTCGACGCCCTGCCCGGCTACACCGGTCACACGTGGTTCAAGGTGCCCTCGTCGGCGCTGCGCAACGACGACGAGCGCCGCAACGGACGCATCTTCACCGGCCAGTGCGCCGAGCTCTGCGGGCGCAACCACGCGAACATGACCGCGCGCGTGCGCGCGGTGACCCCGGAGCAGTTCACCGCGTGGCTCGCGCGCCAGCAGCGCGCGATCACGGCGGCCGGCCAGGGCGCCGTCGACTACCGCAAGAAGCAGCAGCAGGTCGACGAGCAGGCCGCGCGCGAGGGCGAGGGCCTGGAGGCCCCGGCCCGCTCGAGCGCCGCGCAGCCCGAGCCCGAGTCCGCGGCCTCGAACCCCGCCCCCTGAGCGTCCGACCCGATCACTGAGGAAGAACGATGGCCACCGCCACCGCAACCCCGATCCCTCAGGTCGTCGCCCACGACGTCCAGAAGCCCATGCGCGGCTGGGTCGACTGGGTCACCACGACCGACCACAAGAAGATCGGGATCATGTACCTGGTCCTCACCTTCGCCTTCTTCGGCGTCGGCGGGGTCGAGGCGCTCCTGATCCGCACGCAGCTCGCGGTCCCGGACAACTCGTTCCTCGAGTTCCAGACCTACAACGAGCTCATCACGATGCACGGCACCACGATGGTGTTCCTGTTCGTGGTGCCCGTGATGGCCGGCTTCGGCAACTACTTCGTGCCGCTGATGATCGGCGCGCGGGACATGGCGTTCCCGAAGCTCAACGCGCTGTCCTTCTGGATGCTCGCCGCGGGCGGCCTCGTCTTCTACGCCTCGGTCTTCTTCAACCCGCCCGAGTGCGGCTGGACGTGCTACGTCCCGCTGGCGTCGAAGGACTACCTGCCCAACGGCGGCGTCGACGCCTGGATCTTCCTCGTCCACCTCACGGGCATCGGCTCGATGGTGGGCTCGATCAACTTCTACGTGACGATCGCGAACATGCGCGCGCCGGGCATGACCTGGAGCCGGCTGCCGCTGTTCTGCTGGTCGATCCTCACGTACTCCGTGCTGCTGATCCTCGCCCTCCCGGCGATCGCCGCGGCCGTGACGCTCCTGCTGACCGACCGCCACTTCGGCACGAACTTCTACGACCCGGCCGAGGGCGGCTCCCCGCTCCTCTGGCAGCACCTCTTCTGGTTCTTCGGGCACCCCGAGGTCTACATCATGGTGCTGCCCGGGTTCGGCATCATCTCGGAGGTCCTGCCGGTCTTCGCCCGCAAGCCGATCTTCGGCTACAAGGCGATCGCCGCCGCGACCCTCGTGATCGCGTTCCTCGGCCTCATGGTCTGGGCGCACCACATGTTCACCACGCCGAGCCCGAGCGTCGTGCTCGTGTTCTTCATGGTGAGCTCGATGCTGATCTCGATCCCGACCGGCATCAAGATCTTCAGCTGGATCGGCACGCTGTGGAAGGGCACGATCGTCTTCACGACGTCGCTGCTCTACGCGGTCGGCTTCGTCGGCACGTTCCTCATCGGCGGCATCACCGGCGTGTTCCTCGCGATCTACCCCGTCGACTGGCAGCTGCACGACACGTACTTCGTCGTCGCGCACTTCCACTACGTCCTCATGGGCGGCGCGGTGTTCGCGGTCTTCTCGGGCCTCTACTACTGGTACCCGAAGATGACCGGCCGGATGATGGACGAGAAGCTCGGCAAGTGGAGCTTCTGGACCATGCTCGTCGGCTTCCACACGACGTTCCTCGTGCAGCACTCCCTCGGCCTGGACGGCATGCCGCGACGGATCGCGGAGTACGCCGACCACGGCCACTGGGGCACGCTGAACCTCATCTCGACGATCGGCGCCTACATCCTCGGCGTCGGCATCCTGCTCACGGCGATCAACGCCCTGCGCAGCCTGAAGCGCGGTCCCGTCGCCGGGCCCGATCCGTGGAAGGCGAACACGCTCGAGTGGTTCACGCAGTCGCCGCCGCCGCAGAACAACTTCGACAAGGTGCCCCGCGTCCGCTCGGTCGAGCCGATGAAGGACATCCGCGCCGAGATCGACCGGCGGCAGGGCACGCCCGCCCCGGCGACCACCCCGGCGGAGCAGCCGGCGTGACCTCCCGCCTCCCCGAGCGCGGGGGGTGGTGATCGACGTGCCGACGCCGATCTCCGCACCCCGCCCCCTGGCCGGCGCGCTCGTCGCGCCGGGCCTCCGGCAGCGCGTGGCCGACCTCGTCGCGCTGACGAAGCCGAAGGTCCAGCTGCTGCTGCTGCTGACGACCGTCACGGCGATGTACGCCGCCGGCAGCCCGTCGCCGGAGCTCGTGCTGCTGACGCTGCTCGGCGGCTCGCTCTCGGCCGGTGGCGCGAGCGCGATCAACCACTGGTTCGATCGCGACATCGACGCCCACATGCCGCGGACGCAGGACCGTCCGATCCCGTCGGGTCGGATGGAGCCGCACGTCGCCCTCTGGGTCGGCCTCTGGCTGACGATCGCGTCGTTCCTGCTGCTCGCCGTGGCCGCGAACATGACGGCGGCCCTGCTCTCGCTCGCCGGGTTCGCCTGGTACGTCGGGATCTACACGATGTGGCTCAAGCGCCGCTCGACGCAGAACATCGTCATCGGGGGCGTCGCCGGCGCCTTCCCGCCGATGGTCGGCTGGGCGGCGGTCACCGGCGGCTTCGCCTGGGAGTCGATCTACCCGTTCCTCATCGTCTTCGCGTGGACGGCGCCGCACTTCTGGGCGCTGTCGCTGCTCGTGAAGGACGACTACGCCGCGGCCGGCGTCCCGATGCTGCCGGTCGTCCGCGGCGAGCGCGCGACCTACCGCGCGATCACCGCCTGGTCGGCGATCACGGTCGTCGTCTCGGTGCTGCCGGTGGCCACCGGCACGTTCGGCGCGATCTACCTCGTCGCCGCCGTCGTGCTGGGCGTCGAGCTCCTGCGCCGCTCGTGGCTGCTGCAGCGCGACGGCACCCGCGCCCGCGCCCTGGCGCTGCACCTGTTCGCCCTCGCCTACCTGGCCGCGCTGTTCGCCGCGATGGTGGCCGACGCCAAGCTCTAGGACCCTCCCGGAGGAAGAAGCACTCCCATGGACCGCAACCTCGCCAAGCGCAACCTGCGCGACGCGCTCATCAGCGGCATCGTCGGCCTCGTGATGTTCCTGCTGACGTTCGTCGCCGCCGTCGTCTACCTCGCCTAGTCCCGATGAGCGACCTCGAGAAGCCCATCCCGCCCGCCGGCGACGAGATCCACCTCCCCGGCAACAGCGCTCAGCCGCTGCTGCTCACGGTCGGCGTGACGACCCTGCTCGTCGGCCTGACCACCACCTGGTGGCTCATCGCCGTCGGCCTGATCGTCACGATCGGCGTCCTCGTGGCGTGGATCCGCGACACGATCCGCGAGACGAACGCGCTGCCGCTGCACCACGACGAGCACTGAGGGCCGACGAGCCCTCGCGGCGGCGCGAGGCGCCGCCGTGCCGACCTGTCCCGCGCGTGCGGACAGGACGCCCGACCGCCCGCGGCCTCGCCGCGGGCGTCGTCGTTCCGGGCGCCGATCGGCGTCCGCGCTCAGGCGGTGCCGACCGCGGAGGGGCCGGCGTCGCGCCCGCGGCGCGCCTCGCCGGTGCGCTCCTGCGCCCAGGCGTGGATGACGTCGCGGACCGACACGACGCCGACGACGTCGGGACCGTCGACGACCATGAGGTGGCGGAAGCGGCCACGGGCCATGGCGTCGGCGGCGTCGTCCAGCGACCACTCGGGCGACGCGTAGACGACGGAGGACGCCACGTGGTCGCCGACGTGGACGGCGTCGAGGTCCAGGCCCTGCGCGACGGCGAGCAGGACGTCGCGCTCCGTCACGATCGCGTGTCCGTTGCCGTCCGGGTCGCGCACGACGGCCGAGCCGACCTTCCGCGCGGCCATCTGCGACGCGGCCTGGCGCAGCGTGTGCGCGGGGCCGACCTCGAGGATCGTGGTGGTCATCGCGTCGCGTACGAGCATCGCGGCTGGTCTCCTGGTCGTGGGCGTCGTCTCGTGCCGATCCGCACAAGTGCCGTCATCCTACCGCTCGTCGCAACGGTTGGCGAGCGGGCGCGGCGAGCGGTAGCGCGCCAACTTCGACGGGCCGTTGATCCGCCCGGGGGAGGTGCCCGTACCCATCACGACATGCAGCGCCCCGACACGATCTTCATCCGGACCGCGCTCTACGAGGAGGCGCTGTCCATCCTCGAGCAGGAGTACGCGTCCGACCTCACGGTCGCCGAGCTCGCCGGCCGCGTGGCCTGCTCCTGCCGCCAGCTGCAGCGCTCCTTCCAGGAGGTCGGCGGCACGAGCTTCCGCACCGCCCTCACCGGCATCCGCATGGACCGCGCGGCGGAGATCCTCGCCAGCGGCCCCGTCTCGGTCCGCGACGCGGCCCGGCAGGTCGGCTACCGCCAGCCCGCGCAGTTCGCCAAGGCCTTCCGCCGGCACCACGGGATGTCCCCGTCGCAGTACCGCGTCCGGCGCCACATCGGGCGCCTCGGGACGCTGCGCGAGTCGCTGCAGCGCCCGGTCGAGGCGGCCTGATCGGCCCTCGCGGCGCGCGCCGACCGCGCGCGCCCCGGTTCGTCGAGCGGCGCCCGCCGACGACCGCTGCCGCTTGACTTCATTTTGTAAAGTATTGGGCAGAGCGCGTCGCACGTCGCGTCGCGCGTCCGGATCGACGAGGATCTCCACATGCCCGACCCCGAGAACGTCATCGTCATCGGCAGCGGACCGGCGGGATACACCGCCGCGCTGTACACCGCGCGCGCCGAGCTCGAGCCGCTCGTGATCGAGGGCTGGAACTGGGGCGGCCTGCTCCAGCAGACGACGGACGTCGAGAACTTCCCCGGCTACCCGAAGGGCATCCTCGGGCCGGACATGATGCAGGACCTGCGCGACCAGGCCGAGCGGTTCGGGGCGCGCCTGCAGACCGAGCAGGTCACGAAGGTCGAGCTCTCCGACGAGCCGGGCGGCCTGCACTCCGTGTGGGTCGACGACACCGAGCACCGCACGCGGACGGTGATCGTCGCCACGGGCGCCGAGCACCGGAAGCTCGGCGTGCCCGGCGAGGACGAGCTCGGCGGGCGCGGCGTCTCGTACTGCGCGACGTGCGACGCCGCGTTCTTCAAGGATCGCGACACGCTCATCGTCGGCGGCGGGGACAGCGCGATGGAGGAGGCGATCTTCCTCGCGAAGTTCGGCCGGTCCGTGACGATCGTGCACCGCCGCGACGAGTTCCGCGCCTCGGCGATCATGCTCGACCGCGCGAAGTCGGTGGAGAACATCACGTTCCGCACCCCGTACACGGTCGCCCGCTTCGAGGCGGCGCCCGGCGACGGCTTCACGCCGCTGCAGCAGGTCGTCCTCGAGCACGCCGAGACCGGGGAGGAGGAGACGCTCGAGATCGCGGGCGCCTTCATCGCCATCGGCCACGACCCGCAGAGCGAGCTCGTCCGCGGGCAGCTGGAGCTCGACGACGAGGGCTACGTCGTCGTCGACGGCGTCACGACGCAGACGACGCGGCCGGGCGTGTTCGCCGCCGGCGACCTGATCGACCCCTCCTACCGCCAGGCGATCACCGCAGCGGGCTCCGGGTGCAAGGCCGCCCTGGACGCCGAGCGGTACCTGCGCGACGTGCCCCGCGCCGAGCAGGGCACCGGCGCCGCGGCCGCGGCCGCCGCCGAGGCCGCCTAGGCGACCCCCGCCGTCGGAGCGCGCCGGCCGTCGGCGCACCCGGCGGCGGGCCGCGACCCGCCGTCCGTCGGGTCGACCGCGACGTCCGGCAGGAGGTCGTGGCACCATGGAGAAGGATGTCGATCGATCCCGGTCGATCGTCCGGAGCGGCTGCGCCGCCCGGCCGTCGGGATCGACTGCAACGTCGAGACCGGGCGCGATACCTCAGGCCGCCCCCGGTGTTCTACGAGGTGACCATGGCGATGGAACAGCACACGTACAGCTTCCCCAAGGTGACGCCCTGCGACCCGCGCGAGCTGCGGGAGGACCTCCGCGCCGCCCGGCGCGAGTCCGTCGCCAGCGAGCGTCAGCGCGAGGCCGACCGCGCCCAGCGGCGCCCGGCCACCGTGCGCCGCGACGGCTGAGCCCACGCGGTCCGCGGGCACCGCGGACCACCGATCAGCGGCGTCGGCGGCTCGCCGGTGCCCCGCCGTCGTCGGCGACGGCGATGAGCTCGCGCACCGCGACCTGCACGCCCTCGGCGAGCACGTCGAGGTCGTCGACCTTGTCGAGATCGCCGAGGAGCCCGAACTCCGCGGTCCCCGCGTACGAGGTCACCGCGATCGCCAGCGACCGGCCGGGGGAGAGGAACGGCACCGGCACCATGCGCTCCATGCGCCGCCCGAGCAGGTGCATCGCCTGCTGGGGTCCCGGGATGTTCGTGACGAGCAGGTTGAAGCGGTTCGTGGCCAGCGGCAGCCGCGAGGCCTGCGCGAGCACCGTCGGCGGCGAGAACCCGTCGGCCGCCACGAGCTCGCTGGCGCCCACCGGGCGCCGGCCGGCCAGCGCCTCGGAGGTCGCCCGGCGGATCTGCTCCAGGCGCGAGCGCGGGTCGGGCTCCCCGACCGGCAGCGGCGCGTAGGTCAGCGCGATCGGGCGCGGATCGGGACCGTCGCGCTCGATCGCCACCGGCACGGCCGCCCGCAGCTCGACGCCGGCCGTCCGGAGGCCGCGGCCCTCCATCCAGTGGCGCACCGCGCCGCTGACCACCGCGAGGACCGCGTCGTTCACCGAGCCGCCGAACGTGTCCTTCGCGCGCTTGAGGTCGGCGAGGTCGACGGTCGCCCGCGCGATCCGCCGGTGGGGACCGATCGGCACGTTGAGCGGCGACGGCGGGGCGGAGGCCGGCCCCATCCCGAGCCGCGCGGCGACCGCTCCGGACGTGGCACGCAGGCGACCGGCGGCCTCCAGCGGCCGGCGCACGCCGTCGAGGACGGCCCGCAGCGGGGCGGTCAGCACCCGTCGACCGGCCCCGCCGATCGAGGACGCCACGAGCTGGGCCGTCGACGGGAGGGGCGGGGCGAGCCAGCTGTCGACGACGCGCTCGGGCTCCGGCGCGCGCTCGCCGTCGAGCAGCGCCGTCATGAGGTCGACGGCGTGGATGCCGTCGACGAGCGCGTGATGGGACTTCGTGATCACCGCGAAGCTTCGCGCGTCGACCGCCTCCACGAGCCACAGCTCCCACAGCGGCTTCGTCCGGTCGAGGCGCTGCGAGAAGCAGCGGGCCGCAGCGGCGAGCAGCTCGCCCTCCCCGCCGGGGACCGGCAGCGCCACGTGGCGGACGTGGTACTCGAGGTTGAAGCTCGGGTCGACGGCCCAGCACGGCCGCCCGAGGGGCACCGGCGGCACGACGATCCGGGTCCGGTAGCGCGGGATCGCGTGCAGGCGCGCCCGCACGTGCTCGCGCAGCTCCTCGATCGAGGGGGCCCGGCCGGCGAAGACCGCGACGCCCCCGACGTGCATGTGGGCGCCGCCGTGCTCGTCGCGCAGGAACGACAGGTCGGCGGCGGTGAGCTCGGCGAGAGCGGCGTCGGGCATCCGGGCGTCGGTCCTCCGCACGGGAGTCTACGGCGCGCCCGGGTCCCCTCCCGCACGGGGTCGACCGGGCCAGCCGGCCCCGGCGGCGCGACACTAGACTCGGGCCATGACGGCCCCGGCGGCAGTCTCGTTCCTCGTGGTGAGCACGGCGCTCGTCGCGCTCGGGTTCGGGGCGCTGTTCCTGCTCGGACTGCTCTGGCCCGGCAACGGCTCCGCCCAGCTGGACTGGAAGCCGACCCGCAGCGCGGAGCAGGCCGCCGTCGACGAGATCGAGGACCTGCAGCAGATGCTCAACGCGACGAACGAACGACGCCGCCGGCGCGGCGCCCCCGACCTCACGGAGGCGTCGCTCGAGCAGCAGGTCGTCGCGGACCGGATCGAGCTCCGCCGACGGATCGAGGCCGAGCGGCGGACGGACGCCTGATGCGCCTCCTGCTCGTCGGCGGCGGCGAACGCGGCCTGCGGCTCACCCGCACCCTGGCCGCGGACGGGCACGCCGTGCGCGTCGTCACCCGCGACGCCGCCCGCCACGACGCGATCCGCGACGCCGGCGGGGAGCCGTGGGACGGCGACCCCGACCGCATCGGGACCCTCCGCTACGCGCTGGACAACGTCACCGTCCTCGTCTGGGCCCTCGGCACCGCCGACGGCGACCCCGACGCCGTGCGCGCGCTCCACACCACGCGCCTGGAGATGCTGCTCGAGCGAACGATCGACACGACGGTCCGCGGGGTGCTCTACGAGTGCTCGGGGACCCTGCCGGTCGAGCTGCTGAGCCAGGGCGCCCGGACCGTCGAGCGGCTCTGCCGGCACAACGAGATCCCGTGGGGCCTGCTCTACCACGAGCCCGAGGACGCGGACGGGTGGGCGGCCTCGACCGCCGACGCCATCGAGCGGATCCTCACCCAGCCGCGCGGCTGAGCCCGCTCGGTCCTCAGCCGCGGGCGGCGAGCGTCGGCACGACGTCCGACACGCGGTCGAACAGCTCGCCGAGCATCCGGGCCGTCGCGCCCCAGATGAGGTGCTCGTCGACGACGTAGGCGTCGGTGAGGAACGGGATGCCGCGACGCACCAGGCGCTTGCGCTCGTAGCCGTCGCGCACCGCGGCGAGGTCCAGCTCGAGGACCGCGTCGACCTCGCGCGGCGACAGCTGCCACTCGCCCGGGTGCTCGATCCAGCCGACCACCGGGTAGACCGCGTAGCCGGTGACCATCGTGCCGACGGGCGGCAGCGCCCCGAGCACCTCGACGTTGCCCGCCGGCAGGCCGATCTCCTCCTCCGCCTCGCGGAGCGCCGTCGCGGTGAGCGACGGATCCTCCGGATCGGCGCGACCGCCGGGGAAGGCGATCTCGCCGGCGTGCCGGCGCATGTCGCTGCGCCGACGCGTGAGCACGACGTCGAGCCGCCCGTCCCGCTCCCGCAGCGGGACGAGCACCGCGGCGCGCGTCGACCCGCTCGCCGTCAGCCCGGCGGCGTGCTCCGGCGCCAGCAGCGCCTCGCGCAGGCGCGTCCGCAGCGCGTCGCCCCCCGCCGCCGTCACGCGACCCGGGCCACCCGCTCGACCCGCTCGTCGAACATGACCTCGCCGTCGAGGATCCGGTGCACGGGGCACTTCGTCGCGATCACGCGCAGCTTCTCGAGCTGCTCGTCGTCGATGCCCTCGCCCGCGTGGAGCACGAGCTCGATCCGCGTCGGGCACCCGCGCTCCGGGGCCGGCTGGTACCGGCACTCGACCTCGAGATCGCCGATGTCCCAGCCCTTGCGCTCGGCGTACATCTGCAGCGTGATCGCCGTGCACGACGCGAGGCTGCCGATCAGCAGCTCCTGCGGCGTCGGCCCGTCGTCGTGCCCGCCGAGCTCGGATGGCTCATCGACCACCACCGTGTGGGTCCGCATCCGGACCGCGTGGCGGAACTGGTCCTCGCGGACCGCGCGAGCAGCAACCTTCATCGTCGGGAACCTTCCGTGAGGGAGGGAGGAAGACCCAGTATGGCACCGCCCGATCCGCGGACGGACCTATACTGCCCCGGCCAGCTCGGGGCGTGGCGCAGCCTGGTAGCGCACCGGCTTTGGGTGCCGGGGGTCGCCGGTTCGAATCCGGCCGCCCCGATTGACAACCCCGGCCGCGGAGAGGACCGCCCACCTCGCCCCGGCCGCCCCCGGTTCGCATCCCGGGGCGGGCCGACCTCACGCGACCCCGGCCGCGAAGGGACCGCCCACCTGCCCCGGCCGGCCCGGTTCGGGCCCCGGGACGTCAGGGGCGCTGGGCGGTGAAGGCGCGCCAGGTCGTCGCGTAGACCGCGTGGGCCTCGAGGGCATCGGCGAGCTCGCCGAGCGCCGGTCCCCCGTAGGCCCGCAGGAAGGCATCGACGTCCGCCTCGTCCGCCCCGCGCGAGCGGAGGTCGAGCACGAGGCCGGCGACGTCCCACGCGGGCGGGCCGACGCACGCGTCCTCGAGGTCGTTCCAGCGCAGCCCGGCGGGCGTCCGCAGGAGGTTCGACACCGAGGCGTCGCCGTGGATCGGCTGCGCGTCGGCGCCGGCGAAGGCGGTCGGGGCCAGCGCGTGGAGCCGCGCGCGGAGGCGGTCGCGCTCCGCTGCGGGCAGCTCCGCCGTCGGTCGCAGTCCCGCCAGGAGCCGGTCCAGCCACGCGCGCACGTCGTCGAGCGGCCCGAGGGCACCGGGGAACTCCGCGAGCGTCGCGTGCAGCGCGCGCAGGGCCGCCCCGAGCTCGCGCGGCGGCGGAGGGGCGGTCGCCGGCTCGTGCTCGGCGAACGTCCAGAAGGTCATCCAGAGCCCGGCGTGGCGGTGCGGCCCCGGCGGCAGGAGGGGCGACGGCGGGATCGCGAGGTCCCGGGTCCCGAGGAACGCGCCGACCGCGAGCTCGCGCCGCAGCCACGTCGCGACGTCGTCGTGCAGGAGCGCGGTCGCCGTCATGACGCGCGCGACCACCGGCGCCGGACGCAGGTGCACGAGCACGTTGCTCGCCCCGGGCAGCCGGACGGCCTCCTCGCAGCGCACGCCGTGCGCTCGCGCGACGGCCTCCGCCGCGTCCGTCGCCGTCGCGGGATCGGGCATGCGACGACGCTCGCAGACCGCGGCGCCCGCGCACCCGTCGCGATCGGAATGGGACGTCTTACGGCTGGAATGCGTGAAACCGGACGAGATTTGGCAGTATTTGGGACGACCGCCGACTTCCCTCTACGGAGAGCTCGATCCAATGACGTTGCAGCTCGGGGACACCGCTCCCGATTTCCAGGCCCAGACGACGCAGGGCGAGATCCAGTTCCACGACTGGCTCGGAGACAGCTGGGGGATCCTCTTCTCCCACCCGGCCGACTTCACGCCGGTCTGCACCACCGAGCTCGGCGCGGCCGCCCGCCTCGCCCCGGAGTTCGAGAAGCGCAACACGAAGATCATCGCGATCTCCGTCGACGGCGTCGCGGACCACGAGAAGTGGGCCGACGACATCGAGGAGACCCAGGGCGCCCGTCCCGCGTTCCCGCTGATCGGCGACCCGGACCGGAAGGTGGCGGACCTCTACGGGATGATCCCGCCGGCCGCCGAGAACACGCAGACGGTCCGCTCGGTCTTCGTGATCGGCCCGGACAAGAAGCTGAAGCTCACGCTGACGTACCCGGCCTCGACGGGCCGCAACTTCAACGAGATCCTGCGCGTGCTCGACTCGCTGCAGCTGACCGCGAAGCACAAGCTCGCCACGCCGGCCGACTGGCAGCAGGGCGAGGACGTGATCATCACGCCGGCCGTCTCCGACGAGGAGGCCAAGGAGCTCTTCCCCGGCTACGAGACGATCAAGCCGTACCTGCGCAAGACGAAGCAGCCGCAGGCCTGACCCGCCCGTCGCGCCCCGCGCGCGACCCACGACGTCCCACGGGGCGCGGCCGCTGCGGCCGCGCCCCGTCGTCGTCTCCGGGGCCCCGGCCGCTCCCGGAGCGCGAAGGATGGCGCGCAGCCGCTCGTGGCGGGCGATGGGGCAGTCGCGTCGGGCCGGTCCGCCGGCGTGCAAGGATGGGGCCGTGTCGACGTTGGAGGAGCCCGGCGCCCGGCGCCCACCGAGCGGCGAGGCACGACGGTCGGACGTGCTGCGCGCGTCGCCGCCGATGTTCCGCACGCCGCTGATCGACCGCTTCACGCGCGTGCACCCGGCGGTCCCGCTCGTGCTCTTCGCGCCGGCGATCGTCCTCCTCGTGCTCGCCGCCGACCACCACGGCGCGTCGACGACCGCGCTCGTGGCGTTCGCCGTCGGCGGGTTCGTGCTCTGGGGCCTCGTGGAGTACTGGACCCACCGGGTCGCCTTCCACTTCGAGCCGGAGGAGGGGCTCGGCGCCCGCCTCCACTGGATGGTCCACGGCGTTCACCACGACCACCCCAACGATCCGCTGCGGCTCGTCATGCCGCCGGCGGTCTCCGTGCCGGGGCTCACCCTCTTCGTGCTGGCGTTCGTCGGCCTGCTCGGCACCGCCGACGGGCTGGCGCTCGGCGCCGGCTTCGTGCTCGGGTACCTCGTCTACGACACGACGCACCACCACCTGCACCATCGCCGGCCGCGCACGCGCGTGGGCCGCTGGCTGCGGGAGCTCCACATGCGTCATCACTTCCAGGACGACACCCGCGGCTTCGGCATCAGCTCCCCGTGGTGGGACAGCGTCTTCCGCACGACGCCCGACCGGGCCGGGCGCGACGCCGAGCGCCCTCGCGACTGACCGCGGGCGGCCGCGCCGCCCGGCGACCCGGACGGGCCGGCCCATCGACTACCGTGCGGCCACTCGCCCCCGTAGCTCAGCTGGATAGAGCAGCGGCCTTCTAATCCGCCGGTCGGTGGTTCGAATCCACCCGGGGGCGCTGCCGGATCGTCGCGGCCACGGCGGCGCCCGGAACGGGCTGGTGGCGGAGCACGCATCCGCGGCGGCGGCCTGTACCCTTGACCGCGCGCGGCGGACGTAGCTCAGTCGGTAGAGCTCCTGGTTGTGGTCCAGGCGGTCGCGGGTTCGAATCCCGTCGTTCGCCCCTCGCGCCGGCATCGGCCGGCCTCCTGCGACGGCGTCCCCCGGGACGCCGTCGGTCGTTCCGGGGTCCCGCGGCCCGCGGGCCGTGGGAGATCTCGTGCAGCGGACCCCGACCGCAACTTCCCGTCGGCGGGCCGGTTCCTACCTCTGACCGCGCGCGGCGGTCCCCAAGCCCCGGCTCGCCTCCCCCCAAGAGCGCGACCGGCGGCTCCGTCGCGCGGCCGAGACCCCCAACCGCAGGAGGAGACTCCATGTCCCGCTTCCGGACCCTTCCGCGCGCCACCGGTGCGCGCGTCGCCACCGTCCTCGTCGCCGCCGGTGCGGCGGCCGCCGTCGCCACGCCGATCGCCACCGGCGCCGGCGAGGGCAGCAACGTCCGCGCGGGCGAGCGCAACCCCGCGAACGGCCGCTCGCTGTCCAGCGAGACCCAGATCATCGCCTCCAACGGCGACTTCGGCACCCGCCAGTCCAACAAGGGCACCGGCGGCGGCGCGATCTACGGCTGCCGCGCGCCCGCCAGCGGCAAGGGCTGCATCGAGGCCGCGAACCTCAACAACGGCCAGGCGTTCAACTTCCGCTTCCGCGGCGAGTCGGGCGGCACGATCACGACGAACGCCACCGACAAGGACGCCTCGCGCCCGTTCACGACGAACGCCACCGGCGTCGCGACCGGCCTGAACGCCGACCGCGTCGACGGCAAGGACGCGCAGCAGATCGTCGACGAGGCCGTCTCGCGCACGAAGATGGGCGTCGTGAACGCCGAGGGCGCGCTCGCGAACCAGCGCGGCCTGTCGGCCTCCGCGCGCGAGGGGACCGGCAAGTACCTCGTGACCGCCGACGCGGACATCACGAAGTGCGTGCCGAACGTCACCGCCTACGGCGACGCTCCGGGCGCGCAGGCGGCGATCCAGCCGGTGGGCGCCAACCAGCTGCGGGTCTTCACGCAGAACAACCAGGGCGAGGCGGCCGACCGGCAGTTCGCCCTGACCATCAACTGCTGACCGCCTGAGGGTCGTCCCGCGGGACGACCCGAGGTCGCAGACGCGTCGCGGGAGCGCCGGGGGGACGGCGCCCGCGGCGCGTGGGGCACGCCCGCCCGGAGCGCACCGCTCGGGCACGAGGCGCCCCACCCACGCGCACGGCCGGCGGAGCGTGACCCTCCGCCGGCCGCGCGCCTGCTCGGGCGTCGGCCGGCGCCCGCTCCCCGTCAGCGACGCGGCGCCGGTCGGAGCCGCTCGCGCAGCGCACCGGCCGCGAACGCGCCGACGTCCAGCGCCACGCCGACGACCTGGCCCACGGGCCCCGAGACGAGCGCCAGCAGCGCGCGGTCCAGTGGCGAGGGCGCTCGATCCGGCATCGCGAGCTATCGTTGCCGATCCTCATGTCCACCGTCACGACGACCGTCACCGAGCTTCCCGAGTCCCGCGTCAAGGTCGAGGCCGAGGTGACCCCGAAGGCCGTCGAGCAGGCGCTCCTGGACACGGCCAAGATCCTCGGGCGCGACCTCCGCGTCCCCGGCTTCCGCAAGGGCAAGGTCCCGCCCCCCGTCGTCCTGCGCCGCTACGGGCGCGAGACCGTGCTGGACGAGGCGCTGCGGCGGTCGATCGGCGAGTGGCTGCAGGCCGCCGTCGAGGACGCGGGCATCTCGACCGTCGGCGAGCCGCACCTGCACATCGGCGAGACGCCGAGCGCGGGCGAGGCGATCACCTTCGACTTCGAGATCGGCGTCCGCCCCGTCGCCACGCTCGGCGACGTCTCCTCCCTGGAGGTCGGCCGTCGCGAGCCCCAGGCCGACGACGCGCGGATCGACGCCGAGCTCGAGCAGCTGCGCGAGCGCCAGGCGAAGCTCGAGTCGGTCGACCGCGAGGCCGCCGAGGGCGACACCGTCCTCGTGAGCTTCGTCGGCCGCATCGACGGCGAGGAGTTCGACGGCGGGTCCGGTCGCGACCAGCTCATCGAGCTCGGCTCGGGCCGCCTCATCCCCGGCTTCGAGGACCAGCTGCAGGGCGCGAGGAAGGACGAGGAGCGCGAGGTCCGGGTGACGTTCCCGGACGACTACGGCGCCGAGCACCTCCAGGGCGCCGAGGCGGTCTTCACCGTCACCGTCCACGACGTCCAGGAGCGCCGCCTGCCGGAGCTCGACGACGCCTTCGCCGAGTCCGCGGCCGGCACCGACACCCTGGCCGAGCTGCGCGAGGAGATCGGCGAGCGCCTGAAGGAGCAGGACGAGGCCGCCATCGAGCGCGAGTTCCGCGAGGCGGTCATCGACACCCTCGCCCTGCAGGCCGAGGTCGAGATCCCCGACTCGCTGGCCGAGGCCCGCGCCGGCGAGCTGCTGGACCGCACGCTGCACCAGCTCTCGCACCAGGGCATCTCCCGCGAGCTGTACTTCCAGATGACCGGCAAGACCGAGGAGGAGGTCGTCGCCGAGGCCCGCCCGGAGGCCGCTCGCAGCCTCCGCCGCGAGGCCGCGGTCGTCGCCTTCGTCGCCGCCGAGGACATCCAGCCGGCCGAGGGCGACCTGCTCTCCGCGCTCAGCGCGCCGGCCGCCCAGCAGGGCACGACCCCCGAGAAGCTGCTCAAGCGCCTCGACAAGCAGGGGCACCGCGACGAGCTCGTCTCCGACGTCGCCGAGCAGCAGGCGATCGAGCGCCTCGTCGAGCGCGCCACGGCGGTGAGCGTCGAGGACGCGAAGGCCAAGGGCCTGCTCTGGACGCCCGTGCCGGGCGACGAGGAGGACACCGGCGGCCGCCCGTGGGTCGCCGAGGAGCGCGCGGCCGCCGAGGCCGCCGCTGCCGAGGCCGGCGACGACGCCGGCTCCGACGAGGACTAGCGGACCCCGACGACGGGCTGCGGCCCGCGTCGCACCCCACGATCCGGTCCGGGTCCGTCGGCCGGACGCGTCCCGTGGCGGACGCCGCGGGTGCGCGCGGCCGGCGGCTCGTCGATCGGTCCTCGCGAGCCCTCGGCCCGGCTGGGCCGCGCAGCCCGGTTGGTAGGCTCCGCCCGGGTCGTTCGACCCCCGGCTCGCGGCGCTGCCCACCTGCCGTCCCACGAGCATCCGAAGTACACCGAGAGGCGAGTTCCCGCATGAGTCCCATGGTCCCGATGGTCGTCGAGCAGACGTCGCGCGGCGAGCGCGCGTTCGACATCTACAGCCGGCTGCTCAACGAGCGGATCATCTTCCTCGGGACCCCGGTCGACGACCAGATCGCGAACCTCATCGTCGCGCAGCTGCTGCACCTCGCCAGCGACGACGAGGACAAGGACATCTCGCTCTACATCAACTCGCCCGGCGGGTCGGTGTACGCGGGTCTCGCGATCTACGACACGATGCAGTTCATCAAGCCGCAGGTGCGGACGATCTGCGTCGGGATCGCGATGTCGATGGGCGCCGTGATCCTCGCCGGCGGCGCGCCGGGCAAGCGGATGTCGCTGCCGAACTCGAAGATCCTCATCCACCAGGTGAGCTCCGGGTTCCAGGGTCAGGCGACCGACGTGGACATCCACGCGAAGGAGATCATCGAGCTGCGTGGAAAGCTCGACCAGATCATCTCCACGCACTCGGGCACCCCGCTGGAGAAGGTCAAGCAGGACACCGAGCGCGACTACTTCATGGATCCCGAGGAGGCCAAGGCCTACGGGATCATCGACCGGGTGATCGACAAGGCCTAGCGCCTTCCGGTCCGGCGGCGACGAGCGAGAGGAGCAGGCACCCACATGGCACGAGCCAGCGAAGGCGGCGAGCAGCTCCTCTGCAGCTTCTGCGGGAAGTCGCAGCGCCAGGTCAAGAAGCTCATCGCCGGCCCCGGCGTCTACATCTGCGACGAGTGCATCGAGCTCTGCAACGAGATCATCGACGAGGAGCTCGCGACGCAGCCGGGCTTCGCCGTCGACCGGCTGCCGAAGCCGCAGGAGATCTTCTCGGTCCTCGACGAGTACGTCGTCGGTCAGGACGCCGCGAAGCGGACGCTCGCGGTCGCGGTCTACAACCACTACAAGCGCGTGCGGCTCGCCAGCGGCGAGCACCAGCGGCCGGCCGGCGTCGACGACGAGGTCGAGCTGCAGAAGTCGAACATCCTCCTGCTCGGGCCCACCGGCTCGGGCAAGACGCTGCTCGCGCAGACGCTCGCGCGGATCCTCAACGTCCCCTTCGCGATCGCCGACGCCACGGCGCTGACCGAGGCCGGCTACGTCGGCGAGGACGTCGAGAACATCCTCCTGAAGCTCATCCAGGCCGCCGACTACGACGTCAAGAAGGCCGAGACGGGGATCATCTACATCGACGAGGTCGACAAGATCGCCCGCAAGGCCGACAACCCGTCGATCACGCGCGACGTGTCGGGCGAGGGCGTCCAGCAGGCGCTCCTGAAGATCCTCGAGGGGACGCAGGCGTCCGTGCCGCCGCAGGGGGGTCGCAAGCATCCCCATCAGGAGTTCCTGACGATCGACACGACGAACATCCTGTTCATCTGCGGCGGGGCGTTCGCGGGGCTCGACGACGTCATCTCGCGCCGCGTCGGCCAGCGGTCCGTCGGCTTCGTCAGCGAGGACGAGGTCCGCGAGGAGCTGCCCGCCGACCGCGTCTTCGAGCACTGCCTGCCCGAGGACCTCGCCGAGTACGGCCTGATCCCCGAGTTCATCGGGCGCCTCCCGGTCGTCACCGCGGTGCGGCAGCTCTCGCGCGCCGACCTCATCCGGATCCTCACCGAGCCGCGCAACGCGCTGGTGCGGCAGTTCCAGACGAGCTTCGCCTTCGACGAGATCGAGCTCGTCTTCGCCGACGAGTCGCTCGAGGCGATCGCCGACAAGGCCCTCGACCGCCAGACCGGCGCTCGCGGCCTGCGGTCGATCCTCGAGGAGGCGCTGCTCGAGGTGCAGTTCGAGCTGCCGTCGCGCCGGGACGTCCGCAAGTGCGTGGTCACCCGCGAGACGATCAGCGACGGCCGCCCGCCGACGCTCGTCACCGAGGCCGTCGAGGACGACGAGCCCGGCCACGACGCGATCGCCGAGTCGGCCTGATCGCCGCCGGCGGGCGGGATCGCCCCCCTCAGGCGGCGTTCAGCGCCGGCGCGTAGCCTGGGTGGCATGCGCCTCCCCCTTCGCCGGACGAAGCACGTCGCCGCACGGCGCGCCGTGCCGTGGCTCCTCGTGCTGGACCTCCTGCGCGAGTCCCGCGACCACTGGAACACCCAGCTGACGCCGCGCGAGCGCAAGCGCGTGACCGCGCTGCTGAAGCAGAGCAAGGGCGTGCCGACGCGGCTGACCGCGAAGGAGCAGGACGAGCTGAAGGAGCTCGCGCTGAAGCTCGACCTGAAGCAGTTCGGCAAGCGCGCCGCGATCACCGCCGCGGGGGCGAAGATCACCGGGCGCGGCGGGCGCCGCCGGCGCTAGCCGTTCCGCGGTCCCTCGGGTCGTCGGTCGGTCGGGTCTCGTCCTCGTGGATCGGCACGAGGGTGGCTCGGCGTTGGGCTGGGGCCGGGAGGGACGTCCCCCGCGCCCCCGTCGCGCCCTGTGCGGTTGGGGCTGCGGCCTCGGGCTTGGGCGCTCCGAGGACTTGGCGCGGGGGACGTCCCTCCCGGCCTCTGCGTGGGTCGTGGCCCTGCGTTTCGGGCGGGCTTCGGTGGCCGCGGGTCGGGGTGGGGGCGCCGGGCCGCGAGCATGCGCCGCCCTTGGGGCTGGTCTGGGTCGGAGGCTGGGTGGCGGCGCAATGCAGCTCGCGGCCCGGCGCTGTCGCCCCGACCCGCTTCGCGCCATGGGGTTCGGAGCGTTGGCGCGGGCTGGTGGGCGAGCGGGGGGGGGAGCGCGTTGGGGGTGAGCGTTCCGTCTGGTGTGCGTGGCGGGTCTGGCTGGTCGGCGGCTTCGGTGCGGCGGCGTGGTGTGGGGAGGCGGTTCCGGGGACGACCGGCTGGGTCGCGTGTTCCGGGAGCTCGGTGGCGCGTTCGGGCCGAGCTTCGCCTTCGCATGCCCGTTCGGCGCGTCTCTCTCGTCGCTCCTCCCGCGACGGTCTCTCCGGCGCGGCGAACGCGGATTGGCGGCGTCCGCCGTTCCGAGTTGCGCAGCGGTGGGAGGGCGCCGTCCCGGGCCGCGGAGCGGTGGAGCGGGGTCGGGTGGGCGACCGAGCGGCGCGCGAACCACTGGGGCGGTGCGTCGAGGCACACGGTCCCCGGAACGGAGCCGGCTCGCGACGCGAATCGCCCGCACGACCCGCGGCCGAGTCACGCAGATCGCGTGCCAGGGGGCCACGAGGCGGGACGGGGTGGGCGTGAGGCGTCGACGGGCCGTCGGAGCCGGCGGTCACCGTTTGGGCAGGCCGAGGCGGCAGGGGCCGGCGACCAGGCCCGACGGCGTCTCGCGCGCACCCCCAGGCGTCCAGGGGGCGCAGCCCACCGCTCCTGCGCCGGTCCTGGCCGGCAACGGGCCAGGCGGCCGCTCCGGCCGTCAGGGGCGCAGCCCACCGCTCCGGCCGTCAAGGGACGAAGCCCACCGCCGCGGACGTCGAGGGCGGGCCCACCGCTTCGGCTCCAGCCCGGCCCAAAGGAGGCGCCGCCGACGGGTGACGCGCTCGGGCTCAGGCCGGGGCGCGCTCCAGCGGGGCGACCGACTCGCCGAGGGGGGAGCGCTCCTCGCGGCGGGCCGGGCCCGCGTAGACCTGCTGGACGAGCTGGATCCGCCGCTCGGCGAAGCCCGCCTGGCAGTAGGCGAGGTAGAGGTCCCAGAGGCGGACGAAGCGCTCGTCGTAGCCGAGCCCGCGCACCGCGTCGTGGGCATCGTGGAAGGCGGCGCGCCAGCGCCGCAGCGTCTCGGCGTAGTGGGGCGAGAGGTCCTCGACGCCGACGGTGCGCAGGCTCGTGACCTGCTTCGTGCACCGCGCCATCTCGGCCTGCGACGGCAGGCAGCCACCGGGGAAGATGAGCGTGTTGATGAAGCTCCGGCCGCGCTTCTCGGCCTCGTAGGCGCGGTCGTCGATCGTGATCGCCTGCAGGGCGAGCAGGCCGTCGGGGGCCAGCAGCTCATCGCAGCGTCGGAAGAACGTCGGGAGGTCGCGCCAGCCGACGGCCTCGATCATCTCGACGGACACGATCCGGTCGTAGCGCCCCTGGAGGTCGCGGTAGTCCTCCAGGCGCAGGTCGATCCGGTCCTGCAGGCCGGCCTCGGCGATCCGCTGGGCGGCGAGCTCGTGCTGGCGCTCGCTGATCGTCGTCGTCGTGACGTGCGCGCCGTACTCGCGGGCGGCGTGGATGGCCAGGGCGCCCCAGCCGGTGCCGATCTCCAGCAGCCGGACGCCGGGGGCGAGGTCGAGCTTGCGGCAGAGCTGGTCGAGCTTGGCGACCTGCGCCTCCTCGAGCGTCGCGCCGGGGCGGTCGAAGAGCGCGCAGGAGTAGAGCATCGTCGGGTCGAGGAAGAGCCCGAAGAAGTCGTTGGAGAGGTCGTAGTGCGCCCGGATCTGCCGGCGGGAGCGGGCGATCGTGTTGCGGGCGCCGTGGCGCACCCGCTGGGCGGGCACGAGCAGCGGCGCGAGGCGTTCGCGCAGGCGGTCGAAGGCCGGCATGTTGCGGGCGCCGAGGGACACGAGCGCGACGAGGTCGGGGCTCGACCAGCGGCCGTCGCCGTAGCTCTCGCCGAGCCCGAGCGACCCGCGCAGCAGCGACGGCCAGACCTCGGCGTCGTGCAGCCGCAGCTCGGCCTCCAGCGGCGCCAGGCCGCTCCCCGGCTCCGGGTCGGTCCCGAAGCGGTGGACGGTGCCGTCGGCCTCGATCACCCGCAGGCGACCGTGGCGCGCCTGGCGCAGGAGGCGCAGGGCGACGCCGCGGGCGGCGAGGGTGGAGCGTCGGGTGGGAGCGGTCATCGCGTGGTCGTCTCGCGGTCGGCGGGGTGGGGATGGACGGGCACGCGCTTCAGCGCCAGGCGCAGGGCCTGGCCGTAGATGCGCGCGAGGACGAGGAGGGCGCCGAGCGGCTGGCGGCGCGCGTAGGCGCGCAGGCCGGCGGCGTCGAGCGGGCGGCGACGCAGGGCGAGGGTCGCGTCGAAGACCCGCTCGCCGTCGCGGTCGCTCGCGAGGTGGACGTGCAAGGCGGCCCCCGGGACGGTCGTCGTCCACCGGTAGCGGTGGTCCATGCCCATGAACGGGGAGACGTGGAACGCCTTGTCGAGGGACGTCGCCGGCCGCTCGGGGTCGGCGGCGGCTCGGGCGTCGAGGACGTAGGCGTGCCGCTCGCCCCACGGGGTGTTCGTCACCTCGGCGACGACCGCGTCGAGCTGCCGGTCCGCGTCGTGGAGGTAGGCGAACGTCACGGGGTTGAAGCTGCGCCCGAGCGTCCGCGGCTGGCACAGCAGCCGCACGGGGCCGGCCGCCCAGCGGCCGGTGGCCTCCGCGGCGGTCCGGCGCAGCGCCTCGGCCAGCGGCACGGCGGGGTCGCCGTGGTGGTCGCGGCGGCGGAATGCGAAGAGCGCCCGTCGCTCGACGCCCCAGTACCGGTGGCCCTCCAGGGCTCCGGGCAGCTCGTCGAGGTCGAGGAGGAGCATCGCCGTCGGGTAGCGGAAGCGGTGCTCGACCGGCGAGCGGCGCCGGTGGGTCACCCAGCCGACGTAGACCGCCGAGCCGGTCACCGGAGCGGTGGGGGGCGCCTGGCGGGGGCGGGCCAGGGTCGCGGTGCTCACGCGGGGACCTCGACGGGCCGTGCGCGGTCGGCGTCGAGCGCCTCGGCGGCGCGCAGGCCGCTCCAGACGCCGTCCTCGTGGAAGCCCCACCGCCAGTAGGCGCCGGCGAACGACGTCCGGCCCGACGTGCCGCCCGGTCCGGAGATCTCGGCGTGGCGGCGCTGGGCGACCATCCCCTCGGGCGTGAACACGGGGTGGGCGTAGTCCATCGTCGCGATCACCGCCCGCGGGTCGATCGCCTCCTCGAGGTTCAGCGTCACGAGCAAGCGCTCCCGGGTCTCCGGCAGGCCCTGCAGGCGGTGCATGTCGTAGGTCACCGTCGGGCGATCCTTCGGCGTGGCCAGGAGGTGCGCGTTCCAGCTGGACCAGGCGCGCGGGCGCCGCGGCAGGAGCGAGCGGTCGGTGTGCAGGACCGCGCGGTTGGGCTGGTAGGGGATCGCGCCGAGCACCTCGCGCTCGGTCTCGTCGGCGTCGGCGAGCATCGCGAGCGCCTGGTCGCTGTGGCAGGCCAGGACGACGTGGTCGAACGGCTCCTCGGGCCCGTCGCCGACCTGGACGGCGACGTGGTCGGCGTGGCGCCGGATCGCCGTCACGGGCGCGCCGAGCCGCAGCCGGTCGCCGAGCGGCGCCAGCAGCGCGTCGACGTACGTCCGCGAGCCGCCGGCGACGGTCATCCACTGCGGGCGGTCGCGGAGGCTCAGCATCCCGTGGTTCTCGAAGAACCGCAGGAGGAACACGGCCGGGAAGCGCCACATCTGCGCCGGGTCGGCGGACCAGACGGCGCTGGCCTGCGGGACCATCAGCCGCTCGACGAACCACTCGCTGAACCCCTCGCCGCGGAGGAACGCCTGCAGCGAGGTCGTCTCGTCGCCGGAGCGCAGGAACCGCCGCGCGGCGCGGTTGAACCGCGCGTACTCGACGACCATCCGCAGGAACCGCGGGTCGACCGCGTTGCGGCGCTGCGCGAAGAGCCCGCCGATCGAGTCGCCGTGGTACTCGAAGTCCTCGTCGCGGGCGGTGACCGAGAAGCTCATCGTCGTGGGGCGCGTGGCGACGCCGAGCTCGTCGAGGAGCCCGAGGAACTGCGGGTACGTCCGGTCGTTGCAGACGATGAACCCGCTGTCGACCCGCAGCCGGTGCCCCTCGAGCTCGACGTCGTGGGTGTGCGTGTGCCCGCCGGGACGCGCATCGGCCTCCAGCAGCGTGACGTCGTGGCGCCGGGCCAGCACGTGGGCGCAGGTGAGGCCGGCGACGCCGGTCCCGACGATCGCGACGCGCATCAGCGGGCCCCCTCGGCGACGGCGCGCTCGCGGTCGCCGGCGGCGTCGGCGGCGCGCCGCAGCGCGTCGCCGATCGCCGCCACCGTGCCCGCCGGGTCGTCGAACATCGGCAGGTGCCCGGCCTCGGGCAGCGTCCGCTGCCCGATCGCGGGGGCCAGCGGCGCGCGCGGGGCGCGCACGAGGCGGTCGCGCGCGCCCCAGACGAGCTCGACCGGGATCCGGGCGGCGAGCTCCCCGACGGCGTCCCGGTCGACGGCAGCGGCGCGCATCGCCGCGTCCGTCCGCCCGAAGTCGGTGGCTCGAGCGTAGCCCCGGATCACCGCCACGGCGTCGGCGTGCTCGAACGCCCCGGGGCCTCCCAGGACGCCGCCGAGGACGCGACGGCGCACGCCGGGGGAGGCGAGGAGGGCCGGCAGGGCGCGATCGGCGCGCCGGGCCAGCCGCCGGGCGGTGCCCGTCGACCCGCCCAGCGCCCCGGACCAGAACCCGGCGGGGGCGAGCGCCGTGACGCTCGCGGCCCGCCCGAGCCGGCCGAGCTCCAGGGCGACCCAGCCGCCGAGCGAGACGCCGACGGCGTGGACCTGGGCCACCCCCGCGTCGTCGAGCGCGTGCGCGAGCGAGCGGGCCAGCGCGAGCGGGGTCGGGGTGACGTCCTGGGACAGCGGCGGCGCGCTGCCGAAGCCCGGCAGCTCGGCGACGAGGACGTCGGCGCGCTCGCGGAGCGGCTCGATCACCGACGTCCAGGAGTGCCGGTCGCCCCCGAGGCCGTGGACGAGGAGCAGCGGCGGGCCGGGCGCGGTCCCGGACGTGGTCGGGTGGCGCAGGAGCGTCGGGGCCATCGATGGGTCCTACGCGCGCTCGTGCGCGGCGGATGCGGTCGGGACGAGGATCACACGCCGCCCGTACCCGGTCCGCGGGGCTTCCTGAACCGCTCCCCTCCTAGACTGCTGGGCGATGTCCGAGACCCAGGATCCGACCCGGTACGAGCCCTCCGAGGCCGAGCCGGAGGTCTTCGCCCGCTGGGAGGCCGCGGGCGTCTTCGACTCGGACGCCGACGGCGATCCGGCCGACAGCTACTCGATCGCGATCCCGCCGCCGAACGTCACCGGCGCGCTGCACATGGGCCACGCGCTCAACGGGTCGATCCAGGACGTCCTCATCCGCCTGAACCGGATGCGCGGGCGCAACGTCCGCTGGACGATCGGCACCGACCACGCCGGCATCGCCACGCAGACGAAGGTCGAGCAGCAGCTCGCGGCCGAGGGCACGAGCCGGCAGGAGATCGGCCGCGAGGCGTTCCTCGAGCGCACGCAGGCCTGGCGCCGGCAGTACGGCGGGACGATCATCGGCCAGTTCCGCCGCCTGGGCGTCTCGGCGGCCTACGACGACGAGCGCTTCACGATGGACGACGGCTACGTGCGCGCCGTCCAGGAGGTCTTCGTCGCGCTCTTCGAGCAGGGGCTCATCTACAAGGGCACCCGGCTCGTGAACTGGGACCCGGGCTCCCGCTCGGCGATCAGCGACCTCGAGGTGGAGGACCGCGAGGTCACCGACAAGCTCTACGAGATCGCCTACCCCCTCAGCGACGGCTCCGGGGACGTCGTCGTCGCGACCGTCCGGCCCGAGACGATGCTCGCCGACGTCGCCGTCGCGGTGAACCCGCAGGACGAGCGGTTCGCCGGCCTCGTGGGCCGCACCGTGACGCTGCCGCTCGTCGGGCGCGAGCTGCCGATCATCGGCGACGACTACGTCAAGACGGACTTCGGCACGGGGTGCCTGAAGATCACGCCGGGCCACGACCCCAACGACTTCGAGATCGGGCAGCGCCACGGGCTCGAGTCGCTCTCCTGCATCGACGAGGCCGGCCGGATCACCGGCGGCTTCGCGGCGGACTTCGAGGGCCTCCCGGTGGCGGAGGCCCGCGAGGCGATCGTCGCGGCGCTGCGGGCCGAGGGGCGCCTGCGCGGCGAGGAGGAGTACACCCACACCGTCCCGTTCAGCCACCGCTCCGGCGAGCGCATCGAGCCGCTGCTCTCGCTGCAGTGGTTCATGCGGATGGAGGAGCTCGCTCGCCCGGCGATCGACGCGGTCCGCGACGGCCGGGTCCGGATCCACCCCGAGAGCCAGAAGCGGCGCTACCTCGAGTGGCTCGAGGAGATCCGTCCGTGGACGCTCAGCCGCCAGCTCTGGTGGGGCCACCAGATCCCCGTCTGGTACCGGCGCAAGGACGGCGCCGTGCCGGCCGACCCGCAGGAGGTCCTCGACGCGCCGCTGGACGACGTCGAGCTGCACTGCGGCCTCGAGGCCCCGGACGGCGCGGGCTGGGTCCGGGACCCCGACGTGCTGGACACGTGGTTCAGCTCGGCGCTGTGGCCGTTCGCGACCCTCGGCTGGCCCGACGGGACGCCGGAGCTGCGGACGTTCTACCCGACATCGGTGCTCTCGACGGCCCGCGACATCCTCTTCCTCTGGGTCGCGCGGATGGTGATGATGGGGCTGCGCTTCGCCGGCGACGTCCCGTTCCGCGACGTGTACTGCCACTCGGTCATCCAGGCGCCCGACGGCCGGCGGATGAGCAAGTCGCTGGGCACCGGGATCGACCCGCTGGACCTCATCGACGGCGGCCCCCGTCCGCCGGTCTTCGCGAAGAAGCCCGGGCAGGACGCCGGGGCGTTCCCCGCCTACGGCGCCGACGCCGTGCGCTTCGGGCTGCTCGCGATGTCCTCGACGCAGGACGTCCGCTTCAGCGAGGAGAAGATCGCGCAGGGTCGCCAGCTCGTCACGAAGCTCTCCAACGCGGTGCGCTTCGCGGTCGGGCGGCTCGCGGAGGCGCCGGAGGCCGCGCGCGCCGGGGCGGTCGTCCCGCGCGACGGCCTCGCACGGGTCGAGGACCGCTGGATCGTCTCGCGGACGGAGCGGATCGCGCGCGAGACCGCCGCGCGGATCGACGAGTTCGACTTCGCGAAGGCCGCGCTGGGGCTCTACGACTTCGTCTACGGCGAGCTCTGCGACTGGTACCTCGAGCTCGTGAAGGGCCGCGACCCCGCGACCGATCCGGACCTCGCCCGCGTGCTCGGCCACGCGCTGCGGCGCACGCTGCAGATCGCGCACCCGGTGATCCCGTTCCTCACCGAGGAGGCGTGGGCCTGGCTCGGCGCCGACGCGGACGGCCTGCTGGCCGCCTCGCGGCTGCCGGAGCCCGACGACGCCGCCCTGGACCCCGACGCCGAGGGCGCGATCGAGCGGGTCATCGCCGTGATCACCGCGGCGCGCTCCTGGCGCAACGCGGCGAACGTCCCGCCGGGGCCCGTGCTGGCCGCGCGCCTGGAGGCCGAGGGCTACGACGCCGACCTGCGCGAGCACGTCGCGCGCCTGGCGCGCCTGCAGCTCGCCCCGGCGGACGGCGACGCCGGCGACGCCGTGACGATCGTCGTGCCGGGCGGCCAGCTCGTCCTGCCGGCGGGCGAGCACGTCGATCCGGAGGCCGACCGGGCGCGGATCGCCGCCCGGCGCGCGAACGTCGAGAAGCAGATCGCGGGGCTCGAGGGACGCCTGGCCAACGAGCGCTTCGTCTCGCGCGCCCCCGCCGAGGTCGTCGCGGCCGAGCGCGAGAAGCTCGCGGGCCTGCGCGACGAGCTCGCGTCGTTGTGACCAGCGGGGACCCAGCGACGCCGGGGCAGGACCCCGGCGCGGAGCGCGGCTGGGATCCGGACCGCTGGCTGCTGGACCGCGAGCTCTTCGGCATCCGGCCGGGGCTGGACCGGATGCGGGCGCTGCTCGCCCGGCTCGGGGACCCGCAGCGCGACTTCGACGCCGTCCACGTCGTCGGATCGAACGGCAAGACGTCGACGGTGACCTTCGCCGCGGCGCTGCTGCGCCGCCGCGGGCTGCGCGTCGGCGCGTACGTCTCGCCGCACCTCGTCCGCTACGCCGAGCGGATCCAGCTCGACGGCGCGCCGCTGGGCCAGGACGCCTTCGCGGCGGTCGTCGCCGACGTCCGGGACGCCGCGGCCGCGGTCGAGGCGGCGGGGGAGGGAGGCGCGGACGCCGAGGACCCCGTGACGCAGTTCGAGGCGATCACGGCCGCGGCCCTGCTCGCGTTCGCGCGCTCCGGCGTGGACTGCGCCGTGATCGAGGCGGGCCTCGGCGGTCGCTGGGACGCGACGAACGTCCTGCCGGGCCGTCCTCCGGCGGTGGCCGTGCTGACCGGCGTCGCCCTCGAGCACACCCGCTGGCTCGGGAGCACCCTCGATCGGATCGCGCGCGAGAAGGTCGAGGTCCTGAAGCCCGGCGGCACGCTCGTCCTCGCCGCCGACCTGCCGCCGGAGGCGCTGGCGGTCGCCGAGGAGGTCGCGGGAGACCGCGAGGCCCGGATCGTGCGCGCGCCGGCCGACCCGGGCGCCGACGTGCCGACCCCGGGGGCGCGATACCAGCGGCGCAACCTCGCCACGGCGGCGGCGGCGGTCGAGGCCCAGCTCGGCGGGACGGACCCGGACGCCGTGCGGGAGCTCGCGCGCTCGCTCGTCGTGCCGGGCCGGTTCGAGACCGTCGAGCAGGGCGACGGCACGCGGCCGACGATCCTCCACGACGGCGCGCACAACGCCCAGGGGATGGCGGCGCTGGCCGACGCGCTCGCCGCGGCGCCCCCCGGCCGCCCGCTCGTGGCGCTCGTCGGCGTGCTCGACGACAAGGACCCCGAGGCGATGCTCGCGGCGCTCGCGCCGGCCTGCGACGTCCTGGTCCTCACGGCGCCCCGCAACCCGCGCGCGCTGCCCGCCGAGCGGCTGGCCGCCGCGGTCGAGGCGGCGCTGCGGACCCACGGCCCGCCGGCCCCGTCGGCGATGGTCGTGCCGGATCCGCACGAGGCGCTCCGCGAGGCCCGTACACTCGCGGGGTCCACCGGAACCGTCCTCGCCACCGGGTCGCTGCACCTCGTCGCCGACCTCCGACGGGGCGCCGACGCCGGTCCGGGCGCGGCCTTCTGACATGCCCAGCCCCGACGAGCCGCCCCGGCACCACCACGACGACGAGCTCCCGATCGTTCGCCTGATCGTGGGGGTCGCGGTGATCGTCGCCCTCGTGATCCTCGTCTTCTTCGGCATCGGCTACGCCCTCGGCCGCGCGTACCTGTGACCCCGCGTCATGCTCCTGCTCCCCCGCCCGCACGTCCCCCGTCGCGCGCCCGCCCAGTCCCGGATCGGTTCGAGGTAGGAACCACCATGGTCGGCGACGAACTACCGTTCCTGTGATCCCCATGCCCGATCTCCTCGCCGTGTTCGGCATCAACAACGGCACGCTCGACACCGTCGTCAAGCTGCTGGTGCTCTTCGTCGTCCTGATCTGGCTGGCGCTCGTCTACTACACGTGGGCCGACGCGCGCCGCCGGCTGACGGACCCCGTCCTCATCGGGACGGCCGCCGTGGCCGCCCTCGTGCTGCCGTTCGCCGGCACGATCATCTACATGGTCGTCCGGCCCCCGGAGTACCTCGACGACGTCCGCGAGCGCGAGCTGGAGATGCAGGCCGCCGAGGCGCGGCTCCTGCAGTCGGGCGTCCTGCTCTGCCCGCACTGCGAGTACCAGGTGCAGCAGGACTTCCTGCGCTGCCCGTCCTGCCTGCGCAAGCTGCGCGACCAATGCCAGGGCTGCGCGAAGCCGCTGGATCCCGAGTGGCGGATCTGCCCGTACTGCGAGACGGAGATCCCGGGCCGCACCCCGCGGCGCCGCCGGCGCCGGCGCGCGGACGAGCCCGTCCACGAGCACGGCTGACGCCCGAGCGGCGGCCGCGGGCCGTCTCGCCGCGCGCCCGTCGCGTCCCGGTGATCGGCCCGGCGACTCGGCGGACGCGGACATGAGGTTGAATCCGCCATCGCACGGCGCCGCCCCGCGCCGTGAACCGATCGCTGAGCAGAAGAGAGACCTCCATGTCCCGTACCCTCGTCCTCGTCAAGCCGGACGGCGTCCAGCGCCAGCTCACCGGCGAGGTCCTCGGTCGCTTCGAGCGCAAGGGCCTGAAGCTCGCCGCGCTGAAGCTCGTGCCGCTCGAGACGGCCGTCGTCGAGGAGCACTACGCCCACCTGTCCGACAAGCCGTTCTTCGGCGAGCTCGTCTCGTTCATGACGCAGAGCCCCGTCGTCGCGGCGATCCTCGAGGGCCCGTCGGCCGTCGAGGTCGCCCGCCAGGTGATCGGCGCGACGAACCCGCTCGAGGCCGCTCCCGGGTCGATCCGCGGCGACCTCGCGATCGAGGCGGGCGAGAACGTCGTGCACGGCTCGGACTCCGACGAGAACGCGGAGATCGAGATCAAGCGGTTCTTCCCCGAGCTGGGCTGACCCCGGCGCGGGCGCCGCGACCGATGACGTCCCCCGTCGAGCCGCCCGCCGGCGCGCGGGCGCTCGTGCTCGCGTCGCGCTCGCCGCAGCGGCGGGCGATCCTCGAGGCCCTCGGGGTCGCCCACCGCGTCGTCGTCCCCGACGTCGAGGAGCGCCAGGACGGCGAGCCGATCGCCGTGGCCGTGGAGAACGCGCGCCGCAAGGCCCGCGCGGCGGCGCGCGACGCCGCCCCGGGGACGCTCGTCCTGGGGTCCGACACGGTGATCGTCGACGACCTCGGCCCGGGACCGCCCCGCGCGGTCGGCAAGCCCGCCGACGCCGGCGAGGCCGCCGCGATGCTCCGCCGCTGGTCCGGGCGCGGCCACCGCGTCGCCTCCTCGGCCGCCGTGGTGCGGACGACGGCCACGGGCGAGCCCGAGGTCCTCCTCGCGGACGCCGCGACCACCGAGGTCCGGTTCCGCACGCTCGACGAGGCGGAGATCGCCTGGTACGTCGCGACGGGCGAGTGGCGCGAGCGCGCCGGCGCGTACGCCATCCAGGAGCGCGGCGGCCTGCTCGTGGCGGGGATCACCGGCGACTGGTGGACCGTCGTGGGCCTGCCGGTGGGCCTGCTCGCCGAGCGCCTGCCGACGCTCGTGCGCGGCACGTGAGCGGCGCCGCGGTCCCGTCCGCGGGCGCGGGCGCCGGCAGCCCGTGCACGGGCGCTCCCAGCGGCTGACGGTCACGGGGCCTCCGGTACACTCCCCGCTCGATCCGCGGCGGGATCGGCCGGTCGCACCTGGTTTCGCGACGGGCCTCCGACGTCCCGCCGACGGTCCTCGGTCACGCGTCGCGATGGGCATCTTCAGCTACCTCACCGGCATCGGCAGCCGCGACATGGCGGTCGACCTCGGCACCGCCAACACCCTCGTCTACGTCCGGGGGCGCGGCATCGTCCTCTCGGAGCCGTCGGTGGTCGCGATCGACTCCCGCTCGGGCGAGGTCCACGCGGTCGGCATCGAGGCCAAGCGGATGCTCGGCCGCACGCCCGGCACGATCCAGGCGATCCGCCCGCTGAAGGACGGCGTCATCGCCGACTTCGACGTCACGGAGGAGATGCTCCGGCACTTCATCCAGAAGGCGCACCAGAACCGCTTCGCGCATCCCCGCGTCGTCGTCTGCGTGCCCTCGGGCGTCACGGGCGTGGAGAAGCGCGCCGTCGAGGAGGCCTCGATCTCGGCGGGGGCGCGCCAGGCGTACCTCATCGAGGAGCCGATGGCCGCCGCGATCGGCGCGGGGCTGCCCGTCGCCGAGCCGACCGGCTCGATGGTCGTCGACATCGGCGGCGGCACGAGCGAGGTCGCGGTGATCTCGCTCGGCGGCATCGTCGTCTCGCAGTCCGTCCGCGTCGGCGGCGACGAGTTCGACGAGGCGATCGTCGCCTACGCCAAGCGCGAGTACAAGCTGCTCATCGGCACGCAGATGGCCGAGGACGTGAAGCTCGAGATCGGCTCGGCCTACCCGATGGCCGAGGAGGTCCAGACGGAGATCCGCGGCCGCGACATGGTCTCGGGACTGCCGAAGACCGTCGTCATCACCTCCGAGGAGGTCCGCCAGGCCCTCGAGGAGCCGATGTCGACGATCATCGACGCCGTCAAGGAGACGCTGGACCGCACGCCGCCGGAGCTCTCCTCCGACATCATGGACCGCGGCATCATGCTCGCCGGCGGGGGCTCGCTGCTGCGGGGCCTCGACGAGCGGCTCCGCGAGGAGACGCAGATGCCCGCCCACCTGGCAGAGTCCCCGCTGACCTGCGTGGCGGTCGGGTCGGGGCGCTCGCTCGAGGAGTTCGAGGTCATCCACCGGATGAACCGCGGGCACTCGCGCAACCGGCGCCGCCGCTACTAGGTCCACCATCCCGCCGGCACCGCTCGAGCGCCGACCGGCCCGCACTCGCTCCGCCCTCCCGTGATCGATCCGTCCGCACGCCGACGCCGCCGCCTGGTCCTGGCCGCGCTCGTCCTCGTGTCGCTCGTGCTGCTGACTGCGGCGTTCGGCACGGCGAGCGGCGGCACCACCGGTGGCGCGGCCGGGCCGCTCGTGGACGGCGCGTCGAAGATCGCCAAGCCGGTCCGGGACCTCGTCGGATGGGTCGGCGACACCGCCGACGCCACGAAGGAGAACCGCGACCTGCGGCGCGAGGTCGGCCAGCTGCGCCAGGAGCGCGCGCGCCTGGCGGCCGCCGCCACGGAGAACGACCGCCTGCGCCGGCAGCTCGGCCTCGCCAGCCGCCTGCGGCTGCAGCAGGCGGGCACGCGGGTGGGGGCGGAGGTCATCGCCCAGTCGCCGACGGCGTGGGCCTCGACGATCCGGATCGACAAGGGGGCGAGCGCCGGCGTCGCCGACGGCGACCCCGTCCTCTCCGCCGACGACGACGAGGCGGGCCTCGTGGGCTTCGTCACGTCGACGCAGGCCGGTCAGGCGATCGTCTCGCTGCTGCCCGACAACGCGGTGAAGGTCGGGGCGAAGCTCGAGGGCGGTCGCGACTACGGGATCCTCCAGGGCGCGGGGGCCGGCACGGCCTCCGACCTCGAGCTGCTCTACGTCCCCGGCTCGACGCAGGTCCGCAACGGGACGCGCGTCGTCACGTCGGGCACCGTCCCCGGCGCCCGCGAGCTGCGCTCGATCGCCCCGCCGGACCTGCCGATCGGTCGCGTCACCCGCGTCAGCGGCGCCGGGTCCGACGACCAGGTGGTGCATCTCCGGCCGTTCGTGGACCTCCGGTCGCTGCAGAGCGTCCAGGTCCTCACCGGTGCGGGGGATCGCAGTCCGTGAGCCCGCGGCCGACGGTGACCCGGTCGCGGCGGTCGCCGCGCCGGCGCTTCGGGCGGGTCGGGGGCGTGCGGGTCCTCGACCACGCGGTCCTCGGACCGGCCGCCCCGCTGCGGGTCGGTCTCCTCGGGCTGCTCGCGGGGCTCCTGCAGCTCGTCCTCTTCAGCCGGATCACGATCCTCGGGATGCAGCCCGACGTCGCGATCCTCACGCTGCTCATGGTCTCGCTGCTCTGCGGCCCGATCTGGGGGGCGAGCCTCGGCTTCGGGCTCGGCCTCCTGCTCGACCTCGTGGCGGGCCAGCCGGTCGGCGTCACGTCGCTCGCGCTCGTCCTGTCGGGCTACGCCGTCGGGCGGATGGGCGAGGTCCGCGACCCCGAGAGCAGCGCCGTGCCGGTCGTCGTGGGCGCGCTGGGGACCTTCGGCGTGCTCGCCGTCGTCGGGCTGCTGGAGCTCCTCATCGCGCAGGGCGCGCGGGTGAACGTCGGCCTGCTCGGCTGGACGCTGGGCACCGTGCTGATCAACGCCCTGGTCGCGCTGCCCGTGCATAATCGGATCAGGCGCTGGCTCCTGCCCATGCTTCCCGAGGAAGCTCGCCGGCGCCGACGGCGACGCGACTACGGCCGACGGTCGCCGTCCTCCGACGTGGACGTTCGCATCCGATGAGCACCCGAGGACGCACCCCGACCCCCGAGCTGGCGATCCGCATCGCCGCCTTCGGGATCATCGCGTTCGGCGTCTTCGCGATCCTCTTCCTGCGGCTCTGGTTCCTGCAGATCCTCCAGGGCGACACGTACCTCGCCCGGGCGACGGAGACGAAGGGCCGCGAGGTCCGCGTCGCGGCCCCGCGCGGCTCGATCATCGACCGCGACGGGAACGTCCTGGTGAAGAACAAGGTCGCGTTCGTCGTGACCCTCCAGGCCGACGCGATCCCCGAGGAGGACCGGGCGCGGATCGTCCAGTGGGGCGCCGATCAGGGCACCTACGAGCGGCGGGTGAACGCCGCCGAGGAGCGGATCCGCGACGAGGTGCTCGACGAGGGCCGCAAGAAGGCGACGAAGCGGCGCGAGCGGCTCATCGCCCGACGGGTGGCCCAGGCCCGCCGCGACCTGCCCGCCCGCCCGCGCGACCTGACGATCGACGACGCCACGCCGTTGCTGCGCTCGCGGCTGGAGCGCGTGCAGCCGATCCTCCGCGTCTCGCTGAACAAGCTCTACCAGCGCGTCGTCAACGGCACGGTGCGCGTGCCGTGGGCCGGCCCCTCGCTGAAGGTCGACGTCTCGATCGGCGTCCGGAACTACCTGCTCGAGCAGCAGGCGCGGTTCCCGGGCATCGTCGTGACGAAGGAGTACCTGCGGACGTACCCCCACGGCGCGCTCGCGGCGCAGATCTTCGGCAACGTCAACCAGATCAGCGAGGAGCAGCTGAAGCTCCGGCGCTACAAGGACCAGCAGCTGCGGCAGGGCCAGAAGATCGGCCAGAGCGGCCTGGAGTACGAGTACGACCGGTTCCTGCGCGGCCGCGACGGCCAGGAGCAGGTCGAGGTCGACTCGCAGAACCGGCCGACGGGCGAGGTCGGCAAGGACGATCCGCCCCAGACCGGCCTGCGCCTGCGCCTGACGCTCAGCGAGGGCCTGCAGCGCTCCGCGCAGTTCGCGATCGGCGAGACGATCCGCAAGGACCCCTACGACGACAAGGCCACGCGCCAGCGTCGCCGCGCCGGCGGCGCGTTCGTCGCGATGGATCCGCGCAACGGCGACATCCTCGCGATCGGCTCCTACCCCTCGGTCGACCTGAACCGCCTGAGCGACCCGGACCTGACGCAGCGCCAGTACGGCCGCCTCACCTCCGAGCGCTCCGGCGCCCCGCTCTTCAACCGCGCGATCGCCGCGCAGTACCCGACCGGCTCGACGTTCAAGATCGTCACCGGGTCGGCCGGGCTCGGCGAGGGCCTCATCACGCCGGAGACCGTCGGCCCGGGCGGCGCGTGCATCGAGCTCAGCGACCGCGAGGACGACAAGAAGTGCAACGCCGGACGGGCCGAGCTGCCGGCGACGAACCTCGCGCAGTCGCTCGAGATCTCCTCCGACGTCTACTACTACGACCTCGGCAAGCGGCTCTACCCGCGCCAGAACCAGCCGCTGCAGGCCTGGGCACGCAACTACGGCTTCGGCCGGCGGACCGGCATCGACCTGCCCGGCGAGGTCCGCGGGATCGTGCCCGACCGCGCGTGGCGCGAGCGGCGCAACCAGGAGGAGCTCGACTGCCGCAAGCGCGAGCGGAAGCCCAACTGCTTCCTCGTGGGCGACGTCAACGGGCAGTTCCTGCTCGGCGACGAGGTGAACTTCGCGATCGGCCAGGGCGACTTCCTCGCCACGCCGCTGCAGGTCGCCGAGTCCTACGCCGGCCTCTACGACGACCCGAGCAAGCCGTTCACGAACCGCCTGCGCTTCCCCGTCCCGCGGATCGCGCGCGGCGTGGAGACCGCCGACGGCGTCCAGGAGCAGAACTTCCCCGCCGGGCGCGCGCGGACCGTCGCGTTCGACGCCGGCTGGAAGCGCGCGATCATCGAGGGCCTGCAGGCAGTGACGAACGGCACCTCCGGCACGGCGACGGCGGTCTTCGCCGACTGGGACCAGACGCGCCAGCGCGTGCTCGGCAAGACCGGCACCGCGCAGCGCTGCGTCGACGCCCGCGGCAACTCGACCTGCGCCGATCAGTCGTGGTTCGCCGCGCTCGTCCCCGACGGCGAGCGCCCGATCGTCGTCGCGGTGACCGTCGAGAACGGCAAGTTCGGCACGACGACGGCCGCGCCGATCGCGTGCAAGATCCTCCGCAAGTGGTTCCAGGGCGACCAGGCCGACGCGACCTGCGCGGCCGGCGAGGCCTCGGCCACCCAGTGACGATGGCGACGCGCGACGCGACACCCCTCGGGATGCGGACGCCGCGCCGCCGGCGCGAGCTCAGCGCCGTCGTCGACCTGCGGCTGCCGTTCGACCCGATCCTCGCGCTGGCCGCGATCGGCCTGAGCGCCTGCTCGGTCGCCGCGATCGCCGGGGCGACGGAGGGCTCGGAGTTCGTCTCCCGGCAGATCGTCTACGCGCTCGTCGGGATCGTCGTGGCCGTCGTCGTCTCGCGGATGGACTACGCGCGCCTGCAGGAGCTGCGCTGGCCGCTCTACGGGTTCATGCTCGCGTCGATCGTGGCCGTCGCCCTGCTCGGCACGAGCGTCAACGGGTCGACGCTGTCGATCCAGCTGCCGTTCTTCAGCTTCCAGGCCTCCGAGCTGGGCAAGGTCCTGCTCGCCGTGACCGGCGCCGCGGTGCTCGTGGAGCGCTCGCGCTCGATCGACGAGTGGTCCACGACGCTGCGGCTGCTCGCCTTCCTCTTCCTGCCGGCGGCGATGGTCGTCAGCTCGGACCTCGGGTCGGGGCTCGTCTACGGCGCCGTCTCCCTGGGCGTGCTGCTCATCGGCGGCGCTCCGGGCCGGCACCTCGCGGTGATCGGGGTCGTCCTGGTCACCGGCATCACCCTCGTCCTCGGCGTCCTGCCGGCGGCCGGGGTGAACGTCCTGAAGCCGTACCAGACGGATCGCCTGACGGCCTTCCTGCACCCGGGCGACGAGCAGGGCCCGGGCTACCAGCTCAACCAAGCCAAGATCGCCATCGGGTCCGGTCAGAAGACCGGCCGCGGCGACGCGGCGACCCAGGCGAAGCTTGGGTACCTGCCGGAGAAGCAGACCGACTTCATCTTCGCGTCGGTCGGCGAGCGCTTCGGCTTCATGGGAGGGGCGCTGATCCTCTCCCTCTACGCACTGATCATGTGGCGCGGGTTGCGCATCCTCGCGACCGCCCGGGACTTCTTCGGCGCCGTTCTGGCCGCCGGCATCCTCGCGATGCTCCTCTTCGAGGTCCTGGTGAACGCGGGGATGAACGTCGGCATCATGCCGATCACCGGCATCCCGCTGCCGCTCGTGAGCTACGGCGGCTCCTCGGTGCTGTCCACCTACCTGGCGATCGGCCTGCTCCAGGCGATCTACGCGCAGGGGAGGGCAGCGGCCCGACGGCCCCCGACCGTGGCCAGACCGGATTGAGAGTCCCATCGTGAAGAAGCAGGTCCTGGTCAGCGTCGACCGCGGAGAGACGCGCGTCGCGCTGCTGGAGTCCACCGAGGGCGGGGACAAGCGCCAGAAGGGCGGCCGCGGTCGCGGCGGCCGCCCTCGCGCCGGCCGCGCCGGCGAGGGCTACCGCGTCGCCGAGCTCTACTTCGAGCGCCGCTCGAACCGCTCCATCGTCGGCAACGTCTACAAGGGGCGCGTGGACAACGTGCTCCCCGGCCTCGAGGCGGCGTTCGTCGACATCGGGCTGGAGAAGAACGGCTTCCTCCACGTCGACGAGCTGCGGCTGCCGGGCGTGAAGATCGCGCGGCGCGGCCACGGCGGCAGCGACGCCCCGAAGATCACCGACCTCATCAAGCCCGGCGACGAGCTCGTCGTGCAGGTGACGAAGGACCCGCTGAAGACGAAGGGCGCCCGCCTGACGATGGACCTCACCATCGCCGGCCGCTACCTCGTCTACGCCCCGAAGGGCGAGGGCGTCGGGGTCTCGAAGAAGATCGACGACCAGGAGCGCAACCGCCTGCGCAAGGAGGTCAAGGGCCTCGAGCTGCACGGCGGCGGGGCGATCGTGCGGACCGCCTCCCGCGGCGCGGTCCGGGAGGACTTCGAGCGCGAGCTCCCGTACCTCTTCAAGCTCCACGAGGTCCTCGAGCAGCGCGCCGGCGAGATGCAGGGCCCCTGCATGGTCTTCCAGGAGGCGGACCTGTCGGTGCGGGTCGTGCGCGACATCTTCAGCGCCGAGTTCGAGCGCGCGATCGTCGACGACCCGCAGCAGGTCCAGCGCCTGCGGTCGTTCTTCACCCGCACCGCGCCGGAGCTCGTCGACAAGGTCGAGCTCTGGGAGGAGTCCGATCCGCTCTTCCACGCCTTCGACGTCGAGTCGGTGATCGACGGCCTGATCAGCCGCCGCGTGGACCTGCCCTCGGGCGGCTACCTCATGATCGACTACGCCGAGGCGCTGACCGTCATCGACGTGAACTCCGGCTCGTTCACCGGCAAGGGCAAGCAGGCCCGGCTGGAGGACACGATCACGCGGACGAACCTCGAGGCCGCCGAGGCGGTCGTCAACGAGCTGCGCCTGCGGGACATCGGCGGCATCATCGTCATCGACTTCATCGACATGGCCCGTGCGCGCAACCAGCGCGAGGTCCTGAAGACGCTGCGCGCGAAGCTCGCCGAGGACCGGACGAAGACGTTCACCGCCGAGATCTCGAAGCTCGGGCTCGTCGAGATGACGCGCCAGAACGTCACGGAGGGCGCGCGCGAGGTCATCACCCGCGCCTGCCCGATCTGCGACGGCGACGGCGTGATCAAGAGCGAGGAGACGCTCGCGATCGAGTTCGAGCGCGAGCTGCGCGAGCACGCCTCGCGGGCGCCGGAGAAGGCGAAGGCGTTCCTCGTCCGGATGCACCCGGCGGTCGTGACGGAGTTCACGGGGCTCGGGGCGAAGGTCCTCCACGCGCTGGAGGAGGCGACCGGCCGCTACTTCGTCTTCGAGGGCTCCGAGCGCCTGCCGCTCGACGAGTTCGAGATCGTCATGGAGGGCTCGATCGAGGCCGTCCAGGAGCGCGCCATCCCCTTCCAGGAGGGGGAGGAGGTGCTCGTGCAGATCGTCGAGCCGCACATGTACAACGTCGACGACGCCGTCGCGAAGGTCGGCGGCTACGTCGTCTCGGTCATGGGCGGCGGGCGGTTCGTCGGCGAGAAGAAGCTCGTGCGGATCGAGCGCGCGGGCCGCACCTCCGCGAACGCCGTGCTCGTCGGTGCCGACGCGCTGCCGCCGGCCGGCGAGGGCGACGCGGACGGCGAGGGCGACCGGCCCAAGCGCCGGCGCCGCCGCGGGGGCCGCGGTCGCCGCCGCTCGGGCGACGCGCCGGAGGCGACCGGGACGTCCGCCGAGGACGAGGGCGACGCGGCCGCCGTCGAGGCCGGGGAGGGCGAGCGCACGGCGCGCGACGTCGTCGCGCCCGAGCCCGCGGAGCCCGACGCCGCGGCCGCCGGCGAGGAGGAGGCGCCGGCCGTCGAGGCGGCGACCGACGCCGACGGCGGCGACGAGCCGGAGGCCCCGAGCGGCACCGAGGGCGAGGATGTCGTATCCTCTTCCGTCCGGCGCCGCACCCGTGGCGGGCGCCGCTCTGCTGCGTCCCGGGCGAAGCGCGCCGCTGCGACCGACGCCGACGAGACCACCGCAGAGCCCATCTCGTCCGAGTGAGCCGTAACGCATGAGCCTCTACGCAATCGTCAAGACCGGCGGCAAGCAGTACCGCGTCGAGCAGGGCCAGGAGCTCCTGGTCGAGAAGCTCGACGCCGAGGCCGGCGCGTCCGTCTCGCTCGAGCCGGTCCTCGTGAAGGGCGACGCCGTCGCGATCGGCGCCGACGCCCTGAAGTCCGCGACCGTCGGCGCGACGGTCGTCGAGCACGTCAAGGGCCCGAAGATCCGCATCTTCAAGTTCAAGCCGAAGCGCGGCTACAAGCGCACGACGGGTCACCGTCAGCCGCTGACGAAGATCCGGATCGACTCGATCTCGGCCTGACCTCCCGGAGAACTGACTCATGGCACACAAGAAGGGCCTCGGCTCCTCCAAGAACGGCCGCGACTCGAACGCCCAGCGCCTCGGCGTGAAGGTGTTCGCCGGCCAGGTCGTCACCGGCGGCGAGATCATCGTCCGCCAGCGCGGCACCCGCTTCAAGCCCGGCAAGGGCGTCGGCATCGGCAAGGACGACACGCTCTTCGCGAAGTCCGCCGGCACCGTCGCCTTCACCCGCGGCTGGCGCGGTCGCGTCGTCTCGGTGCAGGACGCGGCGGAGCAGTCCGCCGTCGCCGCCGACTGACGCCGCCCCGCCGCCCGCCGGCCCCGCGCCGGCGACCGTCCGACGACCCGCTCCGGCGGGTCGTCGTCGTTCCGGGGCACGGGCCGCTTCCCCGCGGCGACGGGGTTCGCCCGGCCGTGTGGGAGGCTCGCGCCATGGCCCCCCACGACAAGGTCCTCCTCATCACCGGCGCCTCCTCCGGGATCGGCGCGGCGACCGCCCGTCAGGCGCTGGCCGCTGGCTGGCGGGTCGCGCTGCTGGCGCGCTCGGCCGACAAGCTCGAGCGGCTCGTCGGGGAGCTCACGGCCGCCGGAGCCGAGCCCGGCCGGATCACGACGACCACCGCGGACGTCGCCGAGTGGGACGAGCTCCAGGCGTCCGTGGCCGCCGTCGACGAGCGGTTCGGGCAGCTGGACGCGGTCTTCGCCAACGCCGGGTTCGGGGCCAAGCGCGGCTTCCTCGAGGAGACGCCGGAGCAGTGGCGCTCGATGGTGCTCACGAACGTCCTCGGCGCCGCGCTGACGATCCGCGCGACGCTCCCGGCGCTGCGCGAGGCGCAGGGCCACGTCGTCCTCACCGGATCGGTCGCCGGACGGCGGGCGCTGCCGGGCAGCCTCTACTCGGCGACGAAGTTCGCCGTCGGCGCGATGGCCGAGTCGCTGCGGCAGGAGCTCAACGGCAGCGGCGCCCGGGTGACGCTCCTGAGCCCCGGCATGGTCGACACGCCGTTCTTCGACAGCAAGCCGTCGATCGAGGCCCTGCACCCCGACGACGTCGCCGGGGCGGTGCTGTGGGCGCTCGAGCAGCCGGCGCGCGTCGACGTGAACGAGATCCTCGTGCGCCCGACCGCCCAGGACGGCTGATCGCCGCGCAGCGGGCGCTCGTGGCGGCCGCCTCGCGGGCGCGCTTCGCGTCGGCAGGCGTCGGCGTCCTGGCGGTCGTCGCCGGCCGCGTCGCTGCGGCGATCCGCCGGTCGATCAGGCGTCGCGCTGCATCGCCCGGCTCGTCAGGACGCCCGCGACGGCGGCCCCGACGGCCAGGACGCCGGTGCCCGCGACGCCGGACGCCGGCAGGGAGCGGGCGGCCGCGAACGTCGCCGCGGCGTCGACCGCGTCGCCGATCGACGCCGTCCGCGCCCAGCGGTAGCCGCGGTCGGGGTCGCCGGCGGTGTGGATCTGCGCCATCCCGATCACCGCGTCGCGGATCCCGACGGCGCGCAGCGCCACCTGCGCCGCCGGGGTGGTGCCGGCCTCGCCGAGCCACGACCCGCCGACGCGGTCCGGGGCGACGAGCATCAGCGCGCCGAACGCGATCCGGCCGGCGCCGATGAAGCGCGAGACGTTGGCGGGGGTGACGAGGCTCATGGGCCGACCCTAGCCGCTGCGGTCCACGAGCCCGGTGGGCCGCGGCCCCGGCCGTCCCGCGGTGCCTCTCGCGCGCGCGGCGCGGGCGCGCGCGGCGTGGCCCTTCGCGCCGACGCGGTACCGTCGGAGGAGCAGATGCTCGCCAGCTGGTTCCTCCCCGACCTCTGGCGCGACTACGTCCAGGAGCCCGGCCGCGAAGGCATCTTCCTCGTCCTGGCCGCGTTCCTCGGCTCGTTCGTGTTCATCCGGACGAGCGCGCGGATGTCGCGCAGCGAGCGCTTCCCGTGGTGGCCGGGCAGCGTCGTCACCGACAGCGGCGTGCACCTGCACCACCTCGTGTGGGGGATCGTCCTGATGATGGTCGGCGGCACGTTCGGCTTCGCGCTGAACGACCAGGCGCCGTGGATGCACCTCGCCGCGATCCTCTTCGGGATCGGCGTCGGCCTGACCTTCGACGAGTTCGCCCTCTGGGTCTACCTGCGCGACGTCTACTGGGCGCGCGAGGGCCGCACGTCGATCGACGCGGTCGCGGTGACGGCGGCGTTCATGGCGCTCGTCTTCCTCGGCGTGAACCCGCTGCAGTTCACCGGCGACGACGTCCTCTCGACGCTCCTCTCCGCCGGCTACAGCCTCGGCGTCCTCGTCGTCTCGGGCACGTGCTTCGCGAAGGCGCGGTTCTTCCACGGGTTCGGCTCGTTCGTCCTGCCGCCGCTCGGGCTCTGGGCGATGGTCCGGCTCGCGAAGCCGTCCTCGCCGTGGGCGCACTGGCGCTACGGCCGTCGCGACCCGGTCCGGCAGGCCCGCGCCGAGGCGCGCTTCGGCCCGCACCGGCGCACCGCGCAGGTCACCGAGTGGCTGCGGCGGGCGATCGGCGGCGTGTCGGGCGCCGAGGAGCGCCCCGCCGGCTCCGAGGTCCCCGACGCGGTCCGGCGCGCCGAGGAGCAGGCGCTCGCGGCCCGGCGCGCCGAGGCGGCCGCCGCCGTGGAGGCGGCCGACACGCTCCGGGCCCGCGCGGCGTCCGCGGAGCGCTACGAGGCCCAGCTCGAGCGCGTCCGCGCCGAGGCGGCGCGTCGGCGCCGCTGACGGCGCGCGACCGGTCGCTCCCCGGCCGACGATCGGGCGCGGGCCGCGAGCCCAGTGGGTGCGTCACCTGCGACGATCTGATCGTGCTCTCCGACAGCGCGCGCATCTTCGTCCAGGGCGGCAGCGGCGGCGACGGCTGCCTCTCCTTCCGGCGGGAGGCGCACGTCCCCAAGGGCGGGCCCGACGGCGGCGACGGCGGGCGCGGGGCGGACGTCCTGGTCGTCTGCGACGACTCGCTGCGCGACCTGCAGTCGTTCTCGCGTCGCGTGCACTTCAAGGCGCCGCGCGGGCGGCACGGCGAGGGCGCGCTGAAGAAGGGGCCCGACGGCGAGGACCTCGTCGTGCGGGTGCCGCCCGGCACCCAGGTCACGGGCCTCGACGGGACCCTCCACGACCTCCTGGTGCCCGGGCAGTCGGTCCGCGTCGCCGGCGGCGGATCGGGCGGTCGGGGGAACGCGCGGTTCGCGGCGCCGACGCGGCAGAGCCCGCGGTTCCGCGAGCGCGGGCTGCCGGGGGAGGAGGGCTGGATCGACCTCCGGCTGAAGCTCCTCGCGGACGTCGGGCTCGTCGGGCTGCCGAACGCCGGGAAGTCGTCGCTGCTGTCCCGGATCACGCGCGCCGCGCCGAAGGTCGCCGACTACCCCTTCACGACGCTCGAGCCGATCCTCGGCACGATCCAGGGCGAGGAGCGCCAGCTCATCGTCGCCGACATCCCGGGCCTCATCGAGGGGGCGGCGGAGGGGCGCGGGCTCGGGCACGAGTTCCTCGCCCACGTCGAGCGCTGCCGGCTGCTCGTGCACGTCCTCGACCTCGCGCCGCTGGACGGCAGCGACCCGGTCGACAACCACGCGACGATCGAGGCCGAGGTCGCCGCCTACGACGAGCGGCTCGCGGGGCTGCCGCGCGTGCTCGTCCTGAGCAAGGCCGACCTCGTCGCCCCCGAGGTCGCCGAGGCGGCCCGGCGGGCGTGGGACGAGCGGCTCAACGGCCGGCGCGTCGACGACGCCGGCCGGCGGCTGCGCGCCGACGGTACGCCGCTGGAGGAGTGGGAGGAGGACGACCACGCGGCCGAGGTGCCGGTCCTCGTCACCTCGAGCGCCACGCGCGACGGGCTCGACGAGCTGCGCGCCCTCCTGCTGCGCACGGTCCCGGTGCGCGCCGCCGACGACCTCCTCGCCGCCGACCTGACGCTCGCCCAGATGGCCGAGCACCGCCTCTACCGTCCGACCGCCGCGCGCGACTGGCGGGCGTCCCGGGACGGCGACGGCACCTTCCGCGTCACCGGTCCCGGCATCGAGCGGCTCCTCGCCCGCCACGACCTCGACAACGAGGAGGCGCTGGAGTACGTCGAGTCCCGCCTGCGGAAGATGGGCGTCATCGAGGCGCTGCGCGAGGCCGGCTTCGAGTCCGGGGACGAGCTGGAGATCGCCGGGCTGGCGTTCGAGCTCGACCCGGAGCTCTGACGGCGCGCGGTGCGCCGGGCTCCAACGACGGCACGGCGGCTCCCGGAGCCTCCTCCCCGCAGGCCGCGCACTACCCTGGACCGCCGATGTCCCTGACCGTGGTGAAGCTCGGCTCGAGCGTCGTCGCCGACGACGGCGGAGCGCTGCGCCGCGACGGCCTCGCGGCCCTGTGCGCGGCCGTGGCGGCCGGGCACGCCCGCGGCGAGCGGTTCGTGCTCGTCTCCAGCGGCGCGATCGCCCGCGGCGTCGAGGTCCTCGGCCTGCGCCAGCGCCCGACGGCCATCGACGCGCTGCAGGCCGCGAGCGCCGTCGGCCAGGGGCGGCTCTTCCGCGAGTGGGACGACCTGCTGCGCGGCGAGGGCCTGCTGGCCGCCCAGGTGCTGCTGACGCTCCACGACCTCGGCGAGCGCGAGGCGTTCGTCAACGCGCGTCGGACGGTCCTGCACCTGCTCGAGCTCGGTGCCGTCCCGGTCGTCAACGAGAACGACACGACGACGACCGACGAGATCTCCTTCGGGGACAACGACCTGCTCGCCGCGCAGATCGCGATGCTCCTGAACGCCGATCGGCTCGTGCTGCTCACCTCGACCGACGGCCTCTTCACCGCCGACCCCCGGCGCGACCCGTCCGCGGAGCTCGTCCGCGAGGTCGTCGACGTCGAGGCGGCGCTCGCCGAGCACGACATCGGCGCGACGACGTCGAGCCTCGGCACCGGCGGCATGCGCAGCAAGGCGCTGGCGGCGGACATGGCCGCGGCGGCCGGCATCCCGACCGTCGTGGCCAACGGCCTGCGCGCCGACGCGGTAGCGCGCGTGCTCGCCGGCGAGCCCGAGGGCACGGCGTTCCGCGCCGGCGAGGCCCGCTGGTCGAGCTTCAAGCTCTGGCTGCGCTACGCGAAGCCCGCGCGCGGAGCGATCGAGGTCGACCGCGGCGCCGTCCGCGCGCTCACCGGCGGCGGGACGTCGCTGCTGCCGGTCGGCGTGACCGGCGTCCTCGGCGAGTTCCGGGCCGGTGACGCGGTGGAGATCCGCTGCGAGGGACAGCTCGTCGGCAAGGGCATCAGCGCCTACCCGTCCGGCGCGCTGCGGCGCGTGCAGGGCATGCGCACCGAGCAGGTCCGCGAGGCGCTGCCGCGGGCGCCGGAGGAGGCGGTCCACCGGGACCGCCTCGTCCTCGCCTGAGGCCCGGCCGATCGGGGATCCAGGCTGAGGCGTCCGGTTCTCTGCGAGCGGGGGGCGGAGGGCGGGCCCGGCCGCGCGCGGCGTCAGGCGTCGTCGTCGAGCCCGGCGTCGTGGACGACGAGCGCGACCTGCACCCGGTTCTCGACGTCGAGCTTCTGCAGCAGGCGCGAGACGTGGGCCTTCACCGTCGCGACGCTCATGTGGAGCTCCGCGCCGATCTCGGCGTTCGCGCGGCCCGCGCCGACGGCGACCGCCACCTCGCGCTCGCGATCGGTGAGCTCGGACAGCCGCGCGCGGGCGCGGGCGCGGCGGTCGTCCTGGGCGGGATCGGCGACGTGCGCGATGAGCTTGCGCGTCACGCCGGGGGAGAGCATCGCCTCGCCGGCGGCCACCCGCTCGATCGCGCGCACGATCTCCGTCGGCGGCGTGTCCTTCAGGAGGAACCCGCTGGCGCCGGCGCGCAGCGCCTGCAGCACCTGGTCGTCGGCGTCGAAAGTCGTCAGCACGATGACCTCCGGCGGCGGTGGGCCGCCGGCCGGCACGTCGCGCAGCCGCTCCGTCGCCGTCAGGCCGTCGACCCGGGGCATGCGGATGTCCATCAGCACGACGTCCGGCGCCAGTCGCGCGACCGCCTCGGGCGCGTCGGCGCCGTCCTCGACCTCGCCGACGATCCGGATCCGGTCGCCGGCGCCGAGCATCATCGTCAGCGCCGAGCGCACGAGCGGGTCGTCGTCGACGAGCAGGACCCGGATCGGCCGGGTGCCGGGGGCGGGCTCCACGGTCACGAGGATGCCGATCGGCCGGCGTCCGACGTCGCCCGGGCCGCGGCGTCCCCCGCCGGCCAGGGGAACCTCGCGCGCAGGCGGAAGCCGCCGTCCGGCGTCGGACCGTGCTCGAGGCGCCCGCCGGTCAGCGCGGCGCGCTCGGCGAGGCCGACGAGGCCGCTGCCGGCCCCGGGCAGGCCGGCCGCCGCAGAGCGCGGCGCGCCGACGACCGGCGGGTTGCGCAGCTCGACGAGCAGCCCGTCGCCCGGCCCGCCGGAGGACGCCACCGTCACCCGCGCACCCGGGGCGTGCTTGCGGGCGTTCGTCAGGCCCTCCTGCACGACCCGGTAGGCGCTGCGTCCGACGCCGGGCGCCAGCCCCGTCACGTCGGCGACGGCGAGGTCGTCGTCGATCCGCATCCCCGCCGCCCGCGACTCCTCCACGAGCGTCGCGACGTCGCGCAGCGTCGGCTGCGGCCGGGTCGTCGCCGTGGCCTCCGCCTCGCCGTCGGGCTCGCGCAGCACGCCGATCACCTCGCGCAGGTCCTCGAGCGCCTCGCGGGCGCTGGCGCGGATGATCCCGGCGGCCCGGGCGATCTCCTCGGGCGGGGCATCGGGACGGAACTCCAGCGCCCCGGCGTGCATGCTCAGGAGCGAGATCCGGTGGGCGAGGACGTCGTGCATCTCGCGCGCGATCCGCTGGCGCTCGTGGTCGCGCGCGAGGGAGACCTGGAGCTGCTGCTCGGCCTCGGCGCGGTCGGCGCGGTCGCGCAGGCTCAGCACGAGCTGGCGGCGCGCGCGGACCCACATGCCCCACCCGACGAGCATCCCGAGGACCGCCGCGATGAGCAGGACGTACCAGACGAACCCCAGCTCGGCGTCGGGGTAGATCGCGGCGTACGTCAGGCCGGCCCCGAGGTGCAGCGCCGCGATCGGGACGACGATCCGCGCCGGGCGATGGACCGCGACCGAGAAGAGCAGCACGCCGGCCGCCCCGCCCGCTGCGCCCGAGAACGCCGAGAGGACGCCCACCGCGATCGCCAGCGAGACGGGCCAGCGCCGCCGTCCCCACATGAGCAGGAGCGCGAGGACCCCGACGGTCAGGTCGACGACCGCGAGGGCGTCCCACCGGTCGTGGTCGGTGAGCAGCGCGAGCAGCCCGAACAGCCCGGCGAGGACGAACGCCGCGACGTCGACGACCCAGTCGCGGGTCGTGCGGCGGATCGTGGTCCCCGGCGGCAGCTGGTCCCGCTCGGCGAGCAGGACGATCCGCGGGACGCGTCGCGGCGACCCCTCCCACGCGTGGGGGGCGGCCGGCGCGCGGGTCGCTCCTGCTCCGGGCATCCTCGCGAGCGTACGCGCGGGCGCGGGCCGGCACCAGCGACGGAGGTCGAGGGTCGCGCGACGAAGGTCGAGGGCCGGGCGACCATCGGTCGGGGTCCGGGTCGACCGTGGACGGGCCGTCGCGACGACGGTCGCGCCCCGGCCCGCCCGATCGTCGACCTCCGTCGGGGCGGCGTCGACCTCCGGCCGATGCGGCGGCGGCGGGCGCGCCGCAGCATGGTGGTCGTGATCCACGTCGACCAGCTCACGAAGCGCTACGGCGACCACGTCGCCGTCCGCGACGTCTCGTTCCGCTGCGAGCCCGGCACCGTGACCGGGTTCCTGGGGCCGAACGGGGCCGGCAAGTCCACCACGATGCGCATGCTCTGCGGGCTGACGTCGCCGACCGCCGGCCGCGCCACCGTCCTCGGCGTGCCGTACCGGTCGCTGCCGAGTCCCGGCCGCGAGATCGGCGTCCTGCTCGACGCCTCCGCGCAGCACGCCGGGCGCACCGGCCGCGAGGTGCTCGGCCTCACCGCGCAGCTCCTGGGCGTCGACCCGGGCCGCGCGGAGGCGACGCTGCGCCGCGTGGGCCTCGACGGGAAGGCCGGGCGCCGGCGCGTCGGCGACTACTCGCTCGGCATGCGCCAGCGGCTCGGGCTCGCCACCGCGCTCATCGGCGATCCCCGGATCCTCGTGCTCGACGAGCCGGCCAACGGGCTGGACCCCGAGGGCATCGCCTGGATGCGCGGGCTGCTGCGCGAGTTCGCCGACGGCGGCGGGACCGTGCTGCTCTCCTCGCACCTCCTGCGCGAGGTCGAGGCCGTCGCCGACCGGCTCGTCGTCATCAGCGGCGGGCGGATCGTCGCCGACGGGACGAAGGAGGAGCTGCTGCGCAGCACCGGGGTGCTCGTCCGCTCCACCGACCGGACCGGGCTGCGTCGCGCGCTCGCCGCCGCGGGCCTGCCCTCGACCACCACGACCGACGGCGGTCAGCTCGTCGAGGGCGATCCCGAGGCGATCGGGCGCGCCGCGCTCGACGCCGGGCTCGTCCTCACCGAGCTGCGGCCCGCCGACGGCGCGGGCCTCGAGGAGCTCTTCCTCAGCCTCACCCAGAACGGCGGCCAGGCCGCCGACGTCCCCCAGGAGGTCGCCGCATGAGCACCGCCACCGCCCCCGCCGCGCTGACGCCCCGCCGGTTCGACCGGCCGGGCCTCGGCCTGCTGACCCGCGTCGAGCTGCGCAAGGCCGTCGACACCCGTGCCGGCCGCTGGCTCCTCGCCATCACGGCCCTCGGGGCCCTCGCGGTCTCGATCGCCCGCGGCCTCACCGGCGCGGTCGACGACCGGACGTTCTCCGGCGCGCTGGAGCTCGGCCTGCTGCCGCTGAGCTTCCTCCTGCCGGTGATCGGGATCCTCCTCGTGACGAGCGAGTGGTCGCAGCGCACCGCGCTGGCGACGTTCGCGCTCGTGCCGCACCGCGAGCGCGTGGCCGGCGCGAAGGTCCTCGCGGCGCTGAGCCTCGGCCTGCTCGCCACGATCGCGGGCATCGCGGCCGCCGCGATCGGCAACGGCGTCGGGATCGCCGCCGGCGACGCGAACGGCTCGTGGTCGCTGTCGGGCGCGGAGCTCGCGCAGACGGTGCTCGGCCTGGAGGCGAACATCCTCATCGGCGTCGCGTTCGGGCTGCTGCTCATGAGCCCGGCGGTCGCGATCGTCGCGTACTTCGCGCTGCCGACCGTGTTCTCGATCCTCGGCGAGGTGATCGGCTCGCTCGAGTCGACGTTCGGCTGGATCGACCCGAACCGCGCGCTGGATCCGCTCTACACCGGCGACGCCGCCGGCGGCGACTGGGGGCGGATCGCCGTCTGCCTCGCGCTCTGGATCGGCGTCCCGCTGGCCGTCGGCGCCTGGCGGCTCCTGCGCCGCGAGGTGAAGTGATCCCGCGGCGGGGCCGGCCCGGCCCCGCCGTCTCCCCCCGTCCCGTCCCACCAGGACCGACGCACCCGCGGGCCCCGGCGCTGTCCGGGGCCCGCGGCACGCGCGGGATCGGGGGTCAGGAGCAGACGCCGCTCGTGCTCGTCCAGTCCTCGCGGGCGTAGACGAAGATCAGGTCGGGCTGGCCGGCCCAGCCCGGCACGCGCAACTGGTAGTCGGTGGTCCCGCCGCACTCGTCGCCGTCGCCGCCGAGGCTGAACGCCAGGCCCTTCGCGACGGCCTTCGCGTTCGCCGCGCCCGCGTCCCGCAAGTGGAACACGCGTCCGTCGCGGTAGGGCGTCGTGCCGGGCACGCCCTCGCCGTAGAGCGTCGAGGACTCCGGGTCCACGCGGCGCACGCCGATCGCGACGACCCCGCCGGCGGTCACCCAGGCGGTCGCCTTGCCGCTCGTGCGGATCCGCAGGACCTGGTCGTCGGCGGCGGGGGTGCCCGTCGCGGGCGAGGCGGCCGCGTGCGTGGTCCGCAGCCAGGTCTTGCCGGTGCGCAGGTCCTCGCTGGAGACGATGTCGCTCGCGACGCCCTCGCCGTCCAGCCGCCGGGTGGTCCACGCGGCGACGCCGTCGGCGAGCGCGACCTTCGTGTCCGGCGACCACGTGTCGAGCAGCCGGACGATCCGCTTGTGCCCGGGACGCTTCACGCACGCCTTCAGCCGGGTGCCGGCGCGATACACGCGCGCCGTCGGCGCGACGTCCTTCGCGAGCGTCGTGCCGGTCTTCGGGCACGGCGTCTTCGTCGTCACGGGCGCTGCGCCGGCGGCCGGCGCCGACGCGCCGAGCGCCGCGCCGACGAGCGCCGTCGTGGCCAGCAGGGGGAGGGGACGTCGTGCGTGGGGCATCGTCGGGGTCGCTTTCTCGGGAACGGGTGGGACGACCGGCATGCTGCCGCGGCTCCCGACGGTGGAACACCCCATCGGTCACGTTCGGAGCGGCCCGGCGGTCACACCTGTCGCCGGGCGACGGTCCTGGCGCGCCGGCCCCCGTCGTCCCGGTCGGGTCCCGGGCCGACCGGTGGTCGGGCGGGGCACGAACCGCGTCGCGGGGGGGGGCGGGGCTGCGGGTTCCGGGGCGGCGCGCCGGGTCGCGTACCCTTCGCGCATGGCCACGATCGAGGCGCAGTCCGTCACCGACGTCGCCCGCCGCGCCCGCGCCGCCGGCCGCCGGCTGGCGGCCGTCGACACCGCGACGAAGGACGCGGCGCTGCGCGCGATCGCCGACGCGCTCGTCGCGCGCGCGCCGGAGATCCTCGAGGCGAACGCCCGCGATCTCGAGGCGGGGCAGGCCGCGGGCCTGCCCAGCGCGCTGATGGACCGCCTCGCGCTCGACGAGCGGCGCCTGGCCGGCATCGCCAGCGCGGTCGAGGACGTCATCGCGCTGCGCGACCCGGTCGGCGAGACGATCGAGGGCTACCGCCTGCCCAACGGCCTGGACGTGCAGCGCCAGCGGATCCCGCTCGGGGTCGTGGCGGTCGTCTACGAGGCCCGCCCGAACGTCACGATCGACGCGGCCGCGCTGGCGATCAAGAGCGGCAACGCGATCGTCCTGCGCGGCTCCTCGAGCGCGCTGCGCTCCAACGCGGTGCTCGCCGAGGTCGCGGCGACCGCGGCGGAGTCCGCCGGCCTGCCGGCCGACAGCATCGGCTTCGTCGGCGGCGGGGGGCGCGAGGAGCTCGCCGAGCTCGCCACGCAGGACCGCTACATCGACCTCATCGTGCCCCGCGGGGGCGAGGGGCTGAAGGCGGCGCTCAAGGGCGTCGCGACCGTCCCGGTGATCTTCGCGGCGGCCGGCATCGGCCACGTCTACGTCGACGCGTCCGCCGATCTCGACCAGGCCGTGGAGATCGTCCGGAACGCGAAGGTCGACCGCCCCTCCGCCTGCAACGCGGCCGAGACGCTGCTCGTGCACCGCGCGATCGCCGCCGAGGCGCTCCCGCGGATCGCCGCGGCGCTCGGGCGCGACGGCGTGGAGCTGCGCGCGGACGAGGCGTCGCGGCCGCTGGTCGAGGGGCAGGGCGCGGTCGTCGTCGACGCGCGCCCCGAGGACTGGGACACGGAGCACCTCGCGCTGATCCTCGGCGTGCGGATCGTCGACGACGTCCACGCCGCGATCGACCACATCGAGACGCACGGCTCGGGCCACTCCGACGCGATCGTCGCCCGCGATCACCTCGCGATCCGCGCGTTCGAGCGCGGGGTCGGGTCGGCGGCCGTCTACGTCAACGCGTCGACGCGGTTCACCGACGGCGGCGAGTTCGGCATGGGCGCGGAGATCGGCATCTCGACGCAGAAGCTCCACGCGCGCGGGCCGATCGGGCTGCGCGAGCTGACGACGTACCGCTACCTCGTCCACGGCGACGGCCACGTCCGCTGAGCCGGCGCGCTGCGCGAGGACGGGCGGCGCGGTGCGGATCGGGATCCTCGGCGGGACGTTCAACCCGCCGCACCTCGCGCACCTCGTGCTCGCCGAGTGCGCGCGCGACGCCCTGGCGCTGGACCGGGTGCTGCTCGTGCTCGCCGCCCGTCCGCCCCACAAGGTCGTCGACGGGGATCCGGGGCCGGGGGAGCGCCTCGCGCTCTGCGAGCTGGCGATCGCGGACGAGCCGGCGCTCGCGACCTGCGACGTGGAGCTCCACCGCGAGGGCCCCTCGTACACGGCCGACACCCTCGGGCAGCTGCACGCGCAGGAGCCCGACGCCGAGCTCGTGCTGCTGCTCGGCGGCGACGCCGCGGCGGGGCTGGGGTCCTGGCACCGCCCGGAGGACGTCCTGCGGTACGCCTCGATCGGCGTCGCGGAGCGTGGCGAGGACGGGCACGACCGGGCCCGAGCGGCGCTGACGGCGCTCGGCGCGGCGGACCGGTTCGAGCCCTTCGCGATGCCCGCGCTGGGACTCTCCTCGACGCTCGTCCGCGCCCGCGTGCGGGCCGGTCGGACGATCCACCACCTCGTCCCGCGGGCGGTCGAGGAGCGGATCGTCTCCAAGGGGCTCTACCGTACGTCGGGCACCTCATGAGCGAGCGGACCGAGACCCACACCGAGCAGCCGACCCCCGGGACGGCGCGGCCGACCGCCCTGGCGGAGGGCGAGCTGCTGGCGCTCGTGCGCCGGATCGCCGAGCACGCCGCCGACCGCAAGGCCATCGACCCCGTCGCGATCGACCTCCGCGGCGCCTCGGCCTACACGGACGCCTTCCTCCTCCTGACCGGCAACACCGACCGGCAGGTCAAGGCGATCCACGACGCGATCCTCGAGGGCCTGAAGCACGAGGGGGAGCGGCTGCTGCCGCGCCGCGTCGAGGGCCTGCAGGAGTCGCGCTGGGTCCTCCTGGACTACGGCGACGTCGTCGTCCACGTCTTCGTGCCGGAGGCGCGCGAGTTCTACCGGCTCGAGGCCCTCTGGGGGGACCGCCCGCGGATCGACCTCGCGGGGATCTTCGAGCCGGCGCCCGACGCCGAGGGCTGAGCGCCGACGGCGCCCGCGTCCGGCTCGTCGCCGTCGGGCGCCCGCCCCGGGCCGGCCGGCCCAGCGAGCGCGGGCGCCTGCCACGCCGCCCCGGCCTCGCGCAGCGCGGCGAGCAGCTCGTCGCGCCCGGGCCGCGGCGGGGCGTCCCGGGGGACGATCGCGAGCACCTGTCGCCGCAGCGGCTCGCCGAGGGGTCGCAGGACCACGTCGTCGCGCCGGGCGGTGAGCGCCATCTCCGGCAGGATCGCGATGCCGGCCCCGGCCGCCACGAGCCCCTGCGTCGTCGCAGGGTCGTCGCAGTGCGCCGCGACGCGGGGCCGGAAGCCCGCCGCCGCGCAGGCGTCGAGGATGAGCGCGCGGTCGGCGCAGAGCGAGTCGGCGGTGAGGACGAGCCGCTCCCGCGCGAGCGTGCGCAGTCCCACGAAGGGCGCGTCGGCGGCCGGGTGCCCGACCGGCAGGCAGCACCAGAAGGGGTCGCGACGCACGGCGTGCACCCGGGCGTCGTGGCGCTCGCGCGGGGCGGCGTTCACGAGCCACACGTCGAGCCGGTCGCCGTGCAGCGCCGCCGTGGCGTCGCGGGCGTCGGAGCGCAGCTCGACCTCGACGACCGTCCCGGGAGCCCGCCGGCGGACCTCGGCGATCGCGTCGGGCACGAACGACGCGATCGCCGTCTGGAAGGTCACGAGCCGGACCGGCCGCTCGCCCGGGTCCTCGTACCGCTCGAGATCCGCCTGCGCGGCGTCGAGCTCGGCCAGCACGGTCTCGGCGCGGCGCAGGAGGATCTCGCCGAGCGGGGTGAGCCGCGTGCCGCGCGCCGTGCGCTCGACGAGCGGTCGCCCGGCGGTCCGCTCCAGGGCGGCGAGCTGCCGCGACATCGCGGGCTGCGTGTAGTCGAGCGCCTCCGCCGCGGCCGAGATCGAGCCGTGGCGGGCGACCTCGCGCAGCACGCGCAGCTGCAGCACGTCCATCCCCGGACGGTAGCGCCCGGTCCCGCCCGGGCCATGCCGAGGCGGCATGGCCATGCCGAGCCGTGCTGGAGACCGGGGTCCGGGCGTCGCACCATCGGGAGGCGGCCGTCCCGGCCGCCGGACCAGCGAGAGGACCCCCACTGATGTCGCCCGCCGTCTCCCCGAACACCGCCTGGCACGAGCCCTCGGCCATGGAGCTGCTGGAGGTCCGCGACCTCGCGCACCGCCTGGGCGAGCCGGTGCCGCGAGCCCCGGTCCTCGTCGCCGAGCGGGAGGGCCGGATCGTCGCCGCGCGCAGCGAGCGCTCCGGCCTGCTGCTCGTCGATCCGCACCAGGGACCGCCCTCGCCGGGGCGCTGAGCCGGCCGGGGCGTCGACCGGCGTGCGATCGGCGGTGCTGCCGTACCCTTGCCCGGTGCTTTCGTCGATCCAGCGCTCCCAGCGCGTTCCAGCCTCCCGTCCGTGGGCGGCCCGCCTCAGCGGGCTGGCCCTCGTGATCGCCCTCCTCGGCCTGCTCGTCCCCGCCGGCGCGTCGGCCATGTCGAAGGGCCTGATGGACGAGGAGCTCGCCCGCAGCGACGACCAGACGCTGCGGGACGCGTTCTTCACCATCGCCCAGGGCTCGAACGTGAAGTTCACGCGCACGTTCATCAACTGGGACGGCAAGTTCGCCTTCCCGTACCCGCACGAGGTCGAGCGCGCCGTGCGCGTCGCCCGCGAGGGCGTCTCGCGCGGCATCGACACGGTGTTCGTGAGCTTCAACGGCGAGCTCGGCACGCACTACAAGGACGCCAAGAAGGTCAACCTCAAGCGCTACCGCACGATGGTCGAGCGGACCGTCCAGCAGATGCACGCGGAGCTCAAGGGCGTCGACGTCCGTCTCGTCTGGTCGCCCTGGAACGAGGCGAACTACCAGACGCAGCTGCCGAAGAAGAACGGCCCGGCGACCTGGCGCAAGATGCAGAACGCCGCCTACGCCGCGGTGAAGAAGCACGCGCCGAAGGACCTCGTCGTCGCCGGCGAGCTCGCGCCGTACGCGCGCAGCACCGCGAAGTCGTCGAACCCCGGGCCGTTCCTGCGCGAGGCGCTCGGCCTCGACAAGAGCTGGCGCTCGCGCAAGGGCACCCGCGCCAAGGACTACTCGATCAAGGCCGACGCGATCACGCTGCACTCCTACGACTACCTCGTCGACCCGCGGCGCCGCCTGTCCAGCAAGGACAAGTGGACGATCCGCAACCTCTCGACGACGCGGTCCCTGCTCAAGCGCGCCGCCCGGACGAAGCGGATCTCCGGCACGGCCGCGAAGCGGCTCTACATCACGGAGTTCGCGTACATCTTCAAGCCGGTCGAGCCGGCGAAGCCGAGCAGCCAGACGATCGCCGACGAGACCGGCGCGACCTGGCTGAAGTACGCCTGGGACATCGCGAAGCGCAACCAGATCCGCGGCTTCCTCTGGTTCAACGTCCGCGATCCGCAGGCGATCTTCTTCTCCGGCCTCGTGGACGCGAACAACCGCGCGCGTCCGGCCCTGGCCGCCTTCCAGGCGTTGAAGTAGCGACCCGCGGCGGCGCGCCGCGACCCCCTGACGACGACGGGCCCCGGGAGCGACTCCCGGGGCCCGTCGCGCGCTCCGGGCCGGCATGGTGCCGGCCGGGGCTCAGTCGGCGAGCGCGGGGCTCGGCGGCGACCCGAGGGGACGGTCGCTCGCGGCGGCGCGGCCGGCGGCCTGGCGGGCAGCACGGCGGCGGCGCAGGGCGTCGGCGGCGAGCACGGACGCGACGAGCGTCGACTCGGCACCGCGGGTGATGGGGGCGGAGGAGGTGCGGACCATGCATCGATGGTCCCCGACGCGGGGCCCCTCGTCGCTGGCCCGCTGTCCAAGGACGCGGCGTCGTCGTGCGCCGCGCGACCGATCGCTCACCCGAGGGCGTCGGCGACGGTGGCGAGATCGTCGACGAGCGCGGCGTAGGCGGCGTGGCGCTCGTCCTCGCCGCGGGCGCGCAGGACGGACGAGGGGTGGACGGTGACCGTCACGCGGTCGGCGAGCGGCGAGTCCAGCCACCGGCCGCGGTCGGCGGTCACCCGCACCCCGCGTCCGAGCAGGGCCTGGGAGGCGGTGGCCCCGAGGCAGACGAGGACCTCGGGCCGGACGACCGCGAGCTCGGCCTCCAGCCAGGGGCGGCAGGCGCGGACGTGCTCGGCGCCGGGTCGCTGGTGGATCCGGCGCGTGCCGCGCTCCTCGAACCGGAAGTGCTTCACGGCGTTCGTGACGTAGACGGCGTCGCGGTCGACCCCCGCCTCCGCCAGCGCGCGGTCCAGCAGCGCCCCGGCCGGTCCGACGAAGGGCCGCCCTTCCCGGTCCTCGCGATCGCCGGGCTGCTCCCCGACGAGCATCGCGCGGGCGCGCGCCCGCCCCGCGCCCGGGACGGCCTGCGTGGCCGGCTCCCAGAGCTCGCACGCCCGGCAGTCCGGAAGCGCGCGACGCAGCGCCGCGAGCGACGGTCGTGCCGGGACCGGCGCGGGACCGCGGTCGCCGGTGGCGGAGGGCGCCATGGGCGCGAGCTACCCGCGCGGGCCGCCCGGCGAACGGGCCGGGACGCTCAGCGCGGCGGGGCGGCGGTCTCGATCGTCCGGCGGATCCGCTTGGCGGACACCGCGCCCGGCGTCGCGCCGCCGGGGCCGGCCACGACGCGCCGGCCGGCCCCGCCGGCGAGCTGGTCGAGCCGCAGCTCCTCCAGCAGCCACGGGACCTCGCGCAGCTCCGCGGGACGCGGGATCCCACGTGGCCAGCGCTCCAGCCGGGCGGCGTACGCGCGCTCGAGCTCGTGGATCGTCGCCATCCGGTCGCGGTCCTGGGCGGCGACGTCGGCGAGCCGCTCCAGACGGCGCTGGGCACCCTGCAGGTACCGCACGACGTCGGGCAGCCGCCGGGGCCCGGCCTCCAGCACGAAGCCGGGGTGCACGAGACGCCGCAGCTGGGCGCCGACGTCGTGGATCGCGTCGGCGAACCGCTCGGCCGTGGCGGGACGCTGCGCGAGGTCCTCGAGCGTCCGGCGGACGGCGCGCTCGGCGTCGAGGACGCGGACGACCTGGCCCAACACCTGGCCGACGGCGGCCGGCAGCCGCTCGCCGATCGACGCGCGCAGGGCCGTGAAGCCCGCCTCGTCCCAGACGGGCCCGCCGCGGTGCTCCAGCAGGCCGTCGATCGTCGCCAGCGCGACGTCCTCGAGCACCGCGTCGAGGCTGCCGTGGGGCGCGGTGGCGAGCGTGAGGCCCGCGGCGGTGTCGAGCCTCGGGCTCGGCCGGGGCAGCGTCAGGCGCAGGAGCCGCCGCGTGCCGGCGCGCATCGCGGCGGCCTGCGCGGCCGGGCTGTCGAACGTCCGCACGCCGACCGCGTCGCCCTGGTCGACGAGCGCCGGAAAGCTCCGCACCGCGCCGCCGGTGCCGGGCAGCTCGACCGTCCGCGGCAGGTCGCCGACCGTCCAGCTCGTCAGGCCGTCGCGCTCGAGGCTCGGCGTGGCGGCGGCGAGCGCGGCCCGCAGCCGCGGGGTCAGCTGCTCGCGCAGCGCCAGCAGGTCGTGTCCCTCGGCCAGCGGCGGATCGTCCGGTCCGGGGTCGGGCGCCTCGATCCGGAACGTCATCCGCAGGTGCCCCGGCAGCGCGGCGAGGTCGAAGTCGGCGGGGGAGACGCGGACGCGGCGCAGCTCCTGCAGCTCGCGCGCCATCGCCGTCGGGAGCGGCGCCGCGCGCGGCGTCATCCGCTCCAGCAGGGTCGCGGCGGTCTCCGGGATCGGGACGAGCTCGCGCCGCAGCTCCTTCGGGAGCCCGCGCAGGAGCGCCTCCACGAGCTCCGCGCGGAATCCCGGCACGAGCCACTCGAAGCCGATCGGCCGCAGCTGCGGCAGCGCGGTGAGCGGGACGTGGACCGTCACGCCGTCGTGGTCGCTGCCGGGCTCGAAGCGGTAGCTCAGCGGCAGGGTGAGCTCGCCCTGCTTCCACGCGCCGGGGCGCAGCCGCGCGTCCTCCTGACCGGACGGCGCGGCCGCCTCCTCCCGCAGCAGCAGCTCCCGCGGGTAGGTCAGCCGGTCGGGGTCCTCGCGGCGGGCGTCCCGCCACCACCGGTCGAACTCGACGCCCCCGACGACGTGCGCCGGCAGGCGCGCGTCGAGGAACGCGTAGAGGACCTCGTCGTCGACGAGCAGGCCGCGGCGCCGCTGGCGCTCCTCGAGCGCCTCGACCTCGGCGATCCGCCTCGCGTTCTCGGCCAGGATCTCCGCCCCGCCTCGCCGCCCCCCGTCCCAGTCGCCCTCCACGAGCGCCGTCCGCAGGAAGATCTCCCGCGCGACGACCGGGTCGAGCTTCCCGTAGGGCACCGCGCGCCCGGCGACGACCGGCAGGCCGTAGAGCAGCGCGCGCTCCGTGGCGACGACGGCGCCGCGCTGGCGGTCCCAGCGCGGCTCGGAGTACGTGCGCTTCAGCAGGTGCTCGGCGAGCGGCTCGATCCAGCGCGGCTCGACCTTCGCCGCGGTCCGCCCGAACAGCCGCGAGGTCTCGACGAGCTCGGCGACGACGACCCACGTCGGCGGCTTCCGCGCGAGCGCCGAGCCCGGGAAGAGCTGGAAGCGGCTGTTGCGCGCGCCCTGGAACTCGACGGCGATCCGGCGACCGCGGCGGTCGCGGCCCGGCTTCTGCCCCGGTCGGGGCTTCTCGGTCGGCGTGTCGCGCAGGCCGACGTGGGAGAGCAGGCCCGACAGCAGCGCGGCATGGATCCGCTCGGACTCGGCGTCGCCGATGCCCTCGGCGAGCTCGCCCGCGCGCGGCCCGCCCGGACCGGGCCGCTCCTCGCCGGACGACGGCGCATCGCGACCGCGGTCCCCGCGCCGGGAGGCGCGGGGCGTGCCGGCGCCGACGGCGGCCGGCTCGCGCTCGTCGGCGCGCGCCCCCCGCGGGACCGTGATGCCGACCTGCTTGGCGGCCTGGCGCAGCTGCCCGACGAGGTCCTGCCACTCCCGGATGCGCAGGTAGTGGAGGTGCTCGCGCTTCAGCCGCTTGCGGAACTGGCTGCCGGAGAGCTCGCGCTGCAGGCCGCGGAGGTAGCGCCAGAGGTGGAGGTAGGCGAGGAAGTCCGAGCGCTCGTCCCGGAACCGGGCGTGCGCCTGGTCGGCGCTCCCCTGCTCCTCGACCGGTCGCTCGCGCGGGTCCTGGATCGAGAGGGCCGCGGCGATCACGAGCAGCTCGTCGGTGCAGCCCTGCTCGTGGCCGGCGACGATCATCCGCGCCATCCGCGGATCGACCGGCAGCGCGGCGATGCGGCGCCCCAGCGGCGTCAGCCGGCCGTCGCGCAGCGCGCCGAGCTCCTCGAGCAGCAGGACGCCGTCCCGGACCTGCCGTGCGTCGGGCGGCTCGACGAACGGGAAGGCCTCGACGGCCCCGAGCTCGAGCGCGGCCATCTGCAGGATCACCGAGGCGAGGTTCGTCCGCAGGATCTCCGGGTCGGTGAACTCCGGGCGCGCGGCGAAGTCCCGCTCGGAGTAGAGCCGCACGCAGATGCCGTCCGCGACGCGGCCGCAGCGGCCCGTCCGCTGGTTCGCCGAGGCCTGGGAGATCGGCTCGATCGGCAGCCGCTGGACCTTCAGTCGCGCGCTGTAGCGGCTGATCCGCGCGGTGCCGGCGTCCACGACGTACGTGATGCCCGGGACGGTCAGCGACGTCTCGGCGACGTTCGTGGCCAGCACGACCCGCCGGCCGCGGTGGGGCTGGAAGATCCGCTGCTGCTCCGCGGCGGAGAGCCGGGCGTAGAGCGGCAGCACCTCGACCGGCTCGCGGCGGTCGCGCAGCCGGCCGGCGAGCACCTCGGCGGTGTCGCGGATCTCCCGCTCGCCGGAGAGGAAGACGAGCACGTCGCCCTGCGCGCCGTCGGTGCGGTGGCGGCGGTGGTGGTCCAGGAGCTCCTCGACCGCGTCGGCGATCCCGTCGGCCTGGTCGCGCTCGCCGGTCTCGCCCGCCCGGCCACCGGGTCGCCCGCCCCGTCGGGGGCCGCGCCCGTCGCCGCGTCGGTCGCCGCGGGCGCGGTCGTCGCCGGCGCCGTCCCCGGATCGGTGGGGGGAGCGGCCGTCGGCGCCGGCGTCCGGATCCGGGCCCGGCCCGTCGGGGGCGTCCTCGTCGTCCTCGCGCAGCGGGCGGTACCAGACGTCGACCGGGTAGGTCCGGCCCGAGACCTCGACGATCGGGACCTCGACGCCCCCGAGCGCGGACGAGAAGTGGTCGGCGAAGCGCTCCGGATCGATCGTCGCCGAGGTGATGACGACCTGCAGCTCGGGCCGCTTCGGCAGGATCTGCGTGAGGCAGCCCAGCAGGAAGTCGATGTTCAGCGACCGCTCGTGCGCCTCGTCGACGACGATCGTGTCGTAGCGGCGCAGCAGGCGGTCGCGCTGGATCTCGGCCAGCAGCAGGCCGTCGGTCATGAGCCGCACGAGCGTGCGCTCGCTCGCCTGGTCGTTGAAGCGGACGGAGTAGCCGACGGCGTCGCCGAGCTCGACGTGCAGCTCGTCCGCGATCCGCTGCGCGACCGTCCGCGCGGCGATCCGGCGCGGCTGGGTGTGGGCGATCGTGCCGCGGATGCCGCGCCCGAGCTCGAGCAGGAGCTTCGGGATCTGCGTCGTCTTGCCCGACCCGGTCTCGCCGGCCACCACGACGACCTGGTGGTCGCGCAGCGCCGCGAGCAGGTCGTCCCGGCGAGCCGAGACCGGCAGCTCCTCGGGGTAGGAGATCCGCTCGGGGCGCGCCGCGACGCGTGCGGCGATCCGCTGCTCCGCGCGCTCGATCTCGCCGACGAGCCGTCCGAGCTCGCGCTCGCGGACGGCGTCGTCGCGCTGGTGGCGCACGCGATCGACGCGCCGGGCGAGGCGGTGCTCGTCGCGCAGCGAGAGGCCGGCCAGCCGCTCGCGCAGATCGGGGGTCGAGGGGGCGTCGGGCACCGCCCTCCCAAGGCTACGCACCGCGTCGTCCCGCGGGCTGGTCCCCGAGGGCCGCCGCTCCGTGGTCCCGCGGATGCGCGGGCGACCGGGCGCGTCGCCGCATCCCGCCGATGCGCCGCCGGGCGGGAGCCGCGCGCCTGCGGTCGCCGCCCGGCGGATACTGCCGGGGATGACCGGCGCGGGGCGGACGAAGGGCGAGCGGACGCGGCAGCGGATCCTCGACGCGGCGGCGGAGGTCCTCGCCGAGCAGGGCGTCGAGGGGGCGAGCGTCACCGCGATCGCCGCGCGAGCGGACCTGCGGCCCGGGAGCCTCTACTTCCACTTCCCGTCGCGGACGGCGCTCGTGGAGGCGGCGATCCGCGAGGCCGTCGCGCGGGCCTCGGCCCGGGTCGACGAGGCGGTCGGCGGAGCGTCGGGCGACCCGGTGGCGGCGCTGCGCCGGGCGGTCGCCGCGCACGTCGGGGCGCTCGACGAGCTCGGGGCCTACGGCGCGCTGGTCCTGCGCGACGACGGGGGACTGCCGGACGCGCTGGCCCGCGAGCGCAACCGGCTGCTGGGGGAGTACGCCCGGGGATGGGCGGCGATCGTGGCCGCGGCGCAGGCGTTGCCCCCGGGTTCGCCGCCGCTCGTGGCCGAGCTGCTCATCGGGGCGATGAACAGCGGCCTGCGGCGCGACGGCCGCCCCGCGCACGACGCGGGCGCGCGGACCACGACGCTCCTGGCGCTCCTGCGGCTTGACGAAGGAATCGAATGAGCATTAGATTCTGACGCATGTCAATCGCCGTGCCGCCCGCCGCGGGGTCCCCGTCGTCCGCGACCGCCGTCCGGGACGCGGACGCCGGCGCGGCGACGCAGCGGCGCTGGGGCCCCGCCCACTGGCTCGCGCTCGTCGGCGTGGCCCTCCTGGCGTACATGGCGTGGACGCTCGCCGGGTGGCTCGCCGACGGTCCCGACGAGGTGACGACGGGACGCGACACGGCGAGCTCCAGCCGCGTCGTTGCGTGGGGTCTGACCGGCCTCCTCTGGGTCCTCGCGCTCGGCGTGGTGGCCTCGGTCGTGCGCGAGAGCCGGCGGCTGGGGCGGCTGAGCTTCGACGGCAAGCTCGCGATCGGCCTCGTCTGCGCGAGCTTCTGGGACACCTTCGTCAACTGGATCCAGCCGATCTGGTTCTACAGCGCGAACTGGCCGCTGAACCTCAACGACTGGTGGGCCAACGCGCCGGGGATCGTCAGCCCGGCGGCCGGGGAGGGGGCCTTCCCGGTCCTGATGATCGTGCCGCTCTACGTCTGCTTCGTCATCGAGGCGCGGCTCATCGGGCACCTCCTCGCGGCGCTGCGCCGGCGCCGCCCGGCGATCGGCACGGCCGGCCTCGTCGCCGCCGCCGCGGGATCGGCGGTGCTCACGAGCATCCTCGTCAGCACCGTCATGATCCGGCCGCACCTCTGGGGCGGTCCCGGCATGCCGGTGCCGATCACGGGCGGCGACCATCACTGGTCGCTCTTCGAGTTCGGCTACATCGTCGCCTGGGCCACGACGCTCGGGCTCGTGCGGTTCTTCGTCGACGCGCGGGGCGAGCGGATCACCGAGCGGGGGCTCGGGCACCTCCCGGCACGCGTCCGGACCGCGGTCTCCACGCTCGCGACGATCGCGGTCTGCTGCGTCTCGGTGATCGGCTGGTCGACGCCCGTGATGCTCGCCGGGCTGCACGCGGAGCCGTATCCGGCGTACCCGCCGGCGTTGCCCAACCGGACCTGCGACACCGCGACGAGCTCGGGCACCGCCTACGGCCCGTGCCCGGGATCGCCCGGCTTCCGGATGCCCGTCCGGGGCGCGAGCGACGCGCCGTGACCGCAGAGCGGCGGCCGGGCGACCGAGCCCCTCCGCTACGGTCCGCGCGTGCCCGACGCCGCCCCGACGCCCGACGAGCCGCTGCGCGTCGGCACCCACTCAGGGTCCTTCCACGCCGACGAGGTCTTCGCGCTGGCGACCTTGCGCCTCGCCCGCGGGCCGCTCGAGGTCGTGCGCAGTCGCGACCCCGAGCTGCTGGCGACCTGCGCCCTGCGGGTCGACGTCGGCCGCCGCCACGATCCGGCGACGGGCGACTTCGACCACCACCAGGGCGGGGTCGGCGAGCGCGACAACGGCGTCCGCTTCGCGTCCTTCGGCCTCGTCTGGCGCGAGGTCGGGCGCGAGCTCGCCGGGTCGGAGGCCGTCTGGGAGGCGGTCGACGCGCTGCTCGTGACGCCGATCGACGCGGGGGACAACGGACAGGAGCTGTACGACCCGCGGATCGAGGGCGTCCAGCCCTACGGGATCAGCGGCGCGATCGCGGCGATGAACCCGCCGTGGGACACGGAGGACGGCGCGCGGGTCGAGCGGGCCGCCTTCGACGACGCGATCGACGTCGCCGAGCGGATCCTCCGCGACGAGCTGGCCCGCGCGCAGGCGCGGGAGCGGGCGGGCGACCTCGTCCGCGCCGCGCTGGCACGCAACGCCGCCGGGGACCCCCGGATCCTCGAGCTCGATCGGGGCATGCCGTGGCGCGACGTCGTGCTCGCCGAGGCGCCGGACGTGCTCTTCGTCGTCTATCCGCGGACGAACGACTGGGGCGTGCAGGCCGTGCCCGCCGCGGCGCACGGGTTCGCCAACCGCCGCGACCTGCCGGAGCCCTGGGGCGGGCTGGAGGGCGAGGAGCTGCAGCGGGCCAGCGGCGTCGCGGACGCCGTCTTCTGCCACATCGCCCGCTTCCTCGCGGTCGCGCGCTCCCGCGACGGCGCGCTCGCCCTCGCGCGCCTCGGACTGCCGGACGCCTGACCGCGCCGCCCGGCGCGGCGCAGGCCGCCGCCGGCGAGGCGGTCTCGGCCCGCCACCAGTCCCGACCCAGGGGCCTCCCAGGCCGCGACGGCAGGGTCGTCGCATGCTCCACCCCAAGTCCATCGCCCTCGTGCTCGTCAGCGGCGCCGCGGCGCTCGCGGCCGCCGGCTGCGGCTCCTCGTCGTCGAGCGACGGCCCGAGCAACGCGGCCGCCACCCAGCAGCAGGCCGGCACGAGCACCACGCCGCGCACCGGTACCACGACCACCCCGCAGGACGCCGCCGGCTCCGCGGCCCAGGGCGGCCCCGGCGCCGCCGGCGGATCCCCCGGCGGGGGCGGCGGCGCGCCGTCCGAGGAGGACCTCGCCACGATGGCCGAGGCGCTCGGCGTCTCGACGAGCGAGCTCCAGGCCGCGATGGCGTCGCTGCGCGAGGACCGCTCCTCCGGCGAGCGCCCGGATCCGAGCGCGATGGCCGAGAAGCTCGCGAAGGCGCTCGGCGTCTCGCAGGCGAAGGTCGAGGCCGCGCTGCAGGCCTCGCGGCCGTCCGGCCCCGGCGGCGGGACGCCGCCCTCCGGGAACCCGCCGAGCGGTGGCGGTGCCCCGGACGGCGCACCGTCCGGCGACGGCTCGTCGTCGAGCTCCGACTCCAGCACGACGAGCGGGACCGTCACCGGCCAGCAGAGCTGAGCCCCGCGTCGCGGGACCACGCAGCACCACGGCGGCGCGCGACGCGCCCCGCGGCACCACCCGACGACGCCCCCGAGCGGCCGGCCACCATGCCGGCCGCTCGGTCGTTCCCGGCCCCGCGGACGGCGCCCGTCCCAGCCCGCGCCGGCGCGCCGGGCCTCCCAGTCACGTCTCAGCCTTCCCGGAGCCGGTCCCCACGGGCCCCCCGCAGCATCGCCTCCATGAGCACCGCCCCGAAGACCGCCGAGCGCGCCGCGGCCGCCCACGGCGGCCCGGCGCCCGTCGTCGAGGTCGTCGTCCCGGTCCACGACGAGCAGGCCGCCCTCGCCGCCTCGATCCGCCGGCTCCACGACCACCTCACCGCCGAGATGCCCTACCCGTGGCGGATCACGATCGCCGACAACGCGTCGACCGACGCGACGCCGCGGATCGCCCGGGCGCTCGCCGACGACCTGCCCGGCGTCGGCCTGCTGCGCCTGGACCAGAAGGGCCGCGGCCGCGCGCTGCGGGCCGGCTGGTCGGCGAGCGAGGCGGCCGTCGTCGCGTACATGGACGTCGACCTCTCGACCGACCTCGCGGCGCTGCTGCCGCTCGTCGCCCCGCTCGTGACCGGGCACAGCGACGTCGCGATCGGCACCCGGCTCGCCGCCGGCTCGCGGGTCGTCCGCGGCCCGAAGCGCGAGCTCATCTCGCGGACCTACAACCGGATCCTGCGGCTCTCGCTGCACGCCCGCTTCAGCGACGCGCAGTGCGGCTTCAAGGCGATCCGCGCCGACGTCGCGCGGGAGCTCCTCCCGGAGGTCCGCGACGAGGGCTGGTTCTTCGACACCGAGCTGCTCGTCGCCGCCCAGCGCGCCGGCCACCGGATCCACGAGGTGCCGGTCGACTGGGTCGACGACCCGGACTCGCGGGTCGACATCGTGCAGACCGCGCGCGACGACCTGCGCGGCGTCGCGCGGCTGCTCGTCGCCGGCGCCCGCCGCAGCACCGTCGGGCCGTTCCTCGCGATCGGCGCCCTCTCCACGATCGCCTACGCGCTCCTCTACCTCCTGCTGCACGGTCCGCTCGGCGCGGGTGGCGCGAACGTCGCCGCGCTGGCGATCACCGCCGTCGCCAACACGCAGGCGAACCGCCGGCTGACCTTCCGCGTCCGCGGACGGGAGGGCCTGGCGCGCCACCACGCGATGGGCGCGGTCGTCTTCGTCCTCACCGTCCTGCTCACGAGCGGCGCGCTGAGCCTCCTGCACGCGATCGACCCCGCGCCGTCGCGCGGCGTCGAGCTGACGGTGCTCATCGCCGCGAGCATCTGCGCGACCGTCACCCGCTTCGTGGCGCTGAAGACCTGGGTCTTCGCGCACCGCGGCCGGCACGACGCGTCCGCCACCCGCCGCCCGGCGGTGACCGTCGCCGGTCCCGTCGTCCGGCGCCTCGTCCCGCTCGGCGAGGCGGCCGGCGTCGCGCGCCGCGGCGCCCCGGCCGCCGCCGCCCCGCGCCGCGGCGGACGTCCCGCGACCGGCCGCGGCACGCCGCCGCGCGTCGACGACGACCACGCGTCCGCCCCGGGCGAGCGCGCCACCTCCTGACCTCCGACCCCGAACCCCGACATCACCATGGCCACTCCTCCGATGACCCTCCCGGGCCGCCTGCGCGGCGCACCCGGACGGACCGCCGAGCGCGCCCGCACGGGCGCGCGCGGGCTCGCCCGGCGGCCCGAGCTGCTCGGCCTGCTCCTGCTCGCCGGCGTCCTGAACCTCTGGGCGCTGGACCAGAACGGGATGGCGAACGAGTACTACTCCGCCGCCGTCCGCTCGATGACCGAGAGCTGGCACGCCTTCCTCTACGGCTCCTTCGACAGCGCCGGCGTGATGACGGTCGACAAGCCGCCGCTCGCGCTCTGGATCCAGGCGCTCTCCGCCCGCGCGTTCGGCCTCAGCGCCTGGAGCATCCTCGTGCCCCAGGCGCTCATGGGGGTGGCGACCGTCGGCCTCGCCTACGACCTCGTCGCCCGGCGCTTCGGGCGTCCCGCGGGCACGGCCGCCGGGCTGGCGCTCGCGCTGACGCCGATCGCGGTCGCGGTCTCGCGCCACAACAACCCGGACGCGCTGCTCGTGCTCTGCGCGACGCTCGCGCTCTGGGCGACGCTCCGCGGCCTCGAGCAGGGGCGGACCCGCTGGCTCGTGCTGGCCGGCGTCGCCGTCGGCCTCGGCTTCGAGGCGAAGATGGCCGCGGCGCTGATGGTCGTGCCCGGCATCGTGGCGGCCTGGCTCTGGATCGCTCCGACGGGCCGCCTGCGCGCGGTCCGCCAGGTCGGCGCCTTCGGGCTCTCGGCGGCGGTCGTCGGCCTCGCCTGGCCCATCCTCGTCTGGCTCACGCCCGCCACGGATCGGCCGTGGGTCTCCGGGACGAGCGACAACTCGATCTGGTCGCTGATCTTCGGCTACAACGGCCTCGGCCGGCTCTTCGGGCAGAGCGGCGGGCCGGGCGGCATGGCGGGTGGCGGCATGGGCGGCGGCCCGATGGGCGGCGGGGGCGGCGGGGGCCTCTCCAGCGGGGGCACCTTCGGCGGCGACCCGGGCGTCCTGCGGCTGCTGAACCAGGCCCTGGGCGGCCAGGCCGGCTGGCTGCTCGGCGCGGCGATCGTCGCCGGCCTCGGGCTGCTCGTCGCCACGCGGCTGCGCCGCGACGACGCCCGCACCGGCTTCCTCCTCGTCGTCGGCGGCGCGGGCCTGGTGACGGCGGTCGCCTTCAGCCGCGCGGAGGGCATCTTCCACCCGTACTACGTCTCGCTCATCGCGCCGTTCGTCGCCGCGCTCGTCGGCGCCGGCGTCGGCACCGCGTGGCCGGGACGGGCGACCGTCGCGCTCGCCCCGTCGGCCGCGACGAGCGCCGCGTCGGCGGGGACGGCCGCGGTCGCGGGCCGTCCGTCGTCGGCGCCGGCTGAGGCGGAGGCCTCGCCCGGGCACCGCGGCGGACGCGCGGCCACCGCGATCCACGAGGCGCTGCTCGGTCCGCGACTGCGGGCGGAGCGGGCTGCCGCGACGGCGGGGGCGTCGGCCCCGGCAGCCGGGCGTCCGACGCCGGGCGCGTCCCCGGCCAGCCGCGGCGAGCTGCCCGCGCGCGTGCTCGGTCCCGCGCTGCTGCTCGGCGGGCTCGTCACGGAGCTCGTCGTCCTGCGCCACTCGGCCACCGACCTGGGCTGGTGGGAGGTGCCGTTGATCGTCGGCACGCTCGCCGTCGCCGGGGTCCTCGCCAGCGGCCTGGCGCCGCGGATCCGGCGCTGGGCGCTCGCGGTCGGCGTCGCGCTGCTGCTCGTCGCGCCCGGCTCCTGGTCGTTCGCCACGCTCGGGCACGCGACGTCGGGCACGTTCCCGGCCGGCGGTCCGGCGAGCAGCGGCATGGACCGCTTCCGCGGCGGTCCCGGCGGCCGGATGGGCGGCCCGGGCGGGGCGATGGGTGGTGGCCCGGGCGGGATGCCCGGCGCGGGCCCGGCGAGCGGGCAGGCCGGCGGTCCCCCGGCGATGCCGGGCGCGTCGAGCTCGGCGAGCGGCCGGTCCGGCGGCCCGCCGGCGATGCCGGGCGCGAGCGGCTCGAGCGCCACCGGCCGGTCCGGCGGTGCGTCGGCCGTCCCCGGCCGGGGCACGTCGGGCTCCGGCGGCTCGTCCGCGTCCCGCGGCGGCGGGATGGGCGGCCCCGGCGGCGGCGGGATGTTCGGCGGCAACACGCGGTCCCTGAGCGCGGCGGTGACCTACGCGGCCGCGCACGGCGGCGGGACCGTGGCGGTCTCGAGCCAGAGCGGCGCGGCGTCCTCGATCCTCGCGGCCGACGGGAACAGCCCGGTCGTGGCGATCGGCGGCTTCTCCGGCCGCGAGAGCCAGGTGAGCGTCGCGTGGCTGGCCGACATGGTCGAGGCCGGGAAGATCCGCTGGGTCGTCGCCGACAGCGACGGCCTCGGCGGGATGCGCGACGGCCGGGTCGGCGCCAGCGACGTGCTGGCGGTCGTCCAGCAGGTCGGCAAGGAGGTCTCCAGCGTCGACGGCCTCTACGACCTGCAGGGCCTGGCCTCGGCGCTGCGCGCCGCGGGCTGACCGGTCGCGACCGGGGGGCGTGCGCGGCGCGCCCCCTCCGGTCGTCCCGGACGGACGCGCCGCGCCGCGCACGCCCCCGGTGCGCGTCGCGGCGGCAGTCGGCGGGTCGCCGGCGCGCGTCGCGGGGCGCACGCCGCGAGGTCGCGGGAGCGGCCCAGGGTGTCCCCAGGAAGCTCACAGCTTCGGGAGCGATACTGCCCGCATGGCCACCGAGACGTCCTCCGCTCCGGGCGCCCGCGTCCTCGTCGTCGACGACGAGCCGAACATCGTCGACGTCGTCTCGATGGCCCTCCGCTTCCAGGGATTCGAGGTCGCCACCGCCGCCACCGGCGAGGACGCGCTCGCCCAGGTCGAGGCGTTCCGACCGCAGATCATGGTCCTCGACGTGATGCTGCCCGACACGACCGGGTTCGACGTCGCCGACCGCCTCGGCGCGCAGCGCGGCCACGTGCCGATCATCTTCCTCACCGCCCGGGACGCGACGGAGGACAAGCTCCGCGGCCTGACGAGCGGCGGCGACGACTACGTCACGAAGCCGTTCAGCCTCGAGGAGCTCGTCGCCCGGATCCGCGTCGTCCTGCGCCGGACCGGCCAGGAGACCGAGACCTCGCCGGTCCTGCGCTTCGAGGACCTCGAGCTCGACGAGGACACGCGCGAGGTCACGCGCGCCGGCGAGCTCGTCGAGCTCACGGCGACCGAGTACCGGCTGCTGCACTACTTCCTGCGCAACCCGCGCCGGGTGCTGACCCGCGCGCAGATCCTCGACCACGTCTGGGACTACGACTTCGGCGGCGACGCCCGCGTGCTCGAGACGTACGTCAGCTACCTGCGACGCAAGCTCGAGGTCGAGGGCGCCGACGGGCAGCTCATCCACACCGTGCGCGGCGTCGGCTACGCGCTGCGCGCCCCGAGGCGCTGAGCGTGTCGCTGCGCCGCTCGGTCGCCCGGCGCGTCGCCGGCCTGTCGCTGCGTGCCCGGTTGCTGCTCGCGCTCGTCCTGCTCGTCGCGCTCGGCATGGTGGTGCTGGGCGGCGTCGTCTACGCGAGCCAGCGCTCGTTCCTGCTCGACCGCGCCGACGACCAGGCGGAGGCCGCGCGACCCGCCGTCCTGCGCCAGATCACGCGGGACGCGCTGGGCGACCCCTTCGGTCGCGCGAACGGCTCCCGCTCGTCGGGCGTCTCCGGGACGACGTCGCCGCTGTTCCCGGCCGGCGGCGGCCCCGGCGGGCCGCCCGCGCCGCGCGACGTGCCCGTCAGCGCCTACGGCCAGCTCCGCGACGCGCAGGGCAACGTGCTCGCCGCGGCGCGGGTGACGCAGTTCGCCGAGGATCTCCCGAGGCCGCGCCTGCCCGAGCGACTCGACGCGGGGCGGGCCTTCACGACCGGCAGCGCGGCCAGCGGCGTGCGCTACCGCGTGCGGACGTTCGGCTCGCCGGACGGCGCGGTCCTCGCGGTCGCCGTCCCGCTGACGAGCGTCGACGAGTCGCTGGACCAGCTGCTGCTCGTCGCGGCGATCGTCATCGTGCTGACGCTCGTGCTGCTGGCGGCCGTCGCGTGGTGGATCGTCCGCCTCGGGCTGCGGCCGCTGGAGCGGATGGCCGACACCGCGGACGCGATCGCCGCCGGCGATCTGTCCCGGCGCGTCGAGGAGAGCGGCGACCCGGCGGAGGTCGGTCGTCTCGGCAGCGCGCTGAACGGGATGCTCGGCCGCCTCGAGGGCGCCTTCGCCGAGCGCGAGGCGAGCGAGGAGCGGCTGCGCCGGTTCCTCTCCGACGCCTCCCACGAGCTGCGCACGCCGCTCGCGTCGATCCGCGGGTACGCCGAGCTGCACCGCGTCGGCGCGCTGCCCGACGGCGAGGCGGTCGACCGCGCGATGGGCCGGATCGAGGACGAGTCCGCGCGGATGGGCACGCTCGTGGAGGAGCTGCTGCTGCTCGCGCGCCTGGACGAGACGCCCGAGCGCGCGCAGGACCCCGTCGACCTGGCGATCCTCGTCGAGGACGCCGCCCACGACGCCCGCGCCACCGCGCCGACGCGCGAGGTCACCGCGACGGTCACGAGCGAGGACGCCGTGGTCTCCGGCGACGCCGACCAGCTGCGCCAGGTGCTCGCGAACCTCGTGCGCAACGCGCTCGTCCACACGCCCGACGACGCGGCCATCGACCTCGCCGTGCGGCGCGACGGCGCGACGGTCGAGGTCGAGGTCCGCGACCACGGCCCGGGGCTGCCCGACGGCGATCCCGAGCAGCTCTTCGGGCGCTTCTGGCGCAAGGAGGGGGCGGGCCGCCAGCGCGGCGCCGCCGGCGCCGGTCTGGGCCTGGCGATCGTCGCCGCGATCGTGGAGGCGCACGAGGGCACCGTCGCCGCCCGCACGGCCGAGGGCGGCGGCGCGGCGTTCCTCGTGCGCCTGCCGCACCGCCCGGCCGTCGCCGCCGACGCGTGAGCGCGCGCCGCCGCCGTCCCGCGGCTCGATCGGCCACGGGCGCCGCGACGGCGGCGGCGACGGGTTGGCCGGGCCGCCCTACGGTCGCCCGCCGGCGGTGCGGCCGACCACGACGTAGTCGTCGAGCAGCTGCCACGCCGGGGCGACCTCGGCGAAGCCGGCCTGGCGCAGGGCCGCGACGTGGAAGCCGATCGTCGTCGGCGGCGGCGCGTCGCGGCCGGCGAAGCGCCGGTCGCGCTCGGCGAGGAGCGCGGCGCCGCCGGGCTCCTCGCGGACCTCGTCCCACCACGCGTCCCACGTCGGGGCGCCGGCGGCGAACGCCGCCTCCTGGGTGGCCCGGTCGTGCTCCGCGGCGACGCGCGCCAGCGTCGGGTGCTCGGCGGCGTCGAACCGGAAGTGGTCGCCGTTGGCGAGGATCCCGCCCGGCGCGAGCAGCCCGGCCACCTGGCCGTAGAGCCGCACGAGCTGGTGCGGCGCCAGCCAGTGCAGCGCGGTCGTCGACACCGCGGCGTCGAACCGCGCCGGGCCGTCGTCCCCGGCGGACGCCGTCGCGGCGGCTTGACGGACGGCGTCGATCCAGGCGTCGCCGGCGAGGTCGGCGTCGACGAGCGCGAGCCGCTCGCCGCGGGGCGCCAGCTCGCGCCGCGCGATCCGCAGCAGCGCGGGGTCGAGGTCGACGCCGACGACGCGGGCCTGCGGCAGCGCGTCGAGGATCCGGGCGCTGAGCGAGCCCGGGCCGCAGGCGAGGTCCAGGACGCGCGGCGCCGGTCCCGCGACGCGGCGCACGAGCTCGACGATGACGTCGAAGCGCTGCTCCCGCTGGGCGATGTAGGCGGCCTGCTGGGCGTCCCAGCGCTCGAGGAGCGTCATCCGCGCGCCAGCCCGAGCTTCCGGATCCCCGCGGCGAGCTTCTCGACCGCCCCGACGTTGCGCAGCGAGGGGTCCATGTCCGAGCCCGTCATGACGATGAAGCGGTTCTCGCGCACGGCGGTCAGCCGCTTGGCGACGGGGTTGCTGCGCAGGAACGCGAGCTTCGCCCGCGCGCTGTCGCCGTCGCCGCCGCGGGTGAGGTCGGCGAGCACGAGCACGTCCGGGTCACGCTCGAGGATCGCCTCCCACGAGACCTCGGGCCAGAGCTGCTTCGCGCTCGCGAAGGCGTTCGTCGCGCCCACCCGCTCGGTGATCATCCCCGGGGCGCCGCAGCAGCCCGCGATGTAGGGCGCCTTCGTCGCGGCGTACCACCAGGCGACGTCGACGCCGCGCGCGTCGAGGCCGCCGGTCGCGGTCGCCAGGCGACGCTGCAGGCCGGCGACGACCTGCGCGCCGCGCCGCTCGACGCCGAAGATCGCGGCGAGCTCGCGGACCTCGCGGAACACGTCCTCGAACCGCAGCCGGGACGTCTGGCGCGCGTCCTGCCCGCCGCACTCGCTGCGCGACAGGTACGTGTCGACGCCGAGCTTCGCGAACCGCTCGCGGGGCGCCGTGCCCTCGTCGGAGAAGCCCCAGGCGAAGGTCGTGTAGACGAAGTCCGGCTCGGTCCTCAGCGTCCGCTCGAACGAGGGGAACTCCTTGCCGAGCTGCGGCACCTTCGCGTTGGCGGTCCGGAGCGCCGGCACGACCGGGTCGTTCCACCCGGCCGCGCCGACCATCCGGTCGGCGAGGCCGAGCGTCAGGAGCAGCTCGATCGCCGGCTGGCTGATCGCCACGGCGCGCTCGGGCGCGGCCTCGCGGCGCAGCCGCACGCCGCAGTTGTCGAGGTCGACGCGACCGCCGGCGGAGGCCGTGGTCGTCGTCGCGCCGGCGGCGGCGGAGGGGGCGGGATCGTCGTCGCCGCAGGCGGGCAGCGCGATGGCGGCGATCGCCAGCGCGGCGAGCGCGAGCGGGCGGGCGGGGCGGGTCACGGGGCGGTGGTCCTCTCGGTGGTGGGGGGAGTGGATGCGGCGCTCGGGGCGGCGGCGTCGTGCGGTGCGGGGGCCCGGAGGCGACCGGGCAGGAAGCGGATCGACGGCCGGCCGCCGGGTCCGTCGTCGCCGACGACCGCGCGGACGCGGTAGACGTCGGCGATGAGCCGGGGCGTGAGCACCGCGGCCGGCGTTCCTGCGGCGACCACGCGACCGGCGTCGAGCACGACGAGCCGGTCGCAGAACATCGCCGCGAGGTTCAGGTCGTGCAGCGCGACGACGCTCGTCAGCGGCAGCTCGGCGACGAGCGTCAGCAGGTCGAGCTGGTGGTGCACGTCGAGGTGGTTCGTCGGCTCGTCGAGCAGCAGCTCCCGGGGCTCCTGCGCCAGCGCGCGGGCGATCTGCACGCGCTGGCGCTCGCCGCCCGACAGGGTCGACCAGCGCTGGTGCAGCCGCTCCTGCAGCCCGGTGCGCGCGATCGCCTCGGCGACCGCGCAGTCGTCCTCGGCGCCGACCCCCGACCACGGACGGCGGTGCGGGATCCGCCCCAGCCGCACGACCTCGAGCACCGTGAGGTCCAGCTCGGTCTCCGCGTGCTGCTCGACGAGCGCCAGGCGCTGCGCGACGCGCCGACGCGGCAGGCCGGCGAGGTCGTCGCCGTCGAGGAGGATCGCCCCGCCGGCGGCCCGTCGGACCCCGGCGAGCAGCCGCAGGAGCGAGGACTTGCCCGACCCGTTCGGCCCGAGCAGCCCGAGCGTCCCCCCGGGCGCGACGTCGAGCGCCACCCCGTCGAGGATGAGCCGGCCGCCCGCCGACCAGCGGACGTCGCGCACCGCCAGCGGCGCCCCGCCCTCGCCGGTCATCGGACGGCCCCGCGCCGGCGCAGGAGCAGGGCGAAGGCCGGGACGCCGACGAGCGCGGTGACGACGCCGACCGGCAGCTCCTGCGGGTCGAGCACGGTCCGGGCGAGCGTGTCGACCCAGACGAGGAAGATCGCGCCGACGAGCGCGGTGGTGGGCAGCAGCAGCCGGTGACCGGGACCGACGAGCAGCCGTGCGGCGTGGGGGAGGACGAGGCCGACGAAGCCGATCGCGCCGGCGCTCGCGACGAGCGTCGCGGTGACGAGCGCGGTGACGAGCAGCAGCAGGAGGCGGACCGCCCCGACCGGGACGCCGAGGCTCGCGGCGGCGTCGTGACCGAAGGCGAACGCGTCGAGCGCCGGGGCGCACAGCAGGCAGGCGAGGATCCCGATCGCGGTCACCACCGCGCACACGAGGACGTCGTGCCACTCCGCGCCCGCGAGCGACCCGAGGAGCCAGAAGAGCACCCCGCGGGTCTGCTCCGCGTCGGCCGACGAGGTGACGACGAACGACGTCAGCGCCGAGAACAGCTGCGTGCCGGCGACGCCGGCGAGGACGATCCGGTCGCCGGCCCCGCCCGCGCCCGAGGCGAGCAGCAGCACGAGGCCGAACGCGACCAGCGCGCCGGCGAAGGCGCCGGTGGAGAGCGAGATCGCCCCACCGCCGATGCCCAGGACGATCACGAGCACGGCGCCGGTCGAGGCACCCGACGAGATGCCGAGCACGAACGGGTCGGCGAGCGGGTTGCGCAGCAGCGACTGGAGGATCGCGCCGCAGATCGCCAGCCCGGCTCCGCAGACCGCGGCCAGGAGCGTCCGCGGCAGCCGCAGCTCCCAGACGATGCCGTCCTGGATCCGCGTGACGTCCGCCGTCGCGAGGCCGAGGTGGTCGCCGACGATCGCCGCGACGTCGCCGACCGCGAGGTCGGCCGGCCCGATCGTGATCGCCACCGCGACGGACAGGAGCAGCAGGGCCACGCCGCCGGCCCAGGCCAGGACCTGCAGCGACCGGCGCACCGGTGCCGGCAGCACGGCGGCCGAGGCGCCGGGCGTCGTCGGGAGCTCGTGGGTCATCGGACGGCGGTCAGCGCGCCGGGCTCGCCAGGCCGAACCGGCGCAGGCCCGCGGCGAGCTTCTCGGCGCCGTCGACCGTCCGGATCGACGGGTTGAGGTCGGCGCCGTTCATCGCGACGAAGCGCCGCTCGCGCACGGCGGTCATCCGGCGCGTGACGGGGTTCGTCGTGAGGAAGCGGACCTTCGACCGGAGGTCCTCGGCCGTCTGCTGGCGGCGGGAGAGGTCCCCGAGCACGAGGACGTCCGGGTCGCGGTCGGCGACGGACTCCCAGCCGACCTGCGGCCACTCGTCCTGGGTGTCGGCGAAGGCGTTCTCGGCGCCGACGGCGCGGGCGATGATCCCCGACGAGCCGCAGCAGCCGGCCATGTACGGCGCCTTGTCGTTCGCGAACCAGAACGCGACGGAGGTCCCGGGACGGGCGCGCGTGCGACCGGCCGCGGCGAGCCGCTGCTCGAGCCGCCGCACGAGCCGCTCGCCGCGCTCCGGCACGCCGAAGATCCGGGCCAGCTCGCGAACCTCGCGGTGGATGACCGCCATCCGCAGCGGACGATCGCGGGGGCCGTCACCGCTGCCGCCGCCGTCGCGGTCCTCGCACTCCGACGGCGCCATGTACGTCGCGACCCCGAGCTTCGCGTAGCGCTCGCGGCGGTCCCGGTCCTCGCCGTTGAGCGCGAAGCCGAACGACGCGGTCACGAGGTCGGGCCGGGCGGCGAGCACGCGCTCCATCGCGGGGACGTCGTCGGCGAGGCGGGGGACGCGGGCGTTCGCCGCGGCGAGGTCGGCCCGGACGGGGTCCGTCCACGTCGCGGTGCCGACCAGGCGATCGGCGAGGCCGAGGGAGAGCAGGACCTCGGTCGAGCCCTGGTTCACCGAGACGACGCGCCGGGGGACGCGGTCGATCGTCACCGCGCGACCGCAGTTGTCGGCCAGGCGGACGGGGTGCCCGGAGGCCGGCCCGCTCGGGATGCCCCGAGCCGCCGGCTCGTCGTCGCCGCAGGCCGCCAGCGCGCCGGTCGCGGCGGCGAGCAGCAGCGCGAGGGCCGCGCGCCGGACGGCGCGGGACGGGTGGGTCTCGGTGGGCCGTGAGCGCACGGCGTGCTCCTTCGATCGGGGACCGTGTCGCGCGGTCCTGGTGGGGTGATCCGGGCCGCGGCGCAAGAGCGGCGGCCCGCGAGCCAGCAGGTCTTCGGACTCGGGTTCGATCGGCTCGAGCGCCTTCCCGGGGCCACGACGGGTGGTCGCGGCGCCCAGTGGCGTGGTGCTCGGGCCGTCCCCCTCACCGCTGCGCGTCAGTCCCGGAGTCGCACCGGGTTCCCTGACCCACGTCGTGGGTACGACTGGCTCGCCGCGGCACGATAGCGGACGATGGGAACCGATCTCGTCTGGAAGACTGGCGCCGTCGCGCTCGCGCGGCCACGCCATGGACGACCACGAGCACCACGACCACGGCCGTCACGAGGACGGGAGGGACCCCCGACCCCCCGGGACGTCGGAGGGCCGCCGCGACGCCGCCGCCCCCGCGGCCGCGCGGCTGCGCGACCATCCGGCCGGTCGCCTGCTGCTCGGCGTCGTCGCGCTCGTCGGCGTCCTGACGCTCGTCGGGCTCGTCGTCCTCTGGCCCTCCGGCGACCACGATCCCGGGCCCGGCACGCAGCGGCCCACCGTCGCCGCGACGGTCGTCGAGGCCCGCGCCGCGCCGTGCGCGGAGGGCAGCAGCCAGCGGTGCGCGACGGTCGTGGCGACCGTCGACGAAGGACGCGACGACGGGCGGCGCGTGACGATCGTGCTCGGCCCCGAGGGGGTGGCGCCGTCGCTGGATCCCGGCGATGCGATCCGCCTGAGCGACCAGTCGCCCGACCCGGCCAGCGGCGTGCCGGTCGAGCCGGGCACCGAGCCCGTCTACGCGTACTCCGGCGTCGACCGCCGCATCCCGCTCGTCGCGCTGATGGCGGGCTTCGCGCTGCTCGGGCTGCTCGTGGCCCGGGGCCGTGGGCTGCTGGCGCTGCTCGGCACCGGAGCGAGCCTCGCGCTCGTCGTCCTCTGGCTCGTGCCGTCGATCCTCGACGGTCACCCGCCGCTGCTCGTCGCCGTCGTCGGGGCCCTGGCGGTGATGTTCGTCACCACCGCCCTGACCTACGGCGTGACGGCCCAGAGCCTCGCGGCGGTCGCGGGGATCGGCGTGTCGCTGTCGGTCGCCGCGCTGCTCGGCGGCCTCTGGCTCGGGCTGTCGGGGCTCGACGGCACCGACTCCGAGCTCGGCTCCTTCGCGCTGCAGTCCGGCGAGGCGCTGCCGCTGCAGGGGATCCTCCTGGCCGGCATGGTCATCGGCGCGCTCGGCGTGCTGACCGACACCGTCGTCTCGCAGGTCTCGACGGTCGCGGCCCTGCACCGGACCGCGCCGCACCTCGGTGCGGGCGAGCTGTACCGCGAGGCGTTCGTCGTCGGCCGGGACCACCTCGCGGCGACGATCCACACGCTCGTCCTCGCCTACGCCGGTGCGACCCTGCCGCTGCTGCTCGTCGCCTCCGCCAACGACGTGACGTTCCTCGACGCCGTGAACGACACGACGCTCGCGGAGCCGATCGTCTCGACGCTCGTCGGCTCGATCGCCCTGCTGCTCTCGGTCCCGCTCTCGACGCTGCTCGCAGCGATCCTCGTCGGCCGCCTGCCGGCCGCCACGCTCGGCGACGGGCACGCCCACCACCACTGAGCCGCCCCGAGCGCTCGGGCGCTCACCGTGGCCCGCATCAGCGGTCGCGGAGCCACGCGGCGAACAGCGGGTCCAGCAGCTCGACGCGGCGGCGCTCGCCGCGCCGCAGCAGCTGGCCGTCGGCGACGAGCCGCTCGGTCGTGCTCTGCAGCGTGGAGCGCGAGATCTGGTGCTGCTCGGCGGCGGTCGTCGACGTCGCGGCCAGGCCATCGGCGACCGCGGAGCAGACGGCGCGCTCGGGTCGGGAGAGCGTCGACCAGAGCGCGGCGCAGACGTCGTCGACCTCGCGCAGGGCGCGCGCCCACGCGGCGGCGGCGAGGTCGTCGGTCGGCTCCTCGTCGCGCAGCAGCTCGTGCAGGTGGAAGGCCAGCAGCATCGTGCGCTGGGGATGGCCGCCGGCCGCCTGGACGATCCGCGCGGTGGCGTCCGCGGTGCGCGGGTCCTCGGGCGCCGGCATCCGGGCGAGCACCTCGCGCGTCGTCTCCTCGAGCGGGAGCGGCGGGAGCTCGACCGGGCGCGCCTGGCCGAAGAACGGCCGCTCGCGATCGCCGAACAGCGTCCGCATCATCGAGGGGGAGGACCCCGCGAAGAGGTAGGCGACGCGGTCGCCCTGGTGCTGGATGACCGAGCGCAGCAGGCCGTCGAGGCGCTCGTCGGCGGTCAGGAGGTCCTGGAACTCGTCGAAGGCCACGACGACGAGGTCCCCGTCCGAGGCGAGGTCCGCCGGGAGCCGCAGGAGGTCGCGGATCGCGGCGCGCGCGTCGTCCGGGCTCGGCGTCGCCCGCGCGCCCCGGGGCGCGAGCTGCACCTGCACCCCGGCGGGACCGACGGTCAGCCCGATCCGCGCGAGCCGCGCGGCGATCGCGCCGGGCCCGACGCCCGGGAGCTGCCGCAGTCCCTCCGCGATCCGGTCGAGCACGTCGACGACCGTGGCGACGCGATCGAGGTCGACGAGGGCCGCGTGATGGCCGGCGGCGCGCATCGCCGCGAGGTGCGCGCCGAGAAGGGTCGTCTTCCCGAACCGGCGCGGTGAGGCGAGCCGGACCGCGACGCGGTCGGCCGCGGCGCGCTGGAGCGCGTCGAGCTCGGCACGGCGGTCGATCAGGAGCGTCGGATCGAGCGGTCGCTGGTACTCGAACGGGTTCACGTTCCGACAGGGTACGGGAAGGACGTTCCGGTCTGTACCTCAAAGACATACAGGTATGTATTCCATAGAGGTTCACCAGCCGCCGGGCGGCCCGTCGCGGAGCCGACGAGCAGCGCCCCGCTGGTACCGTGCCCGGCGATTCCAAGCGGAGCGCGGCGTGGGAAGACCGGTGCGAGACCGGCGCGGACCCGCCACTGTGAGCGTCCGATCCGATCGTCGCCGGCACCTCCGGGGTGCGGCCACTGGGACCCGTCCCGCCGACGCGGCGGCGGGCCCGGGAAGGCGCGGGGACCGGGGACGCGAGCCAGGAGACCGGCCCGGTCCGTCCACGTCGAGACCCCTCGGGGATGGGGAGACCGTGCGCACGCGCAGCAGTGCGGGGACCCGCGTCCCCGCCGACCACCGATTGCCGTCGCTTCCGCCGCTCCCGGCCGGCGCGGCCGGCCGCGCGCTCGCCGCGCCCCCCGCGGAGCGGCCGTCGCGCGCGCGCCGCGGCCCGCGCCCGCGGACCGACCGGGTCCTCGACGCCATGGCGGGCGTCGGGCACCGGCCGGGCGGCGATCCCCTGCGCGCGGCGCGTCCCGTCGTCGCCACCGCCTGGTGCGTCGCGGTCGCCGGGGCGACGATCGCCATCACGCATCCGCTCGTCCTGGCGGCGCTCGTGCTCGCGGTGCTCGCCGTCGGCGCGCGCGCCGGTGCCGGTGCGGTGCAGCGACGCGCGCTGCTGCTCGGGCTGCCGCTCGCGCTGCTCGTCGTGCTCGTCAACGGGCTCGTCGTGCGCGACGGCCTCACCGTGCTCGCGCGGCTGGGCCACCTGCCGGTGCTCGGCCAGGTCGACGTGACGCTCGAGGCGCTCGTCAGCGGCGGGACGCTCGCCCTGCGGCTCCTCGTGCTCCTGCCGCTGAGCCTGCTCTTCCTCGTCGCCGTCGACCCCGACGCGCTGCTGCGCGCGCTCCGTCCGCGCTGGCCGACCGCGGCGCTGACGGCGGCCCTGGCGCTGCGGGTCGTGCCGGTGCTCGCCCGCGACGGGCGGCGGATGGCCGACGCCCGCGCGCTGCGGCCGCCGGGCACGCCCGGGGCGCACGACGACCGCGCCGCCCGGGCGCTCGTCGCGCGGGCGGTCGTCGGCTCCGCCCTCGACCGCGCGGGCGACCTCGCCGCCGCGATCGAGCTCCGGGGCCACGGCCTCGGCGTCCGTCCGACGGCGCCCGCGGCACCGTGGTCGCGGCACGACCGGGCCCTGACCGCCGCCACGGCGCTGCTCGTGGTGACGGTGATCGCCGCACTGGCCACCGGGGCGCTGCGGATGACCGCCCTGCCGGAGCTCGAGCTGCCGTTCGGCGGCGCAGCGCTCGCCCTCGGCGGGCTCCTCGTCGTCCTGGCGCTCGTGCCCGCGGTGCTCCCGGGGACCGGTGTCCGCCCGCCCGCGGCCGGCCCGGCGGGCGCTCGCCGGCCCCTCGTCGACCCGCCCGTCGAGCGGCCGGACGAACCGGGAGGCGACCGATGAGCGCCGCGCCGCTGCTGCGGCTGGAGCGGATCTCCTTCCGGCACGGCGACGACGCGCCGCCGTCCCTCGTCGATGTCGACCTGTCCGTCGCGCCCGGGGAGCTCGTGCTGCTCGCCGGGGCGTCGGGGTCGGGCAAGTCGACGCTGCTGCACGCGGCCTGCGGCCTGGCCCCGCACCACACCGGCGGCACGCTCGGCGGGCGCGTCGTCGTCGCGGGGACCGACACACGCGACGCGCGACCGGGTGCGCTGGCCCGCAGCGTCGGCACCGTCCTGCAGGACCCGGAGACCCAGGTCGTCCTCAACGGCGTGCGGTCCGAGCTCAGCCTGCCGCTGGAGCTCCGGGGCGCACCGCCGGCGACGATCGCGCGTGCCGTCGAGGAGGTCGCCCTCGCGCTCGGGATCGAGCGCCTCCTCGATCGCGGCGTCCACGCGCTCTCGGGCGGGGAGCTGCAGCGGGTCGCGCTCGGCGCCGCGCTCGCCGCCGGCGGCACCGGACGCGACGCGGTGCGGCTGCTCCTGCTCGACGAGCCGACCTCGCAACTGGATCCGGTGGCCGGCGACGAGCTGCTCTGGCTCCTGCGCCGGCTCGCCGAGGAGCAGGGGATCGCCGCGATCGTCGCCGAGCACCGGCTCGATCGCTGCCTGCACCACGTCGACCGCGTCGTCGCGCTCGACGCCGGCCGCGTGGCCTGGGACGGCCCGCCGACGGCGTTCCTCGCGTGGGCGGCCGACCGCGCTCCCGACCTGCTGCCGCCCGCGGCGCGGCTCTTCGCGCTCGCGGGCCGCACGCCGCTGCCGCTCGGGGTCCGCGCGGCCCGGGAGGCGCTCGGGCGCGATCCGACGGGCGATGGCGACGCGTTTCGTCACGGCCGGGCGACGGACGAGTCCCCGGCGCGCGACGCGGGACGGGGCGGCGGCCGGCTCCGCCGGAGGCGGCGCGGGGAGCGGACCGTCGGCGCGCCGGTCGCGGCGGCGGCCGAGGGTCTCTGGCTCGAGCTGCCCGATGGTCCGGCGGTGCTGCGCGGCGTCGACCTGCGGATCGCGCCGGGCGAGCGGGTCGCGCTGCTCGGCCGCAACGGCGCGGGCAAGTCGACGCTCCTGCGGACCCTCGCCGGGCTGCACGCCCCGACGCGGGGACGGGTCGTCCGCGGCGGGCGGGTCGGGCTCCTCACCCAGCGCCCCAGCGACCACCTCCTCCACGATCGCGTCGCGGACGAGGCCGACCCGGCGGCGTTGGAGCGCGCGGGCGTCGCGCACCTCGCCGATCGGCACCCGGGCGACCTCTCGGGCGGCGAGCGGCAGCGGGTCGCGCTCGCCGTGGCGCTCGGCGGCGCCGACCGGCCGGCGCTCGTGGCGCTCGACGAGCCGACCCGCGGGATGGACGGCGCGGCCCGGCGGCGGCTCGGTGCCCAGCTCGAGGCGCTGGCCGCCGAGGGCACCGCGATCCTCGTGGCGACCCACGACGTCGAGTTCGCCGCCGAGGTCGCCGACCGCGCGCTCCTGCTCATCGACGGGCGCCTCGCCGCCGACGGCCCGGCCGGCGAGGTGCTCTCGGGAGGCTGGTACTTCGGCACCCAGACGGCGCGCGTGCTCGCCGACCGCGTCGTCGGGCCGCCGCCGCTGACGCCGTCGGCCGGCGCGGCGCTGCTCGGCGACGTGCGCATCGCGAACCGGGACGTGCGCCCGTGAGCGGCTGGGTGCTGCCGGCGCTCGGCGTCGCCTGCGGCGCGGTCCTGCTCGGGCTGCGCTGGTACGAGCGGTCGCGGCCCTCGCCACGCGTCCTCGCGCTGGTGGCGACCCTCGCGGCGCTCGCCGCGATCGGGCGGGTGGCGTTCGCGCCGCTGCCGAACGTCAAGCCGACGACCGACATCGTCCTCGTGGCGGGGTTCGTGCTCGGTCCCGCGCCGGGGTTCGCGGTCGGCGCGTTCGCGGCGCTCACGTCGAACGTCCTCTTCGGCCAGGGGCCGTGGACGCCGTGGCAGATGCTCGCCTGGGGGCTGTGCGGCCTGATCGGGGCGGGCCTCGGCGCCGCGACGCGGGGACGTGCCGGCCGCTGGACGCTCGCGCTCACGTGCGCCGCGGCCGGGCTCCTGTTCGGGCTCGTCATGAACCTCTCGACCTGGCTCACGTTCTCCGGCGAGCCGTCGGACGGCCTGCTGCTCCTCCTCGGCACCGCGCTGCCGTACGACCTCGCCCACGCCGCCGGCAACCTCGTGCTCGCGCTGCTCTTCGGCCCGGCGGCGATCGTCGCCCTCCGGCGGTCGGCCCGCCGACGCGACGGGCGGTTCGTCGCGGCCGACGCCTTCGATGCGGAGGCGTCGTGCGCCCCGCCGAGCGTCAGCCCCGCCGGCGCAGCGCGGTGAGCGCGTCGCGCAGCTGCTCGTCGTCGACCACCCCGCGACGGTGGAGGTCCAGGAGCTGGGCGACCTGCGCGGTCGCCGGGACGCCGTCGGACGACGCGCCGTCGCGACCGAGCGCGCCGGTGGCCAAGCCGTGGACGAGCAGCGCATGGAGCTGGGTCGGCGCGTCGCGATCCGGAGGCGCGACGCGGGACGGCGCCGCACGCGGCGCGGCAGCGCGGGGCCCGGGGAGCGTCGCCGCCGCGAGCCCGGCGAGCAGGGCGAGGACCGCCGGCACCCCGAACGCCCCGACGACGATCCACGTCGCGAGGGTCGCGTCGGTGACCGGCGCGGCCTCGAACCGCGCGACGTAGGTCCCGGTCGCGACGGCCCCGAGCAGCAGCGCCAGGCCCGTGCCGGGCAAGCCGCGGCGACGGGCGAGCAGCGCGATCCCGATCGGGCCGAGGACGACCAGCGCCGCGACGCCGCCGAGCAGCGCCGAGGCGAACCCCGGCGGGCAGTCTCCCGCGTCGCCGCCGCACTCCGACGGCCCGCGCGCGACGTGGAACGCCGCCCAGCTCAGCAGGCACGCGGCCGCGACCACGAGCACCGCGCCGAGGACGGCCCGCCGCAGCCGGGGCGTCGACCGCGCCGCGCTCACCGTCCCGCCTCGTCGACGGCGAGCGTGCGATCGGCGCCGGGCTCCCCCTCCACCGAGAGCGTCCACCGCAGCTGGCGGCGGGTCGTCGTCCGCGGGACCAGGCCGGTCCCGAACGCGACGCTCGTGCTCGTGACCACGGACGCGGTGACCGTCGGCTCGGGGGCCGGCGGGCCCATCCGTGCGAGCCGGCGGGCGAGCACCCGCAGCGCCCGCTCGGGGCGCAGGTCGCGCAGCCGGACGCCGTTCGTGGCGATCGCGCCGCCGCCGGCCAGCAAGGTCGTCCCGCGATCGCCGTCCACGCCGATGCGGATCCAGCGCCGCGACCCGGTGGACGCGACGACGGTCAGCAGGACCCGCGTCGGCGTGGCGGTGAGGCTCTCGACGCGCTCGCCGGCACGGATCTCGGGCGCTGCGCGCTGCAGCGCCCGACGCATGCCGGCCGGGCGCAGGAGCGACCGGGGACCGAGCGGGTCGTGCGTCAGCGCGAACGCGATCGCGCGCGACTGGTCCGCACCGACGTCGACGGCGTGGCGCAACGTCGCGGCCACGGCACCGCCGCCGGCCACGAGCAGCAGGGCGACGGCGAGCAGGCGACCCAGCGCGCGCAGCACGGGCGGCCGCGTGGAGGGGCCTCGCCGACGCGCCACCGCTGAGCGGGTCGGGAAGGTCGGCGAGGACTCCTCGGCACGGCGGCCGAACGGATCGAAGGGCGTGTCGGGGGCGGGCACGCGCCCCGCAGCCTAGGACCCGTCGCGGATCGAGGCGCCGCGGGTGGCGGCGGGGCGCGCGCCGCTCAGCGGCGCGGGGCGCTCCAGCCGAGCACGCCGCCGGGATCGGCGCCGTCGCCGCGAGCGAACAGCAGCAGCCGGGCGCTCGCGCGGTCGTAGGTCAGTCCGGCGCCGTACCGTCCCTGCAGCCGCGTGACGGTCGGCTTCGCCGTGCCGCGCAGCCGCAGCCGCTCGATCCGGGTCGTGGGGTGCTCGTCGTCGCTGATGGCCGACAGCAGGGCCCCGCGGTCGGGGGTGAAGCCGAGGGTCCGCACGGTCGGGATCGGTCCCTCCTGCACGAGGACGCGGTTCGTCGCGCGCCACGTGCCGCGGGGCGTGCCCGCGCGGGTCTGGCGCAGGGTGCCGGTGCGCCCGTCGACGACGACGCGCGAGGACGTGTCGACGGCGATCCGGTTGCCGTCGGCGAGCAGCCCGTCGCCGCGCTCGCCACGCGGGAGCCGTCGCACGAGCGTGCGCCGCCCGATCGACGTGCCGTCCAGCCGCGCGACCCGCAGGACGGCGTGCGTCGTGCGGGTCGGCTGCGCGGCGTTGACGACGAAGTACAGCCGTCCGGCGTCGATGGCGACGGCGCCGAGGCGGGCGGCCGGCACCCCGAGGCGCAGCGTCCGGAGGGTGCCGGTGCGGACGTCGAGCAGCCGCGGGCCGGAGACGAGCACCGGCGCGCCGCCGGCGTCGGTCCCGGCCTCCCAGTCGGCGGTCGGCACGCCCTCGGCGACGAGGCGCGGCCCGGTGCCGGTGGCGGTCCACAGGTCGAAGCTCGTCGGGAGGGGCAGTGGCCGCTGGGCCGGATCGGCGAAGCGGCCCGTCGTCCAGCTGACGACGCCGTTGCCGGTGGCCAGGCCCGTGGTCGGGACGGCGAGCTGCTGGACGGGGGTGACGATGTCGCTGGCGGCGGACGCGGAGGCGGGCGCGGCGAGGACGGCGCTGAGCAGCGGGAGCGCTGCGAGCGCGATGCGGGGGCGGGGGATGGGGGACATCCTCCGTACGAACCGGCGGCGAACCCCGCAGGTGCGCGGGGGCGTGCGGTCCTGGCGCAGCGCCGCTCCCGCGTCGGTCTCGGCCCTCAGCGCTCGGGCGGCGCGCCCGGGCCGAACCCGACCTCGAGCACCTGCGCCGCCGCCTGCGGCACCGTGACCCGGCCCTCGGCGACGCCGGCGAAGGCGGCGTCGAGCGCCTCGGCGACGCCGGCCCGCTCGGCGAAGGCCGCCAGCACGCCCTCGTCGATCTGGGCCTGGAGCCAGCGGCGCTGCTGCCCCGCCCGGCGTCGCGCGAGGCCGCCGTCGGACTCGAGGTGGGCACGGTGCTCCTCGATCGCCGCCCAGGTCTCGGTCACCCCGGTGCCCTCGGTCGCGCTGGCGGTCAGGACCTGCGTCTTCCAGCCCGGCGTCGCCTCGGGCAGCATCCGCAGCGCGTGGCGGTAGTCGCCGGCCGCGCGCCGCGCGAGGGCCTCGCGCTCCCCGTCGGCCTTGTTCACGACGATGAGGTCGGCGACCTCGACGATCCCGCGCTTGATGCCCTGCAGCTCGTCGCCGGCGCCGGGGACGAGCAGCAGGACGACGCAGTCCACGAGCTCGGCGAGCTCGGCCTCGGACTGCCCGACGCCGACCGACTCGACGATCACGACGTCGAACCCGGCCGCCTCGCAGAGGATCATCGCCTCGCGGGTGCGGCGGGCCACGCCGCCCAGCACGCCGCTGGACGGGGAGGGGCGGATGTAGGCGTCGTCGAGGTTGCCGAGCCGCTGCATCCGGGTCTTGTCGCCGAGGATGCTCCCGCCCTGCCGCGTGGAGGACGGATCGACCGCGAGCACCGCCACCTTGTGACCCTGCTCGACGAGCCAGACGCCGAGCGCCTCGATCGTCGTCGACTTCCCGGCTCCGGGCACGCCGGTCATCCCGACCCGGCGCGCGGTCGACGGCCGGTCCTGCGGTGGCAGCACCCGCGCGATGACCTCCTGCGCGAGCTCGCGGTCGTCGGCGCGGCGGCTCTCGGCGAGCGTGATCGCGCGGGCGAGCACGCCGCGGTCCCCGGCCTGGAGGCCCGCGACGAGCTCGTCGGCGCTCGGACGGCGGCGTGCCATCGCGCGGCTCAGGCGGCGTCGGCGGTCTCGTCCGCCGGCACCTCGAGCTCGAGCGTGCCCATGAGCATCGTCAGCAGGTCGCCGGCGGCCTCGCCGATGACCGTGCCGGGCGGGTAGATCGCCGCGGCGCCGGCCTCGCGCAGCGCGTCGAAGTCCTGCGGGGGGATGACGCCGCCGACGACGACGAGGATGTCGTCGCGGCCCTGCTCGTCCAGCGCCTTGCGCAGCTGCGGGACGAGGGTCAGGTGCCCGGCCGCCAGCGACGAGGCGCCGACGACGTGCACGTCGGCCTCGATCGCCTGGCGGGCGACCTCCTCCGGCGTCTGGAAGAGCGGCCCGATGTCGACGTCGAAGCCGAGGTCGGCGAAGGCCGTCGCGATGACCTTCTGGCCGCGGTCGTGGCCGTCCTGGCCCATCTTCGCGACGAGGATCCGGGGGCGGCGGCCCTCCTGCTCCTCGAAGGACTCGACGAGCGAGCGGGTGCGCGCGAAGGGCTTGTTCATCTCTCCGACCTCGCTGCGGTAGACGCCGGCGATCGAGCGGATCTCGGCGGTGTGGCGGTCGAACACCTTCTCGAGCGCGTCGCTGATCTCGCCGACGGACGCGTGGGCTCGTGCGGCCTCGACGGCGAGCGCGAGGAGGTTGTGGTCCTCGGCGCCGGGCCCGGTCGAGCGCTGCGCGGCGCCCTCCGTCAGGCGCTGGAGCGCCGCCTGGACCTTCGCCTCGTCGCGCTCGGCGCGCAGGCGCTGGAGCTTCTCGATCTGCTTCGCGCGGACCCCGGCGTTGTCGACCTTCAGCACGTCGATCTGCTCGTCGCGCTCGGGACGGAAGCGGTTCACCCCGACGAGGACCTGCTTGCCGGCGTCGATCCGCGCCTGCGTGCGGGCGGCGGACTCCTCGATCCGGAGCTTCGGCACGCCGGCGTCGATCGCCTTCGTCATGCCGCCGAGCTCCTCGATCTCGGCGATGTGGCCCAGGGCCTTCGCCGCGAGCTCGGCCGTCAGGCGCTCGACGTAGTGGCTGCCGCCCCAGGGATCGATGACGCTCGTCGTGCCCGACTCCTGCTGGAGGAAGAGCTGCGTGTTGCGCGCGATCCGGGCCGAGAAGTCGGTCGGCAGCGCGAGCGCCTCGTCGAGGGCGTTCGTGTGCAGCGACTGGGTGTGGCCCTGGGTGGCGGCCATCGCCTCCACGCAGGTGCGCACGACGTTGTTGTAGACGTCCTGCGCCGCCAGCGACCAGCCCGAGGTCTGGCAGTGCGTGCGCAGCGAGAGCGACTTCGCGTTCTCCGGCTGGAACTGCTCCCGCAGGAGCTTCGCCCAGATGAGGCGCCCCGCCCGCATCTTCGCGACCTCCATGAAGAAGTTCATGCCGATCGCCCAGAAGAACGAGAGGCGCGGGGCGAACCGGTCGACCTTCATGCCCGCGTCGAGGCCGGCGCGGATGTACTCGATGCCGTCGGCGATCGTGTACCCCAGCTCGAGGTCGGCCGAGGCCCCGGCCTCCTGCATGTGGTAGCCGGAGATCGAGATCGAGTTGAACTTCGGCATCTCCTGCGAGGTGAACGCGAAGATGTCGGAGATGATCCGCATGCTCGGGGCCGGCGGATAGATGTAGGTGTTGCGGACCATGAACTCCTTCAGAACGTCGTTCTGAATCGTTCCGGTCAGCTTCTCGGCGGGGACGCCCTGCTCCTCGCCGGCGACGATGAAGAGCGCCAGCACGGGGAGCACCGCGCCGTTCATCGTCATCGACACCGACATCCGGTCCAGCGGGATGCCGTCGAACAGCGTCCGCATGTCGAGGATCGAGTCGATCGCCACGCCGGCCATGCCGACGTCGCCCGCCACGCGCGGGTTGTCGGAGTCGTACCCGCGGTGCGTGGCCAGGTCGAAGGCGATCGACAGGCCCTTCTGGCCGGCCGCGAGATTGCGGCGGTAGAAGGCGTTGGACTCCTCGGCCGTCGAGAAGCCGGCGTACTGGCGCACGGTCCACGGCTGGTTGACGTACATCGTCGGGTACGGCCCGCGGAGGTACGGCGGGAAGCCCGGGCGGGTGTCGAGGAAGTCCAGCCCCGCGACGTCGGCCGAGCCGTAGCCGGGCTCGAGCGTGATGCCCTCGGGTGCCGGGAAGCGGAGCTCCTCGACGGGGCGGCCGGACGCGGCGGTCGCGGCGGCCTCGATCGTCGGGCGGTCGACGGCGTCCTGCTCGACGTCGCCGAGGGTCGCACCGGTCAGGTCGGGGATCGCGCTCATCGTGCCGCCTCCGCGTCGTCGTGGTCGTTCGTGGGCGTGGTGCCGGTCACGGCGTCCAGCGCGGCGCGCAGCACCGCGACCATGTCGACGCCGTCCCGGAAGCCGGCGTCGGCGCCGAGCGCGGTCGCGCGCTCGTCGTCGGCCTGGGCCAGGAGGATCGTCCGGACGCCGAGCCCGCGCAGCGTGTCGGTCGTGTGGCGGATGCCCTGGTCGGACTCCTCGCGCCCGTGCGCGACGACGGCGACCGGCAGCTCGCCGGCCTCGCGCCACGCCTGCTCGACCGCCTCGGCCGAGGTCAGCGGCGGCGACTGGCGCGCGGCCAGGCCGCCGACGCCGAGGAAGTTCGTCGCCCACGTCGCGGCGGTGCTGTGCGACGCGAGCGCGCCGAGGCAGGCGAGGAAGACCGACGGGCCGGCGGGCGAGACGACGGTCTCGTCGAGCGCGGCGTCCCCGCCGGCGCCCGCGGCGTGCGCGGCGGCCTCGCGGCGCAGCGCCTCGAACGGCTCGGCGTCGCGGCGGACCGGCAGGCCGGTGCCGGTGGCCGGCTGGGAGCCGATCCACGCGGCGAGCTCGTCGATCCGCGCGCCGGCCTCGGCGGCGTCCACGAGCGCCTGCAGCAGCCCGTCGCCGGCGGCGGCCGCCTCGCGGACGCGTGCCTCCAGCGCCCCGTCGAGCGGCGGGCGCTCGGCGAGGCGGGCGACCTCGCGCTCCGCCAGCTCGCCCGCGTCGAGCGGCTCGGGGTGGACCTTGTCGTCGCCCAGCAGCGGGAACTGGTTGACGCCGGTGAGGTCGCGGCGCCGGGTCCGCAGCTGCTGCTCGCGGGCGTCGGCGGCCTCGGCGAGCTCGGCGGCCCAGGAGCCGTCGGTGAGGACGGCCAGCGCGCCACCGGCGGCCTCGATCGCCTGGAGCTTCTCCCACGCGGCACGGGCCAGCTCGTCGGTCAGGGACTCGACGTACCACGAGCCGCCCGCCGGGTCGGCGACGCGCCGCAGGCCCGACTCCTCCTGGAGGATGAGCTGCGTGTTGCGCGCGATCCGGCGTCCGAGCGGACCCGGGCCCGCCGCGCCCACGGCGTCGGCGACGACGGTGTCGAACGGCGCGACCGTCAGGCCGTCCGCACCGCCGACCGCGGCGGCGAAGCCGGCGGTCGTCGCGCGCAGCATGTTCGTCCACGGATCGACCCCGGCGAGCATCCGGTCGGTCGTGCGGGCGTAGGTCGGCGAGCGGCGCGCGTCCGCGTCGACGCCGCTGAGCTCGAGGACGCGCGCCCACAGGCGGCGGACGGCGCGGAGCTTCGCGATCTCCTCGAACTGGTTGGGGCCGACGGCGAGCGTGAACTCGATCTGGGCGGCGGCGCGCTCGGGCGCCAGGCCCGCGGCCTCGGCGGCGCGCAGGTACGCGACCCCGGTGGCGATGGCCATCGCGAGCTCGCGCACGGCGGTCGCGCCGGCGTTCGCGTGGGCGCGGGTGTCGACGGCGAGGGCGACGACGCCGTCGGCGCCCCAGCGGGCGTCGACCTCGGCGGCGATCCGCCCCGCCTCGGCGACGGCGTCGGCCGCGTCGCGGCCGAGCGCGCCCTCGGCGGCCAGCGCGCCGAGCGGGTCGATCCGCAGCGCGGCGGCGGCGGGCTTGCCGGTGCGGGCGAGCGCGGCGAGCAGCAGCGCCGCGGCGGGCACGGCCTGGGCGCCGGCCTCCAGCGCGACCGGCGCGAGGTCGACGTAGACCCCGTCGAGCGTCTCGCCCACGTCGTCGGCGGTCGAGAGCATCACGCCGTCGCGGCCGCGCGTCGTGGCGAACGCGTCGCTGCCGGGGGCGTGGCCCGCGCGCGCGGCGCGGTCGAGGCGCAGGCCGATCTGGGTCGCGCCGCCCTCGAGGTCCTCGAGGATCGCGGCGCGTGCGTCGCGGCGCACGGGCGCGGTCTGCGCCTGGCGGATCTGCCACGCCGGCTCGTCCTCGCCGCCGGGCCCGACGCCGCGCACGAACGGCGCCCGGCCGGGCACGCCGCCGGGATCGGGGGCGAGCGCATCGGCGGGGGTGTAGAGCCACCGCACCGGCAGGCCGTCCTCCGTCGTCCCGTGCGGGACCTCGGTCGGCGGCGGCGGGTCGTCGGGCGAGGGCTTGCGCTTCGCCGTGGCGGCCTTCAGCCACGCCTCCGTGGTGACCGGGTCGAAGTCGGCGGCGAGGGGCGCTGGGTCGGGCATCGGCGAGCTCATCGGGGTCGACGGAGGACGGCGCGGCGGGGACCGCGTCGGGCGCGACGATACGCGCCTCCGCGCGCGGGCGCGGGCCGAGCACCCGTCGTGGTCGTCGGAGGGCACCATCCGTCGCCCGCCGTCGGTCGCATGCCCCGGACCGGTCACGGCGAGCATCCACCGAGACGCCGGGCACCGCGGGATTCGCGCTCAGGCGCTCACGACGACCTCGACGAGGCGCGCGGCGTCGGAGCTCGCGGTTCCGTCCGACTGCCGACCTACCTTGATCCGACCCCGATCACGGGGCACGTGGAACCCAGCGAAGTCCGGTGAGAGCCCGGCACTGTCGCGCAGCGGTGAAGCCACGTCGCGGTCCTTCGCAGGGCCGCGACGCGGACGAGTCCGATCGCCTGGCCCACGTCGTTGGAACGCCCCCGCGGAAGGGGCGGCCGCGCACGTCGCCTCCCTGCAGGTCGTCGCCGCCGACCCTCCGCCGACCCCGGAGCACGGCGATGCAGAAGACCTACTCGATCGGCGACCGCTCGTTCGTCCTGGATCAGGCGAAGGCGGAGGCCGCGCTCGCCGCCAAGCGCGTCATCAACGGCCGCGAGACGATGACGTTCAACCTCGCGCCGCTGCGGTACCCGTGGGCCTACGAGCTCTACCGCACGATGAAGGCCAACCACTGGGAGCCGGAGGACGTCCCGATGGGCCGCGACGTCGAGCAGTGGCGATCGGCGGGGGCCTTGTCGGACGTCGATCGCTGGATCATCCGGATGGGGATCGGCTACTTCTCGGCCGCCGAGGGGATCGTCGGCGACAACGTCATCCACGTCGTGCGCGAGCTCGTCACGGCGTCGGAGCTGAAGCTCGTCCTCGGGCGCCACGCGCACGAGGAGAACATCCACGCCGACTCGCTGCTCTACATGATCAGCTCGCTGGGGATCGACCCGCACGAGTGCGAGGCGATGTTCACCGACGTCCCGACGATCCACGCGAAGAACCGGTTCGTCACCGACGCCTCGCGCGTCCTGCGCCGCGACCTGGACCTCACGCGCACCGAGCACCAGCAGCTGCTGGCCAAGAACGTCTTCCTCTTCGGCCAGTGCATGGAGGGGACCCAGTTCTACGGCCTCTTCGGGATGATCCTCGCCCTCTATCGGCAGGGGAAGCTCCCGGGCATCGGCACGATGTTCCGCTACACGCTGCGGGACGAGAGCAACCACATCGAGCTCTTCCGCCGCCTGCTCGCGGCGCTCGTCGAGGAGAACCCCGGCATCTGGACGCCGGCGTTCCAGGAGGAGCTGCGCGCGCTCATGGCCGAGGCCGTCGCGCTCGAGCAGGCGTTCATCGCCGACTGCCTGCCCGTCGCCGCCGTCGGGCTCTCGCGCGAGGAGTTCTCGACGTACATCGACTACGTCGCCGACCGCCGCCTGACCTCCTGCGGGCTGCGCCCGCTCCACGAGCAGCCGATCGAGAACCCGCTCCCGTGGCTCGCCGAGCTCATGGACGTCCGCAAGGAGCAGAACTTCTTCGAGGGCCGCGTCACGGAGTACCAGAAGGCCAGCTCGCTGGTCGCCGTCTCCGACGACGAGCTCTAGCCGTCCGCCCCGCCGTCCCCGCCCGTTCCTGGAGCCCCGCATGCTCGACTTCTCCGACCTTCTCCGCGACCTCGACCTGAAGGCCGCCGCCGGCACGCCCGGCGAGCAGCGGCCGCCCTTCGACGTCGCCCCGGCGCTCGCCGCCGGCCCGTCGTTCTCGCTCTACCGCGACCTCGGGCTGCAGGTCACCGGCCCCGACGGCGGCGACGGGCCGTTCGCGCCGGAGATCGCCGCCGAGATGGTCGCCGACGCGCTGACGACGCTCGCCATCGCCCATCAGGAGGGCCGGGCCGACACGGCGTCCGGCCGCGCGATCGTCGCGTCGATCACGAAGCGCGTCTGCGAGCGGCTCGTCAGCGGCGGGCTCGCCGAGGGGCGGATCTCCGAGCACGACCTCTCGGCGCTCGTCGAGGCGCAGCTCATCGAGGCCGGCCAGTTCGAGGTCGCCAAGGCCCTCGTCCTGCGCCGCGCGGTCGTCGAGGCCGAGCCGGGCGGGGCGGCCGCGGCGAGCGGCGTCGACGCGTCCGGTGCGCGGGACGCGGCCCCGGCCGACGGCGCGGGCTCCGGCGACGGTCGCGGCCTGCGGCTGATCCGCCGCTCCGGCGCGGTCGTCGCGTGGGACGCGACGAAGATCGAGGCCGCGATCCGCAAGGCGTTCCTCTCGCTGCAGGTCGACTCGGAGCCCGCCGCCGCGATCACCGCGCGCGTCACCGAGCGCGCCGAGGCCCTCGGCCGGCCGTTCGTCCCGGTCGAGACCGTCCAGGACCTCGTGCAGGAGGAGCTCATGCTCGCCGGCCACATGCGCGTGGCCGAGCGCTACATCGTCTACCGCGCCGAGCGCGCGATGCTGCGCGCGCAGGAGGGGCGGCCGGACCCGAGCACGCAGATCACGCTGGCGGCCGCCGAGACGGCCTCCACGGCGGCCACGGACGCCGCCGCGCAGGCACAGCTGCTGATGCCCGAGCCGGCGTTCCCGCCGATCCCGGTCCTCGACGAGCAGGGCGAGGAGGTCGAGTGGGACGGTCGCGACCTCGTCGCGCGGATCGACTACGCCCTGACCGGCCTCGACGTCGAGGCGACGCCGCAGGAGCTCGAGCGCGAGCTGCGCCGCTCCGTCCACCCCGGCATCGAGCGGCGCGAGATCCGCACGCTGGCGATCCTCAACGCCCGCTCGCTCGTCGAGCGCGACGCCGAGTACTCGGCCTTCGCCGGCCGGATCCTCCTGACGTACTGCTACGAGGAGGCGCTGGACTGGGAGATCGTCCGCGACGGCGTCGCCGGCCTGGCCGCCGCGCACCGCGACGCGCTGGAGCGCAACCTGCGCCACGGCGCGTCGATCGACCGCATCGACCCGAAGCTCCTGGACTACGACCTCGAGCGCCTCGCCGCCGAGCTCGACCCGTCCGCCGACCTCGCGTTCGACTTCCTCGGCCTGCAGACGCTCTACGACCGCTACCTGCTGATCGACAAGACCGGCGCCCGCCACCGCCGGATCGAGACGCCGCAGCTCTTCTGGCTGCGCGTCGCGATGGGCATCGGCCTCGGCGAGCCCACCGACTCCGACCGCGAGGCGCGGGTCCTCGACCTCTACCGGATGTACCGCGAGCGGCGCTTCTGCTCCTCGACGCCGACGCTCTTCAACGCCGGCACGCTGCACTCCCAGCTCTCGTCGTGCTTCCTCTACAAGGTCGACGACACGCTGGACTCGATCATGCAGCGCGGCATCGCCGAGAACGCGATGTGCTCGAAGTACGCCGGCGGCCTCGGCGGCTCGTGGACGGCGGTCCGCGGGACCGGCTCGCACATCGGCTCCACGAACGGCGAGAGCCAGGGCGTCGTCCCGTTCCTGAAGCTCCACAACGACCAGCTCGTCGCGGTGAACCAGGGCGGCAAGCGCGCCGGCGCCGGCTGCGCGTACCTCGAGGTCTGGCACAACGACATCCGCGAGTTCCTCGAGCTGCGCAAGAACACCGGCGACGAGCGCCGGCGCACGCACGACATGAACACGGCCAACTGGATCCCGGACCTGTTCATGAAGCGGATGGAGGCACGCGAGGAGTGGACGCTCTTCCGCTCCTCCGACGTCCCGGACCTGCACGACCTCTACGGCCGCGCGTTCGAGGAGCGCTACGCCCACTACGAGCGCCTCGTCGACGCCGGCGAGCTCCACGGCGAGCGGCTGCCGGCGCTCGAGCTGTGGAAGGCGATGCTGAAGATGCTCTTCGAGACCGGGCACCCCTGGATCACGTTCAAGGACCCGTGCAACGTCCGCTCGCCCCAGGACCACGCGGGCGTCGTGCACTCCTCGAACCTCTGCACGGAGATCACGCTGAACACCGGGCCGGAGGAGACCGCGGTCTGCAACCTCGGCTCGATCGTCATCGACCAGCACCTCACGCCCGAGGGCGCGATCGACCACGAGCGGCTGCGCGAGACGGTCCGGATCGCGGTCCGCGCGCTGGACAACGTGATCGACGTGAACTTCTACCCGACGGTCGCCACGCGGACGGCGAACGAGCGCCACCGCCCGGTCGGCCTCGGCGTCATGGGCCTGCACTACGCGCTCTACCGCAAGGGCGTCGCGTTCGCGTCCGACGAGGCCGTCGCGTTCTCCGACGAGATGCAGGAGGCGATCGCCTTCTACGCCTACGAGGCCTCGAGCGACCTGGCCGCCGAGCGCGGCCAGTACCGCTCCTACCCCGGCTCGAAGTGGGACCGCGGCCTGCTGCCGCAGGACACGCTGGACCTCCTCGCGCAGGAGCGCGGGGCGGAGGTCGAGGTCCCGCGCGGGGGCCGGATGGACTGGGCGCCGCTGCGGGAGCGGATCGCGCGTCAGGGGATGCGCAACTCGAACGTCCTGGCGATCGCCCCGACGGCGACGATCGCGAACATCATGGGCACGTCGCCGTGCATCGAGCCGATGTACAAGAACCTCTTCGCGAAGTCGAACCTCTCGGGCGACTTCGTGATCCTCAACCCGTTCCTCGTCGCCGACCTCAAGCGGATCGGCGCGTGGAGCCGGCGGCTGGCGGAGACGATCAAGGCGCACGACGGCGACCTGACGGAGATCGAGGCGATCCCGGCGGAGCTCAAGGAGCGGTACCGGACCGCCTTCCAGATCGACGCGCGCTGGCTCGTGGACGCCGCGGCGCGCCGGCAGAAGTGGATCGACCAGTCGCAGTCGCTGAATCTCTTCCTGCCGTCGCCGGACATGAAGGCGATGAGCCACATGTACCGCCACGCCTGGCGCGTCGGCCTGAAGACGACGTACTACCTGCGCACCCTCGGGGCCTCCTCGATCGAGAAGGCGACGGTCGCGAAGGTCGCCGCCGACGCCGCGCCGACCGGCGCTGCCCCGGCCCCGGCCGACGGCCTCGCGCCGGGGGCGATCCCGACCTTCGGCGGCGCGACCGACACGACGCCCGTTCCGCCGACCCTGGCCGGGACGCCCGTGGCCGCCGTGCCCGTCGCCGTCGGGGCGACGGACGCCGTGCCGACCGCGACCGGCACCGACCCGGTGGCGGCCGCGAGCGCGACCGTCGCGGCGCCGCCCGGCCCCGCGGCGGATCCGGAGTCCGACCTCGGCGACACGACCCTCGACCTCGCCGCCCAGGCGTGCTCGCTGGAGGCGATGCGCAACGGCGGCGAGTGCGAGGCCTGCCAGTAGGAGCGGGTCCGAAGGACGGGCCGGGGGGCCGGGCGCGGGGGTTCGTCGCGACCCGGACGTCGCGCGCACGCGGCGCGAGGGCGAAACGGCTGCGAGGATCGGGACGTGCCCCGGCTGCGCAGCGCCGCCCCTGTCCTGCCCGTCCTCGACCTCGCCGCGGCGATCGCGCACTACCGCGCCCTCGGCTTCGCGGTCGAGGCGTACGCCGGCGCGGAGCAGTACGCGTTCGCCGAGCGCGACGGCGTGGCGCTCCATCTGAGCCGCTGGGCCGACCACGATCCGGCGCGCACCGGCGCGCACGTCTACCTGTACGTCGACGACGCCGACGCCCTCCACGCGGCGTGGTCGACGAGCGGGACGGCGGGCCGCCACGTGTCACCGGTCGACACGGACTACGGCCTGCGCGAGGGCGCCCACGTGGACCCGGACGGCAACCTCCTGCGCTACGGCTCGCCGCTGCGCCGGCGCTGAGCGGCGGTCCACGGGACGCGAGCAGGCTCGACGAGCCCGGGACGCGGGCGTCGAGGAGCCCCGCGCCTCCGTACGTCGCGGTCGACGGACCGCCCGTCACGCCTGATCGCCCGTGCCGCCGCCCGGCCGTCGTGCGGCGCCGACGCCGTGGGCCGCGGGCGCTCGGGCTCAGCGGGCGTCCGCAGGGCGGGGGAGGCCCACCGGCCGCCCCGCGCCGAGCAGCGCCACCGCGAAGCGCCCGCTCAGCGCGGGCTCGCGCAGCGCCTTCGCGGCACGGTTGGCGTCCGCCTGCGTCGCGCCGGTCACGACCCACGTCACCCCGCCGCCGCGGGGCCGCAGCGCGGCGATGAGCGCCCAGCGGCGCGCCACGGGCGCGGTGCGCCCCCGGACGTCGAGCGGGACCAGGCCGTCGTCGGTGACGATCGCGTAGACGCCGGAGCGACGCGGATCCCCGGCGAGGAGCCCGGCGACCGGATCGCGGCGCAGCGCCGACCATGGTCCGACGAGGACCCGACGTGCCGCGCGGTCCCGGGAGGGCCGCGCGGCGTCGAGCGCGACCGGGCGCGCCGCCGCGCCGGCCTCGCGCAGGCGCACCGCGGCCGCCGCGCAGGGCGCCGTCGCCGGATCGGCGCACCCGAGGACCGGGGCGGCGGAGCCCGCGAGCGGTGCCGGAAACGCCCCGACCACGGCGGTGACCCCGGCCAGCCCGGTGTCGGAGCGGTCCCACCAGACGTCGTCGCCGTCCTGCACCCGAACGTCCGCGGCGCCGCGGTCCGCGAGGACGCCGTCGACGAAGTAGAGCCAGTCGCGGCGCCGCCCGTCGGCGTCCTCGCCACCGGGGCGACCGTCGATCGCGCTGACGAAGCGCCCCGAGAACGAGGTCTCGACCTTCGCGTTGCGCTGGAGCAGTCGCGCGACGGTGTCCTCGCCGGCGACCTCCGGCCGCGGGATCTCCCGCAGCGGACGCGTGCCGGCGTCCTCGGTGATCCGCAGCGCGACGTCGCTCGGCGGGTCCCCGGCGCCGAGGCCGCACCCGCCGAGCAGCGCGGCGGCCAGCAGCGCGGTCACCGTCGTACGCACGCGCGCGGCCCCCGTCGCACGGACGCCCGGGCGGGCCCGGGGCCGGTCCCTCCGGGCGGGCGACGGCGGGCGGCGAGCAGGGATCACGGGATGCTCCTCGGCGGGACGGGGTCGGGAAGCGGACGCCGCTCGAGCAGGGCGCCGACCGCCGCGGCGACGAGCAGACCCGCGAGCAGCGCGAGCCCGAGCGGGTCCGACGTGCGGCCGTCGTCGGCGCTGCGCAGGCCCGGGGCGATCGCGCGCTCCTGCTCGGTGCCCTCCGTGCCGCGCGGCTGCTGGACGACCTGGCCGGAGACCTCCCCGCCCGTGCCCTGCGGACGGGGCCGCTCGCCGTTCTGGACGCCGCCGTCGTCGCCGGGGCCGCTGGCCGCCGCGGTGCCGGTCGCGCCGTCGCGGCCCTTCGTCCCGCGCCGCCGGTCCTGGTCGCGCTCCGTGTCGCGCTCGCCGCCGGTCGTCGCGCCGCGGCTCTGCGGCTGCGGCCGGCTGAAGAGGTCGGCCCCGCGACCGCCGCCGCCACCGGTGACCGACCCGCCGCCGTCGCGCACCTCGCCCGCGTCACCGCGCACGGGGCTCGTGCGCCGCGCACGTCGCGCCCGCTCCTGCGCGCGCCGCTCCCGGCGGGCCTCGCGCTCGGCGCGGCGGACCTCGGAGGCGCGCGGGGGCGCCGCCACCGGCCAGGGCTGACCCGCGAACGCCGCGGCGGCGTAGGCGGTCATCCAGGTCGGGTTGAGGTCGCGCGAGGCACGCCAGCGGATCGAGCCCTCGCGGCGCTGCAGCGAGGCGAGGAACTGCAGCGGGTTCCGGCCGCCGGGCCGCCGCCAGCGCGCCGGGTCCTGCCCGGTCGCCCACAGCGCCTGGACGACCCACGGCGTGGTGCCGGCGTTCGACTCGCCGGGCCGTTCGTCGCGCAGGTCGCCGGCCTGCCAGCCGCCGTCGGGCTGCTGACGCTCGCGCAGCCAGGCGATCGCCTTCGCGACCGCGGGGGTGCCACAGCGCCGGGCGGCGCACAGCGCCTGCACCGCCGCGCCGGTCATGTCGACGTTCGTGCCGTCACCGGGGCGCACCGCCGGCCACGTCCCGTCGGGGCGCTGCATCGCCTCGACCGCCCGCGCCGCGCGGCGGATCGGGCTCCGCAGCCGGCTCCCGGGCACCCCGGCGAGGAAGAAGATCGCGAAGATCGTGTCGTTGACCCCCGGCGTCCGCCCGCCGGTCTGGTGCGGGACCACCCCGCCGGGACCGGCACGGGGTCGACCCGCCGGGTCCCGGACGACGCGCCGTCGGTCGGCAGGCCACCGGCGCCGGCCGGCAGCGGGGGCAGGTCGGGCGCACGATCGCCGGCGCCGGGCGTCCACGTCACCGGCGACTGGCGCCGCAGCAGCGACGCGACGAAGTCGCGGCCGCCGAAGCGGTACGGGTCCATCCCGGCGGCGTTGACGAACATCCCGATCCGCTCGAGCTCCGTGGTCACGATCCCGCCCGCGGTGCGCTGCGGACCGTGGCGCTCCACGTACTCCGCCACCGAGCGCCCGCGGGCGCCCGGGGCCTTCTGGTCCTGCGGGTTGATGCCGGCCGCCGCCAGGCCGATCCCGACCCACGCGGAGAACAGCGGGTCGGACGCCGCACCCGGCGATCCGCCGTACCCGCCGTCGTCGTTCTGCGTGTCCTGCAGGAACCGGACGATCCGGTCCAGGCGGTCCCGCTGGGCGGCACCGGGCCGCGCGGCGTCCGAGGGCCCCGCGAGGGCGAGCGCGCCGAGCGTCACGAGCAGGCCGAGCGCCGCCGCCAGCGGCCACGCCACGACCCGCGGGACGCCCGGCCACCGCATCAGGGACCGACGGCGAGCCCGTCGAGGAGCACGGTGCCCGAGCGCACGCGGATCGTCACCGCGCCGGAGCGGGAGCGCTTGCGGGCGCGCGTCAGGACCGTGCGGCCGTCGGCGTGCCCGCGGACCGTCAGCCGCTGGGGCCGGCCGCCGGCGGCCGTGACCTCGATCACGGCCTTCCGCCGGTCGGCGCGGGCGACGACGATCGGACGTCCGGCCCGCAGCGTCGCGCGGACGGTCGCGCCGCGGCGCAGGCGGGTCACCGTCTGCCGCCAGGCGAGCGGATCGCGCAGCCGCTTGCGGGCGCCCGAGATGCGCACCTGGCGCACGCGCTCGTCGAGCGGCACGACGACGCGGCCGATCGTACGGGTGCTGGTCGCACCGGCGCCGCGGAACACCGCGCGCAGGTCGGCCGAGCGACCGGCGGGCAGGTCGAGCAGCGCCGAGAGCTGCGTCGTGCCGCGCGCCGCGGTGCGCCACCGCGGCTTGGCGGCCGTCGGATCGCGGTACTCGATCCGCCAGCTCCGCAGCGGCTCGCCGGTGAGCGCCCAGCGCACGCCGGTCAGCGCGGCGGGGTTGCCGTCGGTCGTGATGCGCAGGGCGCTGATCGTCGTCGCGCCCAGCCGCACCGGCGTGGCCCCGGCCTGGCCGGCGGCGTCGGCGAGGGAGCCCGATCCCGTGCTCGTCACCGGCGGCTGGGGGACCGTCGTGGGCGGCGGGTCCTTCGGCGTCGTGTCGGCGGGCGGCGTGCCGCAGCCCGACCCGTCGGCGTTGCGCACGCAGACGTCGAGCCGGTTGGAGCGGACGACGCCGGTGCCCCACGCCTTGACGCGCTTCCAGCCGGGGGTGCTCCAGCGCAGCGTGGCGGTGCCGTCGGCCCCGGTCGTGGCGGTGGCCGGGTCGGCCTCGTTGATCGTCTGGACGCCGTTGGCGGCGGTGAGGACCGGCGAGACCCTCACGCCGACCGCCGGCGCGCGGGAGCCGGGCGCGCCGACGTCGCCGGTCGCCTCGTTGCGAACGGCCTTGACGACCAGAGGCGCGTGCAGCCCGACGACGAACGACGACTGCGCCGTCGCGGTGGTCGGGCCGCCCTCGACGTCCGCCGTGGGCTCCCCGATACCGGTCGGGCCGTCCAGGCGGAGGAGATCCCGCATGCTGAACGCGTCGTAGACCCAGAGCGTCTGGTCGCCCGGGTTCAGCCGGTACTGGCAGCCGCCGACCGAGGTGTAGACGCCGTTGACGAGGATCCCCCAGTACGCGTTCGTCGCCGGGTCCTCCCGATCGGGGCCGAACTGCAGGAGGAAGTAGTCGTCGAAGCCCGAGTACCACTGGCCGTCGAAGGCCATCCCGACCGAGCGCATCGCGTCGTCGGAGGCGGCCGTCGGCGTCGGTCCCGGCTCGGCGTGCGCGCCGTTGTTCGTCCCGTCGCAGCGACGCGACTGGGTGTCGGACGTCGCCTGCACGGCGTGCCCGTCCGTGCGCAGCGTGCCCTCGTAGAGCGTCGTGGTCGCGCCCTCGATCCGCACCCGCTGCTCGCTGGGCGCGGCGACCGCTGACGCGGGCGCGCCGAGCGCGACGAGGGTGATGAGCAGTGCCGCGCGGCGAGCGCCGCGGGCCGTAGTGCGAGCCATGCGATGTCCTTCCCGTAGTCCCGACGGGGTTCGACGACGAGGCGGACCGGGGAGGTCTCCTGGCTCGCGAGAGCGGATGTCCGCGCCTTCCCAGGAGTCGCCTCCCAGTGGCTGCGCGCAGGGCGCGTGCGGGTCCTTGCTCGCTCACAGTGGCGGGTCCGCGCCGGTCTCTCACCGGACTTCCCTGCACCACGTTCCGCTGATGTTCGAGCGACGGTAGCAGGGGCGTCCCGCCGCGGGACGGGGCGTGCGCGCGGCGGCGAGGCACGATCCGGCCCCTGCTACGGTGGTCGCGTTCCGAGCGGGGAACTCCGGTGCGACTCCGGGGCTGACGCGCAGCGGTGTGGGGGACGAGCGACGCATCGTGCCACTGGTGACCTCGGTCGCCGGGAAGGCGGGTCGCGAGGACGAACCCGAGCCCGAAGACCCATCGGACGCCCACGGGACCGTCCCCGGACGGCTCCCGCCCCGCCCACCCGTCCCGCGCATGGACGGCGGCCGCCGACGCGCCGCTCGACCGTGGCGCGTCGTCTGCGCCGTCGTCCCGGAATCGGAGCCACGACATGCAGACATCACCGCGGCGCCTCACCCTCGCCGCCGCCCTCGCCCTCACGGCGGCCGTCCCCGCGACCGCCTCCGCAGCGGTCCCACAGGCCGACGTCGACACGGCCGTCCAGCGCGGAGGCGCGTGGATCGCCGGGATGCAGGGCAGGCAGGCCACCGGCCTGCCCGGCGGCCCGACGAACGGCTCGCTGCCCGGCTTCAACGGTAACTGGGCCGTGACGACGCTCGCCGCCGCGGGCATCAACGCCGCGGACGTCCGGAACACCGCGGCGGGTGCGACGCAGAGCCTGCAGGACTACGTCGACAGCACCTTCCAGTCCGGCGGCAGCTTCGCCGGGTGGTCGGCGCTGCCGGCTCCCGCGGCGGCCTCGGCGGGCGCGCTGGGTCGCGAGGCGCTGATCGCCTCCTCGGCCGGCCTCCAGGTCACGAAGCTGCGCCAGGACCTCAGCCTCACCGCGACGCTGGCCAGCAAGTGGCGGGTCGCCCAGGGCGACTTCGGGGCGTTCGCCCCGAACAGCGACGGGTTCGCGCTGCTGGCCACCGACAGCCTGCACCTGCCGCAGGGGGTGCGGCGGAAGATCGTGTCGAGGCTGCTCGCGGCGCAGAAGACGGGCAACGCGAACGCCACCCAGAACGGCGGCTGGTCGTTCACCGCGACGAGCACCGGCAACAGCGACATCGACATGACCGGCGCGGTCCTGTCGATGCTCTGCCAGGAGGGCATGACCCCGGCCGACGAGCCGGTCGCCAAGGGCCTCGCGTGGCTTCGGACGCGCCTGAACCCCACCACCGGTGGCTTCGGCACGGCGACCGAGAACGGGGTCGGTCCGAACAACACGCCCTCGGCGGCATGGGCGCTGATCGGCCTGAAGGCCTGCGGCGTCGACCCGCAGGGCGCCGACTGGACGACCCCCAACGGGAGCACGCCGGTGACGTTCCTGCTCTCGCAGCAGCGCCTGCCGCAGCCGGCCGACGCGTCGTTCGGCAGCTTCCGCTACCAGCCGACGACCGCGTACCCGAACGGCGGCTACGACATGAACGCGACCGAGGCCGGGACCCGGGCGCTCTCGCGCCACCGGTGGGCGGCCCCGGCGCCGGCCCGCGCGAACCCCGCCGATCCGCGTCTGCGCCCGGCCCCGACCGTCGCCGCGGGCGCGCCGGTGCCGGTCGCCCTGAGCGTCGATGCCGGTGACGGCGACGTGCGCTTCTGCGCGGTGACCATCGCGAACGGCGACCCGCTGACGACCGTCCTCGAGAAGGCCCGGACGACGTCGGTGCCGGCGGGATGCGTCGACGACTGGACGGCGACGGGCGGCGCCGTGACCGCCGTCAACGGCGACGCCGCGCCGGTCGGGCAGGGGTGGAAGGTCCGCTTCGACGGCGGTCCGCAGCAGGCGGCGGGGGACCAGCCCGTCGGCTTCGGCGACGTCGTGGCGCTCGAGGTCGGGGGGCCGGTCTCGCCCGACGCGCAGGCGTACGACTTCGGCACCCAGGCGCTGAGCACGATCGGCGGCGCGCGGACGCTGCGCTTCACCGCCACCCAGGACGACGCCGAGCCGCTGCGCGCGGTGGTCGCCGGCCGGGATGCGTCGGACTTCCTCGTCACCCGCGACGGCTGCGCGGACGAGGTCCTCGACGCGGGGGACTCCTGCACCGTCGAGGTCCGCTTCGCGCCCGGCGACGCGGGTGAGCGGGTCGCGACCGTCGCCCTGCGCGGGGCGAACCGGAGCGTCCTCTCCGCCGACGCGCAGCTGCGCGGCTTCGCGGGCACGCTGCCGAAGGGCGACGACGGAGCGCCCGGGGCCGATGGAGCCGACGGCGCAGACGGCGCGGACGGCGCCGATGGGACGAACGGCGCAGACGGCGCGGACGGCGCCGATGGGACCAACGGCGCTGACGGGGTGAACGGCGTCGACGGCGCGAACGGCGCGCCCGGCGCCCCGGGGCCCGCCGGTCCGCAGGGCGCCACCGGCCCGGCCGGGCCGCAGGGCGCCACGGGCGCCCGCGGGCACGCCGGCGCGAAGGGCGCCGACGCCGCCGTGCGCTGCCGCGTCCGCCGCGGACGGACCCTGCGCGTGAGCTGCGCGGTCTCCGCCGCCGACGCCCGCGCCCGCCGGGTCTCCGCGCGCCTGACGCGGGGCGGCCGGACGTTCGCCCGCGGCACCGTCCGCGGGACGCGGACCGCGCTGACCGGGGTGCGCGGCCGCTCGATCACGACCGGCAGCTACACCCTGCGGATCGGCACGGGCAAGCGGACGACGCGGCTGCCGGTGCGGGTGACGGGTGCGACGGCCACCGCGAAGGCGAAGCGCGCGACGCCGGCCGCGCGGCGCTGAGCAGCACCCGCGATCCGGGGTCGGGCGGCGCGCCGCCCGACCCCGGCGGCCCGGCCACAGGGGCCGGGTCCCGCGGCGTCCCCGCCCCGCTGGCCCGAAGCGCGGCGGCTCTCCGCCGCCGACGCGACGGTCCTCCCGGACGCCGCGGCGCTCCCGTCGCTCGTCGTCGATCTCGGCGGCACGCGGCGGACGCTGAGCACCGCCGTGCTCGGGGGCGGGCTCGGGCACGCGCGGACCTGGCTCTGCGTGAGCGTCGACAACCGCTACGACCGGCTGGACCCGGCGGCCGACCTCGCCGAGCGGGCGTCCGCGGCGACGCCGGGCCGCCACGGCTCGCCCGGGCTGCCCGCGCGCGGCCGACGTCGTCTGCGCGAGCGCCACGCCCGCCGAGCTCCCGAGCGACCGGTCGAGCTCCGTCGGCCGGGTGCGTAGTGTGACCAGATGGACGTGATCGTCACTGCTCCCGACCTGGCCGCCGAGCTCGACGCCGATCCGGGCCGCCTGGTCCTCCTCGACGTCCGCTGGTCCCTCGGCGGTCCCCCCGGCCACGACGAGTACCTCGAGGGCCACCTGCCCGGCGCGGTCTTCGTCGACCTCGACCACGAGCTCGCGGCGCCCCCGTCGCCCGAGCGCGGCCGGCATCCGCTGCCGGACGTGGCCGACCTCCAGGCCGCCGCCCGTCGCTGGGGGATCGACGACGACAGCCGCGTGGTGGCCTACGACGCGAGCGGCAACCTCGCCGCCGCCCGCGCCTGGTGGCTCTTGCGCTGGGCCGGCCTCGAGGACGTGCGGCTGCTGGACGGCGGCCTCGCGGCGTGGACGGCGACCGGTGCCGGGCTCGAGACGCGCGAGACGATCCCGCACGGCGGGCAGGTGACCTTCGACGGCGCCGGGCGCCTGCCGACGGTCGAGCTCGACGCGATCCCCGCGACCGCGCGCGACGGCGTGCTGCTCGACGCCCGCGCGCCGGAGCGGTTCCGCGGCGAGGTCGAGCCGGTCGACCGCAAGGCCGGGCACGTCCCCGGAGCGCGCAACCTGCCGACCGGCAGCCTGCTCGACGCGCACGGCCGGTTCCTGCCGCGGGAGGAGCTCCGCGCGCGGTTCGCCGCGGTGGGGGCCGACGGCGGCGAGCGGGTCACGGCCTCGTGCGGGTCCGGCGTGACGGCCGCGCACCTGCTGGCCGCCGCCGCGATCGCCGGCCTCGAGGGCGCGCTCTACCCCGGCTCGTGGTCGCAGTACAGCGCCCACGACCTGCCGGTCGCCACCGGCGACTGAGGCGCGAGCGGTCCGGTCCCCCGCGGACCGCGGGGGCCGGATCGCCCGACCGGCCTTCCCGGGGCCGGCGCTCAGCTCCACCAGCCGGGCAGCACCTCGCCGTCGCCCTCGCGCCGCGGACCCACGACGAGCAGCTCCAGGCCCTCCGGCCCGCCCTCGAAGGCGCGCGTCACCCGCGGACCGACGCGCAGCGCGTCGCGCTCGCCGAGCTCGACGACCTCGTCGTCGAGCTTCGCCCGGCCGCTGCCCGCGAGCACGACGTAGAGCTCCTCGGCCTCGCCGTGCTGGTGCCCGAACGGGTGACGGCGTCCCGGCTTCATCGAGTGCAGCGCGACGCCGGTCTGTCCGAGCCCGAGCTCGCCGGTCGGGAACCGCGCCGCGCCGACGTCGCCCATTTCGAAGCCCGGCGCCTTGTCCTCGGCGTCGTCGAGGTGCAGCAGCGTCACCCCGTCGGGCGCGGCCGGCAGGTGCCCGACGCCGCCGAGCGGCTCCAGGTCGATCCGCTGCGGCGGGGTCGCGGGATCCAGCAGCGCGAGCACCTCCCGGACCGACTCGTCCTCCTGGAGGCCGTCCTCGGCCGCGGCGAGGTGGTCGGCGTCGCGCCAGAGCTCCTCGACGACCACGACGTCGGGCTCCTGCGCGCCGCGCGAGACGATCCAGCGCAGGCAGCCGGGGGTGCTGCGCATCCCGGCGGCGGCGGCCAGCAGCGCGTCGGCGAGCGAGCCTCCCTGGCCGGCGCGAGCGGTGAAGCGGACGTGGCGGGCGACGGTCGTCATGCGCCCAGCATGCCGACCGCCGCCGATCGCGGCCACGTTCCTGGCGCCCGGACGGGCGCGGCCCGGGATCAGCCGGCCGCGGGCTCCTGCCACTGCGACGCGTCGTCGCCGTAGAGCGCCTCGATCTCCGCCGCGTACTTCTCGGCGATCGGCTTGCGCTTGAGCTTCGACGTCGGGGTCAGCTCGTCGCCGGCCGGCTCCCAGTCGACGGCGAGGATCCGGAACCGCTTGATCTGCTCCACGCGCGAGAGCTGCTCGTTGGCCGCGGCGACCCCGGCCGCGACCGCGGCGCGCACGCCCGGGTCCGCCGCGAGGGTGGCGGCGCTGCCGTCGGGGAGCCCCGCCTGCTCGGCGTGGACCGCGCCGACGTCGGGGTCGAGCACGATGAGGGCCACGTTGTAGGGCCGGGCGTCGCCGATCGCGACGGCCTGGCCGATCAGCGGGCTCGAGGCCTTGATCGCCTGCTCGATGTTCGCGGGCGACATGTTCTTGCCGGCCGCGTTGATCATGAGCTCCTTCTTGCGATCGATGAGGGTGAGGTAGCCCTCGTCGTCGATCGCGCCGACGTCCCCGGTCCGCAGCCAGCCGTCCGCTGTGAACGTCTTCGCGGTCTTGTCGGGCTGGTTGCGGTAGCCGCGCATGACCGTCGGGCCCTTCACGAGGACCTCGCCGTCGTCGTCGAGGCGGACCTCGAGGCCCGGCACCGGCGGGCCGACCGTGCCGATCTTCACCCGCTCCGGCGGGTTGATCGCCGCGCAGCAGGAGAGCTCCGACATGCCCCAGAGCTCGCAGATCGGGATCCCGATGGCGCCGAAGAAGACGAGCACCTCCTGCGGGATCGGGGCGGCACCCGAGACCGACCAGCGGACCTGATCCAGGCCGATCGCCGCGCGGAGCTTGCTCAGGACGAGCTCGTCGGCCTTCGCGTACTCGGCCAGCAGCGCCTCGTCGGGACCGGGGCCGGTGCCCGTGATCGCCGCCTGCTCGGCGGCGACCTTCCGCTGGCCGACCCCGATCGCCCACTGCATGCCCTGGCGCCGGGTCTCGTCGGGCTCGCCGGCGATCTTCGCCTCGATGCCGGCCTTCAGCTTCTCCCACACGCGCGGGACCGCGCCCCAGACGGTCGGACGGACGTCGGCCAGCGCGCCGGCGACCTGGCGCGGGTCGGGGACCGACGTGATCTGGAGCCCGAGGACGAGCATCGTGTAGTGCCCGATCCAGCGGTCGGCGATGTGCGCGGAGGGCAGGTAGGACGGGATCCGGTCGCCCGGGACGACGGGCAGGATCTGGAGCGTCGCCTCGATCTCGGCCAGCAGGCTGCCGTGCGTGAGCTCGACGCCCTTCGGCGGGCCCGTCGTGCCGGACGTGTAGATGAGCGTCGCGACGTCGTCGCGCGTCACGGCGCCCCAGGTGGCGTCGAAGTCGAAGCCGGCCGGCGGGGCGGTCGCCTCGAGCGCGTCGAGCGAGAGCACGTCCTCCTGCCCGTCGGCGGCGTCGACGACCACGACGTGCTCGATCGCCGTCTGCCCGCGAACGGCGAGGATCCGGTCGAGGAAGGCCCGCTCCGTGACCACGACGCGGTTGCCCGCGTTGCCGAACAGGTGGAGCATCTGGTCCGGCGAGGACGAGTTGTAGATCGAGAACGGCGTCGCGCCGAGGTGCAGCGCCGCGGTGTCCACGAGGTGGAACTCGGGCCGGTTGACGAGCATCACGCCGACCGTGTCGCCGCGCTCGACGCCGAGGCCGGCGAGGCCCGCCGCGAGCGCCCGCACGCGCTCGCCGAAGGTCGCCCATGTGATCTCGATCGCGCCGCCCACGGTGCGCAGCGCCACGTCGCCCCCACGCTCGGCGACGATCGCCTGGAATCCCGCGCAGAACGAGGGAAGGGCCTGCACGCGTGCCACGGCGTCGCTGGCGTCGGGCAGGGCGGGGCTGGTCGTCGTCATGGATCGGTCCTCTCGGCGTGGATGAGCGACCGTCCCGCCGCGCGCCCCCCGCGCCCGGCCGGGCCGGCCCGGTGTCCTGATGAGCGTCTCCGCGCCAGGACAGGGCGTCCACGCCCCCGGTCACATGCCGACGACGGACGGGAGGGGCGGGGCCACACGGCGGCCCGCAGGTGGCCGGCGCGGGCCATCGCGACGGAGGACCCCAGGGTGGAGCGGCGCCGCGCGCCGAGCCCGCGAGATCCCCGTCCCTCCGTGGCGAACCACCCGGTCAGGGGGTGACCCGGGCGCACTTGCATACTAGTGTGGCAACAGCGACCGGACCGCCGTGCGATGCTGGGACGGACGCGCCCCGGGATCCGCGGAGGCGGAGGTCGCCGTCGCGGTGCCGGGCACCACCCCGCCGTCCACGAGGAGCCATGGCCGAGACGCCCCCCGATCCCGATCCCGCCGAGACCCAGGAATGGCTCGAGTCGCTCGATGCGGTGCTCGACCACGACGGACCCGAGCGCGCCGAGGCGCTGCTGGAGCAGCTCGTCGCGCGGGCCTCGCGACGCGGGGTGACCGCGTCGCTGCACGGCACGACCCCGTACGTCAACACGATCCCGGCCGACCAGCAGGCCGAGCCCGACACCGACCAGGGCGTCGAGCGGCGGCTCCGCTCGCTCGTGCGCTGGAACGCGCTGGCCACGGTGCTGCAGGCGAACAAGGAGTCCTCCGAGCTCGGCGGGCACATCGCGAGCTTCCAGTCCGCCGCGACGCTCTACGAGGTCGGCTTCAACCACTTCTGGCGGGCGCCGAGCGAGGAGCACGGCGGCGACCTCGTCTACGTCCAGGGCCACAGCTCGCCCGGCATCTACGCCCGCGCGTACCTCGAGGGCCGGATCACCGAGGACCAGCTGCGGAACTTCCGGCAGGAGTCCGGCGCGTCCGGCCTCGGCGTGCCCGCCCGGGTCGGCGGCGACGCTCGCGGCCTCTCGTCCTATCCGCACCCGTGGCTCATGCCGGACTTCTGGCAGTTCCCGACGGTGTCGATGGGCCTCGGGCCGATCATGGCGATCTACCAGGCGCGGTTCATGAAGTACCTCCAGGGCCGCGGCATGAGCCAGTGCGCCGACCGCGACGTCTGGGTCTTCTGCGGCGACGGCGAGATGGACGAGCCCGAGTCGATGGGCGCGATCGGGATGGCCGGGCGCGAGAAGCTCGACAACCTGACGTTCGTCGTCAACTGCAACCTGCAGCGCCTCGACGGGCCGGTCCGCGGCAACGGCAAGATCGTGCAGGAGCTCGAGGCCGAGTTCCGCGGCGCGGGCTGGAACGTCATCAAGGTCGTCTGGGGCTCCCGCTGGGACCCGCTCCTGGCGGCCGACGACGAGGGGCACCTCGTGGAGGTCATGGAGGAGACGGTCGACGGCGAGTACCAGGCGCTGAAGTCCCGCGACGGCGCCTACGTCCGCGAGCACTTCTTCGGCAAGCGCCCCGAGACGGCGAAGATGGTGGAGGACTGGTCCGACGAGGAGGTCTGGGCCCTGAACCGCGGCGGCCACGACCCCTCGAAGGTGTACGCCGCGTACGCCGCGGCCCGCGCCCACGAGGGTCAGCCCACGGTGATCCTCGCGAAGACCATCAAGGGCTACGGGATGGGGGCCTCCGGCGAGGGCCAGAACATCACCCACCAGCAGAAGAAGATGACCGAGGAGGTCCTCTTCACCTTCCGCGAGCGGTTCGGGCTGGAGCTCTCCGACGCCGAGGTCGAGCGGGCCGCGTTCAAGAAGCCGCCGGACGACAGCCCGGAGATGACCTTCCTGCGCGAGCAGCGCGAGGCGCTCGGCGGCAGCCTCCCGGCGCGCCGGACGCAGGCCGAGGCGCTGCCGGTGCCCGACCTCGAGGTCTTCCGCAGCGTCCTCGACGGCTCCGCGGACCGCGAGGTCTCGACGACGATGGTCTTCGTCCGCGTGCTGTCGGCGCTCCTGCGCGACAAGGCGCTGAAGAAGCACATCGTCCCGATCGTCCCCGACGAGTCGCGGACGTTCGGCATGGAGGGGATGTTCCGCCAGCTCGGGATCTACTCCCAGGTCGGGCAACTCTACCAGCCCGAGGACTCCGAGCAGCTCATGTTCTACCGGGAGGACCGCCAGGGCCAGATCCTCCAGGAGGGGATCAACGAGCCGGGCGCGATGTCGTCCTGGATCGCCGCGGCGACGTCGTACTCCAACCACGGCGTCCCGATGATCCCGTTCTACGTCTACTACTCGATGTTCGGGTTCCAGCGGGTCGGCGACCTCGCCTGGGCGGCCGGCGACAGCCGCGCGCGGGGGTTCCTCATCGGCGGCACCGCCGGGCGCACGACCCTCAACGGCGAGGGCCTCCAGCACGAGGACGGCCACAGCCACCTGCAGGCCGCCCTGATCCCGAACTGCGTCGCCTACGACCCGGCCTACGGGTACGAGCTGGCGGTGATCGTCCACGACGGCCTGCGGCGGATGGTCGCCGAGCAGGAGGACGTCTTCTACTACCTCACCGTGATGAACGAGAACTACCGGCAGCCCGCGCTGCCGGAGGGCTCGATCGAGGGGATCCTCAAGGGCGTCCACCGGGTCCACGCCGCCGGCGCGCCGTTCGCCGAGGCCGAGGCCACGAGCCACGAGGACGACGAGCAGGGCCCGCCGCAGGGGACCCCGCCCGAGGAGGTCGAGGAGGAGCGCACGCCCGACGTGCGGCTGCTCGGCTCCGGCACGATCCTCCGCGAGGTCCTCGCGGGCGCGCAGCTCCTGCGGGAGGGCTGGGGGGTGGAGGCCGACGTCTTCAGCGTGACGTCGTTCAGCGAGCTCGCCCGCGACGGCCAGGCGGTCGAGCGGCGCAACCGCCTGCATCCGACCGCGGAGCCCGAGGTGCCGTTCGTCACCAGCGCGCTCGCCGGCGACGACGAGCGCGACGGCGTGCCGGTGATCGCCGCCACGGACTACGTGCGGGCGGTCGCCGAGCAGGTCCGGCCGTGGATCCCCGGCGAGTACGTCGTCCTGGGCACCGACGGCTTCGGTCGCTCGGACTACCGCCGCGCGCTGCGCCGGTTCTTCGAGGTCGACCGCCACCACGTGGTGGTCGCCACCCTGCACGCGCTCGGCCGGGCCGAGGACGCGCAGCAGGCCATCGAGCAGTACGAGATCGACACCGACGTGGAGGCACCGTGGCGACGCTGAGCGAGGTGAAGGTCCCCGACATCGGGGACTTCGAGGACGTGCCGGTCATCGAGCTGCTCGTGTCGGTCGGCGACACCGTGGCCGAGGAGGACCCGCTCGTCGTCCTCGAGTCGGACAAGGCGACGATGGAGGTCCCGTCGAGCGCCGCCGGCACCGTGAAGGAGCTGAAGGTCGCCGTCGGGGACACCGTCGCCGAGGGCACGGTCATCGCGGTGATCGACGCCGACGGCGGTGGGGCCGGCGACCATCCGGAGGCCTCCGCGGGCGACGCCGAGCAGGGCTCCTCCGCCGGCGAGGCGACCGGCTCCGGCGGGAGCGCGCAGCGCTCCGCCGGTGGCGACGCGCAGGGCGGCGGAGCGTCCTCCGGACGGGCCGAGGGGTCCGCGGAGGCGGCCAGGGACGCCACCCCGGTGCGCTCCCCGGCACCCGGCGGCGAGCAGCCGCGCGGCGGCCGCGCCTACGCGCCGGCCTCCGACGACGGCCCGGTCTACGCGAGCCCGACGGTCCGGCGGCTGGCGCGCCTGCGCGGCGTGGACCTGCGCGCCGTCGCCGGCACGGGCCGCAACGGCCGGATCACGCGCGAGGACGTCGAGGAGGCCGCGACGCACCCGCACGCCGCCGACGAGACGCCGGCCACCCCGCCGACCGTCGCCGCGGGCAGCGACCTCGGCCTCGCGCCGTGGCCGAAGGTGAACTTCGAGAAGTTCGGCGAGGTCGAGCGGATCCCGCTGACGAAGATCCAGCGGCTCTCGGGGGCCAACCTCGCGCGCAACTGGGTCCGGATCCCGCACGTCACCCACAGCGACGAGGCGGACATCACCGAGCTCGAGGCGTTCCGCAAGCGCCTGAACGGCGAGCAGTCCGACGTCAAGGTGACGATGGTCGCCCTGCTGCTGAAGGCGGTCTCGGCGTCGCTGCACGCGTTCCCGCGGCTGAACAGCTCGCTCGACGGGGACGAGCTCGTCCTGCGGAAGTACCACCACCTCGGCTTCGCGGCCGACACCCCCAACGGCCTCGTCGTCCCGGTCATCCGCGACGTCGACCGCAAGGGGATCCTGCAGCTCGCCGAGGAGCTCACGGAGCTCTCCGGCAAGGCCCGGGCCGGCAAGCTCTCGCCCGGCGACATGAGCGGCGGCACGTTCTCGATCTCGAGCCTCGGCGGGATCGGCGGCACGGTGTTCACCCCGATCATCAACGCGCCCGAGGTGGCGATCCTCGGCGTGACCCGGTCGGTCACCAAGCCGGTCTGGGACGGCAGCGCGTTCCAGCCGCGGCTCATGCTGCCGCTGTCGCTCTCCTACGACCACCGCGTCATCGACGGCGCGCTGGCGGCCCGCTTCTGCGTGCACCTCGCGCAGGTGCTCGGCGACCTGCGGCGGGTGCTGCTGTGAGGCGCCCGACGATGACGACGACCACGACCCACGACAGCGGAGCGCCGCGATGAGCCAGACCCGCGAGGTCACCGTCCCCGACATCGGGGACTTCGAGGACGTCCCGGTGATCGAGCTGCTCGTCGCCGAGGGCGACGAGGTGGCGCTCGAGGACCCGCTGGTCGTCCTCGAGTCCGACAAGGCGACGATGGAGGTCCCCTCCACGGTCGCCGGCACGATCCAGGCGCTGAAGGTCGCCGTCGGCGACACGGTCGCCGAGGGCACCGTGATCGCGGTCGTCGAGACCGCCGACGCCGAGGACGGCGCGGGCGGCGACGACGCCGGGTCGGACGCCGCGAAGCCGGAGGCCACCGAGCGGGCGCAGGCCGCGCCGACGACGGGCGACGCGGCACCGACGTCCGGCGGGGACGCCGCCGCGGAGGACGCGCCGAAGGAGCGGCCCGCGGCCGGCAAGGCCCCCCGCCGCGCCGAGACGCACGGCGAGGTCGTCGTGCTGGGCTCGGGCGTCGGCGGCTACACGGCGGCCTTCCGCGCCGCGGACCTCGGCCTCGACGTCGTGCTCGTCACGCGCGACGAGCGCCTCGGTGGCGTGTGCCTGAACGTCGGGTGCATCCCGTCCAAGGCGCTGCTGCACGCCGCGAAGGTCCTCACCGACGCCCAGGGCGCCGCCGAGCACGGGATCGCGTTCGGTGAGCCCGAGGTCGACCTCGACGCGCTGCGCGGCTGGAAGGACGGGATCGTCGAGCGGCTCACCGGTGGGCTGGCCCAGATGGCGAAGGCTCGCGAGGTCCGCGTCGTCACCGGCGAGGCGCGGGTCACGGAGGAGCACGCGCTCGACGTCGGCGGGACCGAGGTGACCTTCGACCACCTGATCGTCGCCACCGGCTCGCGGCCGATCGCGCTGCCGGACCTGCCCGACGACGAGCGGATCATCGACTCGACCGGGGCCCTGGAGCTCGCGGACGTCCCCGAGCGGCTGCTCGTCATCGGCGGCGGGATCATCGGCCTGGAGATGGCCACGGTCTACGACGCGCTCGGCGCGGCGGTGACCGTCGTGGAGATGGCCGACCAGCTCATCCCGGGGGCCGACAAGGACCTCGTCAAGCCGCTCCAGAAGCGGATCGAGGAACGCTACGACGCGATCCACCTGTCGACGAGGGTCACGAGCGTGGAGGCCGGCGAGGACGGCGTCGCCGTGCGCTGGGAGCGGGGCGACGCGGAGGACGGCGGGACCTTCGATCGCGTCCTCGTCGCCGTCGGACGCGCGCCGAACGGCCGGGGCCTCGGCCTGGAGGAGATCGGCGTCGAGGTCGACGAGCGCGGCTTCGTGCCGGTCGACGACCAGCTGCGCACGAAGGTGCCGCACGTCTTCGCGATCGGCGACGTCGTCGGGCAGCCGATGCTCGCCCACAAGGCGGCCCACGAGGGCAAGGTCGCCGCCGAGGTGATCGCGGGCGAGGACGTCGCCTTCGACGCGCGCGGGATCCCGTCGGTCGCCTACACCGACCCCGAGGTCGCGTGGGTCGGCCTGACCGAGACGCAGGCGAAGGCGGAGGGCCGGACCGTCGAGGTCGGGCTCTTCCCGTGGTCGGCGTCCGGTCGCGCGCTCTCGACCGGGAGCCCGAGCGGCCGCACGAAGCTCCTCGTCGACCCGGCGAGCCGCCGCGTGCTGGGCGCCGGGATCGTCGGCGCGAACGCCGGCGAGCTCATCGCCGAGCCGGGCTTCGCGCTCGAGATGGGGGCGGAGGCGGGCGACCTGGGCCTCACCGTCCACGCGCACCCGACGCTCTCGGAGACCGTCGCGTTCGCGGCCGAGGTGGCGGAGGGCACGATCACCGACCTGCCGCCGAAGCGCAAGCGCCGCCGCTGAGCGCCGGCGCGGCGGGCCGGCGCTCGGTCGGGCCGCGGCCCTGCAGCGCGGCCGGGGCCGGTCGGACACCGGCCCCGCCCGCGGTGGACGCGCGGTGGGGTGCCGGCCGTCCGGGAGCAGCGGCCAACCGGGCATCCGGCGCGCCCGGATCGGGCGACGACCGGGCGCCGCGTGCCCGTTCGAACCCGCTGTCCGCCGTGCGATCTTGAGCTTCCGGGCCGCGGGATCGGACGCTCGTCCAGCCCCCATCGACCAGACGTTGATCGCGGTGGAGCGCGGCGGTGGGAGCCGCCAAGGTCGCCCCGTCACCGCTCTGCGACGGCACGTCACGGAGCGCCCCACGGGAGCCGGTCGGCACGGACCGGCAGATCGGAGCACCACATGAAGCGCACCCTCGTGATCGGCGCGTGCGTCAGCGCGCTGTCCCTCGGCCCAGTCGCCGGCGTGGCCGCCGCGGCGGACGCTGGTTCACCGAAGACCGCGGCGGTCACCACGACGTCGACCGGCAAGACCGCGCAGCAGCGCGCCCTGTTCGATCCGTTCATCGGCCTGCTGTCGAACATCGTCCCGTCGATCGCCGGCCCGCTGCTGTCGATCCCGCAGCAGATCCTCGGCAGCCTGACCGGCGCCTTCGGCGGCGTCGTCAACCAGGTCCTGCAGTCGATCGTCATCCCGATGACGTCGCTCGTCCTCAAGCCGATGACCCTCGCGGTCGACGCGCCGGGCTTCAACGTCTCGGTCTCCTTCACCCCGAAGGCGCCGCTGGAGGGCAAGGCGGACCCGATCAAGACGCTGCTCGACGTCGCCGGCGCGATCGGCGTGAAGTTCAACGTCTCGATCGGCGGCGCGGGGAACTACGTCTGCCAGCTGCCGAGCCAGGTCTTCAAGTTCGCGCTCGACAGCGGCCAGCCGGCGAGCACGAGCCGCGCGACGGTCAAGGGCCTCGTGAAGTCCGGCGGCGAGAGCGTGCCGGTCGTCGGCACCGCCACCGAGACGCTCCCGACGGCCACCCCGGTCGGCGACACGAGCGACACGGCGCAGAAGGCGTGCGAGGCGGCGACGTCGACGCTGGACCCGAGCATCCCCGACGTCTCGATCGAGGACCTGCTCGCCCAGGCCTCGCAGCTCTCCGTCCAGCTCCTCGGCGTCGACCTGCCGGCGCTCATCAAGGGCGTCATCGGGCAGGCCCTGACGACGTTCACGACGATCACGAACTCGACCCAGCAGACCGTCAGCAGCGTCCGCGTGCGGGTGAAGACGCCGCGCGGCGTCACCGCGGCGACGAAGACGATCAAGGTCGGCACGCTCGCCCCGGGCGCGAGCAAGCGCGTGAAGATCAAGCTCCGCAGCACGAAGGCCGCGGCGCGCTCGTCGAAGGTCACGGTCACCGCGGTCGGTGGCGGCCTCCGCAGCGTCGAGAAGGTCGCGCTGCGCCTGCGCTGATCCCGGTCACGTGACGCGCCGGGGCTCGCGCTCCGGCCCGCCCGGCGCGGTACCCGACGGGGCCGGCGGCAGCGATGCCCCGGCCCCGTCGCCCCGTCCGGGGCCGGGCGGGCCGGGGGGCCCGGGGCGGGGCTTCCCCCGATGGCGCGCCAGGGCGCGCGGCCTAGCGTGGCCGGCATGGTCCCGAGCCCGCCCCGTCCACCGCTGCTCGCCCTCGGCGCGGGCGGCCTCGCCGCCGGGCTGCTGGCGATCGTCCCGCTCGCGGCGGGCGCCGCGCCTCGCGTCCCGTCGGTCACCTCGGTCCGCTACGCCGTCTCCATCGACGCGACGCAGACGACCACCTGGCGGCTCGTCCCGCGCGCGAGCGCGCGGGACTGCTCGCCGCTCGTGGAGAGCACCGGCAGCGGTCGTCAGGTCCTGCGGGTGCGCACGCACAAGCCCGTGCTCGTGCAGGCGCACCGCGTGGGCGGGGAGGTGGCCCTCCTCTGGCCGCTGGCCGAGGAGGGCGACGCCCTCGGCACCGTCACCCGCTCGGCGGACGTCACCTCGCGGACGATCGGGGGCAGCTGCGGGCAGAACCCGAGCGCGCCCGTGGACCGCGGGCCGAGCGACTGCGGGACGAAGCGGCAAGCGCGAAGCTTCGTCGTCACCTACGAGCGCGGTCGCCTCGGCGTCGCGTCGACGCCGGCGCTGCTCGGCCCGCTGACGCCGGACCGGTTCGCGCGCTGCGAGCTCCACGCGCACGCCGACGTCGATGAGGAGGACCTGACGAGGACGACGGTCCGGATCCCCGCACGCGAGCTCGTGACGCGGCGGTTCGGCAAGCACGTCGTGCTCGGGCGGCGCACCTGGAAGCTCCGCGGCTCGGGCGTCACCGGCACGACGACCGTCCGCTGGACGATGACGCTCGTGCGACGCGGTCGCTGAGCCGCTCGCCGCCGCCGACGCCCCTCGCCGAGGCCGCCGCAGCGGGTGGCGACGGGCGAACACGCCCCGTTCGGGGGAGCACGAACCCCCTTGCGGCGGGTGGTCGGTGGTGCCGCGGGCACATTACGGTGGCCTTCGGGAGTGCCGCCCGACCTGTTGCGCGAGTCCGTCGTGCGGATACGGTCGGCCCCGGGAGAGGCTGCATGAGCACTGTTGCGCCGCCGTCGTTCACGGCATCACTTGGACATCCGACCGCCGGAGCGCGCCTCCGCGCGCGCCCGGAGGGCGCACGGTGAGCCCGCGTCGACGGCCATCCCCGGCCGAGCCCGGGCGCCGTCTGCCGGGTCGCCGGGCCCTCGTCGGGCTCGGCTCCGCCGGTCTCGTGGCCGCGGGGCTCGGGCAGGTCGCGGGGGCGTCCGCGGAGCAGCGCACGATCGAGGTGACGCTGGCCGGGGGCAAGGTCGTGTCGATCACCGTCGACGTGCCGCCGGGGACGCCGCTGGACCAGATCCCCCTGCCGGATCTGGGGGTCGCGGCGGTGAAGGTCACCGGCGGCGGGGGCTCGAGCGGCTCCAGCGCGGGATCCGCCGCCACGCCGGCGCCGGCGGGCCAGCCGGGAGGCCCGTCCGCCGACGGCGCGGCCGCGGCCGCCGGCGCCTCCGCGGCGCGCGCGGGCAGCGAGGCCGCGGCGAGCGCCGCCGGTCGCGCTGGGCGCGAGGAGCGGCGGCAGTCGCGGGCGGCCGCCGATGCTGCCGAGGACCGCACGGACGGCACGAAGGTCACGCGCGAGCGCGAGCGTCGACGGCCGGTGGCGGCTGAGGGGGCCGCACGGGCCGAGGCGCCCGATCCGCTGGATGCCTCGACGGTCGAGGTGCTGCCGGGCCCCGCACCGGTGGGGGTGCCGAACTTCTTCATCGATCGGTTCCGGATCCCGCCGTTCCTGCTGCCGATCTACCAGGCCGCGGGCATCCAGTACGGCGTGCGGTGGGAGATCCTCGCGGCGATCAACGAGATCGAGACCGACTACGGCCGCAACCTCAACGTCTCCTCCGCGGGCGCGCTGGGCTGGATGCAGTTCATGCCCGCGACGTGGAAGGCCTACGGCGTCGACGCCAACGGGGACGGGGAGAAGGATCCGTACAACCCGGTCGATGCGATCTTCGCGTCGGCGCGGTATCTGCGTGCCGCGGGGGCGGAGAAGGACCTCAGGAAGGCGATCTTCGCGTACAACCACGCCGATTGGTACGTCGATTCGGTGCTGTTGCGCGCGCGTCTGATCGGTGGGTTGCCGCCGGATCTCGTCGGGTCGCTGACGGGGCTGACGCAGGGCGTGTTCCCCGTCGCGGCGAAGGCGCGCTACGCGGGTGCTGATGCGGACGCGGTCACGAAGCTCAAGAAGGTCAAGCGGACGAGGAACGCGGCGAAGACGGTCGATGCCGAGAAGGGGCGCGACTCGCTGCAGGTGTTCTCCCGTAACGGTGCGGCGGCGGTCGCGGTGCAGGACGGCGAGATCGTGAAGGTCGGGCGCAACCCGCGCCTCGGACGGTTCGTCCAGCTGCGCGACGCCTACGGCAACACGTACACCTACGGCAACCTGAAGAAGGTCTCGACCTTCTACCCGGTCCCCAAGCCGGCCGCGGTGAAGCGGGCCGAGCAGCGTGCGGCCGCGGCCGCCGAGCCGGGGAAGGACCCCAAGCCCACGTCGGCGGCGTCGGCCGGGAGCCAGCGCGACGTGCGTGCCGCGGCGCGGGCCGCCGCGAGCGACCGTCCTACGGCTGCCGCCGACGCCGCAGTCGCTGGGGCGAAGCAGCGGGTCTTCGCGAACCCGCTGCGGCCGGCCGTCCAGCAGCACGGTGGTGCCGAGCAGGTCGCCAACGACCGGCTGTCCTCGGGCGGCTACTCCTCGTACCTCTCGGCGCTGCACGGCCTGTCCGCGAAGGACGTGACGCTGAAGCGGCTGAAGAAGGGCTCGCGCGTGCTCGCGGGCACCGTCCTGGGCCGCATCGGGCAGACCACGCGCACCGGCGATCCGCACCTCGTGTTCGAGATCCGCCCCGTGGGCAAGGGCGCGCCGCGGATCGACCCGAAGCCCGTGCTGGATGGGTGGAAGTTGCTGGAGTCCACCGCGGTCTATCGCGCGAAGGGCACGAGCGCGTTCTTCGGCGAGAACGCGTCCGCCGGCCAGGTGCTGCTCATGAGCAAGGAGCAGCTCGTGCAGCGCGTCCTGGCCAACAAGGACCTCGACATCTACGGCGCGGGCCGCCAGGACATCGAGCGCGGCGCGATCGACCGGCGCGTCCTCGCGCTGCTGGAGTACCTGACCGCCAACGGCCTGCGGCTGCAGATCACGTCGCTGAAGTCGGGGCATTCGATCCTGTCGAAGTCCGGCAACGTGTCCGAGCACTCGACCGGCACCGCGGTGGATATCGCGGCGGTGAACGGGATCCGGATCGAGCGTGGGACGCAGGGTGCGGGGTCGATCACCGATCAGACGAACCGGTTGATCCTGCAGTTGCAGGGGGCGATGAAGCCACACCAGATCATCTCGTTGATGACCTATCCCGGTACTGACAACACGTTGTCGCTGCCGGATCACGACGATCACATCCATGTGGGGTATCGGCCGCAGATCACCGGCAGCAAGCGCCTCGGCAAGCAGGTCGAGCAGGTGCTGAAGCCGGGTCAGTGGATCAAGCTGATCGATCGGATCAGCGAGATCGACAACCCGACGGTGCTCACGTCGCCGTCGAAGTACGCCATCAAGACCCCGAAGACGAGCGGGAAGGACGACTGACCGCTCGATGGACGGCGCGGCCCGACCCGCAGATGCGGGAGGATCGGCGGTGATGTCCGCCGCCGCGCCGTCCTCCACCGCTGCGCCGACCGCGAGCACCGGCCTCCGCGGCCGCGCCGTCCACGTCCAAGCCGGCGGCCAGGTCCTCGTCCGCGGCGCCGACCTCGCGGTCGCGCCGGGCGAGCTCGTGGCCGTCATCGGCGCCAGCGGCGCCGGCAAGTCGACCCTGCTGCGGGTCCTCGCCGGCGTCAACGCCGCGAGCGCCGGGGCGATCGACATCGGTGGGCGCCCGATCTGGCAGTGCACCGACGAGGTCGGCTACGTCCCGACGGGCGACCTCGTCCACCCGCAGCTCACCGTTCGCGAGGCGCTGCGCTACGCCGCCGCCCTGCGGGGCAACGACGTCTCGGAGGAGGAGCGCCACGCGCGCGTCGAGGCGGTCCTCGGCGAGCTGCACATGACCGACCGCGCCGACCACCGCGTGCGCGACCTCTCCGACGGCCAGCGCCGCCGCGTGGGCGTCGGCACCGAGCTCGTCGGTCGACCGTCGGTGCTCGTGCTCGACGAGCCGACGACCGGCCTGGACCCGGGACTCGAGCGCCGGCTCATGCAGCAGATGCGCGAGCTCGCCGACCGGGGCCTCGCCGTCCTGCTCTCGACCCACGCGACGAGCAGCCTCCGGCTGTGCGACCGGATCGCCGTCATGGCCCCCGGCGGCCGGATCGCGTTCACCGGCAGCCACGACGAGGTGCTGCGGCACTTCGGGGTCGAGGCGATCGACGAGGTCTACACGGCCGTCGATCAGCTGCCGGTGCCGGCCGACGGGCCGCTCGCCGCCGTGCCCGCCGAGGCGGAGAGCCCCGCGCCGCGCGCCGGCCTGCCGCCCGCCGGGGCGCAGATCCGGACGCTCGCCTCGCGCTACGCGCTGTGCCTGCGCCGCGACTCGCGCTCGCTCGCGCTGCTCATCGTCCAGGCGCCGCTGATCGGCCTGGCGATCGGGCTCACAGTGCCGTCGAACATCCTCTCGGACTCCGTGCTGGGCACCTTCTACGGCGTCCTGCTGACGTTCATGATGGTCATCGGCGCGATCTGGCTGGGGCTCATCAGCGCCTGCCGCGAGATCGCTCGCGAGCGCGAGCAGCTGCTGCGCGAGGTCGCCGTCGGGGTGCGGCTGGACAGCTACCTCGTGTCGAAGGTCGTGATCCTGTTCCCGCTCGTGGCGCTCGAGGCGTTCCTCCTCGTCGTGCCGGTCGCGATGCTGCAGCCGCCGGACGGCCCGCTCACCCAGTACCTCGGCGTGACGGTCGTGATGATCGCCGTCGCGTGGGGCAGCGTCGGGATCGGGCTCCTCATGTCCGCTGCGGTCAGCACCCCGGGCCAGTCGACGACGGCGCTGCCGCTCGTGGCGATCCCGCAGATGCTGCTCGCCGGCGCGCTGATCCCGCCGACGCAGATGATCGAGCCGATCCGGCTCGTGTCGGACCTCATGATCTCCCGCTGGGCGCTCGCCGGGATCGGCGGATCGCTCGAGCTCGGGGACGGGATCTCCAACGAGCTGCGCACGGCGACGGGGCTCGAGGCGAGCTTCTTCCAGGACGGGATCGGCCGGCCGCTCGTGATGATCGGCCTGCTGACGATCGTCGTGCTGTTCGTCTCGGCGGTCGTGCTGGACCGGCGGTTGCTCGGTGCCGTCTACGACGAGTACGACGTCGTGGACGCGCCCCAGGCGCAGTCGTGAGCGACGAGGACGCCGCCGGGCTCGCTGCCGAGCTGGCGGCCGTCCTCGAGCGGCGCCTCGGTCTCGGCGACGACCGCCACGGCGGCGCGCGCCAGGCGATCTCCCGCGTCCTGCACGCGCTCGAGGACGCGGGCCTCGTGACCGGTCGCGGCGGCGAGCTCAGCCCGCAGGCCGCGGCGACCCTCCGCCGGGCCGGCTTCGACGACGTGCGGCGCGAGGTCGTCGAGCGCGAGCTCGCGTCCCTCCTGCGGCAGCGGTCGGTGGCGCGCATCCCGACCGAGGCGCTGCCGACGCTCGTGCAGGCCTACGTGCGCGCGATGAGCCGGATCGTCTCGGCCGAGGTGCCGATCGTCCGCGACGAGCTGCGACGGCTCCCGGCGGCCGAGCGCCCCGCGCGCCTGGAGGCGACCCTCGAGGGCCTGCACGGCATGGGCGCGGCCGGCTTCCAGCTCTTCCACCGGCTCGGGCTCCACGAGTCGCTGCGCGTCGCGCTCGCCGGCGACGCGCTGGAGGAGGCGACGGCGTCCCCGGAGCGGACGATCGCGATGGTCGATCTCGTGGGCTCCACGGCGTACCTGCGCCAGGTCGGCGAGCCGGAGCTCGAGGCGCTCGTCGACGGGCTCTTCGAGGCGACCCAGAACGCCGTCGTCGGTCGACCGGTGCAGGTCGTGAAGTACGTCGGCGACGGCGTCTTCCTCTCCGGCACCGACACCGTGGCGGTGGCGGCGGTCGCGGTCGAGCTCGTCGCGCGGCTGCAGGCGGCGCTGCCGCTGGCCGCACGCGGAGGCCTCGCGCGCGGGCCGGTCGTCGAGCGCGCCGGCGACCTCTTCGGGATGGCGGTCAACGCCTCGCACGCGCTGGCGAAGGCCGCGCGGCCGGGGCGGGTGCTCGCCGGCGAGGACGCGGCCCGGCGGCTGCCGCCCGCGGCACGCGGCCGGCTGCGCGAGGTGGAGCTCCCGCACGCGAGCCTCGGCGTGCAGCGCGTGGCGTCGGTGCGCGCCGACCTCTGAGGCGCGAGCGCTGCCGGACCCCGGCGCCGCGACCGACCGCCGAGGGCCCCGGCGGGCGACGGCGCCGTCGCCCGGGGGTGCCGGCGGGCGCCCCCGGAACGACCGCGACCCGGCGGGGCCGGGTCGCGGGAGGCGCGGGATGGGATCGGCGGGCCGGAGAGGGGGAGCGCCGGCCCGACGGCTGGGGACTACCGGCCGATGGCGCCCTTGACCTTGTCGACCGCGCCGTCGGCCTTCTCGCGCAGGTCGTCGAGGGCCTCCTTGGCCTTCCCGACGGCCTGGTCGGTCTTGCCCTCGCGGCGCAGCTCGTCGTCGTCGGTGACGGCGCCGGCGGCCTCCTTGGCCTGGCCCTTGATGCGATCGGTGTCGGGGGTCATCTCGATCCTCTCGTCGGGGGTAGCGGGTGGGCGGCGGGGTCGCCGCTCGTCCCGTGACCCTCACGTACCCGCGCGGGATGGCGACGAAACACGTCCTCGCCGGCGTCGTCGGCGTACGCGAGGAGGTCCGGTGGGTCGCCGGGAGGCGGCCCGCCGGGACTCACCCGCGCGGCGGCAGGACCTCGTCGAGGAACGCCCGGCCGGCCGGCGCGTCGGACGGCGCCAGGTGGTGGGCACCGCCGTGCTCGGCGTAGCGGACGTCGAGGCCGGCGGCCGTCAGCCGCTCACGGGCGTCGTGGGCGAAGGCGACGTCCATGATCGGGTCCGCGCTCCCGTGGCTGATCCGCACCGGCAGGCCGCGCCGGTGGGCGAGGTCGGGCTCCCAGCCCGGGACGGTCGGGACGAAGCCGGCGTGGATGAGCAGACCCGCCGGCCGCGGCCGGTCGGGACCGAGGCCCAGCGCGTAGCTCATGACGGAGCCCATCGAGAAGCCGGAGAGGACCGTCCGCTCGGGGCCGATCCCCGTCCGCGCCCACAGGCCGTCGTGGACGCGGGCCAGCGCGGCGTAGGCGGCGGCGTACGTCGCGGGGTCCGGGTAGCCGACCCGCGGCACCGCGTACCAGTGGAAGCCGGGCCAGCCGGGCAGCTGCAGCGGTCCGCGCGGGGCGGCCACGTGCAGCCGCCGCTCGGGGTCGAGCTCGTCGGCGAGCGGCAGGAGGTCCTGCTCGCTCGTCCCGCGACCGTGGTGCAGCACGAGCAGGCCCTCGGGCTCGCCGGCGGCGGGCCGCTCGGCGAGGACGAGGTCGGGCGGGACGGTCATGCGGACGGCACCTCCTCGCCCGCGGCCGTCCGGCGGGCGGCGCGGGGGTTCTCGATCGGGGTCAGGTGCTGCAGCAGCACGGAGCGCAGCCGCTCGTGCTGGCGCGGCAGGCGCAGCTCCTCGCCGAGCCGGTCGGCGGGCTCGTCGACGGCGAAGCCCGGCGAGGTCGTGGCGATCTCGAAGAGGATCCCCTGCGGCTGGCGGAAGTAGATCGCGTCGAAGTAGTCGCGGTCGATGATCGGCGTCACGAACTGGCCCGCCTCGCCGACGCGGGCGCGCCAGCCCTCGTGGTCGGCGTCGCGGCTGTGCCAGGCGATGTGGTGGACGGTGCCGGCGCCCGGCACCGGCCGCTCGGCGGGCGCGCGGTCGTAGGCGTAGGCGACGTGCCGCCCGTTGCCGGCCAGGCGGTAGGCGCCCGGTCCGACCTCCTCGAAGCCGAGCGTCTCCACGAGCAGCGCGCGGTCGGGCTCGGCGGCGGTCGCCAGGGCCTCCGGCGTCTCGTCGGCGGCGCGCCGGCGCGGGTAGGCGCGCACGCCGGCGACGCCGTCGATCGCGTGCTCGGCGGGGACGTCCGGGTGCTGGGCGGCCAGCGAGGGGACCGCCGCGTCGAGCACGACGAGCGCGAGCTCGAGGCCGTCGGGATCGCGGAAGCGCAGGCGCCGCTCGTCGACGCGCTCGGTCGCGTGGCCGCGCACGGCCAGGCGACCGGCCCAGAAGTCCAGCGCGGCGGCGCCGCGCACCGCGAGCTCGATCTCGTGGACCATGCCGGCACCGGCGCGGCCCGGGGTCGCGCCGGCGAACTCGAACCACGTGAGGATCGATCCGGGCGAGCCCTGCTCGTCGCCGAAGTACAGGTGGTAGGCCTCGGGCGCGTCGAAGTTCACCGTCTTCTTCACGAGGCGCAGCCCGAGGACGTCGGCGTAGAAGGCGACGTTCGCCCGCGCGTCGCCGGTGATCATCGTGATGTGGTGGAGCCCTTCGAGGCGCATCGCCCGATCCTCTCGCTCGCGGTCCCGCTCGGGGGCCAGTGGTTGCGAGAGCAACGATAAACCAAAGTCGTTGCGAACGCAACAACATGCCCGCGGTCTCGCCGTCGGCGCTCGGGCGGTCAGGCCGCGTCGAGCAGCGCCTCGCCGCGCGCGGCGAGCGCGTCGATCTTCGGGTCGAGCTCCTCCGGCGGGACGTTCGCGTTCGCGGGGTTGTCGCGGAACCGCTTCACGACCCCCTGGACGATGATCGCCAGCCGCCACGCCGCGAGGGCCTCGTAGTACGGGAGCCGCGCGAGGTCGGCGCCGGACGCTGCGGCGTAGGCGGCCACGAGCGCGTCGCGATCGAGGAATCCCTCCGCGCGCGTCGGCGCGGCCTCGCCGGCCAGCGCCCAGGCCGGATCGTCGGTCGGGCGGCTCCAGTACGTGAGCATCGTGCCGAGGTCCGCGAGCGGCTCGCCGAGGGTGCAGAGCTCCCAGTCGAGGATCGCCTGGACCGTGCCGTCCTCGTGCAGGACGACGTTCTCGAGCTTGTAGTCCCCGTGGACGAGCGCGAGGTGGTCCTGCGTCGGCGCCGCGGCCTCGAGGCGGTCGCGCAGGCGGTCGACCGCGGGGACGTCGCGGGTGCGCGAGGCCTCCCACTGCCGCCACCACCCGCGGACCTGGCGGGCGGCGTAGCCGTCGCGGCGGGCGAGGTCCCCGAGGCCGATCTCGTCGACGTCGACGGCGTGCAGCGCGGCGAGCTCCTCGGCGAGCGAGCGGCTCGTCGTGGCGCGGTGCGCCTCGGGGAGCGCACCCAGGTCGTCGCGGTCGGCGACGACGGTGCCGTCGGCGAGCTCCATGACGTAGAACGGCGCGCCGGTCACCGCCTCGTCCTCGCAGAGCCCCAGCGGCCGGGGCACGCGCACCCCCGCGGGGTGCAGCGCCGCGAGCAGCCGGTGCTCGCGCGCCATGTCGTGGGCGCCGCGCAGGCGCCGGCCGAGCGGCGGCCGGCGCAGCACCCAGCGGTCGCCGGCGTCGTCCTGCACGCGGAAGGTGAGGTTCGAGCGGCCGTCGCCGATCCGCGCGTAGGAGAACGCCGCGTCCGCGGCCACGCCGGGGAGGCGGGCGCGCAGCCAGGCGCCGACCCGCTCCTGCTCGATCCCGGGGACCGGGGACGTCCGCTCGCTCATGCCCGGCTCAGTCGATGGCGCCGCAGCCGGACGCCGTGGAGCCCTCGCGGGCGAGCTTCAGCAGGGTGCGCGCGATCGTCATCCGGTGCACCTCGCTCGCGCCGTCGTAGATCCGGGCGGCGCGGCTGTCGGCGTACCAGCGGCCGATCGGGAAGTCCTCCGTCGCGATGCCGTGCGAGCCGTAGATCTGGACGCAGCGGTCGAGGATCCGGCCGAACGCCTCGGAGACGAACGTCTTGAGCATCGCGATCTCCTGGCGGTGGGGGAGGCCGTGCTCGACCTTCCACGCCGCGTTGAGGACCATGAGCCGCGAGGCGTAGAGGTCGATCGCGCTGTCGGCGAGGAAGAACTGCAGCGCCTGCTGCTGCGAGAGCGCGCCGCCGAAGGCCTCGCGCTCCTGGAGCCGGGCGGCGGTGAGGTCCACCGCCCGCTGCGAGACGCCGATCCAGCGCATCGCGTGCGCGAGCCGGCCCCCGGCGAGCCGCTTCTGCGAGATGACGAAGCCCTCGCCCTCGCCGCCGAGCAGGTTGCCGATCGGGACCCGCACGTCGGTCAGGCGGATCTCCGGGTGGCCACCGACGAAGTGCGCGCCCATGATGTCGGGGTCGCGGACGACCTCCCAGCCCGGGGTGTCGGTCGGGACGAGGATCAGGGAGTAGTTGCGATGGCGCGCGGCGGGGTCGTCGCCGGTCTTCGCCACCACGATCGCGATCGAGGCACCGATCGCGCCGGTGATGAACCACTTGCGGCCGTTGAGCACCCACTCGTCGCCGTCGCGGACGGCCGTGGTGGCGAGGTTCAGGGGGTCCGACGAGGCGACGTCCGGCTCGGTCATCGCGAAGCACGAGCGGATGCGGCCCTCGGCGAGCGGGCGCAGCCACCGCTCGTTCTGCTCCTCGTTGCCGGCGATGAGGAACGTGTGCATGTTCCCCTCGTCCGGGGCCATCGCGTTGATGGCCAGCGGCGCGAGGTAGCTCACGCCGACCTCCTGGGAGATGAGCGCCATGCCGGTGACGCCGAGTCCGAGCCCGCCCCACTCCTCGGGCATGTGGGGCGTGTAGATCCCGCGCTCGCGGGCGCGCTCGCGCAGCTGCTCGACGACCGGCCAGACCGCGGCGTCGTCGGTGTGATCGGCGAGCTGCGCCTCGGCCGGCAGGACGTCGTCGGCGACGAAGGCACGGACCTCGTCGAGGATCCTGCGCAGCTCGGGCGGGACGGTGAAGCCGATGCCGTCGAGCGGCGGGCTGGCGGGGCTGGTCACGGGGATCTCCTCGGCGGGAAGCAGCGGGCGGTACCGAACGGTACCAGCGCGCGAGGATCGTGGTACCCCCCGGTACCGGGGGTTCGCCGGAGGGCGGCGCCGCTCAGGCGACGTCCGCGGGGGCCAGGTGCGAGGACGCGCCGCCGATGCGGTCCAGGAAGCCGCCGAGCATGGCGATCTGCAGCCGGGCGACCCGCTCGTCGGAGCCGAGCACGCCGGTGGCCGTCGTGGCACCCGCGGCGATCGAGAGCGGCCGGACGAGTGGCACGAGGCGGTCGAACCCGGCCCCGCCGACCCCCAGGGCGTCGGCGCGCTCGCGGCCCATCCAGCGGCGGGTGAGCGCCTGGCCGACGGTCGTCGACAGCCGCTGCAGCGCCCAGCCGGGAGGGCCCGGGACGGCCTGGGCCGAGGGCGCGCCGTGGCCGGTCAGCGCGTCGAGCAGCTCGGCGCTGCCGTCGATCGGCTCGCCCATCAGCGGCTCGAGCGCGTCGACGAGGCGGACCGCCTCGGCCCACGAGGCCGGCAGCAGGTCGGTCGGTGCGCCCATGACGTGGCTGATCCAGCGCTAGAGGGCGGTCCGGGCCTCGCGCTCGGCGTCCGTCGCGCGCACGCCGAGGTCGGCCATCGCGTCGTGCGGCACGACGAGGAAGCCTCCGATCCCGGTGGCCAGCGACGCAGCGGAGGAGATCGGCACGCCCCACTCGGCCTGCCAGTCCGCTCGCCGGGCGAGGTGCGCGCGCACGAGCGCATGGACGATCCGGACCCGGACGGTGGCCGCCCATCCGTCGCGCCACGGGGCCATCGCGCCGGGCGTCGTCGCGGCGAGCGCCCAGCGCGCCGTCTCCGAGATCCGGCGCGGCACCATCCGCTCCAGCCGCCCGGTCATCACGAGCGGACGGGCGAGGTCGGCGTACTGGTAGCCGAAGGCGAGCGACCCGTAGGTCAGGGCCATCGTCTGGGCGAGGAACCCGACCCGCCAGTGGGCGCTCGCGCCGGCGCGCACGAGCGGCAGGTCGAGCCACGGCGGGATCGTCGCGGCGGCCTCGAGCAGATCGCGCACGGCCTCGGGCAGGGCGGCCGGAGGTGGATCGCCGGCGGCGCCGGCGATCAGGGCGTCGTCCAGCAGGCGCCACCCGCGTCGCCCGCCCGCGGCGCGCAGGGCGACGACCGCGGCGTCGGCGAGCGGGTCGCCGACGTGGCGCTCGGCGGCCAGGCGCGCGTGCAGCGCGTCGTCGTCGAGGTTGCCCACGCCGATCGCGCGGTGGGTCGCCCGGGGCGGCGGTCCGTGCATCTCCCCCGATGCTAACCAAGGGGAACGTTGTGTTTCAAGATCCGCGCCCGGCCGCGGCGCAGCACGTCACGCCCCGGTCGTCGAGCCCGGGCGCACGATCATCAGGACGACGACCACGGCCCACAGGACGTTGAAGAGCCCGGCGTGCATCGCGAGGCGCGCCGGAGGCGGCGCCGCGAGCGCGCGCTCCTGGCCCGGCAGCACGAGGCCGACGAGCACGCCGGCCGCGGCCGCGGTGAGGAGGATCGACGCCGAGAGCCACGCGTCGCCGAGGACGCCGAGCGCGGCGCCGGTGGCGAGGCCCAGGACCGGGACGAGCACCCCGAGCGTCGCGTAGCGACGGCTGATGCGGTGCATCGTCACCGCGATCGTCGCGTCGCCCGGGTCGCCGGCGCTCGCGCGGCGCGCGTGGCGCGGGAAGAGGCTCGCGGCCAGCGTCACCGGACCGACGCAGACGATCGCGGCGATCACGTGGAGGCTGAGCAGGAGCTTCGTCATCGCGGCGGCGACGATACGGCGACCCGGCGTGGCGGAAACGACGGGGTGCGATGAGATCCGGACAGGCGCGCTACGGTGCGGGCGTGTCCACCACGCGCTCCGCCGTGCCCGACGGCGCGACCCCGCCGGTCGCGGTGGCCGTGCTGGCCCTGCCCGGCGTGGTGCCGTTCGACCTCTCGATCCCGTGCGACGCGTTCGGCTGGACGGCCCGCGCCGACGGCTCGCCGGCGTACCGCGTCGAGGTCTGCGCGGTGGACCCCGCGACGCCGGTCGACGCGGGGGCCTTCGCGCTCTGCGCGCCGCACGGCCTCGACGCCCTCCGCCGCGCCGCCACGGTGGTCGTGCCGGGCGTCCGCGACCCGCTGGCGCCGGTCCCCGTCCCGGCGCTCGACGCGCTGCGCGACGCGGCCGCCGGGGGCGCGCGGGTCGCGTCGGTCTGCAGCGGGGCGTTCGTGCTCGCCCAGGCGGGGCTGCTCGACGGCCGTCGCGCGACGACCCACTGGAAGGGCGTCGCCGAGCTCGCCCGCCGCTTCCCGCGCGTGACCGTCGATCCGGACGTCCTGTACGTCGACGAGGGGGCGATCCTCACCTCCGCCGGCGCAGCGGCCGGCATGGACCTCTGCCTGCACCTCGTACGGCGCGACCACGGACCCGCGGTCGCCGCGGCCACGGCGCGCGCGGCGGTGATGGCCCCGGAGCGGGCCGGCGGGCAGTCGCAGTTCGTCGACCACGAGCCCCCACCGGATCCGGGCGCGTCGCTCGCGCCGCTGCTGGCGTGGATCGAGCGGCACCTCGCCGACGACCTCGCCGTGGAGGACCTCGCGGCCCGCGCGCACGTCAGCCCGCGCACCCTCACCCGGCGGTTCCGCGAGCAGACCGGGACGACGCCGTTGCAGTGGCTCCTGCGGGCCCGCGTGCGCCGCGCCCAGCAGCTCCTCGAGGCGACCGACGAGCCGATCGCCGGCGTCGCGCGCCGGACCGGCTTCGGCTCGGGCGCGAGCTTCCGCCAGCGGTTCGCGCGGGTGGTCGGCGTGAGCCCGCAGCGCTACCGCGAGGCGTTCCGCGCTCGGGGCGACGACGCCCGCGGCGTCGCGGCGTGAGGCCATAATGGCGCGGTGAGCACGGCCCGCGTCTACGGAGGCCAGACCGCCGACGAGCGCGTGCGCGCGCGGCGACGGCAGCTGCTGGACGCCGGGCTGGCGCAGCTGGGCGACGCCGGCTGGGCCGGCGCGACGGTCCGCGGGGTCTGCGAGGCCGCCGGCCTCTCGACCCGGTTCTTCTACGAGAGCTTCGCGAACCTCGAGGCGCTCGCCGGCGAGGTCTACGACGAGATCGCCGCGCTCGTGACCGAGGAGATCCTCGCCGCGATCGCCGCGGTCCCGGCGGACGACCGCGCCGGTCAGGCCGACGCCGCCGTCCGGACGATGGTCGACGCGCTGACCGGCGACCCGCGTCGGGCGCGGGTGCTGCTCGTCGAGGCGCACGCGGCACCGGCGCTCGCGCCGCGCCGGGCCGCCTCGCTGGCGGGCCTGGCGGAGATCATCGCGACGCTCGGCCGGGAGCGCTACCCGGCCGGGCCCGACGCCGAGCCGACGATCCGGATCGCCGCGACGCTGCTGGCGGGCGGCCTCTCGGAGCTCATGGTCGCCTGGGTCGACGGCGCGCTGCCGGTCGACCGCGAGCGGCTCGTCGCGGACTGCTCGGCGCTCGTGGCGGGCTTCGGGGACCTCGCGGCCGAGATCGCCGCCGGGCGATGAACCCGCGGCACCTCGAGTACCTCGTCGCGCTCGAGGGCGAGCGGCACTTCGGCCGCGCCGCCGAGCGCTGCCACGTCACGCAGCCGACGCTCTCCGCCGGGATCCAGGCGCTGGAGGCCGCGCTCGGCCTGCCGCTCGTGCGCCGGGGCCGCCGCTACGAGGGCCTGACGCCGGAGGGCGAGCGCGTGCTGCGCTGGGCGCGGCGGATCGTCGCCGATCAGCGGGACCTCGCCGACGACGTCGCGCGGCTGCGCGGCGAGGGCGGCGGCGTCCTGCGGGTCGGGGCGATCCCGACGACGCTCCCGGCCGTCTCGCGCGTCGCGTCGCGGCTCCTGCGCGAGCACCCCGGCCTGCGCGTGGAGCTGCGCTCGGCGACCTCGCGGGAGCTCGAGCGCGACCTCGACGGCTTCGCGCTCGATCTCGCCGCGACGTACCTCGACGCCGAGGTCGCGCACGGCCGCCGCGCGTGGGCGCTCTACGCGGAGCGCTACCGGCTCGTGGCCTCGGGCACCGACGCCGCGGCGCTCGCCGGCCGCGACGCGGTCCGCTGGGACGAGCTCGGCGGGCTGCGGCTCTGCCTCCTGACGCCCGAGATGCAGAACCGGCGGATCATCGACCGGGCCCTGGAGGACGCCGGGGTCGCGCCGGAGGTCGCGCTGGAGACCGACTCGCTCAGCGCGCTGCTGGCCCATGTCCAGGACGGCTGGAGCAGCATCGTCGCCGACCGCTGGACGCCGCTGCTGACCCCGCCCGCCGACGCGCGGGTCCTGCCGATCGTCGCGCCGGAGCTCCGCTCGCCGGTCGGCCTCGTCGCGCTCGACCGCGACCCGCCGGTGCCGATGGTCGCCGCGTTCGCGGCCGCCGCGGGCGCGACCCCGCTCGGCGGCTGATCCGGCCGGGATGCGCGGCGAGGCGCCCGACGGTGGCCCGGGACGCCGCCGCGACGCCTAGGACTCCTCGGTGACGTCGTAGACGTGGCCGACCGCGCGCAGGCGGTCGGTGAGCACCGTGCCCACCGCGGTGGCCGGGGTCAGGACGCCGGCGCGGTCGGGCAGCCGCTCCTCGTCGAGGGCCAGCGCGAGGCCGGTCTCCCCGAGCATCTCGGCCGTCGCCTGGTAGCCGGGGTCGCCCTGCGCCGACACCCGGCAGCGGAAGCGCCGGCCGCTCGTCGTGGTCGTCGTCAGCTCGATCCGGAAGAAGCCGCGGCGGCGCAGCTCCTCGCTCGGCCCCTCGCCCGGGTCCGGCAGGACGCGGTCCAGGAGCTTGCGCGTCGGCCCGAACGCGAGCCCGGCCATGAGCGCTCCGAGGCCGCCGGTGACGACCCCGGCGGTGACCGCGCCGCGCGGGCCCCGGCCGCCGCTCAGGTACTCCTGGTAGCGGAACGTCCGTCCGTAGGCGTGACCGAGCAGCGCGTTGCTGCGGCGCACGACGCGGGTGTTGATCGTCGACATGAGGAACGGCGCGCGCCACCGGCCGTCGGCTCCGCGCGTGACGCTGCGCGGGTCGTGCTGCGGCCCGAGGTCCGGCTCGGCCTCGCGGTCGGGGGAGAGGCCGTAGGGGTCCAGCGCGATCCGCCGCTGGTCGCGGTCGGCGCGCACGACGTCGAGCTGGCCGCGCAACGAGTCGATCGTGCCGCCGCTGAAGCCGCCCTTCGTCGCCACGACGACGAGCTCGGTGTCCCCGAGCTCGCCCGCGCCGGCGGCGGCGACGGCCTCGTGCAGCGCGAGCACGCCGAGGTCGGACGGGATCGAGTCGAAGCCCGCGGTGTGGACGATCCGGGCGCCGCTCTCCCGCGCCGTCGCGTCCCACGCGTCGATCGTCGCGCGCATGAACAGCACCTCGCCGGTGAGGTCGGCGTAGTGCGTGCCCGCCCGCGCGCAGGCGCCCACGAGCGGCAGGCCGAGCCGCGCGTACGGGCCGACGGTGGTGAGGACGACGCGGGTCGAGGCGGCCAGCGCGTCGAGCTGCGCCTCGTCGCCGCTGTCGGCCACGACCACCGGCCAGGAGCGGGCCGCGTCGGGCAGGCCGGCGCGGACCGCCTCGAGCTTCGCCGCCGAGCGCCCGGCGAGCGCGATCCGCAGGCCGTCGGGCGCGACCCGGGCGAGGTACTCCGCGGTCAGCGCGCCGACGAACCCCGTCGCGCCGAAGAGGACCAGGTCGTGCTCGCGGCGCTCCGTCATGGCCACGACCCTATCCCGCGGGACCCGGCGCGCCGACGGGCGGACCCGCACCCCGGCGCCCGCCCGAGGCGGCAGGGCCGCACACCGCCGTGCCGGGCCACCGTGATCGACGGGGTCGATCCCGGGGCGGCGGATTCCGATTGCCGTCCGGCGCCCGGCGTGGTCGGCTGGAGCGATGCGCGCCCCCGCCGTCCCCGCCGAGCACGCGACCGCGGGGAGCCGCCGCACGGGCGCCACCCCGGTGTCGGTGATCGCGCTCGACGGCTCGACGGCCCGCCGCCGTCGCGACCGGCTCGCGACGGAGGAGCCGCTGGAGGTCCGGGTCGCCGGGCCGGGGGAGGAGCCCGTCGCGGTGGCGGTGACGATGCGGACCCCCGGCAACGACCTCGAGCTCGCGGCCGGGTTGCTGGCCGCCGAGGGCCTGCTCGGGGACGGGATCGCCGCCGCGCGCGCGTGCCCCGACGCGGAGAACGTCGTCCAGGTGCGGCTGCGCTCGCCGCTGCGGCGCGACCGCCTGCGGCGCCGGATCGAGATCTCGTCGAGCTGCGGGCTCTGCGGCCACACGACGATCGACGAGCTCGCGGTGCGCTGCCCGGGGCTCGATCCCGCGGCCGGGCCCGCGCTCGACCCGGCGCTGCTCTTCGCCCTGCCCGAGCGCCTGCGCGAGCACCAGCGGCTCTTCGCGACCACCGGCGGCCTGCACGCCGCCGCGGGGTTCGCGGCCGACGGCACGCTCCTGGCGCTGCGCGAGGACGTGGGGCGCCACAACGCGCTGGACAAGCTCCTCGGCCGGCGCGTGCTCGACCCGGCGACGCCCCCGCCGGCGATCGTCCTGCTCTCCGGCCGGGCGAGCCTCGAGCTCGTCCAGAAGGCGGCGATCGCCGGCGTGCCGGTGCTCTGCGCGGTCTCGGCGCCGTCGAGCCTGGCGGTCGACGCCGCCCGCGCGCTCGGCGTGACGCTCGTCGGCTTCCTCCGCGGCGAGCGGGCGAACGTCTACGCCCACCCCGAGCGGCTGGGGCTCGACGCGGAGGCGGCCCGATGAGCACGCCGCCCCGCCCGCGGATCCCGCTCGCCCGGCGGCTGCCGGGCCGGACCGGCGACCACGACGTCGCGCAGGACGACGCCGAGCTCGAGGTCGGCCCGCCGCTGGACCACGCCGTCGGGCTGCCGGCGACCCGCTCGATCGCCCGGCAGTCGCTGCGCCACCTCGGCCTGCCGCGCACCGCGCGGGCGATCCGGCGCATGAACCACCACGACGGCGGCTTCGACTGTCCCGGCTGCGCGTGGCCGGAGCCCGAGGGCCACGAGCTGCCGCTCGAGTTCTGCGAGAACGGGATCAAGGCGGTCGCCGAGGAGGCGACGCTGCGCACGATCACCCGCGAGTTCTTCGCGCGGCACCCGGTCGCGGACCTGCGGCAGCGCACGGAGCACTGGCTCGGCCAGCAGGGGCGGCTCACCGAGCCGATGCACCTCGCGCCCGGCGACACGCACTACCGGCCGGTCTCCTGGGAGGACGCCACCGCGCTCGTCGGTCGTCACCTGCGCGCGGCGGACGACCCCGACCGGGCGGTCTTCTACACCTCGGGCCGCACGAGCAACGAGGCGGCGTTCCTCTACCAGGCGCTCGTGCGCTGCCACGGCACGAACAACCTGCCCGACTGCTCGAACATGTGCCACGAGTCGTCCGGCTCGGCGCTCACCGAGACGATCGGCATCGGGAAGGGGTCGGTGACGATCAACGACGTCGTCGGCGCGGACCTCATCGTCGTCGCGGGACAGAACCCGGGCACGAACCACCCGCGGATGCTCACCGCGCTGGAGCAGGCGAAGGAGCGCGGCGCGACGATCGTCACGGTCAACCCGCTGCCGGAGGCGGGGCTGCAGCGGTTCGACAACCCGCAGCGGCTGCGGGGCTACGTCGGGCGCGGCACGGAGCTCACCGACCTCTTCCTGCAGGTCCGCCTCGGCGGCGACCTCGCGCTCTTCCAGGCGATCAACGCGCTGCTGCTGGAGGCCGAGGACGCCGCCCCCGGCACGGTGCTCGACCACGCGTTCCTCGCCGAGCACTGCGACGGCCTGGAGTCGCTCACCGGGCACCTGCGGGACCTCGACTGGGACGCCGTGCTGCGGGCCACGGGGCTGGAGCGCGCCCAGATCGAGGAGGCGGCCGGCCTCGTGGCGCGCAGCGACCGGATCGTCGTCTGCTGGGCGATGGGGCTCACGCAGCACCGCCACGCGGTGCCGACGATCCGCGAGGTCGTCAACACGCTGCTCCTGCGGGGCTCGATCGGACGGCCCGGGGCGGGCGTCTGCCCGGTCCGCGGGCACTCCAACGTCCAGGGGGACCGGACGATGGGGATCTGGGAGAAGCCGCCCGAGCCGTTCCTCGCGGCGCTCGAGCGCAGCCTCGGCGTGCCGATGCCGCGTCGCCACGGCCACGACGTCGTCGACGCGATCCGGGCGATGCGCGACGGGCGGGTCGACGTCTTCTTCGCGATGGGCGGCAACTTCGCCTCCGCCACCCCCGACACCGCCGTGACCGAGGCGGCGCTCGCCCGCTGCGCGCTGACCGTCCAGGTCTCGACGAAGCTCAACCGCTCGCACCTCGTGACGGGACGCGAGGCGCTGATCCTCCCGACGCTCGGCCGCACCGACCGCGACCTCGGCCCGGACGGCGCGCCGCGGTTCGTCACCGTCGAGGACTCGATGAGCGTCGTGCACCCCTCGCGCGGCCGCTTCGCCCCGCCGTCGGACGCCGTGCGCAGCGAGGTCGACATCGTCGCCGCGATCGCCCGGGCGCGGTTCGGCCCGCCTCCCGGTGCGGACGGCGGCGACGGAGCGGCGCCGGCCGGCGATCCGGCCGCGGTCGACTGGGAGGGGCTGGCCGCCGACTACGACCGGATCCGCGATCGGATCGCCGAGGTCGTTCCCGGCTTCGAGGACTTCCGGCGCCGCGCGCGCTGGCCCCACGGGTTCGTCCTGCCGCATCCGCCGCGCGACGAGCGACGGTTCGAGACCGAGACCGGGAAGGCCCGGCTGACCGTCAACGCGCTGGAGGTGCTCGAGGTGCCACCGGGGCGGCTGCTGCTGCAGTCGCTGCGCTCGCACGATCAGTACAACACGACGATCTACGGCCTCGACGATCGCTACCGCGGGATCAAGCGCGGTCGCCGCGTCGTCCTCGTGCACCCCGACGACCTGGCCGCGCGCGGACTGCGCGACGGCGCGCTCGTCGACCTCGTCTCGGAGTGGGCCGACGGCGAGCGGCGCGCCGAGCGGTTCCGCCTCGTCGCGTACCCGACCGCCCGCGGCTGCGCGGCGGCCTACTACCCGGAGACGAACCCGCTCGTGCCGCTGGACAGCACCGCGACGACGAGCAACACGCCGACGTCGAAGGGGATCGTCGTGCGCCTCGAGCCGGTCGGCCCGAGCGACGCGTCCGCGCCGGCGGTCGCCTGACGGCCTGCCCGCGAGCCGCCGCACGTCGCGGTGGGCCCGCGCGCGGGTGGGAGGCGCTCGCCCCGGCGGCCACGCAGCCGCCGGGACGGCTCGCCTCAGCGGGTGATGCGGATCGAGCGGGTCGTGCGGACGTGCTCGCCGCCGGCGTTCGTCGCGGTGAGGCGCAGGCGGTAGCGACCCGGCGCGAGCGTCCGGCCCCGCACCCGCGGCCCGACGTCGACGGTCGTGCGGCCCTCGATGAGCTTCAGCGTGCGGCGCTGCGACAGGACCGCGAACCGCGTGCACGGCTTGCGCGTCCGGGCGCCGCGACGGAGGGCCACGCAGCGCTTGCCGGCGCGCCGACCCGGGCGGGCCTGCAGCACCTCGAGCCGGACGCGCGCCTCGGCGTTCAGCGTCACCTCGAGGCGGGCGCGGGTCATCGGCCGGCGCGACCGCGGGCCCTTCCGGCGCGTCAGGTGCCAGCGGGCGGGGGTCACGCGCAGGCCGCGGATGCGCACCGCCGGCGGCGGCGTCGCCTCGAACCGCGCGGTCGCGTGGCGCGCCTGGCTGAGGTCCAGCGTGCAGGTCGGGCCGACGGTCGCCGCGGCGCACGCGCCGCCCCAGCCCATGAAGGTCGAGCCCGCGTGGGGCCGCGCGGTGAGCGTCACCGCGCGCGTCGGCGCGATGCCCTGGCCGCAGTCGGTGCCGCAGTCGATCCCGGGCGGGTCGCTCGTCACCGTCCCGCGCGACGCCCCGCCGCCCTCGAGCGCGACGCTCACCTGCTGCAGGACGGGCGGGCGCTTGCCCTGGACGTCGAAGCGCAGGACGCGGTCCTGGCCCGCGTCGGCGACGAGCAGCGTCTCGCCGTCGGGGGTGAGGGCGATGTTCCCCGGCTCGACGATCGGCACGGAGTGGCTCGTCTCGGCCGCGAGGACGTCCCAGGTGCGTCCGCCGCGCCCGTCCGGCGTGCCGCGCAGCAGGCGCGCGCCGCCGGGGACCTTCGGGCGCTCCTCGGCGACGTAGAGCGTGCCGTCGGCGGCGAGGGCCAGCCCGACGGGCCGCGCCCACGCGGAGGCCCCGGGCGGCGGGGGGATCCGCTCGTTCGTCACGACGTCGCGGATCGTCGTGGCCGTCGCGACGAGGCCGCGGCCGCTCGGGCCGACGGTCACCGCGTACGGCGAGCCGAGGTTGCCGCGCAGCTCCTGGACGTTGCCGTCGGGCAGCATCCGCACGACCCGGGCGTTGCTCGTGTCGGCGATCCAGACCGTGCCGTCGGGCGCCGCCGCGATGCTGCGCGGCCGCTTCAGCAGGCCGCGGCGGCTCACGAGCACGACGGTCCCGTCCGGGGCCATCCGCTGCACGCGGTCGTTGTACGTGTCGGCGGTCCACAGCGCGCCGGCCGTGTCGAAGGCGACGTCGCCGGGCAGCAGCATCTGCTGCGGGTGCTCCTTGCCCCAGTGCGGGAAGTCGGTCGACGGGCTGACCCACGCGCGCTGCCCGACGTACGTGCCGTCGGCGGCGGTGAGCGAGACGCGGTGCACGAACGTGTCGGCGACGGCGATCGTCCCGTCCGCCGCGACCGCGACGCCCTTGGGCCGCGTGAAGTAGCCCGGTCCGCGTCCGGCGATGCCCCACGCCGCCCAGACCGTGCCGTCGGGCCGGACCCGCTGGATGCGGTTGTTCGACGTGTCCGCGACGACCGCGCCGCCGGCGGGGTCGGTCGGCGAGGTCGCGACCGCGCGCACGATCGCGAAGCGCCCGACGGTCCGCCCTCGCCCGCCGGCGGTGCCGACGTACTCGAGCGTCGTGGCGTCGTGGATGTTCAGGCGCCCGTTGAGGTTGTCGGCGATGTAGAGGCGGTTGCGCGTGTCGACGGCGACGTCGTAGGGCGCGTTGATCTCGCCCGGGCCGCGGCCGTAGGTGCCGGCGCGCGCCTGGACCTTCAGCGACCGGGCGCCGAGGCGCAGGATCCGGTGGTGCTGGTTGTCGGCGACGTAGAGCCGCGAGCCGGAGGGATCGACGGCGAGGCCCTGCGGGTACTGCAGGTTCACCCCGGCGGCGCGCGAGGTCGTGGCCGGTGGGCCGTACGGGCGCAGCGACACGGGGTCCAGCGTCCAGCGCACGACGCGATGGTTGGCGCTGTCGGCGACGAAGACGACGACGGAGCGCCCCGGCGCCTCCTGGTGCACGGCGATCCCGCCGGCGACGATCCCGCGGTCCGGCCGTCCGCCGGTGAGGAGCTTCATCCCGGCGTCGGCGCCGATCGTCGTGAGCAGCCGCCCGTCGTCGACGGCGAGCACCTGGATCCGGTCGTTCGTGCTGTCGAGGACGAAGAGCCGGCCGTTGCGGTCCATCGCCACGCCGCCGACGACGTCGAAGCGGCCGAGCTCCCCGCGCAGGCTCAGCCCGCCGAACGACCGCCGCGGCTCCCCGGTCGGGGAGAAGACCTGGATCGTCCCGCTGTACTGGTCGCCGACGACGACCTCGCCGTTGCGCGGGTCGATCGCCACCGCCTGCGGGAACCGCAGCACGCCACCGGCGCGCGCGGGCTCGCCGATCGGGGTGGCGAGCATCGTGGGCGGCGCGGCGCCGGCCGGCCGAGCGGCGAGGACGAGCACGAGGAGCGCCGAGAGCAGCGCGGCGGCCAGCAGCACCGGCACGCCGTGCCGGACGGGCGGTGATGGGCGACGGAGCATCGCGGTCGGATGGTGCCCGCTCGGGCCGACGGCTGCGCCGGTTGGACGTGGACGCCGTCCGCTCCGCGGAGCGTGCAGGCTCCGGTCCACGCCCGGCGAACGGGAACCCATGTGCGACGCTCCGGCCACGGGCACGAGTCCGGCTGCAGGCGTCGGTGCGGCCACGGGCGGCGACGCGGGGCGGCGCGTCGGCGGCGCCCTTCCGGGGTCCGCGGGCGCCACCGCGGTGCTGCTCGGCGTCGTGCCGTCCGCCCTGGCCGCTGTCGTGCCGCGGCTGCTGCTGGACGCGGTCGTCCGCGAGCCGACGGTCCGCTACCTCCCGCGGGTGCGCGGCTCGGCCGAGGCGCTGGAGGCCATCGACGCGGGGCTGCTGCCGCTGGCGATCGTCGCGCGCGATGCGGTGCCCGAGGGCCGCGACCACGCGGCGATCGGCTCGCGGCGCGTCGCGGCGGTCCCCGACGGCGGTCTGCTCTCGCTGGCCGAGGAGCTGTCGCTGGAGAGGCTCGCGGCCCATCCCGTCGCGCTCGGCCTCGACGCGGACCCGGCCGCCGGGGACGCGGCGGATCGGCTGCGCCGCGTCGTGGCCGACGGGGCCGTCACGGTGCTGGCCGAGGCGGAGGCCCGGCCGACGGTCGGCGTCGCCTACCGCCCGATCGCCGGCCAGGTCGACACGGGCCTGAGCCTCGTGTGGGGCCCGCGCGCGGACCCCCTCGCCCGCGGCGCCCTCGTCGGGGCCGCGGCCGCCTGGCGCTGACGGACGAGACGGCGGTGACGTCGCGGGACGTGGCGCCGCAGGTGGCGCCCCGTCCCGCGGGGCGCCGGATCAGACCGTGGCGGGCAGGACGCCCCGGAGGCGGTCGGTGATGATCGACTCCGCCTCGGTGACCATCCGCTCGACGAGCTCCTGGACGGTCGGGACGTCGTTGATGATGCCCTGGACGAGGCCGACGGACCAGACGCCGCGCTCCGGATCGCCCTGCTCGTAGACCTCGCGGCCGCGGGCGCCCGCGACGAGGTCCTTCACGTCGGCGAACTCGCCGCCGTCCTGCTCGAGGACCTTCACGACCTCGCGCGAGACGCTGTTGGACGCCACGCGGGCGGTGTTGCGCAGCGGCCGGAACATGAGCTCGGTGTCGAGCTCGCTGTTGGCGACGATCTGCTGCTTGATGTTGTCGTGGATCGGCGACTCGACGGTGCAGAGGAAGCGGCTGCCCATGTTCACCGCGTCGGCGCCGAGCGCGAGCGCGGCGACGAGGCCGCGCGCGTCGCCGATGCCGCCCGAGGCGATGATCGGGACGGTGAGCTTGTCGGCCGCGGCCGGGATCAGGACGAGGTTCGGGACGTCGTCCTCGCCCGGGTGACCCGCGCACTCGAAGCCGTCGACGGACACCGCGTCGACGCCGAGCTGCTCGGCCTTCAGCGCGTGCCGGACGGAGGTCGCCTTGTGGATGACCTTGATCCCGTGCGGCTTGAAGTCCTCGAGGTGCTCCTTCGGGTTGGAGCCCGCGGTCTCGACGATCTTCACGCCCGACTCGATGATCGCGGCGCGGTACTCGGCGTACGGGGGCGGCGTGATCGCGGGCAGGATCGTGAGGTTCACCCCGAACGGCTTGTCCGTGAGCTCGCGGGTCCGCGCGATCTCCTTCGCGAGGTCCTCCGGCGTCGGCTGGGTCAGCGCGGTGAGGCAGCCGAGCGCGCCGGCGTTGGCGACGGCGGCCACGAGCTCGGCGCGGCCGACCCACTGCATGCCTCCCTGGACGATCGGGTGCTCGATGCCGAAGGTCTCGGTGAAGCGGGTCTTGAGAACGGTCACGGGTGCCTCGTGGGTCGTGGTCCTGACGGCGCGCCCGCCCTCGGGCCGCGCGCGTGAGGTGTATCAGTCGCGTGGCCCTCGGTACCAGCGCGTACCGGTGCCGCCGGCCGGATGGGAGGGGAAGATCTCCCAGCCGGACGACACCGGTCGCCGCCGACGGGCGCCGCAGATAATGATCATAGTGTCCACTATCGCGGTGCACGGCGGTCGGCGCGCGCGGAGCCGCGTGGCGCCCTGCCGCCCGGCAGAATCCCGGCCATGGACGCGACGCTGATGAAGTGGATGAGCCCCGAGGACGCCAACAACGGCGGCTTCGTCCACGGCGGGGTCGTGATGCGCCTGGCGGATGAGGCCGCCGGCCTGGCGGCGATGCGCCACGCCCGGGTCCGCTGCGTGACGGCCGGCATCGACCGGATGACGTTCGACTCCCGCGTCGACGTCGGGGAGCTCCTGACGCTCGACGCGCGCGTGAACGCCGTCTGGAGCAGCTCGATGGAGGTCGGCGTGCGCGTCTCGGCGGAGAACGTCTACACCGGCGAGGTCCGGCACACCTCCTCGGCCTACCTGACGATGGTCGCCATCGACGTCGGCACCGGCAGGCCGGTCGCCGTGCCGCCGCTGCCCGAGGCGACCGATCCCGACGCCGTGCGTCGGCAGGCCGAGGCGCAGCTGCGGCGCGCGAACCGGCTCGCCGAGCGCGAGCAGATCGAGCGCGACCGGCGCGGCTGAGCGGGGCGATCGCGTCGATCGGGGCCGCGCCGTCCGGCGCGCCCGCCGGCGGGCGATCAGACCCCGGGCGGCCCGCCCATCGGCGCCTCGCCGCCCCCGAGCTCCTCGGGCATCGCCCGCGGGCCGTCGGGGTACATGTGGGCGAGGGTCTCCTCGGTCATCTCGAGCGTGTTGGCCGCCTCGGGCGGCGCGCCGACGACGAGCCACAGCACGTCGGCCTCGGTGTCGTTGAAGACCTGGCGCACGACGTCCGGGGTCGCGTGGACCGCCGAGAGGCGCTCGAGGGTGTGGGGCTCGCCGTCGAGGCGGATCCGGCCGGTGCCCTCGAGCACGACGTAGAGCTCGTGCTGGTCGACGTGGCGGTGGCGCGTGGACGCCTGGCCGGGCCGCAGCCGCCAGAGGCGCGCGCCGAGCGCCTCCGCGCCGAGCTGCTCGGCGAGGTTCGTGTTCGCCACGCCGAGCTGGTTGGACGGGCGCCAGAAGGCGTCGGCGGCGGGCAGGACGGTGAAGGGCAACGGGGCTCCTCGGTCGGGGTCGGGTGGTGGAAACGGTGGGCGGCGCGCTCAGCCGCGGCGCATGAGGCGGGCGACGGCGGCCATGAGCTCGTCCGTGCGGTCCTCCTGGACCTCGGCCGGGCCGTGCACGACGCAGTGGCGGGCGTGCTGGTCCATCAGCCCTAGGGCGACCTTGTCGAGCGCCGCCTGCACCGCGCTGATCTGGGTGAGCACGTCGATGCAGTAGCGGTCCTCGTCGACCATGCCCTGGATGCCGCGGACCTGGCCCTCGATCCGGCGCAGGCGCTTCGTCAGCTGGTCCTTCGTGGCGGTGTACCCGCGGGTCTCGGCGGCCATGGCTCCGATCGTATCAGTACCCCCTGGGGGTATGCTACGGTCGAGGCATGAGCACCGAGACGACCTACACCGTCAGCGGCATGACCTGCCAGCACTGCGCCGCCAGCGTGCGGGAGGAGGTCGGCGAGCTGCCGGGCGTCGAGCGGGTGGAGGTCGAGCTCGAGGGCGGCCACGTGACGGTCGTCGGCACGGCCCCGCGCGAGTCGGTCGCCGCCGCCGTGGCGGTCGCGGGGTACGTGCTGGAGGCCTGAGGACGGCCCGGGCCGCGCGTCCGGGGCACGCGTCGAGAGGACGAGCGATGAGCGAGCAGCAGCAGGAGACCGATCGGCGGGAGCTCGAGCTCCCGATCACGGGCATGACGTGCGCGTCCTGCGCCACGCGCGTGGAGCGCAAGCTCAACAAGCTCGACGGCGTCGCCGCGAGCGTGAACTACGCCACCGAGCAGGCGGCGGTCCGCTACGACCCGGCCGCGACGACCCCCGACGACCTGCTGGCGAGCATCCGCGCCGCGGGCTACGACGCGACGCTGCCGGCGCCCGACCCGACGCACGGCGGCCACGCGGGCGAGCACGACGCGCACGGCCACGACGCGCACCGCGCCGACGCGGGCGGGCACGCGGGGCACGACCACGGCCCGACGGACGAGGCCGGGCTCGCCGCGCTGCGCACGCGCCTCGTCGTCAGCGCGGCGCTCGCGCTGCCCGTGCTCCTGCTCTCGATGATCCCGGCGCTGCAGTTCGACGACTGGCAGTGGCTGGCGTGGAACCTCGCGACGCCGGTCGTGCTCTGGGGCGGCTGGCCGTTCCACCGCGCGACGCTCGTGAACCTCCGCCACGGCGCCACGACGATGGACACGCTCGTGAGCGTCGGCACGCTCGCCGCGTACGCGTGGTCGGTCTACGCGCTCTACGGGGGCCACGCCGGCATGACCGGCATGACGATGACCTTCGACCTGGTCCCCCAGCGCGGCGACGGGCTCGGGCACGTGTACTTCGAGGTCGCCGCGGTCGTCGTGACCTTCCTCCTCGCCGGTCGCTACCTCGAGGGTCGCGCGAAGCGACGCGCCGGGGACGCCCTGCGGACGCTGCTCGCGCTCGGCGCCAAGGAGGCCTCGCGGCTGGAGCCCGACGGCACCGAGCGCCGGGTGCCGAGCGCCGAGCTGGCGGTCGGCGACCGGTTCGTCGTGCGTCCGGGCGAGCAGGTGGCCACGGACGGGGTCGTCGTCGACGGGCGCTCGGCCGTGGACCAGTCCCTGCTCACCGGCGAGTCGGTGCCGGTCGAGCGGGCGCCGGGCGACGCGGTGGTCGGCGCGACGATCAACGTCGGGGGGCGGCTCGTCGTCGAGGCCACGCGCGTCGGCGGCGACACGCAGCTCGCGCGGATCGCGCGGCTCGTGCGGGACGCCCAGAGCGGGAAGGCCCCGGTCCAGCGGCTCGCCGACCGGATCTCCGCGGTCTTCGTGCCGGTCGTCCTCGTGCTCGCCGTGGCGACGCTCGTCGCCTGGCTCGTCGCCGGCGAGGGCACGAGCTACGCCTTCACCGCGGCGGTCGCCGTGCTCATCATCGCCTGCCCCTGCGCCCTGGGCCTCGCCACGCCGACCGCGCTGCTCGTCGGCACCGGCCGCGGCGCGCAGCTCGGCCTCCTCATCAAGGGCCCGGAGGTCCTCGAGTCGACGCGGCGGGTGGACACCGTCGTGCTCGACAAGACCGGCACGGTCACGACCGGCCGGATGACGCTCGTGGACGTCGTGCCGGCTGCCGGCCAGGACCGCGACGAGGTGCTGCGGCGCGCCGGCGCGCTCGAGGACGCCTCCGAGCACCCGATCGCGCGGGCGATCGCCGACGCCGCCCGCGAGCGGCTCGGCGCGCTGCCGCCGGTGGCCGACTTCGCCAGCCACGAGGGCCTCGGGGTGTCCGGGGTCGTCGCGTCCGACGGCAGCGCGGTCGTCGCCGGGCGCCCGGCGCTGCTCGCCGACCACGGCCTGTCGCTGGGCGGCGATCTGCGGGACGCGCTCGCCGAGGCGCAGCGCGCGGGCCGCACGGCGGTCGTCGTCGGCTGGGAGGGGGCCGCGCGCGGCGTGCTCGTCGTGGCGGACGCCCCGAAGCCGACCTCGGCGGCCGCGATCGCCGACCTGCGAGCGCTCGGCCTGCGCCCCGTGCTCCTGACGGGCGACCATCGCGCGACGGCCGAGGCGGTCGCCGCGCAGGTCGGCATCGACGAGGTGATCGCCGAGGTCCTGCCGGCGGACAAGGCGGCGGTCGTCACCCGGCTGCAGGACGAGGGGCGGGTCGTGGCGATGGTCGGCGACGGCGTCAACGACGCGCCGGCGCTCGCGCAGGCCGACCTGGGCCTGGCGATCGGCACCGGCACCGACGTGGCGATCGAGGCGAGCGACCTCACCCTCGTGACGGGCGACCTGCGGGGCGCGGGAGACGCGATCCGGCTCTCGCGCCGGACGCTGCGCACGATTCGCCAGAACCTCTTCTGGGCGTTCGCCTACAACGTCGTGCTCATCCCCGTCGCCGCGGCCGGCTACCTCAACCCGGTGCTCGCGGGCCTGGCGATGGCGGCGAGCTCGGTGCTCGTCGTCACGAACTCGCTGCGGCTGCGCGGCTTCCGCGCGCAGCGCGGCTGAACCCGCGCTCAGCCGCCCGTCGCCGCCTCGGCCGCGCGCAGCTGCGCGGGGTCGAGGCCGCCGAGGGCGGCGAGCCAGACGTGGGTGGCGAGCTCCAGCAGCGCCGGCTCGGACCAGTCGGGCCGGCGCCCGAGCTCGCGGGCCAGCCCGTGGGCCATGCCGCTCATGGCGGCCGCGAGCTGCTCGGCGACGGGGCCGCTCGGCAGTCCGGCGGCCGCCAGCCGCGCGCGGACGAGCTCGGTGACGCGCCCCAGCGCGCGGGCCCGGGCCTCGTCGACGATCGCCGCCGCGCGCCCGGCGCCGGCGACGTCGGCCCGGAAGAGGACGGCGAAGAGCGCGGGACGGTGGCGAGCGAGCCCGAGGAACGTGCCGAGCACGGTGCGGATCGCCGCGTCGACGGGCAGCTGCTCGGCCTCGGCGTACCGCTCCCACAGCTCGGCGGTGAACTGGTCGCAGCAGGCCGAGACGACCGCATCGAACAACGCATCCCGACCGTCGAAGTGGTGGTAGAGGGTGCGCTTGGAGACCCCGGCGGCGGTCGCGATCTGCTCCATCGAGGCGTCGCGCACGCCGTGCTCGACGAACGCCCCGAGCATCGCCTCGAAGTCGAACGGCCGGCGGGGGCGGGGCGACGGGGCGGTCGTCACCGGTGGAGCATGCCATCTCCGGCGGCCGACTTGCACTCCGGAGTGCAACTCGACTACGGTCGCCTCGGTGCACGGCACGGGCCGTGCGGGTCCAGGGGCGGAGACGGGATGCACGAGAGAACGCGGCGCGCCGGCCGACGGCGCGCGTGGGGACGCACGGCGCTCGCCCTCGGCGTGCTGCTCGCCCTGCCGGCGACCGCGGAGGCCGAGAGCCGCTGCGGCGACCCCGCGCAACGGCCCTGGTGCGACGCGTCGCGCACGCCCGAGCAGCGCACCGCGCTCCTCCTGCGGGCGATGACGATCGACGAGAAGCTCGGCCTCATGGCCGGCGACCAGCTCGCGAGCTCCGAGGCGACCGGCGTCAGCGACGGCGTCCCGCGCCTCGGCGTCCCGCGGATGCGCCACTCCGACGGGCCGTTCGGGCCGCGCGTAGGGCGCGCCACCGCGATGCCCGGGCCGCTCGCGCTCGCCGCGTCCTTCGACCCGGCGCTCGCCGCCGAGAACGGCGCGGTCATCGCGTCCGAGGTCCGGCACAAGGGCAGCGACCTCGTGTACGCCCCGACCGTCGAGCCGATGCGCACCCCGCTGGCCGGGCGCGCGTTCGAGGGCTACGGCGAGGACCCGTACCTCGCCGCCGAGACGGCCGTCGGGTGGATCGAGGGCGCGCAGCGGCAGGGGGTCATCGCGACCGTCAAGCACTTCGCGCCGAACAGCCAGGAGGGCGAGGGCGGCCTGCCCCCGCTGACCGGGATCGAGGGCAGCCGCGGCCTCGTGGACGCCCGGATCGACGAGCGGACGCTCCACGAGATCTACCTCCCGCCGTTCGAGGCGGCCGTCCGGCGCGCCGGCGTCGGGGCGGTCATGTGCGCCTACAACAGCCTCAACGGGCAGTTCGCGTGCGAGAACCGCCGGCTCCTGCAGCACGTCCTGCGCGACCAGTGGGGCTTCGGCGGCTTCGTCGTCTCGGACTACTACGCCGCGATGAAGAGCACCGCCGCGTCGGTCAACGCCGGCACCGACCAGGAGATGCCGTTCGGCCTGCTCTACGGGCCGCTGCTGCTGCGCGCCGCGCTGGCGACCGGGCAGATCAGCGAGGCGGCGGTCGACCGGCGCGTCGGGGCGATCCTGCGCACGATGTTCCGCTTCGGCGTCTTCGACCGACCGGCCTTCCGCGCCGACGACGGCGCGATCGACCGGCCCGCGCACGCGGCGGTCGCGCGGCGCACCGCCGAGCAGGGCGCCGTGCTGCTGCAGAACCGACGTGCGGCGCTGCCCCTGCCGGACCGGCCGGGGTCGCTGGCGGTGATCGGCGAGGTCGCCACGCGGTACAAGGGCGGGGGCGGCTCGTCGAACGTCCAGCCCTTCGCGTTCCGGGACCCGCTCGCCGCGATCCGCGCCCGCGCCGGCGGCGCGCGCGTCCGATACGACCCGGGCCGCGACCCCGTCGCGGCGGCCGCGGCGGCGAAGGGCGCCGACGCCGCGATCGTCTTCGTCGAGGACTACGCCAGCGAGGGCACCGACAAGCCGTGCCTCGCGCTGCGCTGCGCCCCGCTGGACCCCGTCAGCGGGCGGCCGCTCGGGCAGATCGGGCTGACCGACCCCGACGCGGTCGTCGACGCCGTCGCTCGCGCGAACCCGCGGACGATCGTCGTGCTGGAGACCGGCGGCCCGGTGCTCGCGCCGTGGGCGGACCGCGTCGGCGCGGTGCTCGAGGCCTGGTACCCGGGGCAGGAGGCCGGCCCGGCGATCGCGCGGGTCCTCTTCGGCGACGTCGATCCCGGCGGGCGCCTCCCGGTGACGTTCCCGGCGCGGGACGGCGACTGGCCGACCGCGCGCGACCGCCGCCAGTACCCCGGCGTGCTGCTGCGCGCGGAGTACTCCGAGGGCCGGCGGATCGGCTACCGCCACTACGACGCGCTGGGGATCGCACCGCGGTGGCCGTTCGGGCACGGCCTCTCCTACGCCCGCTTCGCGCTCGCGGACCTCCGTCGCGAGCCGGGCCCCGGGCTCGTGCTCAGCGCGCGGGTGACGAACGTCGGGACGCGGACCGGCACGGCCGTGCCGCAGCTCTACCTCGGGCGACCGAGCACCGGCCCCGACGATGCCCCGCGGGCGCTCGCGGGCGTCGCGAAGGTGCAGCTGGACCCGGGCGGCTCGACCCGCGTGCGCTTCCCGCTCGACGACCGCGCGTTCTCGACCTGGGACGTGGCGGCGGAGCGCTGGCGGGTGGTCCCGGGGTGCCACCGGGTGCAGGTCGGCAGCTCGTCGCGCGATCTGCCCCTGTCGGGGCGGCTGGGGCGCGACGCCGCCTGCGCGGACGAGGTGCCGCTCGCGGACGTCGCCCGCTGTCGCGCCCGGCGCACCGTGACGATCGCGCTGCCGCGGGGCCTGCGCAGCGCGCGGGTGACCTACGGCGGGCGGCGCGCGACCGTGCGCCGGTCGCGTGGTCGCCTGCGCGCGCGGATCGCCCTCGCCCGCGTGCCGGCGGGGCGCGTCGTGGTGCGGATCCGCGGACGCGACTCCCGCGGGCGTCCGGTGCGCGCCACCCGCGTGCTGCGGACCTGCGCGGTCAGCGCCGGACGCCCGGCGACGCGAGCGCGGCGGTGAGCCGGCGCACCGCCTCGTCGAGGTCGGACGGCGTGAGCGACGCGTAGCCCAGGACGATCGCGCGCTCCCGCACGCCGTAGACGCCGACCTCGCGGTCCGCGCACGCGGCCTCCAGCGCCGCGGGGTCGACGGGGTGCGGCAGCTCGAGGGTCAGGTGCAGCCCGGCCGCCACGCCGAGCGGTCGCGCGCCGGGCAGGTGGCGGCCCAGCGCGGCGACGACGGCGTCGCGTCGCTCCCGGTGGCGGCGGCGCAGGGCGCGCAGGTGGCGGTCGTAGGTCCCGCGCTCCAGCATCCGGGCGAGCGTCAGCTGGCTCAGGACGTCGGTGCCCATGTCGTCGTGGGCCTTCTCGATGCGGACCGCCTGCAGCAGCGCGTCGGGCAGGACGAGCCACCCGAGCCGCAGGCCGGGGGAGAGGCTCTTGGACGCGGAGCCGAGGTACGCGGTGCGGTCCGGCGCGAGCCGCTGCACGGCCGCCAGCGGCGCGCGGTCGTACCGGAACTCGGCGTCGTAGTCGTCCTCGATGACGAGGCCGCCGGCACGGGCCCACCGCGCGAGCGCCGTGCGCCGCTCCTGCGACAGCGCGACCCCGGTCGGCATCTGGTGGGCGGGGGTGAGCAGGCAGGTGCCGCCCGGCGGCAGCTCCGCGACCCGCACGCCCTCGGCGTCGACCGCGACCGGCCGCAGGCGCGCGCCGGCGTGCGCGAGCAGCTCGCGGTGCGCGGGCAGGCTCGGGTCCTCGACGACGAGCTCGGGCCGCCCGGCGCGGGCGAGCGCCCGCGCCACGAGGGCGAGCCCCTGCGCGGCGCCGGACACGACGACGACGCGCTCCGGCGTGGCGACGACGCCCCGGGCCCGGGCGAGGTAGCCGGCGAGCGCCGCCCGCAGCTCCGGCGCGCCGGTCGGGTCGGGGTACCCGAGGCGGCGGTCGGGGACCTCGCGCAGCACGTCGCGCAGCGCGGCGAGCCAGGCCGTCCGCGGGAACGCGCCGAGGTCGGGGTGCCCCGGGAAGAGGTCGTAGCGCCGATCGTGGCGGCCGCCGACGGCGGAGCGGTCGGGGGCGGCGGGCGCGGACGCGACGCGCGCGCCCGGCCCCTGCACGTCCGCGACGCGGGTTCCCGCGCCCGGGCGGGCCACGAGCATCCCCTCGGCCGTCAGCTGGGCGTACGCCTCGACGACGAGCCGGCGCGAGACGCCGAGGTCGCGCGCCATGGCCCGGCTGGAGGGCAGCGCCCCGCCGGCGGGCAGGCGCCCGTCGGCCACCGCGTCGCGCAGGCCCTCCTCCAGCTGCGCGCGCAGGGGCGTCGCGGCGGACCGGTCCAGGGGGACGAGCACCTCGGGTCCGCTGGGGGCGTCGCCGCGACTGGTCCCCGGCTTCGGCATCGAAGTGGATCTTGTCAGGGAACCGGAGGGCTCCTAGCGTGGCGCGCATGGCCTCCGCTCCCCTCCGCGCGCTCCGCCAACCGGCGGCCGTGCCGCTCGGTGTCGCCGCCCTCGCGGCCACCCACCTCGTCCTCGGCGCCTGGATCGGCGTCTGGCCGCGGTCGTTCTTCGACGACGGCCTCGGTGGCTTCGGCCCCTACAACGGGCACTACCTCGGCGACGCCGCCGCCTTCCACGCGGGGATCGGGGTGGCGCTGCTCGCCGCCCTGCGCTGGCCGGCGCTGCGGGCCGGGACGCTCGCGGCGGCCGCCGCGACCCTCGGCCTGCACGCGGTGAACCACTGGCTCGACGTGGGGGAGGCGCACCGCGACGCGGTCGGGATCCTCGACGGGGTGAGCCTCTCCGTCCTGGCGGCGCTCGCGCTCGCGCTCACCGCGACGGCCGTCGGGGAGCGGGCATGAGGGTCCTGCTCGCCGGCGCCACGGGCGTCATCGGTCGCCCGCTCGTCCCGCTGCTGCGCGCCGCGGGGCACGACGTCGTCGGCCTCACGCGGCGACCCGACCGGCTGCCGGCCCTCGCGGCCGTCGGGGCGCAGGGGCGGGTCGTCGACGCGCTCGACCCCGCAGCGGTCGACGCGGTCGTCGCCGACGTCCGGCCCGACGCGGTGATCGACCAGCTGACGGCGCTGCCGGAGCGCTACGACCCCCGCCGGCTCGACGACTTCTACGGCGCGACGAATCGCCTGCGTCGCGACGGCACGGCGGCGCTGCTCGCGGCCGCCGAGGCGCACGGCGCGCGCCGCTACCTCCTGCAGTCGATCTCGTTCCTCACCGCCCCGGAGGGGCCGGACGTCCTGGACGAGGATGCGCGGCCGTGGACGGACGCGCCGGCGGCACCGGCGGCCGAGATGGTCCGGATCCTCGTCGGCAACGAGGCCCGGGTCACCGGCAGCGCGCGCCTCGCCGGGCTGGCGCTGCGGTACGGCTTCCTCTACGGGCCCGGCACGTACCTCGCCTCCGACGGGTCGATGGCCGACGAGGTGCGGTCCCGTCGGATGCCGCTCGTGGGAGGTGGGGGCGGACGGTGGTCGCTCGTCCACGCCTTCGACGCGGCGCGGGCGACGGTCGCCGCGCTCGAGCGCGGCGCGCCCGGCGTCTACAACGTCGTCGACGACGACCCGGCGCCGATGCGCGAGTGGCTGCCGGCGTTCGCCGCCGCGCTGGGCGCGAAGCCGCCGCGTCGGGTGCCGGCGTGGCTGGCGCGCCTGCTCGTCGGCGAGCTCCCGGTCCGCCAGGCGACGGCGGCGCGCGGCGCGTCGAACGCGCGGGCGCGCGCCGAGCTCGACTGGGCCCCCGCGATCCCGAGCTGGCGGACCGGACTCGTCGAGCACCGGGACGGCGATCCCGTCGGCCCGGCCCCTCGCCCAGCCGGAGCGGCGTCGCCGGAGGCGGGGTGAGGGTCGGCGGGCGCGCGCAGCCGGAGCGCGCCGGCCCCGTCCCGTCGGGCCGCGCGGCACCGTGCGCCATGCTCGCTCCATGGCCACCGCACGCTGGAACGGCACGACGATCGCCCAGAGCGACGACACGGTCGTCGTCGAGGGCAACCACTACTTCCCGCGCGACGCCGTCCGACCGGACGTCGTCCTGCGCGACTCGACGACCTCCTCGTTCTGCCCGTGGAAGGGCACCGCGTCCTACCACTCGATCGAGGTCGACGGGCAGGTGAACGAGGACGCCGCCTGGTTCTACCCGGAGCCGAAGGACGCGGCGGCCGAGATCCGCGACCGGCTCGCGTTCTGGCACGGCGTCGAGGTCACCGACGACTGACCCGGCGCGCCGATTCGGCGCGCGGGCACGCAATCGATAGAAAGTCGATCTGCTTTGATGTGTTTCCGGTGGCCCGGTCCGCGGGACGGGCCGAGCCGCCGGAGGCCCCGGTGATCGACGTTCGCCAGCTCACGAAGACCTTCCGTCGCGACGGCGTCGGGACGACGGTGCTCGACGCGGTCTCGCTGCGGCTGGACGCCGGGCGGATCGGCGGCGTCATCGGACCGAGCGGCGCCGGCAAGAGCACCCTGGCGCGCTGCATCAACCTGCTCGAGCGCCCGACGGGCGGACAGGTCCTCGTCGACGGGACGGACCTCGTCGCCCTCGACGACCGCGCCCTGCAGGCCGCGAGGCGGCGGATCGGCACGATCTTCCAGTCGGCGAGCCTCCTCTCGTCCCGGACGGTCACCGAGAACGTCGCGCTGCCGCTCGAGCTCGCCGGCGTGCCGCGCGCCGACCGCCGGCGTCGGGTGGCCGAGCTCCTCGACCGCGTCGGCCTGCTCGCCCACGCCCACGCCCATCCGGCCCAGCTCTCCGGCGGGCAGCGTCAGCGGGTCGGCATCGCCCGCGCGCTCGCCCTGCGGCCGGCGGTCCTGCTGTCGGACGAGGCGACCTCCGGGCTGGACCCCGAGACGACGGCCTCGATCCTCGCCCTCCTGCGCGAGCTCCGCGACGACCTCGGCCTGACGATCCTCCTCATCACGCACGAGATGGACGTCGTGCGCGACGTCTGCGACGAGGTCGCGCTGCTGCGCGACGGGCGGATCGTCGAGCAGGGCCCGATCACCTCGCTCGTCACGGACCCGGACTCGGCCCTCGGCCGCGGTCTCGTCCCGCAGCGCCCGACGCTCGCGGTGCCGGTCGGCCACGTCGCGTGGCGCGTGACCTACGGCGCGGCGGCCACCGACCCGGCGTGGCTCGGGACGCTGGCGGCGCGCCTCGGCGCGCCGGTCCCGCTCCTGGGCGGCACGGTCGAGGCGCTCGACGGCCGGGCCGTCGGGCACGTCACGGTGGCGGTGCCCGATCCGGCGGTCGACCTCGCGGCGGTCCTGGCGCCGTCCGGCCTGCGGGCGGCCCGCGTCGACGATGCGGGCCCCGCAGTGCCCGACGCGGTGGCCGACCTCGTCGTCGGTCCGGAGGCGGCGCGATGAGCGTCGCGCTCGCCGCCTCCACGCCGTGGGACGAGCTGTGGCCGCTCGTGCGCCCGGCGCTCGGGGAAACCCTGACGATGGTGGTCGTCTCGACGGCGATCACCGGCCTCCTCGGGCTGCTGCTCGGCGTCGCGCTCCACGTGACCGGGCGGGACGGGCTCCGGCCCCTGCCGGCGGTCGGTGCGGTGCTCTCCCTCGTCGTCGGCGTCGGGCGCTCCGTGCCGTTCATCGTCCTGCTCGCCGCGATCATCCCGTTCACGCGGCTCGTCGTCGGCACGTCGCTCGGCACGCGCGCGGTGATCGTGCCGCTCGTGGTCGGGATGACCCCGTTCTACGCGCGGGTCGTCGAGCAGTCGCTGCGCGAGGTCCCGCGCGAGCTGCTCGAGATGGCGCGGGCGATCGGCGCCACCCGCGCCCAGGTCGTCCGCAAGGTCCTGCTGCCCGAGGCGGCGCCGGGCCTCGTCGGGGGACTGACGATCACGCTCGTGGCGATCGTCGGGTTCTCCGCGATGGCCGGCACGGTCGGCGGCGGCGGCCTCGGGGCGCTCGCCATCACCTACGGCTACAACCGCTACGACGGCACGGTCATGCTCGCGACCGTCGTCCTCCTCGTGGTGATCGTGCAGCTCTTCCAGCTCGTCGGCGACGCCGTCGCGCGCGGCCTCACCCATCGCTGAACCCGCTTCCCCCGCAACCGTCGATCCCACCACGGAGGCCCCATGTCCGACCCACAGACCCCCGCGACCGGCGAGCCGGTCCTCCCACCGTCGCCCTCGTCGGGGCGACGCACGGCGATCCTCGGCGCCCTGGCCGCGGTCGTCGTGGTCGTCGTCGCGATCCTGCTGCTCACCGGCGGCGACGACGACAGCACGCCCGCCACCGCCACGACGGCCCGCTCCTCGAAGCCGCTCGTCGTCGGCGCCAGCCCGGTCCCGCACGCGGAGATCCTCGAGCACGTGGCCGAGGACCTGGCCCCGAAGGCGGGCCTGAAGCTCGAGGTCAAGACGTACGACGACTACGTGCAGCCGAACGTCGCCCTCGAGGAGGGGACGCTCGACGCGAACTACTTCCAGCACGTGCCCTACCTCGACGCGCAGAAGAAGGAGAACCCGGAGTACGACGACCTCGTCTCGCTCGCGCCGGTCCACCTCGAGCCGCTCGGCCTCTACTCGAAGAAGGTCGACGACGTCGCCGACGTGCCCTCGGGGGCGACCGTCACGCTGTCCGACGATCCCGCCAACCAGGCCCGCGGCCTGCGGCTGCTCCAGCAGGCGGGCCTGCTGACGCTGAAGCCCGACGCGGGCGACGAGGCGACGCCGCGCGACGTGGCGGAGAACCCGAAGGACCTGACGTTCAAGGCGATCGCCCCGGCGAACCTGCCGCGCACCCTCGACGACAGCGACCTCGCGGTGATCAACGGCAACTACGCGATCGAGGCCGGGCTGAAGCCCGCCTCGGACGCCCTGCTGCTCGAGGAGGCGAAGGGCAACCCGTACAGCAACCTTCTCGTCGTGCGGGCCGACCGCCGGGACGATCCGCGGATCGCGAAGCTCGAGGAGCTCCTGCACTCGCCGGAGGTCAAGGCGTTCATCGAGCGCAAGTACCAGGGCTCGGTCATCCCGAGCTCCTAGCGCTCCGGACCCCGCGCGGCGGCACGCGGCCGCCGCGCGGAGGGGTCGGGAGCACTCGACCGGGGCGATCTAGCCGGACTTCTTGCCGGCGATCGCGTGCTGCAGCTCGTCCTTCGTCATCGAGGACCGGCCCTCCACGCCGAGGTGCTTGGCCTCGTTGTAGAGCTGGTCCTTCGTCCGGCCCTTGGGCCGGTTCGTCCCCGACCGCTGGCCGCCGCGCTCGCCCGAGCTCTTGTCCTGCGTCGACGTCCGCGACGCGGTCTCGCTCTCGCCGTGGCGGGCGCGCTCCTTGTTCACGACGCGCGCGGCGATCTCCTCGGCGCGCGACTCGCTCTTGCCCTCGTCGAGCTGGGACTCCTTGACGTGCTCGTACTGGCGGGCACGCTTCGTGCCCGGCTTCACACCGCGCGGCGGCATGGTGATCCTCCGTGGTCGGGGTCACCCGCTGGCTACCCCGGCCCACCGCGGGGAAAACGACCGCACCCCGCGCCGGATCCGGATCCGGATCCGCGGTCAGCCCTCGGCGTCCAGCCGCTCCTGCACGAAGGCGAGCGCCCCGCGCCCGACGGCGCGCCGCCACCCGTCCAGCAGCGCGGCGGTGTCGTCGCCCTCGCCGGGCGGCGCGCCGAGGTCGTCGAGCAGGTCGGTGAGCAGCGCGCGCTGCGCCTCCAGCAGCGGCCGGCGGTCCGCGCCCGCGCGCTCGAGCAGGCGCAGCTTCAGCAGCAGGCCGGGACGCAGCTCCCGCAGGCGCCGCTCGGGCGTCGCGAGCCACGCGTCCAGGCGCTCCCGGCCGGCGGCGGTGGCCGCGTAGCGCTTGCGCGGTGGTCCGCCGCCGGTGAGGACCGCGTCGACGGCGACGAGGTCGAGCCGGTCGAGGGTCGCGATCGCCCGGTAGCAGAGGGGCTCGCCGACCCGCCAGATCCGGCCGAGGTCGCCGTCGGGCGCCAGGAGCTCCGCGACCGCGTAGCCGTGGCGCGGCTCCTCGGCGACGAGGGCGAGCACGAGCCACTCGTGCACGAGCAGGTCGGTCTTGCGCCTCATCGGTCCCTCCGCCGCAGCGCGAGGAGCTTCGCGGTCGCCAGGACCGTGCCGCTCAGCAGGACGAGCAGGACGCCGATCGCCAGCGCGACGTCGAACCGCTCGCCGAGCTGGTCGTAGACGCCGAGGGTCAGCGTCTGCGTCTCGCCCCGGACGCTGCCGGCGAACATGATCGTCGCGCCGAACTCCCCGACGCCGCGGGCGAACGCGAGCACCCAGCCGGCGGCGAGGCCCCCGGCGGCCAGCGGCAGGGTCACGTGCCGGAAGGTCGCCCACCGGCCGGCGCCGAGGTCCCGCGCGGCGTCGCCCTGCTCCGCGGCGACGCCCTCGAACGCGGGGATCGCCTGGCGGACGTAGAACGGGGCGGCGACGAAGACGACCGCGAGCACGACCGCCCACTCCGTGAACGGCAGCACGACGCCGCGGTCGGCGAGGCCGGGGCCGAGCAGGCCGCCGGCGCCGAAGGCCGCGAGCAGCCCGATGCCGGCGACCGCAGGGGGCAGCACGACGGGCAGCTCGACGAGCGTCACGAGCGCCTGGCGGCCCGGGAACCGCCGGCGCGCGAGCAGGTACGCCGTCGGGGTCCCGAGCAGGAGGATCACCGCGTTGGCGACGAGGTTCGTGCGCGCGGTGACCTCGAGCATGTCGCGCACCACCGGCTCGCCGAGCAGCGACGGCACGTCGGCGAGCGGGGCCTCGGCGACGAGCGCGACGACGGGCAGCGCGAGGAACGCCAGGAGCAGGCCCGCCGCGGCGGCGGCGAGCGCGTCCGCCGGGCGGAGCGCCCTCACGGGGCCGGGCCGAAGCCGGATCGCCGGAGCAGCTCCTGCGCGCGCGGTCCGGTGAGGCGACGCAGCAGCTCGCGCGCGCTCGCCGTCGCGGCCCCCGGACGCCGGACGACGCACGCCTCGTAGCGGATCGGCGGCTGGGCACGCGCCGGCAGCGCGATCGCGCGCACCCGCGGGCCGGCGATCGGGGCGTCGGTCCGGTAGGCGAAGCCCGCGTCGGCGCTGCCCAGCGCGACGCGCGCGACGACGCCCGCCACGCTCGTCTCGCGGCTCTCGGTCGCGGCGCGCAGGGCCTGCCGCAGCCCGAGGCGCCGCACGAGCTCGCGCGCGTGGTCCCCGACGGGGACGCCGGGCGCCCCGATCGCGATCCGCAGGTCGGGGAGCCGCCGGAGGTCCGCGAGCGCGCGGACCCGGGCGCCGGTCGACGGGACCAGCAGGACGAGCGCGTTGGAGGCGAAGGCGACCGGTCGCTCGCAGCGACCGCCGCGGGACAGCGCGGTGGTCGCCCTCGGGCTCGCGGCGACGAAGAGGTCGGCGGGGGCCCCGCGCTCGATCTGCCGTTGCAGCGCGTCCGAGCCGGCGAAGCTGAACCGCGCGTCGAGCACGCGGGGAAGGGCCTCGCGCAGCGACGCGGCGGCGTAGACGGTCGGTCGGACCGCCTGCTCGTCGTCGTCGCGCAGGACGAGGAGGCCCACGGCCAACAGCACCACGACGGCGCCCGCGACGATCGCCCCGGCACGGCGACGGAGCGGTTCGAGGGACGGCGGGCCGGGCACGGAGCCGACACTACACACACAATGAGGAGCCGACGCTCGCGGACCGGCGCGGCGATCCCGACGATCCTCTGGTTGATACTGCAGGCGATCCGGCGGTACTCTTTGAGGTATGCCCGCCGAGCGCCTGCTGTCCACCGACGAGGCCGAGGAGCTCGTCGCCGCCGCCCGCGACGTCGCCCGGTCGAGCCTCGCGCCACGTGCCGCTGAGGACGAGGCCGCCCACCGCTTCCCGCGCGATGCGTTCGCCCAGCTCGGCGAGCTCGGCTTCCTCGGCCTGCCGTACCCGGAGGCCGAGGGCGGGCTCGGGCTCTCCTACGAGCTCTACCTCCAGGTGCTCGAGGAGCTCGCCGCCGGCTCCGCGAGCGTCGGCGTCGGCGTCTCCGTCCACGCGATGTCCTGCTATCCGCTGTCCCGGTACGGCAGCGACGAGCAGCGCGCGCGCTGGCTGCCGGAGATGCTCGGCGGCACCCTCGTGGGGGCGTACTGCCTCTCGGAGTCCCACGCCGGCTCGGACCCGGCCGCGATGCGCTGCCGCGCCGAGCGGGTCGAGGGCGGCTACCGGATCACCGGCACGAAGGCCTGGATCACCCACGGCGGCCAGGCCGACTACTACGTCGTGTTCGCCCGGACCTCCGACGATCGCTCGCGCGGCATCTCGTGCTTCCTCGTCCCCGGCGACGCCGAGGGGCTGTCGTTCGGCGAGCCCGAGTCGAAGATGGGCCTCATGGGCTCGCCGACCACCGACGTCCACCTCGACGGCGTCGTCGTCGGCGAGGACCGCCTGATCGGCGAGGAGGGGGAGGGCCTGCCGATCGCGCTCTCGGCGCTGGACTCGGGGCGGCTCGGGATCGCCGCGTGCGCGCTGGGCGTCGCGCAGGCCGCGCTCGACGTCGCCGTCGACTACGCCCGCGAGCGCGAGGCGTTCGGCGGGCCGATCATCGGCCACCAGGGGCTCGCGTTCCTCCTCGCCGACATGGCCGCCGCGGTCGAGCCGGCCCGCGCGGCGATGCTCGAGGCCGCGCGCCGCCGCGACGCCGGGCGGCCGTTCTCGCGGCAGGCCTCGGTCGCGAAGCTCGTGGCGACCGACGCGGCGATGCGGGTCACGACCGACGCCGTCCAGGTGCTCGGCGGGGCCGGCTACACCACGGACTTCCCGGTCGAGCGGTTCATGCGCGAGGTGAAGGTCATGCAGATCTTCGAGGGCACGAACCAGATCCAGCGGATGGTCATCGCGCGGCACCTCGAACGGGCCGCCGCGGCGGCCCCGGCGCTCGCGCGCTGACGCGGGCCGGGACCGGAGCACGGCGCCGGCCGGCGCCGGACGCCGCCGCATCCGTGGGGGCGTCGCAGCACGCGCGTTCCAGGACGCGTCCACCACACACCAAGGGAGAGGCATGCAGATCGAGGGAGCAGGCGCGGTCGTCTACGGCGGCGCGTCCGGACTCGGCGAGGCCACGGCTCGCCGCCTGGCCGCGGAGGGCGCGCACGTCGTCGTCGCCGACCTGGCCGAGGAGCGCGCCGAGGCGCTGGCGAGCGAGATCGGCGGCGTCGGGGTCGCGGCGAACGTCCTGGACGAGGCGTCGATCCAGCGGGCGATCGACGCGGCCGCCGAGGCGCCCCGCGGCGTCCGGCTGTCCGTCGTCTGCGCCGGACTGGGCACCCCGACGAAGCTCCTCACGCGCAAGGGCCCGACGCCCTTCGACGCGTTCGAGCAGGTGATCGGGGTCAACCTCCTCGGCACGATCAACGCGATGCGCCTCACCGCCCAGGCGATCGCCGCCCAGGAGCCGGAGGACGGCGAGCGCGGCGTGCTGATCCAGACCGCGTCGATCGCCGCCTACGACGGGCAGATCGGGCAGGTCGCCTACTCCGCCTCCAAGGGCGGGGTCGTCGGGCTGACGCTGCCGGTGGCGCGCGAGCTCGCCGCCCAGCTCATCCGCGTGGTGACGATCGCCCCGGGGCTGTTCGAGACCCCGATGCTCGCGGGCCTGCCGCAGGAGGCGCAGGACTCGCTCGGCGCGAGCGTGCCGCACCCGGCGCGCCTCGGCAAGCCCGCGGAGTACGCCGACCTCGTCGAGCACATCGTCACGAACCCGATGCTCAACGGCGAGGTCATCCGGCTGGACGGCAGCCTGCGGATGGCGCCGCGCTAGCGGGATCCTCGCCGTCCCGGCCGTGCGACGCCGGCGCGTCGCACGCCGGACGGCGATCCGGCATACGGACCTCGGTCCGGTTCTGGTAGTTTCCGGTGCAAGCACCCCTCTTCACAGGAGCTCACCATGGACATCGTCTTCCTCATCGGCCGCGTGCTCTTCGCGGCGATCTTCCTGCTCTCCGCGGTCGGGCACTTCGCCCAGGCCGACGGCATGGCGCAATACGCGCAGGCCAAGGGCGTACCGAACGCGAAGGCCGGCGTCGTCGCCTCCGGCGTCCTCGCCCTGCTCGGCGCCGTCTCGATCGTCTTCGGGATCTGGCTCGACCTCGGCGCGCTGCTGATCGTGGCCTTCCTCATCCCGGTCACGTTCTTCATGCACCCCTTCTGGAAGGAGAGCGACGCGCAGGCCCGCCAGATGGAGCAGATCAACTTCAACAAGAACATCGCCCTGCTCGGCGGCGCGCTGATCCTCTTCTACCTCGCCAACCAGGCCCAGGACGTCCCGGCCGCCCTGACGGACGCGCTCCTGTCCCGCTGGTAGCCCGAGCGACGAGCGGCGCGGCGGGACGGCCCCGCTCGCGCCGCCCGGCGCTCAGCCCGCGGCCGGCGCGGGATCGGGCGGCGCCGCCGCGGGCGTGGTCGCGTCCGGGACGAGGTCGAGGTGGCGCGCGGCGATCGAGGTCGCCGCCGCGAGGAAGCGGTGCACCAGCGGATTGCGCTCGCCCCGGCGCCGGCCCAGCGCGAGCACCGACGGCGGCAGCTCGTCGCTCGTCAGGACGGCGAGGCCGGGTCGGGCGTGGAACCGGGTCCAGCCGATCGGCGCGACGGCCCACGCCCGGCCCGCCGCGACGAGCTCGAAGGCCTCCTCGAGGGTCGTCACCGGCAGCGCTCCGGCGGGGTCGGCCTCCGCGGACCAGAAGCCGTTCCAGCGCTCGTCCGGTCCCGCCGGACGGGCGGCGGCGAACGGTCGCAGCTCGTCGAGCGCGATCCGGCCGCGGCCGGCCAGCGGGTGGCCCGCGCCGACGAGGATGACGCGCGGCTCGACGAGCAGCTCGGTCAGCACGAGGCGCTCGGCCCCCAGCGGCGGGCGCAGGAACGCCACGTCCGTGCTCCCGGACGCCAGGCCCGCCGAGGGGTCGTCGTAGAGATGGGGCTCGAGCTCGACGGACGCCTCGGGCTCGAGCTCGGCGAACGCCCGGAGGATCGGCTCGGTGAGCTCGAGGGCGGCGCCCGCCATCGCGCCGACGCGCAGCACCTGCCGGCGGGCGCGGTCGAGGCGCTGGGCCTCGGCGACCGTGCCCTCCCAGTGCGCCACGAGCTCGCGGGCGCGCTCGGCGAACGCGGCGCCGGCGGGCGTCGGCTCCGGTCCGCGATGCGAGCGCTGCAGCAGCAGGACGCCGAGCTCGGCCTCCAGGCGCGTGACCGCCGCGCTCACCGCCTGCTGGCTCAGGTGCAGCTGCCGGGCCGCGGCGGTGAATCCGGCGTGGTCCACGACGGCGAGGAAGGCGCGCAGGCGGGCGAGCGAGACGTCCGGGACGGGCACGCGCCGGACGGTACCCGCGGCGCGCACAACCATGGGGTTGTGGCGCCACTCCGGATCGCTGTTTCCCGCCGCGCAGGGCCGGGCATATGGTCGTGCCATGCGCCGGCCCACCGTCCCGAGCCCACCGGAGGGTCGCCCGTCGCGGACCGCCGGACGCCACCTCCTGCGGGCCGCGGCGATCGCCGCGGTCGGCTGGGCGGCCGGTCCGCTGGCGGCCGCCTCCGCCGCGGCTCCGGCGGTCGCGCTGCGCGGGGGCGAGCCGGCGGCCGCGACGACGGTCTGCGGCGAGCGGGTGACGCCGCGACGGGTCGCGGTCGGTGACGCGCTGCGGGTCGCCGTCGCGCCCGCGTCCTCGGCGCGCACGCGCCGGGAGCGACGGCGGGCCGGCGTCCTCGTCGAGCGGTGCGTCGAGGGCACGTGGCGGCGCGAGCGGACGGTCCGCCTCGGCGCGCGCCGGGGCCCGCTGGAGACCCGGCTCTCGACCGCGGTCGACGCCGACGTGCGCGTGCGCACCCGACTGGCGAACGGCACGCTCGGGGCGCCGAGCCACGTGCGGGTGGGCGTCGGCGAGATCGTCGACGTGCCCGTGACGCTCGAGGTCGTCAACCGCAACCGGACCGCGATCCCGTGCCTCGGCGCCCCGGACGGCCGGCGCTACCGCGTCCACGGCAGCGTCGTGGCGCCGCGGGCGGTGCTCGACGCGCCGAAGCCGGCGATCACCGTCTACGTCCACGGGCTCGGCTACGCCGGCTGGTTCTTCCGCTTCGGCGACGTGCCGGGCTACGACTACGGCCGGCAGCAGGCCCGGGCCGGCCACGCGTCGCTCGTCCTGGACCGGCTCGGCAACCCCGCGCACGACGAGCTGCCCGACGGCAGCGCGACGTGCATCCCGGCGCAGGCCGACATGGTCGACCAGGTGATCGGCGCGCTGCGGCGCGGCACCGTCACGGGCGTGCCCGGGGCGCCGCGGTTCTCCCGCGTGCTGCTGGCCGGGCACTCGCTCGGCGGCTTCATCACCCAGGTCGCCCAGTACTCCTTCGGCAGCGCCGACGCGATCGCCGTGATCGGCTACACCGACGTGCCCTCGGTCCTCGCGCTGGCCCAGTTCGCCGACGCCGGCGCGCAGTGCCTCACCGGCCCGCAGCGCTCGCGCGGCTCCAGCGGGGCCCCGAACTACGCCTCCTTCGGCCGGACGGACGCGGACTTCGCCGCCGCGCACTTCCACGACCTCGACCCGACCGTCCGCCGGATCGCCCTGCAGCGCCACAACCGCGATCCCTGCGGCGACCTGCTCTCCGCCCTCCAGGCGCTCGCGGTCGACCAGCTCGGCACGCGGCTGGGGATCACCTCGCCGGTGCTCGTGATCTCCGGCGCGAACGACGCGCTCTTCACGCCGCCGACGAACCGCCTGCAGGCCGCGACCGCCTACCCGCGCTCGCCCGACGTGCAGCTCGTCGAGCTGCCGCGCACCGGGCACGCGGTGACCCTGGGGCGCTCGCACGAGGCGTTCCGCGCCGCGATGGACCGCTGGCTCGCGCAGCACGGCGGCTGAGCGGGTCCAGCCGCCGGCGGCCCTCGCGGATCCGGTCGCCCGGCGGGCGGTCCGGCGCTGCGGGATCAGCGTGGATCCGAGCTCAGGCGTCCGCGCCGAAGGAGCGGGTCCGCAGGACGGGCTCGCCCGCCTGGTCGGAGCCGTCGAGGTCGACCTCGACGACGAGCGCGACGTCGTGGTCGCCGTCCGGGTCGTCGACGATCTGCCGGACGATCCAGCGGCGCGCGCCCTCCTCCGGCGTGCCGCTGAGCAGGTGGCCGGCCGGGTCGCGGTCGATCACGACGAGCTCGGCGCGGCGCGCGGCCGGACCGACGGGCAGCTCGTCGTGCGTCTCCCAGTAGGCGTCGAGCGCCGCGCGCCAGTGGTGCTCGCGCATCGTGACCTTGCCCGGCGGGTCGGTGAGCGCCGCCGCGGCGGCATCGAGCTTCGCCAGCGCGTCGGCGCGGTCGCGGGCGGCCAGGCGCAGCCGCTGGAAGAGCGCCTGGCGCACCATCGCCGTGAACGTCCGCTCGTTGCCGGTGAGCGGCCGGCTCGGCGCCGGCGGGGCGCCGGCCGCCTGGGCCTCCGCCGCCCGCGCGACGGCCTCCGGGTCGGTCAGGGCCTCCCACTCGTCCAGCAGGCTCGAGTCGGTCTGGCGGATCGTCTCCCCGAGCCACGCGAGGAGCTCCTCGAGCTCCGGCGTGCGGCGGGACTCGGGCACGGTCTGGCGCAGCGCCCGGTAGGCGCCGGAGAGGTAGCGCAGGACGATGCCCTCCGAGCGCGAGAGGCCGTAGTGGCCGATCAGGTCGGTGAACGACCGGCCCCACTCCCACATCTCGCGCACCACGGACTTCGGCGAGAGGTCCCGCTCGCGGACCCACGGGCGCGTCTCGCGGAACGCGCGGAACAGCTCGCGCAGCTCCTCCTCCAGCGGCTTGGGGTAGGAGACCTCCTCGAGCCGCTCCATCCGCTCGTCGTACTCGATCCCGTCGGCCTTCATCGCGGCGATCGCCTCGCCGCGCGCCTCGTTCGCCTGCGCGATGAGCACCGGGTAGGGGTCGTCGAGGATCGCCTCGACGACGGAGACGACGTCCAGCGCGTAGCCCTCGGCCTCGGGGTCGAGCTGCTCGAGCGCCACGAGGGCGAAGGACGCCAGCGGCTGGTTCAGCGCGAAGTCGTCCTGCAGGTCGACGGCCAGGCGCAGGCGGCGGCCGTCGGGGTCGGGCTCGGGCAGCCACTCCAGGACGCCGGCGCCGACGAGCTCGTCGCCGAGCGCCTGGGCCTGCTCGTAGAGTCGCTGACGGCCCCGCTCGTCCTCGTGGTTGTCCGTCGTCAGCGCGGTCATGACCTCGACCGGGTCACCGGGCTGGTGGACGACGTTCAGGAGCGTCGCGTGATCGACGCGCATCTTCGACGCGAGCGCCTCGGGCGTCGCGTCGCGCAGGCGCTCGAAGGTCTCCTCCGTCCACGAGACGTGCCCCTCCTGGGGCTTCTTCGTCTGGACCTTGCGCCGCTTCTTCGGATCGTCGCCGGCCTTCGCCAGCGCGCGCTGGCGCTCGATGACGTGCTCGGGGGCCTGCACGACGACGTGGCCGGCGGTGTCGAAGCCGGCGCGGCCGGCACGCCCGGCGATCTGGTGGAACTCGCGCGCCTTCAGCAGCCGGTGGCGGGTGCCGTCGTACTTCGCCAGCGCGGTGAGCACGACCGTCCGGATCGGCACGTTGATCCCGACCCCGAGGGTGTCGGTCCCGCAGATGACCTTCAGCAGGCCCTTCTGGGCGAGCTGCTCGACGAGCCGCCGGTAGCGGGGCAGCATCCCGGCGTGGTGGACGCCGATCCCGGCGCGGACGAGCTTCGACAGCGTGCGGCCGAAGCCGGCGGTGAACCGGAACGCGCCGAGCTCCTCGGCGATCGCGTCGCGCTCCGCGCGGCTCGTGAGCGGCGTGGAGAGCAGCGCCTGGGCGCGCTCCATCGCGGCGGCCTGGGTGAAGTGCACGACGTAGATCGGCGCCCGGTCGGCCTGGACGAGCTCCTCGAGGAGCTCGTGCAGCGGGTCCACCGACCACGTGAACGACAGCGGCACCGGCCGCTCGGCGTCGTCGACGAGGACCGTCTCGCGGCCGGTGCGCCGGGTCAGGTCCTCGCTGATCCGCGCGACGTCGCCGAGCGTCGCGGACATGAGCAGGAACTGCGCCTGCGGGAGCGTCAGCAGCGGCACCTGCCACGCCCACCCGCGCTGGCCGTCGGCGTAGTAGTGGAACTCGTCCATCACCACCTGGCCGACGTCGGCGCTCGCCCCGCCGCGCAGCGCGATGTTCGCGAGCACCTCGGCGGTGCAGCAGATGACCGGCGCGTCGGCGTTCACCGACGCGTCGCCGGTGAGCATCCCGACGTTGTCGGCCCCGAAGACCTCGCAGAGCGCGAAGAACTTCTCCGACACCAGGGCCTTGATCGGCGCCGTGTAGAACGTCGTGCGGTCGCGGCTCAGCGCCGCGAAGTGCGCGGCGATCGCCACGAGCGACTTGCCCGACCCCGTCGGCGTGGCGAGCACGACGTTCTTGTCGTCGAAGAGCTCGATCGCCGCCTCCTCCTGGTGCGCGTAGAGCTCGATCCCGCGCTCGTGCGCCCAGATCCCGAACGCCTCGTAGAGGGCGTCCGCGGTCGGATCGGCGGGGCGGGCGTCGACGAGGCGCATCGGTCCGACCCCACGCTAGCGAGCCGGACCCGCCGGACCCGACCCGCCGGACCCGGCCCGTCGTCAGGCCTCGTCGTCCTCCGGGGTCGCGCGGTGCTTCCAGTAGCCCAGTGCCTGAATGGCCCCGCGCGGGAAGCCGCGCTCGTCGCGCAGGTGCTCGCGCACGCCCCGCACCGCCCACGACTCGCCGGCCGCCCAGAGCTGCGGCGGGCCCTCGGGCAGCTCGAGCTCGCGCAGCGCGGCGACGAGCCGCTCGGGCGTCGCGCACGGCGCGTCGCCGCGGTGCAGCCAGGTGACGTCCAGGTCGGGGGAGGCGACGTCGAGCATCGCCTCGTCGTCGGCGTCGTGGACGTCGAGCACGACCCGGATCGGGTGGCCGGCGGGTCGGCGCTCGACCGCGGCGGCGATGGCGGGGATCGCGGTCTCGTCGCCGGCCATCAGCGTCCAGGCGGCGTCCGGGTCGGTGACCCAGTGGATCCGCGGGCCGCAGAGCCCGAGCCGCTCCCCGACGCGCGCGCGGGCCGCCCAGCGGCCGCCGAAGCCGCCGTCGGGGTCCTCCGGGTCGGGCTCGTGGTCGTGGATCACGAGGTCGATGGTCATCCGGCCGGCGTCGCGATCGAAGCGGCGGACGGTGTAGTTGCGCGCGTGCTGCGCCTCGCCGCCGGGCGGGAACCGCCAGCGGCCGACCTCCGGCACGAGCACCTCCTGGCCGTCGCGGGGCCAGATGAGCGTCACGAACTCGCCGGGCTCGTCGTCGGGCATCGTCGCGAGCACGTCGCCGGCGACGACGATCCGGGTGAGCCGGCGCGCGACCCGCCGCACGTCGACGACCTCGACCGGCCCGGACGCGATCGGGAAGCGCTGCTGACGGCGGGTGGCGGTGGCGTACCGGGCGGAGTCGGGCATGCGGATGGGGGAGGTCGGCGCTCAGCGGCCCGCGGAGACGCGGCGCCGCTGCTCGCGGGTGAGCAGGACGAGGAAGAGGAGGCCGCCGAGCAGCGCGGTGACGACGCCGACCGGCAGCTCGCCGGGCGCGCCGATCCGGCGGCCCAGGAGGTCGGCGAGCGCGACGAGGGCCGCGCCCGCGGCCGCCGACGCCGGCAGGGCGGCGGTCGACCCCGCGCCGGCCAGGCGCCGGCCGATCTGGGGGGCGAGGAACGCCGCGAAGCCCAGGGGCCCGCACGCGGCCACGCACGCGCCGACGAGCGCCGCGGCGACGACGAGCAGCACGGCGCGCTCCCGCGCCGGGCGCAGGCCGAGGCCGTGGGCGAGCTCGTCGCCGAGCGCCAGCGCGTCGATCCGGCGGGCGAGCAGCAGCGCGACGATCGCGAGCGGCGCGACGGCCGCGCCGGTCGCGCGGACGGTCGCCCAGTCGCCGCCGTTGAGGCTGCCGACGAGCCAGAGGACCGCCCGCGACGTCGCGGTGATGTCGCCCACCGTGAGCAGGAACGAGACCCCCGCGCCGGCCAGCGCGGCGATCCCGATCCCGACGAGGACGAGCGTCAGCGCCTCGCGCCGCGGGGCGACGGCGAGGCAGAGGGCCGTCGCCGCGAGCGCGCCGCCGGCGGCCAGCGCCATCGACGTGCCGTAGGAGGCCCCGAGCAGGAGCCCGGCGACGCCCGCGAGGCTCGCGCCGTGCGCGGTGCCGACGATGTCGGGCGAGGCGAGCGGGTTGCGCAGGACGGACTGGAAGATCGCGCCGGCGATCCCGAACCCGGCGCCGCAGACGAGCGCGAGCGCCGCCCGCGGGGCCTGGAGCTCGCGGACGATGAGGTCGGTCCCGCCGTCCGCGCCGACCGTCAGCGACCGCAGGACGTCGCCGAGCGGCAGGTCGGCGCCGCCCCACGCGATCCCGGCGATCGCCGCCGCGATGGCCAGCAGCGCGAGGCCGGCCGTCACGCCGGCGGCGCGCGCGTCGATCCGCAGCGAGAGCGCCGGACGTCGCAGGCGCAGCACCCGGCGTCGCCGCGCGTCGAGCACCGGGACGCTCATGGGCGCACCCGTCGCCGCGCGACGAGCCAGAGGAAGAGCGGCACGCCGACGATCGGCGCGACCACCCCGACGGCCACCTCGCGGGGCGGCGCCACGACGCGGCCGACGACATCCCCGCCGACGAGGGCGGCGACCCCGAGCAGCGCGGCGAGCGCGAGCTGCCAGCGGACGTCGGCGCCGACGAGCAGCCGCGCGGCGTGGGCGGCGAGCAGCCCGACGAGCGCGATCGGTCCGGCGACCGCGACCGCCCCGGCGGCGAGCAGCAGGGCGGCGGCGCCGGTCGCGATCCGCACGCGGGCGACGTCCTGGCCCAGCCCGCGGGCGGCGTCCTCCCCGAGGCTCAGGGCGTTCAGGGCCGGCGCGACCGCGGCGGCCACGGCGGCGCCGACGAGCAGGAACGGCGCGGCGCCCACGAGGGTCGACCACTCGCCGCCGGCGACCGAGCCGACGACCCAGAAGCGGAACTGGTCCAGCGTCTGGCTGTCGAGCACCTGCATCGCCTGGGTGGCGGCCGCGCAGAGCGCCGCGATCGCGGCGCCGGCCAGCGCGAGCCCGACGGTGCCCCCGCGGCCGCCGCCGGAGAGCACCCACGCCAGGACGCCGGCCGCGGCGCCACCCACGAGGGCGAACGGCGCGTACGCGGCGGTGCCCGAGACGCCGAGGAGCGTGATCGCCAGCACGACCGCCAGCGAGGCGCCGGCGGAGATCCCGAGGATGCCGGGGTCGGCGAGCGGGTTGCGCGTCAGGGCCTGCAGCAGCACGCCGGCGAGCCCGAGCGCGGCGCCGACGGCGATCGCGACGCCCGTGCGGGGGAGCCGCAGCTCGCGGACGACGCCCGCGTCGGCCGGATGGGCGGCCGGGTGCAGCAGCGCCTCCAGGGCGCGGCCGGGACCGACGTCCCCGGACCCCAGCGCGATCGAGCAGGCGACGGTGGCGAGGGCGAGGACGACCGCGAGGGCGGCCGCAGCCGCCCTCGTGGCAGGACGTCGCGTCCCGCCGGGGCGGGGCGCGACGTCGGGGGCGGCACGGCCGCCGGTGCGGCCGTGCCGGGGATCAGCGGCTCTGGGCGGCAGGGAGGGTCTTCTCCAGCTCGTTCAGGACCTGCTGGGCGCCGGTGATGCCGATGCCCAGCATCCACACGTCGTCGGGCTCGTCGTAGACGCGGCCGTCCTCGACGGCGTCGATGTCCTTCCACGCCGGCAGCTTCGTGCCGCGGGCCTGGTCGGTGTCCTTGGCCGGCCCGTAGACCGTCTGGTAGACGACGTCGGCGTCCGCCTCGTCGAGGTTCTCGAGCGAGAGCGTGGCGTTGATGTCGGTCGCCTTCTCGGCCGCGGGCGGGAGCGCGACGCCGACGTCCTTGAGGATCGAGCCGACGAACGAGTTGGGGCTGTAGAGGCGGATCTCGCCGGGCAGCCAGCGCACGACGGAGACGGTCGTCTCCGCCGGGTCGCCGAGCGCTCGCCCGACGGCCTTCGCGCGCTGTTCGTAGTCGGTGAGCAGGCGCCGCGCCTCGCCGGCCTTGCCGAGCGCCTCGGCCTGCGTGATGACGTTCGCCTTCCAGTCGGCCGGGGTCTCGGTGAAGACCGTCGGGGCGATCTTCGAGAGCTGCGCGTAGCGCTTCTCGTCGCGGACCTTGCTGGAGAGGATGAGGTCGGGCTTGAGCTTCGCGATCGCGACGAGGTTCGGCGCCTCGATCTCGCCGACGACCTCGATCCCCTTCGCCTTGTCGGCGAGGTAGCGGGGGAACCCGTCGCCGACGGCGGCCTTCACGGTGCCGACCGGCGTCACGCCGAGCGTCGTCGTCGTGTCGAGCTCCGGGGTGTCGAGGACGACGACGCGCTTCGGCGTGCCGGTGATCTCGACCGGGCCCATCGCGGTCTGGACCGTCCGCGTGCCGGGGGCGTCGCTCGCCGGGGTGGTCGTCGCCTCGTCGTCGTCGGAGCCGCACGCGGTCAGCGCGAGCGACGCGACGAGCGCGCCGGCGACGAGCAGCCGGCGGGAACGGCGTGGAACGGCAGTGTCGGTCAACGGGGGCTCCTGCTTGATGTTCGGGCGGCCGAACTGGCCGGATGGCGAAAAGTGAGGGGACCCTATACAACTCCGATTCGCGATGTCGGACTTCGGTCTCCTGTCCCCCGATCGGACCGTCCGCGTGCTCCCCGCCCTGCCCGCATCGGCGCTTCCCGCGCCGGTCGCGCGCTGGGCCGCGGGGCTCGCGGAGGCCCCCGATCCCGTCGCCGCCTACGGCTACCTCCCCGACGTGGCGGCCGCCCGGGCGGCCGAGCTGCGCGCGGCCCTCCCGGCGTGGGCGGCGGTCTGCTTCGCGCTGAAGGCCAACGGCTTCGCGCCGGTGCTCGACGCGCTCGGCGCGGTCGTCGACGGCTTCGAGGTCTCCTCCCGCCGCGAGCTCGCCGCGGCCCGCGCCGCCTGGGGGTCCCGACCCGAGGCGCCGCTGCTCGTGTCGAGCGGCCCGGCGAAGAGCGACGCGCTCCTGGACGCGCTGCTGGCCGCGGGCGGCACCGTGAACGTCGAGAGCCCGCTGGAGCTCCACCGCGCCGCGGCCGCCGGGCGCCGCGCCGGGCGCCCCGCCGCCGTCTGCGTGCGGGTCAACCCCCTCGACGTGCCGGTCGCCGGGGACCTCACGATGGGCGGCGCGGCCAGCCCCTTCGGCGTCCCGGAGGAGGACGTGCCGGCCCTGCTGGACGCCGCGCGGACCCTGTCGGAGGACCTCGAGGTCGTCGGCGTGCACGTCCACGCGGCGAGCAACGTCGCCGACGCCGGCGACTACGCCGGCTACGCCGCCTGGGTGCTGGACTACGCCACCGGACTGGCCGACGCGCACCGGCTCGCGCTGCGGATCGTCGACGTCGGCGGCGGGCTCGGCTTCGACGCGACCGGCGAGGCGCCGTTCGACCTCGCCCGGCTCGGGCGGGGACTGGCCGCCCTCGACCCGCCCCCCGGCGTGCGGATGATCCTCGAGCCGGGACGCTGGATCGCCGCGCCGTGCGGGTGGTACGCCGCGCCGATCGCCGACGTGAAGCCCGTGCGCGGCCGCACGTTCGTCGTCCTCCGCGGCGGGGTGAACCACTTCCTCCTGCCCGCCTCGTGGGACCTGCCCCAGCCGCTGGCCGTCGTGCCGATCGAGAGGTGGGACGCCCGCCTGCCGCGGCCCGCCGTCCACGGCGCGCGCGCCACCGTGGCCGGGGAGCTCTGCACCCCCGAGGACACGCTCGTGCCGGACGTCGACGGCGTGACCGCCCGCGCCGGCGACGTCGCGGTGCTGCCGTGCGCCGGCGCGTACGGCTGGGAGTTCGGCCTGCACGAGTTCCTCGGTCACCCGCTCGCCCCCCGCGTCGTGCTCGAGCGCGACGTCCGCCGCCCGTCCCCGGCCCTCGCGGCCGCATCCCCCGGAGACCGCTCGTGATCCCCACCCACACCGACGCCATCCTCGACCGCCAGGCGGCCCGCGAGAGCTCGGCGCGCACGTACGCGCGCTGGCTCGGCGCCGTGCCGGTCCGCGCCCGCGGCGCCGAGCTGGAGACCGCCGACGGCCGCGTCCTGCTCGACTGCCTGGCGGGCGCGGGCACGCTGGCGCTGGGCCACAACCACCCCGAGGTCGTCGGCGCGATCGAGGAGGTCCTGGCCAGCGGCGCGCCGCTGCACGCGCTGGACTTCGCGACCCCCTGGAAGGACGACCTCACCACCGAGCTGCTGGCCGCGCTGCCGGAGGCGTTCCGGCGCACGCGCCCCCGCCTGCACTTCTGCGGGCCGGCCGGGACCGACGCCGTCGAGGCCGCGATCAAGCTCTGCCAGACCGGCACCGGGCGCCAGGGGATCCTCGCGTTCACCGGCGCCTACCACGGGATGACGCTCGGGGCCCTCGCCGCGAGCGCCGGCGTCGCGACGAAGGCGCCGGTCGCCGGCCTGGGCACCGACGTGACGCGCCTGCCGTTCCCCTACGCGCTGCGCTGCCCCTTCGGCCTCGGCCCCCACGGCGCCACCGTCTCGGCCCGCTACGTCGAGCGGCTGCTCGACGACCCCAACGGCGGCGTCGTCCCGCCTGCGCTGATGCTGCTGGAGGCCGTCCAGGGCGAGGGCGGCGTCGTGCCGGCGCCGGACGAGTGGCTGCGCACGATGCGCCGGATCACCGAGCGCCACGGCATTCGGCTCGTCGTCGACGAGGTCCAGTCCGGGGTCGGGCGGACCGGGACGATGTGGGCCCACGAGCGCGCCGGGATCGTCCCGGACGCGATCGTCATGAGCAAGGCGATCGGCGGCAGCCTGCCGCTGGCGGTCGTCGCCTACCGCGGCGACCTCGACGGATGGGCCCCGGGCGCGCACACCGGGACGTTCCGCGGGACGACGCTCGCGATGGCCACCGGCGCCGCGACGCTGCGCGTCGTCCGCCGCGACCGGCTCGCCGAGCGCGCCGGGCGCCTCGGGGCGTGGATCGCCGAGGAGCTGCGCGAGCGGCTGGCCGGGCACCCCGCCGTCGCCGAGGTCCGCGGCCGCGGCCTCATGCTCGGCGTGGAGCTCGTCGACCCCGCCGGCGCGCCGGACGGTCTCGGCGTCCGCCCCGCCGCGCCGCGGCTCGCCGCAGCCGTCCGCGCCGCCTGCCTGGAGCGCGGCCTGATCGTCGAGCTCGGCGGGCGGCACGACAGCGTCGTGCGGCTGCTGCCGCCGCTCGTGCTCTCCGACGCCCAGGCCGAGCGGGTCGTCGCGGTGCTCGGCGACGTCGTGCGCACCGAGGGCGACCGCGCGCGCGGCGCCGCGCTGGAGGTCGCCGCATGAGCGCCCTGGCCCACGACGACGCGGCGCTGCGCCGGCTGCTGCGGATCGCGCTCGACGCGACCGTCGCCGGGCGCGCCGACCGCGGCGGGCCGCTGCCGGCCGGCGAGCCCGCGGCCCCGCGGGCGGCGCTCGGCGCGCTGCTGGGCGGCGACGGGGCGCTGCCCGAGCGCGGCCTCGGCGAGACGGACGCCCTGGCCGGGCTCGCGCGCCTGCTCGCCGCCGGGCACGCCGACCCCGGCGATCCGCGCTGCGCCGCGCACCTGCACTGCCCGCCGCTGGCGGTCGCGGTCGCCGCGGACGCCGTCGTCGCGGCGCTCAACCCCTCGCTGGACTCCTGGGACCAGGGCCCCTCGTCGGCGGCGGTCGAGGACGCCGTCGTGGATGCGCTGGCGGAGCTCGCCGGCCTCGACCCGGAGCGCGCGGGCGGGACGATCACCACGGGCGCGAGCGCGTCGACGCTCACGGCGCTCCTGCTGGCGCGCGAGGCGCTCGGCCCGACGGTCGGGATCGCCTGCTCGGAGCTCGCCCACTTCTCCGTCGGCCGGGCCGCCCAGGTGCTCGGGCTCGGCGCCGCCGCCGTCCACGCGGTGCCGGTGGACGACGCCGGCCGGATGCGCGCCGACGCGCTCGAGGCGACGCTCGCCGGCGGGCGTCGGCCGTGGGTCGTGGTGGCGACGGCCGGCACCACCGATCTCGGCGCGATCGACCCGCTCCCGGACATCGCCCGGGCGGTCGACCGGGTGGGCGGGTGGCTGCACGTCGACGCCGCGTACGGCGGCGGTGCGTTGCTCTCGCGCCGCCTGGCGCCGCTGCTGCGCGGCGTCGAGCGCGCCGACAGCATCGCGCTGGACCTCCACAAGCTCGGCTGGCAGCCGGTCGCCGCCGGGGCGTTGCTGCTGCGCGACCGGGCGCTCCTCGGACCGCTGGCGCTCGAGGTCGCCTACCTCAACGCCGCCGACGACGACGAGGCCGGCTACGAGGACCGGGTCGGGCGGTCGCTGCGCACGACGCGACGGCCGGACGCGTTCAAGCTGCTCGTCACGATGCGGGCCCTCGGACGCGAGGGGCTCGGCGCGCTCGTCGACGCCTGCCACGACCGGGCGCACGACGCCGCCGCGGCGATCGCCGCGGAGCCGGCGCTCGAGCTGCTCGGACCGCCGACGCTCACGACGGTGCTCCTGCGCCCGCGCGACGAGGACCCCACGCGACGCGACGAGCGCTGCGCCGCGGTGCGCCGGCGCCTGCTGCGGGAGGGGCGGGCCGTCGTCGGGCGCACCGAACTGCCCGGCACCGGCCCCGGTCGCCGCTGGCTGAAGCTCACGCTCCTGCACCCCCACGCCACCGGCGACGAGGTCCGCGCGCTCGTGCGCCTCGTCGCGGAGGCGGCGGCCGACGAGCGGGAGCCGCTCGCCGCGGCGGAGGCCCGCGCATGAGCACCGCCGCCCCCGCCGGCGCGGCGCGCGCCGCCGAGGACCCGCTGCACGGCGCCGATCCCGTCGTCGCCGCCGACCAGGCGGCGATCGAGCCGCTGCTGCGGGCGTGGGTCCGCGAGACGGGAGCCTCCCTGCCGCCGTCCGGCTCGCGGGCGCGCCTGCCGCTGCCAGGCCAGGGCACCGCCCTGCTCGTCCCGGTGCTGCACCGCTCGGCGAGCGGCTGGCACCGCTTCGGCCGCGTGCGGCGCGAGCGCTCGGGGGGCGAGCCCGGGCCGGAGCTGCCCCATCGCGAGGTCGCCACCCTGCTCCTGCGCGAGGCCGCGCTGCAGCAGGGGCGGTCGGCCGCCGCGGCCGACGCCGCGATCGCGCGGGCCCGCGACTCCGCCGGACGGATCGCCGAGCACCTCGACGACCGCTGGGCGCACCCCGAGGACCCGACGGGCGAGCGGAGCTTCCGCGCCGGAGAGCAGGCGCTGACCGTCGGTCATCCCTTCCATCCGGCCGGCAAGGGGCGGGAGGAGGACGACCCGGTCCGCCTGCGCGAGCTCTCGCCCGAGCTGCGCGGTCGCCTGCGGCTGCGCTGGCTCGGCGTGCGGCCGACCGACCTCGTCGGCGAGGGCCCGGGGGAGGAGCCGATCGCCGAGACGCTGCGGCGGATGGCCCTCGACGACGGCGTGGCCGTCCCCGAGGACCGCGTGCCGCTGCCGTTGCACCCGTCGCAGGCGGCGCGCCTCCTCGCCGAGGGTCCGGTGGCCGACGCGCTCGCCGCCGGCCGGCTCGTCGACCTCGGGTCCGCGACGGCGAGCTGGTTCCCGACCTCCTCGCTGCGCACCCTCGAGCGCGACGGGGCGCGGTGGATGGCGAAGCTCTCGCTCGGCCTGCGGATCACGAACTCCCGGCGCGAGAACCACCGCCCCGAGCTGCGCCTCGGGCGCCACGTCGGCGCGTTGGCCACCGCGCTGGAGGCGCTCGAGGGGCACCGCCCGTCCGTCGGCGTGCTGCTCGACGCGGCCTGGGCGAGCACCGACGTCGCGGGACCGGGGGAGGAGCACGGGTTGGCGCTCGCGCTGCGCGACGCGGTCGTCGGCGCCGGCGACCCGACGATCTGCCTCGCCGGTCTCGTCGCGGAGCGTCCGCGGCAGGGCCCCAGCCGACTCGGCGCGATCGTGCTCGAGCGCGCGGCGGCGAGCGGCGAGCCGGTCGAGGAGGCCGCCGGGGCGTGGCTCGACGCGCTGCTGGACGTCCTCGTGCTGCCGCTCCTGCGCTGGCACGACGTCCACGGCGTCGGCGTCGAGGCGCACGCCCAGAACGCGCTGGTGACCCTCGATCCCGACGGCCTGCCGGTGCGCGGCTGGTACCGGGACGGCCAGGGCTGGTACGTCGCCCGCGCGCACGCCGCGGCCTGGCAGCGGCGGCTGCCATGCCTGGAGCCGGAGGGCTGCCAGCTCGTCTTCGACGACGACCTCGTCGCCGATCGCGTCGCCTACTACCTCGGCGTGAACGCCCTGCTCGGCGTGGTCGGCGCGCTCGGCGCCGACGGCGTGGCCGACGAGCGCGCGCTCCTGGCCCGGATCCGCGACCGCCTGGAGCCGGTCGCCCGGGCGCGTCCGGACGGCGTCGCCGCCCGCCTGCGCGACGCGCCGACCCTCACGAGCAAGTGCAACCTGCTGACGACCGTCGACGGCCGTGACGAGCTCGACGGGCCCGTCGCGACCCAGTCGGTGTACCGCGAGATCCCCAACCCGATCGCCCGCGCATGAGCCACGAGTCCCCCCTCGACCTCCTCGGGGTCGGCATCGGTCCGTTCAACCTCAGCCTCGCCGCGCTCGCCGACGGCGTCGAGGACCTCGACGTGCGCTGCGTCGACGAGCGGTCGTCGTTCGGCTGGCACCCCGGCATGCTGCTCGAGGGCACGACGCTGCAGGTCCCGTTCCTCGCCGACCTCGTGACGCTCGTGGACCCCACGAGCCGCTGGTCGTTCCTCGCGTACCTGCGCGAGCGCCGCCGGCTCTTCCCCTTCTACTTCGCCGAGCGGTTCCTCGTGCCGCGCGCCGAGTTCGACGACTACTGCCGGTGGGCCGCCGAGGGCCTCGACGCGTGCCGCTTCGGGCACCGGGTCGAGGCGATCCGGTGGGACGAGGCCGCCGGCGCGTTCGCCGCGAGCCTCATCGGGCCCGACGGCGTCGGCGAGGTGCTCGCCCGCAACGTCGTGCTCGGGATCGGCACCGCCCCGACGCTCCCGGCGCCGCTGCGGGCGCTGCACGACGACGACGGGCCGGTCCTGCACAGCGCGCAGTACCTCCACCGCCGCGACGCCCTGCGCGCGCTGGACGACGTCACCGTCGTCGGCTCGGGCCAGTCGGGCGCCGAGGTCTTCCTCGACCTCCTCCGCGCCCAGCGCCCGGGGCAGGTCCGGCGGTGGTGCACCCGCAGCCGCGCGATCGCGCCGATGGAGTACTCCAAGCTCGGGCTCGAGCAGTTCACGCCGGACTACACGCGCTACTTCCACGGCCTGCAGGAGCCGGTCCGCGACCGCGTCCTGCCCCAGCAGAGCCAGCTCTACAAGGCGATCTCGGCCGACACGATCGCCGAGATCCAGCAGGTGCTCTACGAGCGGACGATCGGCGGCGGCTGGCCCGACGGGGTGTCGATCACGCCGAACGTCAGCGTCGCGTCGGCCGCCGGCATCGCGGACGGCGGGGTGACGCTCGAGCTGCGAGAGCCCGACCAGGGCCAGGCGGCGACGCTGCGGACCGACGCGGTCGTCGCGGCGACCGGCTACGCCCCGCGCGAGCCCCGCTGCCTGCGGCCGCTCGAGGACGCCCTGCAGCGCGACGCCCGCGGGCGGCTGGCGATCGACGCCGAGCACCGGCTCGTGACGCGTCCGGGGCTGGGCGGGATCTTCGTCCAGAACGCCGAGCTGCACACCCACGGCGTCGGCGCGCCCGACCTCGGGCTCGGGGCGTGGCGCAGCGCCACGATCCTCAACGCGGTCGCCGGTCGCGAGGTCCACCCCCTGCCGGAGCGGACCGCGTTCACGACCTTCGGCCTGGAGCACGCCGCGTGACGGCGATCCCCTCCGGCCCCGCCGGGGCGCGCCGCGGCGGACCGCGGCTCGTCCTGGCCGGGGTCCTCGGCCTGCTGCTCGTCGGCGAGATGGCGCTCGGGCCGTTCTACCCGCAGCTCCTGCGCGAGGTCCACGGCACCGACAACCCGGGCGACACCGGGCTCGTGCTGTGGGCGTCCCGGCTCTCGGCGATGGTCGCGCTGCCGCTGCTGGGCCTGCTCGCGCGCCGGATCGGCGCCGCGCGGGTGGTCACCGGCGGGCTCGCGGTGGCGGCGTGCGCGGACGTCGCGATGGCCCTCGCCCCGACGCTGGAGGCGTTCGTGGTGGCCTGCGCGGTGGCCGCGGCCTCCGGCGCCGCGCTCCTGCTGGCCTACCCGGCGCTCGTGGCCCTGGACGGCGAGGGCACGCCCGGGGTCGTGTGGTTCGCCGGGCTCTTCCACGGGGCGATCATCGTCGCGGCGGCGACCGGCGCGCTGATCGTCGCGCTGCCCGATCCGCGGATCGGCCTGGCGGCCTTCGCGCCCGTGACGCTCGCGCTGCTCGCCGTCGCCCGTCGGGCGATGGCCCGGGCGACGGGGCCCGTCCCCGCCGGCGCAGGGGCGACCGGGCCTGCGGCGCCCGTCCCGGCCCCGTCGGGAACCGGTGCCCCGGCCGGGGACGCGCCGTCGCCGCCCCGCGAGGCTGCGCGTCGCGGACCGGAGACCGAGCGGGGCGGACGCGAGCGCGTCGCGCGCTGGGCGCTCGTCCTCGCCCCGCTCGTCGGGATCGCGCTGCTGGCCACGGTGCTCGACTTCGCGATGGCGGTCGTGCGCCCGTTCTTCGTCACCGCGCTGGAGGACGACGGCCGCTCGGCCGCCCTGGCCACCGCGCTCTTCCTGCTGCCCTCGGCCGCCGCGCTGGCCACGCTGCCGCTCGCCCGCGCCGCCCGCGGGCGGCTCGGGGGCGCGCTGCTGCCGCTCGCGCTGCTCCTCGCCGCGGGGGGCCTGGCCCTGCAGGCGGCCACCGCCTCGTCCGTCCTGCCGCTGGCGCTGGGCCGGGTCGCCTTCGGCGCCGGCGTCGTCCTCGCGCAGGTCGAGATCGATCGCCGCGTGTTCTCCGCCGTCGGGGTCACCGGTCCCGGCTTCGCGGCGACCGAGACGGCCCGCGGCCTCGGCCTCGTCCTCGCCCCGCTCGTCGCCGCCGCGGCGGCCGAGCGCGACCTGCTGCTGCCGCTCGCCGTCGGGGCCGCGACCTTCGCCGTCGCGGCCGCCGGCGCGCTGCTGGCCACCGTCCCCCGAGCCTCCCGGAGGTCCCGCCGTGTCCCGTCCCACTGAGCCCGACGCCCCCGTCGACGAGCGGGCGGCCGCCGCGGCCGATCCGGAGGCCTGGCGGATCGCCGGCTCGCGGCTGCTGGCCCGCGCGATCGGCGAGCTCGCCTACGAGGGCCTTGTGCGCCCGGTGCCCGGCGCCGCGCCGGACGCGTGGTCGCTCGCGCTGCCCGCCGCCACCTACCGCTTCCGCGCCACGCGCGACCGGTTCGACGGGTTCGTCGTCGACCCCGGGTCGGTCCGGCGCGAGGACGACGCGAGCGCCGACGGCCCCACCCGCGCCGACGACCCCGCGCTGCTGCTGCGCGACGCCGCGCCCGAGCTCGGCCTCGCGGGCGGCGCGCTCGTGGACGCGCTGCGCGACCTCGCCGCGACCCGCGCCGCGGACGTCCACCTCGCCCGGCGCCGGCCGAGCGCGGCGGCGCTGGCCGACCTCGAGCACGTCGCGCTCGAGGCCCACGGCGAGGGCCACCCGCGGATGGTCCTCAACAAGGGCCGCCTGGGCTTCGGCCCGTCGGACCTGCGCCGCTACGCCCCCGAGCACGCCCCCGACGTCCGGCTGGCCTGGATCGCCGCGCACCCCGACCTGGCCACCCACCACGGGCTCGACGCCGGCGCCTTCGCGGCCGCGCAGCTCGACGAGGAGGAGCGGGAGCGGTTCGCCGCCCGGCTCCGGCAGCACGCCGCCGGCGATCCGTCCGACTGGGCGTGGCTGCCCGTCCACCCGTTCCACCTCGAGCGGGAGCTCCTCGGGCTGCTCGCCGAGGAGCTGGCGACCGGCCGCGTCGTCGTGCTCGGGACCGGTGCGGACCGCCACCGACCGCTGCAGTCGGTCCGGACGCTCGCGAACGTCGACCGGCCCGATCGCCACGACGTGAAGCTGCCGCTGGCCATCCGCAACACCCTGGTCTGGCGCGGGCTCTCCGCCGAGCACAGCGCCCAGGCGCCGGCGCTGAGCGCGTGGCTCGCGCGGGCGATCGAGGCCGACGACCTGCTCGCGGAGAGCGGCTTCGTCGCGCTCGCCGAGCGCGCCGCGGTGACGCTGCGGCCGTCGCTGGTGCGCGGCATCCCGGAGCTCCCCTACCGCTACGCCGAGACCGGCGGCGCGGTGCTGCGCCAGCCCGTCCACGAGATCCTGCGGCCGGGCGAGCGGGCGCGCTCGCTCGCGGCGCTGACGCTCGTCGGCCGCGACGGGCGGGCGCTCGTGACCGAGCTCGTCGCCCGCTCCGGCCTCGACGCCGAGACGTGGCTGGCGCGGCTGCTCGACGCGCTCCTGCCGCCGCTCGTGCGCTTCCTCGTGCGCCACGGCGTCGCGTTCTGCCCGCACGGCGAGAACACCGTCGTCGTCCTCGACGGCCGCGACGTGCCGGTGCGCGTCGCGGTGAAGGACCTCGCCGAGGACGTGAACCTCGTGCCCGAGCGCCGCCCGGAGCACGACGACCTCCCGGCGGCCGCCGCCGCGGTGCTCCTCCGGTGGCCGGTCGGCGAGCTGCGCCACAGCCTGCTGTCGGCGCTCGTGGCGGGCCACTTCCGGACGTTCGCGCCGCTCGTCGCCGATCACCTCGGGGTGCCCGAGCGCGCGTTCTGGGCGCTCGTCGCCGGCACGCTGCAGCGGTGCCGGGACGACGGGGACCGCGAGCTCGCGGCCCGGTTCGACGAGCTCGGGCTCTTCGCGCCGCGCTTCGAGCGGATCCAGCTCAACCGCGAGCAGCTCTCGGGCGACGCCTTCCACGAGCGGGCCGAGCGCGACGAGGGCTTCGACCTCGCGGAGGGCACGGTCCCCAACCCGCTCGCCGACGTCGACCGCGACGCCGCGGCGGTCCGCGTCGCCGACCTGCTCGGCGGGGCGCCGTCCGGGCGCGCGGCGCTGGCGGGGGCCCGCCGATGAGCGCCCCCGATGCCGTCCGGCCCGTCGCCCGCGCCGCCGCCCCGTCGCGCGCCGGCCGCCCCGGGCCCGCCGTGCCGCGCGGGGACCTCGGCGCGCTGCGCCGCGCGGTCGCCGACGGGACCGTCGAGGAGGTCGTGATCGCGCTGCCCGACCTCCAGGGTCGCCTGCAGGGCAGTCGGATCGACGCCGATCACGCGCTCGCCGAGGTGCTCGTGCCCGGCGGGGGGTTCGGCGCCTGCGACTACCTGCTCGCCGTCGACGTCGACATGCGGACGGACGGCGGCTACGCGATCGACGCCGACGACCGGGGCTTCGGCGACCTCGTGCTGCGCCCCGATCCGGACAGCCTCTGCCTGCCACCGTGGTGGGACCGGACCGCGCTCGTCATCGCCGACGCGGTCGACCACGCGGGAGCGCCGGTCGACGTCGCGCCGCGGAGCGTCCTGCGCCGCCAGCTCGAGCGGCTCGCCGACCACGGGCTGTCGGCGCGCTGCGGGACGGAGCTCGAGTTCGTCGTCTTCGACGAGAGCCCGGCGGCCGCGCACGAGCGCGGGTTCCGCGACCTGACCCCGGCCAGCCGCCACAACGCCGACTACGGGCTGCTGGCGACGGCCGGGATCGAGCACCTGACGCGGCGGATCCGCCGGGCGCTCGGGGACTGCGGCCTGCGCCTGGAGACCGCGCGCGGGGAGTGCCACCCCGGCCAGTACGAGATCGTCTTCCGTCACGAGGAGGCGCTGCGCGCCTGCGACGACGCGGCGCTGCTGAAGCTCGCGGCCAAGGCGATCGCCGGGCAGGAGGGCCGCGCGCTGACCTTCATGGCGCGGGTCGACGAGGGGGAGGGCTCCTCCTGCCACGTCCACATGAGCCTCACCGACCGCGACGGCCGCCCGGCGTTCGCCGCCGAGGGGGAGGAGCTGCCCGACCTCCTGCGCCACGCGCTGGCCGGCCAGCTCGCGTGCCTCGGGGACTTCGCGCTGCTCTGGGCGCCGACGACGAACAGCTACAAGCGGCTGCAGCCCGGGACGTTCGCCCCCGACGCCGCTGCGTGGGGCTGGGACAACCGCCTCGCGGCGCTGCGGATCGCCGGCCACGGCGCCGGTCGCCGGATCGAGCACCGCGTCGCCGGCGCGGACGCCAACCCGTACCTCGTCGTCGCCGGCATCGCCGCGGCCGCCGTGCACGGCATCGAGCACGGGCTGGAGCCGGGCGACCCCGTCGCCGGCCCGCCCGGTCCCGACGCGCCGCCGCTGCCGCGCGATCTCGCCGAGGCGCTCGCCCGCTGGCGCGCGAGCCCGCTCGTGCGCGCGGCCTTCGGCCCCGACGTCCAGCGCCACCTGGCGCGCGCCGCGGCCGTCGAGCTCGACCTGAGCCGGCGCGCCGTCACCGACTGGGAGCGCCGGCGGCTCTTCGAGCGCATCTGACCCGTCCTTCCCGGGCCGCCGCCGACGTTCGTCGGCGGCAGTCCGCCCTCCGATCCCGAGACCGATGCTCACCACTCCGCCCGCGTCCGCCGATCCGCGTCGTTCAGCCACTGCGCCGCCCCCGTCCCGGGTCGCCGCGCTGCCGCGCCCCGTCGCCGACGCCCGCGCGGCCGATGCGGCGGTCGTGCCGCTGCGGGACGCCCACCGCGCCGCCGCCGTCGACGTCGCGCTGCGCACGATCTGGGCCGACCCCGACGATCCCTGCGGACCCGAGCTCCAGGAGGACCCGTTGCTGGACGGCGTCCTGGCCCGGATGAGCGAGACCGACCCGGACCTCTGCCGGGTCGCCGTCCGCGACGGGCGGGTCGTGGGGCTCTGCGCGAGCGTCCTGCGCGACGGCACGTGGCTCATGTCGCAGCTCGCGGTCGCACCGGACGAGCACCGCTCCGGCGTCGGCGCGCGCCTGGCCGGCGCGGTGATCGAGGCCGCGGCGGCGCGGCCGGAGGGGCCGCCGCGGGCCGCCGTGCTCGCGTGCTCGACCGACGTCCGGATGCTCCGGGGCGTCGTGCGCGCGGGCTTCGCGGTGTCGCCCGCGCTGCACGCGGTCGGTCCGGTCGACCGGCGGCGGCTGACCGCCGAGCCGACCGTGCGCGACGCGGACCCCGAGCGCGACGCCGAGCTGCTCGAGGCGCTCTCGCGCGCGGCGCGGGGCGCGAGCCACCGCCGGGATCTGCCGGCGCTCGTGGCGCTCGGCTGGCGACCGGCGGTCGACCCGCGGGGCGCGTGGGGCGCGGCCGGGCCGTCGGGCCATCCGTCGTTCGTCGTGGGGACCGACGACGCCGCGGCCACGGCCGTCCTGCGCGCGCTGCTCGCCGACGCCCCGGTGGAGGGCACGGCGGTCGAGGGCCTGCGAGCCGGCCAGGACTGGGCGCTGCGCGTCGTCGCCGACCTCGGCCTGCAGCTCGCGCCGAGCGGGGCGGTCGCGACGCTCGGCGCGGTGGGGGCGGGACCGTACCTGCCGTCGGGGCTGTGGCTGTGAGCCGCCGTCGCCTCGCCCTGCTCGGGCTCGTCCTCGCGCTCGCCGGCGCGGCTCCGGCCGGGGCGGCGCCGGCGCCGCTCGAGCGCGGCGCGGGCGACCCCGCGGCCGGCGGCGTCCACGACGTCCTGCCGCCCGGCACCGACGGCAGCACGTCGCTGCCCGAGGCCCTCGCGTTCCTCGCCGACGGGCGGCGCCCGTCGCACGCCGGCGACCAGCTCCCGCTGTTCGCCGCCCTGCCGCGCGCGGCGGCCCGGCCCGGACCGCTCGATCTCGCCCGCCTCTACAAGGACGCGACCTTCGGGACGACGCCCGCCGAGCGCGTCGGCGAGGAGCATCCGCGCGACGACGTGACGATCGTGCGCGACCGCCGCTTCGGGGTGCCCCGCGTGCGCGGCGCCACCCGCGACGGGGTCCTCTTCGGCGCGGGCTGGGTGGCCGCGCAGGACCGGCTCTTCCTCATGGACGTCATGCGGCACCTCGCGCGCGGGCAGCTCAGCGGCTTCGCGGGCGGCGCGCCGGGCAACCGCGCCCTGGATGCCTACCAGTGGTCGCAGGCGCCCTACGCCGAGGTCGACCTCCAGGCGCAGCTCGACGCGCTCCCGCGCCGCTACGGCGCCGAGGGCGCGCGGCTGCGGCGCGACCTCGAGCAGTACGTGGCGGGGATCAACGCGTACCTCGTCGGCCTGCCGCTGCGGCCGGGCGGGGTGCCCGCGGAGTACCTGGCGGTGAACCGGCCGCTGGGCCCCGAGCGGTGGCGCACGACCGACCTCGTCGCGACGGCGGCGCTCTTCGGGACCTCGTTCGGACGCGGCGGCGGGCAGGAGCTCGAGGTCGCCGAGCTCCTCCAGCGGTTCACCGAGCGCTTCGGCGCGCGCACGGGGCGCGCGCTCTGGCGTCAGCTGCTGGCCTTCGACGACCCCGACGCGCCGACGACGGTCCGGCGGGCGGCCGGGCGCTTCCCGTACCAGACCCCGTCCTCGGGGACGCCCGCCGGCGACGCCGGCGGCACCGCGATCCTGCCCGACCGCGGCAGCGTCGTCCGGTCCCCGGTCGTCGTCGCCGGCCCGGACGCGGCGCCCGCCCGCGCCCGCGCGCGTCGCGGCGAGGCGCCGGTCGACCGACGTCCCGGGGCGACCCGCGCGCTCCCGGGGATCGTCGGATCGCTGCCGCGGACGATGTCCAACGCGCTGCTCGTCTCCGGGGCGCGCTCCCGCAGCGGGCATCCGCTGGCGGTCATGGGGCCGCAGGTGGACTTCAGCGCCCCGCAGCTCCTGCTCGAGCAGGAGCTCGTCGGGGGCGGGATCCAGGCGCGCGGCGCGGCCTTCCCGGGGCTCAGCGCGTTCGTGCTCGTCGGGCGGGGCCTCGACTACGCGTTCTCGGCGACCTCGGGCCAGCAGGACATCGCCGACACGTTCGCCCTGCCGCTCTGCGATCCCGGCGGTGGCGTCGCGACCCTGCGCTCCTCGGGCGTGCGCTACCGCGACCGGTGCGTGGGGATCGAGCGGCTCGTCCGGCGCACGAGCTGGACGCCGAGCCTCGCGGACCCCACCCCGGCGGGACGGCAGGAGCTCGTCGCCGAGCGGACCCCGCTCGGGCTCGTCGCCGGTCGCGGGACCGTCGAGGGACGGCCGACGGCGTTCACCGTGCTGCGCTCGACGTACGGGCACGAGATCGACTCCGCGGTCGGGATCGCGCGGCTGAACCGCCCGGACGCCGTGCACGACGCGGAGAGCTTCCGTCGCGCGACCGCCGATATCGCGTTCGCGACGAACTGGTTCTACGTCGACGACCGCGACGCGCAGTACCAGGGCGCCGGCGCGCTGCCGCGGCGGGCCCCGGGCGCGACGGGGCAGCTCCCGGTGTCCGCCGACGACGCGTGGGTCGGCTGGGACCCGGTCGCCCGCACATCCCAGCGGCTCGGCCTCGACGAGCAGCCGGCCGTGCGCAACCAGGACTACGTCACGAACTGGAACAACAAGCAGGCCGTCGGGTTCGCGTCGTCGGCGGACAGCACCTACGGCAGCGTCTACCGCTCCCAGCTCCTCGACCTGCGGGTCGACCAGGCGCTGACGCGCGGCGGCGGCCGGATCGACCTCGGCGAGGCGGTGCGCGCGGTCGGGCTGGCCGCGACGACCGACCTCCGCGGGCAGAAGGTGCTGCCGCTCGCGCTGCGGCTGCTGCGCGACGAGCGCGATCCCGCGCTGCGCGCCGCGCTGGATCGGCTCTCCGCGTGGGCGGCGGACGGCTGGCACCGGCGGGACGCCGACGGCGACGGCCGCTACGAGCACGCCGACGCGATCCGGATCATGGACGCGTGGTGGCCGCGGTGGCTGCGGGCCCAGTTCGAGCCCGCGCTCGGCGCGGAGCTGTTCGCCGCCCTCGAGCGGTTCTTCCCGCTCGACGATCCGCCGGGCGGCGACCTGGGCCACCGCGGGTCGGCGTACCAGGCGGGCTGGTACTCCATGGCCCACAAGGACCTGCGCGCCGTGCTCGGCGGCCGGCTGCGGGAGCGCTTCGCCACCGGCTTCTGCGGGGGCGGGTCGCGGGCGGCGTGCGTGGCGGCGCTGGCCTCCTCGCTGCGCGACGCGCTGGCGGTGCCCCCGGCCGAGGTCTACCGCGACGACGCGGAGTGCGACCGCGGGCGCCACGCGCGCACGGACCGGCAGCGCTGCTTCGACGCGATCGTCCATCGGCCCTACGGGCTCCTGGACCAGCCGCTGGCGGACTTCCAGAACCGGCCGACCTACCAGCTCGCGGCCGAGATCCGGGGCCGCCGGCCCCGCTGAGCCGGCGCGGGGGCGGCGCCGGGACTCCCGCCGGCGCCGCCGCCGGACGCCGCCGAGCCGGGTCGGCGCGGCGTTCGCCGGTCCGCCGACGCGCCGCCGACCGCGCTGCGCGCCGGTCGCGGCGCGCCCGCGCGGCCCACGGCGGCAACGCCACCCGTCATCGAGTGCATCGGCCTCCGGTGGCCCACCATCCGGGTGCGGATGCCGTCATCGACGCCCCGTCAGCGGTGCGAGCCTGCCGCCGATCCCGCTGACCAGGAGGAGCAGCCGCCATGGGTCTCACCACTGGGAATTTCCCGCCCGTCGATCCACCGACGTTCATGAAGATGCCGTACCTCGAGCGCATCAAGACGCTCTCGAGGCACTGGGCCGAATACGGATTCGGCGCACCGAAGATCACGATGTTCATCTACTTGTTCCGGATGATCTTCTTCACCGCCGGCTGCGGAGTGCTGGCGGCGACGCTCACCTCCGACCTCAACCCGTTCGCGCCGTCGGAGTGGTTCGACCAGGCGATCGTCTGGCAGAAGCTCATCGTCTGGATGCTGCTCATCGAGTCGCTCGGCATGGGCGGCTCGTGGGGGCCGCTCTCCGGGCACTTCAAGCCCTTCACCGCCGGCTTCCGCCACTACTTCCGGACCGGCACGATTCGGCTCCCGCCGTGGCCCGACAAGGTGCCGGGCACGAAGGGGCACACCCGCGAGCCGATCGACGTCCTGCTCTACACGGCGCTCATCGCGACCTACGTCGTCGCGATCGCCCTGCCCGGTCAGGACAACGCGGACACGAACGCCGCCGGCGCGTCGCTGACGCTCATGTCGACGGGCGTGCTCGTGCCGATGATCGCGCTGCTCTGCGTCCTCGGCCTGCGCGACCGCACGGTCTTCCTCGCGGCCCGCAGCGAGCAGTACCTGCCGGCGCTGATCTTCTTCGCGTTCTTCCCGTTCGTGGACATGGTCATCGCGGCGAAGATCCTCATCGTCGCCGTCTGGGCCTGGGCCGGCTTCTCGAAGCTCACGAAGCACTTCCCGCTGGTCATCCCGCCGATGACGAGCAACACGCCGTGGCTCAGCTCGACGAAGATCAAGCGCGGCCACTACAAGGATTTCCCGAACGACCTGCGGCCGTCGGGCTTCGCGAAGTTCATGGCGCACATCCCGGGCACCGCGTTCGAGATCGCCGTCCCGCTCGTCCTGCTCCTGTCGACGAACGACACGATCACGACGATCGCCGCGATCATCATGCTCGGCTACTGCGTCTTCATCATCAGCTGCTTCCCGCTGGCGACGCCGATCGAGTGGAACGTCATGTTCATGTTCCTCATCGGGTTCCTCTTCCTGGAGCACCAGGGCAGCGCCGGCTACGCGCTGTGGGACATGGACCCGGCGCTGCTGGCGCTGACGCTCATCGCCATGTGCGTCTTCCCGATCTGGGGCAACATGCGGCCCGACCAGATCTCGTTCCTGCCGAGCCTGCGTCAGTACGCCGGCAACTGGGCGTCGGCGATGTGGGCGATGGCGCCGGGCGCCGAGCAGAAGCTCAACGAGCACGTCAAGAAGGCGTCGCTCATGCAGCGCGACCAGCTCGAGGAGCTCTACGGCTTCCACGAGGCGGAGGTCGTCCTGCACCAGCTGCTCGGCTGGCGCTCCCTGCACAGCCAGGGCCGGGGCCTGAACTCGGTCATGTGGAACACGCTGGGCAAGGACCTCGACCACTACACGCTGCGCGAGGCGGAGTTCTCCTCCAACGCGCTCATGGGCTGGAACTTCGGTGACGGCCACCTGCACGACGACCGCTTCATCCAGGCGCTCCAGGACCGGTGCAACTTCGCGCCGGGCGAGTTCATCGTCGTCTGGGTCGAGTCGGAGCCCTACGCCAACGGGCGTCAGCAGTACCACGTGATCGACGCCGCGGTCGGCGTGATCGAGCGGGGCAGCTGGTCGGTCGAGGAGTGCGTCAACACGCAGCCGTGGCTGCCGGACGGCCCGGTCTCCACCGAGGTCACCTGGCGCCGCGAGGGCTACCAGCGGGTGAGCTACCCGCCGCAGCCGATCCCCGGCGCGGACGAGCCGGCGGCCGCCGCAGCACCCCGCCCGCAGGTCGCCACGTGACGCGAGCGGTCGTCGTCGGCAGCGGGCCCAACGGGCTCGCTGCCGCCGTGACCCTCGCGGCCTCCGGCATCGACGTCACGGTGCTGGAGGCGGCCGAGCGGATCGGCGGCGGGACCCGGACGAGCGAGCTGACGCTCCCCGGGCTCCTGCACGACGAGTGCTCGGCCGCGCACCCGCTCGCGGTGGAGAACGGCTTCACCGAGCGGTTCGACCTCGCCGCCCACGGCCTCACGTGGCGGTGGGCGGAGGTCGAGTACAGCCATCCCCTGGACGGCGGCCGCGGGGCCGCCGCCCTGCGGTCGGTCGAGGAGACCGCCGCCGGCCTCGGCGCCGACGGCCGGGCCTGGCGCTCGCTCTTCGGCTGGCTCACCGACCACTTCGACCGCATCGCGCCGGCCGTCACGCAGCCGATGACGAAGCTGCCGCGCCATCCGCTGGCGATGGCCCGGTTCGGCGCCCAGGCCGGCCTCCCGGCCGCGGTGCTGCTCCAGCGCCTGCGGACGGTCGAGGGGCGCGCGCTGCTCGCCGGCACGATCGCGCACGCGCTGCGGCCCTTCAACACGCTCTTCTCGGCCGCCGTCGGCGTGACGCTCGGCACCGCCGCGCACCGCTACGGCTGGCCGGTCGCCGAGGGCGGCTCGCGGGCGATCACCGACGCGATGGCGTCGCTGCTGCGCAGCCACGGCGGCCGGATCGAGACCGGCGTCGAGGTGACGTCGCTCGACGAGCTCGACCGCCCCGACGTCGTCCTCTTCGACACGGCGCCCGAGGCGGCGGCGCGGATCGCCGGCGATCGCATCCCGCCGCGCGTCGCGCGCGCGCTGCGCCGCTACCGCCACGGACCGGCGACCTTCAAGGTCGAGTTCGCCGTCCGCGAGGGCATCCCGTGGACCCACGAGCCGACGCGCCGCGCCGGCACGGTGCACGTGTCCGGCGACGCGCGCGAGGTCGCGACGGTCGAGCGCCAGATCTGGCGCGGCGAGATGCCCGAGCGCCCGTACGTCCTGCTCTGCCAGCAGTACCTCGCCGACCCGACGCGCTCCCGCGGCGACCTGCACCCGATCTACGCCTACGCCCATGTGCCGACCGGCTGGACCGGCGACGCGACCGCGGCGATCGAGGCGCAGATCGAGCGCTACGCGCCCGGCTTCCGCGAGCGGATCGAGGCGCGCGACGTGCGCACCGTGGCCCAGACCGTGGCCTACAACCGGAACTTCGTCGGCGGCGACACGATCACCGGCGCCAACGACGCCCGTCAGATGATCGCCCGGCCCCGGCCGGCGCTCGACCCGTACGCCCTCGGCGCCGACGGGCTCTTCCTCTGCTCCGCTGCGACCCCGCCCGGCGCGGGCGCGCACGGCATGTGCGGCTACAACGCCGCGAACTCCGCGCTGCGCCGGCTCGCCGCCTGACGCAGGCACCACCCACCCCGACCCCTCCGAAGACGACCATGACCGAGACGCGACAGTCCTCCGACGCGGTGGTCGAGGCGACCACCCTCCCCGAGCTCCTGGCCCGCCGGGCCGGCGACCACCCCGACCGCCCGTGGTTCCGCGACACCGAGGGGACCGCCTGGACCCTGGGCGAGTTCCGCGCCCGCGTGCTGCGGCTCGCCGCGGGCCTGCAAGGCCTCGGCGTCGGCCACGGCGACCGCGTGGCGGTCGTCTCCGCCAACCGCCCCGAGTACCTCGAGGCGTGGTTCGCCATCGCCGAGATCGGGGCGGTGTTCAACCCGATCAACGCGCACTTCACGACCCACGAGATCTCGTTCGTCGTCGGGGACTCCGGCGCGAAGGTCGTCATCGGCGACGCCTCCGGCGTCGAGCGCGTCCTCGCGGACCGCTCCGCGTTCGGCGCGGTCGAGCACGTCGTCTCCTTCGACGGCGCGCAGGGCTCCGAGGTCACGGCGTTCGACGACCTGCGGGTGGACGCCGAGCCGACGCCGGTCGAGATCGCCGGGTCGGACCTCGCGTCGCTCGTCTACACGTCGGGCACCACGGGCCGCCCGAAGGGGGCGATGCTCTCGCACGAGAACTACGTCGTGAACGCGGCGCAGGTCGGCGAGCTGCTGCCGCTGCGCCACGGCGATCGCGCCGGGCTCATCCTCCCGCTGTTCCACGCCAACGCGCAGGTCGCCACGACGATGACCTCGCTCATGGTCGGCGCCGAGGTCCTGCTCTGGCCGCCCTTCTCCGGCCGCGACTTCTGGAAGCTCGTCGACGAGCACCGTCCGACGACGTTCTCGTCCGTGCCGACGATCCTCTCGGCGCTCCTCCACGCGCCGGGCGCCGACACCGCCGACACGAGCTCGCTGCAGTACGTCGTCTGCGGGGCCGCGCCGCTCACGCGGGCGCTGCTGACGCGGTTCGAGGAGACGTTCGGCCTGCGCGTCATCGAGGGCTACGGCCTGACGGAGAGCACGTGCGTCTCGACGGTCAACCCGTACTGGGGCCCGCGCAAGGCCGGCTCGATCGGGATGGCGCTGCGCGGCCAGGAGATCGTCATCACCGACGACGAGGGCACGGTGCTGCCCGACGGCGAGCGCGGCGAGCTGCGGATCAAGGGCGCGAACATCATGGGCGGCTACTGGAACCGCCCGGACGCGAACGCCGAGACGCTCGAGGACGGCTGGCTGCGCACGGGCGACGTCGCCTACCGCGACGAGGACGGCTTCCTCTACCTCGTCGACCGCACGAAGGACATGATCATCCGCGGCGGGGAGAACATCTACCCGCGCGAGGTCGAGGAGGCGATCGCCGAGCATCCCGCGGTGAAGGACGTCGCCGTGATCGGCCGCCCGGACGCGCACCGCGGCGAGGAGGTCCACGCCGTCGTCGTCCTCACCGAGGAGGTCGAGCTCTCGGTGCTCGAGGCGCACACGGCCGAGCGCCTGGCGTCGTACAAGCGCCCGCGGACCTGGGACGTCATCACCGGGGACCTGCCGCGCACGGCGACCGGCAAGACGGACAAGAAGGCGCTGCGAGCCGCGCTCGCCGACGCCACCGAGACGGCGGGCGCCCGGTGAGGGCGCCCACCCACGATCCCGCTCGCGCTCGCGGCGGGACCAACCACGGGCGCCCCGGGGCGCCCCGACCGGAGGAGGAGCGATGATCTCCGACCTGACCGGTCGTCGCACCCTGATCACGGGTGCCGCGGCCGGCATCGGCACGGCCTGTGCCGAGCTCTTCGCGAAGCAGGGCGCGAAGGTCCTCGTCACCGACGTCGACACGGCGGGAGCCGAGCGGCTCGCCGCCGAGCTCGGCGAGGGCCACGGCTCGGCGACGCTCGACGTCACGCAGGCCGACCAGTGGCAGACGGCGGTCGCCGCCGCCGAGGAGCAGCTGGGCGGCCTCGACGTGCTCGTCAACAACGCGGGCATCGAGATCGGCGCGCCGCTCACGGAGACCGAGGAGGCCGACTTCGACCGGCTGATGCGGATCAACGTGACGGGCACGTTCCTCGGCATCAAGGCGAGCGTCCCGCTGCTGGCGGCGTCGGGCTCCGGCTCGATCGTGAACATGTCGTCGGTCGCCGGGCTCGGCGGTGCGCCCCTGCTCGGCGCCTACTGCGCCTCGAAGGGCGCCGTGGTGCGCCTCAGCGAGGTCGCCGCGATCGAGCTGCGCGCCGCGAACATCCGCGTCAACGCGGTCTGTCCCGCGTTCATCGACACGGCGATGGTCGACCGGCTCGTCTCGCCCTTCGAGGCCGCCGTCGGCATGCCGTTCGGCGAGGTCCTGAAGCTCAAGCAGGGCCGCATCGGCGAGGTATCCGAGGTGGCTGAGATGGTCGCCTTCCTCGCCTCGGAGGATTCGTCCTTCACCACCGGAAGCCACTACGTCCTCGACGGGGGACTGGAAGCGAGCCTGCTGTGAGCGGAGAGCTGGAAGGACGGGTCGCGCTGGTCACCGGCGCGGGCCAGGGAATCGGGGCGGCGTGCGCCGACGCGCTGGCCGCCGAGGGCGCCACGGTCGTGCGGACGGACCTCACGGGCGGCGACATCACGCTCGACGTGCGCGACGAGGGCGCCATCGCCAAGGCGGTCGACCAGGTCGTCGAGCAGCACGGCAAGCTCGACATCGCCGTCGCCAACGCCGGCGTCGCGTTCGTCAAGCCGCTGGCGCAGGTGACGTTCGACGAGTGGCGCAACCTCATGTCGATCAACCTCGACGGGGTGTTCCTCACCGCCCGCGAGGCGGCACGCGTGATGGTGCCGCAGGGCTCCGGGTCGATCATCAACATGGCGTCGATCTCGGGGCTCAAGGGCTCGCCGCTGATCGGCACCTACGCCGCCGCGAAGGCCGGCGTCGTGTCGATCAGCCGGACGCTCGGCCTCGAGCTGCGCGACTTCGGGATCCGCGTCAACGCGGTCTGCCCCGGCTTCGCCGACACGGAGATGGTCCGGTCGCACATGGACGAGCTGACCGAGGCGATCGGCATGCCGGCCGAGGAGGTCATCGGGGCCAAGCAGGGCCGGCTCGGCACCGCCGAGGAGATCGCGAAGCTCGTGACCTTCCTCGCGTCGGACCGCTCGCGGTTCTCCACCTCGGAGGCGTTCGTCCTCGACGGCGGCGCCACCGGGGCCCTCGTCTGAGGAACCCCGGAGGCGGCTGGGGGATGCTCGAGGTGGCGGACGCCCAGCCGGCGGCGATCTCCCATCGGGCGCGCGAGCTCGTGCGCTCGATGGGGGTCCCGACGTTCGGATACGGCAGCGCGATGGCGCGCGCCCTGCACCGCGAGATCGAGGAGCTGCGGCGCCTCGAGGATCCGCAGGCGTTCGCCGAGACGCGCGACAGCTGCCAGGCGAACATCGAGCAGATCACGCGCCTGATCGCCGACGGTGGCGAGCCGGAGACGAGCGTCGTGCCCGAGCCCGCGCAGCGCTACGTGCGCTCGATGGTGCGCCGGCGCGTGCCGCTCGCGGTGCTCCTGCGTAGCTACCGCCTCGGCCACCGCTTCCTCTACATCGCGGTGTCCGACGTCCTGCGACGGCGGCTGGACGACCCGGTCGAGCTCGCCTCGGCCCTCGACGGCGTCTCGCGCTTCCTCTTCGACTACATCGACGTCGTCAGCGGCTACCTCGCCGAGCACTACGAGACCGAGCAGGAGCGCTGGGTCCGCAGCGCCGCGGCGGTCCGCGCCGAGACGGCCGCCGACGTCCTCTCCGGCGCGACGCTCGACGCCGACGTCGCGAGCCGGCGCCTCGGGTACTCGCTGGGCGGCCACCACGTCGGGCTCGTCGTCGAGGGCGACCTCGAGATCGAGGAGACCGACCGGCTCGAGTCGGCGGCGATGTCGGTGGCGGTCGCCCTCGGCGGCGGCGACCCCCTGCTCATCCCCTCCGGGGCCTCCGTGCTCTGGGCGTGGTGCCGGACGGCGGCGCCCCCGGACGACGCGGCCCTGCGAGCGCTCGAGTCCCACCAGCCGCCCGACGGCGTGCGGATCGCGATCGGACGCCCGGGCGCGGGGATCGAGGGCTTCCGCGTGACGCACGAGGAGGCGCTGCACGCCGCACGGATCTGCGCGCGGTTCGGCGCCTCCGGCCCGTCGCGCACGACGACCTACGAGTCGATCGAGCTCGTCTCGCTGCTGGCGGAGGATCGCGACCGCGCGCTGCGGTTCGTCCGGCACCAGCTCGGCCCGCTCGCGGCCGCCGACGAGCAGGCCGCCGGGCTGCGCGAGACCGTCCTCGCGTACCTGCGTCACGGTCGCAGCCCGTCGCTGGCCGCCGAGGCGCTGCACATGCACAAGAACACCGTGAGCCTGCGCGTGAAGCGCGCGGAGGCCCTGCTCGGCGGCTACGCCACGCACTGGGGCCTCGAGCTCCAGGCGGCCCTGACCCTCGCCGCGGTCATGGGCCCGGACGCGCTCGCGGACTGACCCGGCGAGCGCTGCCGGCGGACGCGCTGCCCCTGGCGGCTCGTCCCGTCGTCGGCCGTCCGCGTCCTCCGACCGGGGGAGGGCCGGCGGGCGCCGAGCGGCGCGGCGCCGGGAGGGGGGACCCGCGGGGGAGGCAGATCGTCCCTCCGGGGGAGGAGAACGCCCCGCGGGGCCTATCGCGTGCCCGAAGCGCGCTGCGAGAGAGTCCGATCGCGGCGAGGAGCCGTCGCGCGCCGCCCATGTCCCCGTCGATCGACAGCGGAACCCCCGCTGCGCCCCGTGCCGCGGGATGTCCACGGGACCGCCGGATCGTCCGTCCGTCCGGCGGGATTGCGGTCTCGGGCGCAGTGTGCGCGCGGCACAACGCCTGCGCGAGGTCGTGGTGCAGGAACCCAGGATCGGACGACCCCGCGCGAACTACGTTCACCACAGTCGCTGCACCGCGATCGAGGAGGAGAGGCGCATGGGCAGCTCGTGGCCGCGTGGGAACGCGGCGACGGCTCGTGACGCCCTCCGTCAGGAGGCCATCGTGAAGACCCCGTTCAGCTTCGGCTCGTCGTCCCCCGCCGACGACGACCGCACGGCCGCCGTCGCGCCGACGACCGACCGACCGACCGATCGCCCCGCGCGTGCCCCGCGCGGCGACCGGCCACCGAGTGGCGCGCAGGACGCGTGGGAGAGCCTCATGCGCGTCCTCGAGGACGCCGCCGCGGACCCCGCGGTCGCGCACGGGATGTCGCGCGCCGGCGTGCGGGTGCGGCTCTACGCGCTCGACCTCCCGGAGGAGGCCGTCGTCCTGGAGTGCCAGAACGACCGCTTCGAGCTGCTGGAGGACGGCCCGGCGGACACCGAGCTGGGGCTCGCGACGGAGGACGTCGCGCGCCTGGCCGAGGGGAAGCTGCGCACGGCGATGGCGATCGCGACCGGTCGCGCGACCTACCGCGGTCCGATCCGGCAGTTCCTGCGCGTGCTGCCGGTGATGCAGGCGATGGTCAACCCGCCCGTCGAGATGGGCACCAACCACGAGGAGATCTGAGCATGAGCGTCGATCCGAACACCGCCGCGCTGCTCGATCGCGCCTCGGGCTACGACTACCACGAGGGTGCCATCGCGGTGCCGCAGGAGAATCCGGGCGATTTCTGGTCGATCGAGTGCATCGATCTGTACAAGTCGTTCGGGTCCAACCGGGTGATGAACGGCTTGAACGTCGGGATCCCGGAGGGCATGATCACCGTCGTGCTGGGTCCGTCGGGCACCGGCAAGTCGGTGCTCCTGAGCCATCTGATCGGGCTGATGTTCCCCGATGCGGGCGACATCCTCGTGCACGGCCAGTCGGTGCCGAACATGACGATGCCCGAGCTGCTGGAGATGCGCAAGAAGTTCGGGATCCTGTTCCAGGACGGTGCGCTGTTCGGGTCGATGAACGTCTACGACAACGTGGCGTTCCCGCTGCGGCAGCACACCGATTACGACGAGCGTCAGATCAAGGACATCGTCATGGGCCGCCTGAACGAGGTCGGTCTCGCCAACGGTGCGGAGACGCGGATGCCGTCGGAGCTCTCCGGCGGCATGCGCAAGCGCGCCGGCTTCGCCCGGGCGTTGGTGCTCGATCCGCAGATCGTGATGTTCGACGAGCCGGACTCGGGTCTCGATCCGGTGCGTACCGCGCTGCTGTGCCAGCTGATCGAGAAGGTCCATGCGGAGAACGGTGGGACGTACATCGTGATCACGCACGACATCGCGTCGGCGCGGCGGATCGGCGAGTACATCGCGGTGTTGTGGAAGGGCCGGATCGTGCAGTCCGGTGATCGGGACGACATGTTCGAGTCGCCGAATCCGTTCGTGCGGCAGTTCCTGGCCGGCAACCCCGGCGGCCCCCTCGGGATGGAGTAGGAGCGACGTGCGTCCCCACGCGAAGAACGGAGGTCGCCCATGAGCTCCGTCGTGCAACCGCCGACGCTGCCCGGTACGCCGGATCAGCCGGTCGCGCCGCCACCGGGCAAGAAGCAGAGCACGGGCATCGCCGCGATCCTCGAGGAGATCGCGGCCGTCCTGCTGATGACGTTCCGCGCGGCGCGCATGAGCGTCGTGCCCCCCTTCAGCTGGAAGGGCGAGTTCATCGAGCAGACGGTCCTCGTCATCAAGCGCTGCTTCTTCCCCGTCGTCATCTCGACGACGTTCTTCGGGTTCGGCGCGCCGGGCCTGCAGGGCGGCAACCTCGTCAACGTCTTCGGCACCGTCGACCGCCTCGGCGCGTTCTTCGTGATGGCCTCGGTCCGCGAGTTCGCCCCGTGGATCAACGGCATGGTCGTCGCCGGCGTCGGCGGCACCGCCATCTGCGCCGACCTCGGGGCCCGCAAGGTCCGTCAGGAGCTCGACGCGCTCGCCGTGCTCGGCATGGACGCGGTCCGCGAGATCGTCGTGCCGCGGTTCCTGGCGCTGGGCCTCGTGACCGCGCTGATGAACCTCATCGCCATCGTCTTCGGCGTGCTCGGCGGCTGGTTCGCCGCGGTCGTCGTCTTCGGCGACACGTCGGCGGGCTACCTCGCCACGTTCAGCTCGAACTTCACGTTGCCCGACCTCCTGGGCAGCATCATCAAGACCAGCCTCTTCGGCTTCATCATCGCCGCGGTCTGTTGCTACAAGGGCATGACCGTCAAGGGTGGAGCAGAGGGCGTGGGTCGCGCGGTCAACCAGGCCGTGGTCATGTCCTTCGTCGGGATCTGGGCCTTCAACTTCGTCTTCACGACGACCTTGCTGGCCGCGTTCCCCGAGACCGGGAACCTCCACTGATGTCTGCCCCCGGATACGCCGAGGCGCCCCGCGGGCGGCGCCCCACCGACGGCGATCGCTTCAAGGAAGGGCTCGCCGGCCCCGTGCGCGGCGTGCTCCAGGAGCTCGGCCAGATCGCGACCTTCTCCGGTCAGGCGATGGCGGAGCTGCGGGGCGTGTTCCGCTACACGTCCGAGATCCTGCGCCAGGTCGGCATCCTGGTCACCGGCTCGCTCGTGGTCGTCTGCCTCATGCAGTTCGTCATGGGCATGCAGTGCGCCACCGAGGCCAACTACGTGCTCCGCGGCTACGGCGCGACCGCCTACTCCGGCGTGTTCACCGCCTACTGCGGCATCCGCGAGATGGGCCCCTACATGTGGGGGTACATCATCAGCGCCAAGGTCGGGTGCGGCCTCGTGGCCGAGCTCGGATCGATGCGGATCAACAACGAGTTCGACGCCATGTCGTCGCTGGGCATCAACCCCATGCGCTACGTCGTGGCGACGCGCCTCATGGCCTGCATCATCGCCTTCCCGCTCATCTACATGGTGGCGATGGCCTTCCACAACCTCGCCAACCAGCTGATCATCATCAACCAGATCGGCGAGGTCTCCCTGGGAGGCTGGGAAGGCGTCCATTACCTCTTCTTGAGACCGCTGGACTTCTTCTACTCCGAGATCAAGATCATGGTGATGGGCATCGCGATCGTGCTGGTCGCCATGTACTACGGGTACAACGCCCGTGGTGGGCCCGTCGGGGTGGGGACCGCGACCGCACGGTCGATGATCCTCAACCTGATCCTCGTCCACGTCATCGGGTCGACCTTCACGATGGTCTTCTGGGGTCTGAACCCGTCCATGCCGGTCGGAGGCTGAACACCACATGCACGCAGTTCGCAGGGTGGTCCTCGACCGCCCCTGGGTGCTCATCCTGGCCGCGCTCGTCGTCGCGTTCGCCTGGTGGGTGCTCCAGACCCGCAAGCAGGACCACACCGTCCGCGCCGCGTTCTCCTCGGGCGTGAGCCTCGTCCCCGGCCTCGACGTCCAGATCGACGGCGTCGACGTCGGCAAGGTCGAGAAGGTGAAGTACGAGGACGGCCAGGCGCTGGTCGACCTCGGCATCTCCGACTCCTCCGCGTGGCCGCTGCACCAAGGCACGAAGGCCGAGATCCGGTTCGGCACCACGGTCGGCAACGGCACCCGCTCGGTGTCGCTGCACCCGGGTCCGACCAACGCTCCGGAGATCCCCGACAACGGGATCATCGCCCGCAAGGACACGATCACCCCGGTCGAGTTCGACGAGATCTTCGACACGCTCGACGCGAGGACCCGCCAGCGGCTGCGTGCGGCCTCCCAGGGCACCGCCGACGCCGTCGACGGCCGCGAGGCCCGGATCAAGTCCGCGCTGAAGAGCGCGCCGGGCGCGACGGAGACGGTCAACGGCGTCCTCGGCGAGCTCGCGGCCGACGGCGACGCGCTCCAGGGCCTCGTCGCCAACGGCGACCGGGTCACCGGGACGCTCGCCCGCCGGCAGGAGACGGTCTCCGACCTCGTCTCGGTCGCGGCGCAGACGTTCAGCGCCTTCGGGGCGCGGACCCAGCAGATCCGCGCGTCGCTCGACCGCTTCGCGCCGATGCTCGACGACACGAAGTCGATCATGGCGCGGCTCGATACGAGCCTCGACAAGGCCGACTCGCTGCTGCAGGCCGTGCAGCCGGGGGCCAAGGAGCTCCCCTCGCTGGCCCGCGAGGCCGGACCGGCGCTCGTGCAGCTGCAGGACACCGCGCCGACCGCCGCGCGCACGCTGCGCACGGTGCGCGACGTCTCGCCCGACCTCTCGAAGCTCCTCGACGTCGCGACGCCGTTCATGGCGCCGGCCGCGAAGGCCGTCGACCAGCTGGCGCCGGCGATGCACTGCATCCGCCCGTACGCGCCGGAGATCGCGGGGTGGGCGAGCACCTGGGGCGGCTTCACCCAGAACTACGACACCGTCGCGCACTACCCGCGGATCCATCTCCGCGAGGGCGCGACGTCGGTCAACGGGTTCCTGCCGAACTCGGAGCTCTTCACGAGCCTCTCGAACCTCGGGCTCGCGGACTACAGGTACGCGATGCCGCGGCCACCCGGGCTGAACGCCGGCAAGCCGCAGTTCCTGCCCGAGTGCGGCATCACGAAGGACGCCCTGGACGCGACCAAGGACCCGGAGAAGCCATGAGCCGTCCCTCTCCCAACCGGGCCTCGCGGGTGGTGGCCGTCGGCGCCGTCACCGCGGGCGTCGCGGTCGCGGCCGTGCTCGTCTCCACCTCGGGCGACGACGACGCCTACGTCGTCAAGGCCGAGTTCAAGGACGCCGCGGGCCTGCGCAAGAACTCCGACGTGAAGATCGGCGGCGTGCCGGCGGGCCGGATCTCGGACATCGAGCTCACCCCGCGCGACACCGCGCTCGTGACGATGAAGCTCGACTCCGGCAAGGGCAACACGCTCGTCGGCGCCGGGGCCACGGCCGACGCACGGCCGGTGAACCTCCTCGGCGAGAAGTACGTCGACCTGAACCCGGGCGACCTCGAGCGGCAGGAGCCGTCCGAGACGACGATCCCGGCGTCGCGGACCGACGCCCCGGTCGAGCTGGACCAGGTGCTCAACACCCTGGATCCGACGACCCGCGGGCAGATGCGCGTCCTCATCAACGAGGCGGGCATCGGCATGGCCGGCCGCTCCGAGGACTTCAACGCGATCCTCGACCGGATGCCGCCCACGCTGCGGGAGGCGCGCAAGCTCGTCGCGTCGTTCGCGGCCGATCGCGACCAGCTGCGGCGGCTCGCCGACCAGGGCGACCGCGTCCTGACGTCGTTCCACGCGGGGCGCACCGACCTCGCCGACCTCATCGGCTCGGCGGAGCGGACGTTCGCGGTCACCTCCGCGGCCCGCGAGGACCTCGGCCGGACGCTCGACGCCGCGCCGGCGTCCCTGCGCCAGCTGCGGGCGACGCTCGAGACGCTGCGGACCGCGAGCGGCCGGCTGACCCCGGCGGCCGCGGAGCTGCGCCGGACGGCCGGCCCGCTGGCCGGCTCGCTCGAGCGGCTGCCGAAGCTCGCCAGCGACGCGGCGCCCACGCTGAAGACGGCGAAGGACGTCGCGCCCGCGATCACGAAGCTCGGGCAGCAGGCGACCCCGCCGGTCCAGCGCCTCGAGACCCCGGCGCGGGAGCTCGAGCGGTTCTCGACGTTCTTCACGCCGCTGAGCAGCGCGCTGGCCAACCAGACCAACCCGCTGCTGCGGGTCCTGGAGGGCTGGGCCCGCACGATCCAGGTGCGCGACGGCGTCGGCCATATCTTCCGACTCGAGGTGATCCCGGACGAGGAGCTGCTGACGCGGCTCGTCGACGGCATCACGACGAAGCCCGACGGCGACCGGCCGCAGGACCCCGGTCCGTCGCCGGGAGCCGAAGGCACCCCGCTGGCGCGCCGCGCGCCGGGCCGCGGCGCCGCGCCGAAGCTCGAGCGCGACGGCCAGGGCACGGGTGCGGCGACGACGACGAGCACCGGCGCCGCGGCGGCCACGCCGACGACGCCCGACCGCTCGTCCTGGCTGACCGAGGCACCGAGGGAGCTCGTGACCGGACTGCTCGACCGACTGGGGGCGCGATGAGCCGCAACCGTTCTCCGCGGCGAGGGCGCGCGGCATCGCGCGACCTCCCGCGGCCCGTCCTCTGGACGATCGGCGTCGGCGGCATCCTCGCCGTCGTCGTGATGTTCCTCGTGGGCTACAACGCCCCGAACTCGATCCCTGGCAAGAAGTACTTCACCGTCAAGGCCGCGTTCGACCACGCGAACAACCTGACGGGCCACTACCAGGTGCGGATCGGCGGCCGGAACGTCGGCCAGGTCCTGCGCCCGAAGGTCGTCGACGGCAAGGCCGTCGTCGAGCTGCAGATGAACCCCGACGTCGAGCCGCTGCGCTCCGACTCCACGGTGCGGGTCCGCCCGCGCTCGCCGATCGGCGTCCGGTTCGTCGAGCTGACGCCCGGCACGAAGGGCGAGCCGCTGAAGGACGGCGACCTCATCCCGGCCACCCAGACCTCGGCCGCCACCGAGCTCGACACGACCCTCAACACGCTCGACGCCGAGCGGCGCGAGCGCGTCCAGGACCTGCTCGCCGGCTTCGGCGGGGGCGTCGCGGGCCGCGGCGAGTCGATCGGCGACCTGCTCGAGAAGGGCGCGCCGGGCCTGAACGCCATGGCCCGCCTGGCGAAGCCGATCAACGACCGGCCGAACGCCGCGCGCGGCTTCATCGCCGGCTCCGAGGGCGCCGCGGCGGCCGCGGACCCGGTCCGCGAGACGATCCGTCGCGGCTTCGGCCAGGGCAGCGTCGCCCTCGACGCGTTCGCCGACAACGGCGAAGCGCTGAAGGAGACGCTGCGCGAGGCGCCCGCCGCGCTGGCGAGCCTCCAGGCCGGCATGCGCCAGGCCGATCCGCTGCTGCGCGAGGTGCGGGCGCTGTCCCGTACGTCGCTCGCGGCGCTGCGTCCGGCGCCCGCCGGCCTGCGCGAGCTCAGCCGGCTCCAGGACGAGGCATCGCCCGGCCTGAAGGCCGCGCGGAGCACGCTGACGAAGGTCGACGAGGCCACGGATCCGACGATCGACCTCCTGCGGACGATCGACCCGATCCTGCCGGCGGCCAGCCAGGGCCTCGCGACGAGCCTGCCGATCATGGATCGGCTCAGCGAGCACGAGTGCGACATCGCGTACTTCGCCGAGACCTGGGGCAGCATGCTCGGGTTCGGCATCCCCGGCGGCGAGAAGGAGATCGGGCCGATCAACGCCCTGCGCATGAACATCCTCCTGAGCGACGAGGCAGTCGGAGGGGCGACCGGAGCGTTCGGCTCGGTGGCGTCGAACCCGTACCCGGCGCCGTGCACCGTCAAGGACGACGCGAAGGGACGCCGATGAGCATCTTCCGCGCCTACCGGCCGGGGCGTCACCGCCCGCGGCCGCTGCGGGCAGGCGTGATCCTGGCCGCCATCCTGGTCGTGCTCCTGTACGCCGGGTACTCCCGCTCGATCCCGTTCCTGCCCGAGGGCGGCGACAAGGTCACCGCGCGGTTCCAGGACGCCTCGCACATCCAGTCCGGGGCCGAGGTCCGCGTCGCCGGCGTGAGCGTCGGCAAGGTCACCGACGTCGAGCGCCACACCGGTCCCGGCGGCGGTGCCGACGTGACAATGCGGATCGACTCCGATCAGGACATCGACCTGCGCGCCGACGCCCGCGCCGGCGTCTACTGGCGCACGCTGCTCGGCCGCAACATGTACGTCGACCTGCAGCCGGGCCACGCGAAGGCGCCGCTCCAGGGCGACATCCCGCTCGCGCGGACCGAGGTCCAGGTCGAGGCCGACCAGGCGCTGCAGCCCTACGGCCGCAACCAGCGCCGCGCGATCAAGGACATCATCACGGCGTTCGACGACGGGACGAAGAACGCCGACGCGATCAACCGCACGATCGACGAGGCGGGTCCGGCACTGCGCAACGCCCGCACCGGCCTCGCGTCGCTGCGCGGCAGCCGCGCGGGCAACCTCACGACGGTCGTCAAGGAGACGAGCAAGCTGCTCGGCGCGCTCGACGCCAGCGACGACCAGCTCGCCGGCCTCGTCGACGACGGTCGCGTCGCCCTCGGCGTGACCGCGGCGCAGAGCGACGCGATCGGGTCGATCCTCGATCAGGCGCCGGCGACGATGGACGACGCCACCGCGACCTACGCGCGGCTGCGGACGACCCTCGGGATCTTCGATCCGCTCTCGGAGGAGCTCCAGCCGGGCGCCAAGGCGATCCCGGCGGCCGCGAAGGCCGCGAAGCCGGCGATGGTCCAGCTCGACAAGGTCCTCGAGGACGCCGAGCCGACGCTCCGCGACCTGCGCCCCGCCGCCACCCGGCTCGCGGGCACCGTCGATCCGGCGATCGCCACGATCGAGGGCCTGAAGCCCACGGTCGACCGCTCCAACGACGACCTGCTCCCGTGGCTGGCGTCGAAGGACAGCGACACGAAGCTCCCGAACTACACGGCGATCGGAGCGTTCTTCAGTGCCGTGAGCTCGGCTGCCTCGCCGCTCGACGCCAACGGCTTCATGCTCAACTTCCAGGCGGCTCCCTCCGAGCGAGTGCTCCTCGATTCGCCGTGCGTGACGCGCCTCGGCGACCCGAGCGCCTCGCCCGAGGAGAAGGTGAACTGCGAGGCGCTCAGCCGGATCCTCCAGGCCTTCACCGGCCAGGGCTTCCCCGGCGCCAGCGCGCTGTCCTCGCTCAAGGGGCGCTCCGGTGCCTCCGCGAGGTCGGCGGTGAAGGACCGCGACACGGCGCGTGCCGCGGCGACGACGAGGAGTGGTCGATGAACCTCCGCAGTGACCGGCTCCTGCTGGAGATCAAGCGGGCCCGCCGCCCGTTCGCCATCCTCGTCGCGCTCGTCGCGATGACGGTGGCGGCGTCCTGGTACCTGCTGCACAAGCAGGAGGTTCAGTGGCCGTGGCAGGACACGGTGAAGTACGACGTGGCCTTCTCCGACGTCAAGGGCGTGCGCCCCGGCCAGCAGCAGGTCCGGATCGCGGGCGTGAAGGTCGGCCTCATCTCGGACGCGAAGGTCAAGGGCGACACGGCGATCCTGACGCTGTCGCTCGAGAAGAAGTACGCGCCGCTCTACCGCGACGCCCGGCTGCGGCTGCGTCCGGTGACGCCGCTGCAGGACATGTACGTGTCGGTCGACTCGCGCGGCACGAAGGCCGCCGGCGAGCTCGGCAAGGGCCAGGTCCTGCCGCTGCAGCGCAGTGAGGCCCCGGTCGACGTCGCGCAGGTCCTGAACACGTTCGACGAGGACACGCGCACGCGCCTGGCGTCGCTCATCTCCGACTTCGGCAGCGGCGTGGACGGCAACGGCCCGGAGCTGCGCCGCGGCTTCGCCGCGCTGGCGCCGTTCCTGCACCACGTCGACCGCCTCACGAGCGTCATGAGCGAGCGGCGGACGGAGATCCGGCGGATCGTCGACAACCTCGGCGGGCTGGCGACGGCGGTGAACACCCGCGACCGGCAGCTCACGCAGCTCGTGCGCAGCGGCCAGGAGTCGGTCGCCGAGCTCGCCGCCCACGACCAGTCCCTCGCCGGCACGCTCGGCGAGCTGCCCGGCACGCTCAGCGCGATCCGCACGTCGTTCGCGGCCCTGCGCGGCGCGCAGACGCAGCTGGACCCGGCGCTCCAGGCGCTGAAGCCGGTGGCCGCCCGGCTGGAGAAGGGCCTCGGCGGGCTCGAGGACCTCTCGAAGGACGCGACGCCGTCGCTGAAGGCGCTGCGCCCGGCGGTGAAGGCCGCGCGACCGCTGGCGAAGTCGCTCCAGCCGACCTCGGTGGCCGCGCGCGACGCGTTCGCGAAGCTCGCCCCGACGACGCCGAACCTCGACCGGGCGACGAAGGACATCGTCCCGTGCGAGCTCATCGCCGGGAAGTTCTTCAACTGGACGCTCTCCGTCCTGAAGTTCTACGACAGCCGCGGCACGTGGCCACGGGGAGAGATGTCGTTCGGAGTCCCGAGCCTGACGCTCGGTCAAGTGGGCGACCCCGTGCTCCGCCGCGAGCCCGGTTGCACCGACAAGACGGAGGCCTCGCGATGAAGCTCGAGCACCGCACCAGCAAGCTCCTGCTGATCGCCGCGTTCACCGCCGCGTGCGTGGCGATCTTCGCCTGGCTCTTCGTCAAGGCGGGCGGCAGCATCCCCGGCGGGGGCAAGACGAAGGCCCAGGCCCTCGTGCCGACGGCGTTCCAGCTCGTCCCGAACGCCGACGTCCGCCGCGCCGGCGTGAAGGTCGGTCGCGTCCGCGACATCCAGAGCCGCGGCGACCTCGGGCTCGTGAGCTTCGAGGTCGACAAGGACCAGGGGCCGCTGTACCGCAACGCGACGGTGCGGATCCGGACGAAGACGCTCGTCGGCGAGAACTACCTCGACATCGACCCGGGCGACCGGAAGACCGGCGAGCTGCCCCAGGACGGCACGCTGCCGGTCACCCAGGCCGGCGAGGCGGTCCAGCTCGACCAGATCCTCTCGGGCCTGGACGAGCGCACGCGGGCCTCGGTCCAGCGGAACCTCTCGACGATCGGCGGGGGTCTCGGCGACCGCGGCCCCGAGCTCAACCGGCTCTTCGGCAGCCTGCCGAACACCTTCGACCGCGTCACCGAGATCGACGAGATCCTGAAGAACCAGCGTCCGCAGCTGGCTCGGACGATCGAGCAGACCGGGCAGCTCATGCAGGCCTTCGCCAACCGGACCGCCGACGTGCGACGCCTGGCGATCCAGGCCGAGGCCACCGCGCGGGCCGCCGCCGAGCGCGACCAGCAGATCGGCGCCGCGCTCAACGCCCTGCCGGACGCCCTGCGGCAGGTCAAGGCGACCTCCACGCACCTCGGCGAGGTCGCGGGCCGCAACACCTCCGTCGTCGCGGACCTGCGGGTCGCCGCCCAGGCGCTGCCGGCGGTCACCGCGCGGCTCGAGCGCTCCTCGGCCGCGGGTCGCCAGGTCGTCTCGATCCTGCCGGGCCTGTCGAAGCAGGCCGACCCGATGCTCGCGAAGCTCACGGCGTTCGGGCCGGAGGCGAAGCGGATCGTCCCGCCGCTGGATTCGTTCCTGCGCGAGGCGAACCCCTTCCTACGCTACGTCAAGCCGTACTCGCGCGAGCTCGGTACGGTCTTCGCGAACCTCGGCTCGGCCGCCGGCACGAAGGACGCCGTCGGCTACGTCGGACGCATCATGCTGATGGTCAGCCCCTACACCGTCACCGGGCTCCCGAAGGGCGTCCAGGGCGCGGTCGACGCGTTGACCACCGTCGGCGGCCTCTTCCCGCTGCTGAAGGTCGATTTCAACGGCTACCCGGCGCCTGGCACGCGGGGCAACCCGACGCCGCTGCAGGGCGATCCGCCGAAGGTCGACCAGGATCCCTCGGCGCTGGGTGTCGCATCGCGATGAGCGACGCGACCGGGCAGGCGCCGCTCGCCTACGTGCGGGTGGTGCTCGATCGGCCGCTGCCGATCGAGCCCGGTCGCTACGTCATCCCGACCGGGGAGCCGACGTCCGAGGAGGACCGCTTCACCGGCGTCGCCCGCGGCGTCGCTGGTGCGGACGCGTTGCTCGTGGGCCTCGGCGCCCCGGACGGGACGCGCGACGGCGTCGCGGTGGCGACGCTCGTGCGCGCGAGCGAGCCCCTGCGCCCGGACGAGGCGGCCGCGCAGCGCCGCCAGTGGAAGGGCGACCGCGACGAGGTCGACCAGTGGGTCGGGGCGGCCCTCGCGGTGCTCAACCGCGCGCTGCGGGCGTACCGCGTCGTGCAGCGCGATCCCTACGCGATCGACCTCACGCTCGAGGACCTCGAGCAGGTCGCGGTCGGGTGCCTGCCGGGCGACCTGCTCTCCGACGGGGAGCGCGACGAGCAGGAGCTCGACGTCACGCCCGGGGGCCGTCGCCGTCGGCGCAACGCCAGCGAACGGGCTCGCCCGGGAGCGGTCGTGGCGCGGGCGCTCGCCGGGGAGCTGCCGCTGCTCGAGGGCGAGGAGCTGCTGGCGGCCGCGGTGCGGGAGGCCAACCACGGGCGCCTCCGCGGCGCCGGGGCGATCCTGCAGGCGGCTCGCGGCCTGCTGGAGCGCGAGCTGGGCCTGCGCTGGGACGCCGAGCCGCCCGCCGAGGAGCGCGAGGCGCTGCTCGTCGCGTGCGAGGAGCTGCAGGACGCCGTGGACCGGTGGCGCGCGGGGGAGGATCCCGCGGTGGCCGCCGAGCCGGCGCCGTCGCGCCTCGCGCGCCTGCGCACGCGCGCCCAGCCGCGGCGCGCCTGAGCGGTCGGGGCCGCCGCGCCGATCGTGCGCGCGAGCTCCGGCGCTACTCGCGGCTGCGGCCCGAGGGCAGCCAGCGGGCGAGCTCGAGCGCCAGGCGGACCTCGAGCCCGCGGCCGGCCAGCGGCTCCGGCAGCAGCGCGTCGGCCCGGGCGAGGCGCTTGAGGACCGTGTTGCGGTGGGTGTGCAGCACCGCGGCGGCGCGGGGGGCGTTCGCGTCCTCCTTGAGGTACACGCGCACCGTCTCGCGGAGCTCCGGATCGGCGTGCGCGAGCTGTCCGAGCGTCGCGCCGACGAAGGCGATCGCGCGGCCCTCGTCCTGGGCGGCGAGGGACGCCGCGCGGACCTCGCTGTAGGTCGTCAGGGCGGGGTGGTCGTTCGTGCGCATCGCCAGGCGCTGGGTGTCCAGCGCCTCCCGGTGGCTGTCGCGGAACCCGCTGATCCCCGGGTGCGCGTCGCCGATCGTCACGCGGATCGCCTCGGGCAGCACGGCGGCGATCGCGCGGTGCGCCTGGTCGGGCCACTCGACGTCGGCCATCCAGCACCAGACGGCGGCCGAGCCGGCGGGGACCGTCAGCGGTCGCCGCGCGCCGAGGACGCCGGCCAGCGCGCCGCAGGCCCGCTCGAGGTCCCCGCTGGCGACGCTCCCCGCCGCGGCCCAGAGGATCACCGCCGTGTGCCGCCGGGCCAGCTCGTAGCCGAGCATCGTGCTCGCGCGCTGCTGGCTGATCGGGGCGTCGTCGAGGATGAGCTGGACGGTCTCGCGCCGCCGGGCGAGGGCGCCGCCGGCGACCTCGTCGCGCTCGGCGTCCATCGTCGTCATGAGCTCCTGCAGGACGCCGTCGACGTAGCCGAAGAGCGAGCGCGAGGCGAAGTCCAGCAGCGCCACGAGGTCCGGGACGTCGAGGTCCTCGGACTGGGCGGTCGCCATGACGTGGCGCCACATGACGTTCTGGCCCTGGCGGTAGGCCGTCAGCAGCGCCGAGCGGTCCGCGCCGCGCCGGACGAGGTCGCGCGCCAGGTCGATCGCCTCCGGCGGCGCGTCCACGGCGACCGGCTCCTGGGGGCGGGCGACCGTGGCGCCGATGATGCGGCGGACGTTCGCCTCCGTGCTCGCGCGCGTGGAGTGCGTCAGCACCGGGTCGCGGGCGAGCACCGGCGACGAGGCGAGGATCGCCTGCACCATCCGGTCGACGAGCTCCTCGGACTGCGACTCGAGTCGCACGAAGATCGCCTGGAGGTGGTGAGCCGTCCTCGTCGACGGCGTCTCCCAGCGCAGCGTCGTAGCGGGCACGCCGCGAGCCTACCCCGGCGCCGGGGGTGCGGTGGCAACTCGTGATCGCATGGACGGGGGCGAATGCCTCTCGTGCGCGGGGCGACGGCGACCGGCGGCCGGCGCCTTCGGTGGCGCGGGGGTCCCTCGCGCCTCGCGCCGCGGGTACCCGGTTGTCCCCGACCCCGCGCTCTGCAAGGATCAGAGGAGCGGGACCGCCGCGCGGCTGGTAGCGGTCCTCACGTCGCGTGCATCGACGTGGGGAGCGACGCCCGAGGAGCGGCGGTGCCGTGGGCAGCACCGCGAAGACGTTACCCCGGAGCCGACCCTGCGGTCGGGAGCCGATGGCCGGCTGCGCGACGCCGACAACGACGCGAGCCTCCATGCCCTCTTCCCGTTCCCGCCGCGACCGCGTGCTCCTCGAGCGCTACCGCGTTCACGGCGACGCCGTCGCCCGCGACGCGCTCATCGCCGACTCCATGCCGCTCGTGCGCACGATCGCCCGCGAGTACGTCTCGGCCGACGGCGAGCCGCTGGAGGACCTCGTGCAGGTCGGCAGCATCGGCCTGCTGAACGCCATCGAGCACTTCGACCTCGAGAGCGACTTCCGCTTCGTCGCCTTCGCCAGCGTCCACGTCCGCGGCGAGATCCGCAAGCACTTCCGCGACAAGACGTGGTCGATCCACGTCCCGCGCGGCCTGCAGGAGCTCGAGGCGAAGGTCCGTCGCGGTCGGGGCCAGCTCGAGTCCCAGCTCGGGCGGCGGCCGTCGCTCGGCGAGCTGGCCGATCACGTCGGGCTCAGCGGCGACGAGGTCCGCGAGGCCGACCAGGTCGGCGCCGCCTACCGCTCGCTGTCGCTGGACGCGCCGAGCGGCGGGGGCGACGAGCCGCAGCCCCTGATGGACGCGGTGCCGCAGGCCGACGACGCGTTCGGGCGCGCCGACGATCGCCTGCTGCTCGGCGAGCTCCTCCGCGGGCTCTCCGAGCGCGACCGCAACATCGTCTGGTGGCGCTACGTCGACGGCGACATCCAGAGCGACATCGCCGCGCGCCTCGGCGTCTCGCAGATGCAGGTCTCGCGGCTGCTGCGCCGGATCGGCCGGCGACTCGAGGCGATCCGCCGGCTCCATCCCGAGCCGGGGGAGTCCGCGATCGGCTTCGACGAGTTCCGCGAGGCGATGGACGCGCTGGAGGACCACGTCACCGTCGTCGACGGCGAGGGCCGGCTCGTGCACGTGAACGCGGCGTGGCGCGCGTTCGCCAAGCGCAACCGCTGGAAGGGCCTGCAGTGGGAGGGGATGGACTACCTCTCGGTCTGCGACGCGGGCGACGACGACGCCCAGGCGGTGGCCGACGGCCTGCGCGCGGTGCTGCGCGGCGACGAGCGCACGTTCTCCATCGAGTACCCCTGCCACGCGCCCGACGAGCTGCGCTGGTTCTCCCTGCGCGTCACCTCGCTGCCGGTCGAGGGCGAGCGCGGCGCGGTGCTGAACCACCGCGACATCACCGCGCAGCGGCTCGCGCGCGACGCCCAGGGCGCGCCGCGTCGGCACCTCCCGGCCGGCGGGCAGGCGTCCGGTGCCCTGGACCGCGACGGGCTCTCCGCGCGCGCCGAGCAGCTCGTCGCCCTGGACCGCGAGGTCGGGGTGCTCGTGCTGCTGCTGCCGCGCCAGCGGTCGGCGGCCGACCGCGCGCTGTGCCGGCGGGAGACGCTCGCCGTGCTGGAGCAGCTGTTCCTGCCGCCCAGCGTCACCGGCGGGCTGCGCGGCGACGAGCTGCTCGTGCTGCTGCCCGGCGTCCTCGACGACGAGCTGCAGCGCGCCGCCGGGCGTGCGGCGGCGGCGCTGCGCACCCGCCTGGACACCCGGCTCGTCGACCGGATCGTCTTCGGCACGAGCGTCCTGCGGACCGACCTCGAGGCGGTGGAGGCCCTTGGGCAGGCGGTGGTCGACATGCGGCCCTGCGCCGCGGCCGGCGCCGACGCCACGCTCGACGGACCGGACGCGGTCGTCGCCTGAGCCCGGCGCGCGGTCCGCTCGAACCTGGCGCGCAGGCGCTCTCCCAGCGGTTTGCCGGCGGCGATCTCGGGGGTAGAGCCACCTCGGCGTCACCGCGGGTCGCCGGCGATTTCCTCGTCGCCGGCCGGAGGAGCGCAAGCCCTGACCCGCGCCGGCGCCAATGCACAGCGGAGGCGGTGCTCGCCGTTCTCGGGCGAGCACCGCCCCCGCGCCTCCCGCGCCTCCCGCGCCGCCGCGAGGCCGGCGTCCGGGGCGCGACGCGTCCCGCGGCCGGGACCGGGGTAGGCCGGAGGGGTGCTCGAGCTCGATGTCGCTCCCGGCGTCCACCGCGTGGAGGCCGAGGGCAGGATCACCGTCGTGGACTGCGGCGTGCCCGCGTCCTGGCACTCGCTCACCGGTGCCCTGCGACGGCGACGCGCTCGTGACGCTCGATCCGTACACCGGGCGGCGCGATCCGCGGATCGTCGCGCGCGCCGCGACCGTCGACAGCGAGCGCAACCGGCGGACGCTCGACGCGCTCGAGGCCACCGGGGCGCGGACCGTCGCCACCGGGCACGGACCGGTCTGGCGCGGCGGGGTCGCGGCAGCGGTCGGCACCGCTCGGGCCGCGCCGGTCGCCTGAGCCCGCCGCGAGGGCCTCGCCGCGGATCGACCGCGGGGCGGCGGTCGGTGCGAAGCTGCCCGCTGTGTGGCGGTGCTCTGATCGCTGGATGGCGCGGGAGGCCAGGGGCCGTAGTGCGCGCCCGGTTTGCCGTGGCGCTAGGTGTTGGCGGGACCGAGGGTGTCGATGACGGCGCGGGTGGCGTCGGCGCCTGCGAACGCTGGCGGCCAGAGCAGGACGTCGTCGTAGACGGCGGCGCGGGTGGCGTAGCGGTCTTTGACCTCGTCGGGGGTGCCGGCCAGGGCGATGGTATCGATCATCTCGTCAGTGACGGCGGCGATCATGCCGGGGAAGTCACCGTTGGCCCAGGCTGTGCGAACCGCGTCGACGGCGTCGAGGAAGCCGTGGAGCTCGTGGATGGCGCGGTAGGTCTTGACGGTGCTGTTGAACGCGATGACCGCGGCGGCCTGCTGGCGGGCGACCGTGCGGTCCTCGTTGATGCAGCAGGTCAGGTAGCCGACCAGGGGTGGGGCGTCCCGGCCGGTGCGCGCCGCGCCGTCGGCGAGGGCGGGGCGGACGATCTCGTGGATGTAGCGGTCGGTGAAGAGGGGGTGGCCGATCAGGCCGTCGGAGACGCGGCCGGCGGCTTGGATCATGCGGGCGTTCACGCCGGCCATCAGGAGCGGCACGTCGGGACGCAGCGGCGGGTCGACCGGGGCGGTCGGCTTGACGTCGACGCGGTAGAACCGGCCCTCCTGTGCCTGCGGGCCTTCGTGCAAGCGCCAGAGCTTGCGGACCAGGGGCAGGAGCTCTTCCATCCGCGGGGCGGGGTGCTGGCCGTCGAGGCCGTGCCAGTCGCGCTGCATGCGGGTGGTGCCCGTCCCGAGCCCGAATCGCAGTCGACCGTCGGAGAGCTCGTCGAGGTCGCGGATCTCCGCAGCCAGCACCACCGGGGTGCGCCCGAACGCGTAGGCGATCGCGGTCCCCACCCCGATCGTCGACGTGGCCTGCGCGATCGCACCGAGCGGCACGGTCGCCGACCGGTGATGAAACTCGGTCGTCCAGACCGAGGAGAACCCGGCCGCCTCGGCGGCCTTCGCGGCACTGATCTGCTCGCGCAGCGGGGTCGGGGACAGCACGATCGACGGGATCTTCATCACAGGTGCTCCTCAATCGGGCGGTTGGTATCGACCGGCTTGGGCCGGTGGGGTGGTGCGAGGCGCGGTGTGCGCTAAGGCCTTCGGTCGGGCGCGGAACGCCGCGGTCGAGTCTGATTGTCCGACGGTCGCCGTGGACCCGCAGTCTGCACCATACGTCCGCGATGCACCATGTGCCCACGAAAACCCGTGGTCCGGCGGGCGCGCCGTCACGGCCGGATGCGCACCGGCCTGGCGGCCCTGACGGGACAGCCCCGGACACTCGAGCATGTCCATCGCGATGCGGCAGGCGGAGGCCGGGCGCCACCACGACGCATGGAGGGTAGGACTACCCGGGCAACTGGGCGATGGCACGTCCACGGCGGCATCTGCCGGTGAGCCCGTCGACGACGAGTGTTTCCGCGGCCCCGACCCTCCGCCGTCCATCGGCGCGTCGCCGTCGGCGCGGGTCCGCCGGTCGGCGCACCCGCGCAGTGGCTTTAGTTCCCCAATGCGGCGGAAGAGCGCAGTCGAGCAGCGCGCGCATCCGGTGCGGCCTGTTCCTCGATCGCGCCCTCGAGGGTGTGCGAGATCGGCAGCGGCTCGGGCTCGCCGCTCGCCGTCTTCCCGGCGAAGGCCACGCGCCCGCGGTGGGCGACCTTCGCGCCGGGGTCCTTCGCGGGGATGTGGTCGATGGCGCGCTCGGTCATGGCGGTGATCGTGAGCGACGGGTTGACGCCGACGTTCGCCGGGATGGCCGCACCGTCGCAGACGAGGAGGTTCTCGTAACCGAACACGCGATGCTGCTCGTCGATCACCCCGCGCTCGGGGGAGGACCCGATCGGGGCACCACCGAGGATGTGGGCGGTCGTCGGGATCGACAGCAGCGCCTCGGGCACCGCGGATCCCGGGACGCCGCCGGTCTTCCGGGCGAGCCACTCCGTGAAGGCGTTCGCCGCGGGGATGAAGGTCGGGTTCGGGTTGTCGGGGTCCTGGCGCGTCTGCATCCTGACGCGGCCGTCGCGGCGGCGGCGGGCTGTGAGCCGCATCGAGTTGTCCAACGACTGCATGACGAGGACCACGACCGAGCGCTCGCCCCACCGCGGCTTGAGCATCAGCTCGGCGGTCCAGCGCGGATGGCGGATCAGCTGTCCCAGCCACTTCAGCGGTCGCGTCACCCGGTTGCCGCCGCCGGTCAGCACTGTGAACAGGTTGCGCATCGCTCCACCGCCGGCCCCGTAGGTGACCGTCTCGATGTGCGTGTGCGGGTCCGGGTAGATCGACGACGTGATCGCGACGCGCTTGGTCAGCGCTTCGGCCCGCCCCTCGGGCACCGTGACGACGAGGATCGCCTCGCTGTTGGTCCGGACCAGATGGCCGAGGCGGTCGGACAGCTTCGGGAGGTCGCCCTGGAGCTTGCACCGCGCGAGCAGCTCGTTGGAGCCCAGCGCCCCGCCGGAGATCACGACGCCACGGGCGCGGATGGTGCGTCGGTCCTTGCGCCGCCGGCGCCCGGTCCGCTCGTGCACGACGTCCCAGCCGTCCGCGCCGTCGGTGCCGTTGACCGGTCGCAGCGACACGACTTCGCGGCCCGGCTGGACGGTCGCCCCGTCGCGCTGGGCGAACCAGAGGTAGTTCTTGTCCAGGCTGTTCTTCGAGCCCTGGGGGCAGCCGAGCATGCAACGACCGATCCGCGAGCACCCCGTCCGCGCCGGACCCGCGCCGCCGAAGTACGGGTCGGGCACCTCCTCGCCGGGGGTGTCGAGGTAGGTCCCGACGCGTGCCTTGCGGTAGGTGTCCCCGACGCCGATCTCGCCGGCGTACTCCTTCAGCAGCTGGTCGGCGGGGTCGTCCTCGACGACGTCCGTGACGCCCAGCATCCGCTGGGCGGTCTCGTAGTGCGGCGCGAGCTCCGCCTCCCAGTCGGCCATGCCGGCCCATTGCCGGTCCTCGAAGAAGGCACGCGGGGGGACGTAGAGGGTCATGGCGTACACGAGGGAGCCACCGCCGACGCCGGCGCCCGACACGACGAACACGTCCTTGAAGAACGTCATCTTGAAGAGGCCGCGGAGCCCGGCCCGGGGCATGTAGAGCCACTTCTTCAGGTCCCACGACGACGTCGGCATCTCGTCCTCGTTGCGGAAGTGCTCGCCCCGTTCGAGGACCGTGACGTCGTAGCCCTTCTCCGCCAGACGCATCGCGGACACGCTGCCCCCGAAGCCGGAGCCGATGACCAGCCAGTCGGTGTCGTACGAGATGCGCTGATCCGTCATGGGGGTCCTTCGTTCTCGGGGCGGACGGGCACGGCGCGGGGCGGCCGGTGCTCGTGGGCGGGGTTCTCGGTGCCTCCCTACCGAAGACGACGCTACCCCCGGGTTCACACGACGTCAACCGCGCCGTCAACCCTCGCCACGTCCAGGTCCTCGGCGGGGCGACGGACCGGCGGCATCGATCGGGCCGTGGACCGGACGACGGGAGCAGGACGACGGACGACGCTTCGCGCCGGACCTCCTCCGGTGGACCGGCGAGCGCGACCACCTCGTCTGCGACCGCGCCGACCGCGTCGGCGAGATCGCCCCGGATCGACGCTGCCCGGACGGCGTCGGGGGCCCGAGCAGCTCGAGGGTCGCGTCGCCGCGGTCCGGAGACCGGGGCGGGCGCGTCAGGGTTCGAGTTCGAGCGTCCGCGACCAGATGGCGAGCAGGGACCGGACGGCGACCTCGTCGCCCGTCAGGTCGTCGTCGAGGATGCGGAGGTAGTACGTCCGCTCGGTCATCCAGACGAGCGCCGAGGCGACACCGCGGCGGGTCGTCCCGACGTAGGTGGTCGGCAACTGGCGCTCGGCCGCGTCGATGAACCGCTCGAGCTCCGCATGCCAGTAGGCCGCGATCACGTGGTCGTAGCTCGTGGCCTCGACGAGGGCGCGGATCAGCGCCTGGGACCTCCGGTAATCCACGAGGATCGCCTCGAGGGTCGTGGCCAGGGCCTCGAGGCCACCCGAGCCGTTGAGCCATCGGTGGGCGTCGCGGAAGAGTCCGCCGACCAGTCGGGTGGTCGCGGCCATCAGCAGGTCGCGCTTGTCGCGGAAGTAGAAGTAGAACCCCGTCCGCGTGTGGCCCGCTCGCGCCGTGATCGCCGCGACGGTCATGCTCGCGAAGGACTCGCCCTCGTCCATCAGCGCTATGGCGGCGTCGATGATCTGCGTCTCGCCCCGGCCCCGGGCGTCTGGATCGTCGCGCCGGGACAGAGACACCATCGGCCGAGCCTAGCCAACGGCTGCCCGTCGCCGCGTGGCCCGTCGCCGCGACCACGGACACGGGATCGCGTCCGGCGCCCGCACCGCGCGCGACCGCGATCCGGGCGACCGCCCGTCCGCTCAGCGGGCCGACGTCCCCGGCCGCACGGCCCTCGGCGGTCGGGGAGGGCGATCGGGCCCGCATTGACCTGCCGCCGCCTCGACGGTACGTTCGACGCTATGTCGAACGCCGTGCCCTCGGACCTCCAGACCCTGCAGGTGGCCGACGACGAGCTGTGGCTCGCCGGTCCGCCCCACGAGGTCTTCGAACGCCTCCGCGACGAGTGCCCCGTGCATTGGAGCGCAGGCATCAAGCAGTCGCCCAACGATGCCGGCTTCTGGTCGGTGACCCGGGCGGAGGACATCCACACCGTCAGCCGCGACTGGCGACGGTTCTCCTCGGCGCAGAACATCATCATCACCGACGAGGCGATCCCGGTGCCGCTCGTCCAGGGGATGTTCATCGGGATGGATCCGCCGAAGCACGACCGCATCAAGAACCTCTTCCAGAAGGCCTTCACCCCGAAGGCGATCGCCGCGCACGAGGCGGCGATCCGCGAGATCACCGCCACTGCGATGGACCGCCTCGAGGGTCGCGACCACGCGGATCTCGTCGTGGACGTCGCGCAGCCCGTCGTCTCCCGGGTCATCGGCGGCTTCATGGGCCTGGACCCGGAGGACGACCAGCCGTGGGCCGAGGCGATCAACCAGCTGCTCGGGTTCGGCGACACCTCGCTGAACCCGAAGGGCCTCGAGGCCCTCGTGGCCGAGGACATCCCGAAGATGTACGAGAAGTGCATGCGGCTGGTGGCCGCCCGGAGGGAGCAGCCGACGGACGACATGACGAGCGTGCTCGTCCACGCCGACATCGACGGGGACACGCTCAGCGACGAGGAGATCTTCGCCGGGTTCGTCCTGATGATGGCGGCCGGCAACGACTCGACCAAGGCGACCTACACCTCGGCGATGCGCCTGCTGATGGAGAACCCGGACCAGTGGCGACTGCTGGTCGACGACCCGTCCCTCGCGGCCAGCGCCGTCGAGGAAGCACTCCGGATGTTCCCCGCGTTCGCCCACTTCCGTCGCACGGCGACCGAGGACGTCGAGCTCAACGGTGCGCAGATCAAGGCGGGCGACAAGGTCGCGCTCTGGTACCCGTCGTCCAACCGCGACGCGTCGCGGTACGACGACCCGCACCGCTTCGACGTCCGCCGCAACCCCGAGCACCAGGCCTTCGGCGCCGGCGGACGCCATTTCTGCCTCGGTACCGCGCTCGCCAGGCTCGAGTTGCGGATCCTGGTCGAGGAGACGGTGCGACGGTTCCCGCAGATGACCATCAGCGGCGAGCCGACCTACGTCGTGTCCCAGTTCTCCAGTCAGCTTCGGACGCTCCCCGTCCGTCTCCACGGCTGACCTGGCCGTGCGGAGCGTGCTCGAGCGGGTCGGTCCGACCGGACGGAGGTCCCGTGGACGCACCGGCGGTCCGCACGCGGGAGGCGGGCCGGAGCGGGCCACCGCACACGTGGCCGCGGGCTCGATGCTGACCAGCTACGTGCTGGCCTCGCGCGTGAGGACCTCGTCCGGGGCGGTCGCAGCGATGATCGGTGGACTCGGATGGTGCGCCGCGAGCTGGCACCGCGATCACGGGCCGGCGACGGCCGTCGGCCTGGCGGGCGTCTACGTCGGGGCCTTCGCGGTGTCCCACCCGGTCTCCCGGTGGGTGGGCGCCTGGCCCGCGGTGGCGGCGGCCACCGCGGCGACGGGTCTGTCGACGCACCACGTCGCCGACCGGCGGTCCTCGACGGTCGACCGGTCCGAGAGGCCGGTGGCCCGACCCGACCCCGCGTAGCCCGGTGTCGAGCCGGGCCTCGTCGGGTCCGGACCCGGATCCGACGAGGCGCCCGGCGAGGACGCTGCCGACCCCTCAGGGTCGGTTGACCGGCGTGAGACCGAGGTCGGGGAACGGCGCGGGGCCGGCCTGCGTTCCCAGCGAATCGGAGAGGAACGCCTCGAGATCCTCCACCTCCGGCTGGTCGCCGAACGACACCTCTGCTGCGACGGAGTACGGGGCGATCACCTGCGCCACGCCGCCACCGCACACGAACACCTGGCCGGTGTATCTGGAGCCGTTGGGCCCGGCGAGCGCCGCGACGATCGGGGCGACGCTGGCGGGCCCCCATGGGTCGGTGCCGCCCGACCCGCCGGGGAGCGTGCCGAAGGTCCCCTCGGTCATCCTCGTGCGGGCCCGGGGCGCTATCGCGTTGCACGTCACGCCGTAGCGCTGCATCTCTCGGGCGACGGTGACGGCGAACGACGCGATGCCGGCCTTTGCGGCGGAGTAGTTGGCCTGTCCGACGTTGCCGTAGAGGCCGGCCTCCGAAGTCATGCAGAGCACGCGGCCGTCGACCGGTGCGCCGGTCTCCTTCGCGCGGGCGCGCCACGCGGCACACGCGGCGCGGGTCACGAGGAAGTGTCCGCGGAGGTGCACGGCGATGCAGGCGTCCCAGTCGTCGTCGGACATCGAGAACACCATCTTGTCCCGGAGGATGCCCGCGTTGTTCACCACGATGTCGAGCTGCCCGAACTCGTCGATGGCGCGCTGGACCATCCTCGCCGCGTCGTCGACGTCGCTCACGCTGCCGCCGTCGCCCACCGCCGTCCCGCCGGCCTCGGCGATCTCGCGGCAGACGTCCGCAACCGGGCCCTCGTCGGCGCCCTCGCCCCGCCAGTCGCCGCCGAGATCGTTCACGACGACCTTCGCTCCGCGGCGGGCGAGCAGCAGGGCGATCTCGCGACCGATCCCTCGTCCGGCGCCCGTGACCAGGGCGACGCGTCCATCCAGGCTCTTCATGTGATCTCCGATCGTCGGTACGTGCCCGCCGAAGCGGACGAGGCCGATGTTAGTACTGATTAACTCGCGAGTGGGACGAGCGGCCCGGATAACCGAGCTCCCGGGCCGGAACACCCGGGTCGCCACGCGCATCCCACGGGACCGGGCCGCGCCGGACCGCCGTGGTCGCCGCTGGGCCGGACCAGCCGATCCGCCCACGCGGGCGCCTTGGGGCCTTTGAAAACGGGTACGGAACGGGGGGGTGCTATGTCGCGCAGTCCTCGCGCGCCCCGGAATTCACGCATGGTGGTCCCGACTCGTCGTGCCCGCGACGGCGGCGACCTCGGCCCGAACCGAAAGAAAACATCACGTGCCGCGCCGTTGAGGTTAACGTGCGCTAACGCGACGCCCTCCGGGTCGCCGAACCCTCACGACTGCATGCCCGCACGCCCTCACCGCCCGCGGACTCTCGGAGTCCTGATCGTCGCCGTCGTCGCCGGCGTGATCGCGATCCTCGTCGTGGCCGGGCGGGACGAGCCGTACCGCGTCACCGCCGTCTTCCCCGACGCCGGCCAGCTGGTCAACGGCAACCTGGTGAAGCTCGGCGGCAGCACCGTCGGGACGGTCTCTTCGATCGACCTGAACGACCGTGGGCAGGCGGCGGTCGAGCTCAACATCACCGAGGGGATCGCGCGTCCGCTGCACCTCGGGACCCGCGCGGTGCTGCGCAACACGTCCCTCTCGAGCATCGCCAACCGCATCGTCGTCCTCGAGCCGGGACCCAACGACGCCCCCACGATCGCCGACGGGGGCACGATCTCGGCCGTCGACACACGAGGCGCCGTCGACGTCGACACCGTCGTGAACACGTTGGACGCGCGGAGCCGTGCCTATCTGCGCGACGTGATCCGCGGCGGGGCGACGGCGCTGCGCGGGAACGAGCAGGCGACCAACACCTTTCTCGAGAAGATCAACCCTGCGCTGACGCAGACGCGGCGGACGCTCGAAGAGGTCACCGCCGACGAGCCGGCGCTGCGCCGCTTGGTCTCGGCGACCGCGGGGGTCTCGGCCACCGTCGCCGACCGGCGTGACGATCTGGGCGCGCTGCTGGAGAGCAGCGCGGTCACCCTGCGGGCGGTCGCGTCCGAGCGCGAGGCGCTCAGCAGGACGATCCAACGCGCCCCCCGAGTGATCGACCGGGCGAACACGACGTTCGCCAACGCACGCCCGCTGCTGCGCCGGGCCGAGCCGTTGCTGCGGGACCTGCGGCCGGTGGCGCCGCGGCTGGCCGGCGTGCTTCGGCAGACGCGGCCGCTGCTGCGCGACGTGCCGCAGCTGCTGCGCGACGCGCGGGCGACGGTGCCGTCGCTCAACCGCGGCCTGGACGCCCTTCCCGGTCTCGCCGGCTCGGCGGTCCCGGCGCTGCAGCAGACGACGCGGGCGCTCGACGACGCGAAGGGGATCATCGACGAGGCGCGTCCCTACACCCCGGATCTCGTCGGAACCCTCACGTCGTTCTACTCCGGCAAGGCGGCGGGTGGCTACGACGCCAACGGCCACTACACGAGGATCTCGTTGAACGTCTCCAGCGACACGTTGCCCGAGGAACTCGTCCCGGCACCGCTCTCCGAAGGCCTCGGCGGACTCGTCGACCTCCTCGGTCCGATCACCGGCACGAACCTGTCGACGCCCCAGGACCGGGTCCTCCGGCGCTGCCCGGGCGGGACGACGCAGACGGCCGCCGACCGCTCCAACCCGTGGCCGATCGGGCTCGGGGGCACCTGCGACCCGACGAGCGTCCCGCTCGGCGGGAAGCTCACCCCGGACGGGAGCCGATCCAAGTGACCGCCCGGGCCCCGTGGCGGCTGGCCACCGTCTCGCTGATCAGCGCGGCGCTGCTCTCCGGGTGCGGCGGGTCGTCGTCGACCTCCGACGACACCGTCGACGCCCTGTTCCCGAACGCCAGCGGCGTCGGGAAGGGTCAGGACGTCCGGATCGCCGGGGCCCCGGTCGGGTCGGTGACCGAGGTTCGGTTGACCGACGATCGCCGGGCCCGCGTGTCGATGCGCATCGACCCGCAGTTCCTGCCCTTCCGCGGCGACGCCGGGTGCGTGATCGAACCGCAGTCGCTGATCGGCGAGAAGTTCGTCAACTGCGATCCGGGGACCGCGTCCGCGCGGCCACTCGTCTCGCGGGGCTCCGGTGCTCCGACGATCCCGATCGCCCAGAACACCAGCCCGGTCGAGCTCGATCAGGTGATCGCGATGCTCGGGATGCCCACGAACGTGCGGTTCCAGCTCCTCCTCAACCAATTCGGAGCCGGGTTCACGACCCGGGGCGAGGACCTGTCGACCGCGATCCGACGGGCCGTGCCCACGCTCCAGTACGCCCGGGACACGACGCAGATCCTGGGCCGCGACCGCGACCAGCTGCGTCGGCTGATCTCGGCCACCGACCAGGTCGTGGGGGCGCTGGCCGACAGCCGTCGGGCTCTCGGTTCGACCTTCGAGAACAGCGCGCGGACGCTCGCGGTCACGACGCGGTACCGGGTGCAGCTGGACCGCGCGATCCGTGAGCTCCCGCCCACCCTCTCGGCGCTGCGGCCGGTCCTCGGCTCGCTCCAGCAGCTGACGGCCGACGGCACGCCGACGCTCGCGGCGATCCGTCGGTCGACGCCGGCGGTCCGCCAGCTCGCGGGCGACCTGCCCCGGCTCTCCCGCGCGGCGCGGCCGACCCTCTCGCGGGTCGCCGACGCCTCGGCCGCCGGCACGCCCGTGTTCCGGCGGCTCCTGCCGCAGCTCCGTCTCCTCGAGCAGGACACGACGTCTCTGGCGCCGTCCATCGACCTCGCCGGACAGCTGACGCCGAGCCTCCGCTCCAACGCCGTGCCCGAGTCGCTCCTGAAGTTCTTCTACAACGGCAGCCTCGCCATCTCCCGGTACAACAGCAAGGGCCACATCGTGGGAGCCAACATCATCGCCCCGCTGTCCTGCTTCCCGCTGGCGCTGGCGGGCACGCAGCCGGGGTGCTCCGCGCGCTTCGCCGACGACGCCAACGGGCAGACCGAGGCGCGCGAGCGCAGGGGGACGGGCCGATGAGGCGGCGATCGTCCCTGGCCGGCAGCCCCGTGCTGATCGGTGCCGCCACGGCGCTGATCGCCCTGGTGGCCGTCGTGCTGGCCTACAACGCGAACTCCGGTCTGCCGTTCGTGGAGACCTACGACATCTCCGCCGACGTCGCCGACGCGGAGCAGCTCACGACCGGCGTCGACGTCCGCATCGGGGGCAAGCGGGTCGGTCAGGTCAACGGGATCACCGCCGAGCGGCGGCGCACTGCACCCCGGCGCCCGTACGCCTCGCTGGAGCTCAAGCTGGACCGTGCCGTCGGCCCGATACCGGTCGACTCGACCATCCGGATCCGGCCCAAGAGCGTGATCGGCGCGAAGTTCGTCGAGCTCGAGCTCGGCCGCAGCCGGCGGACGATCCCCGCCGGCGGGGCGCTCCCGGTGTCGCAGTCCAGTGCCTCGGTCGACGTCCAGGACGTCTTCAACGTCTTCGACGCGGGACGCCGTCGCGCCGTCCGTCGCGTGGTGGGGGAGTTCTCCACCGCCGCCGCCGGTCGCGGCGCCCAGTTCAACGCGGGGCTGTCGATCCTGCCGGAGGTCCTGCTCGACGGCGGTCGCGTCCTGCGGAACCTCGCCGCACCCGGGACCGACCTGCGCGGGTTCGTTTCGGGCCTGGACGGTACATCCGGCGCGATCGCTCCGGTCGCTCCGCAGTTGCGTTCGGCGATCCCTGGGGCCCGAGACACGCTGGGCGCCTTCGCTCGGTCGGACGAGGCCTTCGGCGAGACGATCGACCGGACCCCGGCGTTCGAGCGGTCGGTCCAGCGCGCCGCGCCCGTGGTGTCCCCTGTTCTGCGCGAGGCGGCGGTGCTGGCGCGGGAGCTGCGGCCCGGGGTCAACGCGCTGCCCCGGACGGTCTCCGCGCTCGGGGACGCGGTCGACGTCGGGGTCCCCGTGCTGCGGCGCGCCGGGACCCTGGGCCCGCAGCTCCGGGCGACCGCCGCGTCCCTCGACGACCTCGCCCGCCGCGACACGACGACCGCGGCCCTGACCCGCCTGGACCCGATCGGACAGAACGTCCTGTCCGTCCTGCAGCACAACGTCCCGCTGGAGATCCGCTGCAACTACCTCGGGCTCTTCGGCCGCAACTCCGCCGACATGCTCGGGGACGGTGATGCCTACGGCAACTGGTTCCGCGCCCCGCTGCAAGTCCTCGGCATCCAGAACTTCAAGAGCCCGGACGTCGCGCCCGACTTCCGCTACCAGGTCTACCCGGACAACGTCCCCGGGGGCTGCGCCGTCGGCAACGAGGTGTTCCGCCGGGGCTCGCTGATCGGACGCGATCCCGCCCAGGGCGCCGTCCGCAATCCGCGGACTCCCAGGCCGGCCGGCATCCCGGAGGGACCCCGATGAGCCCGCTGATCCGCTCCGGCGCCCGACGCCGGCGCACGACCCCGTCGCCGGAGCGTCGCCGACGGCAGAACATGCTCTGGGGCGCGGTGACGATCCTCGTCTCGGTTGTGGTCGTCGCGGTCGTGTTCGGCGGCGTCCCGGGCTCTGGCGGTCCGAAGGTCACGATCATCACGGCGGACTCCTTCGCCCTGCGCGCCGCGACGGCGACGAAGGCCCGTGTCGCGGGCGTCGACGCCGGCCGCGTCACGAAGATCGCGCCGGCCGCCGGCCGGCCGGGGTTCTCAGCGGTGACCGTGGAGCTGACCTCCGATGCGCCCACGATCCGCCAGGACGCGACGGTGAAGATCCGGCCGCGGCTCTTCCTCGAGGGCAACTTCTTCCTCGACATCGCCCCCGGGACCCCCGGGGCCCCGCCGCTGGGTGACCGTCCGATCCCCCCGGGCGCGACCACGGTCGCGGTCGCCGCGGACGAGGTCTTCTCGGTCTTCAGCTCCGACACCCGCGGTGACCTGCGCACGACGCTGCGCAACCTCGGGCGAACGCTCGACGACGGCGGCGCGGAGGAGCTGGGCGCCGTCCTGCGCGCGTTGCCGGAGCCGACCCGGGACCTCTCCGTGGTCGCCCGGGCGGCGCGGGGCGAGCGCGACGGCGACCTCGCCGACACCGTGCGCGAGACCTCCAGGGTCATGGACACCTTCGATCGCCACCGCGCCCGGCTGGCCGGCGTCCTGCGCGAGGGCGACCGCACGTTCCGGGCCACGGCCGCCCAGGAGCAGGGCATCCGAGGCACGCTCTCCGGCCTGGACCGCGTCAGCCGGACGGCCGGCCCGGTCCTCCGGCGCGTCGACGGCGCGATCGACCCCGCGGGGCGGCTCATCGACACCGCCACGCCGCTCGCGCGACGGCTGCCGGCCACGCTGGACCTCGCGGTCCCGGCCCTCCGGACCACCTCGGACGTCGCCCGGCGCGGGCAGGTCCAGCGCCTCCTCGGCGAGGTCCGGCCGACGGCCAGGAGCGTGGCCGCCGCCACCGGTCCCGCCGTCGAGGCGTTGGACGCGGTCCGGCCGATCTCCCGGTGCCTGAGCCGGAACATCATCCCGATCCTCAAGAGCGAGGTCCCCGACGGCCGGCTCAGCACCGGCATGCCGCTCTACCGCGAGATCCTCTCGGCGTCGGTCGCCTTCGGCGGGCAGATCCAGAACTTCGACGCGAACGGACCCTACGAGCGGTTCCTCGTCACGATCGGGGACTACCTCGTCTCGTCCGGCACCGGAGCCGCCCGGCAGGAGACCCGGATGGCCGAGCCGATCCTCGGCTCCAGCCCGCCCAAGCGCGACAGCCCGCCGCCCTACCGTCCCGACGTGCCCTGTGAGACGCAGGACCTGCCGAAGCTCGCGGTCGCACCGACCCCGTTCGGCGGCGTCGTGCGGAAGAAGCCGATCGACGCTCCCCGGGTCCGTGCGGCGGTGAAGAGGTTCGTCGAGCAGAACGCCGACGTCAGGTCGACCGGCAAGGCCGGCATCAAGCCGCTCCAGGACGCCCTGAACCGCATGCTCGGGGCGGATGCGAAGACGCCCTCGGGTCCGTCCGGCGACGTCCGGTCCGGTCGGTTCGACGACCCCACCTCGATCACCTCCGGGATCGACGAGCTGCTCTCGCGGATCTTCCGCAGCACCGCGTCGAGCTCGACGACCACGACAGGAGCGCGCCGATGAGAGCGCTGCGCATGGCCCTCCGGCAGTACTGGTGGGCGGTCGGCGTCATCATCGGCGCCGTGGCGCTGTCCTCGGTCGTGGGCGGCTACATCCTCGTCCAGCAGCGCTTCCCGGTCCCAGGAGAAGAGACCTACACCTTCGAGGCCGACTTCGCCTCCGCCCAGGCGGTCACGCCCGGGCAGGGCCAGCAGGTGCAGGTGGCCGGCGTCGACGTCGGCGACATCGCCGGTGTGCGGCGCAAGGACGGCCGCGCGATCGTCAAGGTTCGGATCAAACGCGATCGACTCGACAGCGTCCACCGCGGGGCCCGGCTCACGCTGCGGCCCCGGACCGGGCTCCAGGACATGACGATCGACCTCGACCCGGGTGACCCCCGCGCGCCGGAGATCGACACCGACCAGATCGTCCCCGCCGCGCAGACGGTCTCGCAGGTCCAGATCGACGAGGTCCTGCAGTCGCTCGACGCCGACACGCGGGCCTACTTCCAGGGGGCGCTCCAGGCCACGGCCAAGGGCCTTGGCTCCCGCCCCGACACGCTCCGGCGCGCGCTGCGCGTGGCGACCCCGGCGCTGCAGAGCACCGGCGGCGTCCTGCGCGCCGTCCGCGACCGCCGGACGGCCGTGCGCAGCCTGATCAGCGGACTCGGGCGGCTGACCACCGAGCTCGCCGACCACCAAGAGGCCGTCGGCGACACGATCGACCGCGCATCGGACACCTTCCGGACGATCGGCAACCGCGGGCCAGAGCTGCAGCGCGCGCTCGCGCAGCTCCCGTCGACCCTCGCCACCGCCGACCGGGCGCTCCGCGACACCGGCGCGTTCGCGGGCGAGCTCCGACGCACGTCCACGCCGTTGCGGCCGGCGCTCGAAGACGTCCGTGCGGCGCTGCCGACGGTCGATCCGCTGCTGCGCGAGCTGCCCGGCGACCTGCGGCCGCTCGCGGCGCTGAGCTCCAGCGCGGTCGCGCCGCTCGCCTCGGCGCGGCGCAGCGTCGACCGGCTGCGTCCGCAGCTCCCGGCCCTGCGGACGGTGGGCAAGGACGGGCAGTACCTCGTCAACGAGGCGGCGTACAACCCGCCGGGCCCGGACGAGGGGTACGGCTTCAACCTCGCCTGGGTCCTCCACAACGCCAACTCGATCCTCTCCCGGCAGGACGCCAACGGCAACGCGTACTACGGGCAGGTCACCTTGTCCTGCGAATCGGTGCGCGCGACCCTGAACGCCGACGCCCTGCTGCAGAGCGTCGTCGGTCTCATCACCTCGCTCGGAGTCTGCAAATGAACAAGAACCGCCCGCACGTCGCGCAGCTCCTGGTGATGGTCGTCTTCGCGCTGACGTCCTTCGCGCTGCTGCTCTTCTTCTGGTCAAGCTTCGGCGGATCGGTCCCGCTGCGGGCCAAGCAGTATCAGGTGACCGTCGACTTCCGGCAGGGCTCGCAGCTAACCGGGTACGCCGACGTCAGGATCAGCGGCGTCAGCGTCGGCAAGGCGATCAAGGTCGTCCGCCCGTCCGGCCGCAGCGGCGTGACGCGCGTCACGCTGGCGATCGAGCCGAAGTACGCGCCGCTGCCCGCCGACACCCGCGCGACGCTGCGGACCAAGACGCTCATCGGCGAGACCTTCATCGCCCTCTCCTACGGTCGGCGAGGCGGTCCGCGGATCGCCGACGGTGGCAGGATCCCCGACCGTCAGGTCGTCGAGAGCGTCGAGATCGACCGGCTCGCTGACGCGTTCGACGCCCCGACCCGCAAGAACCTCCGTCGCGTCCTCAGCTCCTCTGCCTCCGCCCTGCGCGGCAACGGTCCCGACATGAACGCGGCCGCCGGCGAGTTCGGCCCGACGCTCGAGAGCGCGGACGGGCTGCTCCGCGTCCTCGACCGTCAGTCGCGCGAGGTCTCGTCCGGGACGCGCGACCTCGGCACCGCGTTCTCGACGATCGGCGAGCGCAGCGGCGCGACGCAGGAGCTGATCCGCAGCGCCGACGCCGCGCTGGGCGCCACCGGACGCGTCGGTCGCAGCCTCGGCGCGACGCTCGACGCCCTCCCGGAGTTCATGGTCCAGGCGCGGCAGACGGTCAACCAGGTCCGGGCCACCTCGAAGGTCGCCCGGCCGGTCGTGGCCGACCTCCGTCCGGTGACGCCCCTCGTCCGCCCGGCGCTCAACGACGTTCGCGAGATCGCCCCGCAGCTGCGCGACACGCTGCGCGACGTTCGACCGGCCCTCCCTCGGGTGGACCGCGGACTGCCGCGACTGCGCGAGGTCGTCAACACCCTCGGTCCCGCGATGGACATGCTGGACCCGGTGACCGCAGACCTGCAGCCGGTGTCGGCGTACCTCAAGGCCTACCGCCGGGAGCTGCTGGTCACCTTCGCCAACACGGCGGCGGCGGAGCAGGCCTCCGCGCGGGACTCCAACGGCAAGCAGCGCAAGTACCTGCGGTTCCTGCCGGTGGTGTCCGACGACGTGCTGGTCTCGAGCACGACACGCCTGCCCACCACGCGGTCGAACCCCTACCCACGACCCGGTGAGCTCGAGGACTTCCCGCTGAAGTCGTTCTCGTGCGACCACCTGCAGAACAACGGGGCCCCGCTCTCGGCCGTGCTGGGACTTCGCGGGAACGTGCCGTGTCGGGTCCAGTCGCCGTACGTGGTCGACGGGCGCCCGATGCAGTTCCCGCGGTTGGAGGAGGCGCCGCCGGTGACCGGCACGCAGACCAGGACACGAGACGGACGATGACCACGACGACCCCGGAGACGATCGTGCAACGACAGCGATTCATCGGCATGAGCACCGGCAGTTTCGAGACCACCGCTGAACGGGGACGGCTCCGGTTCTTCGCCGAGGTGATCGGCGACACGGATCCGGTCCGGACCGATCTGGAGGCCGCCCGCGACGCCGGGTACGACGACCTGCCGGTCCCGCCGACCTTCCTGATGGGCCTCGACGCAGAGCGACCCGACGGGTTCGAGTACCTGTCCACGATGGGGGTCGATCTCCGGTACGTCCTGCACGGCAGCCAGGCCTTCACGTACCACCGCGTGGCCGTGGCCAACGAGCCGCTGCGCTACGCCTCGCGCATCGAGGACGTATACGAGAAGAGCGGGGGCGCGCTGCAGTTCATCGTCCGCTCGGTGCAGATCAGCGACGGTGCCGGTGCGCCGGTCGCCGACCTGCGATCCACCATCATCGAGCGTCGACCGGGAGGTGCGTCGTGAGCGCCGGCCCGCAGGACGTGGTGGTGGGGACCGTGCTCCCCGACCTGGAGCTCCCGCCGATCTCGCGGGCCACGCTGGCCCTGTTCGCCGGTGCCAGCGGTGACCACAACCCGATCCACATCGACACCGACGTCGCCCGCTCTGCGGGGATGGACGACGTCTTCGCCCACGGGATGCTGTCGATGGCCTACCTCGGGCGGTTGCTCACGACCTGGGCCCCGCAGGACCTGCTGCGGTCCTTCGAGGTGCGATTCGCGGCGATCACGCCCGTGCGCGCCCGACCGGTCTGCGCCGGAACCGTGACGGCGGTCGACGACCAGGACGGGGAGCGGGTCGCGACGATCGAGCTTCGGGTGACGCTCGAGGACGGGACCGTGACCCTCGCGGGGACCGCGAAGGTCGCGGTCCCCGCCGCGTCGTGACCGCGACACCACGAGTGGCGTGTCCGTCCTCCCCTGCGGTCTGCGTAGGGGAGGACGGACGCGCCGCTCGCAGGGCCGGAGGGTCGTGAGGAGAGCGGACGGCCCCGAGGACAGCGGGATCAGACGGGCACCACGGCGCGCCAGACCTCGTCGTCGCCGGCGTTCGCCTCGCCTCGGCGGCGGAGATGGTCGAGGTGCGCCCAGGTCTCCATCTGCGCGAGCATGCGGTCCGCGGCGGTCGTCGCCCGCGCGCCGAAGATCCGATCGCTGAGCTCGGCGAGCGGCACGGCACCGTGCTCCAGGGCCGCCCGGAGGCGGTCCAGACGCACTTCGTGGTGCCGGACGAGCTGGGCCGCACGGGCGTGCCCGTCGGCGTAGGGCGCCCCGTGGGACGGCAGCACGAGGGCCGGGTGCAGATCGCCCGCGCGGAGCAGCGACGCGAGGAAGTCCGCCAGCGCGTCCGAGCCGTCGAACGCGGGCTGCACGTTGGGCGTGAAATCGGGGAGCAGGAGGTCGCCGCAGAGCAGGACGCGGTCGGACGGCCGCCACAGGCAGAGGTGGGCGGGCTCGTGGCCGGGGGTCCAGAGGACCTCCCAGTCCCCGAGCCGATCGCCGTCGGCGAGCTCCTGGACGGCCGGGACGCCGGAGATCAGCTTCCGGAACCCGCGGAACGCGTTCGCGGAACCGTCGCCCGCCCCGGGTCGCGGCCCGGTCGGCGCGCCGTCCCCCGTCGGAGCGCCCCCGGTGAAGTCCATGGCGACCTGGAAGCTCTGGCGGCATGCGGCGTGGGCCAGCACCGTCGCGGCCAGCTCCGAGGCCCCTCCCCAGTGGTCGACGTGCCCGTGCGTGATCAGCACGTGCTCCGGTTCGATGCCCGCGTTCGCGAGCGTCGCCGCGACGACGCCCTCGCGATCCACCGGGCCGGGGTCGACGAGCACCCACCGACCGTCGACGTCGATGAGGTGCACGTTGAGATGGTCGGGCGACGAGATCGGCAACGCGATCGTGAAGCGGAGGACGCCGGGGGCGGGGGCGTCGACGGACGGGACGTTGGGCATGGTCGTCTCGATTCGGGGCGGCGTCAATCTCGGGCGAGGACGTGAATGGCGCAGACGCTGCCGCCGCCGACCATGTGGCAGAGACCGACCCGGGCTCCGTCGATCTGCCGGTCCTCGGCCTCGCCCCGCAGCTGCAGGGTCGTCTCCCAGATCTGCGCGAGGCCCGTCGGCCCGCCGGGGTGACCGCGGCCGATGAGTCCGCCGTCGGTGGAGAACGGGATCCGCCCCCCGAGCTTGGTGGCGCCGGTCCGGACGAGCTCGTCGCCGTCGCCGTCCGCACAGAGGCCGAGGAGCTCGTAGTACTCCAGCTCCTCGATCGGGAACGCGTCGTGGACCTGGACGAGATCGAGGTCCTCGGGGCCGACACCGGCCTGCTCGTACGCCTCGCGGGCGGTGTACCTGGTCATCTCCGAGGCGCCGGTCACGGGACCGACGAAGACGTGGTCGGGCTGGTGGCGCTCTGTCTGCAACGCCGACGCGGCGATCCGGACGAACGGCCGATCGGGGCGCAACCGCTCGGCGACCTCGCGGGTGCAGACCACCGCGGCCGCGGCCCCGGCGCCGACGGCCGCGCTCATCTTCGACGTCAGCGGGTCGGCCACCATGCGCGAGGCGAGGATCTCCTCGCTCGTCACCACGTGCGTGGCGCGACGCTGGGCCATCGGGCTGAGCGCCGCGTGGTTCCAGTTCTTGGCGGCGATCTCGGCGAAGACCTCGGCAGAGGTGCCGCGATCCTCCATGCGGCGGCGGGCCCAGAGGGCGAAGAAGGCCGCAGGCAGCACGACTCCGTCGACGCTGGCCTGACGATCGCCCGGGGGCGGTATGGCCTCCATGTCGTCGAACGCGAGCGCGAGCGCGACGTCGCAGTGACCGCCGAGGACCGCGTGGTACGCCTCGCGGAAGGTCGTCGACCCGGTCGCGGACGCGTTGACGATGTGCTGCACCGGAACGCCCGTGAGGCCGAACTCCTTGACGGTGATCACGCCGGTCATCAGCGGCTGGGTGATGTGCCCGACGTAGACGGCCCCGACCTGGTCGAAGGTGACGCCCGCGTCGCGCATCGCAGCGGTGCCGGCGCGATAGGCCATCTCGCGGAGCGAGACGTCACCCATGCGACCGAACGGGTACATGCCGACGCCGGCCACGCCGACGTCGTCCGGGGTTGGAGGAGTGCCGATGGCCATGCGGTTAATGTACATTAACCAGCGTCCCGCACACCCGACGACGACGCGAAGGGGCCACCGTGGCACCAGAGAGCCCGATCTACACCTCCACCGATCCCGAGCTGTTTCGCGTCGAAGGAACGACGCCCGTCCTCATGGGCAGCCGGTGCTCGAACTGCGAGATCTCGTTCTATCCCCGACGATGGATCTGCGCGGTCTGCATGCGCGAGGTCGCCGACGTCGACTTCGCGGGCACGGGCACGCTCGCGGCCTACACCTACGTCGCAACGCCGGTCTACGGTCGGAAGGCGCTCTCGGGCGACGGGTACGGGATCGGTCAGATCGACCTGGACGAGGGCGTCCGGGTCCAGGCCATCATCGGAGGCACGTCAGCGGACTGGGGAGTCGGCCAGCGCTTCGCCGCGCGGGTGGCGCCGATCGGCGACGTGGAAGACGGTCGTCAGGCCGCGCTCTACGAGTTCTGGCCCGATCCGTCGCCCTGAGCGCGCGGCCCGCCCCGGGCGTGTCGAGCGGCTCCGCGGCCTCCCCTCGGGTCCCGCGCTGTGCCCTTCCACCGCGCGGGCGCCCACGCGCTGCGCGCGTGCTCAGGGCACCAAACGGGCGGTCGCGCCGTCGACGAGGTCGACGAGCAGCGTCGCGTGATGCGCGTCCCCACGCAGGGATGCGGGCCAGTGCGCCGCAGAGAGCAACATGCCGATCAGGGCGTGGGCGGACGCTTCGAGCTCACGGGCCGGGCGGTTCGGTGCGCAGCGCGCCACCGCCTGCACCCAGCGGTCGGCGAAGGCCCGCTGCCGCCGGCGCAGGCGCACCCGGTCCGCCTCGGCGAGCGCACGCTCCTCGCGCATGTACACGCTCACCAGGGCCCGGTCCGCCAGCGCGAACTCCGCATGGCTGCGCGCGAGCGCCCGGAGGTTCTCGCGAGGATCGTCCAGCGGCGGTCCGGCGAGCTCCAGCAACCGGTCCATCGCCTCGTCGAAGAGGGTCGTCAGGATCTCGGCCTTGCTGGAGAAGTGCCGGTAGATCGCCGGGCCGCTCATCCCGACGGCGGCGCCGATGTCGTTGACTCCAACGGCTGAGAACCCGCGATCGTAGAACAGATCCTTGGAGGCATCCAGGATCATCCGCTCGCGCATCGCGCGGAATGCTATCGCCACGTTGCGCGAGTCGGATGTGCCCTCACCTCATTCCGCGTACAGCCCGTCCAGGACGTCGGCATACTTCTCGTAGACGACGTTGCGCTTGATCTTCGAGGTCGGCGTGAGCTCGCCGGTCTCCTGCGACATCTCGTGGTCGAGGATGGCGAACTTCTTGACCTGCTCGACGCGAGCGTAGGACGCGTTGGCAGCGTCGATCGCCTCCTGCACGGCGGCGAGGATCTCCGGATCCTCGCGAACCGCACTCGCGGAGGCGTCGCTACGCCCTTTCTCCGCGGCCCACGCCGCCAAACGCTCGGGGTCCAGCGACACCAGCGCGACGGGGTAGGGACGACGGTCGGCGTACATCACCGCGTTGCTGATCCACGCAGAGCGCTTGAGGTCGTTCTCGAGGTTCGCCGGGGCGATGTTCTTGCCGCCGGCCGTGATGATGATGTCCTTCTTGCGGCCGATGATGTAGAGGTACCCGTCGTCGTCGATCCGCCCGAGGTCGCCCGTGTGCAGCCACCCGTCGACGAGCGACTCCGCCGTCGCCTTCGGGTTCCCGTGGTAGCGCCCGAACACGTTCGGGCCACGGACGAGCAGTTCGCCGTCCTCAGCGATCCGCAGGTGGACCCGGGGCAACGCCCGACCGACCGATCCCCAGCGGTGGTGCTCGGGTGTCGACAACGTCGCCGCGGTCGACGTCTCGGTCATCCCGAAGCCCTCGAGCACCGGGACGCCCGCGGCCCAGAAGAACTGCAGGACCTCGGCCGCGATCGGGGCGGCACCCGAGACCGCCCGACGGACCCGCCCCCCGAACGCGTTGCGGACGTTGGAGAACAGCTTCTCGTCGAACGCGTCGTAGGCGCGTTGCAGGTCCTCGGGGACGTCCTGGCCGGCGAGTCGCAGATCCTCGACCTGCCCACCGACCTCGACCGCGCGCGCCAGCGTCTGCGCATCGACGGCGGAGGTCACCATGCCGTAGATCTTCTCGAAGATCCGCGGGACCGACGGGAGCATCGTGGGCCGGACCTCGGAGAGCTCCGGGATGATCTGCGTCGTGTCGCCCCCGAAGTACGCCACGGTGACGCCCCGGTCCAGCGCGGAGAGCTGGATCAGGAGCGCCATGGCGTGCGCCAGCGGCAGGAACAGGTAGACGACGTCCTCGGACTCGATCAGCCCCGCCTCCCGGACGATCTCCAGCATCGCCCGGTAGTTCCCCTGCGAGAGCACGCAGCCCTTCGGGGGCCCGGTCGTGCCCGACGTGTAGATGATCGTGTAGTCGTCGTCGGGCGTCACGGCCTCGACCCGCCGGCGCAGCTCGTCCGGAGAGGTCGAGGCCCCGCGCGAGATCACGTCGGCGAGCGTGAGGTCCGCGTCATCACCGACCTCGCCGTCGATGACGACGACGTGCTCGAGCTGCGCCAGGCCGTCCCGGATCTGCCGGACCTTCGCGGCCTGTTGCGCGTTCTCGACCACCACGACGCGCGACGCCGCGTCGCCGAGCACCCAGGCGCACTCCTCCGGCGAGTTGCTGGGGTAGATCGGCACGACCACCAGGCCGGCGGCGGTGACCGCCAGCGAGACGGTCGTCCACTCCGGGCGGGTCTCGGCCAGGATCGAGACGCGATCCCCGTGGTCCAGCCCGAGGGCGAGGAAGCCTCGGGCGATCGCGTCGATGCGGTCGTGCAGGTCGCCGTAGGTGACCTCCGGCCACGCACCGTCCTGCTTGTGACGCAGCGCGACGTCGTCGCGCCGGCCCTCGGCGAGCGTGGCGGCGAACGCCGCGACCGTGGTGCCGCCAGGAGCGGCGTCGCCGGTCATCGCACGGCCGCCGGCTCCGGGCGCGGCGCGGTTCGGCGCGCCCGCGCGAGGCACTCGTCCGCGAGCCGATCACCCGCGAGGCCGAGACCACCGACGAGGCGGCGCGAGAGCTGCGCCCGCCGGAAGTAGAGCGGTGCGTCGTGCTCCCAGGTCGCGCCGATGCCTCCGTGCACGTTGATCAGGCTGCGTGCGGCGAAGTCCAGCGCGTGGCCCGCGGAGTAGCGGGCGGCGCTGGCCGCCATCGGCAGGTCGTCGGGGCTGGCGCCTGCGGCCCAGCCGACGTTCACCAGCAGGGCCCGGGCGTTCTGCAACCGGCGCAGGACCTCGACGAGCTCGTGCTTGATGGCCTGGTACGAGCCGATCGCTCGTCCGAACGTGTAGCGCTCCTTCGCGTACGCGCCGGCGAGCTCCAGGGCTCGATCCACGGTCCCGACGCCCTCGGCCGCCAACAGCGCCTGGGCGGTGTGCCACGCGCCCGCGATCTCCTCCTCGGAGCAGTCCAGGACGACCGCGGCCGCTCCGTCGAGGGTGATGTTCGCCATCGAGCGAGTGGCGTCGTACCGGGTCTCGCTCGTGACGGTGACACCGTCCGCCGAGGCATCGACGACCAGGGCCGTCGGGCGCCCGTCGTCGGTGGCGACGACCACGAGCAGGTCAGCCCCGGGCGCGTCGGGAACCCAGGCGACCGTGCCGGTGACGGTCACGTCGGATCCAGAGCGGTCCACCACCGGCGCCGGGATGCGCTCGCCGTCGAGGCCGTCCACGGTCCACACGCCGTCGTCCAACCGCGGCGAGGGCGGGCACGCGGGGAGGTAGACCGGCCGGGTCTCACCCTCCGCCGTGGGCCCGGCGGCGTCGTGATCGGCGGCGCTCAGGAGCGCGGCGGCGGGGACGAGCCCGATGAACGGGACGGAAGCGAGGGTCCGTCCGAGCTCCTCGGCCACGAGCATCGCCTCGAAGACCCCCAGCTCGATGCCGCCGTGGCGCTCGGCGACGACGAGTCCCGGCCACCCGGCGTCGACCGCCGCGGGCCAGATGTCGGGCAGTGCGCCAGGTGTCTCCAACGCCTCGCGGGCGGCGGCGACGCTGTCGAAGCGGGACAAGGTCCCCCGTGCGGCGTCCCGGAGCGCGATCTGCTCGTCGGTCAGTTCCAGATTCATGCTGCGATTCCTTCCCGCTGGCGCGCGACGAGGTCGTCGAACGTGATGTTCTTGTCCAGGCGCGGCTCGGGCGGCATGCCCAGGACGCGCTCCCCCACGGTGTTGCGCAGGATCGGTTCTGCTCCGCCCGCCGACTTCAGGCCGGGCAGGAAGGAGATGTGGTACGCCCACTCTCCCGGCTCGACGAGCGCGTCCGGGCCGTTGACGTCGGCGATGAGGTCGCCCGCGGTGATGGCCGCGTTGACCGTGGTGATCTTCGCGAGGCCGAACTCCGGTCCGGGCACGCGACCGTCCTCGAGCTGCGAGAGCGACTGGAAGCCGCGGAACCGGACGGCGAGCAACTCGGCGGCGACGTCCGCGAGCTTGGCACGGAGGCCGCTCTCGCGATCCATGCGCGAGCTGCCGGCCACGGCACCGGCGAAGCGCTCGGGGCTGTAGCCGAAGCCCTCGGTACCCAGGCCGATCATCATCCGCTCGTACATGAGCACGGTAAGCGCGGCACCCCAGCCCCCGCCGACCTCACCCATGACCATCTCGTCGCCGCCGACGACGACGTCGTCGAGGAAGACCTCGTTGAACTCCGCCTCGCCGGAGATCTGACGCAGGCCGCGGACCGTGACGCCGTCGGCGTCCATCGGCACGACGAACATGGTGAGGCCCTTGTGCTTGGGCTGGTCGCCGTCGGTCCTCGCGAGGCACATCCCGAAGCGCGCGAACTGCGCGTTCGTGGTCCAGACCTTCTGGCCGGTCAGACGCCAGGACCCGTCGTCGCCTCGTCGGGCGCGGCACTGGACCGCGGCGAGGTCGGAGCCGGCCGCCGGCTCGGAGAACAGCTGGCACCACACCTCGTCGCCGTGCAGGAGCGGCGCGAGGTAGCGCTCCTTCTGCGCCGGGGTCCCGTGGACCATGATGCACGGGCCCATCAGGCCCAGGCCGATCACGTCGATCCCGCCCGGGACGCCGGCGGCGACGAGCTCCTGGTTGACGATGAGCTGCTCGACCGGTCCTCGGCCCGGTCCGCCGAACTCGCTGGGCCAGGTCACGCCCACGAGCTGGCGCTCGGAGAGCTGGCGCTGCCACGTCCGGCGTGCCTCGATGTACTCCGAGTCCTCCATGTCGCCCATGGGTGCCGGCGCCTCGTGGCGGTGCTCCGCCAGCCACTCGCGCACCTCGGCGCGGTACGTCGCCTGTTCGGGAGAGTCGTCCAGATCCATCTCTTCGCTCCTTCGTGCCGAAGCCGGCACATCTCGGGTTCCCGTTCACGGAATGCGTCCCAGGCGCCCGCGCCGCCACGGAAGCCGTCAACGGCTCGTGGGCGATCGCGGAACATCACGATTCGCGTGGCACCACGGTCCGCAAGGGCGGTGATGCGCCCCCGCGGACCAGGCGCCACGACGCCGCCTCCCTTCCAAGAGGTTAGCGAGAATTAACTGGCCCGCCAAGGTTGAATCCATCATTCGCAGGCCCCCGGCCCATCCCGTCCCGGGGTGGTCAGCCGACGGGTGCCCGGGCGACCGCGCCGGCCGTACATCGCTCGGCGGGCGGGCCCTGGCCGACGGTTCGGGGCCGGCCGGTCGCCCGGTCGGCGACGAAGCGGACGACCGAACCGAAGGTGTTCCCGCGACCCGCGCGAACACGCCACCGGCCGGGTGCCGATCGTTGGGTGTGGCGCCGCCGTTGCCGTCCGTGGGGCGTCGTGCCCGTCGCCGGCCACAGCCGCGGACAGGACTCGTCGGCGGCGTCGCGCAGCGACTCCGCGGCGCCGGTCGCCCCCCGGCTCGTCAAGCGTTGGTCGGGCAGGGCGACGTGCGGCCCCGCCCGAACCCGTGCATCACGTCGTCGAGCTGCCCCAGGTGCTCCACGCCTCGGGGAGTGCCTCACCGCCCTGGGTGAAGTGGACCACGTCGACGACGAGGAAGAGCGCGGTCGCCTCGGCAAGGGTCGTGTACTGCTCGTCCATCAGGCGCGCCGACAGGTGCAGCTTGCGACCGTCGCGTTCGACTACTCGGGCCTCGACGTGCAGGGGCTGATGCAGCAGCGTCGGAGCTCGGAAGCTGACGTTGAGGTTGGCGGTGACCGCCGGGGTCTCGAGAACGACGAGGACCGACCCGAGCGCATCGTCCAGGACAGTGGCGACGGCGCCCCCGTGCGCGATGCCCGGAGCCCCCTGTTGGCGCCGGTCGAACGTGACCTCGCCTCGGACGACGTCCCCGTCCAGACGAGTGCGCAGCTGCATGCCCGCAGGGTTCTCCGACCCGCAACCCAGACAGTGGGGGTGGTGCTCAGGGATCGTGCCGTCGCTCATCATCTTCATGCGGAGAGATCCCCGGCCGCGACGGCGTCGTGCGCCAGGCACCTGACCCCTTGCAGGGTCGCGCGAGAGCGCCCGGGCCGGCAGCGCAGGACCAAGCGTGTCAGCGTCGAACGGGGGTACGGACCAGTGAGGTCGTCGTGCTGGACCATTGCTTCAGCGTACATGGAATTCCCCGATCGGGGAAGACTGCGGACGTACGCGCCGCGGCACCCCTGCCGCAGCCTCGCGGTCCCCAGGCCCACGCCGCGGACCGCTTAACCACCGCGGCTCGGAGATCGCGAAGCTCGGCGGACGACACCCTGGGTCTCAGTCATCGCCGCGTCGCCCGAGCCGATCGGACGGTCGATGCTCGCACGTGCTCCGCGACCGTCGGACCACCGACTCGAGGTCCGCTCCTACAGACGGCTCGACGGGTGCGCCGCCGCCTTCAGCCACGCGCGGAAGGCGTCGATGGCGTCTTCGAGCGCCGGCGTGGACCCCGTGCTGGCCCATTCCAGCGCGAGCCCCTGGATCCAGGCGAGCGTCGTGATCTGCACGGTCTGCTGCGGGAACATGAGCCGGCCCCCACGGGCTCGGTGAGCGTCGATCAGAGCGTCGATCATGCGACGCAGCTGGTCCGACGCGGCGGCCGCGGCCGGGGCGAGCGATGCATTGGTGATCGCCTCCGTCTGCAGACCGAGCCACGCGACGAGCAGTGCCCGGTCCCGTGTCAATCCGTCCCACGAGGCGCTGAGACCGATGTCGATGATGCTGTCCGCGTCATCGAGTGCCTCGACCGCTTGCATGATCTGCCCGACGAGACGCGCGATCAGGTGGTCCGCCGCCTCGATCAGCAGGCCATCACGAGACACGAAGTAGTACGAGATCGCACGCTTCGGAACCCCGGCCTCCTCTGCTACCCGCTGCAGGGACGTGTCCGCGTACCCGTCGCGGGCGAGGCACCGCAGCGTCGCTTCGAGAATCTGCTCGGCGCGCTCGGCGCCCTTGCGGGTCAGGTGCGTCGGCCGGCTCATGGATGGCGCTGGATCGGGGCTGAGCCTGGGTCGGGTGGGCGGGGCGCGGTGAAGAGGGGCCCGGTGAGTGGCGACCTCCGCCCGGGAGAGCGGAATGGGATCGCGCCCCGGGCGTCTTCAGTATCCCGGAACGACGGGAGCTCGGCGCTGCCGCTCATCGGACGACGTGGCGCCTGCCGGGACCGGAGCGCTGCCATCCGGATTTTTCTCCGATCGGCGCACAAAAGTGGTACGTTCGAAACGTATCGGAGTGTCGTCGGCGCGAACACAGCGGCTGCGGCCATCATCGTCATCCGAAGAGGTGAACACCATGGGCACTATCACGTTCGTCGAGCACGACGGCACCGCGCACGAGGTCGAGCTGGTGGAGGGCGTCTCGTTGATGGAGCTCGCCACGAACAACGGCGTGCCGGGGATCGACGGCGACTGTGGCGGCGAGGCGTCGTGCGGCACGTGCCACGTGATCGTCGACGACGCGTGGATCGGGACCACGGGGACGCGCTCGGACGAGGAGAGCGCGATGGTGGAGATGTCGGCGGAGTGCGCCGCGAACTCGCGTCTCGGGTGCCAGTTGCGCGCGTCGTCGGACTTCGACGGGCTCGTCGTGCACCTGCCCGAGTTCCAGATGTAAGCGCGTCGAAGCACCACGGACCACGAACAAGGGAAGCGAACCACCATGCCGAAGACCGAGAGCAACCTCATCGAGCGGACGAAGGTCCGGGCGAGCGACATCCTGCAGGCGACCGTGCCTGCTGAACGCGTCATCCAGGGAGTGAGCCTCGCTCTGCGGGCCAAGCGCCTGGTCGGGGGCGACAAGCCCTTGGTGTTCAAGGAGCAGCCGATCCCGGACCCGGCCGATGTGCCGCTGGAGCGGATCGACGTCAGCAACCCGTTCATGAACCGCCAGGGCCAGTGGTACCCGTACTTCAAGCGTTTGCGCGAGGAGGCGCCGGTCCACTACCAGGCCGACAGCCCGTTCGGTCCGTTCTGGTCGATCACCCGGTACGCCGACATCCAGGCCGTGGACTCCAACCCGGACGACTTCTCGGCCGAGCCGTTCATCGTGCTCGGGCCGCCGCCGTTCAATGCCGAGATGTTCATCGCGATGGACCCGCCGAAGCACGACGTGCAGCGCCGGGCGGTGCAGGGCGTCGTCGCCCCGAGGAACCTCAGGGAGATGGAGTCGCTGATTCGCGAGCGCGTGCAGGACGTCCTCGACAACCTGCCGACCGACCGGCCCTTCGATTGGGTCGAGCGCGTCTCGAAGGAGATCACCGGCCGGATGCTCGCGACGCTGCTGGATTTCCCCTACGAGCAGCGGCACAAGCTCACCTACTGGTCCGACACGATCAGCGGTTCCGCGGACGCCACCGGCGGCACGACCCACCAGGACGACGTGTTCCCTGCGGCGCAGGAGCTGGCCCGGAGCTTCACGGCGTTGTGGCACGACAAGGCGGCGCGGCGGGCCGCGGGCGAGCCGGACGGCTTCGACCTGATCACGCTGATGCAGACGTCGGAGGACACGAAGGACCTCATCAAGAAGCCGTTCGAGTTCCTCGGCAACCTCACGCTCCTGATCGTCGGCGGCAACGACACCACCCGCAACTCGATGTCCGGCGGCGTCCTGGCCCTCAACCGGTTCCCGGACGAGTTCGAGAAGCTCAAGGCCGACCCGAAGCTGATCCCGAACATGGTCTCGGAGATCATCCGCTGGCAGACCCCGCTGGCCTACATGCGCCGCGTCGCGACCCGCGACCTCCACTTCCGCGGGCAGTTCATCCGCAAGGGCGACCCGATCCTCATGTGGTACGCGTCGGGCAACCGCGACGAGGCGAAGTTCGAGGACGCCGATCGGCTGATCATCGACCGCAAGAACGCCCGCAACCACATGTCGTTCGGGTTCGGCGTGCACCGCTGCATGGGCAACCGGCTCGCCGAGATGCAGCTGCGGATCCTGTGGGAGGAGCTGCTCGAGCGGTTCGACCGCATCGAGGTCGTCGGCGAGCCCGGCTACGTGCAGTCGAACTTCGTCAAGGGCTACAGCGACATGCAGGTTCAGCTCACCCCGAAGCCCGAGCGCGAGCAGGAGCCGGTGCGGGTCGAGGCGACCTCGGGCGCCTGAGCCGCGACGGCGACGAGCGACGAGGGGACGGGGATGGGACACGGACGGGTGATCGTGGTCGGCGCCGGGCACGCGAGCGCGCAGCTCTGCCTGAGCCTGCGCCGGGGCGGCTTCGACGGCGAGATCGTGCTGGTCGGCGACGAGCCGTCGCTGCCCTACCAGCGGCCGCCGCTGTCCAAGACGTTCCTTCACGGGACGACGACGCTCGACGACCTCCTGATCCGCAAGCCCGAGTTCTACGAGAAGGAGGACGTGGGCTTCCGGCACGCCCGCGTCACCGGGATCGACCGCGAAAACAACACCGTCGAGCTCGACGACGGCGAGCGACTGGCCTACGACCACCTCGTGCTCTGCACCGGCGCGCGGCCGCGGCCGCTGGACGTCCCCGGCGACGACCTTGACGGCGTGCACGCCCTGCGCGACGCCGCCGACATCGAGGCGATCCGGGGCACCCTCCGGACCGCCGGCCGGGCCGTCATCGTCGGCGCCGGCTACATCGGCCTGGAGGCCGCCGCGTCGCTGCGCAAGCTGGAGGTCGAGGTGACGGTCCTCGAGGTCGCCGCCCGCGTGCTGCAGCGCGTCACCGCCCCCGAGGTCTCCGCCTTCTACGACCGCGTGCACCGCGAGGAAGGCGTCGACCTCAGGACCGGCGTCGGCGTCGCGGGGTTTCAGGGCGACGGGCACGTCCGGGCGGTCCGCCTCACGGACGGCACCGAGATCCCCGCGGACCTCGTGATCGTCGGGGTCGGCGTCCTGCCCAACGTCGAATTGGCCCGCGACGCCGGCATCGAGGTACAGGACGGGATCGTCGTCGACGAGCACGGCCGCACCGACGACCCCCGGGTCTTCGCCGCCGGTGACTGCGCCAATCATTTCGACGCGCGGTACGGGACGCGGATGCGGCTGGAGTGCGTCGCCAACGCCAACGAGCACGCCAAGGCGATCGCCGGCGCAATCTGCGGCAACGAGAAGCCCATCTCCGCGCTGCCGTGGTTCTGGTCCGACCAGTACGACCTCAAGCTGCAGATCGCCGGCCTGAGCACCGGTCACGATCAGATCGTGCTGCGCGGTGACCCGGCCGACGGTCGCAGCTTTGCGTGCTTCTACCTCGCCGACGGGCGGCTGATCGCCGCGGACTGCGTGAATCGCCCCAAGGAGTTCATGTTCAGCAAGCGCGCGATCACCGAAGGCCTGCACCCCGACCCCGCCCACCTGACCGACCCCGACATCCAGCTGGCGTCGCTCCTAAGCGCCCCCACCGCGACCGCCCGATGACCCCGACCACCCTTTCCATGGAGGTTGCGTCGTGAGCATTCCCGCCGCCCCGTCGATCCCCCAATCGTTCCCGCACCGCCGCGCCGGTCACTGCGCGTCCGGTGCGCTGCGCGACCTGCTCGAGTACCACGGCCTGGACTACGGCACCGGGCCGCTCAGCGAATCGCTGGTCTTCGGGCTTTCCGGCGGTTACGGGTTCTTCTACGGCGACCAGCTGCCAGGCGTTCCGTTCTACCTCGTCGGCCGGGTCGGCTCGTTGGAGCACGACATCGCCGCGCACCTCGGCGGCACCGTCCACGTCCAGAGCACCGACGATCCCGATCGGGGCTGGCAGGCCATCAAGGACGCGATCGACCAGGGCGACCCGCCGCTGGTCTGGGCCGACATCGCGCACCTCGAGTACCTGCGGGTGCGGATGGTCAACACCCGCCACGCGATCGTGATCTGCGCCTACGACGACGACCAGCAGATCGCATGGGTCGCCGACAACGACCGCGACGAGCTACAGCCCTGCTCCTACGCCAGCCTGCGCCGCGCGTTGAACTCGACCGGGTTCCCGAGCCCCAACCGCTGCACCCGCTTTCGGTACGACTGGCCGGCCGCCCTCCCTGACCTGCATGACGCGGTGAGGGCCGCCGCGGCGACGACGTCGAGGAACATGCGCGAGAAGCCCGACGCCGTCGGCGGCCTTCACGGCAGCGCCGGCCTGGCCGGCGTGACGCACTTCGCCAGCGCCTTCCCCGCCTGGCCCGACATGTTCAAGGACACCCTCCCGCAAGTCCTCGGCCTCCTGGCCGTCCTGATCATCAAGGCCGGCACCGGCGGCGCGATGTTCCGCTCCCTCCAGGCCGAGTATCTCCAGGCCGCAGCAGACACCCTGCGGGACCGCGCCGTCGCGGAGGCCGCGACCGTCGCCACCGCCCTCTCAGAACAGTGGGAGGCCCTGGCCGCCAGTGCCGCGTCGCACGACCTCAACGCAGCGCGCGAGAACGTCAAGCGCATCGACCACCTCGAGTACGCCGCGCTCGAGGCGCTCGAGGCGTTGCTGTGAGGGTCGCGCCCGACGGGTCGATTCCCGAGCATCACCCCAACTGCCTGGGCTGCGGATCGCAGAACCCCTGCGGCATGGGGCTCCGCCTGCACGTCGACGGTGACTGCGTCCGCGGCAACGTCACCTTCGACGACCGCCACGAGGGCGCGCCCGGGATTGTGCACGGCGGCGCAATCGCCACCGTCCTGGACGACACCCTCGGACTGCTCCTCGTCGTCCTCGGCACCCCTGCCGTCACCGCGAACCTCAGCGTCGACTACCGCGCACCAGCGCTCCTGCAGACAGAGATGATCGTCGAGCGGTGGCTGGAACAACGCGTCGATCGAAAGTTGCACCTCCGAGCGGACCTCTCCATCGACGGCCAACCGGTCGCACAGGCACGCGCGCTCTTTCTCGCCGTCGAAGTCGCGCACTTTGAGAAAGGCGGCCGGACGCTGCTCCCCAACTGGGCCGACTGGGGACCCAGCCTATGAGCACATCCGCAGCGACCGGTCTCCGCATCACGTGAGACGTACCACGTCCCGTTGCTCGGGGATTCCTGAAGGCCCTCCTCGCTCCGGCTACCGGAGCATCTAACCGGGCGTGGAGTTCTGCGGTCCGGTGCGGCGCGACACCTGCCAACGCCGTCGGGAAAGAACTCGGCTATCGGGGTGGATCCCGTGGGCGCTGACGCTTCAGGCCGCTGGGATTGGTCGGTTCGGGTCAGTGTTTCCAGGTGCCGGCGACCTGCGCCGGGGTCTTGTAGCTCCATTCCTGGGTTGGGGCCGGTCATGATAGGTCCCAATGTAGGCGCCGATCACGACCCGGGCGTGGTCGAGGGCCTTGAACTCCTCGCGCCAGACGCAGCCCTGTTTGAGCTTGCCGAACCACGACTCGATGAACGCTGGGACTCCGGGTCGGGGTAGCCGCCACGACGATGAGCGATCTCGCGCTCGGCGAGGCGGGGCGGGGCGCGAAAGCGCTTGCCGGTGTAGGCGGTGCCCGGTGTCGGTTCCCAGCGTCAGGGTCGCGGACGGTCGCGCGCTCCAGGCCGGCATGGTCCCGAGCCGTGATCGCCTCATCAGCACGGCACCGAACCTCGAGCCTCCAGCCGTGATCTGCCGGGGTGCTCGCGTTCAGATAGGTCCAGCCGTACTTGGTGACCCGGATCGAGGTCATATCCATATGTCAGAGTTCGTCGGGCCGGGTGACCTCGAAGGACCCAGGGCGCTTGGGCGCCCCTCGGAGCGCTTGAGTTGCAGCAGCTGGTGCTCGCGCATCAATCGCTGGGTCCGCTGCGGTTCACCGGCCCACCGGTCTGTGTGGCGACCGTCCGGGTGCCGTCGGTCGGGTTCGCTCGCGCGACTTCGAGGACGTGGCGATCCCCGACGTCCAGGCATCGGCGCAGCCGTTTGGAGGACGCTCCGGGCGACGGTAGATCGCCCGCCGGCTGATCCGAGCGACCCTGGCGACGGGCGCGACCGGGCGGCCTTGCGCGACGAGTTCGCGGCACCGGGGAACGCGCTCGCTCACTCCCATCCCGCAAGAGTTCCCTCGCGACCTCGATCTCCGTGTTCGTGCGGCCGAGTGCCTGCTCGAGCTTGGACCTGGGCGCGGAGGTCGTCATTCTCGCTGCGCTCGGCCTTGCCCGAAAGTGGCTGGGGGCCCGGGCGAGGAACTGCTCGCGCCCCCTGCACAAGAACGTTTCGGAAACGTCGTGCTCGCGACACCGACCGCGCCACGGTCGTCTGGCCGCGCAGCGACGCGATCACGAGTTCGGTCTTCTGCTGCGCGGTGAACTTGCGGTGCTTCCGGGTCTCGCCTGTCCGGGAACTCATTCCTCGCAGCCGAAGTGTCAACTCCTCCACGGGTCCACGCCAAGAACAACGCCATCGAACGACCAGCTTCACAGGTCGGCTCGTTCACCGCCCGTGCGCGCGTTCGCCGGCGACCTGGCCCCCGGCCGGGCGACGCGCGAGCGGCTGGACCGCCGGGCCCTCGAGGACGGTGCCGTCGGCGGCGTCGAAGCGGGACCCGTGGCACGGGCAGTCCCACGAGTGCTCGGCGTCGTTGAAGCGCAGCTCGCAGCTCATGTGCGTGCAGACCGGCGAGTGCAGGTGCAGGGCGCCGTCGACGCCGCGGAAGGCGGCGGTCCGCTTGCCGCGGTGGCGCACGATGCGTCCCTCGCCGGGACGCAGCGCGGACGGTTCCTCGCCGCTGGGTCGCAGCCGGTCGCCGACGAGGTGCAGCGGCACGTCGGCGTTCCACTGCGCGAGGCGCAGGGCCGCCCGGGGCGCGAGCAGCTGCCGCGGCCGCGAGGGGCTCCAGAGCGCCGCGTAGCGGTCCTCCTCGCCGAGGATCCGCCGCGCCAGCGCGTGCGCGGCCGCGGTGCCGCCGCTGAGGCCCCACTTGTCGAAGCCGGTCGCGGTCCAGAGCGAGCCGCTCCCGGGGCGGAGCGGCCCCACGAACGGCGCCCGGTCCGGCGTTCGCGGGTCCTGCGACGACCAGCGGTGCGTGACCGTCGCGGAGCCCAGGTGCTCCGTCGTCCAGGACGCGAGCCGCGCGTAGCGCTCCTCGGTGCGGGACTCCTTGCCCGACGGATGGCCCTCGCCGCCGACGACGAGGACGTCCCGGCCGTCGGGTCCGGCGGCGGTGCGGATCGAGCGCGTCGGCGATCCGACGTCGTACCAGCTGCCCGGCGGCAGCTCCTGGACGGGCCCGGCCGCGATCGCGTACGAGCGCTGGGGCTCCATCCGGGCGAAGTAGAGGCCGCGGTCGAGGATCGGGAAGTGCGTGGCGACCACGACGTGGGCGGCCCGCAGCTCGCCGTGCTCGGCGGTGCGGACGCGGCCGCCCGCCTCGCGCACCGCCGTCACGCGCACGCCCTCGGCGATCGTGGCGCCGGCGCGCTCGGCGAGGGTCGCCAGCGCCTGCACGTAGTTGCGGGCGTGCATCTCGCCGCCGCCGTCGACGCGCACCCCGGCGACGACCGCGGTCGGCCCCGGGACCCCGCGGACGAGCTCCGCGGGGAGACCGGCGGCGATCGTCGCCTCGGCCTCGCGCTCGAGCTGGCGCTCCCGCGCGGGGTCGCTCGTGTACGTGTAGGCGGAGCGGTCGCGCCAGTCGGAGTCGATCGCCTCGTCGTGGACGGTCGCCCGCACCCACTCCGTGGCGCGCTGGTTGGCCTCGGCGTACAGCCGCGTCCGCTCGAGGCCGATCGTGCGGCGCAGCTCGTCGTAGCGCAGGCCGTGGGCTGCGGTGACCTTGCCGGTCGTCGAGCCGGTCACGCCGCTGCCCACGCGCCGGGCCTCGACGACGAGCACGTCGCGACCGCGGCGCGCGAGCTCGAGCGCGAGCGTCACGCCGACGATCCCGGCGCCGATGACGATGACGTCCCGGTCACCGCCGAGATCGCCCGGCACGCGGGAGGGCGCGTCGTGGGCGGTCGCGTCCCACAGCGAGGTCGTCGCGGGGTTCGTCATGGCGCTCGGCGGCTCCGATCGGTCGGCGGCGGGGATGGCGGACGACGCGCCGTGCCCGCCGGGCGTGCCCGGGCGCGTCGGAGCATCGGCTACCCGGGGTGGCGGGCGGTACACGTCCGCGGTCGTCGGGGGCGGCCACGCGCATCGGTCGCGATGGCGCAGCGCGCGGGCGACCCGCGTTCGCCGGGCGGGCCGCGCCGGCGTGCCGGCGAGCGCGCCGGGGTAGGAGAGCGCCGTGTCCGACGAGCCCCGCCTGATCGACGTCCGCGTGCCCGACGATCCGCAGGGGCTCGTCCTCGTGCTGCACGGCGGCGGCAGCCGGCGCGAGCGGATGATGGTGAGCCCGCGGCAGCTGTCGGTGCTGCGGATGGTCCCGATCGCCCGCCGGCTGGCGCGCGAGGGCCGGGGCCGCCTCGCCGTGGTGCGGATGCTCAACAGCGCCCGTGGCTGGGCCGGTGCGCCGACGCCGGTCGACGACGTCCGGTGGGCGCTGGCGCACCTGGCGGACCGGTTCGGCCGGCGCCTGCCGACGGGGCTCGTCGGGCATTCGCTCGGTGGTCGCGCGGCGCTCCTGGCCTCGTCGGAGGACGGGGTGCGCAGCGTCGTGGCGCTCGCGCCGTACCTCCTGCCCGGCGACGGGCCGCGGGTGCTCGGCGGGCGGTCGTTCCTCACCGTCCACGGCGACCAGGACCGGATCGCGCGGATCGAGCCGGCCGCCGCCCTCGCGCGCGAGCTCGAGCGCCGCGGTGCCGACAGCGCCTTCGTCCTCGTCGCGGGCGGCCGTCACGCGATGCTGCGCCATCACCGCCGCTTCGACGGCCTCGCGAGCGCGTTCACCGCGACCGTCCTGCTCGGCGAGGAGCCGGCCGGGCTCCTGGCGCGGCTGCGCGGCGGCGAGCGCTGGATCCGGGCGTGAGCGACGATCGGGACCCCGCCGCTCGTGCGCATGCGCGCGACCCGTCGGGGTATCCCCGGGGCATGCGCAACGAGCTCGGAGCCCCGAACGCCACGCGCGACGCGGCGCCCACCACAACCCCCTCGTCCCGGCCCCGCCCCGGGGCCCGTCCCGGATCACCGCCGCGACCGCCGCGCGAGGGCGTCGCCCGCCTCGACGCCCGCCGCCGCCGGGCGCTCGAGGGCCGCGTCAGCGAGCTGCTGCGCGCACGCCGCTCGCCGCCGGACCGCTGAGCCTCACCCGGCGTGGGCGGCGGGTCGGGCGTCCGCGTCCGGCTCCGTTCCGACGCCGAGCACCTCGAGCAGGTCGTGGACCTTGAACGCGAGGGTGAGCCGGAACCCGAGCTCGGGATCGCTCGGGTGCGCGCCGAGGACCTGCTCGATCTTCGCGAGCCGGTACTTCAGCGAGCTCGGCGCGATGTGACATCGCGCTGCGCAGCGGCCGTGGTGTCCCCCGGCGTCCAGGAACGCCCGCGTCGTCTCCAGCAGCGGGGTGCGGTGCGCGCGGTCGTGCGCCAGGAGCGGCGCGAGCGGCTCCCGCGCGACGAGCGCCGCGTTGGCGACGTCCGCCGCGTCGAGGAGGAACCGCAGGGAGCCGAACGCGTCGTAGTGCACGGCCGAGCCCCCGCCCGGCGCGCTACGGGCGAGGCGCAGGCACGAGCTCGCCGCGCGCGCCGAGGAGGCCAGGTCGACGCTGCGCGATCCGACGCCGATGCAGAGCGCGCCGACCTCCGCGCGCGCCGCGGTCCGGACCGCCTCGAGCAGCTCGTCGACGCGGTCGTCGAGCTCGGGCGGCAGCGCGACGAGGACCTCCGTCGCCCGCCGGACGGCGAGCGCCCCGCTCCCGCGGCCGAGCGCCCGCTTCGCGACGAGCCCCCGCACGAGCTCCAGCAGGCGCGTCGCCGCGTCGCCCCCGCCCGCGCTCGCGCCGTCGAGCGCCTACGAGCCGCTCGGCGACATGACGGGGTTCGCGCTCACGCGCGCCGCCGCCGAGCGCGCCTACGCGGACGCCGGCATCGCGGCCGACGACGTCGACCTCGCCGAGGTCCACGACTGCTTCTCGATCGCCGAGGTGCTGCACGCCGAGGACCTCGGCTTCTGCGCCAAGGGCGAGGGCGGGCCGTTCACCGAGGCCGGCGCGTCGGCGATCGACGGCACCGTCGCGATCAACCCGTCCGGCGGCCTCGGCGCCCGCGGGCACCCGATCGGCGCGACCGGCTGCGCGCAGGTCGGCGAGGCGGTGCTGCAGCTGCGCGGCGACGCGGGAGAGCGCCAGGTGCCTGGCGCCCGCGTCGCCCTGACCCACACCCTCGGCGCGTTCGTCCACGGCGCGGCCGCGTCGTGCGCGGTCCACGTCCTCGTCGCCTGACGGCGACGCACCCACCACCCACAGGAGGACCCCATGCAGGATCTCGCAGGCCGCCGGGCGCTCGTCACCGGCGGCGCCCGCGGCATCGGCCGCGCCGTCGCCGAGCTCTTCGTCGAGCGCGGCGCCACCGTGATGCTCGCCGACGCCGACGCCGAGGAGGCGGCCGGCACCGCCGCCGCGCTCGGGGACGCCGCCCGCTCCGTCGCGTGCGACGTCACCGTCGGCGAGCAGGTCGCCGGCGCCGTCGCGACGACCGTCGAGGAGCTCGGCGGGCTCGACGTGCTCGTGAACAACGCCGGCATCGAGATCGTCCAGCCGCTGCTCGACATGCGCGAGGAGGACTTCCGGCGGCTCACGAGCGTGAACCTCACCGGCGTCTGGCTCGGGATGAAGCACGCGCTCCCCGCCCTCGCCGAGAGCCGCGGGACGATCGTGAACCTCGCCTCCGTCGCCGGGATGAACGGCTGTCCGCTGCTCGGGGCCTACTGCGCGTCGAAGGCCGGGGTCATCCAGCTGACCCGGACCGCCGCGGTCGAGCTGCGCGACGCCGGGATCCGCGTGAACGCCGTCTGCCCGGGGTTCGTCGACACGGCGATGGTCGACCGCGCGGCGGTCGCGATCGAGGCGGCGCTCGGCGCGTCCTTCCCCGAGCTCGTCGCGGCGAAGCAGGGCCGGCTCGGGACGGCGGCGGAGGTCGCCGAGACCGTCGCCTACCTCGCCTCGGACCGCGCGGGGTGGACGACGGGGGCGCACTACGTGCTCGACGGCGGCCTCTCCGCGAGCCTCCTCTGACGCGGTCCGGGCGCCGCGCGAACGCCGCGCCGGGTCGTGGTCGGCCCGCGGGCGCGGCGGTAGGGTCGGGCCGTGGAGGCGACGGAGGAGACCACCGGGCGCCGCGCGGACCGGGCCCGGATGCCGGCGGCCGCCCGGAGCCTCGCCGACCGCATCGACGCGCGGGCGATGTCCGCGCGGGTGCTGGCGCGGGTGCTCCACGAGGTCTTCCCGACGCGGGCCGGCGACGAGGAGTTCCTCGCGGCCCTCGACGAGAGCGTCCACGACAACGTGCAGGCCGTGCTCGACGTCATCGCCGGCCGGCTGCGGATCGCGGCCGCCGAGCCGGTCGGCGCGATCGCGCTGATGGACGTCCTCGCCCGGCTCGGCGAGCCGACGAGCAGCGTGGAGCGCGGCTACCGGATCGGGCAGTGGGAGATCTGGGAGCAGTGGGTCGCCGCGGCCCGGGACGCCGCGGGCGACGATGCGGAGGCGCTCGTGCCGCTGCTGCTCGAGCCGGTCCGGACGCTCTTCGACTACATCGACTCGATCCTCATGACGGTGCTCGAGCGCTACGAGGAGCACCGGCGCGAGCTCGACCGGGCGCGCCTGCACCAGCGGATGCTCATGCTGCGGCAGATCCTCGACGGCAGCCACGAGCCGGCGCCCGCCGACGCCGCGACGACCCTGCGCTACGACTGCCTGCTGACCCACCGCGCGGTCGCGCTCGTCGCGGACGACCGCGTGGCGGCGGAGCGCGCGCTGGAGCGGCTGCGGCTCGCCCTCGAGGCGCCCGACGGGCTGCTGCACCAGGACAGCGTCCACGGCTGGGCGCTGTGGATCGGTCGCGCGACGCCGCCGTCCGCGGCGCAGCAGCGCGCGTTCCGCCGGGAGCTCGACGCGCTGGGGCTGCCGGCCGGGGTGAGCGACCCGGCCGACGGGTTCGCGGGCCTGCGCGACACCCTGCACCAGGCGCGTCAGGCGCTGCGCGTCGGCCAGGCGCTCGGCGTGCGGACGTCCTGGTTCGCCGACGTCCGGCTCGAGGCGCTGCTGCTCGGCGAGGAGGAGCAGGCGGCGACCTTCGTCCGGTCCGTGCTCGGGCCGATCGGCGGCGAGGACGAGCGCAGCGCCCGCCTGCGCGAGACGATCGCCGCCTGGCTGGAGACCGGCAGCCACGTCAGCGCGGCCGCTGCGCTCGGGGTCCACGAGCACACCGTCCGCAACCGGCTGCGCCAGGCGGAGGAGCTGCTCGACGCGCCGCTGGCCCAGCGCCGCACGGAGCTCTCCGTGGCGCTGCGCCTGCGGCGCGTCGTCACCTGACCCGTTCGGGTGGCCGCGCGCTCCCCTGGCCGAAGGCGGCCGGCGCGGCCGGGCGACCCCCGTGGCCCGACCGCGCCGTGAACCGCGGGAGGGGGCGCGGCGCGGGGCCGGCGCGGGATCGAGTCGACGGGTCGGAGGGGTGCCGATGCCTCCCGGAACCGGGCCGCCGGGAGGAAGTTGCGGCGGGCCGGGGCCCGCGCCCGGCGAATCCCGAACCCGGGCCGCGGTCCGTCTGGCGGCGGTCGCGCCTCCTCGTCGTCGCCAGAGGACCGGCGCGCGACGGCGCGCCTCGGTCGTCGCCGACGGGCCGCTCCGCGAGCGGCCGCATCCCCGCGCGCGACCCCCCGACGGCCGGGGGGTCGGACGGCGTAGACCGCGCATCGGGCCTCGTCGCCGGCACCTGTTGGGGACATCCGGCGCCCCGGCATCCGGGGCAGCCGGGCACGGACCGAACGACGAAGGGAGCACCCCCATGCACCTCGAGCACGATCAGGCCGAGACCACCCCCGAGCGCGAGCGCCGCGGCGTGCGGCGCCTGCTGCCGCGCCGCGGCACCGGCCGCACCCGCGCCGTCCTCGTCGGGGCCGGCGTCCTGGCCTTCGGGATCGCCCCGCTGACGTACGCCGCGACCGGCGGGAACCTCATCCTCGGGGAGCGCAACGCCTCCACCGACGAGACCGAGGTCATCGCCACCACGGACGCGGGACCGGGGCAGAAGGGCGGCTACTCGACGCGCCAGTCGAATCTGTCGACGACCGGGGGCGGCGCGATCTACGGCTGCCGCTCGACCGCCCGGACGGCGCCGAACGACCTGAAGAACCCCTGCCTGCGAGCGAACAACCTGTCGACCGGGCTCGCCTTCGAGTTCCGGGCGACCCGGGGCACGCTCGGCGGCGACATCAGCGTCGCCAACGGCGGGGATCAGACGCGCCCGTTCACGACGAATGCCACCGGGGTGGCGACCGGCTTGAACGCCGACCGCGTCGACGGCCTCCACGCCGAGGATCTCGCGAAGGGCGCCGCCGCGATCGCCGCGAAGGAGGCGTCGGAGCAGGCCGCGGCCGCGAAGTCGCGCTGGGCCCTGGTGAACGAGAAGGGCGAGATCGAGGAGCAGTCGGGCGGGTTCAAGGTCATCGACTGCTACGGCACGAACGACAACTGCTACCTCGACGCCGGCTCGACGGTCGCCGGCCACGGCATCACCGCGACGATCGCGCTGCAGAACGAGGTCGACGTGGACGGCACCGCCGGCGCGGACCCGAGCTTCTCGGGCGAGATCTCCGCGGCCCGCTGCCAGGTGGCGAACGTCGTGACGTGCGCCCCGGACGGCGCGAAGACGGAGAACGCCCTCGTCGTGAGCCCGCGCAACAGCGACGGCTCGGCGACGACCGACGGCGCGCGCAAGCGCTTCTACGTCGAGCTCACCGGCTGAGGCGACCGCGTCGGGGGGCGGGTCGGCGCCGCCCCCGGCGGACGCGGGATCAGGGGCGCGGTTCCCCGCGGTACGGGTCGACGGGCCGCTCGACGACGACGCCCCGCGCACGGTTCAGCACGAGCAGGCTGAGGATCAGGCCCAGGGCGCCGACGATCATGAGGATGAGGCCGACGGTCTCGAGCTTCACGCCCGCGACCGACGCCGTGACGGCGAAGCGCAGGATCGCGCCCACGGCGATGAGGAAGAGGCTGGTGCCGATGGACATGCCTGCTCGGTACCCGGAGCCGGCGATCGCCACGCATGGGACCCGGGCACCGGGCCCCGCGTCCCCTAGGGTCGGGCCATGTCGCTGCACCGGTCCGGTTCCTCCGCCAGCGCGCGTTGCCCGTCGCTGGCGGTCAACCCCCTGCACCACCCCGCGGCCGGCGAGGTCCCGCGCGACGCGCTGCCCGCGGCGAGCATGGACCCGCGGGCCGCGCAGCGGATCGTGCAGGACGAGCTGCTGCTCGACGGCAACGCGCGGCTGAACCTCGCGACGTTCGTGACGACGTGGATGGAGCCCGAGGCGCGCGAGCTCATGGCGTCGGTGTTCGACAAGAACATGATCGACAAGGACGAGTACCCGCAGACGGCGGAGCTCGAGGCCCGCTGCGTCGCGATGCTCGGCCGGCTGTGGAACGCCCCCGCGCGGGACGGCGAGGCGCCCGCCGACGCGACGGCGACGACCGGCGCGACGACCGCGGTGGGCTGCTCGACGACCGGCTCCAGCGAGGCGGCGATGCTCGCGGGCCTCGCGCTGAAGCGGCGGTGGGAGGCGCGGCGTCGCGCCGCGGGCGAGCCGACCGATCGCCCGAACATCGTCATGGGCGCCAACGTCCAGGTCTGCTGGGAGAAGTTCGCCCGCTACTGGGACGTCGAGCCGCGGCTCGTGCCGATGGAGGGGGAGCGCTTCCACCTCGACGCGCCGACGGCGGTGGAGCGCTGCGACGAGCGGACGATCGGCGTCGTCGGGATCCTCGGCTCGACGTTCGACGGCTCCTACGAGCCGATCGCCGAGATCGCCGCGGCGCTCGACGACCTGCAGGCGCGCACGGGCCTCGACGTCCCGCTGCACGTCGACGCGGCGTCGGGCGGGTTCGTCGCGCCGTTCCTCGACGAGGAGCTCGTCTGGGACTTCCGGCTACCGCGCGTGGCGTCGATCAACGCGTCGGGGCACAAGTACGGGCTCGTCTACCCCGGCGTGGGATGGGCGCTGTGGCGCGAGCCGGCGCTGCTGCCCGAGGAGCTCGTCTTCCACGTGAGCTACCTCGGCGGCGACATGCCGACCTTCGCGCTGAACTTCTCGCGGCCGGGGGCGCAGGTCGTCGCCCAGTACTTCCAGTTCCTGCGCCTGGGCATGGACGGCTACCGGCGGGTGCAGCAGGGCTCGCGCGACACGGCGATGCGCCTCGCCGACGGGCTCGAGGCGACGGGCGCGTTCCGCCCGCTCACGCGCGGAGACGAGCTGCCGGTGTTCGCCGTGACGCTCGCCGACGACGTCGACGCCTTCTCGGTCTACGACGTCTCGGCGACGCTGCGCGAGCGCGGCTGGCTCGTCCCGGCCTACCCGTTCGTCGAGGCCCGCGACGACCTCCACGTCCTGCGCGTCGTGGTGCGCAACGGCTTCAGCGACGACCTCGCCGACCTCCTGCTCGCCGACGTCCGTCGCGCCCTGGCGCGCCTCGCGCGGCAGCCCGCCCCGCTCCGGGGCGCCGAGCACGCGGACTTCTCCCACGGCGCGCACCGGCAGGCCGGCACGCGCCGCCGCGACTGACCGGGTCGCCGGGCGCGATCCTGCGCCGCCCCCGAGCCGGCCGGCGTCCCGCCCGCCGGCGACGACGAGGCGCGTCGGTGGCAGGCGGATCCGACGACGACCAACCAGCGGGGCGGCCTGCCGCTGCGGTTCCTCCTCACGGGCTCCCCGATCGCCCCGGTCGAGCCCGCCGCAGGCCCGCGCCGCGCGCGGGGGAGGGGAGCGCGCCGCGCAGCGCGTCGTCCAGCAGCCCTCGGAACGTCGGGCAGTCGACGTGCCGCGGGGCGGGGCACGCGGCGACGTGGCGCAAGCCGTCGCGGACCGCCTCGAGCCGATGGATCGTCGCGTCGACGGCGTCGGCGCGGGCGAGCAGCGCGGGTCGATCGATGCGCACCGCGTCGTCGTCGCCGAGCATCGCGCCGATCTCGTCCAGCGAGAAGCCGGCGACCCGCCCGAGCGCCACGACCGCGAGGCGGTCGAGCACGCCCGCCGCGTACTGCCGGCGCAGGCCGCGCCGGGCCGTGGGTCGGATGAGCCCGCGCTCCTCGTAGTAGTGCAGCGTGGAGGCGGGGAGCCCGGACGCCCGCACGACCTCGCCGATGTCCAGATCCATCGCTTGACCTCAGGTCGACCTGAGGTTGGATGATCGCAGTCGTGCCCGACGAGACCCCCACCCCGATCCACGCAGGACCGAGCCAGGCGACCCGCTGGAACGGCGCGGCGGGCCGCGCCTGGACCGACCTCGGCGACGTCCTCGACGGCATGTTCGCGCCGCTCGCCGCGTTGCTGGCCGGCGAGCTCGCCGACGTCGGCGCGCGGGAGGTCCTCGACGTCGGGTGCGGCGGCGGGGCGCTCTCGCTCGCCGCGGCCGACGCGCTCGGCGGCGACGCGCGGATCGTCGCGGTCGACGTCTCGGCGCCCCTCGTGGCGGCGGCGCGCGAACGCGTCGCGCGTCGGGGTGCGCCGGTCGAGGTGGTGCTCGGCGACGCTGCCACGTACCCGTTCCAGGCGGGCCGCTTCGACGCCGTGACCTCGCGGTTCGGGGTGATGTTCTTCGACGACCCGACCGCGGCCTTCGCCCACGTGCGCGCGGCGTGCCGGCCGGGCGCGGCGCTGCGCGTCCTGACCTGGCGCGCGCCGGAGGAGAACCCGTTCATGACCGCGGCCGGCCGGGCCACCGAGCGCTGGTTGCCCGCGGCGGGCCGGTTCCCGACCGACGGCCCCGGGCAGTTCGGGCTCGCCGACCGCGACCGGTTCACGGCGATCCTCCGCGCCGCCGGGTGGGAGGCGGTCGAGCTCGTCCCGGTCGACGTGCCCTGCACGCTGCCCGCGCACCGGCTGCCGGAGTACGTCGAGCGCCTCGGGCCCCTCGGCGCGGCGCTGGACGCGGTCGATCCTGCGGAGCGCGACGCGGTGCTCGCCGCCGCGCGCGCGGCGATGGCGCCGTTCGTGCACGGGGACGACGTGCGCTTCGACGCCGCCTGCTGGCTCGCGCGGGCCGTCGCGCCGGCCGCCTAGCTCGGCGCCAGCTCGCCCGCGTCCGTCGACGCGTCCGCCGGCCGCCGCGCTCAGCGCCGGCGGACCCGCGCCGTGGCGCGGGCCGGATGCCCGAACGCGTCGGCGCCGGAGGCCCGCACGCGCGTCGCGCGCGGGGACCGCAGCACGCGGCAGCGCACCTGGCCGTCGGCGTCGATCCGCGCCGTCCGCGATCCGGCCCGCAGACGTGCCCCGCGGACGGCGCCGCCGATCGCCTCCACGCAGGCGCGCACGCCCCGGCGCACGCGCCGGGCCGACGTGATCCGCAGGACGGCGTGGGGCGCGAAGGCGACGCGCCGGGTCGCGAACCGCGTCGCGGCGCCCGTGTACTGCTGGACGCGGTTGGGCGGGCCGAGGTCGACGGTGAAGCGCACGCGCCCCTCGGCGTCCACGGGCGTCGGCGTGCCGTCGACGTCGACGAGCGCCAGTCCGCGGTACGCCGCCGGCGTGGCGACGCTCGTGCGGCCCGAGCCGGTGAAGCGCATCGCGTCGCGGTCGCCCTGCAGACGCAGGAACTCCAGGGCCCGCTGCGGGTCGACGGCGACCTGCCAGTCCCAGACGTCGAAGCGCGGCTCGATCGTGCGGTAGTCGACCGTCGCGGGGGCCGCCGGCGGCGCGGCGAGGACCTTCGCCAGCCCGCCCAGCGCGTCGACGATCTCGCGCTTGAAGTTCGGGACGGTGTGGCAGCCGGGGCCGTAGTCCTTCCAGACGTGGGCCTTGCCGATCGCCAGGAGCCGGCGGTGGAAGTCGACGCTGCCGGTGTGGACGCCGCCCTCGACCGCGCACGAGACGAGGTCGGCGGACAGCGCCTGCTCGCCGATCCCGGGGTTCAGCGTCCCGTTGGCGGTCCGCACCTGCAGGTCGAGATCGCGCAGGTTCTCGGCCAGATCGAGCGGGTTGTGGCCGCGCCAGCGCACCTCCTGCGTCGACCGCGGCCCGTAGATCGCGTCCGGTGCGCCGCCGTCGAAGGTCGAGCTCGCCGAGAGCGCGCCGGCCAGCAGGGGGTCGTTGCTGTTCACCGCACCGGAGAGGCTGGCCACGGCGGCGAAGCGGTCCGGGTGGCGGGCGGCGAGCATCATCGCGCCGTAGCCGCCCATCGAGATGCCGAAGATCACGCGCTGCGCGCGGTCGGCGACCGTCCGGTACCGGCCGTCGATCAGCGGGATGAGCTGATCGATGACGAACGTCTCGTACTTCGGCGCGCCGCCGGCGCCGCCGTTGTACCAGTCGCTCCAGTAGCCGCTGTTGCCGTCGGGCGAGACGATGATCGACGGGTAGCGCTCGGTGAGCGCCACGCCCTTGACGACCTTGCGGAACGAGTCGTAGTTGTTCTGCGTCCCGGCGGTCACGTACGTCACCGGCCAGCGGCGGTGCGGGTCGGCGTCGTACCCGACCGGGAGGAACACGTCGACGTTCGTCGGCTTCGCGAAGGCGTCCGTGGCGATCGTCAGGACCCGCACCCGGTCCGAGATCCGCCGCTCCTCGGTCACGCGTGGTCCGGCGGCGAGCGCCGGGGCGGCCCCGACCGCCGCGGTCCCGACCGCGCAGCTCGCGACCGCGAGCACCCACGCGATCCGGCGCGGCAGGGGTCGTCGAGGGCCGGATCCGTTGCGCAGCACCCCCTAGGTGTACCAGACGGTGGTATGGATTACGGATTCTGTCCGAAGGGTGGGCGGAACCCCGTTGCTAGCCTCGGGAGATGCCCTTCGAGACGCGGTTTCCCGGCGGGGCGGCGACGCCCGGCCGTCAACGCTTCTCACCCCGTCAGGAGGAGGTGCTCCACGCGATCGAGCCGATCTTCCTGCGGGAGGGCATCCGCGGGATCCGGATGGGCGATCTCGCCACCGAGGTCGGCTGCTCGCGCAGCACGCTGTACGAGATCGCGCCGAGCAAGGAGGACCTGCTGCTCCTCGTGCTCGACCGGATGATGTTCCGCATCTCCGAGCGCGGGCTCGCCGCGATCGAGGCCGCCGACACGCACGTCGAGAGCATGGGGGCGATGCTCACCGTCGGCGCGCGGGACTTCTCCGCGCTCGGGCCGCGCTTCCTCGACGCGGTCCGCGGCCACCCGCCGGCGCGGATGCTCTTCGACCGCTGGGTCACCGTCTGCCGCGACGCGCTGGAGCGGATGATCGCCGAGGCCGTCCTGGCCGAGGAGATCCGGCCGGTGATCGCGCCGGTCGTCGCCGAGATGATGTTCTCCGCCGTGCTGCGGTTCACCGAGCCGGACTTCTCGCGCACGACGAAGGTCAGCTCCGCCGACGCGCTCACGCAGATGGTCGACGTGCTGCTCGAGGGCCTGCGCCCGCGGACCTGAGCGTGCGGCGGCGGGTCACGTCGGCGTCGTGCCCGTCGCGGCCGCTGACGTCGGCACCGCCTCGGCGTTCCCGACGTCGCCCGGCTGGCCGACGACCTGCCCGCCGGCGCAGTCGGCGGCGAGGACGACCCGTCGCGGGTTGCGGATGCCGGCGGCCCCGATCAGCCCGCCGGCGATGAGCAGTCCGCCGGCGATCCCCATGCCGAGCCGGAACGCCGAGACGCCCGCCTCGCCGGCCGCGCTGCGCAGCGCCGCGGCCTCCGCGGCGGACGTGCCGTCGAGCTCCGGACGCGAGAACGGGCCGTCGCGCAGCGCGTCGGCCGCACGGCTCGCCGTCGGGCCGAGCGTCGTGCCGTCCAGCCGGTCGTCGACGGCGGAGCCGAAGCTCGCCGACACGGCGATGCCCACCACCGCGACGGCGACGAGCCCGGCCACGCGGGCGACCGCGTTGTTCACGCCCGACGCCGCGCCGGCGTTGCGGGCCTCGGCGTCGGCGAGCACGGTGGCCGTGAGCGGCGCGACGGTCATCGACAGGCCGAGCGCGAAGAGGGCGACGGCCGGCAGCAGGTCGGCGACGTAGGAGACGTCGGCGTCCAGGCGCAGGAGCAGCAGCAGGCCGGCGCCGGCGATCAGCGGCCCGAGCCCCATGAACAGCCGCGGCCCGTGCCGGTCGGCGAGCGCGCCGAAGCGCCCGGCGAGGACGAGCATCACGGCGGTCACGGGGACGAGCGCGGCGCCGGCCTCCAGCGCGTCCCAGCCGGCGACCTGCTGGAGGAAGATCACGAGGTAGAACGTCAGGAGCGAGAGCCCGCCGTACATGACGAGCGTCTCGACGTTGCCGACGACGAAGTTCCGCCGGCGGAAGAGCCCGAGCGGCAGCATCGAGTCCGGCGAGCGGTCCTCGTGCACGACGAAGAGCACGAGCAGCACGGCCCCGACCGCGAGCGGCAGCGCGACGTCCGGCGCGCCCCACCCGCCGAGCGGCTGGCGGATCAGCCCGAAGGTCAGGCCGCCGAGACCGGCGGCGCAGAGCAGCGCGCCGGGCACGTCGACGTGGCGCGTGCGGTCGCGGGTCCGGTCGGCGGGGATGACGCGCGCGACGAGCACGACGGTCCCCACGACGAGGGGGACGTTGATGAGGAACACCCAGTGCCAGGAGGCGACGTCGACGAGCCAGCCGCCGAGGACCGGCCCGATCGCGGCGCCGATCCCGCTCCACGCCGTCCAGGTGCCGATCGCCCGGTTGCGCTCGTCGGCGTCGAAGACCGAGACGATGACCGCGAGCGCCGCCGGCGTCAGCGCCGCGCCCGAGGCGCCCTGCAGCGCCCGGCCGAGCACGAGTACCTCGATCGTCGGCGCGAACGCGCAGAGCACCGAGGTGACGCCGAACCCGACGACGCCGAAGAGGAACACCCGCCGCGCGCCGAGGACGTCGCCGATCGAGCCCGCGACGAGCAGCAGCGACCCGAGCGTCAGGAGGTAACCGTTCGTCACCCACTGCTGGCCGGCGAGGCCGCCGCCGAGGTCGTCGCGGATCTCCGGCAGCGCGACGCCGACGACGCTGCCGTCGATCATCACGATCGTCGACGCCAGCACGCACGCCAGCAGCGTCAGGCGCTTCGTGCGGGCGTCGGCGGGAGCGGGGGGTCGCGGGGTCGCCATGCTCGTCGCCGATTCTCGGGGTTCGCCGCCTCCGGCTCAAACCGGCCGCTCCCGCGCGCCCGGATCGGCCGGGGGCGCTCGGCCTCGCGCGCACGCGCCGCGCCGCGACGACCTACGATCGTGGCGTGTGCCAGGCATGCGAGCGGCGGCGGTCGTGACCCGGGGCGCCCGTCGCGGGTTCCCGGCGGTCCCCTTCGGGCTCGTGCTGCTCGCGTGGGCGGTCAGCGAGCCGCTCGTGCTCGAGCCCGGCAGCCGCGGGCGGCTCGCCGCGCTGGCGGTGGCGCTCGGCCTGACGCTGCCGCTCCTGGCGCTCGCGCGCCGTCCCGTCGCCGCGGCGAGCGTCGTCACCGCGACGTACCTGCTGGCCACCGGGCTCGGCACGCGCCCGGTCGGGGCGGTGGCCGCGGAGCTCGCGCTGGGCCTGGCGCTCTTCGGCGCCTCCGCGCTGCGGCGCCCGGGCACGTGGGCCCGCCGCGCGGGGCCGCTGCTCGGCGGCGGCGGGCTGGCGCTCGGCGTCCTGCTGCACCTCGCCGACGTCGGCGCCTTCGCGACCGCGACGGAGCGCACGCTGCTCTACCTCGTCGCGGTGGTCGTCGTGGCGGTCGTCCCGGCGATGCTGCTCGCGGATCGGCGCGACGAGCTGCGGGCCCGACGGCGTGCGGTCGCCGTGCTCGAGGCGCGCGCGGCCGCCGACGTCGACGACGCGGTGCGCCGCGAGCGCCGCGAGCTCGACCGCTCGATGACGTGGATCGTCACGCGCCTGGTCGACGAGATCCGCGGGCTGACGCTCTCGGCGCTCGCCGCGCTGCCGGGCGATCCGCGCGGCGCCGGCGCGGCGGCGCGGCGGGTGGCGACGGTCACCGCGAGCGCGGGGGACAGCATGCGCGAGCTGCTCGGCCGGCTGCAGCCGCCGGACGCGCCGACCTCGGACGGCGACGGGGCGCCACCGCCGGCGGGTCCGCGCCGCCTGCGCGCCTGGGCGATGCTGGCGCTGGCGGGGCCGCCGCTGCTGCTGGCCCTGCACGGCGTCGTCGACCAGCTGCTCGTGCCGGACCTGCCGCTCGAGCGCACGGCGTGGGGGAGGACGTTCCGCGTCGAGGGGCCCGCCCTGGGGCCGACGGCCGCCGTCGTGCTCGCCGCGCTGACGCCGCTGCCGCTGCTCGCGCGCCGCCGCGCGCCGCTGGCGGCGGTCGGGCTGACGATGGCGATCGTCGTGGCACGGACGGCCGAGGGCGGGCTGTCGTCGGTGACGGTGACGCAGACGTTCGTCGGCGTGACCTGCGCCTGGGTCGCCGGGGCCTGGGCGCGCTCCCCGGCCCAGGCATGGGCCGGCGGGGCGCTCGCGCTCGGCGGCACCGCGGCGTCGTGGGCGCTCGAGGAGGCGGTCTTCACCGTCGCCCAGTACGCCTACCTCGCCGCGGCGATCGTCGCGGCGTGGGGCGTCGGTCGCGCCGTGTCCGCGCGCGTGCGCGAGGCTGCCGCGGCGCGGGACGAGGCCGTCGCGCTCGCCGCCCGCCGCGACGCGCTCGCGGCGGCGGCGGTCGCCGGCGAGCGCCGTCGCGTGGCCCACGAGCTGCACGACATCGTCGGCCACGGGCTGTCGCTCGTGGCGGTGCAGGCCGGCGCGGCGGCGGCGCTCGCGGACCGCGATCCGACGCGGGCGGCCGCGGCGCTGCAGCACGTCCGCGCGGCCACGGACGGGACGCTCGACGAGCTGGCGGCCCTGCAGGGCACCCTCGACGCCGACGGCCCGGACGATCCGCGCGGCGCTCCAACGGTGCGGCGCGTCGTCGCGGACGCGATCGCCGCGGGGGAGGCGGTCGGCGCCCACGTCGACCCGGCCGTCGACGACGTGCCCGGCGTGGTCTCGGCGGTCGTCGTCCGCACGCTGCAGGAGGCGCTGACGAACGCGCGCCGTCACGCGCCGGGTGCGGCGGTCGACGTCGAGCTGCGCGTCCTGGCCGAGCAGCTCGTGCTGCGCGTGCGGTCGGCCGGTCCACCCGGGACCCCCGGCACGCGCGGCTCGGGCGTCGGCCTCGCGGGGATGACCGAGCGGGTCGCGACGCTCGGCGGCCGGCTCGTCGCGGGCCCCGATGCGGGCGGCGGGTGGCTCGTGCACGCGGAGGTGCCGCTCGTCGGCGTCCAGGTCGCCGCCGGGGCGCCCCGCTCGCGCGAGGCGTGAGCGGGCGCGGCTCGCTCAGCGGGCGTTCGCGTCGGGCGATCGCAGGTCCGTGGTGGCGCGGCTCGCTCCCGGGCCGTGCGTGCCGAGAGCGGGCAGCGGCAGGCGCGCTTCGAGGGTCGTGCCGCCCGGCTCCGCGGACCGCAGCTCGAGCGTCCCGCCGGCGAGCTGCACCCGCTCGCGCATGCCGGTGACGCCGAACCCCGCGCGCCGCTCGAGCACGTCCTCGTCGATGCCGACGCCATCGTCGCGCACCTTGATCCGCAGCTCGCCGTCGCTGCTGAGGATCTCGATCGCCACGCGCCGTGCGTCGGCGTGCTTGACGATGTTCGTGAGGGCCTCCTGGACGATCCGGTACACGGTGGTCTCGAGGTCGGCCGCGAGCCGTCCTCCCGGTCCGTCCGCCTCGACGTCGATCGCCAGGTCGATCGACAGGCCGCTCGTCGCGGCGACGTCGCGCGTGAGGCTCTCGACCGCCGGCGACAGTCCGAGCTCGTCGAGGGTGGCCGGGCGCAGCTCGGTGATGAGGGTCCGGAGCTTCTGGATCTCCAGCGAGATCTCGTCGCGCACGCCGCGCACCGCCTCGCGGACGGCGTCCTCGTCGGGCCCGCGGAGCGCGGAGGCGAGCCGGACCTGGAGCCCGCCGAGGCCCTGGAGGGTCTCGTCGTGGAGCTCCCGCGCCCACCGCCGGCGCTCGCGCTCGGACCCGTCGAGGGCCTCGCGAAGCCGCTGCTCGCTGACGCTCTGCGCCGTCGCCACGGCGGTCGCGGCGCTCGCCGCGACGGCGACGAGCGTCGCCTCGTCGTCGGCGCTGAAGGTCGCCTCGTCGACGTCCGCGAGCCGGTCGAACGCCGCCAGCACGCCGAGGCTGCGGCCCCGGAACGTCATCGGGACGAGCAGCGCCGCGCGGGCGTCCCGGACGCCGAAGCGGCTCGCGGGGACGCGCAGGTCCTCGGCGGCGAGCCGCATCGGCCGGGCGGTGCGCACGACCTCGCCGGCGGTCGAGTCGTCGGCCGGCAGCCGGATCTCGGCGATCTCGCGATCGAGCTCGCCGGCGACCGCCGCGGTGGTGAGGTGGTCGCCCTCCGCGAGCAGGAGCACCAGCGCCCGGGCGCCGATGAGCGCTCGTCCGCGCTTGGCCACGAGCTCCAGGACGCGCCGCAGGTCGGTCTCCGTGCCGATCGCGCGGGTGATCGCGTTCGTCGTCGCCAGGCTCTGGTTCGCGCGCTGGAGCTCGTCGTGGCGCAGCCGGACGCTCTCGTACAGGCCGGCGTTCTCGACCGCCACGGCCGCCCAGTCGGCGAGGATGCCGACCGCCTCCTCGTCCGCCGCCGTGAACGCGCCGCTGGTCTTCTCGGTCAGGTAGAGGTTGCCCCAGGCCTGGCCGCGCACGACGATCGGCGTCCCGAGGAAGGTCGTCATGTCCGGGTGACCGGCGGGGAAGCCGTAGGACTGCGGGTGGTGATGGAGGTTGGCCAGCCGCAACGGCGCCGGATCGCGGATGAGGACGCCGAGCAGCCCGCGCCCGTGGGGCAGGTCGCCGATCGCGCGGCGCGTCGGCTCCTCGATGCCGGCGGTGAGGAACCGCGCCAGGTGCTCCCGATCGCCGTCGAGGATGCCGAGCGCGGCGTAGCGCGCGCCGGTGAGCTCCTGCGCGGCGGAGAGGATCTGGTCCAGCAGCGTCTCCGGGTCGAGCTCCTGCACGAGGCCGCGACCGACGGCGATCAGGCGGCGGAGGCGGGGTTCGTCGAGCGCGTCGTGCATCGGGCGGAGCCCGGGACCGCTGGTCGGGCCCCGCGATTCTCGCCGCTGCGTCGCGCGAGCGCCATCCGCCCCATCCCGTGCTGCCGGCGGGAGACGGCCCCGCGCGCGGATCCGTGGTTTGCACGGATCGGGCGGGGGAGGACCGCGCTGGTCGGTGCGGGGCACCGCCGTTACGGTCCTCCGATGGCCACCTCGCCCGACCCCGCGCCCGACGACGCCCGCGTGCGGATCGCGCTCGCCGACGACCACGTGATCGTGCGCAGCGGCCTGCGCCACGTCCTCGACGCGGAGCCCGAGCTCGAGGTGGTCGCCGAGGCCGGCGACGTCGCCGCCGCGCTGCGCTCCGTGCGGGCGCACAAGCCGGACGTCCTCGTCCTCGACCTGAACATGCCGGGCGATCCGAGCCTGCCGGCGATCCCGCGGATCCGGGAGGAGGCGCCGGGGACGGCCATCGTCGTGCTCACGATGCAGCAGGATCCGGCGTTCGCCCGCGAGGCCCTGCGGTCCGGCGCCCTGGGCTACGTGCTGAAGGAGGCCGCCGACGAGGAGCTCGTCCAGGCGGTGCGGATGGCGCACCGCGGCCAGACGTACCTCCACCCCTCCCTCGGCGCCCGGATCGCGGCCGAGCCGCCGCCGAGCGGCCCGCCGGACGACCTGACCGCACGCGAGCTCGAGGTCCTGCGCCTCATCGCCCTCGGCCACACGAACAGCGAGATCGGGCAGCAGCTCTTCCTCTCGGTCCGGACCGTCGAGTCGCACCGGGCGCACATCCAGCAGAAGATCCGTCGCTCGACCCGGGCGGAGCTCGTCCGCTACGCGCTGGACCACGGCCTCCTGGACGGCGACGGCGCGGCGCGCGGCTGACGGACGACCCGCGGTGCGCGGCTGACGGACGACCCGCACCCCGGGTGCGGACGACTACCGATCCAGGACGCGTGCGATTGCCGATGGCGACGGGGCGGCGCTGCGGGAACGTGGTGGACACCGCCATCGAGCCCCCGAAGGGTCCGCGCCATGAAAGCCGCCGTCGTCCACAGCTTCTCCGCCCCGCTCGCGATCGAGGACGTCCCGGTCCCGACGCCCGGTCCCGAGCAGGTGCTTGGAGAGCCCGCTCCCGCAGCGGCAGTGTCTGATCCAGACGCCCGGGGATCTGTGACAGTTGAGCGTGGTACCACTACCGCGTTTCCAGGTTGTTCAACGACCCCGGCTTGATGCCTCTTGCAGCACACGTTCGAGCTTCGAAACGAAGTCAAGCTCCAGGCGCGGGAGTTGATGGCGGACCGAGCAGCGGCCGCCAGTCTTCCGGCCCCGCGCACGTTGCGGGACGTAGTCCGTAGGGCGTATCAGAGCGGTGCGCGAGGGGACGACGTGTGGCGCTATGTGCTTCGAGGATCGGGCAAGTCCAACGCCGACGTTGATCGGGCATTGGGGATCGACCGGTGACACCGCCGGTGATCGTCACGCGTTCGGACCGTGGCCTGGAGGTGCATGTGGCGGCTGTTCCCGGCTGGGACGGCTTCGACAAGCTGACGCAGTACGTCATCAAGCACCACGCTGCTCTCGTGCTTTCGTCGGTTGACGGGCCCGACGCGCGCGTGCGGCGGTTCCAAGTCGGTTCGACGGAAGTCGTGCTGGACTACGAGGATCCTTACGGCAACACGTTCGTCGCCGCGGACCCACCATGCCCGGTGCTTCTCCGCATCGCCAGCGATCTGGAGCGCCGACTGGGTGGGCCTACCGCGTAGCGTTGGTGTGGCCTGGACCCCGTCGGCGTTGCCAGTTCGGGGTCGCGGTATTTGTCGGGTCTCGGTGATCGTGCCAGGTCTGGGCGACCTGGGCGGGGGTCTTGTAGTTCAGGCCGCTGTGCGGCCGGTGGTGGTAGTGCTCGATGTAGCGCTGGATCGCGGTGCGGGCCTCGGCGAGTGTCTCGAACTCGGTGCGCCAGATCAGCCGGAGCTTGAGTTTTGAGAACCACGACTCGATGAACGCCTGGGACTCGGGGTCGCGGTAGCCGCCGCGGCGGTGCGTGACCTCGAGGGCGGCGAGTCGCTTGCGGAAGCCTTTCGAGGTGTACGCGGTCCCGTTGTCGGTGCCGAGGGTCAAGGTGCCCGGAGCGACACCGCGGTCGTCGATGGCACGGTCGATCACGGCGAGCGCTTCGGTGGTCCTGCACCGGGTGTCCAGCGCCCACCCGGTGATCTCGCGGGTGCAGCAATCGATCGCGGTGTTGCGGTAGCACCAGCCGTGTTCGGCGACCCAGATCGACGTCATGTCGAGGTGCCAGAGCTCGTCGGGCCGGGTGACCTGGAAGAACCCGGCCGCTTCCGGCGACCCTCCGTGCGGACGGGCTGCAGGAGCCGATGCTCGCGCATCACGCGCTGCGCTCGCTTGCGGTTGATCGGCCGCCCGATCCGCGCTGAGGCGATCGCCGCGATCATGCGCGTGCCGTCGGTGGCGTGCTCGTCCTCACGCGCGACTCGCACGATCGTGCGGTCCAGTTCGTCCATCGGTCGTCGGACGCTCTTCGGCGGCCGTCCGGGCCGGCGGTAGAGCGCCTGTCGGCTGACGCGGGCCACCCGTGCGACGAGGGGCGGGCTGTAGCCGCGGGCGACCAGCTCGCGGGACCGGGAGACCCTGACGTTCACTCCCAGCCCCGCAAGAGTTCCCCCGCGACCTCGGCCTCCAGCGTCTTGCGGCCCAGCGCACGCTCGAGCCTGGCGACGCGCTGCTTCAGCTCGTCGTTCTCGCCACGCTCAGTCGTGCCGGTCAGACGCTCCTGGCCGGCGGCGAGGAACTGCTCGCGCCACCTCCTGAGCAGCGTCTCGCTGATCTCGTTCTCGCGGCACAGCTGCGCGACCGACTTGTGGCCGCGCAGCGACGCGACGACCAGCTCCGTCTTCTGCTGCGCGGTGAACTTCCGGTACGTCCGGCGCTTACCGGTCTGCTCGTTCTCGCTCATCAACGTGCCCTCCTTCAGGGCTGAGCGACCCATCCTGACGACCGGCGCGGGGTGCGCGCCGGCTCCGGCCAGGCCCTCACGGGCCTCGCCTCCGCCGGCGCGCACCCCGACACACTCATCAGGAACGTTCTGTCAACGCATCACCGGGGTCCAGGCCACGCGGCGGCCGGTGCCCGATCGGGGGTCGAGGACCTCGTCGGGAGAGTCGGGGGCCCACCTCGGAACGCCGGCGTCGCCCGTAGACCGGCCGGCGGTCCTCGCAGCGGCCCGGTCCGTCGGCGGCTCGCCGGGCGTTCAGGCGTCCCGACGTGAACGTTGCTCGAACGTCATCGCGGATGCGGCCCAGAACGCAGAAAGGCCCGCCGGAGCGGGCCTTTCGTCGAGTGGAGCTAGCCGGGCTCGAACCGGCGACCTCCTGCATGCCATGCAGGCGCTCTCCCAGCTGAGCTATAGCCCCTGGGGTCGAGAAAGGTAGCACCCCGTGCGCGAGGGCGGTCGGCTCGTCGGCGCTCAGGCGAGGGCGGCGCGGACGGCCGGGGCGACCTCGTCGATGAACCGGCGGACCTGGGCGTCGACATCGCCCTGCGGCCAGACCGAGAGGCTGTCGAAGCGCAGGTCGCGGTGCAGGTGCACGAGCTGCTCGACCCACCGCTCGACAGGTCCGTCGAAGTCGCCCTCGGCGGGACCGTCGGTGATGGAGCCCTGGATCACGAAGGCGCGCACGACGGCTCCCGGGTCGCGGCCGGCGTCGGTGGCCGCCTCGTCGATCCGGTCCTGCATCTCGGGGAGCGTCGCCAGTGGCGCGTACGGGCTCGACGGGATCCAGCCGTCGGCGCTGCGCCCCGTGATCCGCAGCATCCGCGGGCCGTAGGCACCGAGCCACAGCTGCGGCGACCGCGGCGGCGTCGGACCCGGGCGGTAGCCGCCGAGCGGGTAGAACGGGCCGTCGCTCGTGATGCCGTGGTCGTCGCTCCACGCCGCGCGGCAGATCGCGATCGCCTCCTCGAGCGCGTCAACGGACTCCTTCGGCGCGCGGCGCGGGCCGCCCATCGCCACGACCGGATCCCAGAACGCGCCCGCGCCGAGGCCCAGGTCGAACCGGCCGCCGCTCATCACCGACAGCGACGCCGCCTGCTTGGCGAGCATCGCCGGGTGACGCAGCGGCAGGTTCGCCACCGCGGTCACGAACCGCAGGCGCTCCGTCCTGGCCGCCAGATCGGCGATGAGCGAGAGGGCGTCGAGGTGGCGCCGCTGGTACGGGTGGTCCTGGATCTGGAACTGGTCGATCCCGGCCTCGTCCGCGAGCCGCGCCTGCGCCACGAGCTCGTCGTGGCGGGCCGCCTCCGGGTTGAGGAACAGGCCGAGCTGGAGTCCGACGCCGGAGGTCATGGGCGGACGCTACCTCGTGGCCGGCGCGCGGTCGTGGGACCGCCGGCGATGTGGCGGGAGACCGCGTCGCCACACGACCCGGGCCGCGCCGACGGCCCGCCTCGGCACGGCGGCGTACCTGGGCCATGCCGATCGACGGGGCGGTGACGACGGTCACCGGGCGACGACGTCGGCCGGCGGTGACGAGGGCATCCTCGAGGCGACGACGAACCACCGCCGGGCGATGGCGGCGGCCACCAGACCTCGATGATCGCCGACTGGGCGATGGCGGCGGCCACCAGACCTCGATGATCGCCGACCGGGCGACGACGGCGGCCGGGCCGCGTCGACGGCCAGCCCGGTGACGACGGCGTGCCCCGACGATGACGGTCGAGCAGGCGATGACGATTGTCGACGGACAGCGACCACCGCGTGTGCGAGCCGCGACGAGGGTCTGCCGGGCACCACCGTTGCCATCGGGACGGCACGGCCGGCGACGAGGGCGGGCAAGGCCCTGCCTGGCCTACGGTCTGCCCACCGCCACGGGACGGTGGAGGGGCGGTGCTAGCGTCGATCCCGAGTCCCGAACCCGAGCCGGAAGTCACGATGCCCCTCACCGGAACCTACGTCCCCAGCCGCTCGGACTGGGCGCGCGAGCAGGCCGAGACCTACGAGGCCACCGGCGGCGCCGAGGCCGGCGACCTGCGCGGCGTGCCCGTCGTCGTCATCACGTCCGTCGGCGCGAAGACGGGCCACCTGCGCAAGCACCCCGTGATGCGCGTCGAGCACGAGGGCGAGTACGCGGTCGTCGCGTCGAAGGGCGGCGCCGACGAGCACCCCGCCTGGTTCAACAACCTCGTCGCCAACCCGCACGTCGAGCTGCAGGACGGCCCCGCCCGACGCGACTACGACGCCCGGATCGTCGAGGGCGACGAGCGCGCCACCTGGTGGGAGCGCGCCGTCGCCGTCTGGCCCGACTACGCCGACTACCAGCAGAAGACCGACCGCGAGATCCCGGTCTTCGTGCTCACGCCGCGCGCCGGCTGACGGCGCGCCCGGGGGTCGGGGCGTCGCGTGCGGGCGGCGTCGCGACGACCCGCCACGCCGCTCCGCGGGGCGGGCGGAAACCCGTTGGGCGCGCGGATCGGTGCCCGCGGTCGCTGTCACGGAGGCGCGCTTCTCGCCGCTCCGCGGCGGGGTGGGCGGGAACCCGTCTGGCGCGCGGATCGGCGCCCGCGGTCGGTGCCGCGGCAGCCAGCTCCTCGCGGTTCCGCGGCGGGGCGGGCAGCGTTCAAGGACGCGGATCCGTGCCCGCGGTCGCCGCTGCGACGACGAACTCCTCGCCGGTCCGCGGGACGCCGTCGACGGCCCTGTCCTGCGCCGGCGCCGCCTCGGCGTCGCCCGGGACCGGCTCCCAGCCGCGCCAGCGGAACGGCAGGCCCGCGGCCTGCTCGGCGCGGGCGCGGTCCATCAGCTGGACGTGCAGGTGCGGCTCGCTGCTGTTGCCCGAGTTGCCGACCTCGCCCAGGACCGCGCCGGCGTCGACGAGGTCGCCGACGGCGACGGCGATCGAGCCGCGGCGCAGGTGGCCGCTGAGCGAGAACGCGCCCTCGCCGTGGTCGACCACGACGTGGTTGCCGATCACGCGGTGCGCACCCGCGACCTGGCGCGCGCTCGCCTCGACGATCAGCAGATAGAGCACCGCGAGCAGCGAGCGGCGGGCCCGGTGGTCGGCCTGGCCGTCGACGACCCGCACGACCCGGCCCGCCGCCATCGCGCGCACCGGCTCCCCGAACGCGGGGAACGCCTCCGGGTCGTCGAGGCCCCAGCCCTCCGGGTCCGGCGCGCCCGGCTGCAGCACGTCGATCGCGTACGTCTGCCCGTACAGGCGCACGCCGTGGCTGGGGACCTTCGTGCCCGGGCTGTTCAGCGCGCGCCAACGCCCGCGCACCGGCGGGTCGACGACGAGCGGCTCGCGGTCCACGCGCTCCGGTCGCACGGTCGACAGGAGGAACAGGAGCACCGCGACGCCGAGCCCGTAGGGCTGGGGGACGCCCAGCGCTTGCGCGGGGATCGACAGCAGGAAGAGGGCGAGCAGGAGCGACTGGTGGCGGGAGATCGCGCGACGCATCGGGGGAGCCTCCGGGGGACGAGGACGAGCGGGAACGCGCCTGGCAGCCTCGCACGCTCGCCGCCACCGCGCCCTCGGGCCGGTTGGCCGGGCAGGAACCCGCCTGGGACGCGGATCTCTGCCCTCCCGACCGTCGACCCGTCCGACGGCCGACCCTCTCGCCCGTCGAGTGGTCGGACCGTCGCGCCGGCCCGCCCTCCCCGACCCTCGGGTCCTCCCGACCCTCCCGACCGTCCCGACCCTCGCGCCGTCCGACCCTCGCGACCGTCGCGTCGTCGGACCCCGGGCGCGGTCCGTCGACGGCACCGCGCTCAGCGGCGCGCGCGCCCGCTGCCGGGACGGCCCGAGCGGCCGTCCCGGTCCCGCGCGACGACCGTCGCCGTCACGCGCCCGTCGCGGGTGCCGATCCCCGGGACCACCGCGCTGCGGCTGCGCCCCACGATCCGCGCGACGACGCGCTTGGACCGCGCGCCGCGGACCCGCACGAGGTACCCGCGCGCGCCGCCGACGGCCCGCCAGCGGACGGTCGTCGTGGTCGTCGTCGCGGTCACGCGCACGCGGCGCGGCGCAGCCAGCCGGGCGGGCGCCGGCGCGGTGTAGCGGGCCACGACCGCCGTGGAGACCGGCACGCCGCCGCGCGAGACCGTCGCGACGATCTCGCGCTTGCCGCCCCGCAATCCCCCGGGGGCGAAGCGGATCGTCCCGCGCGTGCGCGTCGCGCGCCCGAGCACGCCGCCGGCCGATCCGGTCGCTCCGGCGCTGCGCTCCGCGAGCTCGACGACCGCGTCGCCCCGATCGCGCACGACGTAGCGCAGCTCGCGCCGCGCGCTGCGGCCGCGGACGGCGCGGACCTGCGCGGAGACGCGGACCGGCTTGACGTCGCGGGCGACCCGCACGGCACGCAGCGCGGGGGAGCCCTCGCGCGGCAGCACCGTCCACGTACCAGGCGTCGGGTCCCGCAGGATCACGACCGACCGCTCGGCGGCCGGCAGCGTCATCCGGACCGCCGCGCCGCGCAGGCTGCCGGCGGCGGTGCCGTCGACCGGGACGACCTCGCGGCCGTCGGGGGCCTGCAGGACGACGTCCGGCGCGCCGCCGGTGCCGGTCAGCTCGACGTTCTGGACCTTCGTCCCACCGGCGACGGACACGGTCGTCCCGGCGGGCGCGCCGACCTGGCGCACGCGGGCGCGGGTGCGTGGCTCCTCGAAGTCGCTCAGGTCGCAGCCGCTGAGCGTCGCGCCGAGGTGGACGCCGTCCGGGATCCCCTCGCCGAACCGGTAGCCGCCGGCGATCGACGCGCCGAGCGCGGAGTAGCAGATGCCGACGCCCTTGCTGGAGAGCGCGAACCGCCCGCCGGTCGTCGGCACGCCGGCCACCGAGACACTCGCCGAGGCGGTCGTGCCGAAGGTGCCCTTCGTCCCGTCGATGAAGCCCTGCAGGTCGCCCTTGATCGCGACGACCTTCAGGTCGACGTCGTAGCCGGCCGTCAGGTCGGCGTAGCCGTCGGTCGACGCGCGCACCACGACGTTCGCCATCGGCACGGTGTCGGCGACCTCGCCGGTGCCGCGGAAGACGAGCTGGACGGTGTCGCCGAGCACGGTGATCTCGACGTCGCCGCGGACGAGCACGGTGTAGAGGTTCGGCGGGACCGGGATCGCGCCGAAGCTCGCCCCGACGCGGATCTTCACCGGGTCGAGGCCGAAGCCGCCGCGCAGCTGCGTGATGTACGTCTGCGGGCCGACGAGGACGCCGGGGAACGGCGGGGCGATCGAGAAGTCGCCCATCGTGAAGCGGCCCTTCACGAACGTCACGCTCGCGCCGAGCGCCGCACCGCCCGGCTGCGGCGGCAGGCCGACGGTCGCCTTGCCGGTCCACGTCTCGCTCGCGCCGGTGTAGGAGATCGCCAGGTCGCGGACCTCGATCGGGCCGAGCGGCGCGCGCTTCACCGCGATCTTCAGCGACTCGAGCGTCAGGCCGCGGTCCTTCTCGGCCAGGAGCGTCGCGTCGCCGGTGATGCCGCCGAAGCCGCCGGGCAGCGCGACGGTGATCGGGATCCGCACGCCGGTCGGCGTCAGCAGCACCCGCACGCGTCCGGCGATCGGGAAGCCGCCGAGGTCCAGGCCCGACGGGTCGAGGTCCAACAGCGTCGAGCCCGCCTTGCCGTCGAGCTTCAGGTGCAGCTCGGCGTGCAGCAGCTCGATCGACAGGCCGCCGCCCTTCAGCAGCACCCGGACCTTGCCGGTCGAGTCGATCGTCCGGCGGCGCGGATCGATCGTGATCCGGACCTTCGCGTCGGGCACGAGCTGCAGGCCGTTGAGGTCGACCGGGCCGTCGGAGACGACGGCGCCCGGCGCCGCCGCGTCGACGCTCGGCAGCAGGCAGCCGGTCAGCGGGGTGACCGAGAGCGCGCCGAACGCCGCGCGCTCGCAGCCGGCGACCGCGCCGGGCACGCCGGTGCCCGCGAGCGCGCCCGCGCCGGGCTTGCCGGTCGGGCTCAGGGTGCCGAACGCCGCCGCGGCGATCGTCCCGTTCGTCAGGCCCGTCGCGTCGCGGCGGTAGACCGCCAGGCCGCCGCCGTCGGCGGTCGCCGCGGCGGCGATGTCGTCGAGGCCGCCGGACGCGCCGACCGCGCGCGCCGCGATCTTCGCCGGACCCCAGCTCGCGCCGCCGTCGCGCGAGGTCGCCTGGAAGAGCGCGTTGCCGGTCGTGTCGCGGACGAATCCGTGCAGGGCGCCGCTGCCGTCCTGGACGAAGTCGCCGAGCCGGCCCGTGCCGCCGGGCGGGGACGGGATCGGCGCCTCGGGCGCGCCGGCCGCCCCGTTGGTCACCGGCCGCACGGACCAATCGCCGCCACCGAGCGGCTGGCCGAAGAGGAAGACGCCGCGGGGACCGGACGCGAGGTCCACGGCGCTGAGCCCCGGGACCACCTGGCGGGTCCACGCGGCCGGGTCGGCCGGGTCCGCGCCGGCCGGCAGCCGCCGCAGGACGGCGTTGCCGTCGAGGCCGCTGAACGCCGCGACCGGCTGCTCGCCGTCGAGCGCCAGCCGCCCGGAGTACGCCTCGTCGCCCGGCCCCACGAGGGCGCTCGCGCGCGTGTAGTTGCCCGGGCTGACGGTCTGCACGACCGTGCCGCCGGTCTGCGTGTCGCTGATGACGGAGATCCGCGACGCCGCGCCGCCCCAGACGATCGCGCCGCCCTGCGGGCCCTGGGTGCCGACGATCCGCGGGGGGCTCCACGTCGTGCCGCCGTCGGTCGACGTCGACGCGTAGAGGGTGCGGTCGCTCGTCTGGCCGTCCGGGTGCTGGACCACGGCGGGGTAGCGCGCGGTGAGCAGGACGAGCCCGTCGCCGATCTGGAGGATCCGCGGGCCGGCGTAGTCCTCCGACGGCGTCGCTGCGGGCGGCAGCGGCGTCTGGTTCGGGTTGTCGCAGGCCTTCGCGCCGCGGGGGAGGCGGCAGTAATGGACGATGTCGTCGGCGACGGCCGCCCCCTGCGCGTCGACCTTCTCGACCCAGACGACGTGCGACGTGCCGGCCGCGTCGACGAGGACGTCGGGCTTCCACCCGTTCGTCGCGAGCGTCACCGACGGCGGTGCCGGCGCCGGACCGGTGCGTGGCTGCTTGCGTCCCTTGTACCCCGGCGTGGCGTAGACGCCCTTGCTGAGCGTCGGGCGCTTGGCGGCGTCCGCGGCGGGCGGTGACTGCAGCGCGCCGGCGGCGGGCAGCAGCGCGGCGAGGACCGGCAGGAGGGCGGCCGAGGACCACCGGCGGGGGAGCATGTCGCGAGCGTACGCCGTCGATCGCCGCGGGGGAAGGGCCTCCGGGTCCAGGCGAGACGGTCCGCGGACCTCCGGAACGGCGGCGCGAGCCGCTGGTGCCGGCGCGCGGTGCGGCGGGACCCTCAGCGGCCGCGGAGGAACTCGGGCGGCTCGAGCGGGTCGCCGCCGGTGGCGCGCCCGCTGCTCCGCTCGGCCGGGCGGTCGCGCAGCTGGCTCTGCGGGCGGTGCCCGGGGGAGACGCGGTCCAGGACGTGCAGCAGCGCCGCGTGGCTCGCGCGGACGTCCTCGAGGATGAGGCGGGCGTTGGCCTCGAGCGAGCGACCGAGGTCGCGGAGGTTCGCCGCCAGCGCCTCGCCCTCGGTCAGGACGTCGGTGGCGACCGACCGCGCGGCGGCGAGCTGGCCCTGGGCGCGGCGGTGGGCGTCGTCGGTCAGCCGCTCGGCCTCCGCCTGGGCCTGGTCCCGCGCGGCGGCGGCCTCGTCCATCATCCGCCGCGCCGCGTTGGCGGCGTTGTCGCGCAGCTGGCGCGCCGTCTCCTCGGACTCGCGGCGCAGCTCGGCGGCCCGCTGCTCGGCGTCCTGACGGACCTGCTGGACGTACTGCTCGACCTCGCGGCTGGAGTGCAGCTGCTCGGTGTCGGCGGTCGCCTGGGTGTCGCGCAGCAGTCGCTCGGCCGACCGGCGCGCCTCGCCGAGCAGGTCGTCGGCCTCGGCCTCGGCGGCCTGCACCCGCATGCGTGCGGCGCGGTCGGCCTCCGCGATCCGCTCGTCGGCGCGGCGCTCGGCCTCCATCCGGATCCGGCTGGCGGCCGTCTCGGCGGCGGCGACGATCTCGGCCACCCGGCGCGCGGCGGCGGCGCTGTCCATCGCGCGCGGCGTGGCCGTTGTCGGGGCCTCCGGGGCGGGCGGAGCGGGCGGGCCGGACGCGGGCGTCGACGACCACGCCCCGTCGTCGTCGGGGCCCACCGCGCGCAGGTGCGGATCGCCGGGCATCGGTCCCATGGTCCCAGAGCGCGCACGAACCGTCGTGCACGCAGGAACTCCTGCGGGGGCTCGAACCGCCACCGCGGGTGCGAAGCATGCACGCCGGTCGCGCGAGACCCCTAGCGTGGAGCGCATGCCCACCCTCGACTCCCGCGAGCCCGACGACGCCCGCGCGCTGCGCGTGGCACACGACGGGCTGATCCTGCTCGCGCTCGTCGGGTCGACGGTGCACGGCCTCGACCTCGGGGGTCACGACGATCGCGACGAGCTCGGGGTGACCATCGAGCCGCCGGAGCACCTCCTCGGGACGAGACGGTTCGAGCATCTCGTGTGGCGCACCCAGGGCCCCGGTCGGCCGTCCGGCGCCGGCGACGTCGACCTCACGGTGTACGGGCTGCGGCGCTACTGCATGCTCGCGCGCAAGGGGTCGCTGACGGTCCTCCTGCCGCTGTTCGCCGAGGGCGATGCGCTGATCCACGTGACGCCGGCTGGTCGCGAGCTGCGGACGATCGCGCCGTGGTTCGCCACGCGTCGGGCCGGACGAGCGCTGCTCGGCTACCTCGCCGCGCAGCGCCGCCGGATCGCGGATCCCGGGCAGGTGCGCGAGCGCGAGCGGGTCGGCGACGGCTACGACGGCAAGTACGCGATGCACGCGCTGCGGATCGCGTTGCAGGGCGAGGAGCTCCTGCGCACCGGGAGGATCTCGCTCCCGGTGCCGGAACCGTGGCGCGGACGGATCATGGCGGTCCGGCGGGGCGAGGTGGCGGCGGCCGACGCACTGGCCGCGGTCGACGAGGCGGCCGCGCGGTTGGAGTCGCAACTGGCGGTCGCGCGGGTGCCGGAGGAGACCGACGACGAGCGCCTGAACGCGTGGCTGGCGCGGATGTACCGCGACGAATGGGACCGCCGCGACCGCTGAGCGCCCGGTGCCCGGCCCGGGACGACGCGGGCCGGGCGCGGTGCGTCACACTTGCCGCGCCCATGGAGCTCCGCTACGACCCTCAGCAGATCGAGCCGCGTTGGCAGCAGGTGTGGGCCGACGAGCGGACGTGGCACGTCGACAACGCGGCGCTCGACGCCGACGGGGCCGAGCCGGTCTACGTGCTGGAGATGCTGCCCTACCCGTCGGGAGAGCCGCACGTCGGGCACCTGAAGAACTACGCGATCGGCGACGCCGTGGCGCACTTCCGCCGCCGTCAGGGCAAGACCGTCCTGCACCCGATGGGCTTCGACTCCTTCGGCCTGCCGGCGGAGAACAACGCGATCAAGACCGGCCAGCACCCGCGCGAGGCCACGGAGGCCTCGATCGCGTCGTTCCAGCGCCAGTTCCGCGAGTGGGGCGTCTCGATCGACTGGGACCGCGAGATCGCCTCGCACCGGCCGGACTACTACCGCTGGACGCAGTGGATCTTCCTCCAGCTGCTGAAGGCCGGGCTCGTCGAGCGCCGCTCCGCCGCGGTGAACTGGGACCCGGTCGAGGAGACCGTCCTGGCCAACGAGCAGGTCATCGACGGCCGCGGCGAGCGGTCCGGCGCGCTGGTCGAGATCCGCCAGCTCGAGCAGTGGTTCCTGCGGATCACCGACTACGCGCAGCGGCTGCTGGACGACCTCGACGGCATCGGCTGGCCCGAGCACGTCAAGACGATGCAGCGCAACTGGATCGGCCGGTCCGAGGGCGCCCGCGTCGTCTTCCACAACGAGGAGCTGGACCGGGACTACGAGGTCTTCACGACCCGCCCGGACACGCTCTTCGGCGCGACGTTCTTCGTCATGGCGCCCGAGCACGCCGACGTCCTGGCGCTCGTCGAGGGCACCGAGCAGGAGGACGAGGTCCGTGCCTACGTCAACCGCGCGCTGACCGCCGACCGCGCCGAGCGCGGCGCCGCCGACAAGCCGAAGACCGGCGTCTTCCTCGGCCGCTACGTCGTGAACCCGGTGAACGGGGAGCGGCTGCCGATGTACGTCGCCGACTACGTGCTGATGGACTACGGCACCGGCGCGATCATGGCCGTCCCGGGGCACGACCAGCGCGACTTCGACTTCGCGCGCGCGTACGGCCTGCCGGTGAAGCGCGTCATCGTCGGCGCCGACGGGGAGGCGCCCGAGGGCGTCGACCCCGAAGCCTGGGCCACGAGCGACGACGCGCTGCCCTACACCGGCGACGGGCCGCTCGTCGACAGCCACCCCGAGTTCGACGGCACCCCGAACCGCGAGGCGCTGAGCGCGATCACCGCGTGGCTCGCCGGCGAGGGCAAGGGCGAGGCGACGGTGAACTTCCGCCTGCGCGACTGGCTCGTGTCGCGCCAGCGCTACTGGGGCTGCCCGATCCCCGTCGTGCACTGCGAGGCGTGCGGGATGGTGCCGCTGCCCGAGGACGAGCTGCCGGTCCTGCTGCCCGACATCGAGGACTACAAGCCGAAGGGCCGCTCGCCGCTGGCCGCGGCCGAGGACTGGGTCGCCACGACCTGCCCGACCTGCGGCGGCCCCGCCTCGCGCGAGACCGACACGCTCGACACCTTCGTCGACTCCTCCTGGTACTTCCTGCGCTACACCGACGCGCGCAACGACGGCGCGGCGTGGGACCCGGCGGTGACGAACCGCTGGATGCCGGTGGACCAGTACATCGGCGGCGTCGAGCACGCCATCCTCCACCTGCTCTACGCGCGGTTCTTCTGCAAGGCGCTGACCGACATCGGCGTGCTCGACGCGCAGGAGCCGTTCCAGAACCTCTTCACCCAGGGGATGATCACCAAGGACGGGGCGAAGATGTCCAAGTCCAAGGGCAACACGGTCGCTCCCCGGGAGATCGTCGAGCGCTTCGGCGCCGACAGCGCCCGCACGTACGTCGTCTTCCTCGGCCCGCCGGACCAGGACGCCGACTGGTCCGACGAGGGCGTCGAGGGCGTGCACCGGTTCCTCTCGCGGCTGTGGCGGCTCGCCGCCGAGGCCGCGGAGCTCGGTGGCGCGACCGTCGTCGACGGGGTCGTCTCGGGTGCGCCGGGGGCCGCGCTGCCGGACGATCCGCAGGGCGACGACCTGGAGCTCGTGCGCAAGGCGCACTGGGCGATCGAGAAGGTCTCGCACGACCTCGACGGGCGCTTCTCGTTCAACACCGCCGTCGCGGCGGTGATGGAGCTCACGAACGTCCTCTCGGCGCGACGCAACGCCGTCGTCGAGCTCGATCCGGCGACGCCCGAGGCGATCGCCGGCTGGGCCGCCGTCCGCTACGCCGCCGCGACGGCCGTGTCGCTCATCCAGCCGTTCGCGCCGCATCTCGCCGCCGACGCCTACGAGCGCCTGACCGGGCTGCGGGTCTGGGAGCAGCCGTGGCCGCAGGCCGAGCAGCGGTTCCTGCAGCGCGACGAGTTCGAGCTCGTCCTGCAGGTCCAGGGCAAGGTCCGCGACCGCGTCCTCGCGCCGACGGGGGCGAGCAAGGACGAGCTCGAGCAGCTCGCGCTCGCCAGCGAGAAGGTCCAGGGCTTCCTCGAGGGCAAGACGGTGGTGAAGGTCGTCGTCGTCCCGGGCAAGCTCGTCAACGTCGTGGTCCGGTAGCGCGACGCCTCGGCCGGCCGCGTCGACGTCCGGGCTGCGCGAGCGCGCTACCCCGCGGCCGGGCGGGCCTCGTCCTCGGGCGGATCCAGCCGGTCCAGGACGGTCCGCAGCGCGTCGACCTGGATCTGGTTCGTCGCCGAGACGCGGCGCAGCTCCTCGGTCTGCAGATCGCTCGTGCGGCGCATCGCGCGGAGCTCCTCGAGCTGCTCGTCGCTGGCGTGGCGGAGCGAGCGAAGCTCCTCGATCTGCTCGTCGAAGCGGGCGTCGCTCGCCTCGCGGAACGCGCGCAGCTCGTCGAGCTGCTCCCGGCTGTCGACGCGCAGGATCCGCAGCTCCTCGAGCGTGTCGGCGATGCGCCGCTCGATCTCGTTGAGCTGGTGGTCGGCCATGCGGTGATGGTGCCGCAGCGGCTGCGTCGACTCAACCTCCCGCCGGTGACGGAGCTGCGCCGCGCTCGCGGCGAAGCAGCGACCGCGGGGAGCCGTGACCGTTGCGGCGCCGGGACGGCACCGGCGGGCACCCACGCGCCGCGACGTCCGCCCTAGCGTCGACGGCGTGCTCGACCACCCCTGGCTGCGGCTCGTGCTCGGCGTGCTCGCCGCCGCGGCGCTCGGCGCGCTGGCCGCGCGGATCGCGGGAACCCCGCCGTCGTCGCCCGACCCGGCGGGCGCCGGAGCGCCGGGCACGCGGACGGGCGGCGCCTCCGGCGCGGGCGGCGGCGCGACCGGCGGCGGGCTGCGCGTCTCCCGCGGGGGCGGCGGCATCACGGTCCACGTCACGGGCTCGGTGCGGCGACCGGGCGTCTACGAGCTGCGCGAGGGCGCGCGGGTCTTCGAGGCGGTCCGCAAGGCGGGCGGCGCGACCCGGCACGCGGACCGGCAGGGCCTGAACCTCGCCGCGGCGCTGCAGGACGGCCAGCAGGTGCGCGTGCCGGCCCGCGAGCGCCCCGGCACGGGCGGGAATGCGAGCGGCGACGCGGCGGCGGGGAAGGGGCCGATCGACCTGAACGCCGCGAGCGCGGCGCAGCTGCAGGAGCTCGACGGCGTCGGTCCGACGACGGCGGAGAAGATCCTCCGCCTACGCGAGGAGCGGGGCGGGATCGGGTCGGTCGACGACCTCGACGAGATCCCGGGCATCGGGCCGAAGAAGCTCGAGGCGCTGCGGCAGCAGCTCGGCGGCGGATGACCTCCCGGCCGGCACGCGACGCGCACGAGCGGTCGTCCGACGGAGCGGCTGGCGGGTCGTCGCTCGCGCTCGTGGCGCGCTGGCCGCAGCACCACGTCGCCGCGGCCCTCCTGCTGGGCCTCGTCGCCGGGACGGGGGCGCTCGGGCCGCTCGCGCTCGTCCTGCCGGTGGCGACCGCGGCCGCGTGGGCGACGCAGCGGCGGCCCGGGTGGGCGGTCGCGGCGGTCGCGGCGCTGCTGCTCGGGGCGATGGCGGGTCACGCGCGCGAGGCGGCGACGTGGCGCGCCGCGGTCGCTCCGCTGGCCACCGGCGCGGCGGTCGGGCCGGACGAGCCGGTCGAGGTCGAGGAGCACCTCTCCCAGGCGCTCGACGGCGGCTGGCGCGCCGCGGCGCGCGTGCGGGGCGCGACGGTCAACCTGCGGCTGCCGGTCTCGGCGGCGCGCCCGGCGCTCGGACCCGGCGACCTGCTCGCGGTGCGCGGGCGGCTGCGACGGGCCGACCCGCGAGCCCTCGGCCTGCGGGCCCGCGGCATCGCCGTCGTGCTCGACGCTCGTCCCGTCCGGATCGCCGGCCGTCGCGGGGGCTGGCGCGGCGCGATCGACGGCGTCCGGCGCCGAGCGGAGGCGACGCTCGACCGCGCCGGCGGTCCGGAGCGCCGTGCCCTGCTGCGCGGCGTGGTCCTCGGGCAGGACGAGGGCTTCTCGACCGCGCAGGAGGACGCGTACCGCCGCAGCGGCCTCGCGCACCTCGTCGCCGCGTCGGGGCAGAACGTCGCGCTGCTCACGGCGCTCGTGCTCGGGATCGGGGCGCTGATCGGGGTTCCCCGGCGGCCCCGGATCGCGCTGGCCGCGCTGACCGTCGCCGCCTACGTCCCGCTCGCCGGGGCGGGGCCGTCGATCCGTCGCGCGGGGGTCATGGGGCTGCTGACGCTCGCCGCGCTCGCGCTCGGCCGGCCCGCGGACCGCTGGTGGGCGCTCCTGCTCGCCGGGATCGCCACGGTCCTCGTCGACCCGCTCTCGCCCGGGCAGCTGGGCTGGCAGCTGAGCTTCGCCGCGGTCGTCGGGCTGCTGCTGCTCGTCGACCCGCTGACGACGGCGCTCGGGCGCCACGGCGTCCCGCGCTGGGTCGCGCTCGCGCTCGCGGTGCCGCTCTCCGCCGCGCTGGCGACCGCGCCGGTCCTCGCGGCGACCGTCGGCGACGTCTCGCTCACGAGCCTCCCGGCGAACGTGCTCGTCGAGCCGGTGGTCGCCCCGCTGACCTGGGCCGGCCTGCTCGCGGCGGCGCTCGGACCCGCCGGCGCGCCGCTCAGCGGCCTGCTCGTCGCGGTGACGCGCCCGGGCCTGGACTGGATCGACGCCGTCGCACGCTGGGCGGCGCGCCCGGGCTGGGCGGTGACGCGGCCTCCGCCCGTCGTCGCGCTGCTGCCGCCGGCGGCGCTGGCGCTCGTGATCCTGCTCGCGACGCGACCGGGGCGGGTGCCGGGCGCGGCGATCGTCCGACGCCGGCCGGGGGTCGCCCGCGCGCTGGCGGTCGCGCTCGCGCTCGTGGCGGCGCTCGGGGGCGGCGTGCTGGCGAGCCGTCGCCCGGGCGGGGAGGCGGTCGGTCGCGGGATCGTCGTGCTCGACGTCGGCCAGGGCAGCGCCACGCTCCTGCGCGACGGCTCCCACGCGATCCTCGTCGACGCCGGCCCGGCAGCCGGGCGCGTCCTCGACCGGCTCGCCGCCCAGGGGGTGCGACGCCTCGACGCCCTCGTGCTGAGCCACGCCGCGGCCGACCACAGCGGCGGGGCGCCGGCGGTCGCGGCGCGGCTGCGCCCACGGGTGCTCGTCGACGGACGGGACGGCCAGCCGGATCCAGCGGCCGCGACGGCGGCCGCGCTCGTGCAGGCCGACGGCGGTCAGGTCGTCGCGGGCCGCGCCGGCCTGCGCCTGCGCGCCGGGGCGATCGAGGCGCTCCTGCGCTGGCCGCCGGCGACCGGCCGCGGCCCGAGCCCGGGAGCGGACCCCAACGAGCGGGCGATCGTCGTGCGGGCCTCGGTGGGCGGCCTGACGGCGTTGCTGCCGAGCGACCTCGAGGGCCCGGCGCTGCGGCGCGTCGCGGGCGGACCCGTGGACCTGCTGGCGCTGCCGCACCACGGCAGCGCCGACCCCGACGTCCCGCGATTGCTCGCCGCGCTGCGGCCGGCGCTCGCCGTCGCCTCGGTCGGGCGGGACAACGGCTACGGGCACCCGGCGCCGCCGACGGTGGCGGCGGTGCGCGCCGCGGGGGTGCCGCTGCGGCGGACGGACCGGGAGGGCGACGTCGTCCTCCCGGCACCGCCCTGACCGGCGGCGAGCGATGACGGCCCGGACGTCGGCCCGACGTCCCGGCCGGGGACGACCGGCGACCAGTCGTGGCCTTCGCGGGCGGCGCCCGTGCCGTCGGGCGATGATCGATACCCGATGCGACGAGCGACGCGGCGTGGGAAGCGTCGTGGCCCGCCGCGCCGGACGGCGCGCCGCCGCCCGGTCTGCGAGCCTCCGGGCCGATGGCCGCCTGGTTGCCCGCCTACCTCCTGCACGGCGACGACCACGCGCGCGTGGGCGAGCGTCGCGCGCGGCTGCACGCGGCCGCCGAGCGGGAGGTCGGCCCGGAGAGCGTCGAGCAGCTCCCGCCCGGCAGCGGTCCGGCCGAGGCGGCCGGCGCCCTCTCGGCGATGACGCTCGGCCTCGGCCGGCGCTTCGTCCTCGTCGAGGGGGTGGAGGGCTGGAAGGACGCCGAGGTCACCGACGCGCTCGTCCCGGCGCTCGTCGCGATGGACCCGGAGACGACGACCGTCGCGTTCGTCGCCTACGAGGACAAGCGCAAGCAGGCGCCGAAGGCGCTGGTCACGACCGTGGAGAAGATCGGCGGGACGCTCGTCGCCGAGAAGGCGCTGAAGGCCCGCGACCTGCCGCGCTGGGCGATCGGCGAGGCGAAGCGGCTCGGGGTCGAGCTCGACGGCGCGGCGGCGCAGGCGCTCGTGGCGACCGTCGGCGAGCGTCGGGTGCGGATCGAGCGCGAGCTCGAGAAGCTCGCCCTCGAGCACGGCCCCGGCGCGCGGCTCTCGACCTCCGACGTCGAGGGCGCCGTGGCGGACGCCGCCGAGCGCCGGGTCTGGGACTTCGTCGACGCCGCGATGGCCGGCGACCGCGAGGCCGCCGCGAGCGCCTACCTCGCGCTGCGCGCGCAGGGCGAGGCGCTGCCGCGGCTGTCGGGCATGCTCGCCAGCCGCCTGCGGACGGCGCTGGAGATCGCGCGCCGGCTCGAGACGGGGGAGGACCGCGCCGCGATCGCGAAGTCGATCCGGATGCCGCCGTGGCAGGCCGACCGCCGGATCGGCGAGGCCCGCGACATCGGGGTCGGCCCGCTCGCCGCCGCCGTGGACCGCGTGGCGGGCCTGGAGCTGGCCGCCCGTGGCGACTCGCTGCTGGACGCCGACACCGAGGCGGTCCGGGTCATCGGCGCCATCACCGCGCGCCGCTGAGCGCGACGCCGGCGCGCGTCGGACGTTGGCTCGGGCGCGGCGCCGGGCACCGCGGTGCGGCGATCCTCGACCGCCTCACGAGACGAACCGGGAACGACGAAACGGCCCGCGGGGCGGGCCGTTCGGAGCTGATCGCGGCGGCTCCGGCGGGAGCGGCCGCGTCAGGCGCGGAGCGCGTGCCTCAGGCGGAGGCGCGCTTCACGAGGCGCGCCGCGCGCGCCTTCTTGCGAGCACCGCTGTTGCGGTGGATCGCGCCGCCCTTGACGGCCTTGTCGACGAGGCTCGCGAGCTTGCGCTCGGCCTCGGTCACGGCCGCGGCATCGCCGCCCTCGACGGCCGCCTGGAGGTGACGGAACTGGGTCTTGATGGCGGAGATGGAGCGCCGGTTCTCCTGGCGCTCGCGCTCCGTGCGCAGGATGCGCTTCTTCTGCGATGCGATGTTGGCCATAGAGCGACGGCGGATGATAGCCAGGTGGGGACCGACCGTGCGGTGCCCCCTCCGCCGCGAGGACTAGGATGCCGCGGCGGTGCCCGGTTCCTCCGAAGCGTCCGGCCGCGCGCGCAACACGATCATCTTCTCGATCGCGACGGGGCTGTCGCGGGTCGCGGGTCTCGTGCGCGAGATGGTCGCCAGCGCGATCTACGGCGCCAGCGGCGCGGCGAGCGCGTTCACGCTGGCGTTCACGGTCCCGAACCTCCTGCGCAGCCTCTTCGCCGACATGGCGCTCTCGGCGGCGTTCGTGCCGGTCTTCACCGACCTGCTGGAGCAGAAGCGCCGGCGCGAGGCGCTGCTGCTCATCTCGACCCTCTTCTGGGTCCTCCTCGGCGGGCTGGCGATCCTCGTCGTGGTGGCGATGCTCGCGGCGCCGCTGTACATGCCGCTGTTCGTCGGCGACGAGGTCCGCGCGGGGGTGGGGTCCTCGGCCGACGGGCTCGTGACGGGCCTCTCGCAGGTGATGCTGCCGACGGTCCTCCTGCTCGGGCTCAACGGCCTGCTCGTCGGCGCGCTGAACGCCTACGGGCACTTCACGATTCCCGCACTCTCGCCGCTCGTGTGGAACGGCGTGATCATCGTCGTGAACCTCGCGCTGCTGCCGGCGTTCGACGGCCCGAGCCAGATCTACGCGCAGGCGATCGGCGTCCTCGTCGGCACGGTGGTCCAGCTGCTCATGGCGGTGCCGGTGCTGCGGCGGTACGGGATCCGCGTCCTGCCGCGCGTGGACCTCAGCGATCCGCGCCTGCGGCAGGTCCTCGTCCTGATGGTGCCCGTGGCGCTGAGCCTCGGCCTCATCAACTTCAGCGCCCTCATCAACTCGATCCTCGCCAGCCACGTCGACGACGACGGCCCGCGCGCGATCGAGGCCGCGTTCCGGCTCTACATGCTGCCGCAGGGCATCTTCTCCGTCGCGATCGTGACGGTGCTCTTCCCGGCGCTCAGCCGCGCGGTCTCGCGCCGCGACCGGGTCGAGCTGCGGTCGCTCGTCAGCGGCGGGATGGGCCAGATCGTCGTCCTGCTCGTCCCGGTCGGGCTGCTCTTCATGAGCCCGGTGATCTCGCACGACATCATCGCGACGCTCTTCCAGCGCGGGAAGTGGACCGAGGAGAACACCGACGCGACGACCGTCGCGCTCGTGTGGTTCGGGGCGAGCCTCGCGCTGAACGGCGTGAGCCTGCTGCTCAGCCGGACGTTCTTCGCGCTGCAGCGCCCGTGGGCGAACACGGGGCTGGCGCTCGGCAGCCTCGTCGCGGCGACGATCGCGTCGCTCGCGCTCTACCGGCCGCTCGGGATCGCCGGCATCGTGCTCGGGACGTTCGTCGGCAACGTCGCCCTCGTCGGCCTGCAGATCCGGCTCCTGCGTCGCGAGACCGGCGGCCCGCTCGGGCTGTTGCCGGTCGTCCGCTCGCTGATCCAGGTCCTCGTCGCCTCCGTGGTCGCCGTCGGGGTCGCGACGGGCGTCGCGCTGCTCGGGCGGGTGGGCGCCGACCACGTGGCGCTGGGCACGGAGCGCTCGACGGTGACGATGGCCTTCCTCGGCCTCGCGGTGATCGCGGGGGCGGTGACGTACGTCGGGCTCGCGCGCGAGCTGCGCCTGCGGGAGCTCGACGACGCCGGGGCGCGCTTCGTGCGCCTCGGCGCGCGGCTCGGCGGGATCGCGGGCCGGCTGCCCGGGGCGGGGCTCGCGTCGCGGCTCGTCCGCAGCGCGCCGGCGCGCCTGCTCGGCCGGCTGCTGGAGCTCCTCGCGTGGCCGCTGGTGCTCGCGTCCGCGATCGCGCGGGCGATCGCAGGCGCGCTCGTGACGCTCGTGCCCCGCGCGGCGACCGACTTCGGGCCGGCGACGCTGCCCGGCGCGTCCGGCGCGCCCGGGGGCGCGGGGGCGCGGCCGGCGCGCGGTGCGCGCGGCGGGCCGGGTGATCGCGACGGCGCGCGTGGTCGCGGCACCGGACGAGCGGGCGCGGACCCGGGGGCGGCCACCGAGGGTCGTGGCGACGCGGGCGCGCGTGGCACGGGGCGGGCCGGCGACGGGCCCGGTGCCCCGGAGGGTGGGTCGACGGACGCCGCGTCCGGGACCGCGACGGTGCCGCTGAGCCCGGCGCCGCCCGCCGACGCCTTCGCGGATCCGTCCGCGGAGCCGGGCGTCGCGCCCGGCGCGGCGGCGCCGACCCGGGCCGTCCCGCCCCGCGGCGCGGGCGCGAGCCGGCGCCTCGTCCATCCGGCCCCGGGCGCCGCGCCGGGCGGTCCGGGGAGCGAGGGCGAGGGTTCCGCGCTGCATCCCTTCCCGGGGATCGATCCCGGAACGGGTCGTCCCGCGGACCGGGGCGGCGCGCGGCCGGACGACGCGGGTTCCGCGCTGCGTCCCGCAGGAGGGGTCGATCCTGGAACGGGCCGGCCCGCGGGCCGGCCCGCGGTCCGGGGCGGCGTGCGGCCGGACGACGCGAGTGCCGCGCCGCATCCCTCCCCGGGGATCGATCCCGGAACGGGTCGTCCCGCGCACCGGGGCGGCGCGCGGCCGGCACCGGCCGGTCCGGCGCCGAGCACTCCAGCCGGCGGCGCCCCGTACGACGTCGCGGCCGACTGGCCGACCGCCGCGGACCGCGGCGAGGGCACGCTCCAGCCGCCCTGGCCGCTGTCGCCCGACGCGGGCGCGCCGTGGTGGACGACCGGCAGCCACCGCCCTGCCGATGCCCCGGGCGGCGACGGGGCCCCGACCGAGCCGCCCGTCGGCGAAGCGCGTTCGGGCGACGCGCACCGAGGTGCCGCGGGTGCGCCGTCCGGCGCGGCCGCGGGCGCGGTGCCCGGCGCCGAAGCGCCGGACGCCGAAGGCGCCGCGCCGACCACGGGCGTGCCGCGCGGCGGGACCGCTGCTTCGCGCGGGCAGGACCCCGACGGCCCGGGACCGGCGTCGGGCGCCGGCGAGGCGGTGCGGGACCCGCGCGGCACGGGAGCAGCGTGGCCCGAGGACTCCGGCTTCGGCTGGCCCGGCGCGCCGGGCACGCACCGCCCGGCCGATACGCCGGCGCTCTTCGACATCGAGGCGGCCGAGGAGGAGCCCTTCGGCGGCTCGCCGCCGAGTGCGCCGGGCGAGCCGACGTCGCGCCTGGAGGCCTACGGCGTCCGGCGGCCGTCGGCGGAGGAACAGGACGCCGCGCGCCAGGCGCGCCAGGCGCGGCGCGAGCAGGCCGAGCGGCTGCTCGCCGCTCGCGAGGCCGCGCTCGAGCGCATGGCCGAGCGTCAGCGCCGCCGTGACGAGGGCGGCGGCGGGCGACGTCGTCGCCGCCGCTGACGTCACGAGCCTCCCGCATCGCGATCCCGGCGACGGCGTGCGGGCGCGGCTCGCCGTGACGGGCCCGTGGGCCCGAGGAGCGGGTGGGCCGGCGACGAGCGCCGCGTGCTGCGATCTTCGGGTGGGGCGGCTCGGCGGCGTACCGGTTCGCGATCCCGTGCCGCGATCGTCGAGGGCGCGTCGGCGCCCCGGACGCGGCGAGGAGACGCTCGCCGGCTCGGGGCGGCGTCGCGGCTCGCAGTCGGCGCTGACGATGTGGCGGTCGAGCATCGCGCCGGTCCGGGGGCGCCGCGCACGACCGCCGGACCGCGCCGCGCGAGCTCAGACCCGGCGCTGGTAGGCCGCGAACGCGCGGTTCGTCACCCGCAGACAGAGCACCACGAGGACGACGAGCCACAGGACGCGCAGGCCGATGTCGCCCCAGTCCGCGCCGCCGGCGTCCGTCAGGTCGACGGGGACGTCGAGGGTCACGGAGCGGGCGGCGTCGATCGCCCAGTTCAGCGGGTTGAACTGGACGACGGTCTGCATCCAGTCGGGCATGAGCTGCCGCTGCTGGAACGCCGTCGAGAGGAACGTCAGCGGGAGCATGAAGAAGTTCATGACCGCGATGACCGTCTCCTCCTTGCCGCTGACGAGGGCCAGCGCGAACGAGAGCGCCGCCACGGCGGTCGCGATGAGGATCGACACGAGCAGCAGCACGAGGATCCCGAGCGGCCCGCCGGGGAACGACGCGCCCATGAGCAGCGCCAGGACGACGATGATCAGCGCCTGGACGACGACCGAGACCGCGCCCTGGACCATCCGGCCCAGCAGCTGCGCGGTCCGCGTGGCGGGCGTCACGAGGAACCGGTCCACGACGCCCTCCTGCATGTCGTTCAGCAGGCCCATCCCGGCCCAGCCGGCCGAGAAGAAGGCGGTCATGACGATGACGCCCGGGGCGATGTACTGGATGAAGTCGTCGCCGGCGAAGCCCGGGATCCGGGTGACGCTCTTGAACAGCGCGCCGAACAGGACGAGCCAGACGATCGGCTGGACGAGCGTGACGGCGATCCACCACGGCTGGCGCCAGAGCGTCAGCAGCGAGCGGTAGGCGAAGTGGCGGCTCTGCGCGATGGTGCTCATCGGGACTCCTCAGCGGTCGCCGCGGCGGTCGGTGGGGTGGCGGTCGCATCGTCGCCGGCCTGGTCGGCCTCGTGGAACGCGCGGCCGGTGTGGCGCAGGTAGACGTCGTCCAGCGACGGGCGCGAGACGGTGATCGACGCGACGGCCAGCGACCGCGTCTCGAGCGCCTGGAGCACCTGCGGCGTCGCGGTCGCGCCGTGCTCCACCCGGGCGCGGACGGTCCGCCCGTCGACGGTCACCTCGTCGAGGCCGGTGACGATCCCGCTCAGCGCGTCCTGGACGTCGGCCGGCGCGGGGTCCACGAGCTCGACGACGATCGCGTCGCCCTGCAGCTGGGCCTTCAGCGCGGCGGGCGAGCCCTGGGCGACGACGCGGCCGCGGTCGACGATCGCCAGCTCGGCGGCGAGCTGGTCGGCCTCCTCGAGGTAGTGCGTCGTCAGCAGGACGGTCATCCCGTCGTCGGCGAGGCCGCGGACGAGCTGCCACATCTCGGCGCGGATCTCCGGGTCCAGCCCGGTCGTCGGCTCGTCGAGGAAGAGGACCTGCGGGGCGTGCATCAGGGCGGTGCCGATGTCGATCCGGCGGCGCATGCCGCCGGAGTACCCGCGCACGACGCGGTCCTTGTCGCCGGCGAGGGCCATCCGCTCCAGCAGGGCGTCGGCGCGCGCCCCGGCCTCGGCCTTCGACTGGCCGTGGATGCGGCCCTGCAGCACGAGGTTCTCGCGTCCGGTCAGGGAGATGTCGGTGCCCGAGGCCTGCGAGACGACGCCGATCCGCGTGCGGACGACCTGCGGCTCGCGGCCGATGTCGGCCCCGGCGACGGTCGCGGTGCCCGCGGTCGGCGCGGCGAGCGTCGTGAGGATCTTCACGGTCGTCGACTTGCCGGCCCCGTTGGGGCCGAGCAGGCCGAAGATCGAGCCGGCCGGGACCTGCAGGTCGAGGCCACGCAGAGCCTCGACGGCGCCATAGCGCTTGACGAGGCCGCGCGCGTCGATCGCGAGGGCGCGCGCGGCGTCCGCGTCGGCGGGAGGAGGGGAGGGGGAGGGCACGGCGTGCATCTTGCCGGTGGAGACCGACGCCGACGCGCCGACTCATCGCGGCGGGCGCGCGGGTCCCCGGTTCGAGCCCTCGGCGCCCGGCCGGGAACCGCCGTTCCTCCGCTGGCGGCCGCCGCGGTTCCCGGGCATCCCGAGGTGCTCGAAGGAGCGCGCGACGCGCCGCGGCGAGAGCCGCGACGACCCCCGTCCGGGGACGACGGCGCCCCGGGCCGCCGGCGGGCGGCGCAGGGTCGACGGCCCGGCTCGGCGGAACCGGATGATGCGGGTGCTGGAGGTGCTCGAGCGCAGCCCGCCGATGGGGGCCGGTCGGTCAGTCCGCTGCGGCCGCCTGCGATCCGGGCCGCGCGGAGCTCGTCAGCGGCGCGGCGATCTCCTCGAGGCTGCGTCGCTCGGCCTTCACGGCGGTGAGGATCGCGACGACGCCGGCAATCGTCATGAGCGCCGCGCCGATCGCGAACGCGAGCGACACCTGCGAGACCTCGCCGCTCTCCACGAGGCGGGAGAACACCTGCGGCCCGGTGATGCCGCCGACGGCCGTGCCGATCGCGTAGAAGAACGCGATCGCCATCGCCCGGGTCTCCATCGGGAAGACCTCCGACACGGTGAGGTACGCCGAGCTGGCGCCGGTCGAGGCGAAGAACAGGACGACGACCCAGCAGAGCGTCATGGTCGTCGCGTTCAGCACCTCCGCCTGGAAGAGCGCCGCGGTGACGAACAGCAGGACGCCCGACAGGATGTAGGTGCTGGAGATCATCACCCGCCGGCCGAGCGAGTCGAAGAGGCCGCCGAGCAGGAGCGGCCCGAGGAAGTTGCCCAGCGCGATCGCGGCGTAGTAGTAGCCGGTGTGGCCGCTCTGGACGTCGAAGTACTCGATGAGGATCGTCGCGTAGCCGAACGTGATGGCGTTGTAGAGGAACGCCTGGCCGACGAAGAGCGAGAACCCGAGGATCGCCCGCCGCGGGTAGCGCTGCCAGAGGGTGCGGGCGATCTCGCGGAAGGGGATGTCGCGGCGCTGGTGGATCGTGATCGTGCCGTGGGGCTCGGGCAGGTCCTCGCCGGTCTCCTCGCGGACCCGGCGCTCGACGCCGGCGACGATCGCCTCCGCCTCGTCCTCGCGGCCGTGGATGACGAGCCACCGCGGGCTCTCCGGCACGTGGCGCCGGACGAGCAGGACGACGAGCCCGAGGACGACGCCGAGCGCGAACGACAGCCGCCAGCCGACGTCGGTGGCGAACAGCGACTCGTTCAGCATCACGATCGAGAGCAGCGACCCGCCGACGGCGCCGAGCCAGAAGCTGCCGTTGATGATCAGGTCGACGCGACCGCGGACGCGCGACGGGATGAGCTCGTCGATCGCGGAGTTGATCGCCGCGTACTCGCCGCCGATGCCGAACCCGGTGAGGAACCGGCACGCGAAGAACCACGCGGGGTTCATCGACACCGCGGTCAGCGCGGTCGCCGCGAGGTAGACGAGCAGGGTGATGATGAACAGCCGCTTGCGCCCGAAGCGGTCCGTCAGGCGGCCGAAGAACAGCGCGCCGAGGCACGCTCCGGCGACGTAGAGCGACGCCGCCAGCCCGGTGATGTCCGACGCGGAGAGGTCGAGCCCGGAGCCGTCCTCGGCGATCCGGCCGCCGACGTTGCCCACGAGCGTCACCTCGAGGCCGTCGAGGATCCAGACCGTCCCGAGGCCGATCACGACCATCCAGTGCCAGCGCGACCACGGCAGGCGGTCGAGCCGCGCCGCGATGTCGGTCTCCACGGTCCCCGTCGACGTCGTGCTCGCCATCGCTGCCTCCGCTCCGATCCGTTCCGGCGTCGCAGCGCGCCGCCTGCGACCTGCTACCCCGGTGCCGGGCGCCGCTATCCCGCTCGTGACGAGCGGACGACGTACGCCGCCGCGGAGCGCCAGGACGTGGCGCATCGACGCTCGTCGCGCGACGGTGCGGGCGCATGCGGCGCAGGCGCTCGCTCGCCGCGCGCAGCCGCACGCGCGGTGGTTCGCTCGCCCGACCCCGTCGGGGACCGCGCGGTGGGCCCCGGGACGTGCGCTAGGTTCGACGCGTGGCCGTCCCCCCGCTGGCCTCCTCGTTGCCCGCCTACGTGGGCGACAACGCCGACTCGATCGCCCAGCTGGCGGTCGGGCACGTCTGGGTGGTCGCGCTCTCGATGGCGATCGCGACGCTCGCCGGCGTCCTGCTCGGCCTCGTCGCCTACCGCTCGTCAGCCGCGGCGTCGGTCGTCATCACCGTCGCGAGCGTCATCCTGACGCTGCCGTCGTTCGCGCTGCTCGGCGTCCTGCTGGCGCTCCTGGGCCTCGGCGTCGTGCCGGTCGTCATCGCGCTCGTCCTCTACGCGCTGCTGCCGATCGTGCGCAACACGATCACCGGGCTGCGGTCCGTGGACCCCGTGGTCCTCGACGGGGCGCGGGGGATCGGGATGGCGCCGCTGCAGCGGCTCGTCCGGGTCGAGCTGCCGATCGCCTGGCCGGTGATCCTCGCCGGCATCCGGACCGCCACCCAGCTCGTCGTGGGGATCACGGCGATCGCGGCGTACGTCAACGGGCCGGGCCTCGGCCGCTTCATCTACTCCGGCCTGAGCCAGCTCGGCGGGGCGAACGCCACGAACCAGATCCTCGTCGGCACGTTCGGCGTGGTCGTCATCGCCCTCGTCTTCGACGCGCTGCTGGCGCTCGTGGGCCGGGCCACCGTCTCGAAGGGGATCCGCGCGTGAGCACGCCCAGCACCGGCGAGGGACTCGACACCTCCCAGGCCGTCGACATCGAGCTCGAGCAGGTCACGAAGCGCTTCCCGGGGCAGGACGTCCCGGCGGTCGAGGACTTCTCGCTCTCGATCCCGGCCGGCGAGATCGTCGTCTTCGTCGGGCCGTCCGGCTGCGGCAAGACGACGACGATGCGGATGATCAACCGCCTCGTGCGACCGACGAGCGGGCGGATCCTCATCGGCGGGCGCGACGCCTCCGACATCCCCTCCGACCAGCTGCGACGGCGGATCGGCTACGTCGTGCAGCAGGCCGGCCTGCTGCCGCACCTCACCGTCCGCCAGAACCTCGAGACCGTCCCGCGGCTGCTGAAGTGGGACAAGGCGCGGATCGCCGAGCGCTCGAGCGAGCTCTTCGAGCTCGTCGGCCTGCCGGAGGAGCAGTTCGCGCAGCGCTTTCCGCGCGAGCTCTCCGGCGGTCAGCAGCAGCGCGTCGGCGTCGCCCGGGCCCTCGCCGCGGACCCGCCGGTCCTGCTGATGGACGAGCCGTTCGGCGCCCTGGACCCGATCACCCGCGACCGCCTGCAGAGCGAGCTCGTGAAGATCCAGCGACGGGTGCGCAAGACGATCGTCTTCGTCACCCACGACATCGACGAGGCGATCAAGCTCGGCGACCGCGTCGTCGTGCTGCGCGAGCGCTCGCGGATCGCCCAGCAGGGACCGCCGGACGAGATCCTCGCGGCCCCCGCGGACCGCTACGTGCGGGCCTTCATCGGCGGCGGCGCGGCGGTCAAGCGGCTGCAGCTCGTCCGGGTCGAGGATCTCGAGCGCGAGGACTACCCCGCGTTCACCCGCGCCGACGGCTACGACGGCATCCTGCGGACGCTCCGCGAGCGGCAGCTGGACTGCTCGATCCTGCTCGACGAGCACCGTCGTCCGACGCGCTGGCTCTACCGCGACGAGCTCGAGGACCGTCCGGCGCACCCCGAGCGCGAGGGCCAGGCGATCTCCGGCGTCGTGACCGCCACGACGACGCTCCACGACGCGATGAACGAGATGCTCGCCGCCGGCACCGGCGTCGTCCCGGTCGTCGACGACCAGGGCGTCTACGTCGGCGCCGTGCGCCTGAAGCAGGTGCTCGCCGCGCTCGAGGAGACGCACGTCACCCCGGTCGCCGAGCAGTCCGAGGCCGCACCAGTGCGCACGATCGAGGAGATCACCGGCGAGATCGACGGGCGCGCCGTGCAGGCCGCGATCGCCGCGGGCGAGGAAGAGGCGACCGGCACGTGAGCGCGCGGCTGCGCCTGCTCCTGCTGCCGCCGCTGGCGGTCGCCGCCGCGCTCGCGGGCCTCTACCTGTGGGTCGACGGCCAGCAGCTCGACGGCATCTCGCTGTTCGCGCTGACGAACGACGACGCGGCGACGTCGGCGACGATCTTCGACGGGCACGTCCTGACGAAGGTCGGCGAGCACGTGCGCCTCGTCGGGATCTCGGCGGTCTTCGTCCTGCTCCTCGGGATCCCGCTCGGGATCCTCCTGACCCGGACGCGCAGCCGGATCGTCTCCGGCGTGCTCAACGGGTTCTTCGCCGCGGGCCAGGCCGCGCCGGTGATCGGCATCCTCGTCCTGCTCGTCGCGATCTTCCAGCTGAAGAGCTGGGTCCCGTACGTCGGGCTCGTCCTCTACTCGGTGCTCCCGGTGATGAGCAACACCGTCGAGGGCATCCGCAACGTCGACCCGGCGCTCATCGACGCCGCCCGCGGCCAGGGCTTCTCGCGCTGGCAGGTGCTGCGGCGCGTCGAGCTGCCGCTCGCCGTTCCGGTGATGCTCGCCGGCGTGCGCACGGCGCTCGTGCTGCTCGTGGGCACCGCGACGCTCGCGACGTTCGTCGACGCCGGCGGGCTGGGCGACGTCATCAACGACGGGATCAAGAACCAGCGCGACGTCGTGATGATCACCGGCGCCGTCTACGCCGCGCTGTTGGCGGTGACGATCGACTGGCTCGCCGCGATCGCGGAGCGCTGGCTCAGCCCGCGCGGCCTGCGGCCGGAGGCCGGGCGATGAGCCGGGTGCGCAGGACCCGGGTCGCGCTCGCCGCGCTGACGGCCGCCGGGCTGGCCCTGACCGGCTGCGCCGCCCAGTACACCGGTGGCGGCGAGGGGCCGCTGAAGGGCGCCAGGATCGCGTTCGGCTCGAAGGACTTCACCGAGCAGCGCGTGATCGGCCAGATCGCCGTGCAGTACCTGCGCGACCAGGGGGCCGACGTCTGGGACCAGACGGGCCTCGTGAGCTCGGAGGCGGTCCGCGGATCGCTCGAGCGTGGCGACATCGACGCGTACTGGGAGTACACGGGCACCGCGTGGATCACGTACTTCGGCCACGACGAGCCGATCGCCGACGCCGACGAGCAGTTCGACGCGGTCGCTCGCGAGGACGCCCGGTCGCGCGACGCCGACGGCAAGCCCAAGCCGTCGATCCGCTGGATCGACCGGGCGCCCCTGGACAACACGTACGCGTTCGCGATCCGCGCCGACAAGGCGAAGGAGCTCGGCGTGTCGAAGCTCTCGGACCTCCGCGCGCTGCTCGACTCGCCGAAGGGCAAGGACCTCACGTTCTGCATCGAGTCGGAGTTCGCCAACCGGCCCGACGGGATGCCCGGCGTCCAGCGGACCTACGGGTTCCAGGTCCCGCGCAACCGGCTGCGGCGGCTGGACACCGGACTCATCTACTCGCAGACCGGCAACGGCACCTGCACGTTCGGCGAGGTCTTCACGACCGACGGCCGGATCAAGGGGCTGAACCTCACGGTGCTCGACGACGACCGGCAGTTCTTCCCGCGCTACAACGCGGCGATCTCGATCCGCGCCGAGGTGCTGCGGGAGCACCCGCAGATCGAGCGGCTCATGCGCCCCGTCGCGCGGCGGCTGACGACCGCGCAGCTGCAGGTCCTGAACGCCCGGGTCGACATCGACGGCGTCCTGCCGGAGAAGGTCGCCAAGGAGTGGCTGCAGGACGAGGGCCTCGTCGACTGATCCAGGTCCGGGTCCGAGCGGCGGGCCCGGTCGGCCGGGCCACGTCGCGCATCCGTACCCTGTGTCGTTCGCATGGCCGACCAGTCCAAGATCCGGAACTTCTCGATCATCGCCCACATCGACCACGGCAAGTCGACGCTGGCGGACCGGATCCTCGAGCTGACGAACACCGTCGCCGACCGGGACATGCAGGACCAGCTGCTGGACTCGATGGAGCTCGAGCGCGAGCGCGGCATCACGATCAAGTCGCAGGCCGTCCGCGTGTACTTCGACGCCGCCGACGGCGAGACGTACCAGTTCCACCTCATCGACACCCCCGGCCACGTCGACTTCACGTACGAGGTCTCGCGGTCGCTGCAGGCCTGCGAGGGCGCGCTGCTCGTCGTCGACGCCTCGCAGGGCGTCGAGGCCCAGACGCTCGCCAACACGTACCTCGCGGTCGACGCCGGGCTGGAGATCATCCCCTGCCTGAACAAGATCGACCTGCCGGGCGCCGAGCCCGAGCGCGTCGCCGGCGAGGTCTCGGACCTGCTGGGCGACGAGCCCGAGTCGATCCTGCGGATCAGCGGCAAGACCGGCGAGGGCGTCGACGCGGTCCTCAACCGGCTCGTCGAGACCGTCCCACCGCCGGAGGGCGACCCGACCGCGCCGGCCCGCGCCCTGATCTTCGACTCCGAGTTCGACCAGTACCGCGGCGTCGTCGCCTACATCCGGGTCGTCGACGGGACGTTCAGGAAGGGCGACAAGATCGCCGCGATGGCCGCCGGGACGGAGGCCGACGTCGACGAGCTGGGCATCTTCAGCCCCCAGATGACGCCGGTGACCGAGCTCGGCCCGGGCGAGGTCGGCTACCTCATCACCGGCATCAAGGACGTCACCCTGCTGCGGGTCGGCGACACGCTCACCCACCGCGCGCAGGTCCGCGGCGCGGGGGAGAAGCTCGAGCCCGCGGCCGAGCCGCTGCCCGGCTACCGCGAGATCAAGCCGATGGTCTTCTGCGGGATCTTCCCGACCGACACCGCCGACTACCCGGACCTGCGCGACGCGCTGGAGAAGCTGTCGCTCAACGACGCGGCGCTGGCGTGGGAGCCGGAGACCTCCGACGCCCTGGGCTTCGGCTTCCGGATCGGCTTCCTCGGCCTCCTGCACATGGACATCGTCCGCGAGCGGCTCGAGCGCGAGTACGACCTCGACCTCATCGCGACGATGCCGTCGGTCGGCTTCGAGCTGACGCTCCACGACGGCGAGGTCAAGGAGCTCCACAGCCCCTCGGACTACCCGGACCCGACCTTCATCAAGGAGGTCCGGGAGCCGTACGTGAAGATCAACGTCCTGACGCCGAAGGAGTACGTCGGTCAGGTCATGGAGCTCTGCCAGGAGAAGCGCGGCGAGCACCAGGGGATGACGTTCATCTCCGCCGACCGGGTGCAGATCGTCTACGACGTCCCGCTCGCGGAGATCGTCCTGGACTTCTTCGACCAGCTGAAGTCGCGCACCCGCGGCTACGCGTCGCTGGACTACGAGCCGATCGGGCTGCGCGCGTCGGACCTCGTGAAGCTCGACGTCCTGCTCTCGGGCGAGCCGGTCGACGCCCTGTCGCTGCTCGTGCACCGCACGAAGGCGCAGGAGATCGGCCGCAAGTTCACCGAGAAGCTCAAGGAGAAGATCCCGCGGCAGATGTTCGACGTGCCGATCCAGGCCGCGATCGGCGGCCGGGTGCTGGCCCGCGAGACGGTGAAGGCCTACCGCAAGGACGTCACGGCGAAGCTCTACGGCGGCGACATCTCGCGCAAGCGGAAGCTGCTGGAGAAGCAGAAGGCCGGCAAGAAGCGGATGAAGCAGGTCGGCCGCGTCGAGGTGCCGCAGGAGGCGTTCCTCGCGGTCCTCGAGCTCGGCGACGCGGACTGAGGTCGCGATGACGTCCGGCCCGCCCGACCGGACGCTGCGCGAGCTCGCCGAGGACCTGGCGGAGCGGCGGCCGAGCCGACCGCGGGTCGTCGCCGTCGGGGGCGGCGTGGCGGTCGGCAAGAGCACCGTGGCGGCCGGCCTGGCGACGGCGCTCGAGGCGGCCGGCGCCGGACCGGTGGCGGTCGTGGCCACCGACGGCTACCTGCTGCCCAACGCGGAGCTCGCCGCGCGTGGCCTGACCGAGCGCAAGGGCTTCCCCGAGAGCTACGACCTGCCGGCCCTGCGCGAGCTGCTGCGCGACGTGCGCGCCGGCGAGGGACCGCTGCGCGCGCCGGTCTACGAGCACCGGCTGCAGGATCGCGTCCCGGACGCGGCGATCGTCGTCGACCGCCCGGCGACGCTCGTGCTCGAGGGCCTCGCCGCGCTGGACGAGCGGATCGCCGACCTCGTCGACGTCGCGGTCTACGTCGACGCGGCCGAGGAGCTCGCCGCGAGCTGGTACCTCGACCGCTTCCGCGCCTGGCGGATCGCCGCCGCGAACGACCCGGGCGCGTTCCTGCACCCGCTGCGGGACATGCCCGACGCGGACGCCGAGGCGCTCGCGATGCGGGTCTGGGAGACGGTGAACCTGCCGAACGTCCGCGCGAACGTGCTGCCGGGGCGCGCTCGCGCCGACGTCGTCCTCGTGAAGGACGTCGGGCACGCCCTGCGGATCGGCTGAGCGGCCGCCCGCGGGTCTGGCACGATGCGCCGCATGGGGAGCCGGCGATCAGCCGCGGCGGCGGCCGGGATCGGCGTGGCGCTGGCGCTCGGCCCAGCGGCTCCGGCGGGCGCCGCGCCGACGGCGGGGCAGCGCCAGGACAGCTGCGACGTCCTGCGCGCCACGCCGCAGATGGCGTGGCGCAACCCGGAATCCGGGCGCAGCGTCCCGGCGACGCCGGCGGAGGTCGCGCGCCTGCCCGAGCGGGTGCTGCTGCGCGTGCCGCGCGGCCCGGCGCCGCAGGCGTTCAACCGCGGGCACGACTACGCGCTCCTGGACGGCGACCTCTTCGCCCGCAGCCGGCGGCGCGGCAGCACCCCGGCCGGCGCGTGGCGACGCGTCGTCGTGCCGGCGTGCTTCGCCGGCCGGATCCGCGAGCTCGACACCGACCGCGACTGGCTCGTGGTCGTCGCCGCGGACCGCCGGGTCTTCGCCACCTCGCACGCCGACCGCGGACCGTCGGCCCTGGACTGGACGATGCGCTGGGGGCCGATCCTCGGCTTCGGCGAGGGCGTCCTGCTGCCGCGCGACACCGCCGCGTGGTCGCTCTCCTCCACGGCGGGGACCTACCGCTTCCGGGACGCGTCCGGCGGGCTGCGGCGGACCGCCGGCGCCGGCACGCTGTACGAGGTGCGCGAGGGCGGACGCCGGATCACCTACGACGACCCGTGGCTGCCGACGGACGGCTCCTACGAGCTCTGCGCGCCGGAGCAGGGCCGAGCGCGCGTCGCGGGGATCGCGGCGGCCGGGGCGACCGTCATGGCGATCGGCCCGCACGGCGAGCTCTGGACGCGCAGCTACGACTTCGACCTCTCGGGCGCCAACACGCTGCTGCTGCAGTACGGCTACGGGTCGCGGACGCCGTGGACCGCGATCCGCCTGCCGCTGCCGGGGTGGCGCCGCCAGCCGGCGATCGGGCGTCCGGTGACCGACGCGATCACCGTGGCGATCACGGGCACCGACGAGCCGCAGCGGCTGCTGCGGGTCGAGGGCCGCGACGCGCGCGGCCGGGTCGGCGTCTGGCAGAAGGCGCTCGACGGCGAGCGCTGGCGCTGGGTCCGCACGGGCGGGCGGCTGCACGGGCGTCCGCTGCCCCAGGCCGCCGCCGACGCCCCGCTCGGCGCGCCGGACGTGCGGTCCTACCGCGGCGCCGCGGGCGCGGTGCGGCTCGAGGTCCCGGACATGTCGGTGGCCTGCTCGCCGGCGACGCTGCGCGTGCGCGCGCCGAGCGGCCAGGCGATCGACCTGCGGCTGCACCTCGCCGAGGCGATCCGCCAGGCGACGCGCGGCCCGGGCCTCGACGCGACACCGCGCGGGTACGTCGGCGAGATCGAGGTCCCCGTGGCCGTCTCCGACCGGCGCGGGGCGCTGGACCCGGCGCTGCGGGCGTTCCTCGACGGCCCCCTCGGCGGTCGCCGCTGGAACGCGGCCCCGGTGCTCGCGACGTCGGGCGTCCTGCGCTTCACCCGCCAGTGCTGGGCGCTGACGCCGGACGGCCGGCCCGCGCCGCCCCTGGACCTCGCGGGCCTCGTCCACGAGCTGACCGACCTCGGCATGCCGGTGAACGTCCTGTTCGCGACGGAGCAGCACGCGGCACCGACGCCGCTGCGGACCTGCTGAGCGAGGGCGTGCGCGGGCGCAGGGCGGCCCCTGCGCCCGCGCGCCCGATCAGCGCGCCTCGGCCGTGACCGTGGCGGTCCCGAGCGGGGTGCCCGGCGTCAGCGCGGTCGTGCCGAACGCGCTGTTCAGGGCCGAGGCGGCGGTCGCGTTGAGCCGGACCGCGACGCCCGAGACGGTGATCCGACGACCCGACGACGAGGTCTTCGCGGCGCCGAGGTCGAGATCGGCGATCGTCGTGCGCGTCGCGCCGATCACCGCGCTGAGGACGTTCGTCGTGCCGAGCGAGATCCGCGGCTGATCGAGCGTCACCGCGGTCGAGTCCGCGGACAGCCGCAGTCCGCCGCGGTGGTCGATCCGACCCGCGAGGGTGGCGGCGTTCACGCTGCCGCCGCTGATCGGGAAGCGGACGGCCCCGCCGTCGAGACGCGCGGCGCCGGCCGGGGCGACCTGGACGCCCAGGGCCGCGGCGGTCGACGGGTCGAGGGTCAGCGCGGTGTCGCGACCCCGCAGCGCGATCGTGCGCGGCGTCACCGCAGCGGTCGCCGTCGCGATCGTCTGCCCGGCGCGGAACGCGTGGACGTGGAACGTCCGGTTCAGCGCCGCGGCGCCGACGCTCGACAGCTGCACCCGGACGCGGGAGACCCGCGTCTGCAGGCCGGACCGGGAGATCCGCGCGCGGCTCGTCGAGAGCCGGAACACGGTGACGCGGGCCTTGCCCACGCGCGCCGAGAGCGTCGAGCGCTTGCCGACCTTCAGGCGGAAGTCGCGCAGCGCGATCTGCGCGGAGCCCTTGCGCAGTCGCAGGCCGCCGGAGTGCTCGAGGGATCCGGCACCGGTCCGGTCGTCGATCCGGCCGCCGGTGATCGGGAACGCGACGCCGGCGCTCGAGGCCTTCGCGGGCGAGATCGCGCTCGCCTGCACGCCCAGGGAGGCGAGGCCCTTGGCCGTGGCCGAGGTCAGGCGGACGGTCGTCGTGCCGCCGCCGGCGGTCACCGTGGCCGCCTGGGTGGCGGCGGGGACGAGCGCGAGGGCGGTCACGGCGGCGACGCCGGCGACGGGGAGACGGAGCTTCTTGGACATCGGGACTCCTCGGAGAGGGGAACGGGTCGCCCACCATCCGCAGCGTCGCCGCGGATCGGATGCACCTCGTCCTCGGGTCGTCGCGCCCGGCGGCTCCGGTGCGTCCGAGCGTCGGTCGCGGGACGTACGGTGGGCATGCCGATCGTCGCCGCCGAGGAGCCCGTCGCATCGCCGGGGCTCCGCCGGCCGGCACGACCGGTCATGCTGCGCGACGTGCCCGGCGATCCCGCGACCCGCGCCTCCCGCCGTGAGCGCGTCCTGGCGCGACGGCTGCGCCGCCAGGATCCGACGGTCATGGACGAGCTCTACGCCGAGTACGGGCGGGCGTCGTTCGGTGTCCTGCTCGGCGCGCTGCGCGACCGCGAGCTCGCCGAGGACGTCCAGCAGGTCGTCTTCGCCGAGGTCTGGCGGCGCGGGCCGAGCTACGACCCTGCTCGCGCCGGGCTCCTCACGTGGATCCTCACGATCGCGCGCAGCCGCGCGATCGACCAGCTGCGGCGGCGGGTCCCCGAGCCGGTCGCTCCGGACGCGGTCGAGCTGCTGCTCGACGGACGCGCGGGCGACGAGGACCAGGAGCGGGCGATCGACCGATGGGCGGTCCGATCCCTGCTCGCGCAGCTCAGCGACGAGCAGCAGGAGGTGCTGCGGATGCGGTTCTACGACGAGCTGAGCCAGACCGAGATCGCCGAGCGCCTCGGCGTGCCGCTCGGGACCGTCAAGGCCCGGATGCTGCGCGGGCTCAAGCGCCTGCGGGCGCTGATGGACGAGGAGGCGATCGCGTGAGCCGACGGGTCGACCCCGACGCCTACGTCCTCGGCCTCCTCGACCCGGACGAGCACGCCGAGGCCGTTCGCCTCGAGCAGGAGGACCCCGCGTTCGCCGCCGCCGTCGTGCAGGCCCGCGCGCTCGTGGGGACGCTCGGCGCCCTCGAGGACGAGGACTGGGCCGCGGCCGCGCCACCGCCGCCGCTGCTGCGCAGCCGGCCGGCGGGAGCGCGCCCCGTCGCCCGGCGGTCGGCGCCGTGGGCGGCGTGGCGGCGGCCCCTGCCCGCGCTCGCCGCGGCGCTGCTGCTGCTCGCCGTCGGGGGCGTCGCCGGCGCCGGCCTGCGCGGCGGGGGCGAGACGGTGACCGTCGCTCGCGAGCCGGCGGCGCCGAGCTCCGCCGCGGTCGCGCTGCAGCGCATCGGCGAGGGCCCGCCCGGGGCGGGGGCGGAGGTCCGCATGGCCGCCTCGCGGACCACCGGCCGGATGGTGCTGCACGTGCACGGCCTGCGGCCGACGCGGCGCGGCGAGCACTACGAGCTGTGGCTCCTGCGCGATCCGGCGAAGGGCGACCTCGTGAGCGTCGGCAGCTTCCGCGTCGACGCCCGGGGCCGGGCCACGGTGGAGTTCCCGCTGGCGGTCGACCCGTCGCGCTTCCGCGCGCTCGACGTGTCGCTGCAGCGCGACGACCGCGGACCGGCGCACTCGGGCGTCTCGGTCCTGCGCTCGTCGCGCGTCTGAGGGCGCCGCCGGGGCGCGGCGGCGCACCACCGGTCCCGGGCGGGCGGAGCGCCGCGCCCGGGGCGCCGGATCAGGAGCCGTAGGCGGAGACGATGCCCGTGGTGAGCACCGTCCGCGAGCCGTCGGCGAGGCCGACGCGGATGAGCTCGCCGCTGGGCGTGACGGTCAGCGCGGCGGCGCCGCCGTCGACGCCGGAGAGCAGCTGCTCGTCGGGCGAGAGGAGCCGCCACGTGACCTTGCCGCGGCTGGAGACGGCGCCGATCCGGACGGGCCCGGTCGTCTGCAGGCCGCTCTTGCGCTCGCGGAACTTCTGGGTCGTGGCGAGCACGGTCCCGCCGTTGGGTCCGATGCCGATCGCGGACACGAGCCAGCCCTTCGGGCGCCGGACGAGGAGCTTCGAGCGCCGGTTCTTCGTGTTCAGCGACCGCAGCGTCGAGCGCCCGCCCTGGATCCGCGAGTAGACGATCCGGCCGCCCGCCCAGGTCGGCGAGAAGCTCACGCGGTCGCTCGTCAGGCGGCGGCGGTCGAGCTTCGCGCGGTTGCGCACGCTGTAGAGGTCGATGCCGCCGCCCTTGGCGTTGCGATCGATGACGACCGACCCGCCGCCGGGCACGACCGCCAGCTGCGAGACCGTCGTCGCGCGCAGGCGCGTGAGCGCGCCGTCGGCGAGCTTCACGAGCATGATCTTGCGGTTCTTCGTCTGCGCGGCGACCGTCGAGCCGTCGGCCGACACGACGGCCTGGCGGCTGCACGAGCTCGTCGCGACGGCGCCGGGGGCCAGCAGGCGCGGCTCGCCGCCGGTGACGGGGACCGCGAACAGCGCGTCGTCGGCGACGCTGTGGAAGAGGACCGTGCCGCCGTCGGGCGTCAGGACCGGGCAGCGGCCCGTGCCGACGACGGTCGGGTTCGTCGGATCGTCGCCGAGCACGGCGATCGCGTTGTCGGCGCCGCGCTGGATGACCACCGCGGCCGGGGCGGTCGCGGCGGCGGCCAGCGGCACCAGCGCGCCGGCGGCGAGGGCCGCGGCGACCCGAAGGCGGCGGGCGCCGTCGACCTGTGGGAGAGCACTCCGTCCGAGCATCGCGGGCTAGGGTCGCACACCGCGGCGCGCCCACGTCGCAGGCGCGGGAACATCCGTCGCATGGATCTCGAGCTGCGCGGCCACGCGATCGTCGTCACCGGCGCCACGAGCGGGATCGGCGCCGCGGTCGCCGCGCGACTGGCCGACGAGGGCGCGCGCCTGCTGCTCGTCGCGCGCGACGAGCAGCGGCTGCGGGCGGCGCTCGGCACGCTCCCGGGCGGACCGCACGCGACGCTGGCCCAGGACGTGACCGCGCCCGACGCCGGGCGGAGGATCGTCGCCGCGCACCTCGACCGCGTCGGTCGCCTCGACGGCGCGGTCCTCTGCGCCGGGGCGTCGCGACGCGCGGGCGTCGCGGAGCTCACCGAGGAGGACTGGCGCACGCAGTGGGAGCTCAACGTCCTCGCCGCGCACCGGTTCCTGCTCGACGCCGCCGATCCGCTCGCCGCGGCCGACGGCGGCGGCCGGGTCGTGCTCGTCTCGTCGTCCTCGGGCAAGCGGCCCTCGCCGAGCAACATGGCCTACGGCGTGGGCAAGTCGGCGCAGCTCGCGCTCTCGCGGGCGTGGGCCGAGCACCTCGCGCCGCGCGGCGTGCGGGTCAACGCGGTCGCCCCAGGCCCGATCGACAGCGAGATGTGGCTGGCACCCGGCGGGCTGGCCGACCAGGCGGCGGAGGCCGCCGGGATCGACCGCGACGAGGCGCTGGCGCGCGCGCGAGCGCGGGTGCCGCTCGGGCGCTTCGGCCGGCCGGAGGAGATCGCCGACGCGATCGCGCTGCTCGTCTCGCCCCGCGCGGGGTTCGCGACCGGCGCGGCGTGGTCGGTCGACGGCGGGTCGGTGCCGTCGTTCCTCTGACCTGCCGGCGCCCTCGGACTAGCGGTCGGTCCCGCTGAGCCGCGGGATCGAGATCAGCCGCTCGATCCGCGTCGTGCCGCGCGGCACCGTCGCGGTGACCCGCAGCTGCGGGCCCGGCTGGGGGTTGCCGCGCTGGGCCGCGGCGCGCACGACGGCCGCGCGGGCGCCGCGCGGCAGGCCCTTCAGGCGCAGGGAGAAGCGGCCGCCGCTCGGCGCGACGATCGTCCGCGTGCCCCGCAGCCAGCTCGAGCTCGGGCGCTCGCCGACCTCGAGCGATCCGCCGCTGGTGCCGCCGTAGGTCGGGATCCGCAGCAGTGCCGTCACGGTGCCGGAGCGGCGGTTGCGGATCGTGTAGGTCGTGCGGATCGAGCCGCGGCTGATCCGGTGGGCGACGTCGACGGTGAGGTCGCTCGCGCCGTCGCGGCCCTTCACCGTCAGCGTCCCGCTCAGCGCGCGGGAGGCGTTGCGGAAGGCGCGCGGGACGGTCAGCGCGCTCTGGGCCTTGCGCGTCTTCCCCGGCTGGGTGTCGACGAGGACGCTCGACCCGCGCCGCAGCTCCAGGCCCAGCGATCCGGTGCCCCGGCCGCCCATGCTCGTGAGCGGCCGGCCGGCGGCGTCGAGGATCCGCGAGGGCTCGAGCCCGCCCGTGGTCAGGGGTGACCAGGGGCGCACGATCGCGGCCTGGTAGCGCTCGGTCTCCACGGCCAGGCGGCCGAGGTCGGCGTCGTGCGCGGTGGCGTCGGGCAGCGGGGTCCCGGTCCCGCTCCCGAGCCCGCGGTCCGCGAGCTCGGCGAGGACGGCCGCGAAGCGCGCCGTGCCCGTCAGCCCGTCGAACGAGTCCGAGACGAGGTTGCTGCCGGTGAAGCCGTAGTCGGCGGCCGGCAGGATCACGGAGCCGGCCTGCACCGCGCGGCGCTGGTAGCGCCGGACGGCCTGCCGCACGAGCGCCCGGGCGGTCCCCGCCTGGTTCGCGAGGCCCGGCGTGCCGGCCGACCCGGCCAGGCCGGCGGCGAACCCGCGCAGCGCCAGCGCCCAGTACTGCGTGAGCTGCAGCCGCTGGATCCCCTTGCCGGAGTCCCAGTTGAGGATCCCCGCGTTGCTCCAGTCGCCGAACGCGATCCGGCGCGTCCAGTTGCGCAGTCGCCGCTGATCGGTGGTCGAGAGCGCCGGCATGCCGGCCGCGACGGCCTGGTCGTAGTAGGCCAGCGCGCCGAACGCGATCGAGGCGTACTCCGACGTGTCGACCTGGTTGGCGGCGTTGCTCGCGGGCCGGTGCGGGGCGTAGCGGAAGCCCAGGCCCTGCGCGAGGTTCGAGGTGCCGCCGGGGTAGGCGGTGCTCCGGCTGTGCTGCAGGAACCAGCCGAGCTGCTGCGCGTAGTCCTGCTGCAGGAGCGTCGCGTCGCCGTTGACGGTCGCGTCGGCCGCGTAGACGTCGGCGTTCCAGTTGACCTGGTTCAGGAGCCGGCTCGGCATGCGCCAGAACGGCGAGCGCGCCACGGCCGCCACGCGATCCTGCACGAGCGCGCGGGTGCCGGCGGAGAGCCTCACGGCGTCCCGGGCCCGCCAGCTCGTGGCCAGCGCGCGCATCGCGACGGCGTCCAGCGCGTGGTGCATCGACGACGCGGTGCCGTTGACGTCGGTGAAGCCGGGGGCGTGCGCGGTGACGGTCCGCCCCTCCTGCACCGCGGGGGTGAGCTGGCCGTCGAGCGTCGCCAGGTACATGTCGGTCGTCAGCAGGCGCGTGAGCGGCTCGACGCGGTCGGGGCGGGCCGCCGCGCCGCTGCGGCGGCCCGCCACCGCGGCGTAGGAGTGCAGCAGCAGCATCTCGGCGTTCAGGCGCACCCGCACGCTGCCGTCGACGACGTAGGCGCCGAGCGCCGGGTTCCAGTACCGGTCCAGGGCCGTGGCGAGCGCGTCGGCGGCGGCCCACAGGTCGCCGGGGTCGGCGGCCTGCAGCTGGCCCTCGGCCGTCTGGCTCGGCGACCCGGTGACCGCGCCGCCGCCGGGCGTGGTGGTCGTCGGGGTCGTGCCGGTGCCCACCGGCGGGGTGGTGCCGCCGTCCTGGGCACCGGCGGAGCCGGCCCAGGCGAGGCCGGCCGCGACGGCGGCGACGAGGGCGGGGGAGGCGTGTCGGACGAGGCGGGACGGAGACACGCCGGGGCATGCTGCCGGATCATCCGGGCGGATGCGCCGGACCGCTGGCGGCCCGGCCCCGACGGCCGCAGGGTGCGTCGCGGGGAGGGCGAGGCCGGCGCCCCGCGTCGCGACTAGCATCGGCGCCCCGCCGCGGACCGCGGCCTCCGCGACCCCCAGGACGCCCTCCGGTGACGAGCACGACGACCGACGATCCCCCGATCGGCAAGGAGTACCCGCCGCTGACCTACCAGGTCGGGCGGGAGAAGATCCGCGAGTACGCGCGCGCGGTGGGGGAGACCGATCCGCTGCACCTCGACCTCGCCGCCGCGCGGGCCGCCGGGCACGCGGACCTCGTCGCGCCGCCGATGTTCGTCGTCGTCTACACCTCCGACGCGATCGGCGCGGCGTTCTTCGACCCGGAGGTCGCCATCGACTTCGCGCGGCTCGTGCACGGCGCGCAGGAGTTCCGCTGGAGCCGGCCACTGATCGCCGGCGAGGAGGTCGCCACGGTCGTCCGGCTGGACGACGTCCAGGAGATCGCGACCGCCGGACTGACCTCCTACGTCTTCACGCACGAGACGACCGTCGGCGGCGGCGAGGTCGTCTCGACGGGCCGGTGGACGAACCACGTCCGGGGGGCGGGCGCATGAGCGAGCAGGCGACCGAGGTCGTGCTGGAGGCCGGTGCCGAGCTGCCGGGCCTCACCGTGACGCCGGATCGGTTCACGCCGGTCCGCTACGCCGGTGCGTCGGGCGACTTCAACCCGATCCACGTCGACGACGAGTTCGCGCGCCAGGTCGGCCTGCCCGGCCGGATCCTCCACGGCCTCTGGTCGATGGCGCAGGTCGCACGGGCGACGACGGAGGCGGCGCGCGCGGCGGGCCTCGCCGGTCCGGACGCGCTCGTGTCGCTGAGCGTCCAGTTCCGCGGGCTGGCGGTGCCCGACGAGGAGATCGTCGTGACGGGCAAGGTCGACGAGGTGGTCGAGCGGGACGGCGTGCGGACCGCGGTCGTCGCGGCGACGGCGAAGCAGGGCTCCACCCGGATCGTGCGCAACGGCCGCGCCGAGCTGCGCCTCGACCCGCCCGCGGCCGTCGACCGGCCCGCGGGCGGCTGAGCGAGCCCGCGCCCACGCGCGGGTCCGGCCGGGGCGCGACTCAGCCGTCGGCGCGCGGCGGGTCGGGCGCGCCGTCGTCCGGGCGGGGCCCGGCCTGGGCCGCGCCGCTGCGGGCGCGCTGGTCCTCGACGGCGATGGTCGGCGGGTCGCAGCGCTCCGCGGCGGGCGGGACCCGGGCCATCTCCGCCGTGGCGGCGCGGGCCGCGGCGCGCTCCTCCTGGACCGCGTGGTTCAGCTCGGCGCCGATCAGCAGGGCGACGCTCGTGAGCCACAGCCAGACGACGATGAGGATCGCTCCGGTGAACGCGCCGTAGAGCGCCGTCGAGTTGCCGACCTGCCCGAACCACTCCGAGAACGCGATCGAGACGGCGAGCCAGATGAGGACGCCGACGAGCGCGCCCGGCGTGACGAGGTGGAACGTCCGGTCGCGGACGTCGGGCACGACGTAGTAGACGAGGGAGAAGCCGAGCATCGCCGAGAGCAGCGCGGCCGGCCAGCGCACGATCGACCAGATGAGCTGCGCGCTCTCGCCGAGGCCGATGAAGCCGAGCAGGTCGTCGGCGAAGCTGCCCCCGACGCCGACGAAGATGAGCGTCGTGATCGCCAGGGTCAGCAGGACGAACGTGAACGCCACGTCGAGGGCCTTGCGGTGCAGGAAGCTCCGCCCGTGCTGGACGCGGAAGACGACGTTCAGCGCGCGGCGCGCGGACTCCAGCACGCCGGTGGTGCCGTAGAGGGCGACGACGACCGAGAAGGCGACGCTCGTCGCCGCGCCGCTCTTGTTCTGCAGCGCGGCGTGGAGCGAGCTGTCGATCGGGTCGACGACCGACTTCGGCGCGACGTCGCGGAGGTAGCCGACGATCGCGTCGTAGGTCTCGGGGTACTGCCCGACGAGACCGAGGATCGAGATCCCCAGCAGCATCGTGGGGAACAGCGACATCAGCGCGTAGTACGTCAGCGCCGACGCGTGCTGCGTGATCTGGTCGTTCCAGAACGCGATGGCCGTGCGCTTGATGATGCGGAGGACGCGGCGCACCGGTGGGGGCAGCTTGGCGCACCGCGGGGGAGAACGCATCCCCGGCCCCGCGGCGGCGCGCACGCGGACGGCTCAGCGACGCAGCAGCAGCGCGCCGACGAGCGCCACCGCGGCGGCGGGCGCGAGCAGCTGCGCGACGAACGTCGCCGGGCCCAGCGCGTCGGTCAGGAGCTGCTGGCCCTCCGCGCGGTCCAGGCCGCCGCGCCACGCCAGCCACGCGAGCGCGACCGCGGCGAGCAGGGCCAGCGCCTGGGGAAGGTCGCGGTGGTCGGTGGGCGAGGGCAGCAGCCCGATCCCGGCGCTCAGCGCCAGCAGCAGCCAGAGGAGCGAGCCGACGTCGGGGCCGCGGTCCACGAGCCCGCGGGCGAGCTCGGCCGGGTCGTCGCCCACCGCGACCCCGGTGACGAGCACGCAGCCCAGCACGTAGACGACGACCGGCACGACGACGAGCGGGGCGAGCCCGATCGCCGCGCGACCGGGCGCCCCGCCGAGGACCGGCAGCGGCGAGGTCCGGTACCGGACCTCGCCCAGCAGGACGCCCCCGCCGGCCATCGGGCGCGGGGCGAACGGCACGAACCGCGTGACGCGCCCGAGCAGCGCGGTGGCCGCGAGCGCGTGGGCGCCCTCGTGGAGCGCGACGCCGGGGGCGAGGAACGCCCAGGTGCACCAGCGCCGCGCGCGGCTCCCGGCGACCGCTCGGGCGACGAGCCGGTCGAGGACCCGACGGCCGAGCAGGTAGATGCAGCACAGCTCGACGGCCACGAGCGCGAGGACGAGCACGCGCGGCACGATCGCAGCCGACGGCGCGGTTCGGCGGCGCCCCGCGACGGCGACCCGCGCCCGACGGGCCCCGGCCGCGGCCCCGCTCGGTCGCTCGGTACGATCGGCGGACGGATGCTCACGCCCCGCCAGGAGCTGATCCTCGGCAAGGTCGTCGCCCACTTCGGCGAGACCGGGATGCCGGTCGGCAGCAAGACGCTCTCGGCCGACCCGGACCTCGGCTTCGGGCCCTCGACGATCCGCAGCGAGCTGGCCCAGCTCGAGGACCAGGGGCTGCTCAACCATCCGCACACCTCGGCGGGACGCGTCCCGACCGACGCCGGGCACCGGTACTTCGTCGACCACCTCCTGCCGACGAGCGCCGAGCCGACCGCGGGCAGCCCGATCCGCCTCGAGCTCGTCCAGCGCGAGCTCGACGAGGCGATGCGGGTCACGAGCGAGACGCTCTCGGCGGTCACCGACCTGCTGGCGGTCGTCACCGCGCCCCCGGTCTCGACGGCCACCATCCGCCACGTCGAGGTCCTGCTGCTGCAGCCGCAGGTGGTGATGGTCGTCGTGATCACCTCCAGCGGCGAGGTCGCCAAGCGGGTGATCACGTTCCCGGGACCGGTCGACGCCGGCCTCGCGAGCTGGGCGAAGGAGTACCTCAACGAGCGCCTGATCGGCATCGGCCTCGGCGCGCGGATGCTCCGCGCCCGGATCGACGACCCCGGCCTCGGCACGAGCGAGCGGGCGTTCCTCGCGGCGCTGCGCCCCGCCTTCGACGGCCTCGGCGCCGAGGAGTCGTCGGTCGCGGGCGTCTACGTCTCCGGCGCCGCGCGGCTGCTCAGCGCGTCGCGCGCGACGGAGGTCGCCCACCTGGACGCGCTCGTCGACGAGCTCGAGCGCCGCGCGACGCTCCTCCAGCTCCTGCGACAGGCGCTGACGTCCTCCGACGTCACGGTCCGGATCGGCGCGGAGAACCCGCTGCCGGCCCTGCGCTCCCTCGCCGTCGTCGCCGCGGGCTACGGCCCGCCCCAGCGCAAGCTCGGCAGCGTCTCGGTGATCGGCCCGGTGCGGATGGACTACCCGCAGGCGATCCGGGCGGTCCGCGACGTCGCCTTCCAGCTGTCACGCTACGTCGAGGAGCTCTACGAGGCCCCATGAGCCAGACCGTGCCCCGCGATCCCTACGAGGTCCTCGGCGTCCCGCGCGACGCCGACGACGCCCAGATCAAGAAGGCGTTCCGCCGCCTGGCGCGGACGCTGCACCCCGACGTGAACCCGGACGACCCCGAGGCGCAGGAGCGCTTCCGGGAGGTCGCCGAGGCGAACGAGATCCTCTCGGACCCCGAGAAGCGGGCGACGTACGACCGCTTCGGGCACGACGGCCTGCGCCAGGCGGGGATGGGACCGAGCTTCGAGGGCTTCGGCTCGCTGTCGGACCTCTTCGGCGCGGTCTTCGGCCAGGCGTTCGGCGGGGGCGGCGGGCCGGTCGGGCCGCGCCCCGGCGGCGATCTCGCCGTCCAGGTCGAGATCGACCTCGCCGAGGCGATGCGCGGGACCCGGACCGAGGTCGAGATCGAGGTCGTCGCGCGCTGCGGCACCTGCGACGGCCGGCGCGCGGCGCCCGGATCGCGCATGACGACCTGCCAGCGCTGCGGCGGGCACGGCGTCCTGGACCAGGTCAACCGCACCCCGTTCGGCGAGATGGTCCGCCGCGTCACCTGCGACGTCTGCCAAGGGCAGGGCCAGATCCCCGAGGAGCCGTGCCCGGACTGCCGCGGCCGCGGCCTGCAGGCCACGGAGCGGACCCTCACCGTCGACGTGCCGGCCGGCATCGCCGACGGACAGCGGATCCGCCTCTCGGGGCGCGGCCACCAGGGCGACCCCGGGGCGCCCGACGGCGACCTCTACGTCGTCGTCGCGGTCCGCGAGCACGAGCGCTTCGTCCGGGACGGCGACGACCTCGTCACCGTCGTCCCGGTCCCCGCGCCGCTCGCCGCGCTCGGCACGACGGTGACCGTCGACGCGCTCGACGAGCCGCTCGAGATCGACGTGCCGGCCGCCACCCAGCCCGGCACGACCGTCCGCCTGCGCGGTCGCGGCATGCCGCGCGTCGGCGGCGGCCGCCGCGGCGACCTCCACGTCGTGGTCGACGTCGTCGTGCCCCGTCACCTCACGGCGCGCCAGCGCGAGCTGCTCGAGGAGCTCGCCGGCTCGATCGAGGAGCGCCAGCTCCACGACGACGAGTCGGTCGTCGGGCGGCTGCGGCGGCTCTGGCGCAACCGCTGATGATCCGGCTGGCCCTCCGCGTCCGGCGCGAGGACGCCGAGGTCGTGCTGGCCGAGCTCGCCGACCTCGCGCCGTCCGGCGTCGAGGAGCGCGACCTCGGCGCGACGATCGAGTACGCGGTCTACGGCGCTCCGGGCGAGCTGCCGACGCTGCCGGCGGTCGAGGCGGCGATCGGCGGCGCGCTCGTCGAGGTCGTCTCCGAGGAGGTCGCCGACGACTGGGCCGACCGCTGGCGCGCGTTCCACCAGCCGGTGCTCGTCGCCGGGCGCCTGCACGTCCGCCCGCCCTGGTCGCCGCCGCGCGACGAGGCGGGCGTGCGCGAGCTCGTCGTCGACCCGGGCCGCGCGTTCGGCACCGGCGGGCACGGCACGACCCGGCTCTGCCTCGAGCTGCTCGTCGGCCTCGAGGCCGACGGGGTGCGGGGCCGGGTCCTGGACCTCGGCTGCGGATCCGGGGTGCTGGCGATCGCGGCGGCGCAGCTCGGCTGGGCGCCGGTGCTCGGCGTCGACCACGAGGAGGCGTCCGTCGCCGCGACGCGCGAGAACGCCGCCGTGAACGGGGTGACGGTCGCGGCCGAGCGCTTCGACCTGCTGCGCGACGGCGCCGCCTGCGCACCCGCCGGCGACGGTCCGCTGCTCGTGCTGGCCAACCTCCTGCGGCCGCTGCTGCTGCGCGTCGCCGCCGACGGCTTCCGCGAGGCGGACGGCGCCCCGGCGACCCCGGACGCGCTCATCGCCTCGGGCCTGCTCGTGCACGAGGCCGACGAGGTCGCCGCCGCCTTCGGGCGCCTCGGGCTCGTCGAGGCCGACCGCCGCGACGACGGCGAGTGGGCGGCGCTGCTCCTGCGCCGGCCGGTCGCCTGAGCCTGGACCGGTCGAGGCGGCCGCAGGCGGCGGACCGCGGGCCGCCCGCGGTCGGTCAGCGCGGCGCCGCGGGGGCGCCTCGGCGCGGGTACGTGATCGCGGCGGCCACGGCGGTCAGCGCGAGGATCGCGGTCACGACGAGGAAGGCGGTCTGCCAGCCGTCGCGGACGGCCTCGGCGACGAGCCCGGCGAGCTCCGGCGGCGCGCCGGCCGGGGAGCCGAGCACCGCGGCGGTCGCGTCCGCCGGTCCGTCCTCGACGATCGCGTCCCGGTAGCCGGCGTTGAACGCCGAGGCGGTGATCGCCAGCCCGAGGGCGGCGCCGAGCTCGCGGGTCAGGTCGTTCAGCGCGGAGGAGAGCCCCGGCCGGCCGGGCAGGCTGTCGAGGATCGTGAGCGTCGGGGCGATCGCGCCGAAGCCGATCCCGGTCCAGATGAGCGAGGCGCCGACCACGACGGCGAGGTACGACGGGTGCTCGGCGGCCACGAGCGCCGAGACGAGCGCGCCGGCGGCGCAGAGCAGCAGCGCGATCGTGGCGATCGTGCGCTCGGTCCAGCGGCGCCCGGCCGCCAGGGCGGCGGGCACCGCGGCGAGCATCACGACCGCCGGCGGGCCGATGCCGAGCGCGGCCTTCAGCGCGCCGAAGCCCAGCACGTAGACCTCGAACTGGAAGACGAGGAAGATCATCGCGAAGTCCGCGACGATCGCCCCGAGCACGACGATCGACGCGCCCGCCAGCGTCCGGTCGCGGTAGACGCGGACGTCGAGCAGCGGTCGGGCGGCCCGCAGCTGCCAGGCGACGAAGAGGGCCAGCAGCACGAGCCCGCCGCCGATCCCGGCCACGGTCATCGGGCCGGTCCAGCCGTGGACCGGCCCCTCGGTGATGCCCAGGACGAGCGCGCCGATGCCGAGGACCGAGAGCACCGTCCCGAGCGGATCCAGCGGCGCCCGCTCGGGCGACCGGTGCGCCGGGACGCTGCGCGCGGTGAGCACGACGAGCACGAGCACCACCGCCGCGAAGACCCAGAACGCGTCGCGCCACGACGCGAGGTCGGCCAGCAGCGCCGAGAGCTGCATGCCCAGGACGCCGCCGACGATGCCCGAGAGCGCCCACAGGCCGACGGCGGTGCTGCGGCCGCGGTCCGGGACGGCGTCGGAGATCGTCGCGAGCGTCCCGGGGAAGACGAGCGCCAGCGCCGCGCCGCTCGCCGCCCGGGCGGCGACGAGCTCGCCGGGGCTGCCGGCCACGGCGCACCAGACCAGGGCGAGCACGAGCAGCAGCAGGCCGGCCAGCATCCCGGTCCGGCGGCCGAGCCGGTCCAGCAGCGCGCCGGCGGGCAGGAGCAGCGCGGCGACCGTGAGCGGCACGACGTCGGCGACCCACTGCACCTCGGTCTGCGTCGCCCCGAGGTCCTCGCCGATCGCCGGGACGATCGCGAGCGCGCCGAGCGTCAGGCCGAAGACGACCGCGACCGCGCCGCACATCGCCACGAGCATCGCCCGTCGCCGGTTCGCCTCCTCCGCACGCACGCCGGCGGCGATCGTACATGGTGTCCGGAAAGGCCGGCCGTCGGCTCGGCGCGGTCGCCGTGGCGCCCGCCGGGACTCGAACCGCGCCCGGGGCCGGGCCAGGTCCTCGTGACGGTCGTGCGAAGGTGCTGTGATCCGTCCGGGCGCGGCGTATGATCGGTGACGCATGACCCGTGCTGCGGTCGACGGTGCCCTGTTCCACCCGACCCAGCTCGCCGACCCGTTCGACGAGCGAGAGGAGCGCGGCGCATGCGAATCCACCCAGATCCCGAGGAGACCATCCTGAGGCGACGGCTCGAAGTGCCGTACGAGGTCGCCGTGCAGCTCAGCGACGCCGGCGAGGCCGGCCTGCGCGCGTTGGAGGAGCACGTCGACTGCGACGTCTTCCTGCGCGGCAACCAGCTGACGCTCGACGGCGAGGCGGAGGCGGTCCAGCGCGCTGCGACCGTGGTCCGCGAGCTGACCACGCTGGCCGAGGGCGGCCACCGGCTCGAGGCGGGCACGATCCCCGCCGTCGGGTCCGCCCTGAGCGCCGCGCAGCGACCCGCCGAGGTGCTCGGCGACGTCGTGTGGCAGCAACGCGACAGTCGGATCGTCCCGAAGACCGCGCTCCAGAAGCGGTACGTCGACGCGATCCGGCGCAACACGGTGACCTTCGGCATCGGTCCCGCGGGCACGGGCAAGACCTTCCTCGCCGTGGCGATGGCGGCCAACGCCCTCGCGCGGCACGAGGTCAAGCGGATCATCCTCACGCGCCCCGCCGTCGAGGCGGGCGAGCGCCTGGGCTTCCTGCCCGGCGACCTCATGCAGAAGGTCGATCCGTACCTGCGACCGCTCTTCGACGCGCTGCACGACATGCTCGATCCCGAGCGCGTCACGGCGTACCTCGAGAACGGCGTGATCGAGGTCGCCCCGCTGGCGTTCATGCGCGGTCGCACGCTGAACGACGCGTTCATCATCCTCGACGAGGCGCAGAACACGACGCCCGAGCAGATGAAGATGTTCCTGACCCGGCTCGGCTACCGGTCGAAGATGGTCATCACGGGCGACGTCACGCAGGTCGACCTGCCGAAGGAGCAGCGGTCGGGCCTCATGGTCATCGGGGACATCCTCGACGGCCTGGAGGACGTCGAGTTCGTCCGCTTCGGACGCAGCGACGTCGTGCGCAACAAGCTCGTCCAGCGGATCGTCGACGCCTACGACGAGCACGACGAGCGCCAGGCGCCGGAGCTCCGTCCCGCCGAGCGGCGCGAGCCGCGGCGACGGGGCGCGTGAGCGACGAGCGGATCGAGATCGAGCTCACCCTCGAGCGGGCCGGCGGGGAGGACGTCCCCGCCGGCCTGCCGACGGGCGAGGACCTGCGGCGGCTCGTCGAGACGGCGGCGGCCGCCGCCGGCGTCCACGACGGGCACCTCGCCATCTCGATCGTCGACGCCGGCGCGATCCACCTCCTGAACCGCGAGCACCGCGGCAAGGACGCCCCGACCGACGTCCTGTCGTTCCCGATCGACGGCGCGGGTCCGGTCTTCGGCCCGCGCGAGATCGGCGACGTCGTCATCTGCCCCGAGCACACGGTCGACCTGCGCGAGGCGGTCGTCCACGGCGTGCTGCACCTCGTGGGCTTCGACCACGAGGTCGACGACGGCGAGATGCTCGCCGTCCAGGCCCAGATCCTCTCCTGGCTGCCGGCGCCGGCCTGAGCCGCGTCCCCCTGCGGCGTGCCCCTCGGGGCACCGCGACCGCCGGCCGGCGCCGACGCTGCGATCATCGAGGCGTGGACGACGAGGACGACCTTCCCGGCATCGAGCTGCCGGTCCCCGACCCGGGCGAGCCGCTCGCGACGCCCGACACGCGGTCGGGCTTCGTCGCGCTGGCCGGGCGCCCGAACGCGGGCAAGTCGACGCTCACCAACGCGCTCGTGGGCGCGAAGATCGCGATCACCTCCGACAAGCCGCAGACGACCCGGCGCGCGATCCGGGGCGTGCTGACCCGCGGCGACGCGCAGCTCGTGCTCGTCGACCTGCCCGGCGTGCAGCGACCGCTGGACTCGCTCACCGGCCGGATGCAGCGGCGGGTCCAGAGCGAGGTCCGCGAGGCGGACGTCGCGCTGCTCGTGCTCAACGGCGAGGAGGGGGTCGGGCCCGGGGACCGCTGGATCGCCCGGCAGCTCGCGGACGCGTCGGCCGGCGGGCGACTGCCCGTCGTGATCGCGGTGAACAAGGTCGACCGGATCGACCGCGAGCGGACGATCCGCACCCTGATGGCCGCTTCCGAGCTCGACGTCGCCGAGGACGTCTTCCCGATCTCGGCCCGGACGGGCAAGGGCGTCGACGCGCTGCTGGACCACCTCGTCCAGCTGCTGCCGCGCGGCCCGTTCTACTTCCCGGAGGACGAGCGGACCGACCAGCCCCGCCACGTCCTGCTCGCCGAGCTCATCCGCGAGCAGGTGCTGCGCCGGACCTTCCAGGAGGTGCCGCACGCCGTCGAGGTCGCCGTCGAGGAGGTCGAGCGCCCGAAGGACGACCTCCACGTCGTCGTCGCCAACGCCTGGGTCGAGACGCCGTCGCAGAAGGGCATCCTCATCGGCGCCGGCGGCAAGATGATCCGCAACGTCGGCACCGCGGCGCGCAAGGAGCTCGAGCGCGAGCTCGGGACCCGCGTCCACCTGGACCTCCAGGTGAAGGTCCGGCGCAACTGGCGCTCGGACGAGACCCTGCTGGACCGCCTCGAGATCGACTGACCGCGGCACCGGGATCGACGCCCCGCACGGTCCGAGAGGCGCCCGTCCTCGCGCCTGCGTGGGCTCACGGCGCGATCGGGGCGATATCGCGCAGGATCACCGTGCGGCGGTCGACGACGAAGCGGATCGTCGCCTGCAGGCCCGGGCGGGGGTTCATCGTCCGGTACGCCGGCCGCTCGAGCTCGCTCGTGACGCGCGGCGGCAGGCCGCGCAGGGCGACGCGCATCCCCGCCAGCCCGCTGCGCACGAGGTAGCCCCGCGCGCACCCGCGACCGGACCAGATCTCGGGCGGCAGGCACTGGACGGCGCCGCCGGATCCCGACGGGATCCGCAGGGTGACGCCGACGTCGCGGCCCTTGGGGTCGACGACGTAGCGCGTCTCGATCCCCTCGGGGGTGAAGCGGTGCGTGACCCGCACGTCGCCGATCGTGCTCGTCATCACGCCGGTGTAGCGGTCCTCGCCGGCGGGGCGCAGGCGCAGCTCGGGGTCCTCGCCGCCGGGCTCGCCGGGCTGCGTGTCGAGCTGCTTGCGGCCCCGGCGCGTCAGCGTCAGGCCGAGGCTGCCGCGTCCGCCGCCGCCGAGCGACAGCAGCGGACGGGCGCGCCCGTCGAGGATCCACGCCGGCTCGAGCCCGCCACCGGTCGGCACGCTCGTCGGCGGGCCGACCGCCGTGGCGTAGCGCGCGGTGTTCACCGCGAGGCGCCCGAGCTCGGGGTCGAAGGCGGTGCGCAGCGGTGCGCGGTCGGCCTCCGGGTCGGGCAGGCGCCCGTCGCAGGCGCACCCCGCCGCCCAGTCGGCGAGCGTCGCGGCGAACCGCACGGTCGCGGTGACGCGGTTGCGGCGCACGCTCTCGAACGTCGTGCGGAAGCCGAACGACGCGGCGTCGAGCAGGATCGTGTCCTCCTCGAGCGCCCACTGCCGGAAGAGCCGCGTTCCGCGTGCGAGCAGGAGCGAGCCCTGCGACGCCGGCCGCATCGTCACGGACTCGCCGCCTCGCAGGGCCCCGACGACGCCGTCCAGCGCCAGCGCCCAGTACTGGCGCAGGTGGATCCGGGTGCGGCCCTTGCCGGTCTCCCAGTTCAGGTAGCCCGACGGGGTCCAGTCCGCGGTGACGACGTGCGAGGCCCAGCCGCGCAGGGTCCGCAGCTGGCGCTCCGGCAGCGGGCGCATGCCCGCCCGGTCGGCCTGCCCGGCGTAGCGCAGCGCCCCGAGCACGACGTTGGCGTACTCGACGGTGTCGGCGTGGTCGACCGGGGCCGAGGGCACGACGCCGGGGCGGTAGAAGAAGCCGTCCCCGGCCGAGAGGTTCGGGGTCCGGCCGGGCCGCTCGGGGGCGTGCGCGTGCGCGGCGAACCACGCGAGCTGCTCGCGGTAGTCCCGGCGCAGGAGCGTCGGGTCGCCGGTCACCGTCGCGTCCGCCGCGTAGAGGTCGGCGTTCCAGTTGATCTGGTTCAGCAGCCGGGCGGGCGCGCGGAACGCGCGCGAGCGGGCCACGGCGCTGACCGTCGAGCGGATCGCGCGCCGCTCGGCGTCCGGCAGGCCGACGCGGTCGCGGGCCAGCCAGGCCGAGCGCAGGCTGCGCGCGGCGACCGCGTCGATGCTCGGGTGCTGGTTGACCTCGCTGGCGGAGGACTGGCGCCACCCGGGGACGTGCACCGCGTTGTGGCGGGAGCCCCCGAAGCGCACCCCGCGCCGGTCGCGCAGGAACGCCGGGCCGGTGAGGAATCGCACGAGGCCCGCGACGCGATCGTCCTTGCGCGACGCGCCGCGGTGGTCGGCGAGCGCCGCGCCGGCGTGGATCCGCAGCATCTCGGCGTTCAGGCGGGTGCTGATCCGCCCGCCCGGGGAGACGTAGGCGCCGCGGTCGTCGTCCCACAGCCGGTCCATCGCGGGCTCCAACGCGTCCGGCAGCGCCCACGCGCTGCGGGGGTCGGCGTCGAGCAGCCGCTTGGCGCCCTCCCGGCCGGACGCGTCGAAGGCGGGGTCGCTGACCGCCTCGTCGTCGGCGGCCTCGTCGTCGGCGGGCTCGCTCGCGCTGCGGGCGGCGGTCGTGGCGCCGTCGCGGCCCGAGAAGCCGCCGCCGACGGCGACCCCCGCGACGATCGCGAGGACGAGCAGGAGGGCGAAGACCGTCGGGAACGGCGGGGGATCCGGCGCCCGGCGTCGCCGATGCGCGTCGGGCCGCATCGCCGCGGGATGGTACGCGGACGGTCGGGGTCGCCGTCGCGCCGGCCGGCGGGCGCGCGGGGGAGGCCCTTGACAGAATCGTCGGCGTGCCCGACCTGCCGGACCTGACCGCGACCGTCCGCTTCGACGAGGCGGGGCTCGTGCCGGTCGTCATCCAGGACGCGGGCAGCGGCGAGGTCCTGACGCTCGCCTACGCGAACGCCCTCGCGCTGCAGCGCACCCGCGAGACGGGCGAGCTGCACCTCTGGTCCCGCTCGCGCGGCGAGCTCTGGCACAAGGGCGCGACCTCCGGCAACGTCCAGCGGGTCGTCGACCTGCGCGTGGACTGCGACGCCGACGCCGTGCTGGCGATCGTCGAGCCGGCCGGGCCCGCCTGCCACACCGGGGCGCGGACGTGCTTCGGCGCGCACGACCGTCCGCGGGTCGCCGACGGCAGCCTCGGCCCGGCCGAGCTGCCGGCCGCGCGGCTGGCGGACTTCGAGGTCCTGCCCGACCTCGAGCGCGTGCTCGCCGCCCGGGCCGTCGACGCCCCGGAGGGCTCCTACACCGCGCAGCTGCTCGGCGACCGCGCGTTCGCCGGGGCGAAGGTCCAGGAGGAGGCCGAGGAGGTCCACCGGGCCGCGCGCGAGGAGTCCGACGAGCGCGTCGACAACGAGGCCGCCGACGTCCTCTACCACCTGCTCGCGCTCATCCGCGGCCGCGGCCGCGACCTCGGCGACGTCGCCGCGGTGCTGCGCGAGCGGCGGCGCTGACCGCCGGCTGGGAGAATCCCGCCCCGTGTCCCCGGCCGACCCGACCGACGCCCTCCGCCGCGCCGCGACGCTCGGGCTGCGGATCGACCCGTCGCTGGAGCAGGTCGTCGCCCACGCGGCCGGGCACGACGTCGTGCCCGTGCTCGCTCGCGCGATCGACGACACCGAGACCCCGGTCTCGGCCTTCCTGAAGCTCCGCGCCGCGTTCCCGGGCGAGCCGGCCTTCCTGCTGGAGAGCGCCGACCAGGGCCGCGTCGGCCGCTGGTCGTTCCTCGGGGTCGGGCCGGCCCGGACCATCGAGTGGCGGCTGGGCGACCCCGGCGACCCCTACGCGCTGGCCCGCGACGCCGTCGGCCGCCGGCGCGTGGCCCCGGTCGCCGGCCTGCCGCCGTTCGTCGGCGGCGCCGTCGGGGTCTTCGCCTACGACCTCGTGCGGACCGTCGAGCCGCTCGCCGAGCCGAACCCCGACCCGCTGGGGACGCCGGACCTCGCGCTGCAGGTCACCGACGCGATGGTCGTCTTCGACCACCTCCAGCACACCGTCCTGCTCGTCGCTCCCGTCCACGCCACGGCCGACCCCGCCGCGGCCGACGCGGGCCCGGACGCCGCCCGCGCCGACGACGCGACCCTCGGCGCGCGCTACGCCGCCGCGGTCGACCGGATCGCGGAGCTGCGCGAGGCGCTCCTGGCGCCGCTGCCGCCGGGCCGCGACGCGAGCGCGCCGGCGCGCGAGACGGACGTCGCCTGGCGCTCGACCCACGAGCGCGCCGAGTTCGAGGCGATGGTCTCGCGGATCATCGAGTACGTCCACGCGGGGGACGCCTTCCAGGTCGTCCCGTCGCAGCGCTGGAGCGCCGAGCTCGACGTCGACCCGTTCTCCGTCTACCGCGGGCTGCGGGTCGTTAACCCGTCGCCGTACATGTACTTCCTCGACTTCGGCGGCTGGCAGGTCGTCGGCGCGAGCCCGGAGCCGCTGGTGACCGTCCGCGATCGCGCGATCGCGATGCGGCCGATCGCCGGCACGAAGCCGCGCGGGGCGACCCCGGCCGAGGACGAGCGGCTGGCGCAGGAGATGCTCTCCGACGAGAAGGAGCGCGCCGAGCACGTGATGCTCGTGGACCTCTCGCGCAACGACCTCGGTCGCGTCTGCGACTACGGGACGGTCTCCGTCGACGAGCTGATGGTCGTCGAGACCTACTCGCACGTCCTGCACATCGTCAGCGCCGTCTCCGGCACCCTGCGCGAGGACGTCGCGGCGACCGACGCGCTGCGCTCCGTGCTGCCGGCCGGCACCCTCTCGGGCGCGCCGAAGGTGCGGGCGATGCAGATCATCGACGAGCTCGAGCCCGTCAAGCGCGGGGGCTACGGCGGCGCGGTCGGCTACCTCTCCTGGAACGGCGACCTCGACTCCTGCATCCACATCCGCACCGCCGTCTTCCAGGACGGCGTCGCGCACGTGCAGGCCGGCGGCGGCACGGTCGCCGACGCCCGCCCCGCATACGAGTACGAGGAGTCGGTGAACAAGTCCCGCGCGATCCGTCGCGCGGTCGAGCTGGCCCTCGAGCAGCCGGATTGGCCGTAGCCGTGACCCACGTCCTCGTCATCGACAACTACGACTCCTTCACGTACAACCTCGTGCAGGAGCTCGGCGAGCTCGGCGCGACCGTCGAGGTCGTGCGCAACGACCAGGCGACGGTCGACGCGCTGCTGGCGTCGCGGCCCGAGCGGGTCGTCGTCTCACCCGGTCCGTGCACGCCGAACGAGGCCGGCATCTCGCTGGAGGCGGTGCGGCGCTTCCCCGAGGCCGGCGTGCCGACGCTGGGCGTCTGCCTCGGGCACCAGTCGCTGGGCCAGGCGTTCGGCGGCACCGTCGTGCGCCACGAGCCGGTCCACGGCAAGACGACCCGCATCACGCACGACGGTCGCTCGATCTACCGCGACCTCGAGCCCGAGGTCCAGGTGGGCCGCTACCACTCGCTCGTGCTCGACGAGGCGGCGCTGCCCGACAGCCTCGTGGTGACCGCCCGCGGGGGCGGCGTGGTCCAGGGCGTGCGCCACCGGGAGCTCCCCGCGGAGGGCGTTCAGTTCCACCCCGAGTCGGTGCTCACGCCGGCCGGGATGCAGATGCTCGAGCGCTTCCTGCGCGACGGCGTCTCGGGCTGAGCGCCATCGACCGACGGGCGCCGAGACGGCCCAGGCCGCGTCGGCGCGTCGGCGGAACGCCCCGTGCGCGACCCGCGGGACGTGGGCGGTTGCACACCAGCGCGGCGTTGCGGCGCTCCAAGGTGACGGATCTGTAACCCGACTTGCTGTGTACACCGTCACCCCGGTAGAAGCGTCAAGCCGCCTGGCCGAACGTCGGAGCGGGCGGCTCGATCGATCCAGGGAGAGACCATCCGATGACCGGACGCAGAAGGGCGGCCGTCGCCGCGCTCGCTGCGGGCGCCGTGCTCGCCGCCCCATCAGCCGCATCAGCCGAGCCGCTGAAGCTGCTCGGGCTTGGTTCAGCCAAGTCCTCGACGACCAACAACCCGCTCGGCGCCGTCTTCGGGCTCCTCGGCGGCCAGAACGGCCTCGGCGGCGTGGTGCAGAGCGTGCTCTGCCCGCCGCTGAACCTCGTCAACGGCGCGGTCGGGGGGCTCAACGACCTCACCGGGCGCAACCCGCTCACCAGCGGGGTGCACCAGCTGACGAGCGGCGTGACGAACCTCGCCTGCAACGCGGGGATCCTCGACTACCGCTTCCAGACCACGTGGCGCCGCTCCAACGGCACCGAGGTCACCCGCACGGTCGTCGCCCAGCTGGGCGTCCCGAAGCCGCTGAACGTCGACGACGACGCCGCGGCCGACCTCATCGGCACGATCACGATCACCGGCCCGAACACGGTCGGCCTGATCGTCGAGCGCGCTCCCGGCGAGAGCTCGACGCTGCCGACGCAGGTCGAGGCGATCATCGGCAACCCGAGCGGCACGCTGCTCTCGGGCCAGCTGCTGAACCTCGGCTACGACTCGCGCACCGACCGCGCGCCGGGCCGCTTCGAGGTCTCCACGCCGATGGACGCGTTCCTGCGCTCCAACCCGGTCTACGACGTCCGGGTCAAGCAGCAGGACACGGGCCAGACGCTGAACCTCCTCGCCGGCACCTTCAAGGGCAACCCGACGAGCCGCCAGGACGTCACGTCGCTGCGCCTCGCGTACGGCCGCTCGCCCGTCAACGCGCAGATCCGCGCCGAGACCGGCGGCACCACGAAGCTCCGCGCGACGACCGACCGGCCGGGCTCGCCGCTCACCGCCACGGTCCGCAGCAGCAGCTTCGACGCCGACCTCGAGCTCGCGAAGTTCCCGAACAACGTCGACCTGTCGCTGAACAGCAGCAACGCGTCGGTGACCTACGACGGCCACGGCTCGAGCATCGAGCGCATCACGGCCGACGTCCGCCCGCGCAACGGCGCCATCGCCGGCGTCGGCCGCGTGAAGGCGGTCCTCGACGGCCTGCAGAACGCCGGCCGCCTCGCGGTCGAGCAGCCGAACGACGGCGTGAAGGTCACGGCGGAGCCGGAGATCGGCCTCGTCGACCTGCGCACGAGCGAGCTCGGCGGCGCGCTGCCCGAGCCGCCCAACGCGGACGGCAACGGCGTTCGCGCCGACGTCACGGGCGACCAGCCGCGGATCGCGGCCCGGATCGCGCGCCTGCGCTCGGTCGAGGTCGGCACCTCGCCGATCGGCCTGAAGCTCGCGACCGGCGCTGCCGCGCCGTTCGTGATCGACGCGAAGCTCGAGGGCCAGGGCGGGCAGCCCGCGACGGTCCAGGGCTCGATCAACGACCTGCCCGAGACCTTCGAGCTCGGCCTGGCCGACGAGGGCATCCGCTTCAAGGGCTCCGCGCCCGTGGACCGGATCGACCTCGACGCCACGAACCTCGACATCGCCGACGGCGCCGACCGCCTGAAGGCCCGTCTGGACCGCCTCCCGGCGGAGGGCACGCTCGCCTTCGGCGAGGGCCAGGACGGCCTCGAGGTCAAGACGACCGGCGGCGGCATCGGCCGCGTCGAGCTCCAGGCCGGCAGCGGCGACGCCCTGCCCGTCGCTCCCGGTGAGGAGGAGGAGAACGGCGCCCTCGTCGACACGACGGGCAACGGGCTGAAGCTCGGCGTCCGCCTGCACGACCTGCAGGAGATCGCCGTCAAGCTCGACCCGATCGCGCTGACCACGAAGATGGGCAGCTCGCGGCCCTTCCGCATCCAGGCGGCGCTCGCGGGCGACGCGCCCGAGGGCTCGACCGAGCCGGCACCGACCAGCACGGTCAACGCGCTGATCAAGAACCTGCCGGAGCAGTTCCAGCTCGGGCTCGCCGACGGCGGCCTGACGTACGCCGGGTCCTCGGCCGTCGAGCTCCTCGAGCTCGACGCGACGAACCTGCCGATCGCCGAGGGCACCGACCGCATCAAGGCGCGCCTCGATCGCCTCCCGGCGGAGGGCTCCCTGTCCTTCGGCGAGGGCGAGGACGGCCTCGAGGTCAAGACGACCGGCGGCGGCATCGGCCGCGTCGAGCTCCAGGCCGGCAGCGGCGACGCCCTGCCCGTCGCTCCCGGTGAGGAGGAGGAGAACGGCGCGCTGGTCGACGGCACCGGCGAGGGGCTGAAGCTCGGCGTCCGCCTGCACGACCTGCAGGAGATCGCCGTCAAGCTCGACCCGATCGCGCTGACGACGAAGATGGGCAGCGCCCGCCCGTTCCGCATCCAGGCCGCGCTCCCGGGCGAGGCCGAGGAGGGTGCGACGGAGCCGGCGCCGAACACGACGGTCGACGCGCTGATCAAGGACCTGCCGCAGGAGTTCCGGCTCGGTCTCGGTGAGGGCGGCCTGACGTACGGCGGCTCCGCGCCGGTCGAGCTGCTCGAGATCAACGCCACGAACCTGCCGATCGGCAACGGCGCCGACCGGCTCCGCGCGCGCCTCGACCGCCTCCCGGCGGAGGGCGAGCTCGGCTTCGGCGGCAGCAGCGACGGGCTGTCGGTCGTCGCGGGTGGCGGCGGCATCGGCCGCGTGGAGATCCAGGCCGGCTCGAGCACGGGCGACCTGCCCGTCGCTCCGGGCGAGGAGGGCGACAACAGCGCCCTCGTCGACCTCGCCGGCGGCACGCTGAAGCTCGGCGTGCGCCTGCACGACCTCAAGGAGATCACCGTCAACCCGGCCCCGCTGGCGCTCAGGACGCGCACGGGGAGCACCCGACCGCTGCTCATCAACGCGCAGCTCCCGGGCGAGGCGGAGGAGGGCTCCACCGAGCCCGCCGCGCCGATCAAGGTCAACGCGGAGATCCGCGACCTGCCGGAGGAGTTCGACCTCGGTCTCGAGGATCTCGCCGACGGTGGCGCGAAGCTCGGCTACAAGGCCTCGGCTCCGGTCGAGAGCCTGAGCCTCAAGGGCGAGGGCATCGCCTTCCTCGAGGGCTCGGCCGGCATCGAGGCCGCGATCCGTCGCGTCCCGAAGGAGTTCGCGCTGAACCTCCCGACGGCCGCGCCGGGCACGCCGCTGGCGACCCTGACGGTGCCCGAGGGCGAGCAGCCGATCGGGGAGCTCCGGCTCGCCGCGGGCCTGCCGATCCCGGCGACCGGGCTCAACCCCGACGGCTCGGGCGACCAGGCCGTCAAGGACGAGCTGCGGTACACGGACGAGGGCGTCGCCCTCCGGCTCAGCGGCCTGCGCGGCCTGTCGATGACGGCGGATCCGCTGGACCTGTCCCTGACGCAGGACCCGGCGGCCACGAAGCCGGTCGACATCGTCGCGTCGATCCCGAACGGCGAGGGCCAGCCCCCGGCGACGGTCAACGGTCAGCTCACGCGGACCACGGCCTCGACCCGGATCCAGGCCCTGGTCGCCGACGGCGAGCCGGCCCGGCTGAAGTTCACGAACGCCGGCAACCTCGGTCGCCTGGCCCTCCAGGCCCAGAACCTGGGTGACCTCGGCAACCTGAACCTGTCGCTGGACAACCTGGCGCCGAAGCTCAATGTCTGCGTCGACAGCGGCCCGAAGTGCCGCCGTCCGAACCCGAACGTCCTGAGCGGCGGTGCCGGCGGCGGCGACGGCCGGCCGTACCCGGCGCTGTTCTCCGTCGACTTCGACGACGAGGGCACGCAGCAGAGCGGGCAGACGACGTTCAACGCGTCCCTGCCGCTCGACGGCCAGACGGTGGCGGTCGAGAACGTCCGCTTCAGCAACCTCGGGTTCGACATCGGTCAGGGCCCGACGTTCAGCGGCGTCATCACCGTCGGCCAGCAGGTTCCGCGGCTCTACCTGTTCATGGACTCGCGGAGCAAGCCGTTCGTGATCAACGACATCCGGGTGCCCGGCCAGATCGAGCACTTCCGGGTCGGCACGGACGGATCGCAGGCGACCGGCAACAACCGGATCGCCTGGCTCAAGGGCACGAAGAACGCGGGCTTCCTGTTCGACCAGGCCTCGGCCGGGACGCTGAACTGCGGCGGCCGGCGCGAGATCTCGGTGAAGCTCGGGCCGTTCAGCGCGAACATCCTCAACGCGTTCGGCGGCCAGATCGTGCCGCTCTGCAACTGAGGCAGCCCCACCGGCCCCGCCGCCTCGCGGCGGGGCCCAGGGACTACGGGACCCGTCGCTTCGCGGCGGGTCCCGTTCGCGTTCCGGGACGTCCTCGACGCGACCCGAACGGCATCGGCCCGATCCTCTACGCTTCACCGACCGCATGCCCCATCCGGTGCTCACGCCCGCGATCGAGCGCGTCGCCTCCGGCGAGCACCTCGATCTCGAGGCCGCCCAACGCGTCCTCGACGTGATCATGGCCGGGGAGGCCTCGCACGTCGAGATCGCCGGCTTCCTCATCGCCCTGCGCGCGAAGGGGGAGACCCCCGACGAGATCGCCGGCCTCGCCGCCGCCATGCGCAGCCACGCGGCGACCGTGACGACGAGCCGCGAGGGCCTCGTGGACATCGTCGGCACCGGCGGCGGCGCGCTGACCTTCAACGTCTCCACGACGGCCGCGCTCGTCATCGCCGGCGCGGGCTGCGCGGTGGCCAAGCACGGCAACCGCTCCGCCACGTCGAAGTCCGGCGCGGCCGACCTGCTGGAGGCGCTCGGCGCGGCGATCGAGCTCGACGCCGCCCAGGTCGGGACCGTGATCGACGAGCTGGGCTTCGGCTTCCTCTTCGCGCCGCGCCATCACGCCGCCACGCGCTACGTCATCCCCGTGCGCAAGGAGCTCGCCGTGCGCACCGTCTTCAACGTCCTCGGCCCGCTCACGAGCCCCGCCGGCGCCCCGCGCCAGGTGATCGGGGTCGGGTACCCGGACGTCATCGAGCGGATGGCCGAGGCCGTCCACCGGCTCGGCACGGAGCACGCGCTGCTCGTGCGCAGCGAGGACGGCCTGGACGAGCTGTCGATCGCCGCCCCGTCGACGGTCCTCGCCGTCACCCCCGACGGGATCGAGCGCCGCCGGGTCACGCCGCAGGAGCTCGGCGTCACGAGCCACCCGCTGGACGCCGTCCGGGGCGCGACCCCGGCCGAGAACGCCGAGGTCAGCCGTCGGGTGCTGGACGGGGAGCCGGGCGCGGCGCTCGAGCTCGTCGTCGCCAACGCGGGTGCGGGCATCTTCGTGGGCGGCGGCGCGGACAGCCTCGCCGCCGGGGTCGAGCGCGCCCGCGAGTCGATCGCCTCCGGCGCCGCCGCCGGGGTCCTGGAGCGCTACGTCGCCCGCACGAACCAGCTCGCGTCCGGCGCGGGCACGACCGAAGCGCCCGCCGGGGGCCGGGTGGGGGGAACCGTCTCATGAGCATCCTCGACGAGATCGTCGACCGCACCCGCGACGACGTGAAGCGCCGGCGCAAGGCCGTGCCACCGGAGCAGCTGCGCGCCCGCCTGAAGGACCGCGGCGACGACCGCCCCTTCGCCGAGGCGCTCGCGTCGCGTCCCGGCGTGTCGGTCATCGCCGAGCACAAGCGCCGCGCCCCGTCGGCCGAGCACGAGCTGCGCACCGGCTCGACGGTCGAGGAGGTCGTCGCCGCCTACCAGCGCGCCGGCGCGACCGCGCTGTCGGTGCTCACCGACGAGCCGTTCTTCGGCGGAGAGCTGACGGACCTCGCGAAGGCCCGTGGCGCGAGCGACCTGCCGATCATCCGCAAGGACTTCATCGTCCACCCGTACCAGGTGCTCGAGACCGCGGTCTCCGGTGCCGACGCCCTGCTGCTGATCGTCGCCGCGCTCGAGGACAAGGACCTCGCGAAGCTCTACCGCAAGGCGCGCGAGTACGACCTCGACGTGCTCGTCGAGGTCCACGACGGCGAGGAGCTCGAGCGCGCCCTCGAGGTCGTGGACGCCGACGTCATCGGCATCAACAACCGCGACCTGCGCGACCTGTCGATCGACCTCAACCGGACGTTCGAGCTGCTGAGCCACGTGCCCGCGGGGAAGGTCGTCGTCTCCGAGTCCGGCATCAGCCGGCGCGAGGAGATCGAGGAGCTCGAGCGGGTCGGGGTCGACGCCGTGCTCGTGGGGTCGCACTTCATGCGCCAGGACGACATCGAGGCGGCCTGCCGGGAGCTCGCCGCCCTCTGAGCGGCGCGCGCGGCCTCCGCGAGGCGCTGCACCGGCGACGCCCAGCGACCTCCTAGACGCGCTTCACATCGCCTTAGGGAACGCCGCGCATACTGGCGTTCATGAGCAAGCTCGCCACTCCCGCGGTCGTCGGCGTCTCGGCCGTCCTGGGCGCCGGCCTGGCCCTCGGCGCGGGAGCGCTGGGCGTCGGCGGCGACGGATCCACGACCACCGTCCTGCGCCAGGCCCCGATCGCCCAGGCGTCGAACGCCTCCAGCGAGGAGGGCGCGCCGACCGCCCGCGAGATCTACGAGCGCGACGCGCCGGGCGTCGTGCTCGTCGAGGCCACCGTCCAGCAGCGCAGCGCGAGCCAGTCGCTGTTCGGCCCGGCGCCGCAGACCCAGGAGGGCCAGTCGACCGGCTCGGGCTTCGTCATCGACGACGAGGGCTACATCCTCACGAACGAGCACGTCGTCGAAGGCGCGACGAAGGTCCAGGTCTCGTTCTCCAACGAGAAGTCCGCCTCCGCCGAGGTCGTCGGCAAGGACAACTCCAACGACATCGCGCTGCTGAAGGTCGACCCGAAGGGCCTCGACCTCAAGCCCCTCGAGCTCGGCTCCGCGAAGGACGTCCAGGTCGGCGATCCGGTGCTGGCGATCGGCAACCCGTTCGGCCTGGACCGGACGCTCACGACCGGCGTCGTGTCGGCCAAGCAGCGCCAGATCACCGGCCCGGGCGGCTTCAGCATCGACAACGTCATCCAGACGGACGCGTCGATCAACCCGGGCAACTCGGGTGGCCCGCTGCTCGACGGCGCGGGCAAGGTCATCGGCATCAACAGCCAGATCGCGACCTCCGGCTCCGGTCAGGGCAGCGTCGGCATCGGCTTCGCCGTCCCGATCGAGACGGTCAAGCAGGTCCTGCCCGACCTGAAGAAGGACGGCCACGCGAACATCGCCTACCTCGGCGTCACGAGCCTCTCGGCGTCGGACTTCCCCGACGGCCTGCCCGAGCAGCTGCGCCCGGCGACGAAGGAAGGCGCGATCGTCCAGCAGGTCGCCCCGGGCTCCCCGGCGCAGAAGGCGGGCCTGCGGGCCGGCAGCGCGACCGTCAACACCTCGCAGGGCCAGCTCGTCATCGGCGGCGACGTCATCACGCAGGTCGACGGCAAGCGGATCACGTCGGCCGACGACGTCAACCAGGCGATCACCGGCAAGAAGCCCGGTGACGAGGTGACGGTCGTCGTGCGACGCGGCTCGCAGGAGAAGAAGCTCAAGGTCACCCTCGGGCGCCGCCCCGACTCGACCTCCTCCAGCGCCGACGGCTCCCAGAACGACCAGGCGCCGGACGAGTTCCAGCTCCCGTAGGCGCACCTCCGCCCGGCCCGATCGGCGGTTGCGCCGATCGCGGCCGCGGGTAGCACGGGGAGGGGCCGGCGAGGTCGTCCGGCCCGGTTCGACACCCGGGCGAGCGGCAGGAGGTCGCAGATGGCGTTGGAGCACGAGGACGAGCGGGAGACGCTCGAGGCCAAGCGCCGGTTCGAGGGCGCCGCCGAGGACGGCTCCGCATCGGTGCTGCACCTCGCCACGCGGCGGCAGACGCTGCGGCGCACGCTCATCGAGTTCCGGGCCGACGACCTCACCGACTGGGCGGCGGCCCTGACGTACTACAGCGTCCTGGCCGTCTTCCCGGCGCTCATCGCGCTCGTCTCGATCGTCGGGCTCGCCGGGAGCTCGGCCACCGACGCGCTGCTGGAGAACCTCTCCGAGCTGTCGCCCGGCCCGGCCCGCGAGATCCTCGCGTCGGCGATCGAGAACATCGCCGGGTCCGAGGGGCAGGCGGGCATCGCCCTGGTCATCGGCCTCCTGCTGGCGCTGAACTCCGCCTCGGGGTACATCGCGGCGTTCACCCGGGCCTCGAACGCGATCTACGAGGTCGAGGAGGGACGGCCGGTGTGGAAGCTCAAGCCGCAGCAGATCGGGATCGTCCTCGTGCTCCTGCTGATGCTCGTCGTGGTGATGGTCGGCGTCGTCGTGTCCGGACCGGTCGCCACGGAGGCCGGCAAGGTGCTCGGCCTCGGAGGCTCGGCGGCGACGATCTGGGACATCGCGAAGATCCCGATCCTGCTGCTCGTCGTCTCGGCGATGCTCGCGTTCCTCTTCAAGGCCACGCCGAACGTCGAGCAGCCGTCGATCCGGTTCTTCTCGCCGGGCGGTGTGGTGGCGCTCGTGCTGTGGATCCTCGTCACCGCCCTCTTCACGCTCTACCTCGCGACGTTCGCCTCCTACAGCAAGACGTACGGGTCGCTCGGTGGCGTCGTGGCGTTCCTCGTCTGGGTCTGGCTGAGCAACCTGGCGATCCTCTTCGGCGCCGAGTACAACGCCGAGCTCCAGCGGACGCAGCAGATCGCGGCGGGTCGCACGACCTCCCTCGACGAGCCGTTCCTCGAGCCGCGCGACGTCTCGAAGCTCGAGCGCAAGGCCGAGGACTGACGCCGTCCGCGGACCGGCCGTCGGCGGACGGCCGGGCCGCGACGCACGGTCTAGCATGGAGCGGGTGGCCGATTCGCCGACCGACCGACCCGCCGCCGCCCCGAGCGGGACGGCCCGGCCCCGTCCGGTCCGTCCGCCCGTCGACGCTCCGCCGCCGAAGCGGCGCGAGCCGTCCACGCGGGTGAAGATCTGCGGCGTCACGCGCCTCGAGGACGCCGAGCACGCCGTCGAGCACGGTGCCTGGGCGGTGGGCATGATCTTCTGGCGCGAGAGCCGCCGGCGCGTGGGCTTCGAGCAGGCGCAGCTCATCGGCGCGTCGCTGAAGCGCCGGGCGGAGGTCGCGGGCGTGTTCGTCAACGCCCCGCTCGACGAGATCGAGCGCGCCGCCGAGGCGTGTCAGCTGACGCTCGTGCAGCTCCACGGGGACGAGGGTCCCCAGTTCTGCGGCGAGGTCGCCCGGCGGACCGGCGCGAAGGTCATCAAGGCCGCGCGGGTGCGCAACGCCGCCGACGTCACGGCGCTGCGGCCGTTCCACACCGAGTTCCACCTGCTCGACACGTTCGTCGAGGGCCGGCCCGGCGGCACGGGGCAGGCGTTCGACTGGGAGCTCGCGAAGGTCCGTCGCGCGGCGCCGAAGGAGCGCCAGCCGAAGCTCCTGCTCTCGGGCGGCCTGACGCCGGACAACGTCGCCGACGCGATCCTCACGGCGTTCCCGTGGGCGGTCGACGTCGCCGGCGGCACGGAGGCCGCCCCGGGCCGCAAGGACCCGGCGCTCGTCGAGGCGTTCATCGCCGCCGCGCACGGCGCGCGTGCGATCGCCGAGCCGCAGGAGCCGACGCCGGCCGACGGCGGTCCCGGGGACGGCGAGGCGCCCGCGTCCGAGGCTCCCGCCGCCGAGGTCCTCCCGTCGGCGACCCCCGACGGGGCCCCGCCCTCGACCGCGAGGTTCACCGCATGAGCACCCCGATCCAGGAGCAGGGCGTCGAGCGGCGCTACGGCCCGTACGGCGGCCGCTACGTCCCCGAGACGCTGATCCCCGCCCTCGACGAGCTCGAGCGGGCGTGGGCGACGCTGCGCACCGACGCGGCGTTCCAGGCCGAGCTGCGTCAGCTGTCGGCCGACTACGCCGGTCGCCCGACGCCGCTGTACCTCGCTCGCCGGATCAGCGAGCAGGTCGGCCGGCAGGTCTACCTCAAGCGCGAGGACCTGCTGCACTCGGGCGCCCACAAGATCAACAACGCGCTGGGCCAGTGCCTCATCGCGCGCTGGATGGGCAAGAAGCGGGTCATCGCCGAGACCGGCGCCGGCCAGCACGGCGTCGCCACGGCGACCGCCGCGGCGCTCCTGAACCTCGACTGCACCGTGTACATGGGCAGCGAGGACATGCGCCGCCAGCACCCGAACGTCCAGCGGATGCGCCTGCTCGGCGCGACCGTCGCGCCGGTCGAGTCGGGGCGCCGGACGCTGAAGGAGGCGACCTCCGAGGCGATCCGCGCCTGGGTCGCCGAGGTCGCCGACACGCACTACGTCCTGGGCACCGCCGGCGGCCCGGCCCCGTACCCGGCGCTCGTGCGCGACCTGCAGCGCGTGATCGGGGACGAGGCGCGCGCGCAGGTGCTGCAGGCGGCCGGTCGCCTGCCGGACCGCGTCGTGGCCTGCGTCGGCGGCGGCAGCAACGCGATCGGCATCTTCGCCGGGTTCCTCGACGACCCGGTGGCGCTCGTCGGCGTGGAGGCCGGCGGCCACGGCCTGGAGAGCGGGGCCCACGGCGCCGTGCTCACCTCCGGGCTGCCGGGCGGGATCCTCCACGGCGCGCTGTCGCCGGTGCTCCAGGACGAGCAGGGCCAGATCCTCGAGGCGCACTCGATCTCCGCCGGCCTGGACTACCCCGGCGTCGGACCGCAGCACGCGTGGCTGCGCGACAGCGGCCGCGCGACGTACGTCGCCGCGCAGGACGACGACGCGCTGCGCGCGTTCCGCGAGGTCGCCCGGCTGGAGGGCATCATCCCGGCGCTGGAGTCCAGTCACGCGCTGCACCACGTGCTCCGCGAGCCCGCGCCGGACGTCGAGATCGAGGTCGTCTGCCTCTCCGGCCGGGGCGACAAGGACCTCGTCCACGCGCTCGCCTCCCTCGAGGAGCTCGAGGGGGAGGACGCCCTCGCCGTGACCCCGCGCCACCCGCGCGGCCCCCACGCCGGCGACCCGCGCACCGGGTCCAGCACGAGCAACGGGGCCGAGGTCCGATGAGCGGGCAGGAGACGGCCGGCGCCGACGCGCCGGTCCGCGGGGGCGTGGGCGCGGAGCGGATCGCCGCGGCCTTCGCCCGGCGCGCCGCGGATCCGTCGCACCCGACGGCCCTCATGCCGTACCTCATGGGCGGCTACCCGACGCCGTCGGTCTCGCGCGAGCTCACGCAGGCGTACGTCGACGGCGGCGCGGACCTCGTCGAGCTCGGGGTGCCCTACAGCGACCCGCTGGCCGACGGCCCGGTGATCCACGCGGCGGGCACCACGGCGCTCGAGGCCGGGGTGACCCCCGCCGACGTCCTGCGGATCGGCGAGCAGCTCGCCGCCGACGTCCCGGTCGTCCTCATGGTCTACGCGAACCTCGTGCACCACCCGGGGTTCGGCACCTTCGTCGCGCGCCTGCGCGACGCGGGCATCAGCGGGCTCATCGTGCCCGACCTGCCGATCGGCGAGGAGTCCGCGGAGGCGATCGCGCTCTGCGACGAGGCCGGCGTCGCGTTCGTGCCCCTGATCGCGCCGACGACCTCCGACGCGCGGGCCGCCGAGGTCGCGCGCGAGGCCCGTGGCTTCCTCTACGCCGTCTCGGTCACCGGCACGACCGGCGAGCGCGCGGCGCTCGCGGACCAGTTCTCCGAGGTCGTCTCGCGTGCGAAGGCCCACGCGACGGTGCCCGTCGGGCTCGGGTTCGGCATCGCGACGGGCGAGCACGCCGCGCAGGCCGCCGCCGCGGGCGCCGACGGGGTCATCGTCGGCAGCCGGCTCGTCCGCGCGGCCGGCGAGCCGGACCCCGTGAGCGCCGTCTCGGCGGTCATGGCCGACCTCGCGCGCGGGCTCGGCCGCTGACGGGAGCGGGCCGGCTCGCGGGAGCGCGCCGTCGCCGCGGCGCCGTGGGCGGGATCGCGGTAGATTCCCCGGTCGTATGGGGCTCATCTACGCGATCACGTTTGCGGTCCTCGTCTGGCTCGCGCTCTGGGCGGTCGGCATGAAGTCGATCGACGCGACCCTGATCGCGCTCGGCATCATCCTGCTGTCCACCGCCGTCACCCGCGTCCTGTCGTACCTGCCGGGGCGCAACGGTTCCGGCGGCGCCTGAGCGCGCTCCGGCCCGTCCCGGCCTCCGCCGACGCGTGCTCGCCCGTCCGCTCGCGATCGCGCTCGTCGCGCTGACCGCGCTCGGCGTCGCCGGCTGCGGCGGCGACCCCGGTGGGGAGGAGGCGTTCGATACGAAGGTCGCCGTCTACGTCGGTGTCCCGCTGCGCGGCCCCTGGGCCGAGCGCGGCCAGGCGATCGCCGACGGCGCGCGCCTGGCGATGGCCGACAGCGGCGGGGGCGTGGAGACCTACAGCGTCCGCCTGAGCTTCCAGGACATCACGGATCCGACCGACCCCGGGCGGCTGAGCGCGGAGGGCGCGGCGTCGGCCGCGGGCACCGCGCTGCGCGACCAGGGCGCGATCGGGATGATCGCCGGCCTCGAGCCGACCACGACGCGCGAGCAGGTCCTGCTCGCCTCGCAGACCGGCCTGTCGACGGTCACCGTCGACGGCGATCGACCGTCGGGCTCGCTCGCGGACCGCTCGCCGCGCGGACGCCGGCTCTTCGTCGACCTGTCCGCGGCCGATCGCCAGATCGCGCGGCAGCTCGGCGCCCGGGCGCGCGCCCTGCGCTGCGCGCGGCCGACGCTCGTGGCCGTCGGCATCACGGACGCGCGGCTGCGCGCGCTCCGGCAGGCCCTGCCCGGCGCCCGCACGACGGTCGTCGCGCCCGCCCGCGACGTCCCCGACGTCTCGGCCGACCAGGCGGCGACGGTGACCCGCGCGGCCTCCGGCGACGCGTACGCCGACGCGCGCATCACCGCCGCCCTGCGTCGCGCGGGCGACTGCGTCGTGCTGGCGGGCGAGCCGGCGGCCGGCGACCCCGCGACCGCGGTGGCACGCGCGGGGCGGTCGCTGCGCGGCACGCGGATGCTCCTCACGCGCGGCGCCGCGTCGCCGGCCCTCGCGCGGCTCGCCGCCGAGCAGGGCATCGAGGCGGAGGCGATCGTCGACGGCGTCGCGGCCGGCGACGACGCGGAGTCGCGCAAGATCGACCGCGCCTACCGCGAGGTGTTCGGCGGGCCCGCGCCGATCGGCGTCCAGGCCGGCTGGCGGGCCACGAAGCTCCTCCTGCGCGCGATCGGCGCGGCGCGGCGCGGCAACTGGCGCAGCGACGTCGCGGCCGCCCTCGTGCGGGTCCCGATTCCCGGCCCGCCCGCGGAGGGACGCCAGTCCCGCGACGGCGAGGCGTCGCCGGCACCGGTCGCGCTCGCCGTGCCCGACGGCGGGGCCTGGCGGGTCACGCGGACGCTCGCCCGCTGACCCGCGGGTCCGCCGCCGGTCAGCGCAGCAGGTCCTGGAGCGCCCCGTCGATCTCCGGATGCGCGAAGCGATAGCCGAGCGCCTCGGCGCGCGCGGGCACCATCCCGCAGCTGTCCAGGACGAGCTGCGCCTGCTCGCCGAGCGCCAGGCGCAGGACGGGCGCCGGGGCGGGGGCGAGGACCGGCCGGCGCAGGGCGCGCCCGACCGCCTTCGAGAACGCCTTGTTCGTCACCGGGTGCGGGGCGGACGCGTTGAGCGGGCCGTCGAGCTCGTCGTGGTCGAGCGCCGCGAGCAGCAGGCCGACCTCGTCGTCGAGGTGGATCCACGGGACGAGCTGGCGCCCGTTGCCGAGCCAGCCGCCGAGCCCGAGGCGGAACGGCTTGGCCATCACCGCGAGCGCGCCGCCGGTCGCGGCGAGCACGAGCCCGGTGCGCAGGGCCACGACGCGCACCCCGAGCCCTCGCGCGCCCTCGGCGGCGGCCTCCCAGTCCCCGGCGAGGTCGGCGAGGAAGTCGCCCTGGCCGGTGGCGACCATCGACCCTTCGTCGAGCCGGGCCTCGCCCCGGTCGCCGTAGATCCCGGACGCCGAGCCGCTGACGAGGGTCCGCGGCCGCTCGGGATCGGGCAGCGCCGCGAGCGCGCTCACGAGGTGCTCGGTGGTCGCGATCCGCGAGCGCCGCAGCTCCTCCTTCGCCGCGTCGGTCCAGCGCCGGAAGACCGGCGCGCCGGCGAGGTTCACCAGCGCGTCGCGTCCCCGCAGCGCCTCGACGGGCGGGGCGTCGGAGGACGGGTCCCACTCGTGGACCTCGACGTCGTCGCCGAGGCGCTGCCGCGCCGAGCTCGCGCTGCGCGACAGCACCGTGACGCGGTCGCCGCGCTCCCGCAGCCGGGCGACGAGCGCCGAGCCGACGAGCCCCGTCGCGCCGCTGATCGTCACGTGCTTCGCGCTCATGCCCCGACGCTACCCGCAACGCCGCTCCGGATCCCGGGGCGCTGGCCTCGACGACGCCCGGGACGGGGCCCGGCGGTCTCTCTCACCCCCGGGTGGTGGCGAGGGCCTCCTCGGCCACCGCGGCCGCGACGGCGGGCGCGACGTCGCGGTCGAAGACCGACGGGATGATGTGGTCCTCGCGCAGGTCCTCCTCGGCGACGAGGTTCGCGATGGCGTTCGCCGCCGCGATCTTCATGCCCTCGGTGATCTGCGTCGCGCGGGCGTCGAGCGCCCCGCGGAAGATCCCCGGGAACGCCAGCACGTTGTTGATCTGGTTCGGGTAGTCCGACCGGCCGGTGGCGATGATCCGCGCGTAGGGGGCGGCCTCCTCGGGGGAGACCTCCGGGTTCGGGTTCGCCATCGCGAAGACCATCGCGTCGTCGTTCATCGCCGCGAGCTTCTCGGCGGGGAAGATCCGCGCGCCCGAGAGGCCGACGAAGAGGTCGCGGCCGCCGAGGTGGTCGCCCGGGTGCCCGGTGAGGCCCTCGGGGTTCGACATCTCGGCGTACCAGCGCTTGACGGAGTTCATCGTGCCGTCGACGTAGTCCGGGCGCTGCGTGGACACGAGCCCGCGCGAGTCCGCGCCGATGACGTCCTTCACGCCGGCGGAGAGGAGGATCTTCGTCACGGCGATGCCGGCCGCGCCGAGGCCCGTCACGAGGACGCGCAGGTCCTCGAGCCGCTTGCCGGTGATCTTGCAGGCGTTGATGAGCGCGGCGAGCGTCACGATCGCCGTGCCGTGCTGGTCGTCGTGGAAGACCGGGATGTCGAGCTCGGCCTTCAGCCGGTCCTCGATCTCGAAGCAGCGCGGCGCCGAGATGTCCTCGAGGTTGATGCCGCCGAACGTCGGGGCGAGCGCCTTGACGATCGAGATGATCTCGTCCGGGTCCTTCGTCGCCAGCGCGATCGGGAACGCGTCGACGCCGGCGAACTCCTTGAAGAGGACGGCCTTGCCCTCCATCACGGGCATCGAGGCCTCGGGGCCGATGTCGCCGAGGCCGAGGACCGCGGTGCCGTCGGTGACGACCGCGACGGTGTTCTTGCGGATCGTCAGCTCGTGGCTCAGCGCGACGTCGTCGGCGATCGCCTCGCAGACCCGGGCGACGCCGGGCGTGTAGGCCATCGCGAGGTCGTCGCGGGTCTTCAGCGGCTGCTTCGGCGTCGTCTCGAGCTTGCCGCCCTCGTGGACCTGGAAGGTCCGGTCGGTGACGGCGACGACCTTCGCGGTCGGCGACTCGTTGATCGCCTGCTGGATCGCCTCCCAGACGGCCTGGCTGCCCGCGGAGACGGTGATGTCGCGCACGAGCGTGTCGCCGGCGACGGATACCAGCGCGACGTCCCCGATGACGCCACCGGCCCCGCCGATCGCCGAGGCCACGGCGCCGAGGGCACCCGGCTTGTGGTCGATCTCGACGCGGAGGACGATGGAGTACTGCGCGGACGGCGTGCCGGTCACGACGCGGAACCGTACTCGCTCGGGGGCTGGATTCCGCGTCCGACCTTGTATGCAAGTACACCGGTCGTCGGGTCCCCGTGCGCGCCGCTCGGGGTCGCGTCGGCGGTCCGACGGCGTCGTGCTCCGCCGGGTCCCGGGCCGCCGCGAACGGGACCGGCGCGGAGCGGGCCGGTCGGCCGGTGCGCCGCGTAGGCTGGGCCCGTGGCCGCCCCCCGTCCCGACCTCCTCCTGCTCGACGGCAACTCGCTGGCCTACCGCGCGTTCTTCGCGCTGCCGGAGTCGATCGCCACGAGCCGCGGCGAGCCGACGAACGCGATCTTCGGCTTCACGTCGATGCTCGTGAAGCTCGTGGAGACCTACGGGTTCGTGCCGACGGCCGTGGCCTGGGACGCCGGCATGTCGGGCCGCAAGGAGGTCTACGCCGAGTACAAGGCCCAGCGGGCGCGCAAGCCGGACCTCCTGCGCCAGCAGTGGCCGGAGCTCGCCCCGATCGTCGAGGCGCTCGGGTTCGCGAACGTCTCCCTCGAGGGGTACGAGGCCGACGACGTCATCGGCTCGCTCGCCGTGCGCGCGCGCGAGGACGGCAAGCGCGTCTGGATCGTCACGGGCGATCGCGACGTCTTCCAGCTCATCGATCCCGACGGCCACGTCGGCGTGCTGGCGACCGGGCGCGGCATCACCGACACGAAGCTCTACGACCACGCCGGCGTGGTGGAGCGGTACGGCCTGACGCCGGACCTCATCCCCGACTTCTACGGGCTCAAGGGCGACACGTCGGACAACATCCCCGGCGTCCCCGGCATCGGCGACAAGACCGCCGCGCAGCTGCTGCAGCAGTTCGGCGACCTCGAGACCGTGCTCGCCTCGATCGACCAGATCTCGGGCGCCAAGCGCAAGGAGAACCTCACCGAGCACGCGGAGAACGCGCGGATCTCGCGCGAGCTGGCGCGGATCCGCACCGACCTGCCCGTCGAGCTCGACCTCGAGGAGGTCGCGCTGCGCCGGCCGGACGACCAGGCGCTGCGCGAGCGGTTCCAGCGCTTCGAGCTCCGCGACCCGTGGCGGCGCCTGGAGCCGCTGCTGGAGGGCGACGGGCGCCCCGACGGCCCGGCGGGCGCGGCGTTCACCGCACCGGTGCGCGAGGTCGACGTGGACGCGATCGCGGCGGCGCTGGGCGACGGCGACGCGCTGGTCGTCGTGGCGGTCGTCGAGCCGACCGAGCAGGCGCAAGAGGCCGGCCAGCTCTTCGATCCCGACGCGACGCCGGGTCAGGACGCGGGGGCCGAGGCGCCGGCGCCGACCCGCCGGTTCGCCGTCGGACCGCTCGACGACGAGGGCGCGCCGACCGCGCTGCTCGTCGGCGCGTGCGAGAGCGCCGAGGCGGTCGTCGCCGCGGTCGGGTCGCGACCGGTCGTCGGCCACGACGTCAAGGCGCTCGGCCTCGTGCCGGAGCGGGTCGCGCACGACACGCTGCTGGCGCAGTACGTCCTGGAGCCGCAGCGGCGCGGGTACCCGCTGGACGAGCTCGCCGACGAGCTGAACATCGCCGTCGCGCTCGAGGACCCGGCCGCCGCCATCGCGGCGCGCGTCGCGCTCGTGGCCGCGCGTCAGGTCGAGAGGCTGGAGAAGACGGGCCTCGCGCAGCTCCTGCACGACGTGGAGCTGCCGCTCGTCGGCACGCTGCGCGAGATGGAGCGGATCGGCATCCGGATGTCGGTCCCGCGCCTCGAGGAGGTCGGCAGCGAGGTCCGGGCCGAGATCGCGTCGCTCGAGGAGCAGATCCACGCCGACGCCGGGCGGACGTTCACGATCGGCTCCCCGAAGCAGCTCGGGGAGGTCCTCTTCGAGGAGCTCGGCCTCTCGCGCAAGCGGCGGGGCAAGACCGGCTTCTCGACCGACGCGCGGGTGCTGCAGTCGATCCGCGAGGAGCATCCGATCATCCCGCGGATCGAGCGCTGGCGCGAGCTCTCGACGCTCACGAAGACGTACCTCGACGTCCTGCCGCAGCTCGCCTCGGCGGACCCGGACAGCCGGATCCACACGACGTTCGCGCAGACCGTCGCGCAGACGGGCCGGCTGTCGTCGACCGACCCGAACCTCCAGAACGTGCCGGTCCGCACCGCGCTGGGGCGTCGGATCCGCGGCTGCTTCGAGGCGGCCGACGGCCTCGTGCTGCTCTCCTGCGACTACAGCCAGGTCGAGCTGCGGATCCTCGCGCACTACGCCGGCGAGGAGGTCCTGAAGGACGCCTTCCGCGAGGAGCGCGACGTGCACACCGCGACGGCCTCGGAGGTCTTCGGCACCGCGCCGGAGGACCTCGACGCGGGCCTGCGGTCGAAGGCGAAGATGGTGAACTACGGCATCGCCTACGGCCTGACGGACTACGGCCTGGCGGACCGGCTGAACATCCCGCGCGCCGAGGCCGCCGAGGTGATCGACGCGTACTTCGCGCGCTTCACCGGCGTGAAGACGTTCATCGACGAGACGATCGAGCAGGCGAAGGAGGCCGGCGAGGTCCGCACGATGTTCGGCCGGCGCCGGCTCATCCCCGAGCTCGCCGCGCGCAACCGCCAGGTGCGGTCGCTCGGCGAGCGCCTGGCCGTCAACACGGTCATCCAGGGCACGGCGGCGGACATCATGAAGCTGGCGATGATCGGCGTGGACCGCGCGATGCGGGAGTCCGGAACGTCCGCGCGGATGATCCTCACGATCCACGACGAGCTCCTCTTCGAGGGCCCCGCCGACGAGATGGACGACCTGCGAGCGCTCGTCGAGCGCGAGATGGTCGCGCCGTGGGTTCACGACCCGCCGCTGAAGGTCGAAGGCGGCGTGGGTCGGACCTGGGTCGAGGCGAAGTAGCGCCGGTCAGCGTCGCGTGCTGACCCAGCGCGCGAGCGCGGGGGCGAGCAGGAGCATCGCGAAGAGCCGCAGCACCTGGAGGGCGAGGACGAAGGTCGTGTCGACGTCGCCGGAGGTCGACGCCGCGAGCACCGCGTAGAGCCCGCCGGGGGTCGTGGCGAGGTAGGCGTCGAGCGGCGCGACGTCGGTGAGCGCGACGAGCAGCCACCCGATCGCCGCGCTGATCGCGATGAGGGCGGCGATCGAGAGGAGCGTCGCGGGCAGGATCCGCGCCGCCTGGCGCAGGCTCGCGACGGTGAACCGGAGGCCGACGCTCAGCCCGATCCCCGCGTAGGCGGCCTGCAGCAGCAGGTCGGGCATCGGCGCGGTCAGGCGCGCCCCGGCGAGCACGAGCCCGGCGGCGACGATGAGCGGCCCGAGCAGCGAGCCTGCCGGGATGCGCGCGACCCGGGCCAGGAGGGCGCCGGCGCCGACGCAGAGCACGGTGAACGCGAGGCCCTCCAGGGCGCTGCCGTGCGCCGAGCCCACCACGCCGCCGTCCCCGCCGCCGCCCGCGCTCCAGACGCCCGCGACGATCGGCGCCAGCAGGACGATCACGAGCACCCGCAGGTACTGCATCACCGCGACGAGCCGCTCGTCGGCGCCCAGCTCGCGGCTGATCGCGACGATCCCCGACGCGCCGCCCGCGATCATTCCGAAGGCGGCCGTCGGCCGGTCGACCGCGGAGAGCCGCGCCATCAGCTCGCCCGCGAGGACGGACGCGCCGAGCGTCAGGACGAGGACGGCGAGCACGATCGGAGCGTGGTCGCGCAGCTCGGCGAGCGTCGAGGACTGCACGTACAGGCCGAGCGAGACGCCCAGCAGCGCCTGCGACGCCCGGGCGGCGGGCTCGGGCAGGTCGAGCGTCCGGGGGCCGCGCAACGCCCACGCGAGACCGACGAGCAGCCCGGCGAACATCGCGGGCGTCGGCAGGCCGACCGCGTCCGCGGCGAGCGCGCCCACGGCGGTCGCGGCGAGCAGCGCCGTCCAGCTCGTCGCCGTGCCGCGGCTGCGGGCGGGGAGCTGGAGCGACGCGGGCACGACGGCCCAGGCTACGGACGACGGCCCGCCGGCCGTGCGTCACCGCCCGACCCAGCGGCGCAGCCGTCGGGTCCTGGTTCGCGTTCGGGTAGCCTCATTCGTCGATGTCCCGCCCGTCGGATCCCCAGCCCCGACCGCCCGCCGCCTGATGTGGCCGCGCCGGACGAGCACGCCCGCGACCGTGGCCGCCGCGACCGGCGACCGGCTGCGCGGTGAGGCCCTGACGCTCTCCTACGACGCGCGCGTCGTCTCGCGGGGCCTCGACGTCGTCGTGCCCGACGGCTCGTTCACCGTCATCGTCGGGCCGAACGCCTGCGGCAAGTCGACGCTCCTGCGCGCGCTGGCGCGCATGCTGCGTCCGCAGGAGGGCGAGGTCGTCCTCGACGGCCAGGAGATCGGCTCGCTGCCCTCGAAGGAGGTCGCGCGGCGGCTCGGACTCCTGCCCCAGAGCCCCATCGCCCCCGACGCGATCACCGTCGCCGACCTCGTGGGCCGGGGCCGGTATCCCCACCAGAGCCTGCTGCGCCAGTGGTCGGCGGAGGACGAGCGCGCCGTCGCCGAGGCGCTCGCGGCCACCGGGGTGACCGAGCTGGCCGAGCGCGCGGTCGACGAGCTCTCCGGCGGGCAGCGTCAGCGGGTGTGGCTCGCGATGGCCCTCGCGCAGGAGACGCCGATCCTGCTCCTCGACGAGCCGACGACCTACCTCGACATCGCGCACCAGATCGAGGTCCTCGACCTCTGCGCCCAGCTGCACGAGGAGCGCGGCTCGACCCTCGTCGCGGTGCTCCACGACCTGAACCACGCGTGCCGCTACGCGACGCACGTCATCGCCATGCGCGACGGCGAGATCGTCGCCGAGGGCGACCCCTCGGAGATCGTCGACGCCGACCTCGTCGAGCAGGTCTTCGGCCTGCGCTGCCGGGTGATCCCGGACCCGGAGACCGGCACCCCGCTGGTGGTGCCCGCCGCCCGCGTGCGGGCGCCGACCCCCGCCTGAGCGCCGACGGGACGCGCCCCCGCCGCACGCGGCCGGCGGGCGGCGCGGTCAGTCGGCCGCCGCCGCGCGCGCCGGCTGCAGCTCGGCGGCGAGCCGTGCCCCGACCTCGTGGCGGGAGCGGACGCCGAGCTTGCGCAGGACGGCGCTGACGTGCGTCTCGGCCGTCTTCTGGCTGATGAACGCGGCCTGGGCGATCTGCCGGTTCGTGAGGCCCTGGGCGACGAGCTCGGCGATCCGCAGCTGGGTCGCCGTGAGGCTCTGGGCACCGGTCGCCCAGTAGCGCCGCGGGCGGGCGCCGAGCACGAGCAGCTCCGCGCGGGCCGCGCCGGCCAGCGGCAGGGCGCCGCAGCGCGCCGCGAGGTCCATGCCCGCCTCGAGCGCCTCGCGGGCGTCGCGTCGTCGGCCGGCCCGCCGGTGGGCGACGCCGAGGTCGACGAGCACGCGAGCGCGCTCCAGCGCCAGCGGCCCGCCGTCGAGGAGGGCGCGCGCCTCCTCCAGCACCGCGGTGCGGTCGACCGACCCGTCGACGAGCGCGGTCGTGCGCAGGGCGGCGGCCAGCGCCCCCGGCGCGCCCCACCGACGGGCGAGCGCGAGCTCCTCCGCGGCCAGGGACCGCGCGGCGTCCGCGTCGTCGCGCGCGTGCGCGGCCCGGGCGGCGACGAGCCGCCAGGGGGAGGGGCGCTCGAGGTATCCCGCGGCGGCGCAGACCGCCCCGAAGCGCCGGGCCTCGTGCCAGGCCCGATCGTGGTCGCCCGCGCCCTCGGCGACGACCGCGCGCGCGTAGCGGACGAGGGCCCGGTCGAGCTCCGGCTGGTCGCCGTCGTCCTCGTCCTCCTGGGCGGCGACCACGGCGTCGGCCCGTCCGAGGTCGCCGCCGGCCACGAGCGCCTCGGCGAGCGAGCGGACCCCCGAGGTGACCCAGCGGCGCACGACGACCGTCGCCGGCAGCTCCGGCGCGGCCGCCAGCACCGCATCGCCGGCCGCGACGGCCCCGGCGAGCTCGCCGCGCGCCAGCCGCACCATCGCGAGTCCCAGGTGCCCGGCGACGAGCGCGAGCGGCGCGCCCCGACGGCGACCCTCGTCGACGGCGCCGTGGCTCTCGCGCTCGACGGTGTCGAGGTCCTCGGCGAAGGCCGCGGCGTAGCAGGCCTGGCCCCACGCGGGCGACTCCGTGCCGATCGCCGCGGCCAGCGCGCCGTCGCCGAGCGCCCGGCGGGCGAGCGTCCGCGCGGTCGCGGCCCGCTCCTCGGGGTCGAAGGCGAGCGCGAGCGCCGCGTTGGCCAGCGCGACCCGCTGGACCGGCGCGGTCCCGGGAAGCCGCGCGTGGCGCTCCAGGGCGCGTCGCGCCTCGGCGACCCGGTCCGGGACGAAGAACGCGAGGGTGGTCCGCTCCACCGCGACGCGCATCGCACCCGCCTCGTCGAGGCCCTCCTCGGCGGCGTCGAGCGCGCGCACCGCGGCGTCGGGCCCCTCGGCCTCGACGAGCGCGCGGCCGAGGTGGACGGCGAGCTCCGCGCGCCCCGCCGGCTCGTCGCAGGCCGCCAGGCCGCGGGCGAGGTGCGCGGCGGCGGCCGCCGGCTCGCCGAGGGCGAGCTCCGCTCGTCCGAGGTCGAGCAGCACGGCGGCGCGCCGCGCGGCCGGCGGGGGCTCGGCGTCGGCGCGACCCAGGAGCTCCGCGGCGGTCGCCGGGGCGCCCTTGGCGAGCGCGTCGCGCCCGGCGTCGTGCAGGAGGGCGGCGACCTCGGGATCCGCTCCCGGCTCGGCGAGCGCCAGATGGACCGCGGCCCGGGAGCGCGCCGCGCCGTGCGCGAGCAGCAGCCGCCCGGCCCGCTCGTGGAGCACCGCCCGCTCGACCGCGGTGATGTCCCCGTGGACCGCGGAGCGCAGCAGGGGATGGACGAACCGCGGCGCGACGTCGCCGTCGAGCACCTGGGCGCCCGCCAGGCGCCCGACCGCCTCGGCGGCGCGCTCGCGCGAGCAGCCCGCGAGCTCGGCGAGCCGGCGGAGGTCCGTGTCCTGGTCGAGGACCGCGGCGGCGCGAGCCACGGCGACCGCGTCCGGTCCGAGCGCGCTCACCCGCAGCATCACCTCGCGGCGCAGCGGCTCCGGGGCGCTGCGCGCGAGCGCCGTCAGCGCCGCCTCGTCGGCCGGCCGGCCCTCGCGCCGCAGGGCCAGCACCGACTCGCGGATGAGGAACGGGTTCCCGCCGCTGAGGCGATGGCACGCCGCGCCGGCGCCGGGGTCGGCGGGCGCGCCGGCGAGGCGCTGCAGCAGCTCGGTCGTGGCGTCGGGGCCGAGGGCGACGGGGGCGAGGCGCTCGATCGCCGGCTCGCGGCGCAGCGCGTCGAGCTCGGGGTCGGCCTCGTCGCGCGCCGCGAGCACGAGCAGCACCCCGAGGCCGTCCAGGCGTCGCGCGAGGTGCAGCATCGCCCGCTGCGAGGGCGGGTCGGCCCAGTGGAGGTCGTCGACGACGAGCGCGAGCGGTCCGCGTCGCTCGACGAGCGACGCGACGAGCCAGTAGAGCCCGTGCAGCAGGCCGTGCGCGGCGTCGGGGTCCACGGCCGCGGTCGCCTCGAGGTCGAGAGCCGCGAGCCCGAGGCGGGCCGCGTCGCGGGCCTCGAGGTCGTCGAGTCCGCGGACCTCGCGCTCCAGGAGCTGCCGCGCCACCCCGAACGCGAACCCGCGCTCGACCTCCGCGCCGCGTGCGCGCAGGACCCGCAGGCCCGCGGACGCCGCCAGCGCGGCGGTGGCGTCGGTCAGCGCGGTCTTCCCGAGCCCGGCGCCGGCGAGGACGAGGAGGGCGCGACCGTCGCCGGCGGCGGCCGCGTCGACGGCCGTCGCGAGAGCGCCGAGCTCGCGCTCGCGCTCGAGCAGCCCCCTGTCGCCGACGCGCTCCATGGCGCGCCGATGATACGGCCGCGCGCGCCCGTCCACGAGGGGCGCCCGGGGTGGTCCCGTGCCGCTCCCGCGCGGAGCGACGGCGACGCGTCCGGCCTACAGGCCCGGGGGATGGCGGGCGACGAAGCCCGCGCTGGAGCGCATCTCGCTCGTCCAGCGCGTCCCGCCGCCGCGCAGGGCGCTCGTGTCGAAGCGCCGGCCGTTGACGACCATGTACGCGTGGCCGCCGTTGGCGTAGACGGTGATGTGCTTGCCCGGCCCCGGCTCGCCCCAGCTCATGAAGCCGCCCGAGGTCAGCGGCGAGGAGAGCAGCCCGGCCGCGGCGAGCGCGTAGCTCAGCGAGCCGGAGCAGTCGTAGCCGGAGTCACGACCGCCGCCGTGCCCCCCGCCCCAGACGTAGGGCGTCGTGGCGATCTCGTTGGCGGCCGCCACGACGCGGGCGACCGCGTCGCCGCCGCCGGAGGACGCCGCGGGCGCGCCGGCGCCCGACGAGGGGGAGGAGCCCGTGGGCGGCGCCTCGCGCACGGCGGCCTGCCGGTCGCGGGCGGCGGCCGCCGCGGCCGCCTGCTGACGCTCGAGCCGCCGGATGCGCGACTGGACGCGGGAGAGCTGCGACCGCGTCCCCGCGCGCCGGGACAGCTGCGCGGCGCGGCGTCGCAGCAGCGCGTTGCGCAGGACGTCGGCCTGGTCGCGGTCGGCCTCGGCCTCGGTCGCCAGGCGCGCGTACGTCTTGCGGGCGCGCTGCAGGCGGTCGGCCTGGCCGGCGACGGCCTGCTTCGCGTCGCGCGTGTCGTCGAGGATCTCGCCGTTCTGCTTCGCGACCCGCTTGTAGAAGTCGACGCGCTCGATGAGGTCGGCGAAGCCGCGCGAGGTGAGGATCACCGAGACGAGGTCGGGACGGCCGTTCTCGTACGCGGTGCGGAGGTTCTCCGACAGGACCCGGGTGGCGCGATCGGCCTTGCGCTCCAGGCGGGTGAGGCGGATCCGGGCCTCGACGAGCCGGTCCTGGGTGTCGGTGAGCTGCGCCTGGCGCTGCTGCACCCGCGCGTCGAGGCTCGCGAGGCGCGTCGACGCCGCGGCGAGGCTCTCGTTCGTGTCCGCGATCCGCGCGCTCTCGGCGGCGACGCGCTGGCGCAGGCTCTGCGCGGCGGCGCGGTCGGCGGCCGGGTCGGCCTGGCCGGCCGCGGGGAGGCCGGCGGCGACGGTCAGGGCGCTCGTCGCGACGAGGGTCGCGGCGGAGGCGCGCAGGAGGGGACGACGGCGAGCGTGCGAAGGCATGAGTGGGTGGGTGCCGCACCGGGCGGCGGCGTCGCGGGCGGCAGGCGCGACGGCGACCGTCGGCGGTCCTCCGACGACCGGTCGGCGGCGACGCTATCGGCGGCGGGACCGTCGACCCAAGCCCGGGCCCCCGCTTGCAACCGATCTTGCGAAGATCGCGCGCCATGACGCCCGTCGCCCGTCCGCCCGTGCCCGTCACCACCATCGGCACGCCCGGCACGGCCGGCGCCGTGCGGCTGGTGCTGCTCGGCAGCGGCGAGCTCGGGCGCGAGGTCGCGCTCGAGGCGGTCCGCCTCGGCTGCGAGGTCGTCGCCGTGGACCGCTACGACGGCGCGCCGGCGATGGCGCTCGCGCACCGCCGGCACGTCGTCTCGATGAGCGACCCGGACGCCCTGCGCGCGGTGCTCGAGGAGGAGCGCGGGCGACCGTGCGCGCAGCTGCTCGTCGTCCCGGAGATCGAGGCGATCGCCACCGCGGTGCTCGAGGAGCTCGAGGCGGACGGGCTGCGCGTCGTGCCGACGGCCCGGGCCGCCCGCCTGACGATGGACCGGGAGGGCATCCGGCGGCTCGTGGCCGAGGACCTGGGCCTGCCGACGTCGCCGTACCGCTTCTGCGACACGGAGGACGAGCTCGCGGCGGCCGTCGCCGCCCTCGGCGGGACCGACCCGGCGACGTTCGTGCCGTGCGTGGTGAAGCCCGTCATGTCCTCCAGCGGCAAGGGCCAGTCGGTCGTCCGCGAGCCGGGCGGCGCGGGCGAGGCCTGGCGGATCGCGCAGGAGGGCGGCCGGGTCGGCGCCGGGCGCGTCATCTGCGAGGGCTTCGTGACCTTCGACTACGAGATCACCCTCCTGACCGTGCGCCACGCCGGCGGCACGGCGTTCTGCGCGCCGATCGGCCACGTCCAGGAGGGCGGCGACTACCGCGAGTCGTGGCAGCCGCAGCCGATGAGCGCCACCGCGGCCGCGGAGGCCGAGCGGGTCGCGCGGATCGTCACCGACGCGCTGGGCGGCTGGGGGATCTTCGGCGTCGAGCTGTTCGTCCGCGGCGACGAGGTCCTCTTCAGCGAGGTCTCGCCGCGACCCCACGACACGGGGATGGTGACCCTCGCGTCGCAGGCGCTGAGCGAGTTCGCGCTGCACGTGCGGGCGATCCTCGGGCTGCCGGTCGGGACCGCGCCGGGGGAGGACCGGATCCCGCTGCGGGGCACCGGGGCCAGCGCCGTCGTCCTCGGGACGGACGACGCGGACGCACCGGGCTACGGCGGCGCCGCGGAGGCGCTGGCCGTGGACCCGTCCGTCGAGCTGCGGCTGTTCGGCAAGCCGGACGCCCGCCCGGGCCGGCGGCTCGGGGTCGCGCTGGCCCTCGGCGAGGACGTCACCCACGCGCGCGAGCGGGCGAGCGCCGCCGCGGCGCGCGTCGCCGTGCGGCCCTGACGGCGCGCGGGCGACCGCGGTCAGCCGGGCAGGACGAGCGACACCGCGCAGGTCGTGCCCCGCGGGCCCGCCGCGCGGGCGGTGACGCGGTCCGCGCCGGGCAGGTCGCGCAGTCGCCGCCGCACGTCGAGCTCGCCGCGGCGCGACGTCGTCCGGCGGCCGCGCCACGCGAGGCGGCCCTCCTGGACGACGACGACGCGCCAGCGCTCGCCGGCCCGGCCCCGCTGCAGCCGGAACCGGAGGTCGATCGCGCCGTCCCGGGACCGCAGCTCCAGGCGGGTCCGGGCGCCCTGGCCGCAGCGCGTCTCGCCGCGGGCGCGGGCGTCGTCGCGCGCGCCGGCGGACGCCGGCACGAGGAGGCCCGGCGACGCGAGCGCGACGGCGACGAGGACGGGAGCGAGCGACCGGCGGGGGGACACGCGCCCCAGCGTCGCGCGCGCGACGCTGCGCGGCAATGGGACCTTCGTCGCGGCGCCGGCCCGCGGGCGGGGGCTCACCAGCGCGTCGCGGGGTCGTCCTCGGCGCCGGGGAAGCCGCGCCGCTGCGCCCAGAGCGCGGCCTGCGTGCGGTCGTCGACCCCGATCGCCCGGAAGACGCGCGTCAGGTGCGACTTCACGGTCTTCTCGCTGATCCCCAGCCGGCGGGCGATGAGCTTGTTCGGCAGGCCCTCGACGAGCAGCGCGAGCACGTCGCGCTCGCGCGGCGACAGGCCCTCGAGCGGGTCGGGCTCGGCCCGGGCGGCGAGGACCGTCCGCGCGGCTCGCGGGTCCAGCGGCGACTCGCCCCGCGCCGCCGCGCGGATCCCGTCGGCGACCTCCGCCGACGAGGCGTCCTTCAGCAGGTAGCCGCACGCCCCGGCGCGCAGCGCGCCGAGGATCCGCGGTCGGTCGGAGAACGCGGTCAGCACGAGCACCGCCGTCGCGGGCCGCTCGACCTGGATCCGGCGCGTCGCCTCGATCCCGTCGACACCGGGCATGTCGAGGTCCATGAGCACGACGTCGGGCTCGTGCTCCCGGACGGCGGCGACGGCCTCTGCCCCGTCCGCCGCGACGCCGACGAGCGCGAGGTCCTCGACGGCGTCGATGAGGCGCGCGAGCCCCTCGCGCATCACCCCGTGGTCGTCGGCGACGAGGACGGTGACGGTCATGCGGGCAGCTCCAGGTCGACGACGGTGCCGGCGCCGGGGGTCGAGGAGACCGCGAGGCGGCCGCCGGCGCCGGCGGCGAGCTCGGTCGCCAGGCGCAGCCCGACGTGCCCCTCGGCGGCGCGGGCGGCGCGATCCGCGGCGTCGAAGCCGACGCCGTCGTCGGCGACCCGCAGCGCCACCCCGCCGTCGCCGGTCGCGCGCACCACGAGGTCGACGTGCCCGGCGCGGGCGTGGCGACGGACGTTGCGCACCGCCTCCCGCGCCGTCCGGTAGACGAGCTCGTCGTGGCGGGTGCCCGCGGCGAGCGCCGGGTCGACGTCGAGCGACGCGGTGGTGCCGTCGCGGCGCAGCGGGCTGAGGAGGTCCTCCAGGGCCGCGGCGAGGCCGGTCGCGCCGACGTTCGGCGGATGGAGCTCGACGAGCGTCGTGCGCAGGTCCCGGACGCCCTGGCGCAGCCGTTCGACCGTGCCGTCGAGGACGCGGGCGCCGTCCTCGTCGCCGCGCCGTCGCGCGTCGTCGGCCAGGGGCGCCAGCCCGAACGCGACCCCGGCGAGGTCCTGGACGACGCCGTCGTGCAGATCGGCGGCGATCCGGCGCCGCTCGGCGGCCGACGACGCCACGGCGGCCGCGAGCAGGTGCTCCCGCTCGGCGTGCCCGCGGCGCAGGCGGCGCGCCATGCCCCACGCGAGCGGCGCCTGGAAGAGCAGCAGCACCGCGAGGCCCGCGAGGAGCGGCGGCGCGAGGGTGCCGAGGATCCGCTCGCCGCTCGCGGTGACGGACGAGAAGCGCTGGTAGATCTCGAACAGGACGGGGGTCCCGTCGGGCAGGCGGACGACGGTGTGGGCCTCGAGCAGCTCGCCGGCGTCGCGCTCGAAGCGGTTCTCGGCGAGCCGCAGGTCGGAGAGCTCGGCCTCCGAGCCCCCGGTCGCGAAGAGCTCGGCCTCCTCCGGCTCGAGCGGGAAGCGCTCGCCGATCAGCCGCGGCTCGTCGGCGTAGAGCACGCGCCCGTCGCGGGCCCAGACCTTCACGCGCACGACCGAGCCGCCGAGCACCTGGGCCTGGACGACGTCGTCCAGGCGCCGGATCGCGCGCGGGTCGCCACTGAGCAGCCCGTCGGAGAGCCCGGCGACCTGGACGAGGCGGCCCTCCGCCTCCACGCGCTCGCGGGTGTCGCGCTCGGCCTCGTCGATCGCCACCGACCGCAGGGCGAAGAACCCGCCGACCACGACGACCGCGATCGCCACGAGGCTGCCGAGCATGAAGCGCCCGACCGCGGAGGCGGTGCTCGGCGGGCGGCGCGCGGGCGACGCGCCGTCGGACGGGGGATGGCGGCGGACGGCGGGCACCGCGTCCCATCCTGCCGGGCCGCCCGGCCGGTCGCACCGCCATTGGGACCATGGTCCCGTTGCGGCTGGGACCGCGCGCACCGCACCCTGGCGGCATGACCGACCGAACGACCCTCGCCCGGCGCCCGCTCGCCGCCGTCGTCACCGCGGCGGCGATCGCCGCCCTCGCCGTGCCCACCGTCGTCCAGGCCCGCAAGGGCGCGGACGACCCGCCCGGCCACGAGCACCGCGGGACGACGACGCAGGTCGCGACGGCCACGACGCCGGCGACGACCACGACCTCGACCACGGCGACGACGCCGAGCGGGACGACCACGACCGACGATCACGGGGGCGACCGCCCGCGCGGGACGAGCGACGACGCCTCGCGCTCGGACGACCGCCGGGCGGACGGTCACCGCACGCGGACGCGGCACCGTCACCGTCATGGACGGCGTGGCGCGGACCGCCGCTCGAGCGGACGCCACGGTCGCCGGGGCCGGGCGGAGGATCGCTCGCGGGGCCGCGAGGACCGGCGCGGCGGCGACGATCGCGGTCGTCGCGGGGGTCGCGGCGCCGACGACGGCGCCCGCCGCTCCTGATCGCGCGCCGCCCGCGCACGGGTACCGCGGGCGCGGGCGGAGTCGCCGTGGGCCGCGTCGGCGTCGCCGGCGCGGCCCTCAGTCGCGCAGCAGCTGCAAGGCGCCGGACGGGCAGCGCGCGATGACGGCGTCCAGCTCGTCGATCGTCGCGCCCTCGGGCTGGATCCACGGACGGCGCGACGTGTCGAACACCGCGGGCAGCCCGCGGACGCACTCGGCCGCGTGCCGGCAGCGCTCGCCGTCGAAGGTCACCGTCGCTCCCTCTCGCGTGTAGCGCTTGACCGTCATCCGAACGCCTTGCGGATCCGCTCGTCGAGGTGCTCGACGTACGCGTCCGGGTGCTCGTGCACGTAGCGCGCCACGAACGGGCAGATCGGGACGATCGCCAGGCCGCGCTCGACGGCGGCGTCCAGCGCGCCCGCCACGAGGGTCGTGCCGATGCCGCGACCGCCGAAGGCCGGGTCGACCTCGGTGTGGGTGAAGACGATCCGGTCGCCCCGGACGAGCTGGTACTCCGCGAAGCCGGCGAGGCCGTCCTCGGTGTGCGCCTCGAACCGGTGCTGCTCGGGGTTGTCTCGGACCTCGGTGGCCATCTGCGTTCCTCTCCGCCGGGCGATCGGGAGCAGGCCCGGCGCTCGGCCACATCGTGACACCCGCCCCGGAGCGGCCCGGCAGCGCGGGCGCCGTGCGGCGGGGCGCGTGCGTCCGGCCGTCCCCGGGCCCGGGTCGGCGATGCCCGGCGGGGGGGTCAGGCGGCGGCGGGCAGCGCGGGGGCGGCGTCGTCGCCCGCGTCGGCCGGACGGTCCGGGGCGCCGCCCGGCGGCGCGCCGATGAACGACGGCGGGAACGCGCCGAGGTACATCGACCAGGCGCGGGCGTTGATCGCCTGCGGCGAGCAGAGCGTCACCGCGCCGGTGACCGCGCGCGTCCTGGGCACGAGCCAGCCCGTCAGGCGCTGGAAGCGCAGGAGCCACGCGTACGCGGCGGCCTTCTCGGCCGAGAGCGCGGCGTAGCGGCGCAGCGCCTGCTCGCGCGTCTGGCGTCCCTCGGCGACGAGCCGCAGCTCGCGCCCGAGCGCGAGGCCGAAGTACAGCGCCGGGCGGATGCCCTCGGCCGAGAGCGGCAGGCAGTGACCGGCGCTGTCGCCCGCGAAGAAGATCCCGCCGCCGGTCGCCGGGCGCAGCTTGTGCGGGATCCAGTTGCCCTGGAACCGGACGGGATCCCAGTCCAGGTCGGCCGCCAGGCGCAGCGTCGGGTCCTTCACGTGGTACTTCGGGTCGAACGAGCCGACGCCGACGCGGACCTCGTGGTCGGCCGGGAAGACCCACGAGTAGCCCGCGGGCACGTACGTCGGGTCGAGGAAGAGCTCGAGCTCGCCGGAGCTGCCGTGCGGATGGACCTCGAGCCCGCGGGAGAGGTAGGCCTCCGGCGGCTGGATGTTGTCCTCCTCCGCCGGCGCGAGCACGCGGCGCCAGCCGAGCGCGTCGACGACGAGCGGCGCGCGGACCTCGCCCCGGTCGGTCCGGATCGTGATGACGTCCTCGCTCGCCGGCGGGCGGGCGCCGCCGGGGGCGTCGGCGCCGGTCAGCTCGCCGTCCGGCCCGACGCGGCCCTCGATCTTCGCGGTCTCGAAGACGAAGTCCCCCTGCTCGGCGAGCAGGCGGCAGAGCAGCTGGTAGTCGAACGTGCAGAACGGCTGGGGCAGGGTCCAGGCGAAGCGCTTGCGACGCGTCCGCAGAACGATCTCCGGGAACACCTGCCGGACGGCGGCGCCGAGCCCCAGGCCCTCGATCCACGGCAGCGGGGCGGCGCAGGCCGATGTCGCGCGCTCGCCGATCTCGTAGCGATCGAGCACCACGACGCGCAGCGGCGAGCCGTCGTCCTTCACCGTGCCCGCGAGCTCGCGGGCCGCGGCGAGCCCCGCGAAGCTCGCGCCGCAGATCAGGACGTCGCAGTCGAGGTCGATCGGCGTGCGCTCGTCACCGCGCTTGGTGGCTCGGACCGGCATCGGCGGCGATGGTACCCGCGGGCGGTCCGACGCCGCCGCGCCGGGAGGACCGGCCGCGCCCGCGCGGCCGGCGCGGAAAGCTCAGGGTGGCCGTCCGGTCGCGCACGCGCGCGGCCTCGGCGACGCTCCCCCGGACGATGAGCGACGAGCCGCCCCCGACGATCACCTCCCTGGACGCGCTCGCCGAGCCGCGCGCCCTCGTGGCGCGGTTCCGCGCCGGGCTCGTCGCCAACCGCCACCACTGGACGCTCGAGGACGCCGACGGCACGGTCCTCGCCGCCACGCGCCGGACGCACCGCGGCGGGCGCCTGCGCCGCGGGATGTGGCAGGCGGTGACGCTCACCGGGATGGACGGCGGCAACGACGTCCACGCCGAGCTGCTCGGTGCGGACGAGGTCGTGCTCGCGAGGTTCTCGAGCGTGAACGCCGACCCGCCGACGGTCACCGTCACGGACGCCGACGGCTCGGCCCTCGGCCGCTCCCGCCGCGATGTGCAGGGCGAGCGGCTCGTGCTGGAGACCGCGCCCGACGGCCCGGAGGTCGCCGCCCTGACGACTGCCGGCGACGGGCCGTGGCCCGTCGCGCTGGCGGACGGGACGCCGGTCGGCGCGCTGGCACCGGCGGTGCCGGGGCTCTCGACGAGCCCGGACGTGCTCGAGCTGCTGTTCCCGTCGCTGAGCAGCAACCAGACCGACTACGCCCGCACGATGCACCTCGGGATCCGTCGGGTCCAGCGGTACGTCCTCGCGCGCGAGGACGGCGCGGCGACCGTGGCGCCGCTCGTGGCCCTGCTGCCGCTCCTGGCGGGCTTGTCCTACTGAGCCGCGATCCCTCGATCCGCCGGCCGTCTCGCCGCGTCGATCGAGGGCCCGACCGCGGCCGCGCGGGGCGCCGGGCGGCCCTCGACGCCGGGCAGGGCGGGCACCGGCGGAGGCGGGCCGCGTCGGGAGGTGGGGCCGCGCTACCCTTCTCCGTCTCTATGTCCACCACCGAGACCCCCGCGACGGTCGTCGAAGGCTCCGATGGCCTTCTCCTGAACGTCGACGGGAACATTGTCCCCAACTACGACGCCACCTTCCCGCCCTTCGGCGAAGGTGACGTGATCACCGGCCAGGTCGTTCGCATCGACCCGGACGAGGTGTGGGTCGACGTCGGATACAAGTCCGAAGGCGTCATCCCGCAGCAGGAGCTGTCGATCCGCCGCAACGCGGATCCGAACGAGGAGGTGGAGCTCGGCGAGGAGGTCGAGGTCCTCGTCCTCACGAAGGAGGACGACGAGGGTCGCCTCAAGGTCAGCCGCAAGCAGGCCCGCTACGAGCGCGCCTGGAAGCGGATCGAGGCTGCGCAGGAGACCGGCGAGCCGGTCGAGGGCACGGTCATCGAGGTCGTCAAGGGCGGCCTGATCATCGACCTCGGCGTCCGCGGCTTCCTGCCGGCCTCGCTCGTCGACATCCGGCGCGTCCCGAACCTCGACGAGTACCTGCACACGATCATCGAGTGCAAGGTCATCGAGCTCAACCGCCAGCGCAACAACGTCGTGCTGTCGCGTCGCGCGGTGCTCGAGGAGGAGCGCAAGGAGCAGCGCCAGGCGATCCTGGACGTCCTGCAGCCGGGCGTCATCGTCGAGGGCCAGATCTCGAACATCGTCGACTTCGGCGCGTTCGTGGACCTCAACGGCATCGACGGCCTGATCCACATCAGCGAGCTGTCCTGGACGCACGTCAACCACCCGAGCGAGGTCGTCGCGATCGGCGACACCGTCCAGGTGAAGGTCCTCGACATCGACCGCGATCGCCAGCGGATCTCGCTGGGTCTCAAGCAGACCCAGGAGGACCCGTGGCAGCGGGTCGTCGACACGTACAACGTCGGCGACGAGCTCGAGGGCACCGTCACGAAGGTCGTCACCTTCGGCGCGTTCGTCGAGATCATGGAGGGCGTCGAGGGCCTGGTCCACATCTCGGAGCTGGCCGCCCACCACGTCGAGAGCCCGCGCGAGGTCGTCCACCCGGGCGACGACGTCAAGGTCAAGATCCTCGAGATCGACGACGATCGCCGTCGCCTGTCGCTGTCGGTCAAGCGGGTCGAGGGCCAGGTGCTGCCGCGCCGCGAGGTCACCGCCGACGAGGGCGACGAGCTCGCCCACACGTCGGGCGGCTCCGACGACCTCGGTCCGATCGAGCAGTCGTTCTCCGACGACGCGCCGACCGGTGAGGTCGAGGCCGAGGCCGCCGAGGGCGAGACGGCCGAGGGCGAGGCGTCCGACGCCGCCGCCGAGGGCGACGCCCCGGAGGGCGAGACCGAGGCCTGAGCCCCGGACCGGACCGGCGCGCGCTCGGCGCGCGCCCGCCGACCTGATCGACGGCCCGCGGATCACCGCGGGCCGTCGTCGTTCGCGGGCCAGGGACGCGGGACGACGGGTCGGCTCGGTACGGTGAGGTGCCGATGTCGGTCGATCCCCAGACGCCCGTCGCCGCGTCTCCCGCCGCCCCGCCGAGCGTGCCGTTCGTCGGGCTCACCGGCGGCCTGGCCGCCGGCAAGTCGACGGCGCTCGCGGCGCTCGAGCGGCTCGGCGCGCGGACGCTCTCGACCGACGAGGTCGTGCACGAGCTGTACGCGGGGGAGGAGCTCCGGGACCTCGTGGTCGCGCGCTGGGGCAGCCGGGTGGCGCCGAGCGGCACCGTCGACCGCGCCGAGATCGCGAAGGTCGTCTTCCACGACGCCGACGAGCGGGCGTGGCTGGAGCAGCAGATCTGGCCGCGCGTCGGCGCGGCGGTCGTCGCCTTCCGCGAGGACGCGGCCGCGCAGCACCCCCCGGCCCGCGCCGCCGTCGTCGAGACGCCGCTGCTCTTCGAGGCCGGCATGGAGGCCGCCTACGACGCGACGATCGCGATCGTCGCCCCGGACGACCTGCGCAGCGATCGCGCCCGTCAGCGCGGGCACGACGGGATCGAGGGCCGGGAGGCCCGCCACCTCGCGCAGGAGGAGAAGGCGGCCCGGGCGACGTACACCGTGGTGAACGACGGAACGGTCCAGCAGCTCGAGGAGCGGCTGGCCGCGATCCTCGACGCCCTCGCCCCGTGAGCACCGGACCCCGCACCTCCGCCTACCGCGGCGACGCTCGGGCGGCGGCCGGCGCGGTCCGCGACTCGTCCTGCTGCTCGTGGCGCTGCTCGGCGTCGTCGGGCTCGCGGCCGTCGTCCTGAGCCAGCGGGTCCCCGACGTCGTCGACGAGATCCGGCTGCCCCTCCGGCACGAGGACATCATCCGGCAGCAGGCGCGCGAGAAGGGGCTGGACCCGTCGCTGATCGCCGCGGTGATCTACGCCGAGTCGCGCTTCCGCGACAACCAGGTCTCCCACGCCGGCGCGGAGGGCCTGATGCAGATCACGCCCGACACCGCGCGCGACATCGCCCGGCAGTCGGGCGCCACGAGCTTCGAGCTCAGCGACCTGCACACGCCCCAGGTGAACATCGCCTACGGATCCTGGCGGCTGCGGCACATGCTCGAGCGGTTCGACGGCTCGGTCCCGCTCGCGCTGGCGGGCTACAACGCCGGCCCGGAGAACGCCCAGCGGTGGCTGAACGAGGCCCGCGGTCGCGGGGCGTCGTTCCGCCTGCGGGACATCACGTTCCCCGAGACCCGCAACTACGTCGCGAAGGTCCTGTCGGCCCGCCGCGACTACCGCGCGACGTACCCGAAGCAGCTGGGGCTCGACTGACGGTGCCCGGCAGCGATGCTCCCGATCGCTCACGCGCCGTCGGCGGGACGCGGGTCGAGCGGATCGGCCGCGTCGACGCGGCGCTCCGCGCCCGGCTCCTGCGGATCTGGGTCGACGTCTCGAACGCCGGCGGATGGGTCGGCTTCGTGCCGCCCGTCGGCGCCCAGGACGTCGCCCCGGCGCTCGACGGGGCCCTGCGTCGGGTGGCCGCCGGTCGCGACTGGCTCGTCGTGGTGCGCGATCCGGCGGGCGCCGGGGCGGGCACCGCCGGCGACGTGGCGGGCTTCGCGTTCGTCGCCGACAACGACCGGCTGCTGTCCGGCCACTGGCGCTGGGTCCTGCGCGTCCAGATCCACCCCGACCACCAGGGCCGCCAGCTCGGCCTGCTCCTGCTCGACGGGATCGCCGAGATGGCGCGGGACGAGGGCCTGGAGATGCTCCACCTGACGGTCCGCGGGGGTGAGGGGCTCGAGCAGTTCTACGCGCGCGCCGGGTATCGCGAGGTCGCCCGGATCCCGCGCGCGATCCGCGTCGCGGACGGCGACGACCGCGACCAGGTCGTCCTCGTCCACGAGCTCTGACGGCCAGCCGACCGAGGGACGGCCAGATCGTTCCACCCGTCGGAACGAACTGACCTCCCTCTCCGCACAGACACGGGATCGGCACGGTGTCGGCGCGAACGCGCCGTGCTCCCGGCAGGAGGATCAGCGTGTGGACGGAGCCGTCGAGACGATCGCCGGGGCCCAGGGCGGGGTGATCTCGGTGCGCCAGCTGCACGCGGCGGGCGTCTCGTCGACGTCGATCGCTCGACGCGTCGCCCGCGGGCGGCTGTACCGGTTGGCGCGCGGGGTCTACGCGCTGACGCCGGTGGTCGGCGTCGAGGGCCGGCGCTGGGCAGCGCTCCTGGCCGCCGGCATCGACCGGGCGTCGACGCCGCCGCCGGTCCGGCGTGCTCCGAACGCTCGCCGGAATGGTGAACGGCCTCCGGCCTGCGCGACCGAGGACGCGGCGCCCTGGCCGCTGCGACACCCGCCGCGACCGGACGGGACCGTCGTGCTGAGCCACTGGTCGGCGCTGCAGGTCGCCGGGATCGTCCGCGTCGAACCGGCGGTGCACGATGCGACCGTCGTCGGGCCCGGACGGCGCGCCACCCGGAACCCCGGGGTGCGCGGCCACGTCGTCGCGTGCCTGGCGCCGGAGGATCGGATCTGGCACGGGCGGATGCCCTGCGTCGCCCCCACGCGCGCGCTGGTCGACGTCGCGGACGCCGTCACTCCGGCGCGGCTCCGGAGCCTGATTCGCGAGGCGCAGTTCCTCGGGCAGCTCGACGCACGGAGCATCGACTCGCTCCGTCGGCGCATCCCCACCCACCCGGGATTGGCCGCCATGCGGCGCGCGGATCCGGACCTGCTCGCCGACGGAACGTCGCCGCTCGAGATCCTCGTCGGGACGTTCCTGGAGCGGGAGACCGGCCTGGCTCCGTGGTCGTCGCAGCACCCGCTCCACACCTCGGCGGGGTCCTACCGGTTCGACTTCGCCCGGCCGGACCTGCGCCTCGCCGTGGAGGCCGACGGCGGCGGCGCCCACGTCACGACCCAGGGCCGGGCCGCCGACGCGGCGCGTGACGCGGAGGCGTCAGCGGCGGGATGGGAGACGGTCCGCGTGATGCGCACGCACGTCACCGGCCGAGCCGCGCGGCGACGCACCGCTGAGCGGATCGAGCGGATCGCGGCCCGTCGCGGGTGGTCTGGCGGGGGCTCGGCCAGATCCGGCCGACACGTGGAGCGAACTGACTGAGCCCCGGCGCCTCGGGTCAGGGGCGACGGGCGGTGACGAGGCGGTGCGGCGGCATGAGGGACCAGCGCCGCGGGCCGACGGTGACGTCGGTGAAGCCGGCCGAGGTCAGGCGAGCGGCGAGGTCGCGCGCGACGAACGGCTCCAGGAGCGCGACCCGGCCGCCCGGGCGCACGACGCGCAGGAGCTCGGCGACGACCTCGTCGCGGGCGACGGGGCCCGGGAGCAGGGAGAGGGCGTCGCGCGAGACGGCGAGCTGGACGGCGCCGTCCTCGACCGGCAGCTCCCGCATCGACCCCGTCCGCAGGTGGACGCCCTTCACGCCCGCCGCGTGGAGCGTCGTCCGGGCGAGCGGCTTGCCGTTGGGCTGCAGGTGGTGCTCGACCCAGGCGTCGACGCCGACGACGTCGCCGGCCGGCAGGCGCACGGCGAGGCCGGCGCAGAGCAGGCCGCTCCCGCAGCCGAGGTCGAGGGCGCGCTCGTCGCCCCGCAGCTCGAGCCCGTCGAGCACGTCGTCGACGGCGCGGATCTTCGTCGTGCGGGAGGTCCGGAACATCAGGGCGCTCGCGAGGAACGCGCCGATGCAGGTCGCCAGCAGGAGCAGCACGACCACGGCCTCGGCGGTCGCGACGTCCACGACGACGGCGGCCACGAGGGTGAGCACGCCGGCGAGCATCCCGATCCCGGCGAGCCCGCGGACCTGGCGGGGGCGGTCGAGGCCGTAGGGGAAGTTCGGGTCGATCTCCGCCATCGCCGGAAATCTAGATGGTCGTTCCGCGGGGATCGCCGTCCCCGGACGTCGGCGGCCGGGAGGGGCGCAGGGTCACGCCCCGCGCTCGTCGAGCTCGCGCGTGGCGAGGTGCAGGCTCACGCCGCGGGCGACCGCGAGCGCCTGCACCGCGCCGGGACGATCCCCGCGCGCCAGGCGGGCGAGCACCTCGGGAGGCAGCGGCGGGACGTCCGGCTCGGGCGGCGGGGCCCAGCCGACGTGGCGGGCGATCCCGTCGACGGCACGCTCGAGCGCCGCGATCCGCTCCTGCATGCCGCGCAGCGCCTCGCGCAGCCGGTGGACGTCGGCGGCCGTGCCCCAGGAGCTCACGCGCGCAGCGTACGCGGCGGGGGTCAGGCCGGGACGGCCGAGCCGTCGAGCACGGCGGCGAGGAGCCCGGGGTAGGCCTCCTCGCACGCCTCCCGGCGCAGGCTGACGAGCCGGCGCGTGCCCTCCTGCCGCGTGGCGGTGAGCCCCGCCTCGCGCAGCACGCGGAGGTGGTGGGAGCGGGTGGCCTTCGAGAGCTGGGGCGCGAACGCGCCGCAGGGGCGCTCGCTGCCGTCCGCCAGGTCGCGGACGATCGCCAGGCGCACCGGATCGGCGAGCGCCTGGAGGACCTCCAGCAGCGGGACGTCCGTCGGAGCGACGTCGGAGGTGGTCACGGGCGCGAGCCTACCGCCGGGGTGGGCACCCGATGCGACGCCCGCTCGCGGCGCCCCCACGCGCCCGCGACGCGGCGGGACGGCGAACGTCTGTTCGCCCGTTCCGTCGCCCGGCTCGCTACATTCGAGGGGATGCCCGAGTTCCGTCTCGCCCCCGGCTGGACGCCGATGGCCGACCAGCCGCAGGCGATCGACGAGATCGTGTCCCACGTCGAGAGCGGCGCGCGCTACACGACGCTCCTGGGCGCCACGGGCACCGGGAAGACGATGACGATGGCCGCGTCGATCGAGCGGCTCCAGCGGCCGGCGCTCGTCATGGCGCACAACAAGACGCTCGCAGCGCAGCTCTGCAACGAGTTCCGGACGTTCTTCCCCAACAACGCCGTCGAGTACTTCGTCAGCTACTACGACTACTACCAGCCCGAGGCGTACGTCCCGTCGAAGGACCTCTACATCGAGAAGGACTCGGCGATCAACGAGGAGATCGACCGCCTGCGCCACGCCGCGACGGCGGCGCTCTTCGCCCGCCGCGACGTGCTCATCGTCGCCTCGGTGTCCGCGATCTACGGCCTCGGCTCGCCAGAGACCTACGACCGCAACCTCATCGTCGTCAAGCGCGGCGACCTCGTCGATCGCGACGAGCTCCTGGCGAAGCTCGTCCACATCCAGTACGCCCGCAACGACACCGCGCTGCAGCGCGGCACGTTCCGCGTGAAGGGCGAGACGATCGACGTCTTCCCGCAGTACGCGGAGACGACGTACCGGATCGTGCTCTTCGGCGACGAGGTCGAGCGCCTGCAGCACATCGATCCGCTGACCGGTGAGCTCCTGGAGGACGACCTCGAGCACGTCGCGGTCTGGCCGGCGTCGCACTACACGACGCCCGAGGGGCACATGGAGCGGGTCGTGGGCGAGATCGGGCGCGAGCTCGACCACCGGGTGCGGGAGCTCGAGGAGCAGGGCAAGCAGCTCGAGAGCCACCGGCTGCAGCAGCGCACCCGCTACGACATGGAGATGCTGCGGGAGATGGGCTTCTGCAACGGCATCGAGAACTACTCGCAGATCATGGACGGGCGCGGTCCCGGCGAGCGGCCCTACTGCCTCCTGGACTACTTCCCCGAGGACTTCGTCGTGTTCCTCGACGAGTCCCACCAGACCGTGCCGCAGATCGGCGGCATGTACGAGGGCGACCGCTCGCGCAAGCAGACGCTCGTGGACTACGGCTTCCGCCTGCCCAGCGCGCTGGGGAACCGGCCCCAGACGTTCGACGAGTTCCTCTCGATCGCGCCGCAGCTCGTCTTCGTCTCCGCGACGCCGGGGCAGTTCGAGCGCACGCGGTCCGAGCAGGTCGTCGAGCAGATCGTCCGTCCGACCGGCATCGTCGATCCGGAGGTCGACGTGCGCCCGACGCGCGGCCAGGTCGACGACCTGATGAACGAGATCCGGGCGCGCGTGGAGCGCGACGAGCGCACGCTCGTCACGACCCTCACGAAGAAGATGGCCGAGGACCTGACGACGTACCTGCTGGAGCACGGGTTCAAGGTCCGCTACCTGCACTCCGAGGTCGACACGCTCGAGCGGATCCAGATCATCCGCGACCTGCGGCTCGGCGAGTTCGACGCGCTCGTCGGCGTCAACCTCCTGCGCGAGGGCCTCGACCTGCCGGAGGTCTCCCTCGTCGCGATCCTCGACGCGGACAAGGAGGGGTTCCTCCGCGGCGAGACCTCGCTGATCCAGACGATCGGTCGCGCGGCGCGCAACACCGACGGCCGGGTGATCATGTACGCCGACCGGCGCTCGGCGGCGATGGAGGCCGCGCTCGAGGAGACCGATCGCCGTCGCGCGATCCAGCTCGCCTACAACGAGGAGCACGGGATCACGCCGACGACGATCAAGAAGGGCGTCAGCGACATCGCCGAGTTCCTGCAGTCCGAGTCGAAGCTGCCGAAGGGCAAGCGGCGCCGGGCGGCGCAGGAGGAGACCGACGCGCTGACGATCGAGCAGCTCCAGGAGCGCGCCGTCGCGCTGGAGGAGGAGATGCTCGCCGCGGCCGAGGAGCTGCGCTTCGAGCACGCCGCGGCGCTGCGCGACGACCTGCGCGAGCTGCGCGGCGTGATCGAGCGGCGCGAGGCGATCGGGCACTGAGCGCGGGGCCACGGCGCCCGGGGCCACCGTACCCGGGACGCCGCGGCACCGACCACCGGCGGGGCGAGGCCGACTCGGCGGGGCGTCGACGTCGACCGGGCGGTGCTCGGCCGGGTCGCGGCGGCCCGGGCCGCGGCCGGATCGGATGGCACGTCGCCGCGCATGGGAGGATCGGCCCATGCGCGTCCCCCGCCGCCTCGTCCTCGGTCGTCGCGTCCCTGGTCGCCGCGTCTCCGGTCGTCTCGTGCCCAGGGGCCCCGTCCGGCTCCTGGCCCCGGTCGCCGGGACCGCGGCGGCCGGGGCGCTGCTCGCGGGCGCGTCGCCCGTGGGCGCCGCGCCGGCCGTCGGCGGACCGGTGGTCGTGGACCCGATCCGGCCGGGATATCCGACGGTGGAGCGCGAGGTCGCCTGGACGCTCACCGGCAGCGCCCGCCGCGGCGGCGCGATCGTCGTCGACCCCGGCTACGGCGGCGCCTGCGGGAGCTCGCCGCGGGCGAGCGTCCGGGAGACGGCGTCCCGGATCGAGGTCCGCGTCGTCGTCTCCGAGCCCGCGCCGGAGGCGATGGTCGCCTGCCCGGCGATCGCCGTGCGGCACCCGCCGATCACGGTCCCGCTGGCGACGCCGATCGCCGGCCGGCGCGTCCGCGGGCCGCGCCAGCAGGCACCGACGCCGTTCGGCGCGATCCCGGACGCCGTCGCGCCGACGCCCGGCGCGCGCCGGGCGGTCGTGCCCGACGTCCGGGGCCTCGCCACCGGCGATGCGACGGGCGTGCTCTGCCTCAACGGGCTGCGCGGCGTGGTGCGGGGCCCGCGCGGCCGTCCCGGCGTGCGCGTCCTGCGCCAGGACCCGCGGGCCGGACGCCTCCGTCCCTGGCTCCGCGACGACGCCGCGCCGGCGACGCAGCGGTGCACCACCGCGGCGGTGCGCGATCTGCCGCGCGTGCGGCTGACCGTCGGACGGTGATCGAACCGCCCCGTGCCGGTGGCCGTGCGGCGAGATGCGATGATCGCGCGATCGTCGACTCGGTTCCGCGCCCCCGCCTCGCCCAGCGCCTCCAGGGACTGGGCACCTCGATCTTCGTCGAGATGACCCAGCTGGCCCAGCGGACCGGCGCGATCAACCTCGGCCAGGGCTTCCCCGACCTCGACGGGCCGGTCGAGCTCCTGGAGCTCGCCGCCCGCGCGCTGCGCGAGGGTCCGAACCAGTACGAGCCGGCGCGCGGGCGTCCCGAGCTGCGCGAGGCCGTCGCCGCGCACCAGTCGCGCTTCTACGGCCTGGCGCTCGATCCCGACACCCAGGTGCAGGCGACGGTGGGCGCGACCGAGGCCCTCGCGGCCGCCTTCCTCGGCCTCTGCGAGCCGGGCGACGCCGTCGTCGCGTTCGAGCCGTACTACGACTGCTACGCCGCCTGCATCGCGATGGCCGGCGGCGTGCGGCGGCCCGTGACGCTCCGGGCCCCGGGCTTCGCCTTCGACCTCGAGCAGCTCCGCGCGGCGGTCTCCGGCGGCGCCCAGGGCGACGCCTCGGGCGGCGTGCCCGGCGGTGGCGCCCCGGCCCGCCTGCTCGTCCTGAACTCGCCGCACAACCCGACGGGCAAGGTCTTCACCCGCGACGAGCTGACGGAGATCGCCGCGCTGTGCGTCGAGCACGACCTGATCGCGATCTGCGACGAGGTCTACGAGCACCAGGCCTTCGACGGCGAGCACCTGCCGCTGGCGACGTTCCCGGGGATGGCGGAGCGCACGATCACCATCGGCTCGGCGGGCAAGACGTTCGCGGTGACGGGCTGGAAGGTCGGCTGGGCGAGCGGTCCGGCGGAGCTCGTCGACGCGATCGCCGCGGCCAAGCAGTTCCTCACCTTCTCCGGGCACGGGCCGCTCCAGCACGCGGTCGCGCACGGGCTCGGCTACGAGGCGTCGTTCTTCACCGACGCCGCGACCGCGCTGGCCGGCAAGCGCGACCGGCTGCAGGACGGCCTGCGGGCCGCCGGGCTCGAGGTCCTGCCCTCGGCGGGCACGTACTTCGTGACGGTCGACGTGCGCTCGGTGGGGGAGGAGGACGGGCTGCGCTTCTGCCGCGAGCTGCCGGAGCGCTGCGGGGTGGTCGCGGTGCCGACCGCCGGCTTCTACGACGACCCGTCGGCCGGTCGCTCCCTCGTGCGCTTCGCGTTCTGCAAGCAGGACGCGGTGCTCGACGAGGCGGCCGAGCGCCTCGCATCGCTGCGCGGCTGACCGCGCGGGCGCGGCCACGGGCCGGACGACCGGTGGGAGCCTGCACGGTTCCGTGCGCACCGGACGGGGAGGTGCCCGGTAGGTTCAGGCCACTCGGCCGCCCCCGCGGCCCGACCGCATCCCCCCGAAGAAGGACCCCCGTGCTCCGACGCCCGCTGCTCCGTGCCGCGCCGCTCGCCCTGTCCGTGCCGATCGCCCTGGCGCTCGCCCCGTCAGCGTCCGCCGCCGACGGCACCTACTCCGTCTACGCCTGCAAGGGTCCGAACGGCGCCCCGATCGGGGCCGCCGGCTGGACCGCATCGCCCAGCGCCCCCGGCATCGAGACCTCCAACGGCTGCGCCTCCGGCGGCGCGCTGCGCTCCGCGATCGGCCTGAATCCGGCGTTCGGCGCCCGCGCGGTCTGGAGCTTCGACGCGCCCCCCGGGCTGCCGATCGTCCGCCTCGTCGCCCGCCGGACGACGTCTGGGCTCGCCGCCGCGGGCGCTGAGTCGCGCGTCGCGTACCGCGCCGAGACGAACGGCACGCAGCTGGAGAGCTGCGAGAAGCAGGGCACCGACTGCCCGTCGGACCTCGACGGCGAGCTGCGCAAGGAGGGCCTCGAGGCGAGCTCGGTGCGCTTCCTCGTCTCGTGCAACAACGGCGGGCTCGGGTACTGCACGTCCAACGGCCTCTCGCTCGACGTCGCCCAGGCGATCGTCGGGCTGAAGGACGCCGTCAAGCCGACCGTCTCCAACCTCGTCGTCGCCGACGACGGCGAGAGCTCGGGCGTGCTGAAGGTCCGCTTCGACGCGGCCGACCAGGGCGGCGGGCTCTACCGCACCCACACGACCGTCGACGGCCAGCCGCTCGCGACCCAGCCGCTGGGCGACGGCACCTGCGCCGACGCCGATCCGGCCGACGGCAACCCGTACCAGTTCACCGCCCCGCAGCCGTGCCCGCTGGGCGTCACCGGACGCGAGATCGCCGTCGACTACCGCAAGCTCGCCCCGGGTCCGCACACGGTGCTGACCGAGGTCGAGGACGCCGCGGGCAACTCCGCCGCGGTCCACGCGACGCAGTTCCCGCGGCCCAACGGCAGCACCGCGCCGGGCGGCAGCGGCAACGGCGAGCGCACCGGCACGCCCGACGAGGCGGCGCGGCTGCTCAAGGCGCGCCTGCGCGCGTGGTTCCCGGCCGGGAAGAACGGCCGCATCCACCACCGGAGGACCACGATCAAGCGCGGGGCGCGGCCGCTCATCCGCGGCTACGTCGTCGACAGCCGCGGCAAGGGCATCCGCGGGGCGCTCGTCGACGTCTACCACCGCACGCGCGACGGCAAGCGGCGCCTCGTCAAGACGGGCCTGAAGACCCGCGCCGGCGGTCGCCTGACGTACATCGTCTCGGCGAAGCTCGACACCCGTCGGATCGAGCTCGCCTACCGCGCCCTGCGTCCGGGCACGATCACGAGCCGGCAGACGCTGTCGGTGCGCGTGACCCACAAGGGCCGCACGTACTACTTCCCGGCCAACCGGAAGAAGTAGCCGGACCGTCCCGCGGCGCGCCCGGCGCCGCGGGACCCAGCGCGTCGTCGGCCGCTCGGGCTACCGTGTCGGCGTGCGCGCCGACGCCTCCCGGGCCCCGTCGCTCGACGACCTGCGGCGACGCGACGAGGCGGTCGCGGCCGTGCTCGGCTGGTACCGCCGCGCGGCGCGGAACCTGCCGTGGCGCCGGACGCGCGATCCCTACGCGATCCTCGTCTCGGAGGTCATGCTCCAGCAGACGCAGGTCGCGCGCGTCGTCCCCCGCTGGGAGGCGTGGCTCGAGCGCTGGCCGACCGCAGCGGCGCTGGCGGATGCCGAGCGCCACGACGTCCTCGGCGCCTGGGTCGGCCTGGGGTACAACAGCCGCGCGGTGCGGCTGCAGGACGCCTGCGCGATCGTCGCGCGCGACGGCTGGCCGACGGACGCCGCGGGGCTGCGCCGGTTGCCGGGGGTGGGGCCCTACACCGCGGCGGCGGTGGCGTCGTTCGCGTTCGGGGAGGCGGTGGCGGCGGTCGACACGAACGTCGTGCGGATCAGCGAGCGGCTGGCGCTCGGAACGCCCGAGGAGCTGCTGCCGCCCGACGATCCCGCCACGTGGAACCAGGCGGCGATGGAGCTCGGCGCCACGATCTGCCGCGCCCGCGACGCCGGCTGCGAGCGATGCCCTGCCGAGCCGTGGTGCGCGTCGGCGCACGCGGTCGAGATCCGCCCGCGCGCCGCGCCCGGGACCCGGGAGCGGTTCGAGGACAGCACGCGCTACGTCCGCGGCCGGATCGTCGCGGCGGTGACGCAGGGCGGACCGCTGCCCGACGACCTCGACGCCGAGCGCGTCGAGCGGGCGCTGGCCGGGCTCGTGCGCGACGGCCTCCTGCGCCGCGACCAGGATGGCGTCGTGCGGGTCGCGGGTGGGCGGGAGGGCGCGGACTCCGGCCAGGCCGTCCGCTAGATTCCGTCGCCGTGCGGGCGGAAGACGCCGTCTGCCGGCCGAAAGGACCCTGAGAGTGCCGCTCGACCGCCAGTCCATCGAGAAGCGCGACTTCCCCATCTCGCGCCGCGGCTACGAGACCACCGCCGTCGACGAGCACCTCGCCGCCGTCGCGCGCGAGGTCGAGGAGCTGCAGCAGCGCGCCGACGCGCCGACGCCCGCCGCGCCGGCCCCGCCGGCCTCGGTCGCCGACCCGGGGGTCGTCTCCTCACTGGCCAGCGCCGCGTCCGAGCAGGTCCGGGCGATCGTCCAGGCCGCCGAGACGACCGCCGTCGAGATCGAGCGTCAGGCGCGCGGCGAGGCCGCGCGGATCACCGGCGACGCGGATACCGAGGCGCGCCGCACGCGCGAGTCCGCGAGCTCCGACGCGGAGGCCACGCGCAGCGAGGCGGCCGCCGCGGCCCAGGGGCACGTCTCCACCGTCCAGCAGGCGACGACCCTCATGCTCCAGCGGGTCGAGGCGCTCGAGGGCGAGGTCACCGGCCTGCTCGAGCACCTCCGCACCGCCGCCCACCGCGTGCAGGCCGACCTGGCCCTGCTGCACGGCCAGGTGGCCGAGGTCGGGGGGCTCGAGGCCGCGCCGGTGGCCCCGCCCACGCCGCGGCCGGCGCCGCAGCCGGTCGCCGTCGAGCGCCCCGCCGCGCCGCCCGCGCCGGCCGCCGAGCCCCGGATCGATCCGGGCGAGGCCGTCGCCGCCGAGCCGCACGTCGACCCGGAGTCGCCGACCGCCGGCACGGAGGTCGTGCCGTCGACCCCCGCCGCCCCGCCGGCGCGTCAGACGTCGCTCGACGACGCCGGCAGCGGGGGCGGGGACGCCGCCGGCGCCCGCCTCGTCGCGCTGAACATGGTCCTCGACGGCACGCCGCGCGAGGAGGTCGACCGCTACCTCGCCGAGAACTACGACCTCGCCGACCGCGCGGGGCTGCTCGACGAGCTCTACAGCCGCCACGGCTGATCCCCGCGGACCGGGTCCGTCCGCGGAGGACGGGCCCGCCGGGGAAGGCCGGACCGGGGCGACCAGGTCCTCGCCGCGGACCGGCGTCGCCTCGACCGGACCGGCGGCGCGTCGAGCCGCCGGATCGGCGGGTCCGGGCCCTCAGCGCGGCCGCAGCAGGATCCGCCGGCGCAGCGTCACCGCGCGGCCCCCGGGCGGCGCGAGGACGACCTCGATCGTCGCGCTCGTCGCGCGGGGGAGCCGCGCCAGCGCGCGGCGCGCGCCGCGGCCCGGACGCAGGGTCAGCTCGATCGTGCCCGGCGCGCTGCGCCGCGTCGCGCGGGCCAGCACGACGGTGCGACGTCGCCCGTCGGCGCGCGGCAGCTCCGCCCGCAGCCGGACCGTGACCCGCGCCCGCCGGGGCACGTGGATGCCGACCGCCAGGCCGCGCGCGAGCCGGCCGGTCGTCGTGCTGCGCACCGCGGAGACGGCCGGAGGCGACGCCTCCGCGCGCGCCGCCGGGACGGCGGCCGACGCGATCGGCTGCCCGGCGTAGCGGTGCACGAACGCGCGCGTCTCGATCGAGCCGCGCGTGATCGACGGGTGCAGCCCCCAGACCTGGCGGGCGCTCGTCGCCGTCCACGTGCGCGTCCACGCCGTCACCGGTCGGTGGAACGTGCGGACGATCCCGTCCTCGTGGACGTGCAGCAGCGCGTAGCCGGCGGGGTACTCCTTCGTGGCGCCGTTCTGCAGGAACGGCACTCGTCGCCCGGTCGGTCCGTGGAACTGCAGCGCGTTGGCGTGGGTGTGGCCGTGGACGACGAGGCGGACGTGCGGATGCCGCGCGAGCACGGCGAGGACCGCGTCGGCGCCCTGGTCGGCGGCCACCCCCTGGCCCGCGACGAGCAAGGGGTGGTGGAACGCCACCACGACGTCGCGTCCCTCGCCGCGCAGCACCGCCAGCTGCCGGTCCAGCCAGGCCGGCTGGTCGCCGTGCAGGAGGCTGGGCTGCCGGGTGCGGGCGTCCCAGGAGTCGAGCCCCACGACCGCGACGCGGTCGCCGACCCGCTCCACGCTCAGCAGCGTGCTGGACCCCGCCGGCTGCTCGGGGAACGCCTGCTCGCGCAGGCAGTCGCCGTCGACGGCGCACGTGCCCGCGGCCTGGCGCTTGTCGTGGTTGCCGCGGGTGACGAGGAGCGGGCGCTGGAGCCGGCGCAGCTGCGCCAGGGCCCGGCGCACGTCCTCCTCGCCGCCGCCGTGGCTCAGGTCGCCGTTGGCCACGACGAGGTCGATCGGCAGGTCGTGGAGCTCCCCGATCGCGGCGTCGAGCATCCGGTGCGCGTAGTCGGGATAGGTGTCGGCGGAGTAGCAGGGCGGCAGCGACGGCCCGAGCGCGTCGGTGACCGTGCCCGAGCACCGCTCGCCGACGTGGAGGTCGTTCAGCAGCGCGATCGTCGCGAGCCGCCGTCCGGGTGGCGGCTGCAGCGTCCGGAAGGTCCCCGGGTCGGCGGCGCTGGAGCCGAGCGAGACCCGGCGGCCGCCCGACCACAGCTCGTAGCCGTAGCGCCGGCCCGGCGTCAGGTCGCCGACGCGGGCGACGTGGACCTGCGTGCGCTCCTCGAGCCGCAGGGTGCGGGTGCGCCCGGCGTCGGGGCCCTCCAGTGGCGTGAGCCGGACCGTCGTGTCGGCGGGCTCGGCGGTCCACCACCAGGCGGCGAAGGCGGTGTCGGTCACGGTGACGAGCTCGGGCTCGAGCGCCGGACCGAGGTACAGCGAGACGTCCGGTGTCGGCTCTCCGGCGGCCAGTCGCGGTGGCGCGAGGGCGGTCAGCGCGGCGCCGGCGACCGTGCCGGAGACGAGGCGTCGACGGGTCAGGGGACCGGGCATCCGACGATCATCCCGGTCCTCGGGTTTCAGTGGTGGAATGTTCGTGAGCGACGGCTACGCGCGCTCGTCCCCGCGAGCCCGCTCCTCGAGCAGCTGCCGCTGGGCGACGATCGACCGGGCGACCTCGACGAGGCGGACGTTGCGGTCGCGGGCGGTCCGCTGGATCCGGGCGAACGCCGTCGGCTCGTCGATCCCGAGCGCGCGGATGAGGATGCCCTTGGCCTGCTCGACGACCTTGCGGTCCGCGAGCGCCTGCCGGGCGTCGGAGACCTCCTCCTGCAGGGTCCGGAGCTCGGCGTGACGGGCCGCGGCGACGCGCAGGGCGGCGTCGAGCTGGCGGTCGTCGACGGGCTTCGTGAGGAACGCCTCGACGCCCGAGGCGATCGACCGGTCCACGAGCTCCGGCGCGTCGAGCCCGGTCAGCACGACGATCGGTCGCGACGGGCCCTCGGCGGTCAGCTCGGCGGCGAGCTCCAGGCCGTCGGCATCCTCGAGGTCGACGTCGAGCAGCAGCAGGTCGGGATCCTGCTCGCGGGCCGCGGCGCGGACCTCGTCGCCGCGGCCGAACGGCCCGAGGACCACGTGGCCGAGCTGCTCGAGCCGGCGGGCGATCCCGAGGGCGATGATCGGATCGTCCTCAGCGACCAGGATGCGCATCGTCGTCCACACGGAAGCACACCGCGACGGCGTGCGGCTGGCGCTCCAGGCGCCCGCCGAGGCCCTGGACGGCGACCTGGCGCACGAGCCGCAGGCCGAGCCCGGGGGAGGACCACGCGGCGTCGGGCACGCCGGGGCCGGCGTCGGCGACCGTCAGCCGGGCCTCGCCGTCGCGGACCGCGAGCGTCACGGCGTACGGCGCGACGCCGTGGCGGTGGGCGTTCGTCAGCAGCTCGTTGACGAGCACGCCGACGTGCTGGGCCTGCTGGTGCGGGAAGGTCAGGTCGGTCCCGCCGGCGTCGATCGCCGTGGCGTCCGGGTCCCCGGCGGCGACGACGGCGGCCAGCAGGTCGGCGGCCGGCACGCGCCCGCCCGAGCGCGCCGCCAGGACGTCGTGGACGGCCGCGATCGCGCGGATCCGTGCGGCCGCCTGGTCGAAGGCCGCCGCCTCCCCGCTCGCCGCTCGGCGCTGGCCCGGCGCGCCGTCGGCCGCGTCGGCCTGCGGCTCCTCCGCCGGCCGGCCGAGCAGCAGGAGGTCGGCGACGACCTGCAGCGAGTTCTTCACCCGGTGGTGGCCCTCCGCGAGCATCGCGCCCTCGAGCTCGGCGCGCCGGATCGCGGCCGCCCGGCCGCGCGCCTGACGCCGCGCCGCGCTCGAGAGCAGCGCCGCGAGGATCGCCGCGCCCGCGACGAGCACCGCGTGCAGCAGCGCCTCGGCGGTCGGCAGCGGCGCCGGGGCCACGGCGAGCGTGACGCCGAACGCGAGCGCCGCCGCGGCGAGCCACGCCACCCGGCGCCGTCCCTCCTGCAGGGTCGCCAGCCAGGGCACCACGAGGAAGAACAGGAGGTCGAGCCGCGAGGCGCCCCCGGCGGTTAGGACGAGCCCGACGACGCCGGCCACGAGCGCTCCGGCCCAGAGGTCCAGCAGGAGGCGGCCGCGGCGGGTGCCCAGCAGCCGCGACCACGGCAGCAGCCCGAGCGCCGCGTGCCCGACGGCGGCCGCCACGGTCGTGGCGAGCACGAGGTCCTGGTGGCGGACCGGCAGGCCGGTCGCCAGCCCGAGCAGGACCGCGCCGATCGACACCCAGCCGAGCAGCGCGGCGACGCCGACGCTGCCGAGGCGCAGGTCGACGTCCGGGTCGCCGGTGGCGCGCAGCACGAGCCGGTCGACGACGAGGCTTCGCCGGTCGCCGCCGCCCACGCCTGTCGAGCCGTCGACGGGCCGCCGTGGCCTGGCGTTCGACTCCGCCGCTCGCCGGGGGCGGGGCGGGCGGGACGGGGTTCCCGCGGCCGGAGGCATCGCTGCTATCGTCGCAGGTGGTCGCTCCCGCTCGGCGACCAGGGTCCTGACGCCCGCCCCATCCCTCGCCCCTGCCCGGGGCCCGGACGGACGTTCAGGAGACCCTCGTGCCATCCCTCATCACGGCGTCGCTCACCGCGCTGGACCTGTCGCGCTGGCAGTTCGCGCTGACGACGCTGATCCACTTCTCGATCGTCGCCGCGTCGATCGGACTGACCGTCCACGTCGCGATCCTCCAGACGCGCTGGTGGCGGACCGGGGACGAGCAGTGGCTGCGCCTGACGCGGTACTACGCGCGGCCGATGCTGATCTGCTTCGCGATCGGCGTCGTCACCGGCCTGCTGCAGACCTTCCAGTTCGGGATGAACTGGTCGGGCTTCTCGCGCTACCTCGGCGACATCTTCGGCGCGCCGCTGGCCCTCGAGGGCCTGGGGGCGTTCTTCGTCGAGTCGGTCTTCCTCGGGCTGTGGCTCTTCGGCTGGGGCGTGCTGGGCCCGCGCCTGCACCTCGCCTGCCTCTGGACGGTCGCGATCGCGACGGTCGTCTCGGCGTTCGCGATCCTCACCGCGAACAGCTGGATGCAGCACCCGCGCGGCTATGCGATCGTCGACGGACGGGCGGAGGTCACCGACGTCGCGGCCCTCTTCCTCAACCCGGACGTCGGCCTGACCGTCGCGCACGTCGTGCTGACGGCGATCCTCACCGGCAGCGTCCTCGTGCTCGCGATCGCCGCCTGGCAGGTGCGGCGCGGCCACGAGGTCGCCGCCTTCCGCCGCGCCGCGACGCAGGCCTGCGCGGTCGGCCTCGTCGCCGGCGCGCTCGCCCTCGTCGCCGGGCACTTCCAGGGCGTGCGCGCGGTCGAGCACCAGCCGATGAAGATGGCCGCCGCCGAGGCGCTCTACTCGACGGAGTCGCCCGCGTCGCTCTCGCTCTTCGCGCTCGGCCCGATCCGCAGCGATCCCGGCGAGCCGACGGTGAACGTCAAGGTCCCGGCGCTCCTGTCGCTGATCGACGACTTCTCGCTCGACTCGACCGTGCTGGGCATCGACGACCTGCAGCGCGAGTACGCCCAGCGCTACGGGCCCGGCAGCTACGTGCCGAACGTGCCGCTGCTCTACTGGAGCTTCCGGCTCATGGTCGGCAGCGGCGCCGCGCTCGTGCTGCTCATGGGCTGGGGGCTCTGGCTCCTGCGCCGGCGGCCGGGGGCAGGGCTGACCGACGGTCGCGGCGGGCGGCTCTTCCTCCGCGTCGCGCCGCTGGCCGCCGTGGCCCCGTTCGTGGCCGCCGCCGGCGGCTGGCTCGTGCGCGAGGCCGGACGGCAGCCCTGGGCGATCCAGGGGCTCCTGCGGACCGAGGACGCGGTGAGCGACCTGCCGGTCGCCGCGGTGGCGACGAGCCTCGTGGTGTTCCTCGCGATCTACCTGGCCACGACCGTGATCGGGCTGCGGACGATCCGGCGCGAGCTCGCCCACGGCCTGCCGGAGGCGACCGGAGCCACCCCGCGCGACCCGGTCGCTCGGCCGGCGGCCGAGGACCGCGACGACGCGTCGACCGGCCGCCTGTCGATCTCCTACTGAGCCCGAGGACGCGACGACCATGGACCCCACCACCCTCCAGACCACCTGGTACGCGCTGCTCGGCGCCGTCTGGGTGCTCTACCTCGTCCTCGGCGGCACCGACCTCGGCGTCGGGATGCTCGTCCGGCGCACCGACCGCGCCGCCGCGCTGCGGGCGATCGGCCCGACCTGGGCGGCCAACGACGTGTGGCTCGTGCTGGCGATCGCGGCGACGCTCGGCGCGTTCCCCGGCTGGTACGCCGAGCTGCTCTCGGGCGCCTACCTGCCGCTCGTGCTCCTCGTCGGCGCGGTGATGGTGCGCCACGCCGCGATCGAGCTGCTCGGCCACGCGACGCCGGCGGCGGTGCCGCGCTGGGAGCGGGCGCTCGTGGCCACGAGCCTCGTGATCCCGTTCCTCTGGGGCCTGATCTGGGCCGGGGCGCTCGACGGCTCGCTCGCGCGCGGTCGGGACGCCGGGCTCGGGCTGCTGCAGCCGGAGGGCGTCCTCGCCGGCCTCGCGCTCGTCGCGCTCTGCCGCGCGCAGGGCGTCGCGTTCCTGCGGCTGCGGCTCCCGTCGGCGCGCGCCGACCTGCCGCTGCTGCCCGGCGCGGCGCTGGCTGCGGCGCTGCTGCTGCTCGCCGCGGCGGCGCTCACCGCCGGGGCGGCCGCGGGGGTGCAGGTGGGGTTGCTCGGGGCGCTGCTGGTGCTCGTGGCGGGCGCGGGGCTGGGGCTGCTCGTCCTCGGGGCGTTCGTCGTGCGCGACGACTGGGCGCTCCTCGGGGCGGCGGCGACGACGGCGGGGGCGGTCGGCGTCGTGCTGGCGGCGCTGCACCACGCCCCGGTGGCGGGACGGGGACCGCACGCCGTGCGGCTCGCGGAGGCGGCCGCCGGCGACGTGACGCTCACCGCGATGCTCGTGATCGCCGGCGTCCTGCTGCCGCCGCTGCTGGCCGCGCTCGGGTACGCCTACGTGCGGTTCCTGCGCGCGCCGGACGATGCGCCCACGGCCGGACCGGGCTCGCTCGTCGCGCGCGCCGTACGGGGCACCATGCGGGAGCTCCGATGAACGCCGCCGCGCCGGACGCGAACGCCACCCCGGCTGCGCGCGGCCGCGCCGCGCGCGACGAGGCGCGCGCCGTGCACCGGCGCCTGCTCGAGGTCGACCCGCGGGTCCGGACGGGTCTTGCGGCGGCGATCGGCTGCGGCGCCCTGGCAGCGTCCCTGCTCGTGCTGCAGGCCTGGGTGATCGCGGACGCGGTGACCGACGCCGTCGCGGGGCGCGCCCCGACGGGCACGGCGCTCGCGCTGCTCGGACTGGCCGTCGCGGGCCGGGTCGCGCTCGGCGCCGGGACCGAGCTCGCCGGTCGCTGGGCGGCGCGACGCGCAATGGCCTCCCTGCGGGTCCGCATCGCCGACGCGGCGCTCCGCGGTCGCTCCGCGCCGCTCGAGGGCGCGCGCCGCGGCGAGGTCGTCGCCGCGGCGACGCAGGGCGTCGACGCGCTGGCCGACTACTACGCCCGCGCGGTGCCTGCGGTCGCGCTCGCCGGAGCGGTGCCGCTCGGACTCGTGGCCGTCGTGACGTGGCGCGCGCCGCTCGTCGGGGCGCTGCTGGCCTGCACGCTGCCGATCGTCGTCGTCTTCCTCGCGCTCGTGGGCCGCCGCAGCGCCGAGCACGCTCGCGAGCGCCAGCACCAGCTCGCGGTGCTGGGCGCGCACTTCCTCGAGGTGGTGCGCGGCCTGCCGACCCTGCGCGCGCACGGTCGCGAGCACGCGCAGGTCCCGGCGCTCCGGACGATCGCCGAGCGCTACCGCGACGAGTCGCTCGCCGCGCTGCGCGTGGCCTTCCTCTCGGCGCTCGTGCTGGAGCTCCTGGCGATGCTCGGCACGGCGATCGCCGCGGCCGTCGTCGGCGTCCAGCTCGCCGAGGGGCACCTGACGCTCGGCGTCGGGCTGTTCGTGCTGCTGCTGGCACCGGAGGTCTACGCGCCGCTGCGGGAGGCGGGGCAGCGCTTCCACGCCGCCGAGGACGGAGCGGAAGCGGCTCGGCGGGCGCTCGCCTTCCTCGACGAGCCCGGGCCGCTCGACGACCGGGGGACCGGCGTCGCGGCCCCCGATCCGTCGGCGGCGGCGCTGCGGCTTCGCGGTGCCGCCGTCCGGGGCGGCGGGGGGCGCGCCGACGCTCTCGCGCCGCTGGATCTCGACGTGGCGCCGGGCCGCACCCTCGCGATCGTCGGGCCTTCGGGGTCGGGGAAGAGCACGCTGCTGGAGCTCCTCGCGCGACTGCGCGACCCGGACGTCGGCACCGTGCGCTGCGGAGGGACCGACCTGCGCGCGCTGCCGCCGGAGGCGTGGTGGCGTCGCGTGGCGTGGCTCGCGCAGCGCCCGACGCTGCCCGCGGGCGAGCTCGGCGCGCTGCTGCGGACGATGGCGACGGCGGCCGGCGCCGGTCCCGACGACGTCCGTCGCCTCGGGCTCGCCGTGCACCGCGCGGGGGCCGACGAGGTGCTCGCCGAGCTGCCCGACGACCTGCGCACGCCGGTCGGCGCCGGCGGACGGACGCTCTCGGCCGGGCAGCTGCAGCGGCTCTGCCTCGCCGGCGCCCTCGCGTCCCGCGCGCCGCTCCTCCTGCTCGACGAGCCGACCGCGCACCTCGATCCGGCGACCGCGGAGCGCGTGCGCGACGGCATCCTCGGGTCCGCCGCGGGACGGACGCTCGTCGTGGCGACCCACGACGCGGAGCTCGCGGCGGCGTGCGACGCCGTCGTGACGCTCGTCCCGGCCGGCGCGGTCGCGGGCGCGGCGGTGACGGCGTGAGCGCCGCGGAGCCCGTCCGGGCCTGGCGCGCGCCGCTGCTCGGTGTCACGAGCGCGGTCGCCGGCGTCGCGGTCCTGGCGGTCTCGGGCTGGCTCATCGTCCGGGCGGCCGAGCGGCCGCCGGTGCTCGGGCTCCTGACCGCGATCGTCGTCGTCCGGGCGCTCGGCCTCCTCCGCGCGCTCGGGCGCTACGGGGAGCGGCTCGTCGGCCACGACGTGGCGCTGCGCCGGCTCGCCGACCAGCGGGTCGCCTGGTACCGGCGGCTCGCGGCGCGGGCGGTCCCGGCCGACGCACGCGACGCCGACCTCCTGAGTCGCTTCTCCGCCGACGTCGACGACCTGCGCGACCGGGACCTGCGCGTGCGGCAGCCGGCGATCGTGGCCGGCGCGACGGTCGCCGTCGCCGTTCCGGCGGCCGTCCTGCTGCTGCCGGCCGCCGGCGCGGCGCTGCTCGCTGGCGCGCTCGTCGCGGGGCTCCTCGCGCCCGGCATCGCGTGGGCGCTCGGACGACGCGCCGCCCGCCGCCAGGCGAGCGACCGCGCGCTGCTGGCGGAGCGCCTCGACGAGGCCCTGGGGCTCGGCCCCGCGCTCGCGCTGCACGGCTTGGCCACGCAGCGGCGAGCGGCGCTCGGGGCGGCCGCGGCGCGGCTCGCGCGCGGTGACCGCGCCGCGGCTCGCGCCGCGGCGGTCGGTGGCGCGCTCGGAACGCTCGGCGGAGGCGGTGCCCTCGTCGCCGTGCTCGCCGTCGCGGGCCGGGCGACCGCCGACGGGCGCTTGACGCCGGTCGCGCTCGGCGCCGTCGTGCTGCTGACCGTCGGGCTGCAGGAGGTGCTCCGCCCGCTGCCCGAGGCCGCCCTGCGGCTCGTCGCCGTGGGCGCCGCGCAGACGCGGCTCGCCGGGGCGGTCGGCGGGCCGGCGCGCCCGACGGTCGAGGACGATGCGTCGCCGTCGCCGTCGCCGTCGCCGTCGCCGTCGCCGTCGCTGCCGCGGCGGGGCGCGCTGCGCGCTCGTGGGCTGCGCCATCGCCCTGGCGGCCCCGAGGGCGCGCTCGTCCTGGACGGGGTGGATCTCGACGTCGCACCCGGCGACCGGATGGCGATCGTCGGGCCCAGCGGGGCGGGCAAGTCGACGCTGGCCGCGCTGCTGGCGCGCGTCGAGGACCCGGACGAGGGAGAGGTGTCCTACGGCGACGTGCCGTTGACGTCGGTCCCGGTGGGCGAGCTGCGCGGCCGGATCCGCCTGGCGGCCCAGGACGCCCATCTCCTGGCGGGGACCATCGCGGCGAACCTGCGGATCGGGGCGCCCGACGCCTCCGACGAGGACCTGCGCGAGGTCCTGCGGGCCGTGGGCCTCGGTCCCTGGCTCGCGGCCCTGCCGGCCGGGCTCGCGACGCTCGTGGGGGAGGAGGGCACGACGGTCTCCGGTGGCCAGCGCCAGCGGCTCGGCGTCGCGCGGGCGCTGCTCTCGCCGGCGGACGTCCTCGTACTGGACGAGCCGACGGCGATGCTCGACGGTCCGAGCGCCGCGGCCCTCGCCGAGGACGTCCTGTGCGCCGCCGCGGGACGGACGGTCGTGGTGGTGACGCACGACGCGACGCTGCTGCCGGCGGTCGACCGGGTGGTCGAGCTGCGGGACGGCCGGCTCGCGGAGCGGTGAGGTCTCGCGGACGTCGGCCGATCAGGAGACCGACCGGGCGAACGCGACGCCCCGGCGCACCCAGGGACGCAGCTGCGTCGTCGTCGCGATCGCCTCGGGGGCGACGAGCAGCCAGTTGCGCATCTCGCGGCCGCGCATGACCATCCGCTCGATCCCGTCGCGCTCCACCAGGCGGTCGGCGTCGTCGGCGGCGACCCGCACGAGCAGGCCGCCGCTGCGCGAGGCCGCAATCGCCAGCGCGCCGCCGACGAGGAACGCGTGGCCGCCGAACATCCGCTTCTCGGTCACGTCGGGCTCGTCGGCGAGGAGCTCCATCAGCCGGAGGACGAGCTCTGGATCGTGCGCCATGCCGCCAGTCTCCGCGCTCGCGCGCCCCGCGTCGAGCGCCGGTCCGGCGACGTCGGCCGGGGCGGGCTCACCGCTGCGGGCGATGGGGCAGGACGGCGCGCGCGAGCCCTCCGGCCTCCGCACCCGCGCGCGCCAGGCGGCGCCCACCGGTTGCCCAGATCGCGGAGCGCCCGGCGCCGAACGGGTAGGCGGCGCCCGCCGGACCGGCGGCGGAGGCCAGCCCGACCGCCGCGCCGATCCGCTCCGCGATCGCCCGACCGCGCCGCTCCTGCTCCTCGAGCTCGTGCGGGTGGTGCACGACCCCGGCGACGTAGAGATCGGGCCGCAGGGCCGCGATCGCCGCGACGTGCTCCGGCACGCCGGTGTCGCGGCAGACGCCCAGCGCGATCCGCCACCCGTCCTCGAGCTCGAGCAGCCCGTCGGCGTCGCCGGCGACGAACCGCGCGCGCTCGTCCCCGCCGAGCCACCGCTTGCGGTAGGCCACGCGGACCCCGCGACCGTCGATCGCCAGGGTGGCGATGCGCTCGGCGCCGTCGGCGTCGCGCACCGGGGCACCGGCGAGCGCGGTGGCGCCGGCGCGGGCGCAGGCGGTCACGAGGGGGCGCAGGCGCGCATCGTCGGGCTCGAGCGTCGGCGCGGCCAGGTCGTAGCCCGTCAGCGACAGCTCCGGCAGGACGACGAGCCGCGCCGCGGCGCGGTCCACGACCGCCGCGTGCGCGCGGACGTTCGCGGCGACGTCGCCGACGGTCGTCGGAGGCTGCGCGACGGCGACGGAGAGCACGGACGTCACGCCCGCATGATGCCTGCCCGCCGCGCCGGGGGAGCGCGACCGCCGAGACGGTGTGATCTGCGGCCATGTCGGTCCCTCCACGCCGTCGTGCTCGGCGCGGCGGACCCCCGCGGTCCGGTCGTTGCTCCACCTGCAGCATCCGGAGCGCCCGCACCTTGGCCGGGCGGCGCATGTGCGGTCCGCCCACCCGGGCCTAGGCTGGCCGCGTGCCTGCTCCCGGTCCCGCCGAGCCCCCGCGCCACGTGCTGCTGGCCGGGGCGGCGGACGCCGACCGGGCGCCGCGGGTCGTGGACGCGCGCCGGAGCGGGGCACTGGGTCGGGAGATGCTCTACCGCGTGATCGGGACGGTCGCGCAGGGCCCGGACCTCGCGCGCGTGCTGCCGTCGATCGTCGACCTGCTGACCGACGCGACGGCCTGCCACGCGTGCTTCGTCTACCTGCGCGACGGCGACCGCCTAACGATGCGGGCGGCGTCGGCGATCCACGCCGCCGCGGTCGGCCGGCTCTCGATGGGAATCGACGAAGGCCTGTGCGGCTGGGTCGTGCGCCACGACCAGCCGGCGTACATCCGCGATCACGCGCTGGCGGATCCGCGTACGAAGGCCTTCCCCGAGCTCCAGGAGGAGCGCTTCCAGTCGATGGTCGCCGTGCCCCTGCGGGGACGCGCCGGCACGGTGATCGGGGTCATCTCGCTGAACACGGAGGCACCCGGCGAGTTCGGCCCGGAGGTCCTCGAGTTCCTCGAGCACGTCGCCTCGCTCGTCGCGGGTGCGATCGAGAACGCCCGCACCTATGAGCGCGAGCGCGACCGCGTCGACGGCCTCCAGCGGCTCGCGGCGCTCGTGCAGCAGATCGCGTCGGTCGGGGACCGCGCCGCCCTGCTGACCTCGGCCGTCGACGGCGCGCGCGAGCTGCTCGGCGCGCGGCGCAGCAGGCTCTCCCTCGTGGGGCCCGACGGCGTCCAGGGGGTCGCGGCGCGCAGCGGCGACCGGCCGCCGGCCGACGGCGCGGCCGTCGACGACGACGCCGGTGAGCCCGGGACGCTCGCGGTGCGCGTGACCGCCGGCGACATCGCGCTGGGCGTGCTGGCGGTCGAGCGGGACGCGCCGTTCGGGCGCGACGAGGCGTGGATGCTCGAGACGGTGGCCGGACAGCTCGCGGTCGCGCTGCGGACGGTCGAGCTCATCGAGCGGCTGACGGAGGAGAACCTCGTGCGGGACCTCCTCGACGCGATCGCCGAGGGCCGCGGCGAGGCCCTGGCCGATCGTGCGCGGGCCGTCCGCATCGACCCCGACCGCCCGCACGTCGTCGTCGTCCTGGCGGCGCTGGAGCCGACCGGCTGGGGCGGCGCGGCGCGAGCGGCGGACCGGCTGCGCCACGAACTGCCCGGCGCGCTGTGCGACGCGGGTCCCGAGCGGATCCGCGCGCTGCTGCCGGTGGTGGGCGGGACGGCGGAGGGGCTCGCCCGGATCGACGCACGACTCGACGGGCTCGGCCGGGAGGAGCGCCTCGCGGTCGGGCGCTCGAGCCTGCAGCCCGGGCTCGCGGCCGGGCCGGCGAGCCTCGCCGAGGCGGCGTCCGCCGCGCGCGTCGCACGCGCCCTCGCGCCGGAGGGCGGAGCGCGGGCCTGGGACGGCCTCGGCGCCTACCGCTACCTCGCCGGCGTCGGCGGCGAGGCGCAGCCCGACGCTCGGCACGCGCGTGCGGTCTCCCTCTTGTGGGAGTACGACGCCGAGCGCGGCACCCAGCTCGTCGGGACGCTCGAGCGGTATCTCGCCGATCGCAGCGTCGTGCCGACCGCCCGGGCGCTGCGGATCCACGCCAACACGCTGCGCCAGCGGCTGGATCGGGTCGAGACCCTCACGAGCCTCGACCTCGACGACGAGGACCTGCTGTCGCTCGAGCTGGCGATCAAGCTCCATCGCCTGCGGGCGGCGGATCGCGCCGCGGCCTGACGGCTGGCGACGCGACCACGGCCTCGGCCCGACGCGCGGGAGGTCGCCGGTGGCCGGTGGGATGCGCTCCCCACCGGCCTCCGGCGACGCACGCAGCGGCGCGCTCCGGAGCTCCGTCGCGAGCCGCGGTCGCCGTCCCCCCAGACACTGGCCGCGGTCGCGATGGCTGCTTCCGCAACGAACCTTCCTCCCCGCGGCGCGCGCTGTCGCCGGACCTCGACGCACGTTCGGGCACCGGTCCACCGATGGGCGGATGGACCGCCCGTCGACCGCCGTCGCCCGGGCGAACATCCGTTCGCCTGCGTAGACTCCATAACTCATGCGTGGAAGCGGTCGGATCGTCGTCACCGGTGCCCGCGAGCACAACCTGAAGGACGTCTCGCTCGAGCTCCCGCGGGACGCGCTGGTGGTCCTCACCGGCCTCTCGGGGTCTGGCAAGTCGTCGCTGGCGTTCGACACGATCTACGCCGAGGGCCAGCGCCGCTACGTCGAGTCGCTGTCGGCCTACGCGCGGCAGTTCCTCGGGCAGATGGACAAGCCCGACGTCGACTCGATCGACGGCCTGAGCCCCGCGATCTCGATCGACCAGAAGACGACCTCCCGCAACCCGCGGTCGACGGTCGGCACCGTCACCGAGGTCCACGACTACCTGCGCCTGCTGTGGGCGCGGATCGGCCACCCGCACTGCCCCAACGGCCACGGGCCGATCGCCGGCCAGTCGGCGGAGCAGATCATCGACCGGCTCATGATGCTCCCGGAGGGCACGCGGTTCATGGTCCTGGCGCCGCTCGTCCGCGGCCGCAAGGGCGAGTTCCGCGACGTCCTGGACCACTGGCGCGCCGAGGGGTTCCAGCGGGCCCGGATCGACGGCGAGGTCCGGATGCTCGAGGAGGAGATCGTCCTCGACAAGAAGTACAAGCACGACCTGGCCGTCGTCGTGGACCGGCTCGTCATGCGCGGCGACCTGCGCAAGCGCCTCGCCGACGCGGTCGAGACGGCGGTCGGGGTGGCCGAGGGGCTCGTCGAGGTCGAGCTCGTCCTGCGCGACGGCGAGGAGCCGCCGGAGGGCGTCGAGCGCCTGCAGACCTTCAGCGAGAACTTCGCGTGCCTGGAGTGCGGCTTCTCGATGCCGGAGGTCGAGCCGCGGACGTTCTCCTTCAACGCGCCCCACGGGGCGTGCCCGCGCTGCACCGGTCTCGGCGCGCAGCTCGTCGTCGACCCCGACCTCGTGATCCCGGACGGGAGCCTCGCGCTGGACGACGGCGCGATCAAGCCCTGGTCGAGCTCGCCGAACCCGTTCTACCGCAAGCTCCTCGAGGGACTGGCGGAGTTCTACGACGTGCCGACGAACCGGCCGTGGAACAGCCTCACGGCCGAGCAGCAGGAGGGCATCCTCTTCGGCGACCCCGACGGGGAGAAGGTGCCGCTGCGGTTCAGGAACCGCGCCGGTCGCCGCCGGACCTACCAGATGCGGGCGGAGGGGGTCATCCCCAACCTCGAGCGCCGGCACCGCGAGTCGGACTCCGACGCGGTGCGGGAGAAGATCGAGGAGTACATGTCGATGGTGCCGTGCCCGGAGTGCGACGGCGCCCGCCTGAAGCCCGGTCCGCGCAACGTCCTGGTCGGCGGCCTGGGCATCCACGAGTTCTCCCGCTTCTCCGTCCACGAGGCGCTGGACTGGCTCGAGCACGTCGAGCTGACGAGCACCGAGCAGCAGATCGCGCGGCTCATCCTGCGCGAGATCCGCGAGCGGCTGAGCTTCCTGGCCGACGTCGGCATCGGCTACCTCTCGATGGCCCGGGGCGCCGCGACGCTCTCGGGCGGGGAGGCGCAGCGCATCCGGCTGGCGACGCAGATCGGCTCGGCGCTCGTCGGCGTGCTCTACGTGCTCGACGAGCCGTCGATCGGCCTGCACCAGCGCGACAACGAGCGGCTGATCGCGACGCTCGAGCGGCTCCGCGACCTCGGCAACAGCGTGCTCGTCGTCGAGCACGACGAGCAGACGATGCGCGCGGCCGACTGCCTCGTCGACATGGGCCCCGGCGCCGGCGAGCACGGCGGTCGGGTCGTGGCGGTCGGCACGCCCGAGGAGGTCGAGGCGAACGTCTCCTCCCTCACCGGGCAGTACCTCTCGGGCGCGCGCGCGATCGCGCCGCCGGAGGAGCGTCGCGCGCCGCGTGGCGAGCTCGTCGTGCGCGGCGCGCGCGAGCACAACCTCCGCGACCTCGACGTCTCGATCCCGCTCGGGGTGCTCTGCGCGGTCACGGGCGTCAGCGGCTCGGGCAAGTCCACCCTCGTCAACGAGATCCTCCACAAGTCCGCCGCGGCGCAGCTCAACCGCGCGAAGGTCCGTCCCGGGCGCCACGACACGATCGAGGGGATGGACCAGCTCGACAAGGTCATCCAGGTCGATCAGTCCCCGATCGGCCGCACGCCGCGCTCGAACCCCGCGACGTACACCGGCGTCTTCGACCACATCCGCACGCTCTTCGCCCAGACGAAGGAGGCCCGCCAGCGCGGGTACAAGGCCGGCCGGTTCTCCTTCAACGTCAAGGGCGGCCGCTGCGAGGTCTGCAAGGGCGACGGCCAGATCAAGATCGAGATGCACTTCCTGCCGGACGTCTACGTCCCGTGCGAGCAGTGCCACGGCAAGCGCTACAACCGCGAGACGCTCGAGGTCCGCTTCAAGGGCAAGTCGATCGCCGACGTGCTCGAGATGCCGATCGACGAGGCCGTCGAGTTCTTCGAGAACGTGCCGAAGATCCGTCGCCGGCTGGAGACGCTGAAGGACGTCGGCCTCGGCTACGTCCGACTCGGGCAGCCCGCGACGACGCTCTCCGGCGGCGAGGCGCAGCGCGTGAAGCTCGCCCACGAGCTCGCGCGCGTGGCCACCGGTCGCACGCTCTACATCCTCGACGAGCCGACGACGGGGCTGCACTTCGCCGACGTCGAGCGGCTGCTCGAGGTCCTGCAGCGACTCGTCGACGCCGGGAACTCCGTGATCGTCATCGAGCACGACCTCGACGTCATCAAGACCGCGGATCAGCTCATCGACCTCGGCCCCGAGGGCGGCGTCGGCGGCGGGACGATCGTCGCGCAGGGCACGCCGGAGGAGGTCGCGCAGGTCGACGCCTCGCACACCGGCCGGTTCCTGCGGCCGCTGCTGCCCGACGCCGCGCCGAAGCGCCGCAAGCGCCGGACCCCGGCGCGCGCAGCGGCCTGAGCCGTCTCCGGTCCTCGCGCGTCGGACGGCCGGGCGGGCCCCCGCCACGCGATCCGGGTCGCCGGCGCGCGGGCGCCATCCCGGTCCTCGACGCCGCGGCTCCGTCGACCGTCGGTGGATGCACCTCGGCCGGTCCCGGTCGACGACGGCGCGGGCGGCCACGCGCCCGGTCCGTCGGGCTCCCCGTCGGCGCGGCGTATCCTCGCGCCGATGTCCGAGCGCCGCCCTCCGCGATCCCGGGCCGTCCTCTCGTTCCTCGGGGACTCCCGCAGCCGTGCCGCCGCCGCGACCACGGCCGCTCCGCCGTCCGGGCGCGACGTCGACCGCGCGCTGACGGACTGCGCCGTCTACGAGGGCGGGGAGCGGCAGGGCGGGCAGGTGCCGCTCGAGGAGGCGCTGCAGCGCGCCCGCGGCTGCTCGGACGGCTTCGTCTGGATCGGGCTCCACGACCCCGAGCCACAGGCGGTCGAGCTCGTCGGCCAGTTCTTCGGCCTGCACCCGCTCGCCGTCGAGGACGCCATCCACGCCCACCAGCGCCCGAAGCTCGAGCGCCACGAGGACCTGCTGTTCCTCGTCCTGAAGACCGCCCGGTACGTCGATGCGGAGGAGCTCGTCGACATCGGGGAGCTCCTGCTCTTCCTCGGCGACCGGTTCCTCGTGACGATCCGGCACGGCGAGGCCCGACCGCTCGCCGAGCTGCGTCGCCGGCTCGAGGACGACCACGACCGCCTCGCCCGCGGTCCCGGTGCCGTCTTCCACGCGATCATCGACGCGGTCGTCGACGACTACGCCGACGTCCTCGACGGCCTGACGAACGACGTCGACGAGATCGAGGCGGCGGTCTTCTCGGACGTGCGGTCCAACCCGACCGAGCGGATCTACCGCCTCAAGCGCGAGGTGCTGCAGTTCAAGCGCGCCGTGACGCCGTTCGTGCACCCGCTGACCCGGCTCGTCGAGGACGAGGAGCTGCCCGTCCCCGACCGCGCGCGTCCGTACCTGCGCGACGTCCTGGACCACCTCGTCCGGGACGCGGAGGGCGTGACGTCGATCGATGAGCTGCTCAACGGCGTCCTCGACGCGAACCTCGCGCAGATGTCGGTCCGCCAGAACGACGACATGCGGAAGATCTCCGCCTGGGTCGCCATCGCGGCGCTGCCCACGATGGTCTTCGGGCTGTACGGCATGAACTTCGAGCACATGCCCGAGCTGAAGTGGGATCTCGGCTATCCCGCGGTGCTCGTCCTGACGGCCCTGGCCTGCCTGCTGCTGCACCGGCGACTCCGCCGCGCCGGCTGGCTCTGACCACCCCGTCGCGTGACGGCTCGACCGGGACGGGTCGGGGTCGGGTCGTCGGACGGCGGCTCCTCGCGGCATCGTCGTTCGCGCCACCGCGCCACCGCGCCACCGCGCCACCGCGCCACCGCGCCACCGCGCCGTCGCGGCCGTCGCGGCCGTCGCGGCACCGCGGCCGTCGCGGCCGTCGCGCCACGGCGGCCATCGCGCCATCGCGCCATCGCGCCGTCGCGCCGGTGGTCGGGAGGCGCCGGTCGTGGGGGCCGGGGCGCGCTCGGCGGGGCGGGAGGGTCGGTCGCGACGCCGGACCCGGTCGCCCGGCGTCTTCGGTGGGTGCCTCCGACGACGGGCGGCGGGCCGGGGCTCCGATGGGTCCGGCGCCGCGACCGACCCTTCCGCATCGTGGGTCGGGACCCCATCGCTCGGGGCGGCGCTGCGTGGCCGCGGGAGCGGGACGGGCGGTCGCTTCGCGAGCCTGCGCCGTTCGGGGGACCGCCTGCCTGCCGAGGCGGTCGTGGTGGTTCGCGCGGCGCTCGCTGCCCGCCCGGCTCCCTGCTCCGCCGGGGTGGCGGTCCGGCGGGAAGGCGGTCCGCCGGGGTGGCGTCCGGCGGGCGTGCGCGGCGGTCGCGGGCCTTTGCGCGGCGGGGGGGCGAGGTGCGTCGCGCCCGTAGGGGCTGGGCGATCGGCCCGGAGCGGGAGCGCCGGGCGCGGCCGGGCGGTCGGAGCGTGGACGGGGCACCGGAGGTGGCTACCGGCGGCCGGGCGTGGCCGGGTGGCCGGGTCGGGATGGGCAGCGGGTCATGGACGGGGCCGGGTGGCCGGCCCGGGATGGGCAGCGGGTCATGGACGGGGCGGGGCGGCCGGGCGGGGACGGGCAGCGGGCCATGGACGGGGCCGGGCGGCCGAGCGGCCCGGGCGGGGATGGGCAGCGGGCCATGGACGGGGCCGGGCGGCCGAGCGGGGATGGGTAGCCGAGCGTGGCCGGGTGTGCCCAGAGGGATGGGGCCCCAGCGTGGCGGGCGGCCGGGTCTGGATGCGGCGGCCGCCCCGCCGGGTGCAGTCGCGTGGCTGGGCGGTCGGGTCTCGCCGCGGGGACGGCGGTCTCGGTGAGTGGTGCACGGCGCGGGGCGGGCTTCGGTCGGGCGGGCGAGTTCGGGGGTGAACCACCGCAGGGCGAGGAGAGGCGAGTCGCGAACGTCGATCTCGAGGCGGGGCCCCGCGCGAGTTCGACGTCCGACACCGATGACGTGATGAACGTCGTGGTCGCTGGTCCCGCACCGTCGAGATCGACGTTCGCCATCGGGGTCGCGTCCGGGCTCTCGATCCCCGAGCGCCCCGATCGCCGAGTTCTTCTGGTCGTCGGGTCCCTCTGGTAGCCGGGTCCCTCCGGTCGCCGGGTCCTTCTGGTCGCCGGGTCCCTCTGGTCGCCGCACCGACGGTCGCCGGACCGGCCGCGTGGCCCCTCTGATCGCCGGCCCCCCTGACCGCGGGCCCCCCTGACCGCGGGCCCCCTGACCGCCGGCCCCCCCCGACCGCGGGTCCCCCTGACCGCGGGTCCCCCTGACCGCCGAGCCGCCCCCGATCGAAGAGTCGTCTTGATCGCCGAGTCCCGTGGTCGCCGAGTCCTCCCGACCGTCGAGTCGAGGGACCCGACCGACGCGAACCTGACGCTGGCGTCACCTTCTGGGTGTCGCTCTATGCTGCGCGCCACGATGCCCGCTCACCTGCTGCGCAAGGTCGACGACGACTTCCTCGAGAGCGCGCCGCTCGTGGTGCGCTCGAGCGTCGAGCTCGCCGCGACGCCGTCGCGGGTCTGGGAGGTCCTCGGGAGCGACGAGATGTGGTCGTGGCTCCCGCTGATCGATCGGCTCGAGTGGCTGTCGCCGCGGCCGCTGAGCGCGGGGTCGGTGCGGCGGCTGCGGCTCGGGCGGCTCGTCACCGTCGACGAGGAGTTCTACCGCTGGGACGTCGACCGACGGGCGACCTTCCGCGTCTCGAGCATCAGCCGACCGGTGATCGACGGCTTGATGGAAGACTTCCTCCTCGAGCCGACGGCGACCGGGACGACGCTCGTCTGGACGGTGGCCGTCGCACCGCGCAAGGCCCCGCCGGGCCTGGGCGCGCTGGCGCCGGTGCTGCGCCCGGGCAACGCGTTGGCCATCGGCGGCATCCGCAAGCTGCTCTGATCGCGGATCCGGGCGCAGCGCCGATCGGTCGCCGGCCGCCGGGTAGGGTCGGGGCGTGAGCTCGCCCGCGCCGCCCCTGGACCTCGCCCGCGTGCGGCAGTGGTGGGCGAAGTCCCGCTGGTACCGCAAGGCGTCGCGTCCGTGGAACCGCGCGCTGCTGGAGGTCGAGCTCGCGCGGCGGGAGGCGTTCGCGCGCGGCGCCGTGCACGGCGACTGGCTGACGATGCTGCGCGAGGGCCGGCTGGAGATCGGGCCGCAGGCGTTCTTCGAGCCGGGGGTCTGGCTGACCGGAGGACCGGACGCCCGGATCGTCATCGGCGGCGGCACCTTCCTGAACCTCGGCGTCATGGTCGCGGCCGAGCAGCTCGTGGAGATCGGCGAGCACTGCATGGCCGCCAACGGCTGCCTCATCACCGACGCGAACCACCGCTTCGACGACCCGACGAAGCCCGTTCCCTGGCAGGGCTTCGCGTCCAAGGGGCCGACGACGATCGGCGACAACGTCTGGCTCGGCGCGAACGTCGTCGTCACGAGCGGCGTCGCGATCGGCAGCCGCTGCGTCATCGGGGCGAACTCCGTCGTGACGACGGACATCCCGCCCTTCTCGATCGCCGCCGGGGCACCGGCGCGCGTGCTGAAGCAGATGCCCTACGCCGTCGGCGACGCGTGAGCACCCCGGTCGCCGCCGGGCTGTCGCTCGCCGTCCTCGCGCTGATCGTCGCCGTCGTCCTCGTCGACTCGCTCGCGATCGCCGGCGTCGCGCTCGTCACCGGGATCGTGCTGCTGCGCATGGGCGGCGGCACGACCGACGAGCCTGCGGCGCACGACGCGGACGCGCCTGTCGACCCGCCGCGCGGACCGCGGGCGGGGCGGCGACGGACCCGACGGCGCTGACGGTCACGGCGCGACGGCCCGCGACGCCGCCGAGCATGTCGCGCGACGGCCTGCGAGGTCGTCGAGCACGTGGCGCGACCGCCTGCGACGCCGCTGAGCACGCCGCGCGACGGCGTGCGCACGACGAAGGAGCCGACGACGGGGAGCCGTCTCAGCCGCCGAAGCGGGCGCGCAGCGCGCGGACGTTCTCGACGTAGCGCTTCGTGTCGTCGTACATCCCGCGGGCGCGGACGGAGGCCAGGCCCTGGTAGTACCCGGCGGCCGCGAGGTCGGCGTCGCCGCCGGTCTCGCGCAGGAGGTGCCGCAGGTACAGGCTGCCGGCCTTCACGTTGTCGCTCGCCGAGGTCGGATCGAGCGGGTGCGAGGCGAGGTTGCCGGCGATCCAGCTCCAGGTCCCCGGCATGACCTGCATCACGCCACGCGCTCCGACGCTCGAGACGGCGCCGTTGTCGAAGCCGCTCTCCTGCCACGCGATCGCCTGCGCCAGGTCGCTCGCCACGCCGTTGGCGGACGCGATCTGGGCGATGCTCGCGCCGTCGAGACGGGTTCCCCGGGGCGTCGCGGCGCCGGCGGTCGTCGCGCCGCTCGGGCCGGCAGCGCTCGCCGCGGTCCCGGCGGCACCGGCCGTCGTGGCTCCGGCGGAGCTCGAGCCGCTCGCGGCGCTCCCGCTGGCGGAGGCGGCGGTGGACGACCCGGAGGCCGGGCCGGCACCGTCGGAGGTGCCGGGGGTCGACGAGCCGGCACGCGGCAGCGCCAGCCGCGTGCCCGCGCCGAGCAGCGTGGCGACCGAGCGGCCGTTGTAGGCCGCCAGCCGCGCCGGCGTCACGCCCGCGCGCGCGGCGATCGCCGTGAGCGAGTCGCCGGGCTGCACGACGTAGCTGCCCGCCTGGCTGCCCGCCGACCCACCCGTGCCCGACCCGCTCGTGCTGGTCGACGGGCCCCGGCCGGAGGCGGCTCCCGCCGCCGCGCCCGTGCCGCCCGCGGTTCCCGACGGGATCCGCAGGACCTGGCCGGCCTGGACCGCCGTGTCGGCCGGCAGGCCGTTGGCGGCCGCCAACGCGGTGGCGCTGATGCCGTTCGCGGCGGCGACGGACCACAGGGACTCGCCGGCGGCGACCTGGTGGACCGGTTGAGCGTGGGCGGTGGGGGCGAGGGCGACCGGCGTCGTCAGCGCGAGCGCGCCGACGAGCAGCACCGTCGCCCGGCGGGTCGGCGCGAGCATCGCGACGGCTCCTTCGGGTTCGGGGGAGGGGGGCCGGGCGCCTCGGGCGCCGGCCGGATGGGGGACCTCCGTTCTCGCGCACCGGCCGCGTCGACGCAAGCTCCTGCGGGGTACGGCAACGCGCCTTGCGGACGGCGCGGGCGCGCCCGCGCCGACCCCGGACGGACGCCGCCGGGGACGGTCGGCCGAGGCCCGGCGCGCCGGGCCGCGCGACGCTCCGCGGACGGCGCGGCGCGCGGGTGGGCGGCGCGGCTCAGCCGTCCAGCAGGGGCCGCGCCGCCCGTCGGGCGCGGTCGCCGGCTCGCGGGTCGGCGCGCAGCTGCGCGGCCTGGTTGAGCCCCGCGCCGAGCGCCAGCAGGACGAAGCAGCGCTGCTCCGCGTCGGTGTCCGCGGGCAGCTCGCCGGCCTCGATCGCCGCATGCAGCTCGCGCAGGAGGAATGCGCGCCATCGGTCGTCGGCCGCGACGACGGCGTCGCGCACCGGCCCCGGCCGGCCGTCCTGCTCGGCCGCGGCGGCCTGGATCAGGCACCCGCCGGGGAACGGCGTGTCCTCGAGGTACGCGAACCACGCCTCGACGCCGGCGCGCAGTCGGTCGAGGCCCGGGGCGCGCTCGCGCAGGGCGGGCGCGATCGCGGCGGTGAAGAGCTCGACGGCCGCGTCGACCGCCTCGAGCTGCAGCTGCTGCTTGTTCGCGAAGTGGCCGGCGACCCCCGCCTTGCTCATGCCCAGGTCGCTCGCCAGGCCCCCGATGCTCAACCCGTCGAGGCCCTCGACGGACGCGACGTCCATCGCGCGACGCACGATCGCCCGGTGCGTGTCGCGCGTGGCGGCGACGGAACGGCGAGGGCTCACGCGCCGGACGATACCGCACGAGCGTCCGCTATTTACACACGAACGATCGTACGCTAAGTTGCCGCCCGTCCGACAGCGAACCCGAGGAGCAGGACATGCGCATCCGTCGCCTGGGATGGGCCGGCATCGAGATCGAGCACGAGGGAGCGACGATCGTCATCGACGCGATCCGCGACGTCGGCGGCGCCCGCGAGGTCGTCGGGCCGCTGCGCGTCGACGTCGTGCCGCCGCGCGCCGCCGGTCGGGTGCGGGCCGCGCTCGTCACGCACCTCCACACCGATCACGCCGACCCCGGGGCGATCGCCGACGCGCTCGCTCCCGACGGCGTCGTCCTGCGGCCGCACCCCGACGGCGGCGCCGGCCCGCTGGAGGCGGCCGCGCTCGCCGAGGCCGAGCAGGGGCTCGAGGCGCTCGCCCAGCCCGTGGTCGCCCTCGCTCCGTGGGAGCGGCGCGAGATCGGTCCGCTCACCGTCACCGCGCTACCGGCGGTGGACGGGTTCGGCGATCCCCAGGTCGGCTGGCACGTCGCCGGCGGCGACGCCTCGCTCGTGCACTGCGGCGACACGCTGCTGCACGGCTGGTGGTGGTCGATCGTCGAGCGCCTCGGCGCGCCGGACGTCGCCCTGCTGCCGGTCAACGGCGCCGTCATCGCGCTGCCGCACCGCCAGCCGGCGAGCACCCGCCCGGCGGTGATGACGCCGGAGGACGCCGTGGTGGCGGCGCGCGCGCTGCGCAGCACGCTCGTGCCGATCCACGACGTCGGCATCGACGCACCACCGCGCTACGTGCCGATCGCGGACCCGACCGCGCGGGCGGTCGCCGCCGCGGAGGCCGCGGGCGTGCCGATCCACGTGCTCGGCACGGGGGAGGAGCTGGCGCTCGACGACGTCCGGCAGCGGGTTCCGGCCACGCGCTGAGGCGGCGACTCCGCGCAGAGGACAGGTGCCGGTCCGGCGCGGATCCGGACCACGTCCGCGACCGGCCCGACGTCGGGCCGGTCGCGGGGGACGGGCTACGCCGGGTAGCCGCTGATGTCGTGGTCGCCGTGCCCGTGCAGCTGGGCCAGCGACGACTGGAACGCCTGCAGCTCCTCGGGCGCGATCGCGTACGTGTGCTCGCGCGCCGGGAACTCGCCCTGCCGGACCTCGGTCGCGTAGCCCCGGACGGCCTCGACCATCTGCCCGTGCAGGTGGGCGTACTGCTTGACGAACTTCGCGGTGCGACCCTCGAGCAGCCCGAGCAGGTCGTGCCAGACGAGCACCTGGCCGTCGGTCGAGGCGCCCGCGCCGATCCCGATCACCGGGATCTCCAGCAGCGGCATGAGCTCGTCGGCGACGGCGGCGGGGATCGCCTCGAGGACCAGCGCGCAACAGCCGGCCTCCTGGAGGGCCAGCGCGTCGGCGACCATCCGGGTCGCCTGCGCGGCGCTCTTGCCCTGCGCGCGCAGGCCGCCGAGCGCGGTCGCCGTCTGCGGGGTGAGGCCGAGATGCCCGACCACGGGGATGCCGGCGGCGACGATCGCCCGGGCGCGGTCGACCATGACGCCGCCGCCCTCGAGCTTCACGGCCTGGGCGCCGGCCTCCTTCACGAACCGCTGGGCGCTCTTGACGGCCTCGAGGTCGGAGGCCTCGTAGGAGCCGAACGGCAGGTCGGAGACGAGGAACGCGGTGCGCAGCCCGCGGCGCACCGCGCGGCTGAGCATGACGAGCTCGTCGACCGTCGCCGGGACGGTCGAGTCGAGGCCGAGCACGGTGGTCGCGGCGCTGTCGCCGACGAGCACCATGTCGACCCCGGCGGCCTCGACCACGGTGGCCGAGGGGTAGTCGTAGGCGGTGACCATGACGATCTTCTCGCCGTGGTGCTTCTTCTCCAGCAGCGAGGTGACGGTGACCGGGGCGCGCGAGGGCGCCTGCTGGTCGATGACGCGAGGGCTGGCGGACATGTTCCTGGGCTCCGGGGAGAGGGAGTGAACGGTTCCGGGTCGGACTCGGGGTGGGGCCGGACCGCTACGCGGCCGGGCTCCCGGAGGGGACCGCCGACGTGCGGCTGGTCTCGGTGAGGAGGGTGGCGACCGCGTCGTCGACGTCGATGATGCGGTTCGTGCCGCGCTCGACGTGGACGACGACCGGCTCGTACTCGGCGAGCTCGGCGCGGTCGTACTGCGCGTAGGAGATGACGATGATCGTGTCGCCGCGGTGCACGAGGCGGGCGGCGGCGCCGTTGACCTTCACCTCGCCCGAGCCGCGCTCGCCGACGATCGTGTAGGTCTCGAACCGCTCGCCGTTGTCGACGTTCACGACGGCGACCTGCTCGTGGACGAGGATGTCCGCCGCCTCCAGCAGGTCGGGATCGATCGTGATCGAGCCGACGTAGTGGAGGTCGCTGTCGGTCACCGTCGCGCGGTGGATCTTCGACTTCAGCATCGTGCGCTGCATCTGGGCGTCCTTCGGGGAGAACAGTGCGGGAGCCGCTGGATCAGCCGGCGGCGGTGGCGGCCTGCAGGCCGCCGGTCGAAGGGGGGTCGTCGGCGCCTGCGGCGGAGGGCGCCACGACGAGCTCGACGTTGTCGATCAGCCGGACCGGCCCGACGGGCACGGCGACGGCGAGCAGGGAGGGGCCGACCGGCAGCGCGCCCTCGCGCTCGGCGAGGGTCGCCGGGTCGGCGAGGGCCACGTACTCGGGGCGCAGCCCGGCGTCGTCGAGCACGCGCTCGGCGGCCGCGCGGACCGCGGCCGCGTCGCGCTCGCCGTCGGCGAGCAGCGAGGACGCGGCGTCGAGGGCCCGCGGGATCGCGACGGCCACGGCGCGGTCCTCGGGCCGCAGGCGGACGTTGCGGCTCGAGCGGGCCAGGCCGTCGGGCTCGCGGACGGTCGGGACGACCTCGATCCGGACGGGCACGTCGAGATCGCGCACGAGGCGCCGGACGACGAGCACCTGCTGGGCGTCCTTGGCGCCGAACACGGCGACGTCCGGGCCGACCATGTTCAGGAGCTTCGTGACGACGGTCGTGACGCCGTGGAAGTGGCCGGCGCCGCGGTGCGCGCCCTCGAGCCGCTCGGTCAGCGGTCCCCCGACGCGGACCTCGCTCGCGAAGCCGTCGGGGTAGACCTCCGCGACCGGCGGGGCGAAGAGCACGTGCGCCCCGGCGTCGGCGGCGGCGACGGCGTCGTCGGCCTCGGTCCGCGGGTACGCGTCGAGGTCGCCGGCGTCGTTGAACTGCGTCGGGTTGACGAACAGCGACACCACGACCTCGTCGGCCGCCTCGCGGGCCGCGGCGATCAGCGCGAGGTGCCCGTCGTGCAGCGCGCCCATCGTCGGCACGAGCCCGACCGTGCGGCCCGCGCGGCGCGACGAGCGCAGGTGCGTGCGCAGCTCGGCGACCGTGCGGATCGTCCTCACGCGGAGGCTCCGGTCAGGACGGCGCCGCGGTCGGCGGCGACGCGCTCGGTCGCCGCGGTGAGGGCGTCGAAGAGCGCGAGGTCCGCGGCGGGCAGCCGCTCGGCGACCGCCTCGCGCTGCCGGGCGACGGTCGCGGCGTCGCCGCGGGCGACCGGACCGGTCAGCGCGGCGGGGCCGTCGGCCTGCCAGCGCTCGAGCGCCACGCGGGCCAGGGGCGCCAGCGCCTCGCGCGGGACCCCGGCGCTCGCGGCGAGCCGCTCCGCCAGGGCCTCGACGGCCTGCAGGTAGTTCGCGGCGACGGACGCGGCGGCGTGGTAGGCCGCGCGATCGTCGTCGGCGACGGCGAAGGCGTCCATGCCGAGCGTCGCGGCGATCGCCCCGGCGAGGTCGCGCGCCCGGGCGGTCGAGCCGGCGATCGCGCACGGAGCGCCGCGGAGCTCGGCGTCCGGCCCCGGCACCGTCATCAGCGGGTGCAGCGAGAGCGCCTCGTGCGGCGCGAGCGGCTCCAGCGTCGTCGCGCCCGAGCAGTGGCCGACGAGCGGGCCGGGGGCGACGGCGGCGGCCGCCGCGGCGATCGCCTCGTCGGGGACGCAGAGGAGGACGACGTCGGCCCCGGTGCCGTCGAAGCCGCGCCCGTGGGGTCCGGACACCGACGCGCCGGCGTCGCGGAGGGCGCGGGTCAGCGCGCCGCCGAGGCGGCCCTGGCCGACGACGGCCAGGCGTGGGAGCGGCGCACGTCGTGGTGCGCTCGGACGGGTGTCCATGAGTGTTCCGGTCCAGCTCCCTGAGGGGGGATGCCGGTCGCGTGCGTCGAAGAAACAGCGGTCCTGCGGAGAGGTCCGTCCCGCGTCGCGGTGACGGCCGTCCTTGAGTTGTAGCACCCGCCGCGGGGAACGCCAACACCGCCGGACGGGACCCCCGGGACGGCGGGGTTCAGCCTGAAAACCCCATCGAGAAGCAGGGTTTCAGCGGTGGCGGCCCCGGGCGCCGGGGGCGCGGAGGGCGGCGGGACGACGCCGCCGCTCCTCCGCGACGCGCTAGCGGCCCGCGACGAGCCGGTCGAGCGAGAACGACCGGCTGCGCGACGGTCCGCCCTTGCGCGACGGGACCCGGGTCTCGACGCGGTAGAAGGCCGCCGAGCCGTCGGCGGGCGGGTCGAAGATCGCCGTGAAGCGGCCGGTCCGCGTCGTGTCGACGGTGGCCACCGTCCGGTAGCTCGTGCAGCCGGTCTGGATCCGGACGCGGACGGCGGTGCCGCGCCGCGGGTACGGGGCGGAGACGCGACCGGCGATCTTGATCTTCCCGCTCGTCAGCGACGACGACGTGATGTTCGTGCGGCGCGTGAGGCGGACCGAGCGGCTCGACGCGCTGCCGGACGTCGCCGAGTAGCGCAGCGCGAACGACGTGGCGAGGTAGCGCTTCGCGGGCGCGGGGACCGTCGCGCTGAACGTCCCGTCCTTGCGGACGGTGGCCGTGCCGGCCTGGCGCGTGCTCGCGCCGCGGCGTGCGACCCGGATCGAGACGCGCTTGCCGACGAGCGCGCTCTCGGCCACGCCGGTGACCCGGACGCCGGAGGTCGAGCGGCGGACGTCGAGGATCGACAGGCGGCGCTTCTCGCAGATGAGGCGCTCGGCGGCGACCTGGCCCTGCGTCTTGCCGCCGGTCGCGCCGGTGCCCCCGCCGCCGTTCGCGCCGCCGTTCCCGCCGGCGCCGCCGAGGGCGACGATCGTGACGCGCTTGCGGCTCGTCGTCGCGTCGCCGTTGGAGTCCTTGATCGTGATCTCGACGTCGTACTCGCCGGGCGGGAACTGCTCCGGCGGCAGGCCGGCGGTGCAGCTCGACGTGCCCGGGTCGATGTACGTCTGGACGCTGCGCGGCGTCCCGCCGACGGGCGCGGCCGTCGCGGTGCACTCCGTGATCGTCGCGCCGCTGCCCGGGGCCACCGGGAAGACGACGAGCGGTCCGATCGCGACCGGATCGCCGACCTGCGGGCCGGTGAGGACGATCTGCTTCGACACGCGGTCGGTCGAGCCGTCGCTGGCGACGGCGTCGATCGTCACGTCGTAGGTCCCCGGCGGGTACTGCGCGCGGGGGAGGTCCACGGAGCAGCGGCCGTCGGCGACCTTCCCGGGCAGGGCGACGGGCGAGCCGCCCGCGGGCTTCACGGTGATCGTGCAGGAGGTCAGCGTCGTGCCCTGCGCCAGGACGAGCGTCGCGCCGACGTTGCGGCCCGACAGCGTCACCTCCCCGAGGCCCGGGTAGCCGATCCGCAGGTCCGCGGGAGCGCTCGTCGCCTCGCCGGGGTCCGCGCCGTCGGTGACGGCGTTGACCGTCGTGCGGTAGGTGCCGGGCGCGACGTCGCGCGGCACGCTCGCGGTGCAGGCGCCGTTGGCCCACGTGCCGGCGATCGTGCGGGCGCCACCGCCGCTCAGCGGGGTGAGGGCGAACGAGCAGCGCGCGATGGTGCGGCCCGCCGGCGGCGTCACGGCCGCGGTGAGGGAGCGGGCGCTCGTGGTGCTCGGCACGCCGACGGTCGGCGGCGCGGGGATCGCGCACGGGGTGCCGTGGTCGTTGACGCTCGCGATCGCGAGGGAGACGTCCAGCAGCTTCACCTCGACCGGCGTGATGCCCTCGAGGACCTCGACGCGCAGCGCGGTGCGCGCGACGCCGTCGGCGGTCTTCACCTCGTGGCCGGGCGTGAGCCGGACGATGGGCCCGAGGGGCATCAGGGGGTCGGTGATCGTCTGCACCGGACCGGTGAGGTCGACGCTCTGGCCGAAGACCGCCACGTCCCCGATGTCGTAGGAGCTCGCGTACTGGGCCGCGCCGGCGGCGCAGGTCGCGCTCGCCCGCGCCTCCAGCGCCGAGACGCTGACGAGCTCGGCGCCCGCGACCGAGATCCTCAGCCCGGCGACGCGCGACGTGGACGCCGGCGCCTGCAGGCGCGGGACCTTCGTCGCGTCGATCGTCGTCGTGGCGCTGAGCGCGCCGAGATCGATGCCGAGCGGCGCCAGCTGCGTCGTCACCTGCGCGAGCGCGCCGCCGAGCGGCGTGGCGCCGTTGGTGACGCACTGCGTGCCGTCCTCGCCCGTGCGCAGGAGGCCCTCGATCGGGTCGAGGATCGGGTCCAGCACGACCTCGAGCGGCCCCGAGTTGACGTCGAGCGACTGCGCGCGACAGCTCCAGCCGTCCGTCGGCGGCGCGGCTCCTGCCGGAGCCGCGGTCGCGGTGGCACCGGCGACGGCCGCGACCAGCAGCGCGGCGAGGCGCGCGAGCCGTGGGCCTGAGCGTCGTGCGCTGCGGGGAGCTCGTCGGGTGCGGGCGGTGCGCGTCATGCAGGGGTTCCCGGGTCGCGGGGTGGAACGACGGGCGACGCGCGCGTGAGGCGCGTCACGGATAGGCGCAGTATGGGACATCCTCCCGGCGCCGTGGGCGTTCCTGGCGGGCCGGGCCCCGCGCGACCGGCCCCGGCGGTCGGCGCGGCGCGGGCCGCGGCCGGCCGGCGTGCGCGAGCGGTCCACTAGCCTCGGTGCCCGATGCCCGCGGGTCCGTCGAACGCCGCCGCGCCCGAGGACGACCCGACCCGCGGCGATCCGGGCTCCCGCCGCGCCGCCCTCGAGGCCCTGGCGCGCGACGCCCGCGGGTGCCGCCGCTGCCCGCAGCTGGCCGCCGCGCGCACGACCGTCGTCTTCGGTCGCGGCGACCCGGACGCCGACCTGCTGCTCGTGGGGACGGCGCCGGGACGAGCCGAGGACCGCCAGGGCCTGCCGCTCGTCGGCGAGCCCGCCCGGCTGCTCGACGAGCTGCTGCGCGGCGCCGGGCTCGATCCCGACCGGACCTACCGCACGACGGTCCTGCGCTGCCGCCTGCCGGACAACCGCGACCCGCTGCCCGAGGAGGTCGCGCACTGCGCCGGCTACCTCGCGCGGACGGTCGAGCTCGTGCGCCCGCGGGTCGTCGTCGCGCTGGGGGCCTTCGCGACGAAGCTCCTGCGTGGCGATCCCGCCCCGATCCGGCGCGTCCACGGGCGGGACGAGCTCCGCACGATCGGGCGCCGCGCGGTGCGCCTGCTGCCGCTCTACGACCCCGCGGCGGCGCTCTACGCCGAGGACGCGGTCGCGGCGCTGCGCGACGACGTCGCCCGGCTGCCGGCGCTCCTGACGCTGCCGGTGCCGCCCGACCCGGTGCCCGCGGCGACGGCGACCGCGGCGGCCGGCTCGACGCCGTCCGGCGACGCGCCGCTGGCACCGGCCGCGCCGGAGGCGGACGACGGTTCGCGGTCCGCCGCTCCGGCGTCGCCGGTCCCGGCCGCCGATCAGCTGCCGCTGTTCGGCGGGTCCTGAGAGGCAGGCCGTGCTGGATCCGCTGCCCTTCCGCTGGCCGACGCTCGCCTTCACCGTCCTGCAGGCGCTGCTCGTGCTGCTGCCCGCCGCCGGGCTCCCGCGCTGGGCCGCGCGCTTCGGCGGGCGCTGGTGGTCGCTCGTGCTGCCGGGGTCGATCGCGGTCGTCGTCGCGGGCCTCGCGGTCCTGCCGGACGCCGCGGACGTCCTCACCTGGCTGGCGCTCGTCGCCCTGCCGCCGCTGGCGGCGGCGACGCTCGGCTGGGCGCTCGTCGGTCGGCCCCGCCCCTGGTGGGCGCTCGGGGCGGTCCCCCTGCTCGTCGTGGCGATCGCGAGCGAGGGCGAGCGCGCGGGGGACATCGCCGCCCTGGCGATCACCGCGCTGAGCTGCGTGGCGCTCGGGCGGCTCCTCGTCGGGGCCGTGACGACCGCGACCCCGTCCGGCACGACCTGGATCCGGGTCGGGCTCGTGGCGATGGCGGCGATCGACGCGGTGCTCGTGTTCTCCAGCGCCCTCGACGCCCCGAACGCGACCCTGAACGCCGCGGTCCCCGCCGCCGGGTTGCCGCAGCTGCAGTACCTGTCGCTCGAGCGGGCGTCGCTGGGCTACGGCGACGTGTTCGTCGCCGGCGTCCTCGGCGCCGTCCTCGCGGCCGAGGGGGCGAGCCGGGCGCTGCGCGTCCGCGCCGCGGTGCTCCTGCTCGTCCTGGGGATCGCCTTCGACCTGCTGTTCTGGGTCGTCGACACGCTCCCCGCGACGGTGCCGGTCGCGGCGGTCGCGCTGCTCGCCGGCGGGCTGCGCGGCGTCGGACCGCACGCGGGGACCGGACCGCGCTGAGCGCCCGCCGGATCCGAGCCGCGGACCGCGGGTCAGGCCGGGCCGGCGCTGAGGTCGCGCGCCGGGGCCGCGGGCTCGGGCAGCGGCTCCTCGCGCACGCCGGGGGCCGGTCGGCTGAACCACGCGAGCCCCAGCGTCACGACGGCGGCGACCGCCTGGCCGACGAGCACGATCGTCGCGAACTCCGCGGCGCTCCAGCCCTGGCGCGAGAGGAGGGCGATCTCCACGACGGCGAGCGCGAACAGGGGCACGAGGTGGCGGTGGCGTCCGATCGCCGAGAGGTACTGCACGGCCATGAGCGTGATCGAGAGGAGGAGCATCGCGCCGCCGAGCAGCGGCAGCGCCTCCGAGGCGACGTCGAAGTCCGGCCCGAACGCCGTGCGCAGCAGGAAGCCGGGGATCGCGACGAAGATCGCGATCGCCGGCGTGCCGATGAGCAGCAGGAAGAGGATCGCGCGACGGAGGATCGGGTGCGGGTTCTCGCCCGCGACCGCGCGCCTGGTCGCCTCGGGCAGCAGGTGCAGCGCGACCCCGACGGCGACCCAGACCACCGCCTTCGCGGCCACGGCGGCGGCCGCGTAGGAGCTGGCGATCTCGTCGGCGAACTCGCGCTTGGCGAGGATCGTGTCGACGTTCTGCATGATCGCCACGAGCAGCAGCGAGAGGATCACCGTGCCCTCGGCGCGGGCGAGCGCGGAGAGCGGGGTCGGCCGGTCGCCCGCGGCGACCTCGCCGTGGACGTGCAGCCGCCGCAGCCGGCGATCCATGCCGAAGGCGAGGATGGCGAAGGCCGCCGGGGCCGCGGCGAACGCGCCGGTGACCTCGGTTCCGTCCCACACGATCGGCGCGACCGTGACGAAGACGAGCGCCGCGACGAGCCGCAGCACCGCCTCGAGCACGATCGAGCCGGCGACGGCGTCGAAGTCGCGCAGCCCCTGCAGCGCGCCGCGCTGCAGGCAGACGAGCAGCCACAGCGCGCCGGTCACCGGCAGCAGGCCGGCCGCCCCGCGGTGGCTGTCGACGCCGATGAGCTGCGCCAGCGGCGCGCGGAACACGACGCCGAGGACGAAGAGCACCACGGCGAGCACGAGCACCTGCCGCGTCCACGCCGAGACCTCGCGGTAGGGCTCGTGGTGCCCCTGCGCCGTCCAGCGGACGATCGCGCGCGCCGCGGCCGCCTGGATCGCCTGGCCGGACACCTGCATGATGAGGAACGCGGCCACGAGCGCCGCGAGGGACGCGTAGCCCGTCTTGCCCAGGAGGCGCGCCAGCAGCACCGTGAAGAGCAGCTGGATCGCGTTGTTCAGCATCGACGCCGCCGCCAGCTCGGCGGCGCGGCCGGTCTCGGTCGCGCGCAGGGCCTGGAGCCGCTGGAGGGAGGAGGAGCGAGGCATCGGAAGCGACGTCCCTGCCGGGTCGGCGGGCGCGGACGGCGGCCGCGCCGGGGCGAGCGGACGGACGGGGAAGGCTACCGCCGGTGCGCGCGCCGGTACCCGCCGCCCGTCCCGCGCGCGCTGGCCCGGCGCTCGTCGTGGTCCCGGCCGGGGCACCTATCATCCGCCGCGATGCACGGCCGGCACCGACCCGTGGTGGTGCTCCTCGCCACCGGCGTGGCGGCGCTCGTCCCTGCGCTGCCGTCCGCCGCCCAGGAGCCCGCCGTCGGCGAGCTGCTGCGCGATCCGCCGGCGCTGGAGGCTCCGTCCTCCGGGACCCGCTCCGACGACCGCGCGCCGTCCGGGCGCCGGACCGAGGACGCCGATCGCGACGCGCGGGCGACCGCCCGGCCGCACGCGCTCGCCGAGACCGGAGCCGACCTGCGCGGGCTCACGCTCCTCGGCGCCGCGCTGCTGCTCGGCGGCGCCGGCCTGCGGCTGCGGACGAGCGATGTCCGCTGGTGAGGCGCGTCCCTCCGGCGCGCTGCGCACCGCCACGCCGGCGGAGACCGAGCGCCTGGGCGCCCGGATCGCGGTGGCCCTGAGGCCCGGCGACGTCGTCCTGCTGCGCGGCGACCTCGGGGCCGGCAAGACGACCCTCGTGCGCGGGGTCGCCCGCGCCCTCGGCGCCGCGGGGCCGGTCACCTCGCCGACGTTCGCGCTCGCCCACCGCTACGACCTGCCGGAGGGCCGCCGCGTCGCGCACCTGGACCTCTACCGGCTCGCCGGTCTGGGGGACGAGGACGAGGAGCTCGTCGACGAGGAGCTGGACGGCGGCGCGATCGGCCTCGTGGAGTGGCCCGACGCGGTCGCGCCGCTGCTCGGCGACCGGGTGCGGCTGGAGGTCGACCTGCACCACGACGGCGGCGACGGCCGCCGGATCGAGCTGCGGTGGCGCCCGTGAGCTGGACGCTCGCCCTCGACACCGCGACGCCCACCACCGTCGCCGGGGCCCTCGGCCGGTCGCCGGACGCGGCCGCCGGCGCGCGCGAGACGCCCGCGCCAGGGGCGCGGCCCGACCACACCCGTCGCCTGCTGCCGCTCGCCCGCCGCGCCCTCGCCGAGGCCGGGGGCGCGCTGGAGGCCGTCGACCGGATCGTCGTCGGCCTCGGGCCGGGGACGTTCACGGGGATCCGGGTCGGCGTCTCGAGCGCCCGCGCGCTCGGGCTCGGGCTCGGGACCGAGGTCGTGGGCACCCCGACCCCGGCCGCGCTGGCCGCCGCCGCGCTCGGCGACCGGCCCGGCGGGGCGCCGTCGCCGGGCGCGGCGCCCGTCCTCGTCGTCCAGGACGCTCGCCGGCGGGAGCTGTTCCTGACGCTCGCCGGGCCCGGGGACCTGCGCGACGGCGGCGCGGGGCTCCTCCCCGCCGCCGTGCCGATCGCGGATCTGGAGGCGGCGCTCGCGGCGCTGCCCGTCCGCCCCGGGCTCGCCGTCGGCGACGGGGCCGCGACGCACCGCGACGCGCTCGTCGCCGCCGGCGTCCCCGTCCCGGAGGACCCGAGCGCGCACGAGGTCGACGGCGTCGTGCTCGCCGGCCTCGGGCGCCGAGTCGCCGCCCGAGGCCCGCAGGCGGTCCGTCCGGTGTACGTTCGCGGAGCCGACGCGATCCCGACGGCCCAGCGGTGAGCCCCCTCGTCCCCAGCCCGATCCCCGACCCCCGCGAGCGCCGCGGCACGCAGCGCGGCACGGCGGTCCAGCGGCTCGCGTTCGCCGACCTCCCGCAGGTGCTGGCGATCGAGCGGCGCAGCTACCGCGCGCCGTGGTCGCTGGCGATGTTCGTGCTGGAGACGGCGAAGCCCGGAGGCCTCTCGATCGTCGCGCGCTCCTTCTCGACCGGCGCGACGCCGGGACCGCCCACCGGCGGGCTCGTCGGCTACGCGATCGTCAGCCGCTACGACGACGCGTTCCACGTCATGAACGTCTGCGTCGACCCGAACCGCCGGCGCGAGGGCATCGCCCGGGCGCTGCTGCTGCACGTCATCGAGGCGGCGGGCGGCGAGCAGGCGCGCCTGACGCTCGAGGTCCGACCGTCGAACCGCGGGGCGCGCGGCCTGTACGACGAGCTCGGCTTCGTCGCCGTCGGCACGCGACGCAACTACTACCGCGACGACGGCGAGGACGCCCTGATCATGTGGCGCACGCCGGCCACGCTGCAGGGCCGGCTCGACGACATCCCGGGCGCCGAGGGCCCGGTGCCCGACCTCGCCGGCCCGCGCCACGGACGCGCGCCCGGGGTGCCGGGCTCGAAGGGCCCCGTCCCGCCCGACGTCGTCCCGCCGCTGCCCGAGCGCGGGGGACGCCGCCGGTGATCCTCGCGATCGAGACGAGCTGCGACGACACGTGCGCGGCGGTCGTCGACGACGACGGCACGATCCGCTCGAACGTCATCTCCAGCCAGGGGATCCACGACGCCTACGGCGGCGTCGTGCCGGAGCTCGCCGCCCGGGCGCACGTCGAGCGCTGCGACCTCGTGATCGAGCAGGCGCTGCGCGACGCGGGCGCCGCGCTGGAGGACGTCGACCGGATCGCGGTCACCCAGGGGCCGGGCCTCGTCGGCGCGCTGCTCGTCGGGCTGCAGGCGGCGAAGGCGCTGGCGCTCGCCCGCGACGTGCCGCTCGTGCCGGTCGATCACCTCGACGGCCACGTCCTCGCCGCGACGCTGCGGCCGCTCGCCGTCGAGCCGCCGTTCGTGGCGCTCGTCGCGTCGGGGGGACACACGTTCCTCTCGCGCGTGGACGGGCCCGACGCGATCGTCCGCCTCGGCGGCACGCTCGACGACGCGGCGGGCGAGGCGATCGACAAGGGCGCCCGCCTGCTCGGCCTGCCCTACCCGGGCGGGCCGGCGCTCGAGCGCCTCGCCGCCGGCGGCGATCCGGCGGCGTTCGCCTTCCCGACCGGGGCGAAGGTCCGCGGCCTGGACTGCTCGTTCTCGGGCTTGAAGACGGCGCTGCTCTACGCCGTGCGCGACCTCGGGGAGGAGGAGACCGCGCGGCGCCGCGCGGACCTCGCCGCGAGCTACCAGCGCGCGGTCGTCGAGGCGCTGGCCGTGCGCGTCGAGCGCGCGCTCGAGCGGACCGGGCTGCGCCGCGTGGCGATCGGCGGTGGCGTCGCGGCGAACGGCGCGCTGCGCGCCCGGCTCGAGGCCCTCGACGCCGACGTCGCGATCCCCGACCGGTCCCTCTGCACCGACAACGCGGCGATGATCGCGGCGGTCGCGCGGTTCCGTCCCGCGCTCGACCCCGACGCGGCGATCGCCCTCGAGGCGTACGCCAGCGGGCAGCGCGCCGCCTGAGGCTGAGCGGGCCGGGGGCGGTCCACGCGGCGCTCGACCGACTCGTCGGTAGGGTGGCGCCTCGACGTGCCCCCCAGGCGCTCATCCGTGACGGCGGCGGTCCTCGCCGCCGCGCTGCTGCCCGCTGCCGCGCCCGCCGGCGCGGCCGAGCCCCTGCGCCGCGGGATCGAGGCGGAGCGCTCAGCGCTGCCCGGGCGGGTGCTGGCCCGGCCGGGTACGTCGTCGGGTGCCGTCGTGCGGGTGCGCCTGGACCGCGGCCCGGTCGCTTGGCCGATCCCGCTGGCGGCGGGTCCGCGACTGGCGCTGCGCGCCGGCGGGTGCACGGGTCGGATCGGGGTGCGCGTCGACGGCGGCCCGCGGCGGACGGCGCGGACGCGCCGGGCCCAGCGGCGGATCGTGCTGGCGCTGCCGGTCCGCGCCGGGCGCCGGGTCGTCGTCCTGGAGCGCCGCGGCGACTCCTGCGCGACCGTCGACGTGGACCGCCTGGACCTCGATCTCGACGCCGTTCGGATCACCCTCGGCGCGGCGCTGCGCCCCGAGCAGCTCGACCGGCCGGGGGTCGCCGACGCGTTCCGGCGCGAGTACCGCTTCGCGATGACCGAGAACGCGCTGAAGATGCGCACGACGCAGCCCTTTCCCGGCTTGTTCCTCTTCGACGCCGCCGACCGGCTGCGCGGGCTCGCCCGCAGCGTCGGCGGCGGCCTCCACGGCCACACGCTCCTCATGCACGACCAGCTGCCGGCGTGGCTCGACGACCGGATCCAGGGCTGGACGCGCCCGCTGCTGCTCGAGGCGCTGCGCCAGCACGTCGCGGCGCTCGTCGGCCGCTACCGCGGAACGGCTCGGACGTGGGACGTCGTGACGGAGGCGATCCGGCCGGACGGCTCGGACTGGCCGTCGATCTGGCGGCGGGCGATCGGCCCGGACGTCGTCGAGCACGCCTTCCGGTTCGCTCGCGAGGCCGACCCGGGCGCGCGGCTCCTGTACTCCGACAACGCGATCGAGAACCCCGGCGCGCACCGCGACGGGGTCCTGCGGATGCTGCGCCGGCTCGTCCGGGCCGGCGCGCCGATCGACGGGGTCGCGCTGCAGGGGCACCTGAAGCCCGAGATCGAGCTCACGCCGGCGCAGCTCGACGACACGATGACCCGGATCGAGGCGCTCGGCCTGCGCGTGCAGTTCAGCGAGGTCGACGTGCCGCTCGGCCTGCCCGTCACGGCGGCGTGGCGCCTCTACGGCGCCCGGGCGTTCGGGATGGTGGCCGACGCCTGCTGGCAGCACGCGTCGTGCGACGCCCTGGGCGTGTGGGGCGTGACCGACGCGACGAGCTGGTGGGGACCGGAGCGCGAGGCGCTGCCGCTCGACGCCGCCGGGCGACCGAAGGACGCGATGCGGCGCCTGCGGCTCGGCGTCCGGGGTCGGCTCGTGGCCGAGGACCCGGTGCCGCCGTCGGCCGGGGCGCCGCTCGGCTCGGTCGTGCCGGCCGCGGGTCGCTTCTGAGGCCTCGGAGCCCCCCGCGACGGGCGGTCGTGACTCGTGACTCGTGACACTTGGCACGACCATGTGCCGTTCTGCGACGATCACGAGGTGTCCGCACCCGAGGTCGTCGTCTTCCTGCGTCCAGGCTGCCACCTCTGCCACGACGCGCTGGAGGACCTGGAGGCGCTGCGCGAGCAGGAGCCCTTCACCGTCCGCTCGGTCGACATCGAGCGCGACGACCGGCTGCACGCGCGCTACCTCGAGCGGATCCCGGTCATCGCGCTCGCCGGCGAGGAGCTCTGCGACTTCGCCGTCGACGGCGAGCGCGTGCTGCAGGCGCTGCGCGACCTGCGCGAGCGCGTCGGGGCCGGCGCGGCGCGCCGCCGGCCGACCGTCGCCCCGCCCCGCGAGCGCACCGCCGAGCCGCTCCTGCGCGCCAGCCCGGTCCCCGTGGAGCGGGTCAGTAGGATCGCCGCGCCGCCGATGCCGACCGCCGAGCCGACCCTGGCCCCGACGCCAGCCCCCGCGACCGTCGGCAGCGTGCCGGGCGCCGCGGGGAACGCGGATCCGGCCGCGCCGCGCCTCGGCGCCGGGCAGGCCGAGCGGCTCTCGCGCTACCTCCAGGTGCTGACGCAGGCGCGGAAGATGGGCCGGGCCACGATGAGCTCGCAGGAGCTCTCCGCCCACACCCACGTCAACAGCACGCAGATCCGCCGCGACCTCTCGGGCTTCGGGCGGTTCGGCAAGCGCGGCGTCGGCTACGACGTCGAGGAGCTCGTCGCGCGGATCCGCGGGATCCTCCACACGAACCAGCGGGTCGGGATCGTGCTGCTCGGTGCCGGGCACCTCGGCCGCGCGATCGCCGGCAGCGACGTCTTCGCCGACCACGGGTTCGAGGTCGTCGCGGTGCTCGACAACGACCCGGCGAAGATCGGCACGCCGATCGGCGAGCTGGAGATCGGCGACGTGCGCCACCTCGCCGAGGTCGTGCGCGAGGGCGAGGTCGTCGTCGGCGTCATCGCGTCGCCGGCGAAGGCGGCGCAGGGGCTCGCCGACGAGCTCGTCGAGGCCGGCGTGCAGATCATCTTCAACTACAGCGGCGCCCTGCTCCGGACGCCGCCGAACGTCGCCGTGCACACCTCGAGCCCGGCCGTGGACCTGCTCCACGCGCTCTACTACTACCTCTCGTGACCGACCCCCACGTCCGGACGGCGACCCGCTGATGGGGGCCGACGCCGCGATCGACCTCGTCGCCGCCGAGGCCGCCTACGCCGGCGGCACCGACGGCACCATCGGCCTGGAGGAGGAGTTCATGCTCTTGGACCCGGGCACGCTCGACCTCGTGCCGCGGTTCGAGGAGCTGCGCGACGCCACGGCCGAGGACCCGGCGCTCGCCGACTCGGTGGCCGGCGAGCTCATCCGCACCGAGGTCGAGATCCGCTCGGGGCGGGCGCTGTCGATCGGCGAGGCGATCGACCTGCAGCGCGACCACCGGGCGCGGCTGGCCCGCGCCGCGGACGCCCTCGGGATCGCGCTCGGGTCGACCGGCACCCACCCGTGGGACGACTACCGCGAGCAGCAGTTCATCGACACGGCCCACTACCGCCGGGTCGTCGACGGGCTGCGCTGGGTCGCCCGCCGCAACGCGACGTTCTCCCTCCACGTCCACGTCGGCATCCGGGACGCGGACCGCGCGCTGGCCGTCTGCGACCGGCTGCGCGGCGTGCTGCCGCAGCTCCTGGCCGTCTCGGCGAACTCGCCCTTCGTCGACGGCCTCGACACCGGGCTGCACTCGATCCGCACGCAGACGTTCACGAAGTCCTTCCCGCGCTGCGGCGTACCGGACCACTTCGGCTCGTGGGCGGCGTTCCGCGAGTACCTCGAGCTGCTCGTGGCGACGGACTCGATCCAGGAGTACACCCAGGTCTGGTGGTCGGTGCGTCCGCACCTGAGCTTCGGCACGGTCGAGGTGCGGATCTGCGACGCGCAGTCCAGCGCGGCCGAGTCCGAGGCGCTGGCCGAGCTCATCACCGCCTGCGTGCTGCAGGCGGCGCGCGACCACGACGAGCGCCGGCCCTTCACGCCGCCCGCCCCGCGCCTCGTCGAGGAGAACGTCTGGCGCGCGATCCGCGACGGCCAGGACGGCCGGCTCATCGACTGGGAGGCCGTGCGCGAGTACCCCGCCGCGGAGGCCGGGGAGCGGCTGCTGCGGTGGACCGCCCCGATCCGGTCCGAGCTCGGGATCGAGCCGCGCCTGCCGGAGCGCAACGGCGCCCAGCGCCAGCGGCGTAGGGTGGAGGAGGGCGCCTCGCCGGCCGAGGCGTTCGCCGCCGCGGTCGCCGAGACCCGCGCGGGCATGCTGGCCGCCACCCCCGATCCTCAGGAGCGTCCATGAGCAGCAACGATCCCTTCGCCGGTGCGGGCCCCGGCGGGCAGCCCACCCAGGAGCAGCTCCTCGCGGCCTACGAGGAGCAGATGCGCAGCCTGCGCGTCGAGGACGTCGTCGTCCAGTCGATCGCCGGCCTGCTCGAGGTCGGTGGGCGTCGCGCCGGGCTCGCCGGCGGCGGCCCCGGCGAGGCCGACGCGGCCCAGCTCGGTCTCGCGATCGAGGCGGTGAAGGCCCTGAAGCCGATCGCCGCGCCGCTGCTCGGCCCGAACGCCGGCCAGATCGACCAGGCGCTCTCCCAGCTGCAGCTCGCGTACTCGCGGCTCGCCGGGTCCGGCGACGCCGCCGGGGACGCCGGGGACGCCGCCCCCGCGCCGGACGGCGACCCCAGCGGCCCGCTGGGCGCCGACGTCTCCCCGAAGGCCGCGCCGGACGCCGCCGGCGGCCCCCCGCCGGCCCAGCAGCCCGGTCAGCCGCAGCAGCCGGGCGCGGTCGAGTCCGGCCGGCTCTGGATCCCCGGGCGCTGAGCGTGCGTGCCGTCGCCGCGGCGATCGTGATCGCGATCGCGGTCGCCGGGTGCGGCGGCGACGACCTCGACGTCCCGGCCGACGCGCCGATGCCGACGATCGGGGACGCCGAGCCCGTGCGGCCGCCGACCGTGCGCGAGCGCTACCTGCGCAGCGGCGAGGCCGCCTGCGGGCGGCTCGGCACCGACCTCGCGGAGATCGAGGAGTCGCGGCGCGCCGGGAACCTCGGTCCCGTCGCCCAGCAGGCGCGCACCCAGCGCGCGGTGCGGCGCTTCGGCCGCCGGATCGCGAAGGTACGGGCGCCGTCCTCCCTCCGCTCGGCGCGCGACGCCGTCGTGGACGCCTCGAACGACGCCCCGCCGGTCTTCACGACCGTCGAGCAGGCCGAGGCGTACTTCCGCTCGCTCGTGCGGACGTTCGAGCGCGCGAGGCTCACCGCGTGCTCGGAGACGCTCGAGCAGGGCATCGAGGCCGTGCGCGAGCAGGCCGGGGGCGGCTGAGCGCCGCGCGCTCCGCCGATCGGCGGAGGCCGGCGGCGAGCGTCCCACCGCCAGGTCACGACAACCGACGCGCCCCGGCGTAGACTGCCGCGTCGGCCATGGCGCAGCGTCGACTCCACGGGCTGCAGCGCGTGCTCGGCACGAACGCGCTGTTCTCGACCGCCTACGGCAACGTCGGGTCGTCGATTTACTACGCCCTCGGCCTCGTCGCGAGCTACGCGCTCGGCCTGACGCCGGTCGTCTTCCTCATCACGGGCGTCATCTTCTTCCTCACCGCAGCGACGTACGCGGAGGCGACGTCGATGTACCCGGAGGCCGGCGGCTCCTCGAGCTTCGCCCGCCGCGCCTTCAACGAGTTCTGGTCCTTCTTCGCGGCGTGGGGCCAGATGCTGAACTACACGATCACGATCGCGATCAGCGCGTACTTCGTGCCCCACTACCTCGGCGGGTTGTGGGAGCCGATCGACGCGCTCCGCGGCGCCCCGGGGGACTGGCTGTTCGCGCTGCTGCTCATCGGCGGGCTCGCGGCGCTCAACGTCTTCGGGGCGAAGGAGTCCGCGAGCGTGAACATCGCGCTGGCGGTGACGGACTTCCTCACCCAGGTCCTCCTCGTCGCGCTGGGCATGTTCCTCGTCTTCAACCCCGAGGTCCTGCTGGACAACGTCTCGCTCGGCGTCGCCCCGGAGTGGAAGGACTTCCTCATCGCGATCCCGATCGGGATGGTCGCCTACACCGGCATCGAGACGATCTCGAACATGGCCGAGGAGGCCAAGGACGCCGGCACGACCGTCCCGGCGGCGGTCAAGCGCGTCGTCGTCGCCGTCTTCGCGATCTACGCGTTCCTGCCGCTCGTCGCGCTCTCGGCACTGCCCGTCACGAAGGACGCCAGCGGGGAGTACTCGACGCTCCTGGGACTGGGGGAGGAGCAGGGCGGCTTCGCCGGCGACCCGATCCTCGGCGTCGTGAAGAACATGGACCTCGGCGTCCTGCAGGGCCCGGTCCAGGTGTACGTCGGCGTCCTCGCCGCGACGATCCTCCTGCTGGCCGCGAACGCCGGCGTCATCGGGGTGTCCCGGCTCGTCTACTCCATGGGCATCCACCGCCAGATGCCCGACCGGCTGCGGACGCTGCACCCGCGGTTCGGCACCCCGTGGATCGGGATCATCGTCTTCGCCGGTGCTGCCGGGGTGGCGGTCGTCTTCGGCGAGCCGGGCTTCCTCGCGAACCTCTACGCGTTCGGCGCGATGCTGTCCTTCACGATCGCCCACATCGCGGTGATCTGGCTGCGGCTGAAGCTCCCGGACGCGGAGCGGCCCTACCGCGGGCCCGGCAACCTCACGATCCGCGGCCGCTCGTGGCCGCTGTTCGCGATCTTCGGCGGCCTCGGCACCGGCATCGCGTTCGTCGTCGTGACCGGTCTGCACCCCGCCGTGGCGCTCGCGGGGATCGGCTGGATGGCGGCGGGCCTCGTCATCTACCCGCTGTACCGCCGCGCCCAGGGGCTCGACCTCGTCACGACCCACAAGATCGCCACGCCCGCCGCGGTCGTGGACCACGAGGCGGAGTACGAGTCGGTGATCGTCGCGCTGCTCGGGCTGCGCTACTCGGAGGGCGCGCTGGCCACCGCGGGGACGGTGGCGGCGAAGCGCCGGCGCGGCATCTTCCTGCTCGTGCCGATCGTCGTCCCGCAGTCCTCGCCGATCGACGCGCGGATGCCCGAGCAGGAGCACGCCGCCGACGCCCTGATCGAGCAAGCCCGGCTGCAGATCGGCGGGCGCGTCCACGGCCGCTGGGTGAAGGTCCGCGCCGGGCAGTTCGGACGCGTCGTCGTCGAGCAGGCCCGCGCGACGAGCGCCCGCGCGATCGTCATGTCGATCCCGCCCAAGGTCATGGGCGTCAGCGCGAACCGCTCGATCGACACGGTGATGGCCGAGCGGCCGTGCCGGGTGATCCTCCAGGCCGACCCGGACGCCCGCAAGCTGCCGGCCGCGCCCGCCGCGGCCCCGGAGGCGACGCGGTGAACGGCGGGCTCCACGGCGCGGCGACGGTCGTCCTGTCGTCGATCATCGCGATCCTCGGCCTCGTCATGATCGTCGTCGCCCTGGCCGGCGGCGGCGGTCCGACGGCGCGCGGCGTCCTCATCGGCGCGCTCTTCGTCCTGGCCGGAGCGGGGCGCGGCTGGCTGGCCTGGAAGGGCCCGGGGGCCTCGTGAGCGAGCACCACCAGCCGACCTGGTCGGAGCGGGCGTTCGGCTCGCCCGCGGTCTTCGCCGTCACCTACGCCTCGCTGGCCGGCGGGCTCTACCTGCTGCTCGGGCCCGTCGCCGGCGCCGCCCTCGGCGCCACGCCCGCGGTGATGCTCGTCGCGGGGGTGCTCTTCGCGCTCGCGGTCCTGACCTTCGTCGAGGGCACGTCGCTGCACGCCGAGCGCGGCGGCTCGCCGACCCTCGCCCGCCACGCGTTCGACGAGCTGTGGAGCTTCGTCGCGGCGTGGGCGCTGCTGCTCGACGCGCTGCTGCTCACCGCGGCGGCGACGCTCGCGGCGACGAACTACCTCGAGGCGTTCTGGCCGGCGACGAACCGCGGTGGCGTCGAGCTCGCCGTCGCCGGGGCGATCCTGGCGACGATCACGGTGCGCACGATCCGCGGCCATGCCCCGCGCCGCCTCGGGCGCCTGTCCGCGCTCGTCACCGTCGACCTCGCGATCCAGGTCGCGGTCGTCGTGATCGCGATCGTGCTGCTGTCGAACCCCGGTTCGCTGACCGAGGGCCTCGAGCTCGGCACGAGCCCGAGCTGGGACGGGGTGCTCTTCGGCCTCGGCGCCGCGATGGTCGTCGTCACGGGGCTGGAGTCCTCCTCCGGCCTGGCCGGCGAGCTGCACATCGGTCGCGCCGGCCTCAAGCGGCTGGCGATCGCGATGCCGGTCGCGATGCTCGTCGTGTACCCGGCGATGGCCGTCGCCGGCCTCATGGCGCTGCCGGTGCAGGACGGCACGACCGAGCTCGCGGGACGCTGGATCGACGCCCCGGTGCTCGGGATCGTCGATCAGCTCGACCACGGCAGCCTGCGCGACGTCCTGCGGATCGTCGTCGGCGTCGCCGCCTCGCTGACGCTCGCGGGCATGGCGCTCGCGGCGATGGGCTCGGCGAGCCGGATCGCGTCGCACATGGCCCTGCACCGCCAGCTGCCCACGCGGGTCGGCCGGCTGCACCCGCAGTGGGGGACGCCGTGGCTCGTCATCGCCGCGAGCGCGGCGATCGCGGCCGGCCTCGTCGCGCTGCGGGACATGGACGCGCTCGTCGGCACGATGGCCTTCGGCGCCATGCTCGCCACGACGATCGCGCACGCCTCGGTCGTGCGCCTGCGCTTCACCGAGCCGGACCTCGACCGGCCGTTCCGGATGCCGCTGAACGTCCGCTTCCGCGACCGCTGGGTGCCGGTGCCGGCGCTCGTCGGCGGGATCCTCAGCGCGCTCGTCCTCGTCTCGATCGTCATCTCGCACGAGGAGGCGCGGACCGTCGGCCTCGCCTGGATGGCCATCGGCGTGGTGTCCTACGTCGCGTACCGCCGCTCGCGGCACCTGCCGGTCCGCGGCCGGGTCGCGGTGCCCGAGCAGGCGCTGCGGCAGGAGACCGGCGAGCTGCCCGTCTACGGCTCGATCCTCGTCCCGCTCGCCGGCAGCGCGCTGGACGACGACGTCGTGCAGACGGCCGGGCGGCTCGCGGGCGCCGCCGGTGGCGAGGACGACCCGGAGCTCGAGGAGGGCTATGCGGTGATCGAGGCCGTGTGGGTCCACGTGCTGCCGGTCGCCGTCGCGCTCGACGGGCCGCTTCCGGACGATCGTCGCGACGAGGCGAAGCAGGCGCTCGCGCGGGCGAAGGCCGTCGGCGAGGAGTACGACGGGGTCCGGGTGGCGACCTCCGCGATCCGCGCGCGGGCGCTCGGGAAGGCGATCGTCGACGAGGCCGTGCGCCGGGGCTGCCAGGCGATCGTCATGGTCGCGCCGCCGCCGGTGGCGCGCCGCGGTGCGCGGATCGGGGCGTCCCTCGGCGCCCGCGGCGGGCGCGGGGAGGTCATCGGCGACGCCGCCCGCTACGTCATCGAGCACGCGCCGTGCCAGGTGATCCTCACCGCCCCGGCGCTCGACGAGACGGCGGAGGTCCTGCGGCGCCGCGAGGCGGCGAAGGCCCAGGCCGACGAGCGGCTCGACGACGACGACGAGCAGTGGCTCGACCAGCTCTGACGCCGGCGTCCGCGAGACGGGCCGCATCGAGCAGGCCCTGAACGACCTGCGTCGTCGGGGACCGGGTCTGGTCGTGGGCGACGCCCGTCGTGCGGGTCGGGAGGGCGTCGCGCCGCGTGGCGCGTCAGGATCCGCGGCGTGAGGCGCCTGCACGTGCTCTGCAACCCCGTCGCCGGCGGGGGCCGTGGCCTGCGCGCGCTGGACGGCGTGCGGGAGGCGCTGCGCGACCCGGCGCTCGAGGTCACGATCGTGCGGACGGAGTCGGCGACGCACGCGGCGCTCGCCGCCCGCGAGGCGGCGGAGGCCGGGGGCGAGGTCGTCGCGTTCGGCGGCGACGGGATGGCCCGGATCGTGGCGCACGCCATCCGGGGGACCGACGCGTCGCTCGGCGTGCTCCCCGGCGGGCGCGGCAACGACCTCGCCGCCGTGCTGGGCCTGGGCCGCGACCCGGTCGCCGCCTGCGAGGTCGTGCGCGAGGGCCGGCGACGGTCGATCGACCTCGCCGAGGCCGACGACGCGCACGGCGTCCGCGGAGCGACGTTCCTCGGGGTCGCGTCGATCGGGCTGGAGTCCGAGGTCGCGCGGATCGCCGAGCGCGCTCCGCGGATCGGCGGCCAGGCGACGTACGCCGGCGCGATGGTGCTGGGCCTCCTGCGCTGGCGCAGCGCCCGCTTCGCGCTGCGCGTCGACGGCGAGGCGCTCGAGCTGCCCGGCTTCCTCGCCGGGGCCGCGAACAGCGGCCGGTTCGGCGGCGGCATGCGGATCGCCCCCGACGCCGCGCTCGACGACGGCCTGCTCGACCTCGTCGTCGTCGAGGACCTGCCGAAGTGGCGGTTCCTGACGCTCGCGCCGACGGTCTTCCTCGGCACGCACGTCCGGCGTCCCCAGGTCCACGTCCGCCGTGCGCGCGAGGTCGTGCTCGATGCGGACCGCTCGCTCGAGGTCTTCGCCGACGGCGACCCGCTGGCGCGGACCCCGGCGACGATCCGGGTCCTGCCGCGCGCGATCTCGGTGCTCGCCCCGGCGACCTGAACGGGCGCTCCGAGGCCGCGGGCCCGGCCCGGTCACCGGGCGCCACGGTCGTGCGACATGCCGCCGGCCGGGGGGCGAGGACCTCGAGGCGCGCGCCCGTCGGCTCGTGGACGCGGTGGGCGCGGAGCGCTACGGCGCCCTGCGCGGGCCGCTCGTGGCGCACCTGCGCGCGGGGCAGGAGGGCGGCGACGGCTTCGCGCGAGCAGCCGCTCCCTCGTCGTGCGCGTCGACGTCCCGGCGTGAGCGGCGGGAGTATGGTCCCGCGGACATGTTCGTCCTGATCGTCGGCGCCGGTCGCGTGGGCGCGGCCGTCGCCCAGTCGATGCTCGCCCAGGGGCACGACGTCTCCGTCCTCGACGAGGACCCGCTGAGCCACGAGCGGCTCGACGCCGGGCTCGCCAGTTCCTGGGAGGAGGCGGGGGGCCGGTTCACCGTCGGCCAGGGCATCGAGCTCGAGGCCCTGCGCGAGGCGGGGATCGAGGACGCCGACGTGTTCATCGCCTCGACCTCGGGCGACAACACGAACATCGTCATCGCCCAGGTCGCCCAGCGGAAGTTCCAGGTCCGCACGGTCATCGCGCGCGTGATGGACCCGGCGCGCGCGACGTGGTTCGCCGAGCAGGGCGTGCGCACGATCTGCCCGACGCTCGAGGCGATCGGGATGTTCGAGTCGGCGATCGGCGAGGTGGCCTGATGTACGTCGTGATCGCCGGCGGCGGCAAGGTCGGCTGGAACCTCGCCCGCGAGCTGATCGAGAAGGGCCACGAGGTCACGCTCATCGAGCAGGTCCGCGACCGCTACCTCACGATCGAGGAGGAGCTCGAGCACGCCGTCCAGTACGGCGACTCGACCGAGATGTGGGTCCTGGAGCGCGCGGGCGTCCAGCGCGCCGAGCTCGTCGTGGCGGTCACCGGCGACGACGAGGACAACCTCCTCATCTGCCAGGTCGCGCGCGAGAAGTACGACGTGCAGCGGACGATCGCGCGGGTGAACAACCCGCGCAACCGCGAGCTCTTCGAGCTGCTGGGCGTGGCGCCGGTCGTCTCGGCGACCGACCTCATCCTGCGGTTGATCGAGCACGAGGTCCCGAGCTTCGGCCTCGTCCACCTGCTCGACCTCCACGCCGAGCGGCTGGAGATCGTCGAGGTCGAGGTGACCCCGGGCGCGCCCGCCGCCGGCAGCCGCGTCGCGGACGTGGCGATGCCCGACGGCTCGCTGATCATCTCCGTCCTGCGCAACGGGGCCGGGTTCGTGCCGAAGGCCGACACGGTGATCGAGGCGGGGGACGAGGTCCTCGTCGTGCTCGACCCGGGTCTCGAGGCCGGCATCACGAAGCTCTTCACGACCGTCGCGGGGTAGGGCCCGGCGGCCCGACGCGGGCCCCCGGACCGCAGCGCGCGGCGACGCGCGCGTCGCTATCATCGCGCTCCGCCTGTGCGCCGTTGCGGGATGGTGTAATTGGCAACACGCCTGATTCTGGTTCAGGTATTCAAGGTTCGAGTCCTTGTCCCGCAGCCTCTGACGAAGCCCTCGCGCACGCGGGGGCTTCGTCGTTCCCGGCCGTGGTCTCGGCCGTCCCGGGCTGGCGGCGGGGCGTGCTCCCGGATAGCGTCGCCGTGTCGGCCCGCGCGACCCGTGGTCGCCCGGTCGCCGCCGTCCGCGCCGATCCCTCGGAGACCTGGATGCCGATCACCCTGCACTGGTACCTGCCGACCCACGGCGACAGCCGCTCGGTCCTCGGGTCGCATCGCGTCATGGCCCGCAGCGAGCTCCGGCCCGACGATCACCCCGGCGACCGGCCGCCGTCGATCGACTACCTCGGCCAGATCGCCCGCTCGGCCGAGCAGCTCCGCTACGAGGCGGTGCTCACCCCGACCGGCACCTGGTGCGAGGACGCCTGGCTGACGACGGCCGCGCTGACGCAGGTGACGACGCGCCTGAAGTTCCTCGTCGCGCTGCGGCCGGGGCTCCAGTCGCCGACGCTCACCGCTCAGCAGGCCGCGGCCTACCAGCGGCTGTCGGGCAACCGCCTGCTGCTGAACACCGTCATCGGCGGCGACGACGCCGAGCAGCGGCGCTTCGGCGACTACCTCGGCAAGGACGACCGGTACGCCCGCGCCCAGGAGTGGCTGCAGGTCCTGCGCGGCGTCTGGTCCGGGCAGCCGTTCTCGCTCGAGGGCGAGCACGTCCGGGTGACGGACGCCCTCGTGCTGAACCCGCCGGAGTTCCCGGAGATCTACCTCGGCGGCTCCTCGCGGCCCGCGCTGCAGACCGCCGCGCGCTTCGCCGACGTCTACCTGCACTGGGGCGAGCCGCCGGCCGCGATCGCCGAGCAGCTCGCGCAGGTCCGCGAGGTCGCGGCCACGGAGCGCGAGCTGGAGAGCGACCTGCGGTTCGGCATCCGCCTGCAGGTGTGCGCGCGTCCGACGAGCGAGGAGGCGTGGGCGGCCGCCGAGCGGTGGCTCGACGGCGCGACCGACGACATCGTCCAGCTCGCCCAGACCCTCCTGGGCAACGCGGTCGCCGAGGGGCAGAAGCGCCAGATCGCCCTCCACGGCGGCAATCGCGACAACCTCGAGGTGTCGCCGAACCTCTGGGCCGGCCCGGGGCTCCTGCGTCCCGGCTCGGGCACGGCGCTCGTCGGCTCCTACGAGGAGGTCGCCGACCGGATCGCCGAGTACCACGAGCTCGGGCTCGACGAGTTCATCTTCTCCGGCTATCCGCACCTCGAGGAGGCCTACCACCTCGCCGAGGGCGTCCGCCCGATCCTCCGCGAGCGGGGGCTGATCGACGTCGCGGTCGCGCCGGCCGCCGCCTGATCGCCCGGCCCGCGTCCGCGGCGCGCTCCGGCGCCCGCGGACGGGCGCCGGGGTGCGCAGGACGTGCGGTTCGTCACGCGGCGGGCGGCACGCGCGCTCGTACGGTTGGTCTCTTCGCCAGAACGGGCATACCGTTGGGACATGGCGTGGAACGTGGTCATCGTCGGCGGCGGCTTCGGCGGCCTGGAAGCGGCGCGCCGCCTGGAGCGGGCGCTGCCGCGGCACAGCGCCCGCCTGACGCTCGTCTCCGACCAGAACTTCATGCTCTACACCCCGCTGCTGCCGGGCGCGGCGGCGGGGACGCTCGAGCCCCGGCACGCCGTCGTGCCGCTGCGCGAGCAGCTCGAGTGCACGGACGTCCTGCTCGGCTCGGTCACCGGCGCGGACCCCGGACGCAAGGTCGTGCAGCTCACGACGGGCGACGGGCGCGACCTCGAGCTCCCGTACGACCAGCTCGTGCTCGCGGTCGGCTCGGTGTCCCGGACGCTGCCGATCCCGGGGCTCGCCGAGCACGCCGTCGGGATGAAGACGCTGCCCGAGGCGATCGCCCTGCGCAACCGCCTCCTGCAGAGCTTCGAGGTCGCCGAGGGGATCGACGATCCCGAGGCCCGCGCCTCGTGGCTGACGTTCGTCTTCGTGGGCGCGGGGTACGCCGGGCTCGAGGGCCTCGCGGAGCTGCAGGACTTCGCCACCGACCTCATCGACCGCTACCCGCGCTGCCGCATGCAGGGCGTGCGGTTCATCCTCGTCGAGGCCCAGGACCGCGTGATGCCGGAGATCCCGGAGTCGCTCGCGCACTTCGCCACCGACGAGCTGCAGGCCCGGGGGATCGAGATCCGCACCCGGACGACGATCGAGCGGATCACCGCCGAGACGGCGACGCTCGCCGGTGGCGAGGTCGTGCCGACCCGCACGGTCGTCTGGACGGCCGGCGTGAAGCCGAGCCCGGTCGTGCAGCGTCTCGGCCTGCCGGTGCACGAGCGCAGCCGCCGGATCGTCGTCGAGCGGACGCTGCGGGTTCCGGGCGTGGACGGCGTCTGGGCGATCGGGGACGCCGCGCACGTGCCCGACCCGCGGGACCTGGAGAAGCCGTGCCCGCCGACGGCGCAGCACGCGATCCGCCAGGGCCGCCTCGTCGCCCGCAACGTCGCGGCGGCGCTCTCGGGCGACCGGCCGCGCCGCTTCCGCTACAAGACGCTCGGCGTCTTCGTCGACCTCGGCCGCGGCAAGGCGGTCGCGTCGACCATGGGGCTGCGCTGGCGCGGCGTCCCGGCGTGGTTCCTCGCCCGGACCTACCACCTGATGTCGATGCCGGGCATCACCCGCAAGATCCGCCTCGTCGCGGACTGGACCGTCGGCCTCTTCTTCGGCCGCGACGGCTCCGAGCTCGGCCGCCTGGGCCACCCGGGTCGCCTCGACACCCCCGACCGGATCGCGCTCGAGCGCGACGCCGCCGCGGCGCGCCGCAGCCAGCGCGAGGCGGAGGAGCTCCGCGCCGCGGCCGACTGACCGCGGCCGCTCGCGATCAGCGGGCCGGCGACGCCGGAGAGGCCGCGGGTCGCGCCGCCGCCCGACGAGCGAGCGAGCGCGGTGCCGGCTCGCCGTTCCCCGCGCCGGCGTCGATCTCGGGGGAGCCCCGGTCGACGAGCCCGACGTTCGACACGACGAGCGTGCATTCCGTCGAAGTCGCTCGGTGCGCGGCCGCGACCTCGACGAATCGCAGCTTCACCGCGGGCGACCCGCCCGCCGCCGAGCGGCGCGTCGGACGTGACGCGCCCTCGCGGCGGCGGCCCCGTCCGCCGGCCGCGAGAAGAGGTCGAGGCCGACCCCGGCCCGCGAACGGGGCGGCCGCGTCCGCCGCGACGCCCCGGCGGGGCTCAGCGGTCGTACTGCGTCAGCTTCTCGCTGCGCATCAGCCGGATCAGGCTGCTGGAGTACTGCGGGTCGGTCGCGTACCCGGCCTTGTGGATCTCCTTCGCGAACCGCTCGGGGTCGTCGCTGTACTTGAACGCGTTCGCGTAGCGGCTGTTCTGCAGCAGGAAAAGCCCGTGGTCGTCGAAGGAGTCCTGCATGCCGCGGTACATCCGGAACGCGGCGAGCTGCCGGACGAGCCGGCCGGACTCGGACTCGAAGGTGGGCTTCAGCACGCAGCCGACGGCCTCGGTGCCCCAGCGGTAGACGCCGTTCTTCGCGTCGACGGCCTGGGCCTTGATGCCGAAGTAGTTGTTCGCGCCGGCCGTGAGCGTGCCGGAGGCGGACTCGAGGATCCCCTGCGCGAGCGTCACGGAGGCGGGGACCTTCGTCATCGCCGCCGAGGCCCGGGCGAGCGGGCCGGCGGTGGCGATGAACGCCGCGCGGTTGGCGGGCGGCGACACGAGCGGCACGGTCGCCACCGACGAGCAGCGACCCTGCTGCGGGTTCTCGGCGCCGGGGGCGCCCGGCTCGCTCCAGCCGCAGTAGCGGGCGACCATCGACGCCTTCTCGCCCTGCACCATGGCGTCGGGCACGTAGCCGGCGCGGCCGTTGGGCAGGCGGACGCGGTCCCAGACGCGCGAGCGGCCGCTGTAGCCCGACTGCGGCGGGCCGTTCATCTGGCAGAGCACCCGGATCGAGGCGCCGTTGCGCAGGGTGCCCATCCGCTTGCGATCGGTCGGGGTGCGCCGGACGGTGACGCGCTTGGAGGACTGGAGCTTGATCGTCGCGCGCGAGCTCGGACGCGACGCGGTGACGGTGCGGCTGCTCGACGTGCCGCTGCCGGTCGACGGCGTCGTCGTGGTGCCGCCGGAGCCCACGCCGCCGCTGGCCTGCCGGACGGCGGCGGCGCGCTCCTGCGGGGTCCAGGTCGGCGGCGAGCCGGCGGCGGGGCCCTCGAGCGCGGTGCCGCCGGGTCCGGTCGGACCGGCGGCCCCGGCTGGGACGGCGGCCAGCAGGCCGGCCACCAGGGGGAGCGCGAACGCGGTTCGGCGGGCGGGACGAAGAGTCATCTCGGAGTCTGCAACCGATGGGTCGGGGGGATGTTGCGGTCGCCGGACGAGCCGTCGGGTGGGGGCCTCGGGGCTCGTCGGTGCCGCGCACGTCATCACAGCCCGCGGGTCCGCCGCGGCGCGCCGACGTCCCTAGCCGGCGGGGGCGGGGACGGCGGGCGCGCGGCCGTCCCCGCGGCGCCAGTCGCCGTGGAGCTTCGCGTACGCGCCGCGGCGACGCAGCAACTCCTCGTGCGTCCCGGCCTCGGCGATCCGCCCGTCCTCGACCACGACGATGAGGTCGGCCCGCCGGATCGTCGAGAGCCGGTGGGCGATGACGATCGCCGTCCGGTCGGCGAGCAGCCGCGCGAGCGCGCGCTCGATCCGCTCCTCCGTGCGCAGGTCGACCTTCGCGGTCGCCTCGTCGAGGAGCAGCAGGTCCGGCCCGGTGCCGGGATCGCCGGCGATGAGCGCGCGGGCGAACGCGACGAGCTGCCGCTGCCCGGCGGAGAGCGCGGCGCCCCGCTCGCCGACCGTCGTGTCGAGCCCGTCGGGCAGGCGGGCGAGGGCCTCGTCGGCGCCGAGCGCGGCGACGACGGCCTCGACCTCGGCGCGGGTGGCGCCGGCCCGGCCGAAGGCGATGTTCTCGGCCACGGTGCCGCTGAAGAGGAAGCCCTCCTGCGGCACGATCCCCATCCGGCTGCGGAGGTCGCGCTGGCGCAGGTCGCGCAGGTCGATGCCGTCGATCGTCACGCGCCCGCGGGTCGGGTCGACGAAGCGCGCGGCGAGCTTCACGATCGTCGACTTGCCGGCGCCGGTCGGGCCGACGAGGGCGACCGTCGCACCCGCGGGGACGGTCAGGTCGACGTCGTGCAGGACGAGCCGGTCGCCCCCGGTCGGGTCGCGGCTCGTCGCGTAGCCGAAGGAGACGTCCTCGAACCGCAGCTCGCCCCGCAGCACCCGGCCGCCGTCGCCGGCGCGGGCCGGGAGGGGACGGGGGTCCTCCGGGTCGTGCAGCGTGGACTCCTGGTCCAGCAGCGCGCCGATCTTGTCGAGCGCCGCCATCCCGGACTGGAACGTCGTGTAGACGTTCGAGAGGTCGCTGATCGGCCCGAAGAAGTTGTCCAGCGCGGTGACGAAGCCGATCAGCACGCCGATCGTGACGGCGCCCTCGATCGCCTGCCCGCCGCCGACGAGCAGCACGAGGACGATCGCGACCGTGCCGAGGTACTCGACGGCGGGGAAGTACGCGGCGTTCAGGTGGACGGTCCGCATGTTCGCCTCGCGGTTGTCGTCCCCGAGGGCGTGGAACCGCTCGACGTGGCCGGCCTCGCGGCCGAACGACCGGATGACGCGCACCCCCGAGAGCGTCTCCTGGAGGTGCGCGGTGATCGAGCCGATCGTCTCGCGGGTGCGCGCGAACGCATCGACCGACGCGAGGCGGAACGCGAGCGACCCGAGCAGCAGGACGGGCATCGTCGTGAAGGTGATGAGCGCGAGCTGCAGGTCGAGCGAGACGAGGATGACGATCGAGCCGGCGAGCATGAGCACCGACTGCAGGAGCGTCACGAGCGCCGAGCTGATCATCGTCTGCAGCGCGTCGACGTCGTTCGTCATCCGCGAGACGAGGACGCCCGCCCGCTGGCGCTCGTGGTAGCTCACCGGCATCTCGAGCAGATGGCGGAAGATCCGCTCCCGCAGGTCGCTGAGGAGCCGCGCGCCGATCCAGCCGACGAGGCGGTCGCGGACGATCGAGGCGGCGACCCCGACGAGCGCGACGACGAGGAACGCGACGACGAGGATCGTCAGGCGCCCGGTGTCGCCGGCCACCAGGCCGTCGTCGACGGCCCGCTGCGCGAGGGGCGCCGGAGCGAGGGCCGCGGCGGTCGAGAGCAGCAGCGCGACGACCATCACCGCGATCCGGGCCCGGTAGGGCAGGAGCATCGCGGCGAGGTTGCGCAGGCGCCGCCCGCGGCCACGGGTGGCGGCGCGGCGCCGGCGCAGCTCGGCGCGGACGGTCCCGGCGCGCGGGCTCACGCCGTGGACCCTCCGGTCGGCAGCGGCTCGTCCTCGTCCAGCGGGACGCGGCACGGCGTCGCGGGCGTGAGGAGTCGCTCGCCGTCGAGCCCGCGCGCGACGACCTCGCGGTAGCGCTCCGAGCCGGCCAGCAGCTCGTCGTGGGTGCCGTCGGCGGCGATCCGGCCGTCGTGCAGCAGCACGACCCGGTCGGCGAGGCGGACCGTCGACAGCCGGTGGGCGATGACGAGCGTCGTGCGCCCGGCCATCGCGGTCTCCAGCCCGGCGGCGATCGCCTGCTCGGTCGTGGCGTCGACGTTCGAGGTCGCGTCGTCGAGCACGAGGACGCGCACGCCCGTCGGCCCGTCCGGCGGGGCGTCGGCCGCGCCGCGCGGTGCAGCGCCGGCCGCGTCGTTGGGACGGCCTGCGCCGCCGGACCGCCCGCGCCCGGCGAGCAGCGCGCGGGCGATCGCCAGGCGCTGGCGCTGCCCGCCCGAGAGCGTCAGGCCACGCTCGCCGACGACGGTGTCGTAGCCGTCGGGCAGCTCGCGGACGAACCCGTCGGCCTGCGCGAGCCGCGCGGCGTCGACGACCTGCTCGCGCGTGGCGCCCGGCGCGGCGTAGGCGATGTTGGCCGCCACCGTGTCGGTGAAGAGGAACGGGTCGTCGTCGACCACGGCGATCTCGTGACGCAGGGCGAACGGGTCGAGGTCGCGCAGGTCGACGCCGTCGAGCAGGACCCGTCCGGCGGTCGGGTCGTAGAGGCGCGGCAGGAGCTGCACGAGCGCCGTCTTGCCCGAGCCGGTCTCGCCGACGATCGCCATGCGCTGCCCGGCCGGCACGACGAGGTCGACGTCCTGCAGCGCCGGCCGGCGCTGCCCCTCGTAGCGCAGCGCGACGCCCTCGAAGCGCAGCTCGCCGCGGGGCGGGTCGTCGGGCCCGGCGGGCAGCGGCGGCAGCGTGCGGGGCAGTCCCGGACCGGTCGGCGCGACGATCGTCGGCGCGCGATCCAGGATCTCGAAGAGCCGCCGGCCGGACGCCGTCGCGCGCTGCGCCAGCCCGAGCATCACGCCGAGCGAGCGCAGCGGCTGGATGAGCATCATCACGTAGACGTAGAACGCCGCGAACGCCCCGACGGTGATCGTGTCGTCGACGACCATCCGCCCGCCGGCGAGCAGCACGATCGCGAGGCTGATCTGCGGCAGGAACTGGATCACGGGCTGGAACGCCGACTGGATCCGGACGGCGTCGAGCTGCCGCTGGAACGCGTGCTCGACGGTGTCCTCGAACGCCCGGCGGCGGCGATCCTCGGCGGCGAACGCCTTCACGACCCGGATGCCGGAGATCGACTCCTCGGCCGCGGCGGTGAGCTCGGCGACCGCCTGCTGCGCGGCCTGCTGCGCGGGACGCCCGCGCGTGCCGTAGCGGTGCCCGACGACGACGATCAGGGGCGCGGGCAGGAGCGCGAGCACCGCCAGCAGCGGCTGCTGCACGAGCATCGCGACCGTCGCCAGCACGACGGTCAGCAGCGCCTGGACGATGAAGATCAGGCCGTAGCCGAGGAAGAACCGCACCGCGCCGAGGTCGACCGTCGCGCGCGACATGAGCTGGCCGGTCTGCCAGCGGTCGAAGAACCCGAGCTCGAGCGCCTGGAGATGCCCGTAGAGGCGGTCGCGCAGGTCCTGCTCGACGCCGAGCGACACCCGCCCGGCGACGAGCCGCCGTCCGATCGTCAGGAGCATCCGGCCGAGTCCGAGCAGCGCGATCGCGAGGACGAGCAGCCGCAGCCCGTCCCGGTCCCCGTCGCGGATCCGGTCGATCCCGCGGCCCACGAGCCACGGGCTCGTGACCGTCGCGAGCATCGCCAGCAGCGCGAGGGAGAACGAGAGCGCCCAGGTCCCGCGGTAGGGCCGCAGGAACCCGAGGAGTCGACGGAACGTCGGCACCCGGCGAGTCTAGGCACCGCGGGCGCCGTGCCCACCGCTGGGGCGCGGCGGGCGCTCCCGCGGTCGCGCAGCGGCGATACTGGACCCCCATGGTCGAGTTCGGCATCTGCGGCGCCTGCGCGCACCAGCGGCTGATCCGCAACGGGCGCGGCTCGACGTTCTCGATGTGCGGGCGCTCGCGGACCGACGACCGCTTCCCGCGCTACCCCCGGATGCCCGTCGGCTCGTGTCCCGGCTTCGAGCGCCGGGCCGAGGACGCGCAGGCGGCCGAGGGTCCGCGCGACTGACCGGCGCGGCCACGGCTCGCGCTCGTCGTCTGCATCCGGCGTGGGAGGCGAGGTGGCGCGAGCTCGCTCGTCGGCGGTGCGCGGCGCCAGGCGGGGACGGCGAGGCGGGGGCAGACGCACGAGGCCATCGCTCGCCGGGGCGCCGCGTGCGTCCGGCGTCGGGCAACGGGCGTCGGTGCACGCGGCGTCGCGCGCCGGGCCCGCCTCGTGCGTCCACCGCCGCCTTCGGCCGTCGCGGCCGCCGTCGCCCTCGTCGTTCGCGGTCGGGGCCGGCGGGGCCGCCGGGCGGGCCCGTGTAGCGTCCTGCGGGAGCGTGCACCCGCGCTCGACGACCCCCGACGGAGCGACACGGATGAGCGAGAAGAGCGGCGCCGGCACCTGGAGCAAGGAGATGGGGGAGGGCGGCCGGTTCCAGCGCCAGCAGAGCGCCTTCCGGCGGTTCGTCACGGCCGACGGCTCCAGCGGGTTCCCGGCGGTCGCGGGGCGCTACCACCTGTACGTCTCCTACGCCTGCCCGTGGGCGTCGCGGACGATCATCCTCCGCAAGCTCAAGGGCCTCGAGGACGCGATCGGGATGACGGTCGTCGACCCGGTCCGCGACGAGCGGTCGTGGGGCTTCAAGGGCGCCGGCATCGAGCACGCCGACCCCGACGACCCCGCCGTCGAGGTCGACCCGCTCAACGGCTGGTCGTTCCTCTCGGAGGGCTACGCCGCGACCGACCCCGACTTCGACGGGCGCGTCACCGTCCCGGTGCTCTGGGACACCGAGACGGGGACGATCGTCAACAACGAGTCCTCCGAGATCCTCCGGATGCTCAACAGCGAGTTCGACGCCGTCGCCGCGCACCCGGAGCGCGACTACTACCCCGCGGAGCTGCGCGAGGAGATCGACGGGCTGAACGACTGGATCTACCCGACGGTGAACAACGGCGTCTACGCCGCGGGCTTCGCCACGAGCCAGGAGGCCTACGAGGAGGGCGTCACCGCGCTCTTCGCGTCGCTGGACCGGCTCGAGGGCATCCTCGCCACGAATCGCTACCTCACGGGCGACGCGATCACCGAGGCGGACTGGCGGCTCTTCGTGACGCTCGTCCGGTTCGACCCGGTCTACGTCGGGCACTTCAAGTGCAACCTGCGACGGATCGTGGACTACCCGAACCTCTGGGGCTACACCCGCGATCTCTACCAGCAGCCGGGCGTGGCCGAGACGGTGAACCTCGACCACATCAAGCGTCACTACTACGTGACGCACCCGTCGATCAACCCGACCCGCGTCGTCCCGCTCGGGCCGGTCGTCGACTTCGACGAGCCGCACGGTCGGAGCTGAGCCCGGGCTCGGTCGATTCCGTCCAGCAGGTGGAGGAAACCGACCGAGCCCTCGGATCACGCCGGGTCGAGCTGCGCCGCGGCGGCGACCCACGACGGGTCCAGCTCGCCGCGCTTGCGCGCGACGTAGGCGTGGTAGTGCAGCGGCTCGCCGCTGACCGCCAGCCGGTGCTGGTAGCGCCGCTCGGCGGAGACCTCGAGCGCGCCCTCCGCGTCGAGGCGCCGGAGGAGGCGCGCGAACCCCGAGGGGTCCTCGTCGGTGACGAAGTCGTCGCGGATCGTCAGCGCCACCCAGCCGTCCTCGGCGAGGTAGTCGAACGCGGTCGCGAACGCCTCCGGCGGGATGTCGCCGAAGCCGAGCGCCGCGACGGTCGTCAGGCAGTCGGGCGCGAGCGCCCGCAGCGCGTCGTCGTCGGCGGCCGGCGGATCGGTGAGGTCGCAGACGCGGTAGTCCGCGTAGACCCCGGGCCGGTCGCGCTCGGTGGCCATCCGGGCCTCGGGCAGGATGTCGACGCCGACGATCTCCGCGACGCCGAGGTCCCGCAGCTCCTCGCCGACCATCCCGTTGCCGGCCCCGAGGTCGAGGACCGACAGCGACGTCGGGTCGGCGCCCTCGCCCCGGATCCCGTGCTCGAGCATCTCGCGCACGACGGTCGGCGAGCAGCACTCCAGCTCGTCGTAGAAGAGCCGCTCGTAGAGGCCGGGGATCTCGAAGATGCGGTCGTAGTCGTGGAAGCGGATCCGCTCGACGCCGTCGGGGCGCAGCAGCTCGCACCACTCCTCGTCCTGGTCGAGCTCGGCGCGGCGGGCCTCGGTGCGCGGCAGGCGCAGCGTCAGCTCGTCGGCGGGGGAGTGCGGATGGGGAACGCTCATGGGACCTCTCGGGGGGATGGTCTTGCGGGCGGATCACCACCGCCGACGGCCACGAGGGCCGGACGCGGTGGCGTGGTGCAGCAGCGACGGGGCGGTTGCGGCTCGAGCGCTGCCCTGGGGGCGGAGGCTCCGCCGGAACAGGGCGCTGGACGTTCGATCGGCGTCGCACCGGTGCTGGGCCGACCATAACGGACCGGCCGCCGCCGGGCGACGGCGGCCCGGTCGTCAGATCCCTCGCCGCTGGAGCATCCGGGCCAGGAACGCGAATCCGGCGACGGTCCAGACGAGCAGCACCCCGACGGCCAGCAGGTGGCTGCCGAACACGTCGCTGCCCTGCGAGCCGTCGACCATGAGCCGCATGCCCTGCGTCATCGGCAGGGCCTGGAAGATCCCGTCCACCACCGGCGAGAGGTCCGTCGAGACGAGGAACGCCGGCAGCAGGATCGGGAAGAGCAGCAGGCCCATCCACGTGTTGAGCTTGTCCGGGCTGCGGAAGAGGTACGCCAGCCACAGGCCGAAGCCGATGAGCGACAGTCCCGAGCCGAGGGCGCCGAGCGCGAAGAGGAGCGGTCGCTCGGGTTCCAGTCGGGTGAGCAGGACCGTGCCGGCCGTGGCCACCGAGCCGTAGATCACGCCGACGAGCGCCTTCGCGGCGAGCACCTCGCTGCCGCGCGCCGCGAGCAGCAGCGCCTCGAGCGTCCGCTTGTCGAGCTCCTCGGCGAGGATGATCGGCGTCACGAGCAGGCCGACCATCCCGAGCAGCATCGCGACCGCGGCGACCGCGAAGTAGCGCCGCAGGCCCATCGCGTCGACGGCGTTGGCGGTGTTGCGGGCGACCGTGGCGCTCTGGACCTCGACCGCGGGCGGCCGGTCGGTGAGCTTCCCGACGGTGGCCGGCAGCAGGTCGGCGACCGCGAACGCCGTCGGGGAGGCGTCGGAGAGGGCGAGGACGCGCAGCGGCGGCGACCGCCCCTCGCGCGCTTGCCTCAGCAGGCCGTCGGGGACGAGGATCGCCAGGTCCACGTCGTCGTCGGCGATCCGCTGGCGCGCGGCGGCCTCGTCCGCCGTCCGCTCCACGGTGAGCTCGATCGCGCGACCGACGTCCTCGGGCAGCCGCTCGGCCACCCGGCCGGCGTCGGCGGCGCCGACGACGACGACCTTCGCGGACGGCCGCGGCTCCTCGTCGGGGAACGCGAGCGAGTAGAAGAGCCCGAGCCCGATCGGGATGAGCAGCGCCACGAGGACGCGCCCGTCGCGGATCGCGTCGACGAGGTCCTTGCGGAGGATGAGCCAGAGGCGGCGGGCGTTCATCGCCGGCCTCCCGGCCTGTACGGCCACACGAGCCAGTGCCACCACTTCCGCGCGCCGTCGGAGGGCGCGTCCGGTCCGGGATCGTCCCCGTCGTCCCCGTCCTCGTCGTCGAGGCCCCGTCCCGCGAGCGCCACGAAGACGTCCGCGAGCGTCGGCTCGTCGCTGTGCACGGCGAGCACGCGACCGGCGGCCTGCCACTCGGTGAGGCGCCGGTCCGCCGGATCGTCGAGCGGCACCTCGTGCTCGCTGCGATCGTCGAGCGTCACCCGGGCGTGACGGCCCGCGCGGCGGGCGGCGAGCGAGAGCTTGAGCTCCCGCGGGGTGTCCAGCGCGACGACCCGGCCCTCCGCGAGGAACGCCACGCGGTCGCAGAGCTCGTCGGCCTCGGTCATGTCGTGCGTCGTGATGACGACGGCGGTGCCCGCGGCCGCGAGGTCGCGCACGATCTCGCGCAGCGTCCGCGCCGACAGCGGGTCCAGGCCGCGGGTCGGCTCGTCGAGGAAGAGCACGCGCGGCTCGTTCACGAGCGCCCGCGCCAGCAGCAGCCGCTGCTTCATGCCGGTCGAGTACGTCTTGACCTTGCGCCCGGCGGCGTGCTCGATCCCCACCCGGCGCAGCAGCGCGTCGACGCGCTCCGGCGGCGCGCCGTAGAGCTGCGCGAAGAGCGCGAGATTCTCGCGGCCGGTCAGCCGCAGGTAGAGGTTCTGATCCTCGAACACGAGGTTCAGCTCGGCGCGGGCCGCCTCGCGATCGGCGACGAGGTCGTGGCCGCCCACGGACGCGGTGCCGGAGGTCGGGCGGGAGCGGCCGGTCAGGATCCGGATCGTCGTCGTCTTGCCGGCGCCGTTGTGGCCGAGGAGGCCGAAGACCTCGCCGGGCGCCGCCGCGAAGCTGATGCCGCGCACGGCCTCGACGTCGCCGAAGCGCTTCACGAGGTCCTCGACCACGACGGCCGCGTCGGGGGGAGGGGGGACGGGGGGATCCTGCGCGGCCAGGGTCTGGTCGGGCATCGCGTCGAACCTACCAGGCGCATCGCCGCTCTCCGACGGTCGCCGGTGACCGTTCGGTGACGATCGGGGTGGGGTTCTCCCCACCCCGATCTCGGGGGGCGGCCCGGGGCGGATCGGGTCCTTCCCCCAGCGACGCGCGAGGACCCGCGCAGCAGGCTGGCGGCATGTCCCGAACCCGTCCCGTCTCCCCATCCGGCAGCGCTCCTCCGGCCGCCCCCGCCGGCGCGCTCGCGCGCCTCACCCGCTCGGCCGCGCGCGGGGCGCAGCGCCGGCCGAAGACCGTCCTGCTGCTGTGGCTGCTGCTCGTCGTCGGACTGACCGCGGCCGGGTCGCTCGTCGGCACGCGGTCGCTCGAGGGCGCCGATGCCGGGGTCGGCGAGTCCGGCCGCGCCGAGCGCGTGCTCGAGCGCGCCGGCCTCGACGACCGCGCCGCCGAGACGATCCTCGTCCGGGCGTCCACGCCGGCGGCCGCGCGGCACGCGGCCGAGCGGGTCGCCGCACGGCTCCGCACCGTCGAGGAGGTCGGGACGGTCGTCAGCGGCGCCGGCCCCCGGGCCGACTCCGCGCTGCGGACCGACGGCGGCAAGGCCGTCCTCGTCCAGGCGATGCTGCGCGGCGACCCGGAGGACGCCGCCGACCACGTCGAGCCGGTGATCGCCGCGGTCGACGACGTGCGCGCGTCGATCCCCGAGCGCGACGCCACGATCGTGCAGACCGGCGTCGGGTCGGTCGACAAGGCGATCGGCGACCTCTTCGAGGAGGACCTGCAGCAGGCCGAGATCTTCTCGGTGCCCGTGACGCTCGTCGTGCTCGTCGTCGCGTTCGGCGCGCTCGTCGCGGCGCTCGTCCCGCTGCTGCTCGGCGTCACGGCCGTGGCCGGCGCCCTCGGCGCGGTCGGCCTGACCTCCCAGCTCGTGCCCAGCAGCGACTCGACCGCGTCGCTGCTCGTCCTCATCGGCCTCGCCGTCGGCGTCGACTACTCGCTCTTCTACATCCGTCGCGAGCGCGAGGAGCGGCGGAGGGACCCCACCCGCCCCCGGCCCGACGCGGCGCTCGACGCGGCGGCGGCGACCGTCGGCCGCGCGGTGCTCGTGTCCGGGCTCACCGTCATGGTCGCCCTGGCGGGCCTCTTCATCACCGGGGTGCCGGACTTCGCCTCGATGGCCGTCGGCACGATCACCGTCGTCGCGATCGCGCTCGTCGGCTCGCTCACGGTGCTCCCGGCGATCCTCGCGCTGCTCGGCGACCGGATCGATCGCGGCCGGATCCCGCTGGTCTGGCGGCTGCGGGCCCGGCGCGCTCGCCGACTCGGGGTCGTCGGCGTCGACCGGCCCTCGGCCTGGCAGCGGGTCGCCGAGCGCGTCACGCGCCGACCCGGCGCGGCGTTCCTCGTCGCCGTCCTCGTGCTCGGCGGCCTCGCCGTTCCCGCGCTCTCGATGCAGACCGCCGAGCAGGGGCGGCAGGGCCTGCCCGCGGATCTGCCGGCCGTCCAGGCGCTGACCGAGGTCGAGCGCGCCTTCCCCGGCGCGCCGGAGCACTCCCAGATCGTCGTCACGGGGCAGCGCCTCGGCGACGCGACCGGGCGGCTCCAGCAGCTCGGCGACCGCGCCCGTGAGGCGACCGGCGGCCGAGGGCCCGTCGAGGTCCGCGTGTCCCGCGCCGGCGACGCCGCGGTCATCGAGGTGCCGATGCCCGACCACGACGCCGACGGCCTGCGCGCCGCCGTCGAGCGGCTGCGCTCGGAGGTCGCCCCGACCGTCGATCGCGTCCAGCCGGGCGCCACCGCGCTGGTGGCCGGCGCCGGCGCCGGCTCGATCGACTTCGTCGACCAGGTGAACGACAAGCTGCCGCTCGTCCTCGCGTTCGTCCTCGGGCTGGCGTTCGTGCTGCTCGTCGGGACGTTCCGCTCGGCCCGCCTGGCCCTGACGGTGATCGGGCTGAACCTCCTGTCGATCGGTGCCGCCTACGGCGTGCTCACCCTCGTCTTCCAGCACACGTGGGCGGAGGGGGTGCTGGACTTCACCTCCACCGGCACCGTCTCGGCCTGGCTGCCGCTGATGGCCTTCGTCGTCCTCTTCGGGCTGTCGATGGACTACACGATCCTCGTGCTGGAGCGGGTCCGCGAGTCGCGCGCCGCCGGGCGCAGCCCGCGCCAGGCCGCGGCCGAGGGCGTCGGCGCCACGGCCGGCGCCGTCACGAGCGCCGCCGTCGTGATGGTCGCGGTCTTCGCGATCTTCGGGACGCTGCGGTTCCTCGAGATGAAGCAGATGGGCGTCGGCCTGGCGACCGCGATCCTGCTCGATGCGACCATCGTCCGCGCGCTCGCGCTGCCGGCGGCGCTGACGCTCCTCGGCGAGCGGGGCATGCCGGTCCGGCGGGCGCGCTCGCGGGCGCGTCGGCGGGCGCCGCGCGGCGACGGCCTTCCCGTCGCGGACGCGGCGTGGGAGGATCGCACCGTGCTCCCGGCCGCTGATGGCCATGCGCGCTGAGCCCGACCGGGCGGGCACCGCCCGCCCCTCGGCCACCGCGCCGGCTCCGACGTCCGCCACGGAGGCGGGCGTCGGGGTGCGGTGGCTCGACGAGTCGCCGCTCGTCCTGCACCTCGGCGGCTCCGCGTTCCTCGGTGCGCTCGTGCTCGTCCTCTGGGCGCTGACGGGCGGCGGCGCCTTCTGGCCGATGTGGGTCTGGTTCGGGCTCGCCGTGGCGTTCGGGGTCTACGCCCTGCTGCGCTCGGCGCTGTCGGAGCCGCGGCCGTCCCGGCTGGAGCGCACCCGGCAGTGGTTCCTCTTCGCCAGCGGCGTCGAGGTGACGATCTGGCTCCTGTCGGGCGGCGGCGCCTTCTGGCCGATCTGGCCGATCCTCGGCTTCGGCAGCTGGTACCTCGCGCTCCTGGCGCTCTCCCGCGGGGACGCGCTGCCGTGGCGCCGGGCGCGTCAGCTCGCCGAGCGCGTGGACGTGCTGACCCGGACGCGCCGCGGCGCGCTCGACGTCCAGGCCGAGGAGCTGCGGCGGATCGAGCGCGACCTCCACGACGGGGCGCAGGCCCGGCTCGTCGCCCTCAGCATGCGGCTCGGGCGCGCCGAGCAGCGGCTGCAGGACGACGGCGACGAGGCGACGCGCACCCTCGTCCTCGACGCCCAGCGGGACGCGGAGGCCGCGATCGGCGAGCTGCGCGACCTCGCCCGCGGGATCGCGCCGCCGATCCTCGCCGACCGCGGGCTGCTCGCCGCCGCGCAGGCGCTCGGGCGCCGGTGCGCGATCCCGGTGACCGTCGAGGGCGCCCTCGCGCGCCGGCCCTCTCCGGTCGTCGAGTCCGCCGCGTACTTCGTCATCGCCGAGTCGCTGACGAACGCCGCCAAGCACGCCGGCCCGGCGAGCGCGACGGTGCGGCTGGGGGAGGAGCAGGGACGGCTCGTCGTCGAGATCGCCGACGACGGGACCGGGGGCGCCGACCCGACTGGGTCCGGACTGACGGGCCTGCGGCGCCGGGTCGAGGCGCTCGACGGCCGGCTGGCGGTGTCGGCGCCGGACGCCGGCGGCACCCTCGTCCGGGCGGAGCTCCCGCATGGGTGAGCCGCTGCGGGTCGTGGTCGTCGAGGACCACGCGCTGCTGCGCGAGGGGATCGTCGCGCTGCTGCGCGAGCAGGGCCTCGACGTCGTCGCGCAGGCGGAGGACGGCGACGGCCTGCGGCGGATCGTCGACGGCCACCGCCCCGACGTCGCGGTCGTCGACGTGCGGCTGCCGCCCGGGTTCACCGACGAGGGCCTGCGGGCCGCGATCGCCGCGCGCGAGCGCCACCCCGGGCTCGCGGTGCTCGTCCTGTCGCAGTACGTCGAGCCGGTCTACACGTCGGAGCTGCTCGCGTCGGGCGGCGGCGGGGTCGGGTACCTGCTGAAGGAGCGCGTCGGCGACGTGCGCGGCTTCGTCGACGCCCTCCGGCGGGTCGCCGCCGGCGGCACCGCCCTGGACCGCGAGGTCGTGGCGGAGCTCGTGCGCGATCGCGACCGCGGGGACGACGCGCTCGCCGCGCTGACGCCCCGCGAGCGCGAGGTGCTGGCGCTCATGGCGGAGGGCCGCACGAACGGCGGCATCGCCGACGCCCTCGTCGTGACGCCCAAGGCGGTCGAGAAGCACGTCGGGAACGTCTTCGCGAAGCTCGACCTGCCCGGCGGCGACGGCGACCACCGTCGCGTCCTCGCGGTGCTCGCGTTCCTGCGCGCCGGCGGCTGATCGCGACCGACGACGCTCGGATTCGACGAGCGTCGAACGGTCGCGACCGGATGTCGTGCCGTTCGTGGGCGCTCGCCCCTGGGCCCGTCCGAACACGGGGCGAGGCGGCCTTCTGCGGCGTGCTCGACGGTGCGATCGTCGCTGTCGGCGGGAGGGGCCGGGTCGTCGCTCCCGCACCGACCGGCTCGCGTTCGCGAGCCCGCCTCCCGTGCGCTCCGTGTCCGTCACGAGCCCGGGCCGGCCGCGCCTGCACGTGACGTGCTCCGGGGCGGGCGAGCCCGTGCTCGCCATCACCGGCTGGACGATCTCGTCCGCGATCTTCGCCCCGTTCGTGCCGCTGCTGCCCGACGGGTTCCGCGCGATCGCCTTCGACCACCGCGGCAGCGGCCGGTCGGCGTGGTGGCCGACGCCGGTCTCCGTGGCGACGCTCGCCGCGGACGCCGGCCGCGCGCTCGACGCCGCCGGTGAGCGATCCGCGCACGTCGTCGGCGTCTCGCTCGGGGCCGCCGTGGCGATCGAGCTCGCGGTCCGGATGCCGTGGCGGGTGCGCTCGCTCGCGCTCGTCGGCGGCTGGTCGGGCGGCCCCGCGTCCCGGCTGCCGGCGCCGGCGGAGGCCTCCGCCGTGCTCGGGCGGCTGGCCCGGGACTCCGCGCGCCGCCGCCGGCTCTGGCCCGCCGCGATGCTCTTCTCGCCGGAGTACCTCGCCGCGGCGTCGGCCGAGGAGCTCGACGCGGCCGTCGAGCCGTTCCTCGTCCGGCGCGCCGGCGCCACGATGACCTGGGCGCAGACGGTGGCGGCGTCCTGCTTCAACCGCCGGCGCGAGCTCGCCGCGCTGCGCTGCCCGACGCTCGTCGCCCACGGCGTCCAGGACGCCATGAGCCCGGTCGAGAACGCGCGCCGGATGGCGGCCGCGATCCCGGGCTGCCGCCTGGAGCTGCGTCCCGGCGGCCACGCCTTCCCGTTCGAGGACCTCGACGACACCGCCGCGCTCGCGCGGTCGTGGCTCGGTGAGGTCGCCGGTACCGACCCGGCGGTGCGCTCCACGCCCGTCCGGCGGACCACGGAGCGGGTCACGCGCCCGCTCGCCCTCCACACCGGAGCGGCCCGCAACCAGCGGGACCTGCTCCTGCGGCTCGCCGGCCGCGCCTGACCCGGCCGGACCGGCACGCCCCACCGAACCACGCACCACGGAGCCGACGATGACCGACGACGCCCCCACGACGACCAGGTACTCCGACCTCGCCTCCCTCGCCGAGAAGGTCGGCGAGGAGCTCGGCACGAGCCGCTGGATCACGATCGACCAGCCGATGATCGACGCCTTCGCCGAGGTCACGGGCGACCGCAACTGGATCCACCTCGATCCCGAGCGCGCCGCCGCGACGCCCTTCGGCGGCACGATCGCCCACGGCTATCTCACGCTCTCGCTCGCGCCGACGCTCCTGGAGGACGTGCTGGACGTCTCCGGCTTCGCGATGGCGATGAACTACGGCATCGACCGCCTGCGCTTCGTCGCGCCGGTCCCGGTCGACAGCCGCCTGCGGATGCGGGTCGCCCTCGACGAGGCGCAGATCGCCGACGGCGTCGGCGTCCTGCGCTGCACGCTGACCTTCGAGATCGAGGACGCGCCGAAGCCGGCGTGCGTCGCCCAGGTCCTCTACCGCTTCGCGGAGGAGGCGTCGTGAGCACGACCGACGCTCCGCCCCGGGGCGAGCGGCGCCGCACGCACCGCAACGCGGCGCTCGACACGCTGCTGACCCAGAACGTCTCCGGCGGCCGTGCGACGCGGATCGCCCGTCCCGGTCCGGTGCTGCGCACGGCCGCCGCGCTGGCGCGCCGTCCGCGCCGTACCGCCGGGCGCGTCGGCGCGCTCGGCGCGGAGCTCGCGCGCGTCGCCGGCGGGCGCTCCACGGTCGCCCCGGCGAAGGGCGACGCCCGCTTCCGCGACCGCGCCTGGGAGGAGAACTGGGCGCTGCGTCGCGTGCTGCAGGGCTACCTCGCGGTCGGGTCGACCGTCGACGGCCTGATCGACGACGCCGAGCTGGACTGGCGCACCGAGCAGCAGGTGCGCTTCCTCGCCGACAACCTCCACGACCTGCTCTCGCCGACGAACCTCCCGCTGCTGAACCCGGAGGTCGTGAAGGAGACGATCGACCGCGGCGGCGTGAACCTCGCGCTCGGCGCGCGCCGGTTCGTCCGGGACGTCGCCCGGGCGCCGCGCCTGCCGGCGACCGTCGACACGTCGAAGTTCGAGATCGGCGGCAACGTCGCGGCGACGCCCGGCTCCGTCGTCCTGCGCGACGACGTCATGGAGCTGCTGGAGTACGCCCCGACGACCGAGACGGTCTTCGAGCGGCCGCTGCTCGTCGTGCCGCCGACGATCAACAAGTACTACGTCCTGGACCTCGCGCCCGGGCGGAGCTTCGTCGAGCACCTCGTCGCCGCCGGCCACCGGGTGTTCGCCATCTCGTGGCGCAACCCCGGGAAGGAGCACTCGCACTTCGACCTGGAGACGTACGCCCGGGCGGTCCTGCGGGCGCGCGACGCCGCCGCCGAGATCGCCGGGCACGAGACCGTCGACCTCGTCGCCGCGTGCTCCGGCGGCATCATCAGCGTCGCGACGCTCGCCTACCTCGCGGGCACCGGCGAGCAGGAGCGCTTCGGCTCCACCACGCTCCTGGTCTGCGCGCTGGACCAGCGCCAGGCGGGCACGACCTCGGCGTTCACCGGGCGCGAGATCGCGGCGGCGGCGGTCGCGGACTCGGCGCGGCGCGGGTACCTCGACGGGGCGTCGCTGGCCGGGGTCTTCGCGTGGCTGCGGCCGAACGACCTCATCTGGCGCTACGTCATCAACAACTACTTCCTCGGCAAGGCGCCGCCCGCGTTCGACGTCCTGTTCTGGAACCAGGACACGGTCCGCCTCGCGCACGGCCTGCACCGCGACTTCGTCCAGATGGCGATGCTCAACGACCTCGTGCAGCCCGAGGCGCGATCGCTCATGGCCACGCCGCTGGACCTGCGCCGCGTCGACCGTGACTGCTACGTCGTGGCCGGCAGCACCGACCACATCGTGCCGTGGGAGAACGCGTACCGCACGACCCAGGTGCTCGGGGGAGACCTGCGGTTCGTGCTCTCCACGAGCGGGCACATCCAGGCGCTCGTGAACCCGCCGTCGCCGAAGAGCCGGTCGAGCTTCCGGATCGCGCCGTCGCACCCGGCGGATCCCCGGGCGTGGGAGGCCGAGGCCGTCTCCCACTCGGGCTCGTGGTGGACCGACCACGCCCGGTGGCTCGGCGAGCGCGCCGGCGAGCAGGTGCCCGCCCCCGCGGCGCAGGGGTCGGATGCCCACCCGCCGCTCGACGCCGCCCCGGGACGGTATGTCCACGAGTAGCGGCGGTCCGGGCTGGTGGGGCCGGCCGGTGGCCGAGACGCGCTGGGTCCTGGAGGCCTGGCGCCTCTCGGTCGACCCGCTGTTCCTGCGGCCCCGCGGCGTGCCGCGCGGCGACGGCCGGACCGTGGTCCTCGTGCCGGGGTTCCTCGCGGGCGACCAGACGCTGTCGCTGCTCGCGCTCTGGCTGCGGCGGATCGGCTATCGGGCGGTCACCGCCGGGTTCGTGACGAACACCGACTGCGCGGACCGGGCGCTGGACCGGGTGGTGCGGACGGCCCGCCGCGCACGCGAGCGCGACGGGCGCCGCGTGGCCGTGATCGGCCACAGCCGCGGTGGGCACTACGCCCGCGCGCTGGCCGCCGGCCATCCCGAGCTCGTCTCGCACGCGGTCTCGCTGGGCTCCGACCTCAACGGGATGCTCGGGATCAGCGTGCCGACCCAGGCGGCGGTCACCGGGACCCGCCTGGCGCTGCACGCCGCGCGGCGCACGCGCCGCCCGGCCTGCTTCACGCTCTTCTGCGACTGCCCGTTCGCGGCGGCGTTCCGCGCGCCGATCGATCCGAGCGTGCGGGTGACGAGCGTCTACTCCCGCGGCGACGGCGTCGTCGCGTGGCCCGGCTGCGTCGTCGAGGGCGCGGAGAACGTCGAGGTCACCGGCAGCCACATCGGCCTGATCGCCAACCGCAAGGTCCTGCCGGTGCTCGCCGAGGCCCTCGCGCGGCCCGAGCGCCCGCGGGCCGAGGAGCCGGCGGCCGCCGGATCGGCCTGAGGGCCGGTCCCGGTCCGAGGCCCGACGGGCGCCGGACGGGCCGCCGGCGAGGGGCCGCCGGTCCTCCTACTGCTGCTGCTCGGTCGGCCGGACGAGCACCTCGTTCACCGCGACGTGCCGCGGGCGCGTGACGACGAACGAGATCGCGTCGGCGACGTCCTGCGCCCGCAGCGGGTCGAGGTCCCCGAGCCGGCGGGCGGAGGCCTCCTGGATCTCCGGCCGGTTGTGGCTCAGCAGCTCGGTCGCCACCGCGCCGGGCTCCACGAGCGACACCCGGACGTGCTCCCGCGTGACCTCCTGGCGCAGCGCCTCGCTGAACGCGCCGACGCCGTGCTTCGTCGCGTTGTAGACGGCGGCGCCGGCGTTCGCGCGGCGTCCCGCCACGGAGCTGACGTTCACGAGGTCGGCGACCCGGCGCGGCGGGTCCTGCGCGGCCGAGCGCAGGTGGGGGAGGGCGGCCTGCGAGACGTGGATCAGGCCCTGGAGGTTCAGGGCGAGCATCCGGTCGATCTCCTCGGCGGGCTGCTCGGCGACCGGGCCCAGCAGCATCTGCCCGGCGTTGTTGACGACGATGTCGAGCCGTCCGAGCTCGCCCACGGTCGTCTCGACGCACCCGGCCGCCTGCTCGCGGTCGCTGACGTCGGCGACGACGACGAGGGCGTGCGCGCCGGCGTCCCGGATCTTGCGCGCGAGCTCGTCGAGCCGGTCCTCGCGGCGGGCCGCGATCGCGACCGTCGCGCCGTCGGCGGCGAGCTGCAGGGCCGTCGCCTCGCCGATCCCCGAGCTCGCCCCCGTGACGAGGGCCACCGTCTCCCGCAGTCGCTGCGCCATGCCTCGACCCTATCCAGGGTCCGTGGGGAGCCGTCCGGTCGTGGGGCGAACATGCGTTCGTGTCGACGCCCCGCCGAGCGATCCTCCACGCGGACCTCGACGCGTTCTACGCCTCCGTCGAGCAGCGCGACGACCCGGCGCTGCGGGGCCGGCCGACGGCGGTCGGGCCCGGGTGGTGATGGCGGCGAGCTACGAGGCGCGGGCCTCCGGGGTCCGGGCCGGCCTGGGCGTCGCGGCCGCGCGGCGCCGCTGCCCGGAGCTGCGGGTGGTGCCGGCGCGCTTCGACGCCTACGTCGAGGCGGGCGAGGCGGTCCACGCGGTGCTGCGCGCGCACGCGCCGCTCGTGGAGTCGCTCTCGATCGACGAGGCGTTCCTCGACGTCACGGGGCTCGAGCGCGTGACCGGCACGCCGGCCGAGATCGCGGCCGCCGTCCGACGGGCGGTCCGCGAGCAGGTCGGGCTGCCGATCACCGTCGGCGGCGGCTCGACGACCCAGGTCGCGAAGCTCGCCTCGGGCGCGGGCAAGCCGGACGGGCTGCTCGTGCTGGCCCCGGAGGACGAGCGGGCGTTCCTCGACCGGCTGCCCGTCGAGCGGATCTGGGGCGTGGGGACGGCGACCGCCCGGCGCCTGCGCCGCCGGGGGTGGGCGACGATCGCCGACCTCGCCGCGGCCGGCGAGCCGGCGCTCGTGGCCGCGGTCGGCGCCTCGGCCGGCCGCCGCCTGCACGCGATCGCGCACAACCGCGAGTCCCGGGCGGTGCGGGCCGAGCGCCGCCGCCGGTCGTTCGGCGCCCAGGCCGCGCGGCGGATCCCGGCCGGCGGGCACGCCGAGGCCGACGCCGCCGCGATGGGGCTGCTGGACCGGATCGCCCGCCGGATGCGCGAGGCGGGCCACGCGGGACGGACGGTGAGCCTGCGCCTGCGGTTCGCCGACTTCTCCGTCGCGACGCGGTCGGCGACGCTCGCGCGGCCGAGCGCCGAGACGGACGTGCTGCTGGCCACGGCGCGCGGGCTGCTGGCGGCCGAGCACGCGGTCCTCGCCGCCCGCGACCTGACCCTCGTGGGCTTCAGCGTCAGCGGGCTGGAGCGGGTCGACGAGCAGCAGCTCGAGCTCCCCTTCGGCGATCCGGTCCGCCGGGCCCCGCCGCCCGCCACCGGCGACGGGCTCGACGCCGCGCTGGATGCGATCCGTCGCCGCCACGGCGGGCGGGCGATCCAGCGCGCGCGCCTGCTCGGCCGCCCGGCCGAGCACGGCGAGGGTTGGGCCGACGCCCGGCTGCGGGAGCGGCCGTCCCGTCGGTCGCGCCGGGAGCCGCCGCCGCTCGGGCGGCCGCCCGGGACCGCCGAGGACCGGCGATCGGGCCCGGCCGGACCTCAGGGCCCGTAGCGCACGCGCGGCGGCATCGCCGGGCTCCACAGCGCGCCGTCGAGGCGCTGGCGGGCGACGGACCAGACCGGCTTCGGCCGGCCGGCGTACGTCAGCAGGCCCTTGCGGTGCAGGCCCGTCCGCTTCACCGTCCGCCGGTCGGCGCCCCCGGTCCAGTCCGGGCGGACCGCGAACTCGCGCAGGGTCCAGTAGAGCGCGCCGGAGAGGTCGGTCCGCCGGTCGACCACGTTCATCACGCGGGCGAGGTATCGCGCCTGGAACTGGAGCGTGCCCTTGAGGGTGCGCTTGCCCGACTTGATGCCCTCGGCGCCCATCTCGGTGATGGCCAGCGCCTGCGTGGGGTAGGCGGCACGCGTGGCGTCGAGGAACGGCACGAACCGGCGGAAGTCGTCGACGCGGTGCGCCTTCGGCCCCTTGTACCAGCCGAAGTACGCGTTGAGCCCGAGCACCGGGAAGCGCGCGTGCGCCTGCTGGGCCGGGTAGTCCGGCAGGCTGCGGATGTCGAGCGCCGGTGGCACCGTCGGGTCCAGCGCCTCCGCGTCGCGTCGTGCCTGGTCGAGGTAGGCCACCGACGCGGGCTGCGCGTCCACCCCCGCGGTCAGCTCGTTGGCGACGGAGTGGACGATCACCGACGGGTGGTTGCGCGTGGCGAGGATCGACGCCCGGTTCGTCCGCAGCGCGTAGTCGAAGAACCCCTGCTCGCGCAGGCGGCGGTCGGCCTGGTAGACGGGCGTCTGCGCCCAGACCATGATCCCCGCGCGGTCCAGCGCGTCGAGCAGCCGGTCGTCGAGCGTGTAGTGGGCGCGGGTGACGTTCGCGCCGCTCGCCTGCAGCTCGTCGACGATCCGCTGGACGTCGCCGTCGCTCATCGCCGCGCCGCGCCCGGGCACGTCCTCCTGGATCGAGGATCCCCGCAGGCGCAGCTCGCGCCCGTTCAGGCGGAGCTTCGCGCCCGTCACCGCGACGCTGCGCAGGCCGATCCGCTCGTCGACGACCTGCTCCGGACGCAGGTCGATCCCGCCGAGGAGCTCCAGGCGCGCGCGGTAGAGCGTCGGCGAGGACGGGGACCACAGCCGCCCGTTCGGGACGTTCGCGTCGATCGAGACGGTGGCGGTCCTGCCGCCGCCGATCGTGCGCAGGTCCCGCTCGACGGTCAGCACGCGCTTCCCGGACGGGTCGTCGACGGTCAGGCGGGCGCGCGCGGCCAGCGGCTCGGGCAGGCGGTTGAGCACGGTGGCGCGGACGCGGACGCCGGGCGTGCACGAGCCGGCGGCGTCGCAGCGCGCCGTGCCCTGGACGGCGGGGTCCGACGTCAGCAGGCGGCCGCGGGGGATGAGCCAGACGGGACGCGTGAGCCCGGCCCAGTTCCACCAGCCCTCGCTGATGCCCCCGGGCCGGCGCCCGTCGACGCGGATCGCGACGCGGACGGTGCGCCCGGTCGTCGCGCGCGGCAGCGCGACCTCGAACGGGGCGTACGGATCGTCGTTGCTCGCGAGGAGCTGGCCGTCGACGTAGACGTTCGCGATCCGGCGCACGGCCTCGAAGCGCAGCGCCCAGGTGCCGCCCTCGGCCGCCGCGGGGACGGCGACGTCGCGGACGTACCACCAGACGCCGCCGCGAAAGCTCTGGAGCGAGAGGGCGGGATCGGCGACGTCCGGCACGGTGACCGGGACCCAGCCGTCGCCCTGTCCGGTCTGCCGGCCGACCTGCAGGCCGTCGTCGGCCGGGTCGGCGGCGCGCTGCCACCCCGCGTCGAGCCGCTGCGGCGCGGCGGGACCGACCGTCCCCGCGGGCGTGCCGAGCGGCAGCAGGCGCGGCGCGGAGGCGGCCGTCGAGGAGGCGGAGTCGATCCCGAGCGTCGAGACGACGGCGACGACGGCCGCGACGAGCACGATCAGGACGACGGCGACCGTCCGATGGGGAGCCAGGCGCGACACGTGGCCCTGCATCATCGCCGATGGGCCGGGCGTTCGGGCCGATCGGGGCGCAGCGCCCGCCGCCGCCCGGCCCGGCGGCGCTCAGGCGGCGGCCTTGGCGGCGAGCTGGCCGCAGGCCGCGTCGATGTCCCGACCGCGGATGAGGCGGATCGTGGCGTTGAACCCCCGGGCCTCCAGCGCGTCGCGGAAGGCGTCCATCGACCCCCGGGAGGAGCCGTCGTAGACGGAGTCCGTCGGGTTGTACGGGATGAGGTTGACCTTGTACTTCCAGGGCTCGAGCAGGTCGGCGAGCTGCTCGGCCTGGGCGACCGAGTCGTTGACCCCCGCGAGCATCACGTACTCGACGAAGATCATCTTGCGCCGGCGCTCGTAGAAGCGGTCGCAGGCCGCCTTGACGTCCTCGAGCGCGTACCGGTCGTTCACCGGCATGATCTCGCTGCGCAGCGCGTCCTCGGGCGCGTGCAGCGACCACGCCAGGCGCACCGGGACGTCGCTGGCGGCGAGCCGGTCGATCCCCGGCACCCAGCCGACGGTCGAGATGCCGGTGCGGCGGTGCGTGATCCCGAGGTCGGGCAGCCGGCGACAGACCTCGAGGACGTTGTCGAGGTTCATCATCGGCTCGCCCATGCCCATGAACACGCAGTGGTTCAGGACGTCGAGCCGGCGCAGCGCGAGCGCCTGGTCGAGGATCTCCCAGGCGGTGAGGTTGCGGCCGAACTTCATCTGACCGGTCGCGCAGAACGTGCACGTCAGCGGGCAGCCGGACTGGGAGCTGACGCAGATCGACCGGCGACCGTCGTGGTAGCGCATGAGGACGGTCTCGATCGGCCGCCCGTCCTTCGTCGTCAGGAGGAGCTTCTCCGTGCCGTCGGAGGCCGTGACGCGCCGGACCTCCTCGAGCGTGGAGAACGGCACCCGCGCCGCCAGCTCGTCGCGCAGCCCGGCGGGGAGGTTCGTCATCTCGTCGTAGCCGCGGGCGCCGCCGGCGGTCCACTTCCAGATCTGGTCGAGCCGGAAGCGGGGCTGGCCGAGCTCCTCCAGCGTGCTGCGCAGCAGGTCGAGGTCCACGGACCGATGATCGCAGGCGCCTCGCGGCAGGGCCGTCGGGGGCGGGCGCGGAGCGCGCCCGGCGCGGCGTGGCGCCTCGCCCGCGCGGTCGCGCACGTCGGTGGCGCCGGTGGGCGTGCCTGGCATCCTTCGGCCCGATGGACGACCACGACCACCGGATCGGCCTGCACGGGCTCGCCCTGCTGCGCGCCGGGGTGCGTGGCGACGTCGTCGGCGTGCACCGGCACCGCACCGCGATCGCCGAGCTCCTCGGGGACCCGGCGCAGGCCGCCGGACGGGACCTGCCGGCGGTCTCGGTGCAGGAGGGCTACGCCGCCTGGGCCACGAGCTACGACGAGCGGCGCAACCCGCTGCTGGACGCGGAGGGGCCGGTCGTCCGCGAGCTGCTCGCCGATCGCCCGGCCGGGATCGCGGTCGACGTCGGCACCGGCACTGGTCGTCACGCGACGTGGCTCGCGGCCCAGGGGCATCGGGTGATCGGCGTCGACGCCTCGCGCGCGATGCTCGAGGTCGCGCGCGGCCGCGCGCCGGAGCTCGAGTGGCTGGAGGCCGACGCCCGCGACCTGCCGCTGCCCGACGGCTGCGCCGACGTCGTGCTCTGCGCGCTGACGCTCTCGCACCTGCCGAGCCTCGCCGCGATCGGCGAGCTCGCGCGGATCGTCGCCCCGGGCGGCCGGCTCGTCGTCTCCAATCCGCATCCGCTCGCGACGGGCCTCCTGCACGCCCGGGCGTGGACGACGACCGCCGACGGCATCCGCGTGCGCGTGCCCGAGTGGCCGCACCCGCTCGGCGACTACGTGGAGCGCTTCGTCGCGGCGGGGCTCGTGCCGACGGTGCTGCGCGAGCCGCCGCACGACGGCAGCGAGCCGCTGATCGAGGGCCTCCCCGCCGCGGTCGTCTGGGCCGCGGACCGTCCGTCCGACCCCGCCGCGCCGCCGCGCCCGGCGCTGCCGCCGATCGCGGCCGACTAGCCGTGCGCCTGCAGAAGTACCTCGCCCACGCGGGCGTCGCGTCGCGGCGGGCGGCCGAGGAGATCGTCCGCGCCGGTCGCGTCACCCTCGACGGCGCCGTCGTGACCGATCCCGCGCGCGACGTGCCCGACGACGGCAGCGTGGCGGTCCGCGTCGACGGCCGCGACGTCGCGCCGGTCCGCGAGACGGTGGTCTTCGCGGTCCACAAGCCGGCCGGCGTCGTCTCGACCGCCCGCGACACGCACGGTCGGCCCACGGTCGTCGGTCTCGTCCCGGCCGGCGAGCGGCGGCTCTATCCGGTCGGGCGGCTCGACGCCGACACCACCGGCCTGCTGCTCCTCACGGACGACGGCGCGCTGGCGGACCTCCTCACCCACCCGCGCTACGAGGTGCCCAAGACGTACGTCGCGACGGTCGCCGGGGGCCGGGTCGGACCGGCCGCCCTGCAGCGGCTGCGCGAGGGCGTGGAGCTCGACGACGGGCCGACGCTGCCGGCGACCGTCGAGCAGCCGCGGCCGGGCGAGCTGCGGATCACCTTGCGCGAGGGGCGCAAGCGCCAGGTGCGCCGCATGTGCCGGGCGGTCGGTCATCCGGTCCGGGCGCTGCGCCGCGTGCGGATGGGCCCGCTCGAGCTCGGCCGGCTCGCCCCGGGGGAGTGGCGCGCGCTCGACGGGCGGGAGGTCGCCGCCCTGCGCGACGCGGCCCGTCCGCCGGCCGACCGCCCGTGACATCCGTCATGGCTCGCCGGCGACGGTCGGCCCTTGCGCGCCGCGTGGCCGAGGCGGAGCATCGGCCGTGATGCGCTGGCGCCGCCGGACCGACCCCGAGGCCTGCGCGGCGCCCGCCGCGACGCCGCTGCTCGGCGCGTCGCTGGAGGAGCTCGAGCGGCTCGAGCGTCAGGAGTCCGGCGACCATCGCCGCCGCCGGGTGGCGGTGATGGGCTGGGTCGGCTTCGTCCTCGTCGTCGTCGGCCTGCCGCAGGCCGTCGACGCCTCCGCCGGCTGCGACCTGCTCGGCGCGGTGGTCCGCATCGGGCTCACCGTCGCGGTGATCGGGATCGTGCTCTGGCTCCTGTGGGACGCGTTCGGCCCGCCGGGCGGGGAGCCGCCGCTGCCCCCGCTCGGCCCGACGGCGGCGCTGCTCCTCGCCGGGGGGTGGCTGGCGACGATCGAGGCCAAGGCGCTCGTCGTGCCGATGGGCATCGCGATGGCCGCCGGCACCCGCCTGCCGCCGCGGGCCGCCCTCGCCATCGTGCTCGGCTGCGTCGGCCTGACCTTCGCGCTCTACGGCGACGACGTCGGCGACGCGGCGGGGTCGTCGCTCGGCGTCGTCGGCTCGGGGGTCGGCACGATCGTCGGCCGGCGCCAGTCGCTGCTCGTGCACCGCGCCCGCGCGCAGCGCCTGGCCCTGGCGCGAGGGGCGGTCGTCGACGAGCGCCTGCGGATCGCGCGCGACCTCCACGACCTGCTCGGCCACACCCTCCTGGCGATCACGGTGAAGAGCGAGCTGGCCCGGCAGCTCGTCCCCGTCGACCCGGAGCGGGCGCGGCGCGAGATCGCCGACGTCGAGGACACCGCGCGGCGCGCGCTGGCGGAGGTCCGCGAGACGGTCGCCGGCTACCGCGCGCCGCGGCTGATCGAGGAGCTCGACGCCGCGACCGCGCTGGCCCGCGCCGACGGCGTCGAGCTCGTCGCCGACGTCGGCGACCTGGAGGGCCTGCCGCGCGAGGTCGAGGCGGCGCTCGGCTGGGCGCTGCGCGAGGCCGTGAGCAACGTCCTGCGCCACGCCGCGGCGGGTCGCGCGACCGTCCGGATCGCGACGGACGACCGCGACGCGGTGCTCGAGGTCGTCGACGACGGGCGCGGACCGGCGGCCGGCACGCGCCCGGCCGGGGAGGGCGGCGGCTCGGGCCTGCCCGGGGTCCGCGAGCGGGTCGCGGCGCTCGACGGCGAGGTCGTCGCGGGGGCGGCGCCGGAGACCGGCGGCTTCCGCCTCGCGGTGCGGGTGCCGCTCGTGGTGACCCGCGCCGGCGCGCCGGCGGACGGGCCGGACCTCGCCGGCCGCCCCGACCGGCCCGGCCCCGTCGGGCCCGCCCGCGTCTCGGGAGCGCCCTCGTGATCTCCGTCCTGCTCGTCGAGGACCAGGCGATGGTCCGCGGGGCGCTCGCGGCGCTCCTGGCGCTGCACCCGGATCTCGAGATCGCGGGCGAGGCGGGCAGCGCCGAGGAGGCGCTCGACCTGCTGGCCGGGCGCCCCGTCGACGTCGTGCTCGTCGACGTCCAGCTGCCGGGCATGAGCGGGATCGACCTCGTGGGCCGGTTGGCCGAGGCGCACCCGGGCGCCCGCGCGCTCGTGCTGACGACCTTCGCGCGTCCCGGGTACGCCCGCCGGGCGCTGGAGGCGGGGGCCCGCGGGTTCCTCCTGAAGGACGCGCCCGCCGATCGGCTCGCGGTGGCGATCCGCCGCGTCCATGGCGGCGAGCGCGTGATCGATCCCGAGCTCGCCGTCGACGCGATGACCGACGGGGCCAGCCCGCTGACCGCGCGCGAGGCCGAGGTCCTGCGCGCCGCGCGCGCCCACGGCACGGTCGCCGAGATCGCCGGCGCGCTGCACCTCGCCCCGGGCACCGTGCGCAACCACCTGTCGGCCGCCATCGGCAAGGTCGGCGGGCGCACCCGCGCGGAGGCCGTCCGGCGCGCGGACGAGCAGGGCTGGCTCTAGCCCTCGCGGTCCGCCGGCCGGCACGCCGGCGCGGCGCGGGCGCCCGGCGCCGGAGGGTCGCGACCCGGCGGCCGGGCCCGCGCGCCGCGTCGCCCGCGGCGCTGTCAGGATCAGGGCGATGCGGATGCACGCGCTGCGCGGAGCGATCTCGGTCGAGGCCGACGACGCCGAGGAGATCCTCGCCCGCACGACCGAGCTCATGCGCGAGCTGCTGGAGCGCAACGCGCTGCGGCCCGAGGAGCTCGTGAGCTGCCTCTTCACGATGACGCCCGACCTGCGGGCGGCGTTCCCGGCGGCCGCCGCCCGCCAGATGGGCTTCGACCAGGTCCCGCTGATGTGCGCGGTGGAGATCGACGTCCCCGGCGCGCTGCCGCGGATCATCCGCGTGCTCGTGCACTACCAGCGCGCCGACGAGGACCATCGCGCGCAGCACGTCTACCTCGGTCGCGCGAAGGCGCTGCGCGCCGACCTCACGAGCGCGCAGTAGCGGCGCGCTCGGGGACCGCGCCCCTCCCGGCGGGCCGTCGTCGTCGCGCAGCCCCGGGTCCGCCGGTGCCGGTCCCCTACGCTGGCGCGGATGCGCTCGATCGTCGAGGCCTACCTCTCCGACGTCCACGCCGCCCTGCGCGACGAGCGCGGGGGCGCGGTCGCCGACTACATCCCGGAGCTCGCGGCCGTCCCCGACGACGACTTCGCCATCGCGCTCTGCACGACCGACGGCGCGCTCTACGCGGTCGGCGACGCGGACGTCCCGTTCACGATCCAGTCGATCTCCAAGCCGTTCACCTACGCGCTCGCGCTCGCCGACCACGGGGTCGCGGCGGTCGACGCGAAGGTCGGCGTCGAGCCGTCCGGCGACGCGTTCAACGAGATCAGCCTCGAGCCCGACACCGGTCGCCCGCGCAACCCGATGATCAACGCGGGAGCGATCACGACCGCCTCGCTCGTGGCCGGAGGCGACGACGAGGAGCGCTTCGCGCGGGTCCGCGCGCTCTACTCGGCCTGCGCGGGGCGGACGCTCGAGCTCGACGAGGCGGTCTTCGGCTCCGAGCTGGAGAGCGGGCACCGGAACCGCGCGATCGGCTACATGCTGCGAACCGTCGGGATCCTCGAGGACGACCCCGAGCCGATCGTCGCCCGCTACTTCCGCCAGTGCGCGCTGCGCCTGGACGTCCGCGACCTCGCGCGGATGGCGGCGACGCTCGCCGCGGCCGGGATCTCGCCGACCACCGGCGAGCGGGTGCTGCCGGAGGCCGTCGTCGAGCGGACGCTCGGCGTCATGACGACCTGCGGCATGTACGACGCGGCCGGCGACTGGGTGACCGCCGTCGGCCTGCCGGCGAAGAGCGGCGTCGGCGGCGGCATCCTCGCGGTGCTGCCGGGGCAGCTCGGGATCGCGATCTTCTCCCCGCGGCTCGACGCGCACGGCAACAGCGTCCGCGGCGTCGCCGCCTGCCAGCGGCTGGCGCGCGAGATGGAGCTGCACATGCTCCACGTCGGCCGTCCGAGCCGGTCGGCGATCCGCGCCGCCTTCGACGTCGTCGACCGGCCGTCGCGGCTGCGTCGCAACGCCGCCGAGCGCGACGTCCTGCAGCGGGTCGCCTCCCGCGGGCGCGTCTACGAGCTGCACGGCGACCTCCTCTTCTCCGGCGCCGAGTCGGTCGTCCGGGCGGTGACCGAGGTCGCCGACGAGCTCGACGCGCTCGTCCTGGACGTCCGCCGGGTCGACCAGGTGGCCGACGTCGCGCGCCGGACGCTCGTCGGGCTGCGTGCCGCGCTGGCCGAGGAGGGCATCGCGGTGGCGCTCGTGGATCCCGAGCGCCGGCTGCCCGCCGAGGACGACCTGGCGCCGCCCGGCTGGGACGGGGACGGCATCCCGGACTGGGACGGGCGCTTCACCGCGCGCGAGCCGGCGCTGGAGTGGTGCGAGGACCGGCTGCTGGAGCGCCACGGCACGGCCGCGTGCCTCGTCGAGCGGCTGGCGGTCGAGGACCACCCCCTCGTCGCGCGCCTGCCCGAGGAGTGCCGCGGCGACCTGGTCGGCGCGCTCGCGCGGCGCACGCTGCCCGACGGCGAGGTCCTCGCCCGGCGCGGCGACGACGCCGTCGGCATCGGGCTGCTGCTGCGCGGCCGCATCCGCCTGGCCGTGACCGGCGCCGACGGCGTCCAGCGGCCGCTCTGGGCGCTCGGGCCCGGCGCCGTCCTCGGCGAGGTCTCCCTGCTGGACGGCTCGACGCAGCTCACCGACCTCGTCGCCCGGGGCGAGGTCGAGCTCGCCCTGCTCACGCGGGAGGCCTTCGACGGGCTCGAGGGTCCGACCCGCGAGGCGCTGCTGCGGGCGCTCGTGGCCGACGCGTACGTCGCCGTCCGCCGGACCTCGGGCGCGCTCGCCGAGCGGCTCGGCTGAACGCCGGGCCGGCAGGCCGTGGGCCGGCCGGTGCGCGTCGGGCCGACGGCCGAGGACCCGAACCCGGACCGGACGGTCCTCCGTCGGCGGGCGCGAGCGCGGCGGGCGGGCGGGAGTGGCACGATGCCGACGTGCCGCTGAAGCTCTCCTCGACCGCCGCGCAGATCCCGTACTACCCGACGGCCGGCGGCTACAGCCTGCCCGACGGCGTCGCGCTGCTCGCCTCGAACGAGTGCCCGGATCCCCCGCTGCCGGAGGTCGTCGCCGCCGCGGCGCAGGCCCTGACCGCGACGAACCGCTACCCGGACCCGTCGTACCTGCCGCTGCGCGCCGCGCTGAGCGAGCAGACCGGCGTGCCGGCCGAGCGGATCACCGTCGGCAACGGCTCCTGCGACGTCCTGCTGGCGCTCGGCGAGGCGCTGCTGGAGCCCGGCACCGAGCTCGTCCACGCCTGGCCGTCGTTCTCGGTCTACCCGCACCTCGAGGCGGCCTCCGGCGCGACCGCGGTGCGCGTGGACCTCGACGACGAGCACCGCCACGACCTCGACGCGCTCGCCGCGGCGATCACCGACCGCACGCGCCTGGTCATCGTCTGCAACCCGAACAACCCGACGTCGACCGGCGTCGGCCTCGACGCCCTGCGGGGCTTCCTCGCCGAGGTCCCGGAGGACGTCGTCGTCCTGCTGGACGAGGCGTACGTCGAGTTCGCCGAGCAATACCGGCCGGAGGACTCGATCCCGCTGCTGGACGAGCACCCGCAGGTCGTGATCCTCCGGACCTTCTCGAAGATCTACGGCCTCGCCGGGATGCGGGTCGGCTACGGCCTCTGCTCGTCGGAGGAGCTCGTCGGCGCCGCCGCGCGCGTGCGCCAGCCGTTCACGGTGAACGTCGCCGCGGCGGCCGCCGCGACCGAGGCCCTGCGTCACCCCGGCGAGATCGGGGCGCGGATCCGCCAGGCCCGCGAGTCGCGGGAGTACGTCGCCTCCGGCCTGCGCGACCTCGGCATCGTCCCGGCGGCCTCCGAGGCGAACTTCGCCTGGTTCGACCTGCCGGCGCGCGAGGATCGCACGCCGGAGGAGCTCGAGCAGCACGTGCTCGGCGCGCTGCGCGAGCACGACGTGCTCGTCCGCTCCGGCGGAGCGCTCGGCCGCTCCGGCGCGCTGCGGGTGACCTACGGCACGCCGGACGAGAACGAGCGCTTCCTCGCCGCGCTGCGCTCCGCGCTGGCCTGACCCACGGCCGCCGTCGGGAGCGTCGTCCGGGCCCCGGCCCCCGGGGCCGCCACGACGCACCCGCGCGCGTCGCCCCGGCGCGGGCGCGATGCACCCGTCCGGAGCCGTCACGGGTGCCGGCGCGACCGCCGCGGATCAGCGGCGCCGATCACAACCCCTTCGCATCCGGTGCGCCGGTGCGGCCTACCGTCGGTCCATGGCCTGGGGAGCCGGGATCTTCGACGACGACCTCGCCGCCGACGTGCGCAGCGACTGGGAGGACGCGCTGGCCCGGGGCGACGGCCCCGCCCGCGCGACCTCGAGGCTCATCGACGACTACGCCGACGAGGTCGCCGGCGACGTGGCGCTCGCCGCGTCGTTCTGGATCGCGCTCGCCGCGGTCCAGCTCGACGACGACGCGCTGGAGGCGGACGTCCGCGACCGGGCGATCCACGCGATCGAGACCGGCGCCGAGCTCTCCCGTTGGGAGCCCGACCCGCTGGCGCTCGCCGATCCGAACGGCGAGGCGCTCGACGAGCTCGCCGAGCGGCGCCGGGTCACCGCGCGGCTGCGCGGCGCGCTGCAGCGCGCGATCGCCGTCGACGCGGCCTGACTCGCTTCCGGCGGCGTCGAGGTCGAGGGAGCTACGCCGCGTCCGGCTGCGGCATCGTGTTGTCCGATACGCGGCGGAGCGTGTCGAGCAGCGCATCGACCTCCGGGTCCGCGAACAGCCATTCGGGACCGTTGGGCGCGACGCCGGTGAACGGCGGCCCGTACAACGCGGCGGCCGTCATCGTTCCGTTGACGGTCAGGTGCGCGACGACGTGGTCGAGGAAGTCGTGCTGCGCGGCGGTGAGCGTGCGGCCGACCACGAACGTGCTGAGCGCCTCGGTCGCAGCGGCGCGATCGAGGCCGACGAGGCTACGCACGAACCCGCCCAGACCGAGGTGGCCGTTCCCGGCGGCGGCGATCTGCTCCGGCGCACCGCCGGCCTCCTGCAGCACGCGTTCCAGCTCGTCGAGATCGACCGGGGTCAGCGGGCGGTTGCGGTGGAGCTTCGCCACCGCGACGTGGTCCAGGTGGGTGCGCAGGTAGACGCGAGCCTTCTCGCGGAACCGCTCGAAGTCGGTCGCCGGCGCCCCGATCCCTGGCACCTCGACGTCGGTGATCGCGCCGAGCTCGTCGGCGAAGTCGGTGTAGACGATCCTCCGGGTGCCCTTCTCGAGCAGGTGGACAATGCCACGCACGCGACGGCGGGCACGCTCCAGCATCGGCAGGGTCACGTCGACCCACCACTCGTCGCCCGCGAGTTCCTCGAGCAGGTGCTGCCGTTCACGGATCGCCGGGATCGCGAGCTGCCGCAGGAGCCCTTCGGCGATGTCCTGCACCGTCCGGCGGGCACGATCGGTGTCGACCTCGGGCCGCAAGCGACCGAGTTGCAGACGGAGGATCAACAGGTCCAGGCGCCGCGCACCCTCGCCGTCATCGGCGACGCTGGTCGGCAACTCGGACAACGACGCGACGAGCTCGCGTCCCTGCTCGGGGTCGAGGCTGCCCGTCCAGGCGTCGGCGGCCGCGTAGCGCTCGACGAGCCGTCGGTGGGGTCGCACCTGGACGGTATCGACGTCCATTCCGGCGATCTGCTCACGAAGCAGCGCGACGGTGTCACGCCGCAGCCCAGCCGTCGACGTGGTGCCGTCGTCGTCGCGGTCTCGATCGAGCGCCAGGGCGAGCTCGACGCGCAGCTCGAACACGCGCGCCCGCAGCGATGGCGCCACCGGTCCGGCGTCCGGGGGCAGGTCCTGGCTGAAGTACTCGACGTTGCGGCAGACGTCGACGACGAGGAAGTCCTGCTTGTCGTCGCCGGCTCCGTACAGATCGGGTCGCAGCCGCGTCCCCCGGCCGAGCATCTGCCAGAACTTCGTTTTGGACCGGACCTCCTTGAAGAACACGAGGTTGACGACGTCGGGCACGTCGATGCCGGTGTCGAGCATGTCGACGCTGACGGCGATCTGCGGGTCGGCATCGGTGACCGAGAATGCGTCGATAAGGCTTTGGGCGTACTCGGTGCGGTAGGTGATGACGCGGGCGAACGCGCCCTTGTAGGCGGGCCAGTTGACGTCGAACCGCTCGGCGATGAAGCGTGCGTGCGCCTCGTTGGTCGCGAAGACGATGGTCTTGCCGAGCCGGTCGCCGCCGGCGACCTTGCGCCCGCGCTCCATGAGCACCTGGAGGACCTTGTCGACCGTGTCGGCGTTGAAGAGCCACCGGTTGACGGCCTGGGGTGGAACGGTGTCGGGGGCTCCGCCGTCGCCCCAGTCTTCCTCCTCCCAGGCCTCCTGTTCCTCCGCGGTGAGCTGGTCGTAGCGCACGCCCGAGCGCGGGAACTTCAGCGGCACGTCGATCGCTCGGGCGGGCACCAGGAATCCTTCGCGGACCGCGTCGTCCAAGCCGTAGGCGTCGGTCGGCACCCCGGGCTCCAGGTCGAAGAGCCCGTAGGTGTCGCGGTCGACCTCGTCGCGCGGCGTGGCGGTCAGCCCGACCAGCAGCGCGTCGAAGTACGTGAAGATCGAGCGGTACTTGCGGTAGACGGAGCGGTGGGCCTCGTCGATGACGACCAGATCGAAGTGGCCCGGTCCGAAGCGCCGGTGTCCGTCGGCGTCCGCGTCGTCCAACAGCCCGAGCATCGTGGGGTACGTCGAGACGTACACGCGGCCCTCGGCGTGCTTCTCGGTGACGAGGTTCACCGTCGGGACGCTCGGCAGGTGGGTCTTGAACGCCCCGACCGCCTGGTTGACCAGCGCGATCCGGTCGGCGAGGAACAGGGCGCGCTTCACCCAGCCGGCGTCCATCAGGAGCTTCGTGAGGGCGATGACCGTCCTCGTCTTGCCGGCGCCGGTGGCCATGACGACGAGCGCTTTGCGGCGGCCGTCCTGCTCGAAGGACTCGGTGATCCGCCGGATCGCGCGCTGCTGGTAGTGGCGTTCGACGATCGTGGTGTCGATCGCCGCATCGGCCAGCGGCAGCGCGGAGGAGCCGCGCTGCTGCAGGTGCTCCAGTTCGCCGCGGGTGTAGAAGCCTTCCACGCGCCGCGGCGGGTGGCGGGCGTCGTCCCACAGCCAGGTCTCGTAGCCGTTGGAGTAGAAGATGACCGGGCGACGGCCGAACCGCTGCTCCAGGGCGTCGGCGTAGAGCCTTGCCTGCTGCTGCCCCTCCTGCGGGTTGCGTCGGGTGCGCTTGGCCTCCACGAGCGCGAGCGGCAGGCCGTCGTCGCCCCACAGGACGTAGTCGACGAAGCCGCGGCCCTGTCCGTTGGGCATGCCGTCGACCGGGAACTCGACGTCGCGCGGGTCGGCGAGCGCCCAGCCGGCCTCGCGCAGCAGCAGATCGATGTAGTGGTCGCGGGTCTGCTGCTCGTCGTAGTCGTGCGTGTCGGGCGCCGCGGCGGCGAGGCGCTTGGCGTCCGCGACCTCGGCACGCAGGCGCTCGAGCTCCTGTTGCAGCGCGCCGTTCTCGGACCGGGTGCGTTCCAGCTCGGCGTCGCGGCGAGCCTGCTCGCCTAGGCGACGCTGCAGCTCCTCGCGCGAGGCTTGCCGCTGCTCGGCGGTCGGCGGGCGCGGAACCGCCGCCGGATCGAACCGGTGGCCGTCGGGAGGGCGGTGCGCGGGATCGCGCGCGTACGTCCGGGCGAGCCAGTGCAGGACGTGGAAGAGCTCGCGGACGGCGGCGAGTGCGCTGTCGGCGGCGACCGCGCGCCGATCGTGGACGGCGCTGTTGCCCTGCTTGCGCAGCAGGTCCATCTTCACCCGGACGCGCTCGTCGACCGCGTTCTGGAACGTCGGCTCGAAGAGCATCGCCGCCAGGTCACGCTTGTACGGGCGCTGCAACGATCGGTCGGCGTCGTAGAGCCACTGGACCGTCAGCTCGATCGCGCGACGGGCATAGAAGCACGCGGCGCGCGGGTCGATCGCGGCGTTGCGCTCGGCTTTCGCCGCCTCCAGGGTCAGCTCCGGCCAGCCGTCCTTCAAGAACGCGAAGTTCGACGGTGGTCGACGCACCGGGGTGTTCATGCCACCTCCCAGGGGTTCAGCAACCGCGCGCCGGTGCCTTCGACGTCGCGCACGTTGCGGGTGACGAACGTCAGGTCGTGGACGATCGCGGTGGCGGCCAGCAGCGCGTCGGCTCCCGGGGTGGGTCGAGCGGCTTCGATCCGCCCCCAACGGTCGGCGACGGCGAGATCGACGGGAACGATCCGCCCGGCGAAGGCGGTGAGCAGGCCGGTGAGCCACGTCTCGAGGGACTGCGCTTGGGCCGGGTCCCGGCGCGTGACGCGCTCGATGCCCTTGCGGATCTCGCCGACGACGATGACGCTCAGGAAGAGCCGTGGGGCTGGCGCGGAGGCTGCCCAGGCACGAACGCGGTCATCGGGCCGCGGCCGGCGCAGCTCGGAGAGGACGTTCGTGTCGAGCAGCCAGCCGTTCACGGTTCCAGGAGCGGGCCGCGGTCGTGCCAGTCCGTGCGGGCCGCGTCGATCGCGTCCGCCAGCTCGTCGGACTTCGGTCCCTCGTCCAACAGCCACCGGTGCAGGTCGGGTTCCTCGGGCGTCCCCTGCGCGGCGCGCCACTCCGCGATCGGCACCACGGCGACGACCTCCTCGCCGTTGCGCGTCACGACCTGCGGCCCCTCGTCCAGGGTCCGGCGGACCACCTCGCTGAACTGCTGCTTGGCCTCTTGGAGCTGCCAGGTCGACATGCTCACCTCCGTTGCTGTCCAGTCTGGACAGTACCTCGGCCGCAGAGGCTCGTGGGGTTGTTCGGCGGTGAGGCTAGAGCTCGCCCGCGAAGGCGCGCTGCTGAAGCGAGGCGAAGAGGGCGTCGAGCTGGGCGAGGTGTTCGCGGGCGTCGCGGAGGCGGCGGCCAGCGGCTTCCGACGCCTCGTCGAATCGCTTCTGAACTTCCAAAGGCGGAACACCGATTGAAACCGTCAGCAAGCGGGTTTTCGAGATGTTCGGCATCGATCCAGCGCTGCCCCCGGCAAGTCGCCGAATCTGATGACGAACCTCGGGCTGGGCGAGCGCTGCCTGCAAGTAGCGCGCGGTAACCGGCGCATCGGTACGTGGGACCAGACGGAAGATCAGGTCCGGCAGCAGCAGCCTTGGCGGGGTTGATGAGACGAACACCGAAGTGCCGACGAGCTCGAGTGTGTTCTTGCGGGCGAGCAGAATGTCTCCGGCCGCCACCACGAGGTCATGGTCGGGTACCTCGGCTGAGAGCATCGCCTTGTTCTCGCTTGGACGGTATTCGCTCGACGAGACAGCGCCAAGCTTGAGGACACCCCACTCGCCCGACTCCGCCGGTCGCGTCTCGCACACCGGACTGCGGCCCGATTCGATGCGATCCAGCAGGTCGCCCAGTTGAGCCTGAGTCGGAGGGCTGGTCGGCACGATCGCCTCCCCGAGCTGCCCGAGAGCGTTGATGGACCGCCGGCGCCGGACGCGAAGATCATCGGCGGCGTCGAGAATCCGGGCTATCCGGCGCTGCTCGTCGAGCGGCGGGAGCGGGAGCTCGACCTCGTCGAGGTCGGCGGTACGGAGATTGTTGATGCTGGCGCCTGCCGCGGCGGCCGAAACCCGGTGGCGATACGCGGGTGTCTGGAAATAGTGGGCGAAGTAGGACGGGTCGATCCGATCCTGTCGCGGGCGGAGCACTTTGAGGAACGCGCCGAACGCCGCGTCGATGGGTGCCTCGACCCGGCTAGCCTTCCCGACGACGCTCAGCGACCCACTGGAAGTGGCGATCACGATGTCGCCGGGACGGAGCCGTTGGCGCTCGGCGACCCTCGTCGACGGGACGTAGACCAGATCCCGCAGAGCCAGTCCCCGATCGGTGATGTTCCCGGCGCGGAGGATGGCGGTGCGACCAGGTTCAGGCTCCGAGATCGCGTCTGCCTTGGCGAACGTCACGCCGCGGATCTGCTCGGCGACATCCCCCACCTTTGCCCTCACCCCACCAGCCCCTTCAACTCCTCCAGCCCCGCGCGGATCTCGTCTTCGAGCTGCTCGAGCTCGGCGATGATCTCGGCCGGCGGACGGTGCTCGACCTCCTCGATCTCGAGCTCCTTGTAGCGGTTCAGCGACAGGTCGTAGTCCTCGGCGACGATGTCGGCCTTCGGCACGCAGAAGCTCTGCGCGGTCCGCTCGCGCTCGCGCTCCTCGCCGGTGCGTCGCGCCCAACGGGCCAGGACGTCAGGCAGGTTGTTCTTCGCGTGCTCCTCGTCGCTGAGCGCCTCGGTTGGGCGGGGGCCGAGCTGGGATTCGGCGAGCAGCGCGGTGCGCTTGTCGTCCAGCGACCAGCCGTCGGCGGTGACGTCGTAGAACCAGACGTCGTCGGTGCCGCCGCTCTCGGTCTTGGTGAAGAACACGATCGCGGTCGACACGCCGGCGTAAGGCTTGAAGACGCCCGAGGGCAGCTTCACGATCGCGTCGAGCTTCTGGTCCTCGACGAGGATCCGACGCAGCTCCTTGTGGGCCTTGGTCGAGCCGAACAGCACGCCGTCGGGGACGATCACCGCCGCGCGGCCGCCGGGCTTCAGCAGCCGCAGGAAGAGCGCCAGGAACAGCAGCTCGGTCTTCTTCGTCTTGACCACGCGCTGCAGGTTCTGCGCAGTCTCCTCATAGTTCAGGCTGCCGGCGAACGGCGGGTTGGCGAGGATCAGCGAATAGCGCTCCTCCTCTCCGGCGGAACCCTCCGACAGCGAGTCGCGGTAGCGGATGTCCGGCGACTCGATGCCGTGCAGCAGCATGTTCATCGACCCGATCCGCAGCATGGTGCTGTCGAAGTCGAAGCCATGGAACATGCTGTGATGGAAGTGCTCGCGCGTCGCCTCGACGTGCTCCACGTCACCGTGCGCGCGCCGAACCTCCTCGGCAGCGGCGACGAGGAACCCGGCCGTCCCGCAGGCCGGATCGCAGACATCGTCGCTCGGGGTCGGCGCGGTCATCGCCACCATCAGCTCGATGATGTGGCGCGGGGTGCGGAACTGGCCGTTCTGCCCGGCCGAGGCGATCTTGCCGAGCATGTACTCGTACAGGTCGCCCTTCGTGTCACGGCCCTCCATCGGAAGGTCGTCGAGCAGGTCGACGACCTTCGCCAGCAGCGCGGGGCTCTGGATCGCGAACTGCGCGTCGCGCATGTGGTGCGAGTACGTGGACTCCTGGCCGCCCAGCTGCCGCAGCCACGGGAAGACCCGCTCGCCGACGATCTGGAACATCTGCTCCGGCGAACGCTCGCGGAACCGGCGCCACCGCAGGTCGTCGTACGGCCGCCCGAGCTCGTCGTCGCCCGCGGGGAAGATCGGGTCGGCGATCGGCTCGCCGAGCCGGTTGGCGCGGTTCTCGTTGAGCGTGTGCAGATCGTCGAGCCGGCGGATGAACAGCAGGTACGTCAGCTGCTCGATCACCTGCAGCGGGTTCGCGATCCCGCCCGACCAGAACGCGTCCCAGATCCGGTCGACCTTGGCCTTCAGCTCGCCCGTGATCATCCGCCGGAACCTATCGTCCGAGCCCGGTTCGTTCGACGTGGGCCATCGACGACCCGGCGGACTCCGCGACGACGAGGATCGTGCCCAGCGCCGGGTCGGCCGCGCCGTGCAGTCGTACGCCGGCGTCGCGGAGCGTCTCGAGGTGCTCGACCGCGGCGGCGGTCACGCGCTCGCCCGGCAGCACCGCCGGGATCCCGGGCGGATAGCCGGAGATCGCCTCGGCGGCGACGCGCCCGACCGCGTCGCCCGGCGCGACCCGCTCCTGGTCGGCGAGGTGGGCCTGGCGCGGCGTGAGGACCGTCTCGCCCGGCTCGGCCGGCGACGCGGTCGTCGGCGGTCGGGTCGCCCCGGCGGCGCGGGACGCGCGCAGCGCGCGCTTCAGGGCGGACGGGAACTCGCGCAGCAGCGACCCGGGCGCCTGGACGCCGATGACGAGCACGACGGTCGAGTGCGTGGCGAGCTCGACGACGGTGTCGAGCTCGTCGCGCAGGCGCCGCTGGACCTCGAGCCCCGTCAGCCCGGTCTCGCGGACGTCGATCACGACGCGCAGCGGGTCGTGGGCGACGACCCCCGGGAAGGGCGCGGAGGGATGCGCCGGGCCGAGGACGCGGCAGCCCGGGATCGCCCCGACCTCGTTGTGGAGCGCGCGGACCCGCGCGATCGTGACGTCGAGCAGGCCGGCCCCGTGGGCGGCGAGCTGGCGCCGCGCGCCGTCCAGCGAGGCCATGAGCAGCGAGCTCGGGCTCGTCGAGCGGAGCATCCGCAGGGCACGCGCGACGTCGTCCTGCACGCGGGCGAGGCGATCGGGCCCGAGGCCGGCGGGGCGGGGGCCCACCGTGCCGTCGCCGACGTGGAGGATCGCGCTCTGCGTGAGGCTGCCGCCGTGCTTGTGCGTCGAGGTCAGCACGACGTCGGCGCCCTGTCGCAGCGCGCTGCCGGGGAGGTCCTCGTGGAAGCCGAAGTGCGGGCCCCAGGCGCAGTCGACGACGAGCAGCATCCCGGCCTCGTGGGCGACGCGGGCGCACCCGGCGACGTCGCCGACCATCCCGAAGTACGTCGGGGACACGAGCGTCACGGCGTCGGCGTCCGGATGCCGGGCGATCGCGTCGCGCAGCTGCTGGGGCGAGACGACGGTCGCCATGCCGAGGTCGTGGTCGTAGCCCGGCGCGACGAACCGCGCGGTGCCGCCGCTGAGCACGAGCCCGTCGACGACCGACCCGTGGCTGTTGCGCTGGACGAGGATCTCGCGACCCTCGGGCGCGAGCGCGAGCATCGTCGCGTGGTTGCCCTGCGTGGCGCCGTTCGTGAGGAACCAGCTGCGTCCCGCGCCGTACGCGTCGGCGGCGAGGAGCTCGGCCTGCGCGATCGGCGTGGGCGGCGCGGGCAGGCCGGGCCAGCCGATCGGGCTGGCGTCGATCCCGGGCATGTCCTGCGGGACGTCGAGCGCGAACGCCGAGCGGCCGATCTCGCCGAGGAGCCCCGGGTCGGCGCCCGGCCCCCCGGTGTGGCCGGGGACGAAGTACCGCCGGGGGCCGCGGCGGGCGAACGCGGCGACGGCCTCGAGGTACGGCGCGCGCAGCTGCGCGGCGGGATCGAGCGGGGTGCGGGGGACGTCGGGCTCGGTCATGGGGGAGGACGGCCGTGGGCGCCGTCCTCCCAACCTACGCCGTCGCCGGGCGCCGGCCCGCGGGACGGTCAGTCGTCGTCGCCGGAGCTCCCGGTCACGACGCCGTAGCTCGACGAGAGGCGCACGGTCCGCTCCCGGGAGCCCGGCGTGAGGACCTCCACCTCGTAGCGGGCGCGCCCCTCGTCCTCGCGCTCGATGTCGGTCACGATCCCCCGGACGTGGCGCGTGGCCGCGGCCGCCGCGCGGCCCGCGGTCGCGTAGGTCAGGCCGTCGGCGTCGTCCTCGCGCGCGACGCGGATGACGCGGTAGCGCCGGTCGAGGTCGACCTCGCGGACCGCTCCGCCGCGGGTGATGACCTGCACGTCGAAGCGCGTGCGGCCGTCGTCGTCGCGGTCGATCTGCACGGCGCGGCCCGGGACGCGCTTCAGGGCCACCGCGCGCGCCTTGCGGGCCTGGGCGTAGGTCAGGCCGTCGTCGCCGGCGATCGGCCGCAGGTCGGCGGCGGCGTCGCGGACGTCGCCGGCGGCGACGTCCGGTGCATCGGGGCGATCGTCGTCGGCGACGCTCGTGGCGGCGACGACGCCGCCGGCAGCGGCCAGGACGGCGGCGACGCCGACGGGGACGAGCAGGCGCGGACGGGGCATCGGGGGCTCCTCGATCGGGTCGGGACGCCGGAACGGCGTCGTGGAGCCAGCCTACGGCCCCTCCCTCAAGCGAACGTGAACGCGCCACCCGAGCGCGTTGGCGCCCACGCGCGGCGGCCGCTCCGCGGGGGCCTGCTACCGTCGGTGGCCGATGGCGACGACCGCCCTCAGCGCTTCCGCAGCACCCGCCGCGCTGGCCCCGGTCGTCGACGCGTTCCCGCGGGGCGGCGCCTATGCGCGCGCCTGGCGCTCCTGGCGATTTCGCTAGGCGCTCGGTCGTCACGCCCCGACCCGCCGCTCGTCGGCACCGTCCCGGGGCGTGAGCTCCTCGTTCCCGGGAGGACGCGGTCGAGCGCCGGTACGCACCCCCTCCGCCGACGGTGATCCGCCGGTGGCGCGCCGCTCGGGCCGGCGCGCGATCCCGACCCATCGCGGCCGCCGCCGGCGGCCGCCAGCAGCGCCGGCGCCCGCCGGCCCGAGGAGCACCCGTGAGCACCACCATCCCGACCCCGCCCGCCTCCGCGGGCCCCACCGCGCCGGACGAGGCGACGCTCGAGATCGCCGGCCGACGGATCGGCGGCGGCGCGTTCGCCACGATCGCCGGCCCGTGCACCGTCGAGACGCGCGAGCAGACGCTGGAGGCCGCCCGCGGCCTGGCCGCCGCCGGCGTCCAGCTCTTCCGTGGCGGGGCGTACAAGCCGCGCAGCTCGCCCTACAGCTTCCAGGGGCTCGGGCGCGACGGCCTCGCGATCCTCGCGGAGGCGAAGGCGGAGACGGGCCTGCCGATCGTCACGGAGCTCACCGACGTGCGCGACGTCGAGGCCGTCACCGCGGTGGCCGACGTCGTGCAGGTCGGCGCGCGCAACATGCAGAACTACCCCCTCCTGACGGAGATCGGCCGCAGCGGCACGCCGGTGCTCGTCAAGCGCGGGCTCGCGGCCACGATCGACGAGCTGCTCCTCGCCGCCGAGTACGTGCTCGCGGAGGGCAACCGCGACGTCCTGCTCTGCGAGCGCGGCATCCGCACGTACGAGACGGCGACGCGCTTCACGCTCGACATCGCCGCGATCCCGGTGCTGAAGCAGCGCACGTCGCTGCCGGTGGTCGTCGATCCGTCGCACGCGGCGGGCCGACGCGACCTCGTGCTGCCCCTGTCGCTCGCCGCGGCGGCCGCCGGCGCGGACGGGATCATCGTGGAGGCGCACCCGCGACCGGAGGAGGCGCTCTGCGACGGCCCCCAGCAGCTGCCGGTCGACACGTTCGCCGCGTACCTGCGACAGGTCGAGGCCGCCGCGGCGCTCGCGGGCCGCGCACCGGCGCCGGTCGTCGCGCCGGCCGCCGGCAGCCCCGCCGCGTGACGGCGCGCACGGCGCGGCCGGGCGGGGCCCGCCCGGCCGGGCGCTCCGTCAGACTGGGCCACCACGTGAGCACCGTCCGCTTCGAGCCGTCCGGTCCGCTGAAGGGCCGCCTGACGCCGCCCTCCGACAAGTCGATCAGCCACCGCGCCGCGCTCGTCGCGGCGATGGCGACGGAGCCGGTCACGATCACCGGGTACCTGCCGGCGGCCGACACGCTGTCGACCCTCGACGCGATCCGCACGATCGGGGCGCTCGTCCAGCGCGACGGCGACCGCGTCACCGTCCGCGGCTGCGGGTTGCGGGCGGCCGATGCGCACGGCGAGACGATCGACGTCGGCAACGCCGGCACGCTCATGCGCCTGCTCGCCGGCTGGCTGGCGGGGCAGGAGGGGCGCTCGTTCACGTTCGACGGCGACGCCTCGATCCGCAAGCGGCCGGTCGACCGCGTCGCCGTGCCGCTGCGCGAGATGGGCGCGCGGATCGACGCGACCGACGGGCGGCTGCCGCCGTTCACCGTCCACGGCCAGCGGCTGCAGGGCATCCGGTACGAGCTGCCGGTCGCCTCGGCGCAGGTGAAGAGCTGCGTCCTGCTCGCCGGGCTGCTCGCGGACGGCGAGACGACGGTCGTCGAGCCCGTCGCCAGCCGCGACCACACCGAGCGGCTCCTCTCGCAGCTCGGCGTCCCGCTCTGGCGCGCGGGCGACGCGATCACCGTCGGCCACGTCGACGAGCTGACCGTCGAGGACATCGCGGTCCCCGTCGACATCTCGTCGGCGGCGTTCCCGATCGCCGCGGGCGTGCTCGTCCGCGGTTCCCGGCTGCTCGTCGAGCAGGTCGGCGTGAACTGGACGCGCTCCGGCTTCCTCGACGTCCTGGACCGGATGGGCGCGATCGTCGTGGGGGAGCGCGAGCAGCGCCGCGACGGCGAGGTGCCGCGCGGCGAGCCGGTCGCGGACCTCGACGTCGCCCACGGCCCGCTGAAGGGCACCGTCGTCGAGGGCGACGAGGTGCCGCTGCTCATCGACGAGCTGCCGCTCGTCGCGCTCCTCGGGGCCTTCGCCGACGGCGAGACGGTCGTGCGGGGGGCCGAGGAGCTCAAGCACAAGGAGTCCGACCGGATCGCGACCGTCGTCGACGGGCTGCGCGGCCTCGGGGCGGAGATCGAGGCGACCGACGACGGCTTCGTCGTCCAGGGCACCGGCGGCCTGCGCGGCGGCACCCTGCACTCCCACGGCGACCACCGGCTGGCCATGCTCGGGGCCGTGGCGGGGCTCGCGTCCCGCGAGGGCGTGGAGGTCGTGGGGATGGAGGCCGCCGAGGTCTCCTATCCGGGCTTCGGCGACGACCTCGCGCGCCTCCAGCGACGCTGACCGGCCGGGACCCGAGCGGCGGAGCCGCCGCTCCACCGGCCGCCGGGTGCCGTCCCTGGACGTTCGTCGTAGCCCCGGGGTGGGGCGGGGGCCGTCGCGTCATCGTGACGCGCGGCGAGGCACCGGCCGCGATCGCCTCCTCCTCCGACCGCCCTCCCGATGGCCCCGAACGACGCTCCCCGCCGAACGCCCGTCCAGCGCCTGCAGGCGCTGGCGGTCCCGCGCGCTGGGCAGCTCTGGCCGGTGCGGGGCGGCGACGGGCGGCGGGAGCCGGTCGACGTCTCGCGAGCGTCCGCGTCGGTCCCCCGGCCGAGTGCCGGCGATGGCCTGGCCGCCCTCCTCGACCGGGTGCGCGTCGCGCTCGAGGACGGCGACCGCGACGGGGCGGTCGCGCTGCTCGCCGAGGCGTCCGCGCTCGCGACGGCCCGGCCGGTCGCCCCGCCGCGCGAGCCCGACGCCCGCGAGGGCACGCCGCCGTCGCGCGCCGAGCGCCGCGTCCTCGTGCTGCTCGCCGAGGACCTCACGCTCTCCGAGATCGCCGAGCGGCTCGTGCTCTCCCGCAACACCGTGAAGAGCCACGTCCGGCTGCTCTACCGGCGTCTCGGCGCCGGCACGCGTGCGGAGGCCGTCGCGCGGGCGCGCCAGCGCGGCCTGCTCTGACCCGCGCGGTCCCGGTCGGCGCGCTAGGACGCCCGGGCGGCCGCCCCCGTCGCCGGGACGTCGAGCGGGTGCGCGAGCTCGTCCTGGCGCAGGCGCAGACCGAAGAGGACCGCCAGCCCGACGGTCGCGCACGCCACCCCGGACGCGACGAACACGGCGGTCACCCCGACGAGCTCCGCCGCCGGGCCCGCGAGGGCCATCGACACGGGCAGGAGCCCGAGCGAGACGAACCAGTCGAGGCTCGCGACGCGGCCCTGCAGCTCGGCCGGCACCCGGCGCTGCATCAGCGTCCCCCAGATGACCTGGCCGACCTGGTCGCAGACGCCGACGAGCGCGGAGACGACGACCATCGCCCACAGCACCTCGAGGTAGCCGAACGCCGCCACCGGGGCGCTGCCGACGCCCCAGGCGAGGAGCATGACGGTCAGGTAGCGACGTGGCAGCCGGCGACTGGCGATGAGCAGCGCCCCGGCGGCGCCGCCGATCCCGTAGACGGCGAGCACGAGCACGAGCCCGTAGGCGTCGGCGCCCCCGCCGGTCTGGTCGCGGACGGCGAACGGCAGCAGCACCTCGATCGGGCCGAGCAGGAAGAGGATCGCGATGCAGGCGAAGAGCAGCGTCGCCCAGAGCCACCGCTGGCCGCGGACGTACCGCCAGCCCTCGCGCATCTCCTCCAGGGCCGCGCCGAGCCCGCCCGTCCCGGCTGCGACGGCGGCGCCCTCGATCGTCGGCGGCAGGTCCGCGGGAGCGGGCTCCTCCGCGCGCGCCGGGAGCGGCACCGGGCGCATCCGCCACAGGCAGAGGACGGAGATCGCGTACGAGGCGCCGTTGGCGAGCATCGCGTCGCCCGGCGACGCGGCGGCGACGATCAGGCCGCCGAGACCGGGCCCGAGCGCCTGCAGCGCGAGGGGACGGATGACGCCCTCGAGCCCGTTGGCCGCCAGGAGCTCGTCCTCGGGCAGCAGCTGCGGCACGAGCGCCGTGAACGCCGGCACGAAGAACGCCTCGGCCGACCCGACGAGGAACGCCCCGATCGCCAGCTGCCAGAGCTCGAGCGCCCCGCCGAGCGCGAGCAGCCCGACGACGACCGTCACCACGAGCCGCACGAGATCCGCGGCGAGCATCACCCGCCGGCGCGACACGCGGTCCGCCACGACGCCCCCGACGAGGATGCAGCCGATGAGCCCGACGCTGAACGCGGTGGTCACGAGCGAGAGCTGCAGCGGCCCGCCGTCCAGCTCGATCACCTGCCACGCGAGCGCCACGAGCCACAGCCCGTCGCCCACGAGCGACACCGCCAGCCCCGCCCAGAGCAGCCGGAACTCCCGGTGCCGGAGGGGACGGAGCGCGCGCATCCTCGGAGGGTCCCACGGACGCGCGTCCGGGCCCGCGCCGCGGGTCCGGACGGCCGGCCGCCTCCCGGGTTCGAGCCCCGGCCGCGTCGCGGACCGGCACCGTCGGCGCGGGGGCGTTGCCCTATCCTCGCCCCGATGCTCGTCGCGATCGACGGCCCGGTGGGGGCCGGCAAGTCCACCGTCGCGCGGGCCGTCGCCCAGCGCCTCGGGTTCACGTACCTCGACACGGGCGCGATGTACCGGTGCGTCGCGCTCGCCGCGATCGACGACGAGTCCGCCGACCGGGTCCGCCCCGTCGCGGAGCTCCAGATCGACTTCGCCGGCGACGCCGTGATGCTCGACCACGCCGACGTCACCGCGGCGATCCGCACCCCCGAGGTGAGCCAGCGGGCGTCCCAGGTCGCCACGGACGTCGCGGTGCGCGAGGCGCTCGTCGAGCGGCAGCGCAAGCTCACCGCCCGCGGCGACTGGGTCGCCGAGGGCCGGGACATCGGCACCGTCGTGCGGCCCGACGCCGAGCTGAAGGTGTTCCTCACCGCCAGCGACGAGGAGCGGGCCGCCCGCCGCGCGGCCCAGACCGGACGGCCGGTGGCCGAGGAGCTCGCCGACCTGCGCGAGCGCGACGAGCGCGACCGCACCCGCGAGGCGTCGCCGCTGCGTCGCGCCGACGACGCGGTCGAGGTCGACACCACCGGCCTGCCGTTCGACGCGGTGGTCGAGCGCATCGCCGCCCTCGTCGAGGAGGCGCGCGCATGAGGCAGGTCGCGATCGTCGGCTATCCGAACGTCGGCAAGTCGAGCCTCGTCAACCGGCTCAGCGGGCGCCGCGAGGCGGTCGTCCACGAGCGGGCGGGCGTCACCCGCGATCGCAAGCACGTCGAGGCCGAGTGGAACGGGCGGACCTTCGAGCTCGTCGACACCGGGGGCGTCGACGCCCTGGACCCGGACCCGATGGCGAGCGAGATCCTCGGACAGGTGAAGGCGGCGCTGCGCACCGCCGACGTCGCCGTCCTCGTCATCGACGCGAAGGCCGGCGTCCGCCCCGGCGACGAGGAGCTCGCCGACCTGCTCCGCCGGTGGGACCGCCCGGTGCTCGTGGCCGGCAACAAGATCGACGCGGGCAAGGACATCCCGCTGACGGCCGAGCTCTGGAGCCTCGGGCTCGGCGAGCCGATCGCGGTCTCGGCGAACCAGGGCCTCGGGACGGGCGATCTGCTCGACGCCGTCGTCGCGGCGCTGCCGGAGGGCGACGGGGACCCGCGGGCCGAGGACGAGCTGCGCCTGGCGATCGTCGGACGGCCGAACGTCGGCAAGTCGACCCTCGTCAACCGCGTCGTCGGCGACCAGCGCGTGATCGTCGCCGACGAGGCCGGCACGACCCGCGACGCGATCGACCTGCCGATCGAGATCGACGGGCGCCCCGTGGTGATCGTCGACACCGCCGGCATGCGGCGTCAGGCGAAGGTCACCGAGTCGGTCGAGTACTACACCGTGCTGCGCTCCCAGCAGGCCGTCGAGCGCGCCGACGTCGCGATCGTCGTCTGCGACGCCGAGGACGGCGTCACGAGCCAGGACTTCCGCGTCGCCGAGCTCGCGATGAAGGCCGGTTGCGCGACCCTGCTGGTCCTGAACAAGTGGGACGAGCACGGGATGAGCGAGGACGACCTCATCCACGAGCGCGCCCGGGTGCAGCAGAAGCTGCGCCTGCGGCCGCGCGTCCTGACCGCGTCGGCGCTCACCGGGCGCAACATCCAGCGCGTCGTCGACGAGGCGCTCGCGCTCGGCGACAAGCGCAAGGGCCGGATCCCGACGAGCCAGCTGAACCGCTTCCTCGCCGAGACCGTCGAGAACAAGCAGCCGCCGGCGGTGCGCGGCAACCGGCTGAAGATGCTCTACATCAGCCAGGTCGGCGAGGAGCCGCCGCGGTTCGCGATCTCCGTCAACGACCGCAACCGCGTCGTGCGCGACTACGCGTACTACGTCGAGAACCGGCTCCGCGCCCGCTTCGGGCTCGACGGCATCCCCGTGATCATCGACTTCAACGAGCGCAGCACGCGCCGCAGCGAGGTCAGCGTCGGCGGCGGCCCTCCGCGCTCCTGAGGTCCCGGAGGCGCGGGGACCGGTGACCAGTCGCCGCCGGGCGTTCGCCCTTCCCCGGCGCCGCTGGCGCGTCCTGGGCCTCGTCGCGGTGGTGGCGGTGGCGCTCGTCCTCGTCCGGGCGGGGGAGGGCGGCGATCCCGGCCCGCCGCCCCAGTCCGCCCTCGCGCTCGTGCCGCGGGACGCGCTCGTCGTCCTGCACGCGTCGACGGATCGGGATCGCCCGCCGGTCGCCGCGGCCCGGCGGCTCGCGGAGCGCTTCGCGGCGTGGCCCGGCCTGCGCGAGCGGATCCGCGAGGGCCTCGTGCCCCGGGGCTGCCCGCCGCTCGAGGGGATCGGCGACGAGGTGGCGCTCGCGCTGGTGCCCGACGGGGCGGGGCGCGCGAGCACGCTCGCGCTCGTCGAGGTCGGCGCGCGGGACGCCGGCCCGCCGCTGCGCCGGTGCGGCGGTCAGCAGGTGCGGCGCCTCGGGCGCTTCCTCGCGATCGGGCGGCCCGGCGTGGTGCGGGCCGCGCGCGCGCTGCACGAGCGGCGCCCGGGGGCGCGCTCGTTCGCCCGCCAGCCGCTCGTCCGGGACCTGACCGAGGGGCTGCCGCGCGACCGCGTGCTCGACGCCTGGGTGACCCGCGACGGTCTGCGGCGCGTCCTCGTCCCGCGGGGCGGGCTGGCCGCCACGGTCGCGGCGCTCGTGGACCGGCCCGGGCTCGCGGGGGCGGCGGTCGCGGTCGCGCCGGGCGACGGCGGCGCCCGGATCGTCGTGCGGACGCGGGGCGCCGCGCCCGGTCGCGCCTCGTTCACGCCCGCGTCCACGACGAGCGCGCCGGCCGGCGCCCTGGCGAGCCTCCGGACCGTCGATCCGCTCGGGGACCTCCGACGGATCCTGGCCGCCGCCGGCGAGCGCGACGCGCAGGCGCTGCTGCGACGGGCCACGACCGCCACCGCCCGGCTCGTCGCCGACGGCTCGAGCCGCCTGCGGCGCGACCTCGTCGACGCGGTCCGCGGGTCCAGCGAGCTCGTGCTGCTGCCGGGCGGCCGCGGGCTCTCGGCGGCGATGGCGGTCGTCGTCCCGGTCACCGACGGCGCGCGAGCGCGGGCGGCGCTGCGCTCGCTGCACGACCGGGTCCCGGCGATCGCCGGCCGACGGCTCCGGCGGACGACGGTCGCGGGCCGCTCCGCGTGGACGCTCGAGTGGCGCGACGGCGTCCGGCTCGGCTACCTCGTCGTCGGCAACCGCGTGATCCTCTTCACGCGGCCCGGCGCGGCCCGCGAGGTGCTGCGTCCCCGCCGTCGCCTGTCGGCGGTGGACGGCTTCGGACGGACCACCGCGACCGGCGGAAAGCCGGTGATGTCGATAGGTTTTCTCGACTTCCAGCGCCTGCTGCGAGTCGTCGGAGCTCCCGGCCTCGCCGACCGTCCCGCGTACGCCGCCGTCGAGGGCGACCTCGCGGCGATCCGCGCGGTCGGTATGGTCTCGCGAGCTTCCGGCGGCGACACGACCGCCTCGATCGACCTCTGGATTCCATGACCCAGTACGCCGCCAACGAGTACCTGTTCACCTCGGAGTCGGTCTCCGAGGGCCACCCGGACAAGGTCGCCGACCAGATCTCGGACGGCGTCCTCGACGCCGTCCTCGCGAGCGACAGCAACGTCGAGAAGGCCCGCGTCGCCTGCGAGGTGCTGGTGAACACCGGCCTCGTCGTCGTCTCCGGCGAGATCCGCACGGACGCCTACATCGACGTCCAGCAGGTCGCGCGCGACGCGATCCGCAAGATCGGCTACACCGACGGCAACCTCGGCTTCTCCGCCGACTCCTGCGCCGTCCTGAACGCCATCGATCCGCAGTCGGCCGACATCGCGCAGGGCGTCGACGACGCCACGGAGCACAAGGGCGGCTCGTCCGACGAGTTCGACCTCGAGGGTGCCGGCGACCAGGGCATCATCTTCGGCTACGCGACGAACGAGACGCCCGAGCTCATGCCGGTCGCGATCCAGAACGCGCACCGCCTCGCCGAGCGCCTCGCGCAGGTCCGCAAGTCGGGCGAGCTGGACTACCTGCGCCCCGACGCGAAGACGCAGGTCTCCGTCCGCTACCGCGACGGCAAGCCGGTCTCGATCGACAAGCTCCTCATCTCGACCCAGCACTCCGAGGACGTGCTGGATCAGGCGAAGATCAAGGCCGACCTCTGGGAGGCCGTCGTCAAGCCGGTCCTGCCGGGCGACCTCTACGACGAGAACGCGCTGCTCGACGAGTTCCTCGTGAACCCGACCGGCCGCTTCGTCATCGGCGGCCCCGTCGGCGACACCGGCCTCACGGGCCGCAAGATCATCGTCGACACCTACGGCGGCGCCGCCCGCCACGGCGGTGGCGCGTTCTCGGGCAAGGACAGCTCGAAGGTCGACCGCTCGGCCGCCTACGCCACCCGCTGGGTCGCGAAGAACGTCGTCGCGGCCGGCCTCGCCGACCGCGCCGAGATCCAGGTCTCGTACGCCATCGGCGTCGCCCAGCCGATCTCGATCCTCGTCGAGACGTTCGGCACGGAGAAGGTCGACCACGCGACGATCGAGAAGGCCGTCCGCGAGGTCTTCGACCTCCGCCCGCTGGCCTACCGTCGTCACCTGAACCTCTTCCGGCCGATCTTCCAGAAGACCGCCGCCTACGGCCACTTCGGTCGCGAGGACGCGGACTTCACCTGGGAGAAGACCGACAAGGTCGACGAGCTGAAGGCCGCCGCGGGTCTCTGATCCGCCACGAGCCCCGGTCGCGCAGCGCGCGGCCGGGTCCGCGCCCCTCGGGGCACGCCACGGGCGCCGGTGACGGCGCCCGTCGTCGTTCCCCCCGGGTGGCAGCGGTGACGGGCGCCGTCGTCGTTCGCCCCTGGGCGGCGCGCCGCGGGTGGGCGCGGATCGGCGCCGGCGCGTCGCACCGACGCGCAACGGCGGTCGTCGGTCGCGCTGGGTCCAGGACCGGCCCGGTCGGCCCGCACCGAGGCACGTGGCGGTGGACGTGCGATTCGTCGAGGTCGTGCCGGCACGTGGACCGAGGGCGACGAATCGCCTGCGGGTCGTGTCGGACGTCGGGCTCGTCGTCCGGGCGCGGCCGAGATCGACGCACCGCATGCGCGAGAGGCGCCGTGCTCGAGCTTCCAGCGCCCGAGGCACCTGTCGCCGCGGTCGCGTCCGCGCATCGGTCGAGTCGACGCAGCGCGCGACGACCCGGTCGCGCACCGGACCGACCGGGCCACGCGGGCGATGCCGGTGCAGACGACGCCGGCCACGCGCACCCCGACGTGTCGTTCCCGGTGACTCGAGTCATATGGCGCCGGTATGTCGTCCTCGGTGACTCGAGTCATATGGCGCCGGTATGTCGTCCTCGGTGACTCGAGTCATGTGGCGCCGGTATGTCGTTCTCGGTGACTCGAGTCACCGAGGCGGGCGGACCCCGGCGGGACGGCGAAGGCGCCGTCCCAGGCGGGTCGACCTCGCGCTCGACGGCGCTCGGGGGAAGGTCGACCGGCGGCGAGCTCCGCCGGCCGGACGCCCGGGGGCCAGGGGCTACTCGCCCTGGGACGAGCGGCGGCGGACCTCGTCGTCCGCCTCCGCCTCGGCGAGCGCCGACTGGCGCCGCTCGGCCTCGAACGCCGCGCGCTGCGCCTGGTCGACGAGGCGGACCAGCCCGTCGGGCTTCGGGACCCCGGTCATCTGGAAGCGCGAGCCGTCGTCGCCGGCCGTGTCGTAATCGACGGTGCCGATCATGAGCAGCCGCTCGATGACGCTCTGGTTCACCGTGACGTTCTGGATCCGGTCCAGGCGGGTCTCCTGCAGCTCCTTCGAGATGAAGCCGTTGCGGACGCGGAGCCGATGGGTGGTGACGACGTACTTCGTCCGGGAGCGCTCGATCCAGAGGTAGCCGGAGACGAGCAGGACGACGGCGATGCCGATGAGGATGCCGATCCAGTCCGGATCGACCGCGAGGAACACGATCGCGCCGACCAGGACGCCCGCGAGAATGCCGCCGAGGTGCTTGTGGAACTGGCTGCGCCAGGACGGCGTCCGGGCGTAGAGGATGCGCTCGTCGGGGTGGAGGTCCATGGTGCCGCGACGATACTCCGCACCCCGGCGCCCGGCACGCCGTGCGTCCCTGCCGGTCGCGGGCCGCGACGCGCGACGACCACCGGGAGACCGTCACGAGCCACGACGCGCCGCGGCCCGTGCCCGGACCAGGGCGCGGCTGTCCGCGGCGACCTCGGCCGTGGCGCTCGCGCCGCTCGCGCGCGCGGGCGTCGACCGTGCCCGCCGCGCGCCGCGCCGCTCGCGCGGGGCGCCGGCCGTGCCCGCTCGGCACGAGGCGGGGCTCGCGCCGGCCGCGCCGGATGCGACGATCCGGCGTCCGTGTCGTCCCCGACCTCACCGCCCGGCGGCGGCCGCGAACCGGCGGTGATCCGCGTGGAGCCGCTCGTCACGGCGCGCGGCGTGCGAGGCCCGTTCGACTACGCGCGGCCCGCGGGCTGCGACGTCGGCGCGGTCGTCGAGGTGCCGTTCGGTCGCCAGCGCCTGCGGGGCGTCGTGACGGCGCTCGCCGAGACGTCCGAGCACGCGCTGAAGGAGCCGCTGTCGATCGACGAGACCTCGCTGCCGCCGTCGCTCGTCGAGCTCGCGCTCTGGATGGCCGGCGACGTCGTCTCGACCCCCGCGCGCTGCCTGGACCTGCTCCTGCCCCCGGCGGACGTCACCGAGCGCACCCGGCTCTGGGCCGCGGTCGTCCCGGGAGCGATCGACGCGGGGACGCGGCTCACCGAGCGCCAGCGGGCGCTCCTGGACCGGTTGCCGGGGTGGACCGGCGACGACCTGCCGGCGCTGCGCCGGCTCGAGGCTCGCGGGATCGTGACGATCGAGCCGCGTGCGCAGGACCGTCGTCCGGACGACCCCGCGGTCGGCGCGCCGGCGCGGCCCGTGGCGCTGAACCCCGATCAGACCGCGGCGGTCGAACGGCTGCGCTCGGCGATCCTCGGCGCGGCGGCCCGCCGGGCCGGAGCGGGGGACGCGCCGGCGAGCGTCGAGGAGCGGCTGCTGCTGCACGGCGTGACCGGGTCGGGCAAGACCGAGGTCTACCTGCAGGCGGCGGCCTGCGCGCTCGAGGCGGGACGCGGCGTCGTGGTCCTCGTCCCCGAGATCGCGCTGACGCCGCAGACCGTCGCCCGGTTCCGCGCGCGGCTCGGCGACGCCGTGGCCGTCCTGCACTCCGGCCTCTCGCGCGGCGAGCGCCGCGACGAGTGGTGGCGCCTGCGGCGCGGCGAGGCGCGGGTCTGCGTCGGGCCGATGTCGGCGGTGCTCGCGCCGCTGGAGGACGTCGGCCTGGTGATCGTCGACGAGGAGCACGATCCGGCGTTCAAGCACGACGGCGACCCGCGCTACGACGCCCGGCGCGTCGCGGCGTGGCGGGCGCGTCGCGACGGTGGCGTCCTCGTGGCCGGCTCGGCCACCCCGCGCCCGGAGTCGTGGCTCGCGCTGCCCCGCATCAGCCTGGCGCGGCGGGCCGACGGGCGACCGCTGCCGCCCGTGGAGCTCGTCGACGTCCGGCGCTGCCGCACCGTCCTCGAGCGCACGGTGCACCAGGCGCTGATCGACGCCCGGAAGGCGATCGTCCTGCTGAACCGGCGGGGGTGGGCGACGTCCCTGCAGTGCGCCGACTGCGGCCACGCGTGGCAGTGCCCGAACTGCGACGTGTCGCTCGTCCTGCACGGCGCCGGCGGACCGAGCGCCGCGGCGGCCGCCGCGCCGACGATGGCGGCGATCGGCTCCGCGGGGTCCGGCGTCCTGCGCTGCCATCACTGCGGCCATCGCGAGCCGCCGCCCGTCCACTGCCCGGCCTGTCGCTCCGTGTCGGTCGGGCGCCATGGCCTCGGGACCGAGCAGCTGGCCGCGGACCTCCCGGGTCACGTCTTCCGGCTCGACGCGGACGTGCGGGATCGCGCCGGGGTGCTCGAGCGCTTCGGCGCGGCGGAGGAGGGCATCCTCGTCGGGACGCAGATGATCGCCAAGGGCCACGACTTCCCGGACGTCGACCTCGGCGTCGTGGTCGACGCGGACGCGACGCTGCGCTTCCCGGACTTCCGCAGCCAGGAGCGGACGTTCCAGCTCGTCGCCCAGCTGGCCGGACGCGCGGGGCGGGGCGGAGCGACCTCCGGGCGGGTGCTCGTCCAGACGCGCAGCCCGGAGGACGCCTCGCTGCGGCTCGCCGCGGCCCACGACGCGGAGACGTTCCTCGCGGGAGAGCTCGATCGCCGGCGCGAGCGCGGGTTCCCGCCGTTCGCGACGCTCGCTCGCATCACGTGCGAGCACGAGGACGAGGCGCGCGCGCAGGCGGCCGGCGAGGTCCTGCGCCAGCGCCTGCCCCGCGAGGCGACGGGGCCGCTGCCGCTCTTCCGTCGGCAGGGCCGGTTCCGGCGGACGCTCGAGCTGCGGGGACCGCATCGCGGTCCCGTGGTCGCCGCGGTCCGCGCCGCGGTCGACAGCATCGCCGGCTCGCGCGGGGCACGGGGCCTCGTGGTGGTCGTCGAGATCGATCCGCGCTGAGCCCGAGCCCACCGGCCGGCAGGGCGCGGACCCCGGGCGGCAGCACAACCGGCGGGCAGGGCACCGATCCCGGGCGGCAGCACACCCGGCGCCGGCGCGAGCGGCGTCGCGCGGCCGATCGCGGGGCGCCGGTCGGCGGGGCGGACGGCGGCTCGCGCGACGGCTCGGAGCACCCGACGCCGCCGCGCGATCCGGACGGTCCCCGCGACGCGCCGGGCGGGCGCCGGCACGAGCACCCGCCCTCCAGCGGCTGCGCCGCGCCCTTCGCGCGGGGCCGCCCGGTCGAAGGGCTGCGGCGAGTATGCCCGTTCGTTGAGCATCGAGCCAGGCGTACCTGGACGTATGGTCCAGCGACGCGTCCCGGGGGGAGAGGACGCGTGATGGCGTCGCGGTGCCGTTCCCGTCCGGCCCGGTCGCCGCCGCCGTCACCGCCCGGTGGCCGGCGCACCGGCGGTACCCTGGACGGGATGGCCGAGGTCGAGACCGAGTCCGCCGGGCAGCTGGAGGCCGCCGCCGATGCGCGGCGCCGCACGGCGCGCGCGATGATCCGTCAGTGGGGCGATCCGGTCCTCACGACGACGGCCCGCGAGGTCACGGTCTTCGACGACGCCCTGCGCGACGAGCTCGACGCGATGGGACGCCTCATGCACCAGGCGCAGGGGGTCGGGCTGGCGGCCAATCAGGTCGGCACGCTGCACCGGGTGCTCGTCTACGCGGTCGACGGCGGGGAGGGTCCGGTCCGCTCGCTCGTCAACCCCGTGGTCGAGTGGCACGGCGAGGACGTCGAGGTCGGTCCCGAGGGCTGCCTCTCGCTCACGGGCGTCGACCTCGAGGTCGAGCGCTTCGTCCACCTCCGCGTGCGGGCCCAGGACGGCTACGGCGATCCGATCGTCGTCGAGGCGAGCGGGTTCGAGGCGCGCGTCATCCAGCACGAGATGGACCATCTCGACGGGGTCCTCATCCTCGATCGCGCGGCCCGCAGCCAGCGCAAGCAGGCGCTGCGCACCCTGCGCGAGCAGGCGCGCGACGCCGCATGAGCGACGTGCCCGGCGGGGACGGCCCGCGCATCGCCTACCTCGGCACGAGCTGGTTCGCCGCCGACGTCCTGCGCCGGCTCGTGGCCGGCGGCCGCGCCCCGGCGCTCGTGGTCACCCGGCCGGACCGCCCGGCCGGTCGCGGGCGCACGCTCACGCCGCCGCCCGTGGCCGAGGCCGCGCGGGAGCTCGACCTGCCCCTGCGCCAGCCCGAGCGCCTGGACGACGACGAGGTGGCCGCGATCGCCGCGGTCCGGCCCGACGCGCTCGTCGTCTGCGCGTACGGCGCGATCATCCGCGAGCCGCTGCTCTCGGCGTACCCGCTGCTGAACGTCCACCCGTCGCTGCTGCCGCGCTGGCGCGGGGCGGCACCGGTCGAGCGGGCGATCATGGCGGGCGACGACGAGACGGGCGTGTCGATCATGGAGCTCGTCGAGGAGCTCGACGCCGGACCCGTGCTGCTGCAGGAGCGCGAGCCGATCGCGCCCGACGACACCTACGGCACCCTCGCCCCGCGGCTCGTGGACCTCGGCTCCCGGATGCTGCTCGAGGCCCTGGCGGACGACCCGGCCGCGCTGCCGGCGACGCCCCAGCCGGAGGAGGGCGTGACCTACGCGGAGAAGATCGCCGCGGCGGACCGCGACCTCGAGCCGTCGGCCCCGGCGCGGGTCCAGCACGACCACGTCCGCGCGCTCAGCCCGCACATCGGGGCCCGCCTGCGGCTCGAGGACGGCACGGTGCTCGGCGTGCGGCGGACGCGGATCGCCGAGGACGGATCGCTCGAGCTGCTCGAGGTCCAGCCGCCCGGCGGTCGCCCGATGTCCTACGCCGACTACCTGCGGGGGCGCAGCCGATGAGCGCCGACCGCCGGCCCGGCGGCCCGCCGACGGGCGGTGGCCGACCACGCCCCGGCGGCGGACGCCCCGGTGGCCCCCGCGGCGATCGTCCCGCAGGCCCGCGGGGGCAGCGCTCCGGAGGCCCGCGCGGCGACCGGCCGGCGGGACCCCGCGGCGACCGACCGCCCGGCCCGCGGCGGCCGTCGGCGGTCGACGATCGCGCCGGGGTCGCGCGACGCGCCGCGCACCAGGTGGTGCTGCGCGTCCTGCGCGACGGGGCGTTCGCCGACCGGGCGCTCCACGGCGCCGCCGAGGGCCTGCCGCCGCGGGAGCGGGCCCAGGCCAAGCGCCTCGCGTTCGGGGCGATCCAGCGCCGGCTGACCCTCGACCACGTGCTCGGTCGCCACGTCGACCGGCAGCTCGACCTCGAGGTGCGCGCCGCGCTGCACATCGGCCTCTACGAGCTGCTCTTCAGCGACGGGACGCCCTCGCGCGCCGCGGTGGCCGCGGCGGTCGAGCTCGCGAAGCCGAACCAGGGCTTCCGGCTCGTCAACGCGGTCCTGCGGCGGGTGATCGACGAGGACGCCACGACCGAGGGGCGGCCGCGCCTGCCCGCCGACGACACGCCCGAGGGCGCCGCGATCCGGCACAGCCACCCGCTGTGGCTCGTGCGCCGCTGGTGGGAGTGGCTCGGGCCCAACCAGACGCGGGCGCTGCTGGCCGCGGGCAACCGCCCGGTCGAGCTCGTCCTGCGGGTGAACGCGCTGAAGGCGCCGCTCGACGATCCCGAGATCCCCGGCGAGCCGTTCGACGACGAGCTCCCCGAGGCGCGCCGGATCACCGGCGGCCTCGACGTGCTCGGGCACCCGGGCTGGCGCGCGGGCCGGTTCGTGGCGATGTCGCGCGGCTCGATGCACGCCTCCCGGGCCGTCGACCCGCAGCCGGGCGAGCGGGTGCTGGACCTCTGCGCCGCGCCCGGCGGCAAGACGACCCACCTCGCGGCGCTCATGGGTGGCGAGGGCTCGATCCTCGCGCTCGAGCGGCACCGCGGGCGCGCGCGGGCGCTGGCCCGGACCTGCGAGCGGGTCGGCGCGACGAACGTGGAGGTCCGCGGAGAGGACGCGCTGGAGGCGCAGCTCGACGCCGGGAGCTTCGACCGGGTCCTGCTCGACGCCCCCTGCTCGGGGCTCGGGACGCTCGCGTCGCACCCGGACCTGCGCTGGCGGATCAAGGAGCCGGACCTCGCGGAGGTCGCCCGCCTGCAGGCGCGGCTGCTGGAGGTCGCCCGCCGGGCCGTCCGCCCCGGCGGGCGGATCGTCTACAGCGTCTGCACGCTGAACCCCGGCGAGGAGCGGCTCGGGACCGCCGACGGCGCCACGATCCGCCGCCTCTGGCCCCACAAGGACCGCACCGAGGGCTTCTACGTGGCGACCCTCGACCTGCCCTGAGGACGCGCGCCCGGCCGGGGGCGCGAGGCCGCGAGTCGCGCGGCCCGGGGCGTCGGAGGGGGCGCCGCGGGGGTCGGCCGCCGCGGTCTATATGGTCCCCCGCATGGAGGTGGACCTCGGCCTCGCCTGCCCCGGATGTCACGAGCCGTGGCTGCGCCCGACGAACCTCCCGGGCCGCTACCGCTGCGTGAACTGCCTGCAGCGCTACGAGCTGCGCTCGGTCTGCCCGAACTGCGGCGAGCACTCGACGATCGTGCGGATGTCGAAGACCGCCACGCTGGCCTGCAACCACTGCGGGTCGTCGATGCTCGTCCAGGTCTAGCCCCCGTCGCGCGGCGCCCGGCGGGCGCCGAGCGGACCGGGTCGATCATCTACGCTGGGGGCGTGAGCGACCCGCGCCTGGCCCGCCTGAAGGGCATCGCCCCGTCGATCCTCGCCAGCGACTTCGGCCGCCTGCGCAGCCAGGTCGAGGAGGTCGTGGCGGCAGGCGTCACGACGATCCACATCGACGTCATGGACGGGCACTTCGTCCCGCCGATCACGATGGGCCCGATCGTCGTCGACGCGCTGCGCGGCGTCGACGCCGTCCTGGACGTGCACCTCATGATCGAGCGCCCGGAGCGGCAGCTCGCGGACTTCGCGAGGGCCGGTGCGGACGTCCTGACCGTCCATGCCGAGGCCACCCCGCAGCTGCACTACGCGCTCGGGCAGGCGCGCGAGCTCGGCGCGCTCGCCGGGCTCGCCCTCTGCCCGGGGACGGGCACCGCGTCGCTCGAGGAGACGACCGACCTCGTCGACCTCGCGCTCTGCATGTCGGTGAACCCCGGCTGGGGCGGCCAGCGGTTCATCCCGACCTCGACGGCGAAGATCGCGCGGATGGCCGCGATCGCCCGTCCCGGCGCCGCGGTCCAGGTCGACGGCGGCGTCGACCGCACGACGATCGCCGACTGCGTGCGCGCCGGCGCCACGAGCCTCGTGGCCGGCTCGGCGGTCTTCGGCCAGCCGGACCCGGGCGACGCGGTCCAGGAGCTCGCGCGGCTGGCCGCAGCCGCCACCGGCACCGCCGTCTGACCGGCCGCCGGCGGGGGAGGAGGAGGGCGGGCGGATCCGCCCGCCGGCCCCTGGGGGATGACCCCGGTCGGTCCCCGAATCGCCCCGATCGGCCGGTTCCGACGGGCGCCGCTGTGCTTGGATCGCGGCGTGTCCCCGATCGTTCGCGCCTCCGGCCTCCGCAAGACCTACGGCAGCGGGGAGACCGCCGTCACCGCCCTGCGCGACGTCGACGTCGCCTTCGACGCCGGGCAGCTGACGGCGATCATGGGGCCCTCGGGCTCCGGGAAGTCGACGCTCATGCACTGCATCGCCGGTCTCGACCGGGCGGACGGCGGCAGCGTCGTCGTCGACGGGGTCGAGCTCGGCTCGCTCGACGACCGGCGCCTGACGGAGCTGCGGCGCGACCGGATCGGGTTCGTCTTCCAGGCGTTCAACCTGCTCCCGGTCCTCACGGCGGAGGAGAACATCGTCCTGCCGATGACGATCGCCGGTCGCCGGCCCGACGCGGAGTGGCTCGAGCAGCTCGTCGCCACCGTCGGGCTCACGGACCGCCGCCACCACCGGCCGAGCGAGCTGTCCGGCGGGCAGCAGCAGCGCGTGGCCGTCGCGCGGGCCCTGGCGAGCCGGCCGGCGGTCGTCTTCGCCGACGAGCCGACCGGCAACCTCGACTCACGCTCCTCGGAGGAGGTCCTGCGCCTCCTGCGCCGCGCCGTCGACGAGTTCGACCAGACCGTCGTGATGGTCACCCACGACGCCCACGCCGCGTCGATCGCCGACCGGCTGCTCGTCCTGCAGGACGGCCGGATCGTGCACGACGGACCGGCCGGGACCTCCGAGGACGTCCACGCGCGGCTGCAGGCCGCCACCGACCAGGTCGGCTGATGCGCGCGCTGCTCCTGCGCTCGCTGCGCCTGCGGATCGGGCGGACCCTCCGCACCTCGATGGCGGTGGTGATCGGCGTCGCCCTCATCGCCGGCACGCTGATCTTCACCGACACGATCAACCGGACCTTCGACGCGATCGGCGACGCGAGCTACCGCGGCGTCGCGGTCGCCGTCACCCCGAAGGTCCCGCCGGGCACGCCCGACGCCCAGGGACCGGACGACGAGCGGACGCTTCCGCGGGACCTCGTGCGCGAGGTCGCCGGCGCCGACCACGTCCGCGCCGCACGCGGCCAGGTGCAGGGCACGGCGCTCGTCTTCGAGCGCGACGGCCGGACGCGGATCGGCGGTCAGGGGCCACCGGCGCTGCTGTTCTCGGCGATGCCGAAGGGGTTCGGCGAGACGAGCTACCCGCAGGGCCGCGCGCCCCGGGCTGCGGACGAGGTCGCGTTCGACGCCGCGACCGCCGAGAAGGCCGACGCGAAGGTCGGCGACCGCGTCTGGATCCAGGGGGAGGGGCCGCGCCGGCGGATGCGGCTCGTCGGCATCCTCCAGCTCGGCGACGGCAACGCGTCCTTCGGCGGCGCGACGGTGACGGTCACGACCGAGGAGACGGCCGCGGAGCTGGCCGGCCGGAACGCGAGCGCGTACTACTCCGAGATCCTCGCGCTCGGCGACGAGGGGGTCTCGGACGACGCGGTGGCGCGCAGCGTGCGCGAGGCGGTCGGGTCCGACGTGACGGTCCGGACCGGCTCGGCGCAGGGCGACCGCCAGGCGCAGGACATCAAGGACGCCATCTCGTTCCTGCCGACGATCCTCCTCGTCTTCGCCGGCATCGCGACCTTCGTCGGCTCGTTCCTCATCTTCAACACGTTCTCGATCACGATGGCCCAGCGCCAGCGCGAGTTCGCGCTGCTGCGGGCGCTCGGCGCCGACCGGCGACAGGTCCGGAGGATGGTGCTGGGGGAGGCGATCGCGGTCGGCATCCTCGGGTCCGTGCTCGGCCTGCTGGGCGGGTTCCTCGTCGCGCCCGCGCTGCGGGCGCTCGTGGAGAGCGTCGGCGCCGACATGCCGTCGACGGCCACCGTGCTCGCCGGGCGCACGGTCCTCGTCGCCTTCGTCGTCGGCGTGGTCGTGACGCTGCTGGCGTCCTGGGCACCCGCGCGCCGGGCGACGCGCGTCGCGCCGGTCGAGGCGCTGCGCGAGGCCGCGGCGCCGCCCGCCCGCGGTGCGGTGCGCCGCGGGCCGGTGCTCCTCGCGGCGCTGCTGGCGATCGTCGGGACGAGCGGGGTGCTGGCGGCGGTCGTCGCGGACGCCAGCACCGCGGTGGCGGGCATCGGCGCCGGGCTGCTCGTCCTCGGGGCGATCCTCGGCACGCCGGCGCTCGTCGGGCCGCTCGCGGGGGTCCTGGCGCGCCCGCTGCGCTCGGCGTTCGGGCTGCCCGGGCGGCTGGCCGGCGACAACGCCGCCCGCCAGCCGGGCCGCACCGCGGTGACCGCCGGCGCGCTCATGATCGGCCTGGCGCTCGTCGTCTTCGCCACCGTCTTCGCCGCCGGCCTGAAGGAGACGCTGCGCGGCGACCTCGAGCAGGTCGTCCGATCGCCGGTCGTCGTGCAGGAGGCCGACGGCAGCTTCGACGGGCTCCCGCGATCGATCGTCGGCGCGATCCGCGACGTCCCGGGCGTCCGGGCGGCGGGCGCGGCGACGTTCGGCGCCGTCGGCACCCACGGGCGCACCGTCCCGATCACCGCGATCGACGCGGCGGCCCTCGACCGCGGTCTCGCGCGGCTCGAGCGGACCGACGGCGGTCGCGGCGCGGGGGACCCCGGCGACGGCCGCGCGTACCTCACGGACGGAACCGCGGACGACATCGGCCTGGCCGCGGGCGACGCGACCCGCGTCACCGGGACGAACGGCGAGCAGCGGACGCTGCGGATCGTCGGCGTCGTGGAGGAGACGGCCGCGGCCGTCTCCGGCATCGTCGTGAACGAGCGCACCGCTGCCGAGCTCGGCGCCCGGAACCCGTTCTTCGTGCTCGTCGACGGCGACGCGGCGGCGGTGGCCCGTGCGATCGCCCGCGACTACCCGTCGACGGAGACGCTCACGCGCAGCGCGTGGATCGACGACCAGGTCGGCCAGGTGAACCAGATCCTCGGCCTCGTGTACGCGCTGCTGGCGCTGTCGATCGTCGTGGCGCTGCTCGGGATCGTGAACACCCTGAACCTCTCCATCCAGGAGCGCGTCCGCGAGCTCGGGCTCCTGCGCGCGGTCGGCGCCACGCGACGACAGGTCCGGCGGATGATCGTGCTCGAGGCGCTCATCACCGCGCTCCTCGGGGCGGCGCTGGGCTCGGTGCTGGGCTTCGCGCTGGCGGCGGCGGTCGGCACGACGCTCGACGGGTTCGCCGTCTCCGTGCCGATCGGGCAGGTCGTCGGCCTGCTCCTGCTGGCGGCGGTGCTCGGCGTCCTGGCCGCGGTGCGCCCGGCGCGCCGGGCGTCGCGGGTCGACGTGCTCGAGGCGATCGCCGACGCCTAGGTGGCGCCGGCGATCCGTCGGCCGTCCGCGGCGGGGACCGCGGTGCCACGGCGTCCGAGGGCCGGTCCGGCGGCTCGGATCCGCGCCGGCGACCGCCCGGTCGCGGGCGGGGTCCGGCCGCGGACCCGGGCCGCCGCGCGCCCCGTCCTACCGGGCGGGCAGCTGCTGGACCGACCACCGGTTGCCGTCGGGATCGGCGAAGAACACGAACCGCCCCCACGGCTGGTCGTCGATCGGGGAGACGTCGACGCCCCGCTCGGTGAGCTCGCGGTGCGCCTGCTCGATGTCGGCGACCACGAGCTGGACGCCGGTCACCGACCCCGGCGCCGCGTCGGTCACGCCGTCGCCGATCGCGATCGAGCATCCCGAGCCGGGCGGGGTCAGCTGGACGAAGCGCAGCCCTTCGTGCACGCGGTGGTCGTGGTCGACCACGAAGCCGACCTGGTCGGCGTAGAAGGCCTTCGCGCGGTCCACGTCGGTGACGGGGACGACGACGAGCTCGAGCTTCCAGTCCATGGGGTGCTCCTGAGGGGTTCGGGGAGGGGCACCGCCAATCTAGGCGTCATTCCGGCCACATCCTGACCGGAAGGAGCGGCCGCGCGTGGCGGCGCGCGCGGGGACGGACCGCGCGACGCGAACCCGCTCGCGATCAGGCGGGCGTGGCGCCGGCGTCGGCCGGCCGCCGGTAGATCCCCGAGAGGAGCACCGCGAGCAGCAGCGCCGAGACCGCGTAGCCGACCTCGGCGCAGAGCAGCGCGTCGTCGATCGGAGCCACGAGCATCCACGCGACGAGGAACGCCCCGGACGCCATCCAGCAGCTCGCGGCCGCCCAGGCATGGCCGCGAGCCAGCGCCGCCTGGTTCAGGGTGCCGGCGACGAGGTGCGCGCCCATGCCCGCGGCCACGATCGCCAGGCCCCCGACCGGGGGCTCCTGGCCGTCGAAGAGCAGCGGCATGACGAATCCGCCGAGCAGCAGCAGGCCGACGGCGACGAGCGCGGCGAACGCGACGATCAGGCCGACCGCCTTGCGCATGACCTGCGCGATCTCCTGCGGCGAGCCGGTCGCCACGAGGCCCGCGAAGTGCGGCAGGAGCGTCGTCTGGACGGCCTGAAAGAGCTGCAGCGGCGCGCGGGTGACGAGCAGCGCCGAGAAGATGACCCCCGCCGCGAGCGCGTCGTCGGTCAGCAGCACGCCGGCGTTCACCACCGTCTGCTCGCCGAGCTGGATCAGCGCGACGGCGACCGCGAACGAGCCGCCGGCGCGCAGGCCGCCGCTCGAGGCGCCGGGCGGTGCCGCCGCCGACGCGGGCGCGGCGGCCATCGACCGGGTCGCCGCCCGGATCGCCCACGGGACGACGAGCAGCGACGCCAGCGGCGCGGCGAGGATGCCGCACGCGACGGCCACCTGGCCGGTCGTGATCCCGACGAGCGCCGCGCTCGGGAAGAGGATCCGGGCGACCGACTCGAAGAGCACGAGGCCGCCGTAGAGGGCGAACCACTCGTGGCCGGCCACGAAGCCGCGGGCGAAGTAGCTCGCCGCGTAGGCGAGGCCGGCCCCGACGAGCAGGTAGAAGAGGCTGTCGCTGCCGATCTGGTCCTCGAGGGGGCCCTTCGCCGCGAACGCCGCCACGACGAGCAGCGCGGCGAAGCCGGCCTGGATGAGCAGCGGCTCGCGGAGCGGGGGATGCGCCTCGCCGCGGGCACGGGCCACGGCGATCGTGCGCGACAGGAGCTGCTCCACCGGCCGGTAGAACACGCACATCGCGGTGAAGAGGATCGCCCACATCCGGGAGATCTCGCCGTACTGCTCGCGCCCCGCCTCGCTGTCGCCGAGCGCGTGCGAGGCGATCGAGAAGAAGAGGAACGTCAGCAGGCCGGTCGACGCGATCCCGAGCGTCAGCAGGCGCGCGCCCCCGCGGCGCGCCGACGGGGCCGCCGCCGCGGCGTCGGCGGCGAGCTCCTCGTCGAGGACGACGTCGTCGAGCGCACCGGCCGGATCCGCGTTGGGATCGGCCGGGAGCGCGCCCGGCTGGTGCCGCTCAGTCACCGACGCGGACGAGCAGCTGCGTCCACGGGAACGGCTTGCGGACCTCGACGACCTCGCCGTGCTGGGAGAGGAGCCGCTTGAACGACGCCGTCGACCAGTGGTTCAGGTGGCCGGGGGTGTTGCCCCAGTCCTTGATGTAGGCGCCGCGCGCCATGTTCACCGCGCGCCAGATCGGCTCGCGCGGGACGGACACGAGCAGCCAGCGCTTCGCGACGCGAGCCATCTCGGCGACGGTGTGCTCCGGGTCCGGGACGTGCTCCAGGACCTCGATGGCGGTGGCGACGTCGAACTCGTCGTCGGCGAAGGGCAGGTTCTCGGCGCGGAGGATCCGGTACTCGAGGTTCGGCGCCTGGCGCTGCGCCCACCCCGCCTGGATCGACTCCTCCTCGAGATCGATCCCGACGACGCGCTTGTCGGAGAGCTTCGTGGCCCACTCGTGCACGAGGACGCCCTCGCCGCAGCCGACGTCGAGGAGGCTCTCCGGGGACGCCCGGGCGAAGAGCTGCTCGAGGTTCGTCTCGAAGCCCGCCATGAGCTTCTTCACGACGGGGTTCGTCGAGCCGTACTTGTCGTACGTGTTGCCCGTGACGATGCCGTCGTCGCTGGTGGTGACCGGCGCTCCGCCGGTGCCGCGCTTCGTGTCCGGGGTGCTCACGGTCGGATCGCCTCGTGCTCGTCGGTGGTCTGGGCGGCGGGCGCGGAGTGCGCGCCGGTGGTCGGCTCCTGGCCGGTCGGGTGCGCCCCGGGCTCGTAGTGGCTCGGCGGGATGCCGAGGTGCAGCTCGATCCGTCGCACGCGCTCGAAGACGCGCTGCGTGAGGATCCGCTGGCCGTGCAGCAGGTCGCCGATGACCGCCAGCGCGGCGACCATCACGGCGGCGGTGAAGAGCACGCCGCCGAAGATCAGCGACTGGACGTGGCCGGCGCCCTCGCCCTGGACCCACGACACGAAGAAGCGCAGCCACGGGATGCACGCCAGCGCGAAGAGGATCACCGCGAGGGTGAAGAACACCCGCATCGGCTCGTACTGCGAGTAGATGCGGAAGATCGAGACGGTGTTGCGCCGGACGTAGGCCCACATCGACGGGAAGAGCCGCGACTCGCGGAGCTTCTCGTTCGTGTCGACCGGGACGTGCTTCGTCGCGACGAGGAGCTTGCCGGCCTGGATCAGCGACTCGAGCGTGTAGGTGAACCGCGAGACGACCGCGAGCTGGATCGCGGCCTCGCGGTTGTAGGCCCGGAAGCCCGACGTCGCGTCGGCGATCTCCGTCTCCGACGCGCGGCGCACGACGGCCGAGCCGAGCTTCTGCAGCCGGATCTTCAGCGGCGAGAAGTGCTCGATCTTCTCGACCTGGCGGTCGCCGACGACCATGTCGGCCTCGCCGTCGATGATCGGCTTCACGAGGGCCGGCACGTAGGAGGCGTCGTACTGGTTGTCGGCGTCGGTGTTGACGATGACGTCGGCGCCGAGCTTCAGGCACGCGTCGAGCCCGGCCTGGAAGCCGGCCGCCAGGCCCTTGTTGTTCGTGAGCTTGACGATGTGGTCGACGCCGTTGGCGCGGGCCACCTCGACGGTCCGGTCGACCGAGCCGTCGTCGATCACCAGCCACTCGACCTCGTCGAAGCCCGGGACCTCCCGCGGCAGGTCGGCGAGGGTCAACGGGAGGGTCTCCTCCTCGTTGAAACAGGGGATCTGGATGATCAGCTTCATGTGCTCGGGCGAGGTCGGCGGCGCGTGGCGGAGGGCGCCCGGAGGGCGCGACGGTCCCGGTCCGACACCCGCGCGCACGGGGCTGCGTCGGCTCCTCGCGGCGCCGGAGCCCGGGCCGCGAACAGCGCGAGTATTCCAGAGCCCACGGCGCGAAGGCGCGTCGCGCGGCTCGGTACGGCACCATGCAGGCCTTGCCCGGACCCGACGACACGCGGCCCGCCGAGGCCGCCGGCCGCGCGCGGGCGGCCCGGATCGTGCCGATCGCGGCCTTCCTGCTCCTCTGCGCCGGGCTGCTGACGCTCTTCCTCGCGTACCCGACGTACCCGAACTACGACTCGGTGTACGGCCTGCTGTGGGCCCGGGAGCTGTGGGAGGGCCACAAGCCGGTCTTCGACGCCTTCCGGGCCCCGACCCAGCACCCGGCGACGATCGCGTTCGGGATGCTCCTGGAGCCGCTCGGGCGCGACGCCGATCGGGTGATGCTCTTCTGCTCGCTCGTCTCGGTCGCGGTCCTCGCGGCCGGCATGTACGAGCTGGGACGGGCGGCGTTCAACCGCTGGGTCGGCCTGGTCGCCGGCGCGCTGCTCGTCGTCAACTGGGACTTCCTCATGCTGGCGATCCGGGGCTACCTGGACGTCACGTACATGGCGCTCGTGGTCTGGGCCGCGGTGCTCGAGGCCCGCCGCCCGCGGCGCGGCGTCCCGGTGCTCGTCCTGCTGGCGCTCGCCGGCCTGCTGCGCCCGGAGGCGTGGGTGCTCTGCGGCCTCTACGGCCTGTGGATGGCCCTCGGCACGGGGCTGCCGTGGCGCGGGGGCCTGCGGGCGCTCGTGCCCGCGGCGCTGCGGCGGGTGCTCACCCGCCGAGGCATCGCGTGGCTCGTGGCCGGCGTCTTCCCGGCCGTCGTCTGGATGGTCACCGACTACGTCGTCACGGGCGACCCGCTGTTCTCGCAGACGCACACCTCCGGTCTGGCGGAGGAGCTCGGACGCACCCGCGGGCCGCTCGAGATGCCGTTCGCGACGATCGCGTTCCTCAAGTCGCTGGACGGGCTGCCGCTCTTCGTCGCCGGCCTCGTGGGCCTCGTGGCCGCCGCCGTCATCGTGCCGACGCGGATCGTCCTGCCGGTGGTCCTGCTCGCCGCCGGCGTGGTGACGTTCCTGGCGATCGGCGTCGGCGGCTTCTCCGTCATCGACCGGTACCTCCTCGTGCCCGCGGTGCTGCTGCTGATCTTCGCGGCCTTCGTGCTCGTCGGGTGGACGCTGCTGCCCGACGGCGGCTTGCGGACGTGGTGGTCGCGCGCCGCGATCCTCGCCGCCGTCGGCGTCGTCGTCGTCGGCATCTCCCGCGTCGATCCGGGGGTCATCGACGACGACCTGACCTTCCGCGGCGACGCGCGGCAGGACCTCGTGCGCGTGCTGGACGCGCCGCAGGTGCGTCGCGCCCTGCGCTGCGGTCCGCTCTGGACGCCGAACCACAAGCTCGTGCCGGACTCGCGCTGGATCCTCGACGCGCCGGCCGAGAAGGTCCTGCCGCGGTCGCTGCTGGCGTCGCTCTCGGCCGACGGCTCCGGCGCGGATCCGAGCCCCGACCGCGCCGCCGCGCGGCGCTGGGTGCCCGACGCCGCGGAGGGCGGCGTCCCCCGGCGCGGCGTGCTGATCGTCCCGACGTCCCGCCAGGCGCTGGTGCGGCAGGCGGTCGTCGAGGAGCTCATCGACGACCCGTTCGACGCCGTCCCGCTGCCGGGGTTCCGGCGGATCGCCACCAGCACCCACTACAGCGTCTACGCTCGCTGCTGATCGTGGCCGGTCCCGCGCCAAGACCCGTCGGAGCGACGATCCGGGACCGGCTCCGGGGGCCCCGCCGTCCACGCATGCCCGAGGGCGTCGAGAAGGACGACGCCTGGGGCGGGCGGCTGCCCGGATCGGTGCGCTTGCGCTGGGGATCGGCGGTCGCCGCGCTCGTCGTCGGCGGGCTCCTGCTGCGGCTGTGGGGGATCGGCAACGGCCTGCCGTGGGCCTACAACGCCGATGAGAACGGGCACTTCCTGCCCCAGGCCGTCGGGATGTTCCGCGGCGACCTGAACCCCCACTACTTCGTCAACCCGCCCGGGTTCACGTACGCCACCCATCTGCTGCTGTGGCTGCGCTTCGGCGGCGCGGACGGGGTCTGGGGCGCGTTCGCCGACGATCCGGGCACGGTCTTCGTCGTGGGACGGGTCGCGTCGGCGCTGCTCGGCGTGAGCGCGGTCTGGCTCATCTACCTCGCGGGCACGCGCCTGCTGGACCGCCGCACGGGCCTGCTCGCCGCGTCGATCCTCGCGGTCGCCTTCATGCCGGTCTACTACGGCCACGTCGCGGTGAACGACGCGCCGACGCTCGCGCCGGTCGCGCTCGGGCTCTGGGCGACCGCCGGCGTGCTGCGGCTCGGCCGGGACCGGGACTACCTCATCGCCGGGCTCGCGGTGGGCCTCGCCGCGGCGACGAAGTACACCGGCGGCATCGTCCTCGTCCCGCTGCTCGCCGCGGCGATGGTGCAGGCGGCGCAGCCCGGTGGCCTGCTGCTCGCCGCGCGCGGGATGCTGCTGGCGCTGCTGACGTTCGCGATCGGCTTCGTCGCGGCGAACCCGTACGCGCTCCTGGACTTCGACGACTTCTGGTTCGGGATCGCGCACCAGTCGTCGGCCGCGGGGGAGGGGACGACCGACAAGCTCGGGATGACCCACGGGAACGGCCTGACGTTCTACCTCTGGACGCTCACCTGGGGGTTCGGGCTGATCCCGCTGATCGCCGCCCTGGCGTCGGTCTTCCCGCTCTGGCGCGACGACCGGCGGGTGCTGCTCGTCCTCGCGCCGGCGCCGCTGCTCTTCCTGCTCTTCATGAGCGCGCAGGGGCGGTTCTTCGCCCGCTGGATGCTGCCGGTGTACCCGATGCTCGCCCTGCTGGCCGGCTACGCGGCGGCGACCGCGGTCGAGTGGGTCAGCCGGCACCGGCCGACGTGGCGGCACGTCGCGCTCGTGGTCGCGGGGATCGCGCTCTGCGGGCAGGGGCTCGTCGCGGCGATGCACCTCGGGGCGGTGCTCTCGCGGGAGGACACGCGCAACGAGACGCGCGACTGGATGGTCGCGAACATCCCGGCCGGCGAGAAGATCGTCCTGGAGCCGGTCGTTCCGACGGAGTGGCTCTCCGACCCGGGACGGCCCGGGACGGCGACGAACGGGCAGCGGTGGGAGCGCTTCAGCTTCAGCCGCAGCAAGTACGACTTCTCCGGGCGTCTGGCGGCGCCGCCGGGGCAGCCGGTCTACCTCGAGAACTACGTCCGCTCGCTCTACCCGGCGCTCATCGACGAGTACGAGCGCAGGGGCTTCTGCTGGGTCATCACCGGCTCGACGCAGCGCGGCCGGGCCGAGGTCCAGCCGGAGAAGGTCCCGCGGGCCATCAGCTACTACCGGGCGCTCGAGCGCCGGGCGTCGAAGGTCTTCGAGGTCAGCCCCTACCGCGAGGGCGCGACCCCGCCCGACTTCGACTTCGACTGGTCGTTCGACTACTACCCCCGGGAGTACGAGCGGCCCGGCGCGACGATGATCGTCTACCGCCTGCGCGGCGGGCGCTGCGCGACGGGCTGACCCGGTCGTGCGCCGGGCACGGGGCCGAGCCGGTGGCTCCCTATGCTTGGCGTCCCGATGGCGATCGATGCGCGCGACGAGGCCCTGCTGGGCCGGGCGGTGGAGCTGGCCGAGCGCGGACGCCGGCGCGTGAGCCCCAACCCGCTCGTGGGCGCCGTCGTGGCGCGCGGGGACCGGACCCTCGGCGAGGGCTGGCACGCCGCCTACGGCGAGGCGCACGCCGAGGTCGCCGCGATCCGCGCCGCCGCCGGCGAGGCGCTCGAGGGCAGCACGATCTACGTCTCGCTGGAGCCCTGCTGCCACACCGGGCGCACCCCGCCGTGCACCGACGCGATCCTCGCCGCCGGCATCGGCCGCGTCGTGGTGGCCAGCGACGACCCGTCGACGAAGGCCGCGGGCCGCGGCCTCGGGATCCTGCGCGACGAGGGCGTCGCCGTCGACGTCGCGGTGCCGACGTCGGACGTCGCGGTCGGCGCGCGCCTGCAGAACCAGCCGTTCCGCAAGCACGCGAAGACCGGCCTGCCGTGGGTGATGCTGAAGACGGCCACGAGCCTCGACGGCCGGCTGGCGACGCAGGCCGGCGACTCGCGCTGGATCAGCTCGGGCCCGTCGCGCGACCTCGCGCACCGCTGGCGCACGGAGGTCGACGCGGTGGTCGTCGGCATCGGCACCGCCCTGGCGGACGATCCGCAGCTCACCGCGCGCGTGGCCGACGCGGTCCGCCAGCCGCGACGCGTCGTGTTCGACTCCGAGGCACGCCTGCCGCTGGACGGCAAGCTCGTGGCCTCGGCGGCGGAGGTGCCGGTGACGGTCATCGCCACGCGGGCCGCGAGCCGCTCGGCGACCGACGCCCTGCGCGCGTCCGGCGTCGAGGTCGTGATCGTCTCCGGCCAGAACGAGCACGACCGCGTCCGGGCGGGCCTCGCCGAGCTCGGCCAGCGCGGCGTCACGTCGCTCATGCTCGAGGGCGGGGCGCACCTGGCCGGCGCGTTCTTCGACGCGGGGGAGATCGACGAGCTGCGGATGTTCGTCGCCCCGCTGCTGCTCGGCGGCCGCAGCGCGCCGCCGATGCTCGGCGGCGAGGGCGTCGAGCGGATCGCCGACGCCCGGCGCCCGCTCGAGGTGACCCGCGAGCCGGTCGGCGACGACCTGCTGACCATCGCGCGACTGAAGGAGTGGTAGCCGTGTTCACCGGGATCGTCCAGGACCTCGGCACCGTCGCCGACGTGGAGTCCACCGAGGACGGCGTCCGCCTGCGCGTGCGCACGCCGCTGGCGGCCGACCTGCGTCCGGGAGACTCGATCGCCGTCAACGGCTGCTGCCTGACCGCCGTGGGGGAGACGGAGCGCGGCGCCGACGGCCCGACGTTCCTCGCGGACGTCATGCACGAGTCGCTCCGGCGCACGAGCCTCCAGGCCGCCGCGGCGTCCGGGGCGCGCGTGAACCTCGAGCTCGCGATGGCCGCCGGCGACCGCTTCGGGGGCCACATCGTGCAGGGGCACGTCGACGGCACCGGCCGGGTGGTCGAGACCCGCGAGGACGGCTTCAGCCGCGTCGTCCGGATCGCGCCCGAGGACCCGGCGCTCCTGCGCTACGTCGTCGAGAAGGGCTCGATCACCGTCGACGGCGTCTCGCTCACGGTGTCCGACCTGGCGGACGCGTGGCTCGAGGTCTCCCTCATCCCGGAGACGCTCGAGCGCACGACGCTCGGCCGGGCGAGCGCCGGCACCCCCGTGAACCTCGAAGTGGACGTGCTGGCCAAGCACGTCGAGAAGCTCCTCGGAAAGGACCGCCCGTGAGCGACGAGACCGCCACCCGCACGCTGGAGCGCCCGTTCGACCGCGTCGAGGACGCGATCGAGGACATCCGCGCCGGCAAGATGGTTATCGTCTGCGACGACGAGGACCGCGAGAACGAGGGCGACCTCGTCGTCGCGGCCGAGTTCGCCGACGCCGCCGCCGTGAACTTCATGGCGAAGGAGGGGCGCGGGCTCATCTGCCTGACGCTCACGCCGGAGCGCTGCGACGAGCTCGGACTCGACCTCATGGCGGCGAAGAACGAGTCGCCGTTCGAGACCGCCTTCACCGTCTCGATCGAGGCCCGCGAGGGCGTCACGACCGGGATCTCGGCCGCCGACCGCGCCCAGACGATCAAGGTCGCGATCGACCCGACGTCCGGTCCGCGCGACGTCGTCGTGCCCGGCCACGTCTTCCCGCTGAAGGCGAAGCCCGGCGGCGTGCTGGAGCGCACCGGCCAGACCGAGGCGTCGGTCGACCTCGCGCGTCTCGCCGGGCTGAACCCCTCCGGCGTGATCTGCGAGATCATGAACGAGGACGGCACGATGGCCCGGGTCCCGGACCTCGTCCCCTACGCCGAGAAGCACGGCCTGCGGATGATCACCGTGGCCGACCTCATCGCCTACCGGCGCAAGCACGACCGGCTCGTCGAGCGCGTCGTCGGGATCCAGCTGCCGACGGCCTTCGGCGACTTCACCGCCGTCGGCTACCGCTCGCTCGTGGACGGCAAGCACCACGTCGCGCTCGTGAAGGGCGACGTCTCCGGTGCCGAGGACGTGCTCGTGCGCGTGCACTCCGAGTGCCTGACCGGCGACGTCTTCCACTCCCTGCGCTGCGACTGCGGCGAGCAGCTCGAGTCCGCGCTGGCGATGATCGAGCGGGAGGGCCAGGGCGTCCTGCTCTACCTGTCGCAGGAGGGCCGCGGGATCGGCCTCCTGAACAAGCTCCGCGCCTACAAGCTGCAGGAGGAGGGCTACGACACCGTCGACGCCAACCTGAAGCTCGGGCTGCCGGCCGACCTGCGCGACTACGGGATCGGGGCGCAGATCCTCGTCGACCTCGGCCTCGGATCGATCCGGATCCTCACGAACAACCCGAAGAAGATCCGCGGGCTGGAGGGCTACGGGCTCTCGGTCACCGAGCAGGTGCCGATCGAGCACGCCCCGAACCCGCACAACGAGCAGTACATGCGCACGAAGCGGACGCGCATGGGCCACCTGCTGCACCACCAGGGCGTCGACGTCGACGCCGAGATGCTGCAGGAGGAGCAGGAGCGCGACGCCGCCGCGGCCAGCGACCCGCTCCAGGTCACCCCGCCGAACACCCCGCCCCGCCCGACCGGCCAGGAGCCCGCATGAGCCAGCGCTACGCGATCGTCGCCGCGACGTTCTACCGCGACCTCGCCGACCGGCTGATCGCCGGCGCGCAGGCGTCGTTCGCCGAGGCGACGGGCCCGGAGGCCGCCGACGGGCCGGCCGACGTCTACGAGGTCCCCGGCGCGTTCGAGCTGCCGCTCGCGGCGAAGATGGCCGCCGAGTCCGGGCGCTACGCCGGCGTGGCCTGCGTCGGCGCCGTGATCCGCGGCGAGACCGACCACTACGACTGGGTCTGCGGCGAGGCCGCCCGCGGCATCCAGCAGGTCCAGCTCGACACCGGCGTGCCCACGTCGTTCGGCGTGCTGACCGTCGACTCGATGGACCAGGCGCTGGCGCGCTCCGGGGGCGACAAGCGCGACTCCGGCCGCCACGCCGCCGACGCGGTGATCGCGCTGCTCGCCGTCCGTCGCGGCCTCGCCGGCTGAGCCGCGAGCCGCCGACCGCGCCGGGCGGCCGGTGGTGGGACCGGACCGCCCTCGCTAGCATCGACGGGGTGGATGGCGAGACCATCGGACTGCTGGCGATCTTCGTCCCGCACGCGGTGGGCGGGGTGGTCCTCGGCTGGCGCCTCCTGCCGAAGGGCGCCCGCGACGAGCTCGCCAGCTGGTGGCGGGACGCCGACGACGGCGACGGCGGACTGCGCCGGCCACGCCCGTCCGCCCCGCGCGGCGGCGACGACGGCGCGCCGCTGCCCGACCCGATCCCCCTGCCCGACGCCGCGCCCGCCGGGGTGCGCCTGCGCGAGCCCGGCCGCCTGGCCGATCGCCGTCCGGCCCCGGAGCGCCGGCCGCACCACGAGCCGCTGCCGGTGCCCGAGCGCCGGCCGGTCCAGCGCTGAGCGCGGATCCAGTCCGAGGCCGGGGTCGTGCGTCCCGGGCGGACGACGCGCCGGCGAGCGGTCGGGCGGCCGCGCGTCGGCGCGGGCGAGGACGCGTCGCCGGGCGCCGATCGGTACCCTGCTTCCTCCTATGGCCAAGGTCTGCATCTCCTGCAACAAGGGTCCGGCCTTCGGCCAGAGCCGGAGCCACTCGATGCGAGCCACGAAGCGCCGCTTCGATCCGAACCTCCAGAAGGTCCGCCTGCTCATCAACGGCTCGCCGCAGCGCCAGTACGTCTGCACGCGCTGCCTCAAGGCCGGCAAGGTCCAGAAGGCCGTCTGAGCCCTCCGCCGCGGCCTCGCCGCGGCGTCCTGGGTCCGATCCCTCGGCGTGCCCGTCGCCGACCCCAGCATCGTGCGCTTCCGCCACGTCGTGGCGGGCGCCCTGGCGCACGTCGACGCGCGCCGTCAGGAGATCAACGACCTGAACGTCTTCCCGGTCGCCGACGGCGACACGGGGGACAACATGGCGCTGACGCTCCGGTCGGTGATCGACGAGCTCGACGCGATCCTCGCGGAGGGCGCGACGCTCGACGCCATCGGCCGCGAGGAGCTCGTGCGCCGGCTCGCGCGCGCGGCGCTGCTCGGCGCCCGGGGCAACAGCGGCGTCATCCTCTCCCAGCTCATCCGCGGCGCGGCGGAGGAGCTCGTCGCGCGCCCGGGCGAGCTCATCCGTCCCCCGCTGATCGCGGCGGCGCTCGCCGGTGCCGCCCGGCGCGGCTACGACTCCGTCCGTCAGCCGGTCGAGGGCACGATCCTCACCGTCGTGCGCGAGATGGCCGGCGCGGCCTCGCACGCCGTCGCGGTGATGGACCCGGCCGACCTCGGGCCGCTCGCCGGCGAGTCCGAGCAGGCCGCGGCGCTGGCGACGGTCATCGCCGCCGCCGTGGGCGCCGGCCAGGTCGCCCTGGACGAGGGCCCGGAGCTCCTGCCGCCGCTGAAGGAGGCCGGCGTCGTGGACGCCGGCGGCTTCGGCCTGCTGCTGCTCTTCGCGGGCGTCATCCGCACGCTCCGCGGCGACGCGCCCGGCGAGGGCTTCGACATCCGGCACTACGAGGCGGCGCAGCTGTCCGACGAGGCGGCGCACGCGTCGGAGACGTACCGCTTCTGCACGAACTTCGCGATCACCGGGACCGACCTCGACGCCCGTCGCGCTCGCCGCGACCTCGCCGAGATCGGGGACTCGATCATCGTCGTCGTCGGCGACGAGCGGACGCTGAAGGTCCACGTCCACACCGACGACCCCGACGCGGCGATGGCGCTCTTCGACGGGGAGATCTCCTCGGTCGACGTCGCCGACATGAGCGAGCAGGTCGCCGCCCGGCTCGAGCGCGGCCATCTCGCCGAGCGCGAGGCGGCGCTCGTGGAGGGCACGACCGCGGCCCCGGTCGCGTCCGCCGACGCGCCGTCGACCCCCGGCGGGGGCCTGCGGGGCACCGCCACCGGGCCGACCGCGCTGCTGGCCGTCGCGCACGGCGAGGGGATCGTCGACGCGCTCACGTCGCTCGGCGCCGTCGTGCTCGACGGCGGCCCGACGATGAACCCGGCGACGGCCGAGCTCGTCGACGCGATCGCGGCCTGCGGGACCGACGAGGTCGTCCTGCTGACGAACAACCCGAACGTCCGGATGGCCGCCGAGCGGGCGGCCGAGCTCGCCGAGGCGACGGTCGTCGTCGTGCCCACGCGCACGCAGCAGGCGGGCCTCGCGATCGCCGTCGGCCACGACCCGGCGCGCCCGGCGGCCGACGCGGCCGCCGCGTTGGCCGAGCTCCTGGAGGACCTCGGCACCGGCGGCGTCGCCCCGGCGGCCCGCGAGGACCCGCAGGGCCGGTTCGCCGTCGGCGACGCCCTCGGCTACGTCGAGGAGGAGCTCGTCGCCTGGGGCGACCCGGCCCCGACGCTGCGCACCGTCCTCGAGCGCCTCGCGGAGGACCGCGAGCTCGTCACGGTCCTCCGCGGCCGCGACGCCCCGCTCCCCGACGACGTCCTCGAGGGCCTCGCGCCGGAGGACGTCGAGCTCGAGCTCCGCGACGGCGGCCAGCCGGCGTGGTGGTGGCTCGTGGCCGCCGAGTAGCGAGCGACCGCGTCGGCTCGCGACGGGACGCCCGGCCCGTGCCTCGCGGGCCGACGCCTGGGCTTCGTCCGTTCCGACCCGCGGCCAGGGATCGATGCCCGAGACCGCTGAACGGGGCGCGGTGCACACGCCGCCGCTCCGGTCGTCGCCGTGACCGTTGGCACCCATGGAGCGGGGCCCGATGCCCGCGGCACCGTCTCGGGTCGACCCGTGGCCGTCCGACCCCGATCCACGAGCCTCGGTGCGACCGGCGGCGCTCCGGCGCTGACCTCGTTCGAGCGGGGCTCGATGCACGCGGCGGACCTCCGGGTGGTCGCCATGGCCGCGTGCCCCTGTTGATCGGGGCTCGAAGCACGCCGCACCGCATCGCGCGGCGCTGTGATCGTTCAGCCCCGCGTCGCGAACGGGGAACGCCAGCACCGCACCGGTGCGCCTGGGCTCGGCGAACGCGGGTCAGGACGACCGGCCGGGGCGGGCGCGAGCGCTCGTCATCTGCGGCCCCGCGCTGCCCCGAGGGCCAACGCGATCTCGGCGACGACCCGCGGCAGCTGGTCGGCGATCTCGTCGTCGCTGAACCGCAGCACCTCGAACCCCCGTCGTCGGAGGGCCCGGTGCTTGCGCTCGTCGCGGCGGCGATCGTCGCGGGTCCGGTGGTAGCGGAAGCCGTCGGCCTCGACCACGAGCCGCGCGGAGGGCCAGGCCACGTCCACCTCCCACTCGTCGATCCGGAAGTTGCACCGCGCGCCCTCGGCGAGCCCGGCGCGCAGCAGCGCCTCCCACAACGCGTCTTCCAGCCCCGACCGTCGAGGTCCCGAAGCGCCGTCGACGATCCGGGCGATGCGGCTCGTGGCGCGGCCGGGGGCGCGCTCGATCGCCCGGGTCAGGGCCTCCGGAGTCATTCCGGTCCGGATCTGTGCCTCGTTGACGAGACGACGGAGGGCACGGTCGTCGAGCGACGGGGCGAGGTCGATGATGGTCCGGGGGACCGCGCTCACGGGAAGGCCTCCGGCGCTGCGGCGGTCGCCCGGTGCGAGCCGCAAGCGATGTACGACGCTCCCCGGCGCGGACCGTGGGTGCCCGGTTCGCGGGGCGACGTGGATCGGCGCGCCGAAAGGCTCCTCGAGAAGCCGGTGCGCGTGGGCCGCGCTGCGACAGACGAGGACCGCGCCCGGTCCGGCGTGCAGGAGGGCGGCTCGGGCACGCGCGTGCCAGCCGCGAGGCGGGACGCCGACGGCGTACACCGACGGGAAGAGCCGGTGCAGGGTCCCGTTGGCCAGGCGACGGTCGATCGCGCTGCTGCTGACGCCGATGGCGAGGAGCTGCTCGCGCGTCACGATGCCGTCCTGGCCCGCGGCGAGGGCGACGATCGCGCGGTTGCGCTCGGCGGGGGACGCACGGATGCGGGTGGCGCCGTCGGCCTCGTGACGGCGCGCTGGGGGCGACGCGACGTGCGGCGCGGGGACAGGCGCACGCCCCGCGACGGCCGCTGGACGCCGGGCGCGCGCACCCCCGGAACCCGGGGCGTGACGCGCACGGCGCGCCTCCGGCTGGTCCTCGCGTGCGGACACGCCCGCTCGCGATGGGACGGAGGCCGGACGGCGCCTCACGGGATCCGTCGCCGTTCCATCCGCGAGAGCGTCGTCGAGCTCCGCCCGGGGTCGGCCCCGCGCCGGCGGGCGCCCCGCCGGGCGGGCCGTCGCGCCGCGTGCGGGAGCACGGTCGGCGTCCGCCGGCGGTCGGTCCGCGCTCGAACGGGGACGCGTTGCCCGCGCCGCCGCTCCACGCGCAGGCTCGTTGGTCGGTGCCATCGGCCGAGCATCGTGGTCGCGCTGCGGTGACGGTGCGACGTCCGGCGACGATGTCGCGCCCGGGCCGGGTCGACATCGCGCGGTGCCCGGTCCCGCCACCGATCCTCGGCTCCGTGCGGTGGCTCCGGTGAGCGTCCGTCGCGTCCGTCACGATGGCCTCCGGTGCCCGTGTCCGGCTCGACGACGTCCGACCCGCCGGTGGAGGCGACGCTGCCGCCGTTCGCCGGCGACCCCGAGCTGCCGGCGGGGCGGGAGGCGCTGCGCGCCGCCCCGCTGCGGTGGCCGCGGCCCGCGGCGCTCGGGGCCGACAGCGGGTTCACCGGGAAGAAGGCGACGAAGGCCGCGGCGGCGCTCGGGATCGACTCGATCGGCGGGCTCCTGCACCACCTGCCGGTCGAGGGCGGCGAGGTCGCGACGATCGACCGGCTGCGTCCGGACGAGCGGCTCACGATCGTCGTCGAGGTCCGCCGGATCCAGAGCCGCCCGGTCCGGCGCCGCGGGATGCGGCCGCTCGTGACCGCCTGGGTCAGCGACCACACCGGGCAGCTCGAGGCGGCGTTCTTCAACCAGCCGTGGCTCGTCGAGCGATACCCGCCGGGCACGCGCCTCATCCTCAGCGGGACGCTCAAGGGCCCGGGCCGGTTCTCCGTCGCCCAGCACGCCCCGACCACCGACGAGGCGACCCCACGCGCCGCGCCGCCCGGCCGGCCGGCTGCGTCGGCCCCGTTGGCGGACGCCATGGCCGACGCCGGCGCGGACCTGCACGGTCGCGGCGACGGAGACGGCGGGGCGGCCGCGGCGCCCGTCCAGCACGCGTCGGACGCGGTCCACCCGCCGGTCGAGGACCTGGCGGGGGAGGAGACGCGCCTCGACGGCCCGGCCGCGCCGACGATCGCGCGCTACCCCACGACGGAGGGCCTCACGTCGATCGAGATCCTCGCGCGCGTGCGCGAGCTGCAGGACCACCTGCGGGACGTCGTGGAGCCGCTGCCCGGCCGGCTGCGGGTCCGGTACGACCTGCCCGACCGCGTCGACGCGCTGCACGCCGGGCACCTCGGCGACCACGAGGCCGGCCGTCGCCGACTGGCCTTCGACGAGCTGCTCCTCACGCAGCTGGAGTACCTGCGGCGTCGCCGCCGTCAGGGCGTCGACCGGCGTGCTCCCGCGCTCGACGGGCCGACCGACCTCAGCGACCGCTGGCTCGCCTCGCTCCCCTTCCCGCCGACCGGCGACCAGGCGAAGGCGATCGCCGCGAACACCGAGGCGCTCGCCCAGCCGCACCCGTTGCAGCGGCTGCTCATGGGCGAGGTCGGGTCGGGCAAGACGGTCGTGGCGCTGCACGCGATGGTCCGCGCGGTGGAGTGCGGTCACCAGGCGGCGCTCATGGCACCGACCGAGACGCTCGCCGAGCAGCACTTCCGCACCGTTCAGGCGCTGCTCGGGGACCTGCAGGTCGTCATCCCCGTCGCCCTGCTGACGGGCTCCACGCCCCAGGCGCAGCGCCGCGAGCTCCTCGCTCGGCTGGCGAGCGGCGAGCTGCCGCTGATCGTCGGCACGCACGCGCTGCTGGAGGATCCGGTCGTCTTCCGCTCGCTCGCGCTCGCCGTCGTCGACGAGCAGCACCGGTTCGGCGTCCGGCAGCGACGCGCGCTCGACGCGAAGGCGAGCGGCGTCGGCGCGGGGACGGGCGCCTCGGCCGCGGCGTGGGCGCCGCACGTGCTGCACATGACCGCGACGCCGATCCCGCGCACGATGGCGCTGCTGCACTACGGCGACCTCGACGTCGTGACCCTGCGCGAGCTGCCGAAGGGCCGCTCGCCGATCGCCACCCACGTCTGCGCGAGCGATCGCGAGCGCGCCCGCGCGTACGCCCGCATCCGCGAGGAGGTCGCCGCGGGCCGCCAGGCGTTCGTCGTCTGCCCGCTCGTGGCCGACAGCGAGAGCCTCGACGCGCGCTCGGCGGTGGCCGAGCACGAGCGCCTGCAGGCCGGGGAGCTCAAGGACCTGCGGCTGGCGCTGCTCCACGGCCAGATGAAGCCGGCGGAGAAGCAGGCCGCGATGGCGTCGTTCGCGGCCGGGGACGCCGACGTGCTCGTGGCGACGACCGTCATCGAGGTCGGCATCGACGTCCCGAACGCCACGGTGATGCTGATCGAGAACGCCGAGCGGTTCGGGATCAGCCAGCTGCACCAGCTCCGGGGACGCGTCGGGCGCGGGGAGCACCCCGCGATCTGCCTGCTCTTCGGTCCCAAGGGCGCGGCGCGACTGCGGGCGCTCGCCGCCCACGGCGACGGGTTCGCGCTCTCCGAGGTCGACCTCGAGCTGCGCGGCGAGGGCGAGGTCCTCGGCACGCGGCAGTCGGGGCTGGCGCGGTTCCGCACCGCGCGGCTCCCGGACGACGCCGATCTGCTCCAGCGCGCCCGGACGCTCGCCGAGGAGCTCGAGGCCAAGGACCCCGAGCTGCAGGATCCGCGCCACGCGCTGCTCGCCGCGGAGCTCGACCGCGTGCGTCGCGCGATGGTCGCCGAGGGCGACGACGAGTCGATCGCCGCCTGAGCCGCGATCCGCGAACGGCGTCCTGGTCGCTAGCCTGCCGCGGCGATGCGGGTGATCGCGGGACGGTTCGGGGGGCGGCGGCTCGTCGCGCCCGCCGGGGACCGTACCCGGCCGACGGCCGACCGGGTCCGCGAGTCGCTGTTCTCGATCCTCGGCGACCTCGACGGCGCCCGCGTGCTGGACCTCTTCGCCGGCACCGGCGCGCTGGGCATCGAGGCGCTGTCCCGCGGCGCGGCCCACGTGACCTTCGTCGAGCGCGATCGCGCCGCCCTCGCGGCGCTGCGGCGCAACCTCGACGCGGTCGGTCCCGATGCGGACGCCGTCCGCGTCGTGACGGGCGACGCGCTGCGCCACCTGCAGGACGCAGCGGCGCGCGACGAGGCATACGATCTCGTCCTGCTGGATCCGCCGTACCGCGACGCCGACCGGCTCGGTCCGCTGCTCGATCAGCGACTGGCGCCCGTCCTGGCGCCGGGCGCGGCGGTCGTCAGCGAGTCCGACCGCCGGCATCCGCTCACCCTCGTGCTGCCCCTCACCGACGAGCGTCGCTACGGCGACACGACCATCCGCATCCACACGCCATGAGCTCGACGAACCCACGGATCGCCGTCGTCCCCGGGAGCTACGACCCGGTCACCCTCGGCCACCTGGACATCATCAAGCGCGCCGCCGGCCTCTTCGACGAGGTCGTCGTCGCCGTCGTGAACCAGTCGGTGCGCAAGAGCAAGGCGATGTTCACCATCGACGAGCGGATCGGGTTCATCCACGACGCGCTCGCCGCCGAGGGCATCGAGAACGTCCGCGCCGAGCCGTTCTACGAGCTCGTCGTCTCCTACGCCCGCCGGATCGGCGCCACGGCGATCGTCAAGGGCCTGCGCCAGGCGTCGGACTTCGAGTACGAGATGCAGATGGGCCACCTGAACCGCCAGCAGGCAGCGGAGATCGAGTCGATCTTCGTCATGGCGAGCCCGAAGTACGCGTTCCTCTCCTCGAGCTGGGTGAAGGAGCTCGCGCGCTTCGACGGCAAGATCGACGGCCTCGTGCCGCCGCCGGTGGCCGAGGCGCTGCGCGAGCGCTCCGCCGCCCTCCGCGAGGCCTGAGGCACCCTCCGGGCCGCGCGCCGGGAGGTCGCACGGCGATCCTCGGGAGCGGAGTGGTCTTCGTGGGACGGCCGTGCCGGGGCGCCGGCCGGGCGGGTGGTCGGGACGTCGCACGGCCTGGGGCCCGCGATCCCCTCCCGTGCAAGAACGCGCCCGAACTGGTGCGAAACCGGCGATGCGGCAGGATATGGAGTCGCCCATCCCCTGCTGACGCGGGATCTCGGCTTCCCAGGAAGGACTCGGGGGGCCGACCGCGAAACGGACGTGTGCCATGGACGTTCTGGTCCTCATCGACAAGCTCGACGATCTCGTACACAACGCGAAGCCGGTCCCGCTCACGGACCAGGTCCGCGTCGACCGCGAGGAGATCTTCGACATCCTGGATCAGATGCGGGCGACGATCCCCGAGGAGATCAAGCAGGCCCGCTGGATCGTCAAGGAGCGTCAGGAGATGCTCGCCGAGGCCAAGCGCGAGGCCGAGCGGATCATCAAGGAAGGCAAGGAGCAGCAGGTCGAGCTGGTCTCCGAGCAGGAGGTCGTGAAGCTCGCCGAGCGCGAGGCCGACGACATCATCGACGAGGCCCGCGCCCGCGAGCGGGAGATCCGCCTCGGGGCCGAGGACTACGCCGACGAGATCCTGAACACGCTCGAGGTGAACCTCATGAAGTTCATCGCCGCGGTCCGCCGCGGGCGCGAGCGCCTCCAGGGCAAGGACGACGCCGACCTGGAGCCGGCGGAGCGCTGAGCCCCCGCGCCGCGGCCCGCCGCGGCACCCCGCCCCGACCCGGTCGCTCCATGGCGCGGCCGGTCACCGCGCCCGACGCGCCGCTCCCGCGGCGCGTTCGTCGTTCCGGGACGCCCGGCTGCGTTCGGGGACGCCCGTCCCACGGCCGGGGACGCACCGCGCCGCCGGCCCCGCGGCCGCCGGGTCGGCCCATCACGGGAGCGGGGGACAGGAGAGGTCCTCCTCGACCCGGGCGGGAACGTGGCTCTCGTAGGCGCGGTAGTTCTCGCTGCCCGGCTCGAAGTTGTTCGCGTAGAAGGTGTCGACCTGCATCAGCGGGTCGATGACGTGCTCGATGAGCCGGAAGTCGAACCGCTGGTCGTTGCGGCCGATCGCATCGCGCGGGTAGGTCGTCGAGGTCTCGCCGGGCCGGAGGACGAACTCGAAGCGCTCGATCGAGGACGAGACCTCCTCGCCGATCCGCTCGACGGTGATCTCGGTCCCGTCCCACGGCACGCCGTACGGCGTCGGTCCGCACACGCGCGCCGAGTACGTGTGCGTGTAGCGGAACGCGTGCTCGTCGCAGCTGCCGAGGGTGAAGCAGAGCTCCGGGGTCTCCGCGGAGAACCGGAAGCCGCGAGCCTCGTGGTAGCCGATCCCGAACGCGATCGTCGTGAAGAACGGGAAGAGGACCTCGTTGATGTTGCCGGGCACGTTGCCCAGCCCGGAGAGCACGCTGACCTCCGGCTGCAGCGCGCCGGCGGCGACCCGCTCCCGGCCGGCGCCCGCGACGATCTCGCGGTGGGGGGTGAAGCGGAGGGTCGCGATGCCGTTCGCGTCGGTCACCGCGTCCTGCTGGGTGATCGTCCCGTGCGCGCGGAGGGTCGCGAGCCCGTCGGAGACCGAGCCGTCCCAGTCGACCGGCAGCCCGGCGATCGGGCCCTTCTTCGGGAACGTCAGCCCGGCCAGGGGCCCGCACCGGATGACCCGGTCGGGGAGCTGCGCGACCATCTGGGCGCCGATCCGGAACACGAGCTCGCGCCCGGACAGCGGGTGGTGGGGGCCGCCGTAGTGCGTGCTGAGCACCTGCCCGCCCTGCGTCGGCTGCACGTCGAACAACGCCGCGATCGTCAGGCCGTGCAGCGGGGAGGCGACCGAGTGGGTGGCGACCTTGAGGATCGTGTCGAAGTCCTGCACCAGCGCGCCGAACCCGCTGACGATCCGCGCCACGCGGCCCGAGCCGGTGAAGCACGGCGCGGGCGCCCCGGCCTGCCGCGGTCGCGCGCTGCCCCCGCCGCGCCGGCCCGTGGCGAGCTCGGCGAGGATCAGCCAGCTCTGCAGCGGGTCGTACGCGGCGCCGCGGCCGGTGACCGGGCGCTTCGCCCGGCGGCCGAGCTCGGCGACGAGCAGCCCGGCGAGCGACCGCGGCGCGCGCCGCTCCCGGCGGGCGCGCCGCAGCCCGGCGGTCAGCGCGCGCTCCAGCCGGGGGCCGGTCAGCGGGCCGCCGCGCGGCGCCAGGCGCAGCCGCGACACGCGCTCCACCAGGCCCGCCGGGTCGATCCGCTGCCCGCGTCCCAGGCCGGCGGCGATCGCCCGGACCTCGGCGTCGTAGAGGTACACGTCCCCGGCGGAGCGCTCCGTCCCGCGGACGATCGGGCGTCCGCGGCCCGAGTAGACGCCGACCCGCAGGGCGGAGAAGACCCGCAGCAGCGCCGCGCGCCGGCGGTCGTCGGTGGTGGCGCGACGCAGATCGCCCGCGAGCTTCGCCGCGAGCGCGACCCGGTCGGCCGGGCGCGAGCGCGTCGCGGCGTCGGCGGCGTCCGCGCTCGCCAGCAGGAGGAGGGCCGCCAGCAGCGGCACGAGCAGTCGTCGAAGCATCCGCGCGACGCTAGGCGCGCCTGGGCGCGCTCCACATCCGGGAACTCCCCGAGGCGCCCCCAACGGCGGGTCGCCGCAGCCGCCGCGCGCGTCGGTCGTGCAGGGCCCGGCGTCCGGGAATCGCGTCCGGAACCTCACCCGCGACACGAGTCGGGGCGCGGAGACGCCTGGCCGGGGACGCTCGGGGAGCCGACGGCTACCGGTCAGTAGGATCCGCCGCGACATGGCTCTCCCCGCCGCGCTCGAGAAGATCACCGACAAGGCCGCGACGACGGCGTTCACCGTCCGCGAGCTGCTCGAGGCGGGCGTCGTCGGGCCGATGGCCCCGACCACCGCCGTGCGCTCCCTGAAGGCGCTGCGCGGCTTCGGTCCGACCCCGGCCGCCGGGTACGCGGCCAACGCGGTCCGCCGTCCCGGGCGCACCGCGATCATCGACGAGACGGGCACGCTGACCTTCGCCGAGGTCCACGAGCGCTCCAACGCGCTCGCCCACGGGCTGCGGGAGCTCGGCGTGCGCGAGGGCGACAGCCTCGCGCTCATGTGCCGCAACCACCGCGGCTTCGTGGAGACGATCGTCGCGGCGTCGAAGCTCGGCGTCCACCAGCTGCTGCTCAACACGATGTTCAGCGGGCCGCAGATCACGGACGTGCTCGCGCGCGAGCGCCCGGTCGTGGCGGTCTACGACCAGGAGTTCCAGGAGCTCGTCGCCCCGGGGGCGGCGGACCTCGCGCGCGTCGTCTGGACCCACGACGGCGCCGGCGCGCACACGAGCGGCGAGCCGACCGCCGAGGAGCTCATCGCCCGCGGCTCGCGCGAGGACCTGCGCCCGCCGGCCGAGCGCGGGCGGATGGTCATCCTCACCTCGGGCACGACCGGCACGCCGAAGGGCGCCGCCCGCCAGCAGCCGAAGTCGCTCAACCCGGCGGCGCAGATCTTCTCCCGCATGCCGCTGCGCGCGGAGGAGCGGACGATGCTCGCCGCGCCGATGTTCCACTCGTGGGGCTACCTGCACTTCACGCTCGGCTTCGCCCTCGGGTCGACGCTCGTGCTGCGGCGCCGGTTCACGCCGGAGGGCACGCTGCAGGCGATCGCCGAGCACCGCTGCCAGGTCCTGCCCGTCGTGCCCGTGATGCTCCAGCGGATCCTCGAGCTGCCGGACGACGAGCTCGCCCGACACGACCTCTCGTCGCTGCGGATCGTCGCCCTCTCGGGCTCCGCCCTGCCCGGCGAGCTCGCGATCCGGGCGATGGACCGCCTCGGCGAGGTGCTCTACAACCTCTACGGCTCGACCGAGGTCGGCTGGGCCACGATCGCCGACCCGGCCGACCTGCGCGCCGCGCCGGGCACCGCCGGCCGGCCCCCGCGCGGGACGATCGTGCGTCTGTACGACGACCAGGGGCGCGAGGTGACGGGCGCCGGCGCGATCGGGCGGATCTTCGTCGGCAACGACATGCGCTTCGACGGCTACACCGGCGGCGGGGGCAAGGACGTCATCGACGGCCTCCTGTCGTCGGGCGACGTCGGGCACTTCGACGCCGAGGGCCGCCTGTTCGTCGACGGTCGCGACGACGACATGATCGTCTCGGGCGGCGAGAACGTCTTCCCGCGCGAGGTCGAGGACCTCATCGCCGACATGGAGCCGGTGAAGGAGGTCTCGGTCATCGGGGTGCCCGACGCGGAGTGGGGCGCGCGCCTGCGGGCGTTCGTCGTCCTGGACGCGGGGGCGAACCTCACCGAGGACGAGGTGAAGGCCCACGTCAAGGCGCACCTCGCCTCGTTCAAGGTCCCGCGCGAGGTGACGTTCCTCGACGAGCTGCCCCGCAACGCCACGGGCAAGGTGCTGAAGCGCGAGCTGCGCGAGCGCTGAGGACCTCTCTCAGTCTCAGGCGGTCCGTGGCGGCCGGCGACGCATCGGATCTCGCCCCGAACGCCCTTCGTCAGGTCCCGACCTGGCTCTCGGGCGTCCAGGACGACCTCCTCGGTCGCCGACCACCACGACTCCACCTGAGACCGAGAGAGGTCCTGAGCGCGGGATCGAACCGCCCGGCGGCCGGCCCCGCCGGAGGGGAGCCGCCGCGGCGCGGCGCTACCCTGGGTCCATGGCCGCGGCGGATCCGATCGTCCTCTCCGACCTGCGGATGGTCCCCGGCGAGGGGCGCCGGCTGGACGTGCCGGTGCCGCTCGATGCGGTGCGCCTCAGCGAGCAGGGCTACGCCCCGGAGCCCGCGGAGCCGACGGTCCATCTCGACATCGCGCGGATGGTCGGCGGCGGGTACGCCCTGCGGCTGCGCTTCGCCGCCGGGATCGCCGGCCCCTGCATGCGCTGCCTCGAGCCGACGAGCGCGAGCGTCGAGGTCGACGCCCGCGAGCTCTCGCAGGCCAGCCGCGACGAGGAGGAGCAGTTCGAGAGCGACTACGTCGACGGGGACGAGGTCGACCTCGCGCGGTGGGCGAACGACTCGTTCGTGCTCGGCCTGCCGGCGCGCGTCCTCTGCCGCGAGGCGTGCAAGGGCCTCTGCCCCGAGTGCGGGGCGAACCTCAACGAGGATCCGGACCACCGCCACGACCGCGGCCCGGACCCGCGGTGGGCCGCCCTCGGGTCGCTGAGGTTCGACGACGAGGGTCAGCTCGTCGACGAGCGGCGCGGCTGAGCGGGTCCGCGCGGCCCTCCGTCCGGGCCCCGCGGTCGGGACGCGTCGCGGCGCGCGATCGCCTACCATTCCGCTCCTTATGGCCGTCCCGAAGCAGAAGCAAGCGCACGCCCGTACCGCGAAGCGTCGCGCGCAGCACAAGGCTGCCCGCCCGACGGTCAACTCCTGCCCGCAGTGCCACAGCCCGCGCATCCCGCACCGCGTCTGCGGCACCTGCGGCTACTACGACGGCCGCGTGGTCGTCGCGAAGAGCTCGACCGAGTTCTGATCCCCGCCCGGGGCGCCACGTCCCGCGGAGCTCGTCCATGACGGTCACCGTCGCCGTCGACACCACCGGTGCGGACCTCGGCCCGGCCGAGGTCGCCGAGGGCGCCCTCATCGCCGCCCGCCAGGGCGTCGCGTCCCGCCTCTACGGTCCCGCCGCGATCCTCTCCGAGGTCGTCGGCGACGCCGCGGGGGTCACGGTCGTCGACGCCCCCGTCTCGATCGCGAAGGAGCCGGACCCGGCCGCCGCCGTCCGCGCCCACCCCGACGCCTCGATCGTCCAGGTCGCCCGCGCCGTCGGCGCGGGGGAGGCCCACGCGTTCGTCGTCGCCGGCGCCACCGGCCCCGCGCTCGCCGCGGGGCTCCTGCACGTCCGCCGGGCGAAGGGCATCCACCGCCCGGCGCTCGCGCTGCCGCTGCCCGTGCCGGGCCGCACGCCGGTGACGCTCGTCGACGTCGGCGCGAACGTCGAGTCGCGGCCCGAGCACCTCGTGCAGTTCGCCTTCATGGGCGCGGCCCTGGCGCGGACGGTCCTGGGCATCGAGCGCCCGCGGGTCGGCCTGCTCTCCAACGGCGAGGAGCCGACGAAGGGGACGCCGGACGTCGTCGAGGTCCACGGGCTGCTGCGCGAGCGGCTGGCCGACAACGACCGGGTCGCGTTCGTCGGCAACATCGAGGGCACGACCGTCACGACGGGCGCCGCGGACGTCGTCGTGACCGACGGCTTCACCGGCAACGTCGCGCTGAAGCTCATCGAGGGCGTCTCGCAGACGGTCATCGGCGGCGTTCGGTCGGCGGCGACGTCGAGTCCGATGGCGATGCTCGGCGGCCTGCTGCTGCGGCCGGCGCTCGCGCGGTTCAAGTCCGAGATCGACCCCGAGGGTCCCGGCGGGGCGTACCTGCTGGGCCTGCGCTCGCTGGGGGTCGTCCCGCACGGGCGCTTCAGCCGCAACGGGTTCGCCGAGGCGATCGTCCGCGCCGCGCGCGGTGTCGAGGGCGGCGTCACGGGCCTCGTCCACGACGACCTGCAGGCCGCCGGGGCGCTCCGTCGTCCGCCGGCACCGGTCGCCGCGACGGCCCCGTCGACGGGCGCGGCTAGCGCGACCGCCGCGAGCTCCGTGGAACCGATCATCTAGCCTTCATCGACCATGACGCGCGACGAGGTGCTCGACATCGTCCGCGGCCACCTCGCGGAGGAGCTCGAGGTGGACGCGGCCGCCATCACGGAGGCGACCCGCCTGCGGGAGGACCTCGGCGCCGACTCGCTCGACCTGCTCGGGCTCGTCCAGGAGCTCGAGGACACCCGCGGGATCGTCCTGCCCGAGGACGAGGCGGCGCGCATCACGACCGTCGGCGAAGCCGTGGACGCCGTCCTGCGCCACCTGCCCGCGACGGCCTGAGCCGGGCCGTCCGGTCGTGCCCGACGCAGGCGATCCCGAGCTCGACGGCTCCGTCCGCGCGCTGCGCCGGCTCTTCGACGCGGTGCCGACGGCGCTGCGCCGGCGCGCGGTCACGCACGTCACGTGGGCGGCGACCCGTGCGGACAGCTACGAGCGGCTCGCCTTCCTCGGCGACGGGGTGCTCGGCGTCGCGATCGCGTCGCACCTGTACCGGACCCTCGACGAGCAACGCGTCGGGGCCGGGCGCCTGACGGTCGTCCGCGCCGGGACGATCGCCCACGGCCCGTGTCGCGACGTCGCGACCCGCCTCGGCCTGCCGGAGCTCGTGCTCGAGCTGGCGCCGGACCGCGCCCGCACGAAGGCGATCGACCTCATCCGCCACGAGCGGCCGCTGGCGGAGATGACCGAGGCGGTCATCGGCGCCTGCTACCTCGAGCACGGCTTCGATCGCACGTGCCCGGCGGTCGTCGAGGCGTTCACGCCCGAGCTCGGACGGGCGCTCGAGCACCGCAGCGACCACAAGGGCCGGCTGCAGGAGTGGCTCATGGCCCGCGGCCAGTCGGTCGAGTACGCGGTCGTCGAGGAGCTCGGCGAGCCGCACCGGCGGACGTTCGTCGTCGAGGCGTCGGTCGAGGGCGCGACCGTCGGCTCCGGCCGCGGGCGCTCGAAGAAGCTCGCGGAGCAGGAAGCGGCCCGCGAGGCCCTCACGACCCTCGGCGCGTGAGATGCACCTCAAGTCGCTGACGCTCAAGGGCTTCAAGTCCTTCCCCGACCGCACGCGCCTGGAGTTCGACCCGGGCGTCTCGGTCGTCGTCGGCCCGAACGGCTCGGGCAAGAGCAACGTCACCGACGCGATCCTGTGGGTCCTGGGCGAGCAGCGGCCGCTCGCCATCCGCGGGCAGTCGATGCAGGACGTCATCTTCGGCGGCGGGAAGGGCGTGAAGGCCCGCGACGCCGCCGAGGTCGAGCTCGTCCTCGACAACGCGGACGGCACCGTCGACCTGCCGGTCGCGGAGATCTCCGTCATCCGCCGCCTCGACCGCTCCGGCGACGGCGGCTACCGCCTGAACGGCGCGAAGTGCCGGCTGACCGACGTGCAGGAGGTGCTCTCGGACACCGGCCTGGGCAAGGAGGCGCACTCCGTCGTCTCGCAGGGCCGCGTCGAGGCGATCGTCACGTCCAAGCCGAAGGACCGCCGGCTCCTGATCGAGGAGGCGGCGGGCCTCGGCAAGCACCGCAAGCGCCGTCGCCGGGCGCAGCTGAAGCTCGAGCGCACGCGCGAGAACCTCGACCAGGCGCTGCTCGTCGAGCAGGAGGCCCGCAAGCAGCTGGGCCCGCTGAAGCGGCAGGCCGAGGCCGCGGAGCTGCACGAGCGGCTCGAGCGCCAGACCGTCGAGGCCCGCTGGGAGCTCGTGCGCGACGGCCTGCGGGAGCGGCGCGCCCAGCGCGCGGCCGCCGAGCAGGCCTCCGTGGCGGCGAAGGCCGAGCGCGACGAGGTCCAGGCGCAGCTCGACGGGGTCGTCGGCGAGCGCCGCGAGGCCGAGGAGGCGCTCGCGCAGCAGGCGCAGCGCCGCGAGCGGCTCGCCGTCCGCGCCCGGCGCGCGGCCGCGGCCGCCGACCGGATCGAGTTGCGGCTGGAGCGCGTCGCCGACCGGCGCCTCCAGCTCGCCGAGCGGATCGAGCGCCGCGGCGAGCAGCTCGAGGAGCTGCGCGCGCAGGCGGCCGCCGATCGGCCCGACGAGGCCGGCAGCGCCCGGATCACCGCGCTCGAGGAGGAGCTCGAGGCGCTCGAGCGGGAGCGGCAGGCCGCGCTGGAGCGCGAGCTCGAGGTCCTCGAGGCCGCCCGCGTCGTGGCCGAGGGCGCCGTCGCCGAGGCGCAGGCCGAGGCCGAGCGCGTCCGCGAGCAGGCGGGCGAGGTCGAGCGCCGCGGCGAGGAGGTCCGCGCCCGCCGCCGCGCCCTGGAGCAGGCCGCCGAGGCGGCCCGACGCGACGCGGCCGCGATCGGCGCCCAGCTCGCGAAGGCCAACCAGTTCCTGCGCTCCCACGCGGGCGGCGGCACGCCCGGGCCGGGACGCGCCGCGGCGCGGTCCCTCGCCGACGGCTTGCGCGTGGCCGACGGCGCGGAGCTCGCGGTGGCCGCGGCGCTCGACGGCCGGCTCGGGGCCGCCGTCGCCGCCGACCTCGCCGGGGCGCGCACGATGCTCGACGGCGGAGGGCGCGACGGCGCCCGCGTCCTGCTGCCGGCCCCGGAGGCGCCCGCCGCGCAGCCCGCGTCGCCGATGCCCGACGCCGTGGCGCTCGCCGAGCAGGTCCAGGCCGCCGGGGACGACGACACGGCGGTCGCGATCGTCCGGCGGCGGCTCGCGGACGCGTGGCTGCTCGACGCGCTGCCCGACGTCGCGCCGGACGGCTTCAGCGGGCTGCTCGTGACCCGCGACGGCCACGTCTGGGACGTCGGCGCCGGCGAGCTGCACCGCACGCCGCAGGGCGGCGCCGAGCGGGTGCTGGCCGAGCGCAACCGCCGCGACCGGCTCGTCGCCGAGAGCGAGCAGGCCGTGCAGGCCGAGCAGGCGGCGATCGCCGACGTCGACGCGCTGCGCGACGAGCTCGCCGAGCTCGCCCACGAGCGCGAGGAGGCCGAGGCGGCCACGCGGGCGGCCCGCCGCGGCGTCGTGGACGCCGAGGAGGCGCTGCGCGACGCGGCGCGCGCCGTGGAGCGCCGGCGCAAGGCGCCGGAGGAGGGGCCCACCGCGGTCCGCAAGGCGCAGATCCTCGGCGAGCTCGCCGCGGAGCGGCGGACGGCCGAGCGGCTCGCGCGCGAGCGGGCCGAGCGCGACGCGCGACTCGCGCAGCTCGAGACCGCGCGCGCCGCCGACGAGGCGGTGCTGCCCTACGGCGAGCGCGTCACCGACGCCCTGCGCCTGGCGCTGCAGGCCGTCCGCGCCGCGCAGTCCCAGCGCGAGCAGGACGTCGCCGCCGACCAGGCCGCGGGGGAGGACGTCGCCGGGCGCCTGCGGACCTTCGCCCAGCGCGAGGCCGAGCTCAACCAGCGCCTGCGCCAGATCGGCGAGCGGCTCACCGGGGCGGAGGTCGCCTCGCAGCGCGCCCGCGACCAGGAGCAGGAGATCGCCGTCGAGCTCGGGCAGCTCGCCGAGCGCCTCGGCCTGCCGGCCGAGCCGGCGGAGGAGCCGCTGGACCCGCAGACCGCCGAGGAGCTGCGCACGCGGATCGCCCGGCTGCAGAAGCGGCGCGAGACGCTGGGCCCGGTCAATCCCCTGGCCAAGCAGGCCTACGACGAGGCGCGCGAGCACGTCGAGGAGATCGAGGCCCAGCGCACGGACCTCGAGACCGCGCTGCGCGAGCTGCGGGCGTTCGTCCGCGACACCGACCGGCAGATCCGGGAGACGTTCGAGCAGACGTTCGCGGCCTGCGCGCGGAACTTCGAGGAGCTCGCCGGGCACGTCTTCCCCGGCGGCTCGGGGCGCCTGCGGCTCGTCCGGGAGAACCCGGAGGACGACGGCGACGCCGACGGCGACGGGTCGCTCGACGACGCCGATCAGCAGGAGGTCGAGCAGGAGGACGACCTCGGCGTCGAGATCGAGATCACGCCGGCCGGCAAGTCGATGAAGCGGCTGACGCTGCTCTCCGGCGGCGAGAAGACGATGACCGCGATCGCGTTCCTCTTCTCCGTCTTCCTCGCCAAGCCGAGCCCGTTCTACGTGCTCGACGAGGTCGAGGCGGCGCTCGACGACCTGAACATCGATCGCTTCCTCCAGCTCCTGCGCCGCTACCGGGACCGCGCGCAGTTCATCGTCGTCACGCACCAGAAGCGGACGATGGAGGTCGGCGACGCGCTCTACGGCGTCTCGATGGGCGGCGACGGCGTCTCGAAGGTCGTCTCGCGCCGGCTGGAGCAGCGCGACGGCCTCGCGCAGGCGCTGCCCGGGCTCGCCGACGGCTGAGGCGCGCGCGACGGCCGCCGGGGGGTCGCGTACGCTGGCCCGGCGCATGCCGACCGACGGGCCCCGGGCGCTCTACGCCGCCTTCGACCGGTTCCCGTCGCGCAAGGGCTCGGCGGTCCACATCGACCGCTTCGCGCGGACCCTCTTCGACCATCACGGCGGCGGCCTGCTCTACGTCCTGGGCGGCGAGGACCTGTCCGCCTCGCAGCGCGAGGGCGACGTCGAGGTCGTCCGGCTGACGCGACCCGAGCCGCACCTCCTCGCCCGGGCGCTCGCCTTCGGGACGCGGCTCGACGCGCTGCTGGACGAGCACGCCGCGTCGCTGGAGGTCTGCTGGTTCCGGGATCCGTGGGGCGGGCTGCCGATCGTCGAGCACGGGGGGCGCTGGACGTCGGTCTACGAGGTCAACGGCCTGCCGTCGGTGGAGCTGCCGGCGCGGTTCCCGCGGATCCCCGGCGACGTCCTGTCCCAGGTCGCCGCGATCGAGCAGCGCTGCCTGGACGCCGCGGATGCGGTCGTCGTCCCCGCGGCCTCGATCGCGTCGGCCGTCCGGGCCCGCGGCGTGCCCGGCGCGCGGATCCACCTCGTGCCCAACGGCGCCGACCTGCCGGCGCCGACGCCCCGCCCGGCCGACGCTCCGGCGCGCTACCTCCTGTACTTCGGCGCGCTGCAGCGGTGGCAGGGGCTCGACGTCGCGCTGCGCGCCCTCGCCCGGCTCACGGACCTGGAGGACCTCGCGCTCGTCGTGTGCTCGAGCGTCCACGCGCGGCAGGCCAAGCCGTACCGGCGGCTCGCCGAGCGGCTCGGGATCGCCGAGCGCGTCCACTGGCACGTCGCGCTGGACGAGGCGCGCCTGGCGCCGTGGCGCGAGCACGCCGAGATCGCGCTGGCGCCGCTGACCGACTGCGAGCGCAACGTCGCGCAGGGCTGCTGCCCGCTGAAGGTCCTCGAGGCGATGGCGTCGGGCACTGCGGTCGTCGCCTCCGACCTGCCGTCGGTCCGCGAGCTCGTCGAGGACGGGGTCCACGGGCGGCTCGTGCACCCCGATCGGCCCGTCGAGCTCGCCCGCGTCGTCCGCGTGCTGCTCGACCATCCCGACGTCCTCGCCGCGATGGGCGCCGCCGGACGCGCGCGGATCGCGCAGGGCGGCACCTGGGACCACCGGACCGCCCGGATGCGCGAGCTGCTCTCGACCTGGGGACCGCGAGGTGATGGGATGTCGCCCGTGCGCGATCGACCACGCGGTCCCGAGGGCGGCCCATGAGCGTCCGGCAGCAGGTTCGCGCCCTGTCGGCCGGGGACCGCGCGATCCTCGAGGCCCAGCTCGTGGACGGCGAGCGGCCGATGGCGGACTGGTTCGCGACGTTCGCCGCGCTCGCGGGCGTCGACGCCGCCGTCGGCGCCGGCCGGGCCCGTACGACGCGCCACCTCTGCTTCGGCTGGCTCGGCCTGCTCGTCGGCGCGTTCGTGCTCCTGCTCCTCCTGCCGATCGCCGCGCTCGTGCTGCTGCTCGTCGGGCTCCCGGTGCTCGCGCTGCTGCACGGCCGGGCACGGGAGCTGCGCGCGATCGACCTCGCGAACGGCCCGATGGAGACGCTGCCGCCGCTCCTGTCGCTGCTCGCGGCGGACACGCCGCCCGAGCGGCCGGTGACGGTGCGGGCCGACCTGCGCGAGCCGACGATCGACGCGAAGCGCACCGGCGAGCAGGATCGCCCGGTCACGCGTCCCGTCCTGAGCCTGAAGTGGACCTTCTTCGCCAACCCGTGGCTCGAGCTGCGCACGCGCTTCGCCGACGGGGCCGCCGTCCGCGTCGAGGTCACCGAGCACGTGCGGCGCGCGACCCGGATCAAGACGAACCCGCGCGGGAAGCGCAAGCTGAAGGTCAAGCACAAGCGACGGGTCCAGCTCGACGTCCAGGTCGCGTTCCCGCGTCGTCGCTACGCCCTGGCGCCGGTCGCGCCGGGGACCGTCTCGGCCGCCGACCGGGAGCGGGTGGTGGAGGGCGAGGATCGGATCGTCGTCCGCGAGCGCGCCGTCTTCAAGGAGACCGGCAGCGGCGGGGCGATCCAGCCGCACCGGATCGTCGACCTGCTGGCCGCGGCGTACCGGCGCGTCGAGCCGGCGAAGGGCGGGCGGCTGTGAGCCAGCCCTCCGCGACGCGCGGATGCGCCTGCAAGCGCGGGTTCTTCGTCCTGCGCGACTGCGGCGCCGCGCCGACCACGACGTGCGCGAGCTGCGCGCGGCCGGTCTGCGACGAGCACCGTGCCGACGGCGGCCGGGGCGCGACCTGCGTCGAGTGCGCGGCGCGGGCGGTGGAGGAGGAGGCGCTCGGGCAGCTGCGGGACGGCATGCGCGTCGCCCCCGACCAGCCGCCCTCCGTCGCCCCGGCCGAGGCCGCCGAGCCGCTCGCGCGCTACCGCCACCGCTACTACCGCCGGCACGGCTACGAGCCGATCTGGTGGGCGCGTCCGGACGCCTCGTGGTCGGCCGACGACGTCCGCTGGTTCGACGCCGACGAGGATCCGGGCGGGTTCGGTGACTCCTGAGGGCCCGCACGCGCCGCTCGCGCGCCCGCCCCGGACCGGCGACGCCGTCGACCCGGCCGCGCTGCGGGTCCTGTGGGTCACGGAGACCTACCCGCCCTCGCGCGGGGGGATGGCGCAGTCGTGCGACCGGATCGTGCGGGGCCTGCGGGGCGCGGGCGCGACCGTCGACGTCCTGCAGCTCGTGCCGGCGGTGCGTCCCGGCCAGGAGGCGTTCCGGTTCGTCGCCCGGTCCGGCGGGCGGGACCTCGTCTGCCCGATCGAGGAGGATCCGGCGCACGCGCTGAACCGGGCCTGGAACGCGCTGGAGCGCGATCCACGACGCCACGAGCTGACGCACGTCGTCGCGTTCGGCGGGATCCGCCCGCTGACCGCCGCGCCGGTGCTCGCCGCGTGGCTCGGGGTGCCGCTCGTGACGCTGCTGCGAGGCAACGACTTCGACACCGGCGTCTTCTCCGCCCGGCGGCGTCCGATCCTCGACGACGCGCTGCGGCGCTCGGCCCTCGTGGCGACCGTCTCGCGCGACAAGGCCTGGCGCGTCGCGGCGCTGCACCCGGACGTGCCGGTCCGGTGGATCCCGAACGGCATCGACCTCGCGGACTGGACGTTCGCGCCGTCCGATCACGCGCGCGCGGCAGCGTGGCGCGCGGAGCACGTGGCGCCCGGCCGTCGGGTGATCGGGCTCGTCGGCCAGCTCAAGCCGAAGAAGGGCGGGCTCCTGCTGCTCGACGCGCTGCGCCGCAGCGGGCGGCACGACGAGGTCCACCTCGTCCTCGCGGGCGAGCTCGACGCCGCCATGGGCGACTGGCTGGCGACGCACGGCGCCGACCTGGCGGTGACGACCCTGCCGTTCCTGGACCGGTTCGAGCTGCTGCCCTGGTACGCCGCCTGCGACTGGGTCGCCATCCCCTCCTTCTACGACGGCCTGCCGAACGTCCTGATCGAGGCCGCCGCGCTCGGCGTGCCGATGATCGCCGCCGACGTCGCCGGGATGGCCGACGTGCTCGTCGACGGGGAGAGCGCCGTGCTCTTCCCGCCGGGCGACGAGGACGCCTGCGCCGCCGCGCTGCGTCGGGCGCTCGACCTCGACCCCGCGCCGCTCGGGGCGGCCGCCCGGCGCCTGGCGGTCGGCGAGCTCGACGCCCGGACCGAGACGCGGCGCTACCTCGAGGCGCTCGCCGCCACCGCCGCGGCGGGATTGGCGAGCGGGCGTCCCGGGGAGGAGCAGGGGACGTGAGCGACGCGGGCCGGCCGATCCTCTACTACGCCCTCGGCGGGGGCCTCGGGCACCTCGTCCGCGCGCGCCGGACCGTGCGCGCGCTGGGCCTCGAGCGCGAGGCGGGGATCCTCACCGCGTCGGCGTTCGCCGGCGACCAGCGCGTCACCGGCGGCCTCCCGGTCGTGCGGGTGCCCCGCGGGCTGGAGCGCGAGCCCGCCCGCGTGCGCGAGCTCATCGCGGCCCAGCGGCCGGCGGAGCTCATCGTCGACGCGTTCCCGCTCGGGATCCTCGGCGAGCTCGACGGGCTGGAGGGGGTGCGCGTGCGGCACGTCGCCCGGCGCCTGCGGTGGGAGGCCTACCGGCGGCGGTTCGGTCGCGGCCGGATCCGGTTCGCCGTCTCGCACGTGCTCGAGCCGCTGGACGAGCAGCACGAGCGGTTCCTGCGCGAGCACAGCGACCGCGTCGAGCCGCTGGACCTCGGGGCGACGATCGTCCCGGGGCGTCCGCGTCGCGCGGTGCCCGGTCCGCACTGGCTCGTGGTCCACTCCGGACCGCACGAGGAGATCCTCGAGCCCGTGGAGCACGCGCGCGAGCACCAGCGCGCCGAGGGGGTCGCCGTGCCGATCGTCGTCGTCAGCCCCGAGCGGCCGGCCGGGCTCGCCGAGGACGTCGTCTGGCGCGACCTGCACCCGGTGGCGCCGTACTTCGCCCACGCCGACCGGATCTTCACCGCGGCGGGCTTCAACGTCATCCAGGAGACGGCGCCCTTCCGCGACCGGCAGCACGTCGTCCCGTTCCGCCGGCCGCTCGACGATCAGTCCGCACGCGCCGCGCGCGTCCGCCGCGAGCGCCTCGCGACGGCTCCCCGGCCCGCCGGCGCCTGAGCCCCGATCCCCCCGGTCCTCGGGTCGCCTGGGCCGACCATCGACGGATCCAGGCGGAGCCGGCGCGCGCCGACGGGGCGCCCGCCGCCTCAGCCCGCGCGAGCGGCCGTCGCCGCGCGGACCTGCGCCGCGATCCCCTCGGCCAGCGACCAGCGCGGCTCGTGCCCGAGCAGCGCCCGGGCGCGCCCGACGTCGGCGGCGGTGTGGCGCGCGTCGGCCTGGTGGGCGGCCGCGGGGACGCGCCGCAGCGGGGCGCCGCAGGCGTCGGCGACGAGCGCGAGCGCGTCGCCGATCGCGACCGGCGCGCCGCCCGCGACGTTCACGGGAAGGCCGCCGGTGCCGCGCTCGCCGGCGCGGACGATCGCGGCGACCGCGTCGGCGACGTACGTGAAGTCGCGGGTCTGGCGGCCGTCGCCGAAGACGAGGAGCTCGCCTCCGCCGGTGGCGGCGGCGATCGCCCGGGCGAGCAGCATGTCGGGACGCTGCCCGGGCCCGTAGACGGTGAACAGCCGCAGCACCGCCACGTCGAGGCCCTGGGCGCCGTAGGCGGCCGCCAGCCCCTCGGCCATGAGCTTCGACGCGCCGTACGGGGAGCGGGGCCGGCAGACGGCGTCCTCGGGCGTCGGCCGCACGGCGGGGTCGCCGTAGACCGACGAGGACGACGCGACGACCACCCGGGGCACGCCGGCCACGAGCGCGGCCTCGAGCACGCGCTGGGTCACCCGGACGTTGTCGTCGAGGTAGTCGTCGAACGCGGCGCCCCAGCTGGCGCGCGCGCTCGCGCGCCCGGCGAGGTGGAAGACGACGTCGGCCCCGGCGAAGCGCGCGAGCAGGTCCTCGTCCAGGAGCTCCGCGGTGACGTCGCTTCCCGGCCGCCGGTCGATCCCGATCACCGATCGTCCGTCCGCCGCGAGCGCCGCGACGAGGTGGCGCCCGACGAACCCCGCCGCACCGGTCACGACCACCCGGCCGGGCACCGGACCCGGTGGGCGATCGGTCGCGGAGCGGGCCATCGCGGCAGCGTAGTCGCGGAGCGCGTCGGCACGACCGCCGATCGGGCCGTCCCGGTCGCCCGTGACCCCGCACCGGCCCCGGTGGCCCGACCCGGGACCGGCCTCGGCGGCGGCCGCGACTCCCGCCCGTCGGCGGCGGGGTACTCTCGGCGCGTGGCCCGCGACTGGACCGACCTCTTCACGCTCGACGAGGCGGTGCTCGCCCGCGTCGGCGGCGGCGACCAGGAGCCCGAGCGGCGCGGGCGGTTCTTCCGGCGCCTGCGCCAGAACCTGAAGAAGACGCGCGACGCGCTCGGCGCCGAGCTCACCCAGACGCTCTTCGACACCCTCGACGACGAGACCTGGGAGCGCCTCGAGGAGGCGCTGATCATGGCCGACGTCGGTGCCGGGGCGACCGCCAAGATCGTCGGCCGGCTCGAGCAGGAGGCGACGTCGGGCGGCACGACCGATCCGCAGGCGCTGCAGGAGCGGCTGATCGAGCTGCTGGCGGAGGCTGCGCGTCCCCACGGCGAGCCGACGATCGACCTGCGGCACGGCCCGACGGTGATCATGGTCTGCGGCGTCAACGGGACCGGCAAGACGACGTCGATCGGCAAGCTCGCGAGCACCCTCGCGACCCAGCTCGGGCAGAAGGTCGTGCTCGGGGCGGCGGACACCTTCCGCGCCGCGGCGGTCGAGCAGCTCCAGATCTGGGGCGAGCGCGCGAACGTCGAGGTCGTCACGGGACCGCCCGGCACCGATCCCGGGTCGGTCGCCTTCGAGGCGGTCCGGATCGGTCGCGAGATCGGGGCCGACGTCGTCATCGTCGACACCGCCGGGCGCCTGCACACGCAGCTGCCGCTGATGGAGGAGCTCGCGAAGGTCCGTCGCGTGATCGACAAGCAGTTCCCCGGCGCGCCGCACGAGATCCTCCTGACCGTGGACTCCACGACCGGCCAGAACGGGCTGCGCCAGGCGAAGGAGTTCTCCCAGGCCGCCCCGGTCACCGGGATCGTGCTGACGAAGCTCGACGGCAGCGCGAAGGGCGGCATCGCGATCGCGATCGCGCAGGAGCTCGGGATCCCCGTGAAGCTCATCGGGATCGGCGAGGGCCTCGAGGACCTGCGCCCGTTCGACGCCACCGACTTCGCGACGGCGCTCATCCGCGCCGAGGACGACGCCCCCGCCGGATAGGCTCACCGCCGATGGATGACTGGATCGTCTGGCTGCTCGTGACGGTCGGCTTCGGCGTCGCCGAGGCCCTGACGCTCTCGCTGTTCCTGGCGCCGTTCGCCGTCGGCGCCCTCGCCGGGACGGTCGCCTCCGCCGCCGGCGCCGACCTCCTGCCGTCGGCCGCCGTCTTCGCCGTCGTCACCGCGGTGAGCATGCTGCTCCTGCGCCCGGTCGCCCGGCGCCACCTGCGGCAGCCGTCGACGACCCGGACCGGGACCGACGCGCTCGTCGGCCGCACCGCCCTCGTCCTCCAGCCGCTCGGGGGCCCCGAGGGGCTCGGGCAGGTGCGCCTCGACGGCGAGGTCTGGACGGCACGCACCGAGGGCCTGGACGAGATCCCGGCCGGCTCGACCGTCACGGTGCTCGAGATCCGCGGGGCGACCGCGGTCGTGACGGACTGACGCGGCGGCCCCGGACGGGGTCGCGACGGCGTCCCGCTCGCGTCGCGAGGCCCTTCGCGGACGCCGCGGGGACGGATAGGGTGCGGCGGGACCGCACCCTCGACGCTGGGAGCCCCCGTGGCCGTCGCCATCCTGATCGTCCTCCTCGTCTTCGCGCTGCTGCTCGCCGCGAAGACCGTTCGCATCATCCCGCAGGCGCGCGCCGGCATCGTCGAGCGGCTGGGCCGCTACCAGCGGACGCTGCAGCCGGGCCTGCGGATCACCGTGCCGTTCATCGACCGGCTGCTGCCCCTCCTGGACCTCCGCGAGCAGGTCGTGAGCTTCCCGCCGAACGCGGTCATCACCGAGGACAACGTCTCGGTCGGCATCGACACGGTCCTCTACTTCCAGATCACCGACCCGAAGGCCGCCACCTACGAGGTCGCCAACCCGATGCAGGCGATCGAGCAGCTCACCGTCACGACGCTGCGCAACGTCATCGGCGGCCTCACGCTCGAGCAGACCCTGACCTCCCGCGACGAGATCAACGGGCAGCTGCGGACCGTCCTCGACGAGGCGACGGGCAAGTGGGGCATCCGCGTCGGCCGCGTCGAGCTCAAGGCGATCGACCCGCCGGGGACGATCCAGGAGGCGATGGAGAAGCAGATGCGCGCCGAGCGGGACCGGCGCGCGGCGATCCTCAACGCCGAGGGCGTGAAGCAGAGCCAGATCCTCACCGCCCAGGGCGAGAAGGAGTCGGCCGTCCTCAAGGCCGAGGGCGCGAAGCAGTCGGCGATCCTCCGCGCGGAGGGCGAGGCGAAGGCGATCAACACGGTCTTCGAGGCGATCCACGAGGGCCGCCCCGACCAGGAGCTCCTGAGCTACCAGTACCTGCAGATGCTGCCGGAGCTCGCGAAGGGCGAGGCGAACAAGGTCTTCGTCATCCCCTCGGAGTTCACGAAGGCCCTCTCCGGCATCGGCGGCGTGCTCGACAAGGCGCGCCCGGACGACCCGCCCGCCCCGCGGGCCTGAACCCTGCGCGACGGGGTCGCGGCGCCGCCGCGTCCCCGTCCGCCGTCCCCGTGCGCTGGATCGAGCGCAGCATCCACCTGCCGCTGCCGCCGGGCGAGGCCTTCCCGCTGGCGGTCGAGCCGGGCACCGCGTCGGACTGGCTCGTCCAGCTGCAGGAGGTCCGCCCGCGCGGCTTCCTCCGCTTCCGCCCGCGGGTGCGCCACGGGGGCGTGTCGCTGGACCTCGAGGTCGAGGTCGTGCGCGTGACGGTGCCCGAGGAGCTGGAGGCCGCGGTCCGCTGGCGCGAGGTCGACGCGCGCCTGCACCTGCTGCTCGTCCCGACCGAGGACGAGGGCACGCTCCTGACGCTGCGGGTCGGCGTCGCCCTCTCGGGGGTCCTGCGCGGCGCCCGGCCGCTGATCCTCGCCGAGATCGCCCGGCTGCTGACGTGGGACCTGTGGCGCCTGCGCCGCCTGGCGCTCGCCGCGGAGACCGGTGCGACGGCCGAGACCGGCGACGCCCCGGCGGCCGGCCACGGGGAGGCGCCCGCGCACGAGGAGGACGCCGATGCCGGATCGGGACCGTCCGGACGCGACGACGGACGATCCCGACGGGACGACGCGGTCGAGCTCGATCTTGCCGACGCCGACGCCGACGCCGACGCCGACGCTGACGCCGGGTCCGGGACCGCGCCGGGCGACCGGCCGGCGCTCGACGTCCGCGTCGACGGCGACGAGGGTGCGTCGGCCTGACCCGAGGAGCGCCCGAGCGTGCGCCGTGCCCCGAGCTGCGGCGGCCCGCAGGCTCAGTCCGCCGCGGCGCGCGACGGGGACCCGAGGCCCGGACCGGGGACGGGCGAGACCTCGCGGGCGGTGAGCGACGCGCCGCACGCGTCGCAGGCGAGACGCACACGGGCCTCGCCGGGGCCGTCGGGCCCGCCGCAGTCGCGATGGCGATAGCGCACGGGCGGACCGTCCGGGGCCATGTGCGCGTCGCCCCAGTCCTTGATCGCCATCAGCACGGGATAGAGGTCGTGCCCCTTCTGCGTCAGGCGATACTCGTGGTGCCGCGCCCCCTCGACCGGCACGCGGACGAGGATGCCGTGCTCGACGAGCCGGTCCAGGCGGTCCTGCAACCGGCTGCGCGAGATCTCGAGCGCGTCGCGGAAGCCGTTGAAGCGGCGCACCCCGGCGAAGGCGAACTTCAGGACGAGGAGCGTCCAGCGGTCGCCGAGCACGACGAGCGGCCGGGTGATCGAGCAGGGCAGGTCGGAGAGCTCCTCGTACCGCACCCGCGGAGGGTAGACGAGGACGGCCACGAGCCGTAGCATTCGGTCTCGAAATGAGACTCGAAGACGACGGTGCCCCGGTGATGGCGGCCGACCGCGCCTCCTGGCTCGCGGGCGGGGAGCGGCTGGAGCTCGGCGGCCACCGGCTCTTCGTGCGCCAGGACGGCCCCGAGGGCGGGGTCCCCGTGACGCTGCTGCACGGGTTCCCGACCTCCTCGCACGACTGGGCGCCGGTCGTGCCCGCGCTCGTGGCCGCGGGCCTGCGCGTCACGACGCTCGACCTGCTCGGGTTCGGCGAGAGCGACAAGCCGCACCCGCACGCCTACCGCCTCGTGGAGCAGGCCGACCTCGTCGAGGCGGCCTGGTCGCGTCTCGGGATCGGCGCGACGGCGCTCGTCGCCCACGACTACGGGGTGAGCGTCGCGCAGGAGCTCCTGGCCCGGGACGCCGAGCGGATCACGCACGCGGCGTGGCTCAACGGCGGCATCTACCCGGAGCTGCACCGGCCGCTGGCGATCCAGCGGCTGCTGCGGGGCCCGCTCGGGCCGCTGCTGGCGCGGCTCGCCCGCGAGTCGACGTTCACGGCCTCGATGCGCCGGATCCTCGGCCGCCCGGTCGGCGCGCCGGCGCTCCACGAGATGTGGGAGTCGGTGCGCTCCCGCGACGGCGCGCGGGTGCAGCCGGCGCTCCTGGGCTACATCGACGAGCGTCGCGAGCACGGGGCGCGGTGGGTCGCGGCGATCGAGGCCTACGCCGGCCCGCTCCTCTTCGCGTGGGGCCCGGCGGACCCGGTGAGCGGCGCCCACGTCCTGGAGCGCCTGCGCGAGCGCCTGCCGCGGGCGTCGTTCGTCGTGCTCGACGCCGCGCCGCCCGTCGGCCACTACCCGCAGGTCGAGGACCCGGCGACCGTCGCCGCCGCGCTCGCCGGGTTCCTGGCGCCCCCCGCCTGAGCGCGACCTGCGCGGCGCGGGGCGGGTCGCCGTGAGACACTGGACGACGCCGTGTTCGACGCCCTCTCCGAGAAGCTCCAGGCCACGCTCGACGACGTCCGCCAGCGCGGCACGCTGACCGAGGCCGACGTCAACGCGGCGATGCGCGAGATCCGCCTCGCGCTGCTCGAGGCCGACGTCAACTACAAGGTCGTGAAGTCCTTCACCGCCACGGTGAAGGAGCGGTGCCTCGGCGCCGACGTCCTCGGTCAGCTCAACCCGGGCCAGCAGGTCGTCGGCATCGTCCACGAGGAGCTCAAGGCGCTCCTCGGCGGCGACACGATCGAGCTCGAGTTCTCCTCGCGTCCGCCGACGGTCATCCTCATGTCCGGGCTGCAGGGCTCGGGCAAGACGACCGCGGTCGGCAAGCTCGCGAAGCTCCTGAAGGAGGACAAGGGCTCCGCCGTCGCCGTCGCGGCCTGCGACGTGCAGCGCCCGGCCGCCGTCGAGCAGCTGCGCCTCGTCGGCGAGCAGGCCGGGGCGACGGTCTACGACCGGGGCACCGAGCTGCCGGCGCTCGACGTCGCGCGCTGGGCGCTCGATCAGGCCAAGCAGGACGGCAAGGACGTCCTGATCGTCGACACCGCGGGCCGCCTGCACGTCGACCAGGAGCTCATGGCCGAGCTCGTCGCGATCCGCGACGCCGTCCGGCCGCAGACGATCCTGCTGACCGTCGACGCGATGACCGGCCAGGACGCCGTGAACGTCGCCGAGCAGTTCCAGGCCGCGGCCGGGTTCGACGGCGTCGTCATGTCGAAGCTCGACGGCGACGCCCGCGGCGGCGCGGCGCTGTCGGTGAAGGCCGTCACCGGCAAGCCGATCCTCTTCGCCTCGACCGGCGAGAAGCTCGGCGACTTCCAGGTCTTCCACCCCGACCGCATGGCGCAGCGGATCCTGGGGATGGGCGACGTCCTGACGCTCGTCGAGCGGGCCCAGCAGCAGTTCGACGAGCGCGACGCGAAGGACCTCGAGCGGAAGTTCCGCCGCAACGAGTTCACGCTCGAGGACTTCCTCAAGCAGATGAAGATGATCCGGCGGATGGGGCCGTTGTCCAAGGTCATGGGCATGCTCCCCGGCGTCGGCCAGCAGCTGCAGGGCCAGCAGATCGACGATCGCGAGATGGACCGCGTGGAGGCGATCATCCTGTCGATGACCGTCAAGGAGCGGCGGCATCCCGAGCTCATCAAGGGCTCGCGGCGCCTGCGGATCGCGAAGGGCTCGGGCACGAGCGTCCAGCAGGTCAACCAGCTCGTGAAGAACTTCCAGCAGATGCGCAAGCTCATGAAGCAGATGAGCAAGGGCGGCATGCGGGACCTCGGCGCGCTGATGAACGGCCAGGGCGGCGCGGGCCTGCCCGGCGGCGGCGCCGGCGGCCAGGCCGGGATCCCCGTCCGCGGCGGGGGGCGGGCCGCCCGCCGCCGCAAGCGGTGAGCCGGTAAGGTGTCCCGTCTTGGCGCCGGCCGGCGGACCTGATCCTGCCCGCTGCTGCGCCGGTTTCGCCTTTCCGAGCACCGACCGAGGATTTCCGTGGCTGTCGCACTGAGGCTCACCCGCGTGGGGAGCAAGAAGAACCCCGTCTGGCGCGTCGTCGCCACCGACTCGCGCAACAAGCGCGATGGCCGCTTCATCGAGCTGGTCGGGCGGTACGACGCCCAGACCGAGCCGTCGACGATCGTGCTCGACGAGGAGCGGATCCAGCACTGGCTCAGCGTCGGCGCCCAGCCGTCGGACGCCGTGAAGAAGCTCCTGCGCTCGCAGGGCATCAAGGCCTGACGCCTCCGGAGCCTGCCGTGGTCGACGAGCTGCTGGCGGACCTCACCCGGGCGATCGTCGACGATCCCTCGGCCGTCGAGGTCCAGCGGTCCGACGACGACGACCAGGCGATCGTCCTCGAGCTGCGGGTCGCCGAGGACGACTACGGCAAGGTCATCGGGCGCGGCGGTCGCACCGCCTACGCCCTGCGCACGGTGGTGAAGGTCGTCGCCGCGCACCACGAGCAGCGGGTCCTCGTCGACATCGTCGACGACGAGGACTGACGCGCGCCTTGGCGGACGAGGAGCGCACCCCGGCCGCCGCGGCGGCCGACGAGCACGTCGCCGTGGGGCGCGTCGGGAAGGCCCACGGCCTCGACGGCGCCTTCCACGTCACGCGACCGCGGCTCATCTCCCTCCAGGCGGGCGACGAGGTCGTCGTCGCCGGGGCGTCGCGCCGCATCGCGCGGCGCGGCGGGACCGAGGAGCGCCCGACGCTCGTGCTCGAGGGCGTCGTCGGCCGGGAGGCCGCCGAGGCGCTGCGCGGCAGCGACCTGCTCGTCCCGCGCGCGGCGCTGCCGCCCCTGGACGAGGACGAGTTCTGGCCCGACGATCTCGTCGGCCTCGCCGTCCGCTCGCGGGCGGGCAACGATGTCGGCACGGTGACCCAGGTGCTCGGCCTGCCGTCGTGCGACGTGCTGGAGGTCCGTCGCCCCGCCGGCGGCGACCTGCTCGTCCCGCTGATCCGCGACGCGGTGCCCGAGCTCGATCTCGAGGCGCGTCTCCTCACCGTCGACCTCGACTTCCTCGACGAGCCGGAGCCGGGCGGCGAGGGCTGACGTGCAGGTCGACGTCCTCACGCTGTTCCCCGAGTGGTTCGACTGGTACCGCGACCAGCGCCACGTGCGCAACGCGCTGGCCGCCGGTCACGAGCTGCGGACGTTCAACCCGCGCGACCACACCGTGCTCTCGGGCCGCCAGGTCGACGACACGCCGTTCGGCGGCGGCGCGGGGATGGTCCTGCGCGTGGACGTCATGGAGCGGGCGCTGCGCGGCATCTACGGCGAGGACCCCGTCGACCTGCGGACCCACCGCCGGGTCGTCGCGCTGACGCCCGGCGGCCGCGTGCTCGACGACGCGCTCGTCGACGAGCTGGCGGCCGAGCCGGACGGGATCACGCTGCTGTGCGGGCGCTACGAGGGCTTCGACGAGCGGATCCTCGAGCACTTCTGCACCGACGCCGTCTCGATCGGGCAGTACGTGCTGGCCGGCGGCGAGCTCGCCGCGATGGTCGTCGCGGACGTCGTGCTGCGCAAGCTGCCGGGCACGCTCGGCCACGAGGACTCCGCGGTCGAGGAGAGCTTCAGCGCCGCGCTGGAGGGCGATCCGGAGTACCCGCACTACACCCGTCCGGCGAAGCACCGCGGGTGGGCGGTGCCGGACGTCCTGCTCTCCGGGCACCACGAGCAGATCCGCCGCTGGCGCCGCGAGCGCAGCCGCGAGCGGGGGGACGCCGGGTTGCGCCTGGACCGTGCCGACGTCGCTCCGCCGGGCCCGCCCGACCCGTCCGGCGAGCGCTGAGGGCGCGGGTCCGACGGGCGGCCAGGCGCGGCGCGCCGGACGCAGGACCTTCGCTAAGGTGTCGACCCTTGCCCGGACCCGCGCCCCTGCGCGTTCCCGACCGTCCGGGCCACCTCGCCGATGACCACCGTGATCGAGAAGCTCGAGCAGAGCCAGCTCCGCAGCCACCCCGACTTCCAGCCCGGCGACCGGGTGCGGGTCCACTTCCAGGTGGTCGAGGGCACCCGCCGTCGTACGCAGGTCTTCGAGGGCATCGTCATCAAGCGCCAGGGCCACGGCGCCCGCGAGACGTTCACCGTCCGCAAGCAGTCCTTCGGCGTCGGCGTCGAGCGGACGTTCCCGCTCAGCTCGCCGAAGATCGAGAAGATCGAGGTCGCCGCCCGCGGTGACGTCCGCCGCGCGAAGCTCTACTACCTGCGCGGTCGCGTCGGCAAGGCGGCCCGCGTGCGCGAGAAGCGCTACGTCGCGCCGGACGCGGCGGCGCCCGCCGCCGCCGAGCCCGAGGTCGAGGAGACCGCGGCCGAGGCGCCCGCTCCCGAGGTCGAGGAGACGGCCGTCGAGGCCGCCGCGCCCGAGGCCCCGCAGGCCGAGGCGCCCGCGACCGACGCCGAGGCCGACGCCTCCGGCGAGCCCGCCGAGAAGTAGCCCCGGTCCCGACGCGTGGCCGACGAGATCTCCGGCGGCCCCGCGCGCCCGGAGCCGTCCTCGGACGGCCCGCGCGCGCAGGGCGACGCCGCCCCGGGCACGCCCGCCGCGCGCGCTCGCAAGAAGCGCCGGCTCAACCCGATCGTGGAGCTCGTCGGCCTCGTCGCCATCGCGCTCCTGCTCGCGCTCGGGATCCAGTCGTTCATCGTCAAGCCGTACCAGATCCCCAGCGAGTCGATGCTGCCGACGCTGAAGGTCGGTCAGCGGGTGCTCGTGGACCGGATCTCGGAGCGGCTCGGGTCCGATCCGAAGGTCGGCGACATCGTCGTCTTCCACCCGCCGAAGGGCGCGGAGCCCTCCTCGTCGGGACTCTCGAACGCCGGCGACGCGGTCTGCGCCGACAGCGACAACATCGCCCAGGGGCGTCCGTGCGCCGGCACGGTCGGCGGCGAGTGGGGCAGCGAGAACTTCATCAAGCGCGTCGTCGGCGGACCGGGCGACACGATCGCGGTCCGCGACGGTCGCGTCATCCGCAACGGCAAGCGGACGAACGAGCCCTTCATCAGCGACTCGTGCGTCGGCGCGGGGGAGGGCACGGCGTGCGACCTCCCGAAGCCGATCACGGTCCCGAAGGGCAGCTACTACATGATGGGCGACAACCGGGGCGGCTCGAACGACAGCCGCTACTGGGGTCCCGTGCCGCGCGACTGGATCGTCGGCGGCGCCTTCGCGACGTACTGGCCGCCGAAGGAGATCGGCGGCCTGTAGGCCACGTCCCGTGCGGGGCGTCGTGACGGGCGCGGGCCGGGGCGCGCGACGCCCGTCCGCCCGGTGCGCCACGATCGTCGGGTGAGTCGCGGACGCACGCTCGTGCAGCACGACCGCCGCCTCGGCGTGCGGTTCGTCGTCGGCGCCGACGAGGCCGGCCGTGGCTGCCTCGCCGGACCGCTGGTGACCGGGGGCGTGCTCCTGGACCTCGAGAGGATCGGTCCGCGCGAGGTCCGCGCCCTCGGCGCGCTGGACGATTCCAAGCGCCACGGGCCCGAGGAGCGCGAGCGCCTGCTCGGCGTCGTGCAGCGGCTCGCGGTGCGCACCGTCGTGGTCTCGCGCTGCGTCGAGGGCCTCGACGAGCGGGGCCTGCACGTCACGAACCTCGAGGCGCTGTCGACCGCCGCCCGGCGGGTCGCGGTGCCCGGCGCCCTGTGCCTCATCGACGGGTTCCGGGTGCCGGAGATCGGCCATCCGCAGCGCGCGATCGTCGGCGGAGACGCCCGCAGCGCGGCGATCGCGGCCGCGTCGATCGTCGCGAAGGTCACCCGCGACCGGTTCATGCGGCGGGCCGCCGAGCGCCACCCGCACTGGGGCTTCGACGTCCACATGGGCTACGCGACCGCCGCCCACCGGTCGGCGATCGGCGAGCACGGCATCACGCCCCTGCATCGGCGCTCGTTCCGCTCGGTGGCCTACGCCGCCGCCGGCCTGGGCCCGTTCGTCGACGACCGACGCCCTGACGACGCCGGCGCGGTCGACCCCCGCGCCGCGGGCCCGCAGGCCGGAGACGTCCTCGCGGCCGACTCGCGCACCGGCGGTCCGCTCGGGGACGACTCCCACGCGGCCGGGGACGCCGGCCGGGTCGCCGCAGACTGACGCCGCGCACCGGCCACCCTCCTGGATCGCGGGCCCGGCTCCCCGTCGCGCCTCAGAACGCGCCCTCGACGTGATCGAGCGCGAGGAGCCGGCCGGCCGGGTCCAGCCGGACGGTGATGGCGTCGAAGCGCAGGTCCAGCGCCGTGGGGCGGTCGGTCCGCGACGCCAGCCAGGCGGCCGCCAGGCGACGCACCTGGCGCTGCTTGCCGTCGTGCAGCGACGTCCAGGCGTCGGGACGCCGGGCGACCCGGGCCTTCACCTCGCAGAAGACGATCGTGCGCCCGTCGTGGACGACGAGGTCGATCTCGCCGAAGCGCGTGCGGGCGCGCTGCTCCACGAGGACGAACCCGAGGCGCTGGAGGTGCTGGAGCGCCAGCTCCTCCCCGCGCCGCCCGACCGCGGGGCGGCGGTCGGGCGGATCGGTGGGCGCGGGGGAGGGGGCCGGTTGGGACATGCCTCGACGCTAGGCGCGTCGCTCCGGCACGCGTGCGGCCTCCTGCGCCGGTCCCACGCCGGATCCGTGCCGATCGCGCACGGCGCGAAGTCGCGGCCGATCCGTCGCCGGACCGGCACCGATCGCCCCTGGAGGCGGCACGCCGCCCACGCCTAGCGTCGCCGCCATGCTCGCCCGGCTCCTGACGTTCACCCTCGACGGCCTCGATCCGCGCCCGGTGACCGTCGAGGTCGACGTGCGGCCGGGACTGCCGTCGTTCACGATCGTCGGTCTCGGCGACCTCGCGGTGCGGGAGGCGCGCGAGCGCGTCCGCGCGGCGCTGAGCAACCAGGGTTTCGAGCTGCCGCAGCGCCGGATCACGGTGAACCTCGCGCCGGCGAGCCTGCCGAAGGCCGGGCCGGGGTTCGACCTGCCGATCGCGCTCGGCGTGCTGGTGGCCAGCGGCCAGGCGCGCGATGCCGTGGTCGACGACGTCGCGGTGATCGGGGAGCTGTCCCTCGGGGGCGAGGTCCGTCCCGCCCGCGGGGCGCTGCCGGTCGCCGAGGGCGCGCGCGACGCCGGGCTGGCCGCCGTCCTCCTCGCGCGCTCCCAGCTCGCCGAGGCGGCGCTCGTGCCCGGGCTCGCCCTGCGCGGCGCCGACTCGCTGAAGGAGGCGCTGCGCGCCCTGGCGGCGGGCGCCGCCGACGAGCGCGCGACCCTGCCCGTGGCGGCCGACGCCGACCCGACGGGCGTCCCCGACCTCGCCGACGTCCGCGGCCAGGCGGTCGCCCGCCGCGCGCTGGAGATCGCCGCGTGCGGCAGCCACAGCCTGCTCCTCGTCGGCCCGCCGGGCACCGGCAAGACGATGCTCGCGCGACGCCTGCCCGGCCTGTTGCCGCCGATGACGACCGCGGAGGCGCTCGAGGTCACGCGGATCCAGAGCGTCTGCGGCCTGCACGACGGGCGTGGGCTCGTCCGCGAGCGTCCGTTCCGCGCCCCGCACCACGGCACCTCCGCCGCGGGTCTCGTCGGCGGCGGCTCCGTCCCGCGCCCGGGCGAGCTGACGCTCGCCCACCGCGGGGTGCTCCTCCTCGACGAGCTGCCGGAGTTCCGCCGCGACGCGCTCGAGGCGCTGCGCCTGCCGCTCGAGGACGGGCGGGTCTCGCTCATCCGCGGGGGACGACGACGGATCTTCCCCGCGCGGGCGCTGCTCGTCGCGGCCGCCAACCCGTGCCCGTGCGGGCACGGCGGCTCGCGCTGCCGGTGCGGCGACCACGAGCTCGAGCGCTACCGCCGGCGCCTGTCGGGACCGTTGCTGGACCGGATCGACCTGCACGTGGGCTGCCCGCGACCGACCGCCCGGCAGATCGCCGGACCGCCGGGCGACGACAGCGCGACGGTGCGCCGACGCGTCGAGGCGGGCCGCGCCTTCGCCGCCGAGCGGCGCCGGGCGACGGGACCGCGGCGGCTCGACCACGGCCTCGGACCGCAGGCGGCGACCCTCCTGGACCGCTGCTATGCCCGCGGCGCGCTGAGCGGTCGCGGTCGCGCGCGGGTGCTGCGCCTCGCGCGCACGATCGCCGACCTCGACGCGAGCGACACGATCGGGCCGCACCATCTCGGCGAGGCGCTGCACCTGCGACAGGCGATCGAGCAGGACGACGACGCCGCCGCGCCGGAGGCGGCATGACCACGTGCGCGGCGTGCCGGCGCCGCACCGCCCTCGTGGCCGCCCTGAGCCCGTGGATCGACCGCGGCGCCCGCCGGCGGCGCGGCGGCGAGGGCGCCCTCCTGGGGCGCGCGGAGCCCGAGCTGCTGGACGCGCTGGGCCTCGACGCCCCGCCGGCGCTCGCCGGCGACGCGGACCTCCTGGCGCGCGAGCGCCACCACCGCGAGCACGACGGGATCCTCGCCGTGTGCCGCCACGATCCGCGCTACCCCGCGCGACTCGAGCAGCTCGAGGACCCGCCCGCGGTCCTGCACCTGCGCGGTGCGGGCGAGCGCCTGCTCGAGGACCTCGCGGCCGGCGACCGCCCCGTCGTGGCGATCGTGGGGGCACGCCGCGCTCCGGACGAGGGTCGTCGGGTCGCCGACGGGCTGGGCGAGCAGCTCGCCCGCGCCGGCGTGCTCGTGCTCAGCGGGATGGCCTACGGCGTCGATGCCGCTGCGCACGGGGGCGCCCTGCGCGCCACGGAGTCCGGCGCCGGCGGCGCTCCCGCGACGGCCGCGGTCCTCGGCGGTGGCGTGGACCGCGCATCGCCGGGCGGCCTGCACCGGCTCTTCGGGCGCCTCGTCGCGCACGGCACGGTGCTCGCGGAGCTGCCGCCCGGGACGCAGCCCCGCCGCTGGACGTTCCCGGCGCGCAACCGCCTGATCGCCGCGCTGTCCGACGCGGTCGTCGTGGTCTCGGCCGCGACCGGCTCCGAGTCGCTCATCACCGCCGAGCTCGCCCAGGACCTCGGGCGGCCGGTCGGCGCGGTGCCGGGATCGGTCCTCGACGATCGCCAGGCCGGCACGAACCGGCTGCTGCGCGACGGCGCGACGCCCGTGCTCGACCTCGACGACGTGGCCGCGATGCTCGGCACGGAGCTCGTCCTCGACCGCCCGGGACCCGCGGAGGATGGAGCGCTCGGCGACCCGGTCGTCGCGGAGCTCGCCGCGCGCCTGCGGCGGCGGGCCCGGACGCTCGACGAGCTGCTCGCCGGCGAGGCGGCGCCGGCGGCCGTCCACGCGGCGCTCAGCGAGCTGGAGGCGCGCGGCCAGGTCCGGCGGGGGCTCGACGGACGGCTGAGCTGGAGCGGGAGCTGACCTCGACGACCGTCGGCACGCGGGCCCCGACGGATGGTTCGTCCACGATCGGCCCCCGGCGGCGTGACGCCGTCCGCGAGCGCGGTAGCCTCGGCGGTGATGGCCGCTCGCCGGACCCCCGTCTGCCTCACGATCGCCACGTCGGACTCCGGCGGCGGTGCCGGCATCCAGGCCGATCTCAAGGCGTTCGCGGCCTCCGGCGTGCAGGGGACGAGCGCGATCGTGGGCCTGACGGCCCAGAGCACCGTCGCCGTCACGCGGATCGAGCAGGTCTCGCCCGCGATGATCGTCGAGCAGGTCCGGGTCGTGCTGGAGGATCTCGGCGTCGATGCCGTGAAGATCGGCATGGTCGGCACCCGCGAGACGATCGAGGCCGTGGCCACGGCGCTCGACCTGCTGCCCGACGGCACCCCCGTCGTCCTGGACCCGGTGATGGTCGCCGAGTCCGGCGCGCGCCTGCTCGCCGCCGACGCCCACGACGCGCTCGTGGGCCGGCTCCTGCCGCGCACGACCGTCGTGACGCCGAACCTGCCCGAGGCGCTGGCGCTCGTCGGCCGGGCTGCCGCGGACCCGATCGACGTCTCGGCGCTCGCCGAGGAGGTCGCCGCGCTCGGCCCCGACGCGGTCCTCGTGACCGGCGGCCACCGCGAGACGGCCGAGGACGTGCTGCGGCTCGAGGACGGGTCGCTCGTCCGCCTCCCCGGCGTTCGGCACCCCGACGGCGCCGCCCACGGCTCCGGGTGCACCCACTCGAGCACCCTCGCCGCGCAGCTCGCGCTCGGCCTGCCGCTCGCGGAGGCCGCGCGGGTCGCCCGCGCGGTCGCGGGAGAGGCGGTGCGCAACGGCCGGCGCGACGTCGGCGCGGGCGCCGGTCCGGTCGACGTGCTCGACCTCGACGCCCAGCGGGCGCGGACGGCCGCCCTCGCCGGCGAGGACCTGACCGCGGGGGCGCGGCGATGACCCTCTGGATCGTCACCGCCGCGATCGTGGCGCTGCCGCTGCTGCTGACCGCCGAGGCGTGGGTCCCGCTGCTGGCCCGACGCGCCGCGGCGGTGCGCGCCTGGCTGGCGCTCGGCGGCGCGGGCCGCGCGGAGCGCCGCCGCAGCGAGGCCACCGCACGAGACCTCCTGCGGACCGTGCTGGACGAGGAGTCCTGGGCGATGTACCGGGACCTCGGGTTCGTGCGCGTCTGGGGGCGGCGGCCCCGGGCTCCCGCACCGTCCGGGCGCCGACCACCTTCGGGGGTCGCCTACGCGTACCTCCTCTACCCGCACGCCCCCTACGTCGTGTTCCTGCCGCAGACCACGACGCTCCTGGGCGAGTGCCAGGTCCGCCTGGCCGCCGTCGACCCCAGCGAGCCGCTGACCGCCACGGACGACCTGCTCGCCAACTGGATGGCGCTCACTGGGGACGAGAGCGGCGTCGTCGCCTCCGCCCACATCTCCACGCCCGGCACGACGACCTCGCGGCGCCGCGTCCGGCGCGACCTCTGGCGGCTGCGGGAGTGGGAGCGCGAGCGCGCCGAGCGCCTCGCGACCGCCGAGGGCCGCGCCGCCGGCCAGGCGCCGGTCCGCCGGGGCCGCACCGCCCAGTAGCACCGGAGCCGGCACGGCCGGCGGCCGATCATGGGGCGCTCGTCCGCGGCCGCCGGAGGACCGGCTCCCGCCTCCTACCTGCGAGGATGACCGACGTGGAGACGCCTCCGCCACCGGCGCCCGGCAGCCACCTGCCGGTCGTGGAGCCCGACCGGGACCTCGACGACTGGGGCCGCTCGACGCGGGCCAGCGACGCCCTCGACGGGTCGCTGCTCGAGGCCGCGCACAAGGTCTGGTTCCGGATCGAGCTCCAGCAGGCCGCACGGATCCCCGGACGCGGGGGCGGGGTGCTCGTGGTCAACGGCGGCGGCGCGCTCTCGCCGATCGCTCCGCTGCTGGCCAAGGCGATCCGGGAGGACCATCCGCGCCGCCGGATCGCCCGGCCCTGCGCCGACCCGGCGGTCCTCGACCAGCCTGGGCTGTCGGTCCTGCTGACGCGGATCGGCGTCGTGCGCGCGCACGACGAGGACCTCGCCCGGCTGCTGCGCGACGAGCGCGAGCTCGTCATCGTGAGCGTCCCGACCCAGGACCTGCAGGACGAGGACGCCGCCGGCGCGCTGGCGCGTCATCCCGCCGTGCGCGCCGCGGTGCAGGTCGGCGCGCCGCTGCTGCCCGTCGCCGCCATCGGCATCGACGACGCCCAGCCGGTCCTCGGGCGACTGCCGCTGCCCGGCGGCCGACGGCTGCCGGTGACGCTCGCGTTCCCGCACCTCGGGCCGCTCGGGCTCCTCCTGTACCTGCCGGCGAAGATCCGCCTGCGCGCGCTGGACCCCCAGCCGACGACCGCCGGTGCCGACGATCGCCAGCGGGCCGTCGGCGCCGCCGTCGCGACGGCCCGCGCGCTGCGCGCGGCGACCGACGAGCTGCGGCGGGAGCGCGGATCGCGGTGGCTCGGATGACCGGCGGGCTGCGCGTCCTCGTCACCGCCGCGGCGAGCCGCCTCGGGGCGCTCGTCGTGGGCGCGCTCGAGCGCGACCCGCGGATCGGCACGCTCATCGCCGTCGACGAGCGCCCGCCGGGGGCGCCGTTCGCGGTCGCGGAGTTCGTGCGGCTGGCGCCCGGGTCGCCCCAGCTGCCGCGCGTCGTGCGGGGCGCCGCGGTCGAGGTCCTCGTCGACCTCCGCGCCGCCGCGGCCGTCGCCCGGCAGGACGATCGGGAGCTCGCCGACCACGCCGCCACGACGCGGCGGATCGCCGCCGCCGTCGCCGAGGAGCGATCGCCGCTGCGGCGGCTCGTCACGGTCGGATCGGTGCACCGCTACGGCTGGCACCGCGACCTGCCGACGTTCCTGACGGAGGCGACGGCGCCCCGACCGCCACGCAGCCCCCGCCAGCGGGCGCTGGCGGAGATCGAGGACGCCGCCGCGCGCGCCGCCGATCGGCACGGCGCGCTCGAGCTCGCGACGGTGCGGCTCGCCGATCCGGTCGGGCCGGCCGGCTCCGGGCTCCTGCAGGTCGCCGACCGCCTGCCGCTGCTGCCCACGGTGCTCGGGTTCGACCCACCGCTGCAGGTCGTCCAGGAGGAGGACGCCGCCGCCGCGGTCGCCCACGTCGTCGCGGAGGAGCTCGCCGGGCCGTGGATCGTCGCCGCCGACGGGACGCTCGCGCTCAGCGAGGCGCTGCGGATCCTCGGCCGGGCCCACGCGCCGCTGCTGCCGCCGTGGGGCAGCGGCCTGCTCGCCGGGATCCTCCAGCGCGCGGGCCTGGCGGCGGCGCTCGACGTGGCCGGCCAGCTGCGGTACGGCCGCGGCCTCGACAACCGGCGCCTGAAGCAGACCGGCTTCGCCTATCGCGCCACGACCCGGGAGGCGCTGCTGGGCGCCGAGGGCGTCCGCCGCCGGCGGCGCGTGCTGCACCCCGGAGAGCCCGAGCCCTACGACCCCGAGGTCGAGGCGTTCCTGCGCTACAGCCCGTCGGTTCGCGAGGCGGCCGCCGATCCGGAGGCGGCGGAGCGTCGCGGCGTCGCGGCGCTGGAGCCCGAGGCCCTGCTCGACCTCCTCCCCTCGCTGGATCCCGAGGCGCTGCGCGCCCTGCGCGCCCACGAGGCGGACGGCCCGGCGCGCCGCCGGATCCTCGACGAGATCGACCTGCTGCTCGAGCGGCGCTGAGCGCCGCGATCCGCGGCGGACGTTCGAGCCGGGACCACGCCGGGACGTCCGGTGCTGCGAGGACGCCGCGCGGGCCGCTACGATTCTGGATCGGCCATGGCGCAACGGACAGTCGTCGTACTCGCGAGCGTCGTGCTCGTCCTGCTCGTCGTCAGCGGCGGCGTGCTCGTCGCCGACGCCAGCACGGCGAAGAAGATCCCCGACGGGGTGACCGTCGGCGGGGTCGACGTCGGCGGGCTGACCTCCGACGACGCCCGCGAGAAGGTCCGTACCGAGCTGCTCGGCAAGCTCCGCAAGCCGGTCCGGATCGTCCACTCCGACAAGGCCTGGACGCTCACGCCGCAGACGGCGAAGGTCGACGTCGACATCGACGGCGCCATCGCCGAGGCGCAGCGGGTGGCCGAGGACGGCAACGCGTTCTCCCGGATGCTGCGCAAGGTCACCGGCGGCGAGGTCGACCGCGAGATCGCGACGACCTCCTCGTACTCGCGCACGGCGATCACGGCGCTGCTGAACCGCGTCGAGCGGGGGCTGCACCGCGATCCGCAGGACGCGTCGGTCGAGTTCACCGACGGGAAGCTCCGCGTCAAGCGGGCCCGCGTCGGGCTGCGCCTGCAGCGCGAGCGGGTCGCCGACCTCGTGCGCAAGGCGCTGAAGGACCCCTCGGCCCCGCATCAGGTCTCGGCCTACACCCACAAGCAGCAGCCGAAGGTCACCAACGGCGAGGTCCGCAAGAAGTACGGCACGGTCCTCGTCGCGAGCCGCAGCACGTTCCAGCTGAAGCTCTACAAGAACCTGAAGCTCGTCAAGACGTACGGCATCTCGGTCGGCAAGGCCGGGCACGACACCCCCGCCGGCCAGTACCAGATCCACAACAAGGCGGAGAACCCCGCCTGGCACGTCCCGAACTCCGCGTGGGCCGGCGACCTCGCCGGGACGGTCGTGCCGCCGGGGCCGTCCAACCCGATCAAGGCGCGCTGGCTGGGGATCTACGACGGCGTCGGGATCCACGGCACGTCCGACGACGCCTCGATCGGCACGAACGCCTCGCACGGCTGCCTGCGGATGCACGTCCCGGACGTCATCGACCTGTATCCGCGCGTTCCGGTCGGCACGCCGATCTGGATCCTCTAGGTCCCTCGACCGGCAGCGCCGGCGTTCCCTCGCCGCCCGGACCGCGGGTCAGCCGCGGCGAGGCGCCCCGACCCCTCGGGGCGGTCCGGGATCAGTCGTCGAAGGGCGAGCGGGCGATCTCGGCGCGCTCGCCGTCGCCCTCAGCGCCGGCCTCGGGGCCGAACGCGGCGATCTCCTCGATGTCGATCTCCTCCCAGCCCTGACGGAGCAGCAGGAGGTGGTGGTCCCCGCGGCGAAAGGCGACGGTGCCCAGCCAGATGCCGCGCTCCTGCTTGCGCAGCACCGAGTACCAAAGGGTGGACGCGTCGATGTCGCCCCGGATCGGATGCCACGGAAGCTGCGGATCGTCGATCGGGCTGCACAGCCCGGCGGCGATGAGCTGCCGCTTCGTGGCCACCTGGCCGGACCGCGTATCGATGAAGAACGAGCCCACGACGCCTGAGGATATGACCGACGCGGCCCCCGGCGCCTCCTGGCGCGCCGCGCTCGAGCTCGCCGATCGCGACCAGGAGCGGCGTGGAGCGGCCGCGCGGACCCGCAAGGCCTACGCGGGCGACCTCGCGCGGTTCGCGGCGTGGTGCGCCTCGGCCGGGCTGCGCGGCCCCGAGGCCGTCGACGTCAAGGCGGTCCGCCGGTACACGCAGTTCCTCACGGCCGGCGGCGCGGCGGCCACGACCGTCACGCGCGCGCTGGCGGCGCTGCGCTCCGGGTTCCGGTCGTGGAAGGCGGCGGGTCTCGTGGCGGGCAACCCCGCCGAGCTCGCCCCGGCGCCGCGCCGGCCCCAGCACCTGCCGCGGATCGTGAAGCCCGCCGAGGCGGCGCAGCTGCTCGAGCGCATCCCGGCCGACGACGACGCGCTCGCGCTGCGGGATCGCGCCATGCTCGAGCTCGCCTACGGGTGCGGGCTGCGGGCCGCCGAGCTCGTCCGGATCGACGTCGTCGACCTCGACCTGGGGGAGGGCGCCGGTCCGGCCCAGGTCCGCGTGACCGGCAAGGGGGAGCGGACGCGGACCGTCCCGGTCGGCGATCCCGCGGTCGACGCGGTGCAGCGCTACCTCGGCCGCGGTCGGCCGGCGCTGCGCGATCCGGCGGCCGACGACGGCGCGCTGCTCCTGTCGCGACGCGGGCGTCGGCTGTCCACGAGCGACGTCCGCCGCCGCCTGGACCGGTGGGTCCGACACGCCGGGCTCCCGAGCGATCTGCACCCGCACGCGCTGCGCCACTCCTTCGCCACCCACCTCCTGGACGGCGGAGCGGACCTCCGTGCGATCCAGGAGCTGCTGGGACACGCACAGTTGTCCACGACGCAGGTCTACACTCGGGTAGAGTCGACCCGGCTGCGAGCGGCGTACCGTCGCAGCCATCCACGAGCCTGACGGACCCCGTCCGACCGACTGCGTACATCCCGTTGCCCGTCGAGCCACGACCGACCGATCAGCGCGAGCTCTGGCGCCGCCTGCGCGCCGACAAGGACCAGTACGCGCGCGAGCAGCTCGTGCTCCAGCACGCGCCGCTCGTGAAGTGGGTGGCAGGCCGGATCGCCGCCACCCTCCCACCGCACGTCGAGGAGGGAGACCTCATCTCCTACGGGATGGTGGGGCTGACCTCGGCGGTGGACCGCTTCGATCCCTCCCGGGACGTGCGCTTCGAGACGTACGCGGTCACGCGGATCCGCGGCGCGATCATCGACGAGCTGCGCTCGCAGGACTGGGTGCCCCGATCGGTGCGCGCACGGGCCCGCGAGATCGAGCGCACGCACAGCCAGCTCGAGCACCGGCTGCACCGCGCCCCGACCGACGAGGAGATGGCCGACGCGCTGGGCGTGACGGTCCGCGACTTCCAGGACTCGCTGCTGCAGGTCTCGCAGGCGACCGTCCACGCGCTCGACGAGATGTGGAGCGTCAGCGACGCGTCCGGCGACCAGGTGTCGCTGCTGGACACGATCGAGGACGAGCGCGCCGAGGACCCGGAGGCGATGCTCGCCGACCAGGACCTGCGCGATCAGGTCGGCGACGCGATCCAGCGGCTGCCGGAGCGCGAGAAGGTCGTGATCGCGCTCTACTACTACGAGAACCTGACGCTGCGCGAGATCGGCGAGGTCCTCGGCGTGACCGAGTCGCGCGCCTCGCAGCTGCACACGAAGGCCGTCCTGCGGCTGCGCGCCCGTCTCGCCGGTGGCGAGGCCGAGCTCGCCTGAGCCTCGATCCGCCGAGGCTCGGCCGATCATCCGCGGAACCGGGCTGAGCGCCGGCCCACCGACCGTCCGTGGAGGCGGCGGGCGGCGGCTGCCGACGGGTGGCGGAGCGCCGGCCGGATGCTAGCCTCGATCTGGTGTCCACGCCCACCTCGTACCTCGTCTGCGCGTCCTGCGGCAGGCACCTCCTGCGGGGCGAGGAGCCGGAGATCTTCCTGCACGACGGCGAGCGTCGCGAGGTCTGCGAGCTCTGCGTCCCGCGCGCGCTGCACGCCGGCTGGATCCGGATCGGCGTCGGCGATGCGCTGACGCTGGAGCCCGAGCGCGGGCCGTCGCTGCTGGACCGCCTGCGCCGCGCCCGCGGCGGGCGGCGCGGTGGACGGAGCCGGCCGACCCCGGCTCGCGCGAGCGGCACCCGGCGCCGTCGCCCCGACCCCGACGCCGAGCGACCGGACGAGCGGGGCGAGGTGGATCTCGGCGTCCCGGCGCCCTCGCGCCGCCACATCCACACGCTCGAGGACGAGCTGGGCATCACGGTCGAGGAGGAGCAGCACGCCTCGCCGCTCGCGGCGCACGGCACGACCGCGACCGGCGACCGGGCGCAGGTCATCAGCGCGGGTGCGCGGATGGCGGCGCGCGCGATCGACCTCTACAACCACTCGCCGCACCCGCGGACGCTGTCGGGCATCGCCCGCTCCCTCGGGGCGCCGTGGGTGACGATCCGGGGCGTCGGCGACTCGCGGATGCGGATCGTCGTCGCGTGGGAGCTCACCTGGTACCGGTTCGAGCTCGACCTCGCGCGCGAGGGCGACGGCGTCCACGTGCTCGACCAGGGCACGGCGCTGGCGGAGCTCGACCCGGGCGACGTCGAGCCCAACGCCGTGGCCGACGAGCACGGGTACCTCTACCTCGGCAGCGGCCAGCCCGCCCAGGCCTGAGGCTCCTCAGCGGCGCGGGCGCCGACCCTCGCCCAGGCGCCGCTCGCGATCCTCGCGCTTGCCGTCGAGCTCCTCGATCTCGGCCCGCAGCTCGAGGAACGAGCGCCGGCGCTGGTCGGGCAGCGCGCCCGCCTCGACCGCGGCGATGACGGCGCACCCGGCCTCGCGGTCGTGCCGGCAGTCGGCGAACCGGCAGCCGGCCGCGAGCTCCTCGATGTCGGAGAACGCCGCGGCGAGGCCGCCGGTGTCGCGCACCATCCCGAGCTCGCGCGTGCCGGGCGTGTCGAGCAGGCAGGTGCCGGTGCCGTCGAGCGGGACGAGCTCGCGGGCCGTCGTGGTGTGGCGACCCTTCGCGTCGCGCGCGCGGACGCTGCCGGTCTGCAGGACGTTCTGGCCGAGGAGCGCGTTGATGATCGACGACTTCCCGGCGCCGGACTCGCCGATGAGCGCCGTCGTCTCGCCTCGCGGCAGCAGGGCGAGGACCTCGTCGAGCCCGCGGCCGTCCCGCTTGGACACGGCCACGGCGGGCACGTCGGGCGGCACGGCGTCGCGCACCGCCTGCCACGCGCCGGGGAGGTCCAGGTCGATCTTCGTCGCGACGACGATCGGCTGGGCGCCGCCCTCGTGCGCGACGACGAGCGAGCGCTCGATCCGGCCGGGCCGCAGGGGCCGGTCGAGCGGGTGGACGACGAGCACCGCGGCGACGTTCGCCGCGAGGACCTGCTCGAGCAGCTCGCGCGACGGGTCGCGGCGTCCGACGCGCCGCTCGCGCGGGGCGACGTCGACGGCGAGCAGTCGGTCGTCGCTGGAGTCCCGCTCGACGGCGACCCAGTCCCCGACGGCCAGCGGCGTCTCCGCCCGGTCGTCGTCGTAGGTCGACGCGCGAGGGAGCCGCGCGACGCCGGGCCGCCGGCCGTCGGCGGTGACGAGGTGGCAGCCGCCGTACTCGATCCGCGCCACGCGGGCCGGTCGTCGCTCGGGCCGGTCGGCCAGCGCCGGCGCGAGCCGCGCCGCGATCGCCTCGTCGTAGCCGGCCGCGGCGAGCGGATCGTCGAGGTCCCAGAGGTCGGCGACGTCGTCGGGCTCCGGCGGCGCGGGCACGGGCGCGTCGTCGCGTCCGTCGTCCATCCGTCAGGCGCCGAGGGGGGCGGGCATCGGCCCGGATCCTACGCGCTCGCCGCCACGCGCTCCGCCGTCCGACCGCGACGCGCCCGCCGATCCGGCCCGCTATATTGCTGCTCCCGCGCGGATGTAGCTCAGTTGGCTAGAGCGTCTGCTTGCCATGCAGAAGGTCGTGGGTTCGAGTCCCATCATCCGCTCCTGAACGAAAGCCCCGCCCCGGCGGGGCTTTCGCGTTCTCCGGCGGTCGTGCGGTGGCGCGCGGCTCACGGCGGCGTCGGCAGCGCGGAACCCGCTCGGGCTCGACGTGTCTGGCGCGGCGTTCCGCGGTCGTTCGTAAGCTCCCGCGCATGTGCACGGGTGGCGAGGTGCTGGCGGAGATCTTCGCTCCGGACTCCCGGTCGCGTCGCATCGTGCGGTGGCTCTACTGGGTGGTCCTGCTCGGCGTCCTGGCGCTCGGCGTGTACCTCGTGCTCGAGACCGGCACGCTCGGCTGACCGCCCCGGGCGACGCGGGAGCGTGCGGTTGCGCGTCGCTCGCGCCTCGCCGTAGCGTGCGCGCATGCCGCTCCGACCGTTGCTCCCGCCCGCGGCGGTGGCGTCCGCTGCGGCTGTCGCGCTGCTCGCCGTGGCGCCGCCGACCAGCGGGGTCGCGGCGGCCGGCGGGCCGCCGGCGCTCTACGCGGTGCGGGACGGGCGGAGCGTCGCGGTCGCCGGCGTCGACGGGACGCGACGGACCGTCCTGCGCCTCGCCCGCAGCAGTCGCGGGGACGTCGCGCTGGCGCTCTCCGGCGACGGCACGCGCCTGGCCGCGCGACACGGCGACGACGCGGTCCGGGTGGTGGACCTCGCGAGCGGGCGGGTCCGCACCATCCGCCGGACCGGCCGGGCGGTCGTGCTGCGGTTCTCGCCGGACGGGACGCGCCTGGCGGTCGTCGGGGCCCGGCCGGGCCGGTTCCGCGACCAGCTGCGGACCTGCGCGGTCGGCTCGCGGCGGTGCCGGATCGTGGGCGGCCGGCGCGTGCTCGGCGCGCCCGCGTGGGCGCCGGACGGCCGCCGCCTGGCGTGGATGGTCGCCGTCGGCGAGGACGCCGCGCCCGATCTGGTGGTCGGTGACGGTCGCCGGAGCCGGACGATCGCGCGCGCCCCGCTCCGGGGATCCCGGGTCTGGCTTCCCGAGTCCCCGACCTGGGACGGCAGCGGGGTCGCCTGGGCGAGCACGCGCGTGCGACTGCGGGACGGCGAGCTCGCCGGGATCCTCGCCTCCCGCATCCAGCGCTGGGACGGGCAGGCGGTCCGCACGGTCGTCGCCCGCCCCGCCGACGAGGGGATCCCGCTGGCGGCGATCGCGCCGGTCGGGGGTGGTCCGGGACTCGTCGCGCTCGCCGCGCGGGACGGCCGCACGTCCAGCGAGCTGCGCCTCGTCACCGTCGACCCCGGCGGGACGGTGGAGGAGACCGGGGTCGTCCTCGGGCGGTTCGGGTACGACGCCGGCGACGGCGTGCGCGGTCTGCATCCGCTCGTCGACGGGCGCATCGCCGTCGTCGTCGGCGGCGCCGACGACGTGCCCGGGCACGGCCGTCGGCCCCGGCTGCAGCTCGTGACGATCGGCGGCGTCGGCGGGAGCAGCGGCGGACCGGTGGTCGCCGAGGGCGACGAGCTGACCGTGGCGACGCCGTGGCCCGGCGGCGCGCCGCTCTGAGCCCGAGATCGCGCCACCGCCGACCGCCGTGCCGCGATGACGACGCGTCGCGCGCGGCGGCCCGCCCGCGTGATCGGTGCCTCGACGCAGGGGGGAGTACACTGTCCACGAGTACGCCGTCAACTCCGTTCGGCGAGCTCGGGACGGGGACGCCGCCTCCGGGTCGTGGACGCGACGTGATGAGGGTGTCCGCGGGCTCGTGCCGGCGCCCCCCTGGAACAGGGGCTCCTGCGCCACGGGAGGCGGCGTCCCCGTCCCGAGCAGCCGTTCCGCAGCGCTCGCCCCGACCCTCGCGGGCGGCCTGGCCGGGTGCGGCGCGGGGTCGCGAGACCGTGCTGCCGCCCCGATCGTCGACGCCTGCGCCGTCCTGCGGGTCACCGAGCACGTCGAGGGCCTCGCGTGGAGTCCGCGGACGCTCGCCGACGCGGTCGCCGGCAGCGATCTCGCCGTCGTCGCCCGCGTGGGTCCGCCGTGCGGGCATGCAACCGGTCTCCTCGCGTTCTCTACACCAAGAGAATACTCGGTGTGTATAGTCGCCGCCCATGCAGATCTCGAAGGCGTTCCTCGGGCTCCTGGAGTCGGGGCCGAGCCACGGGTACGACCTGAAGCGCGCCTACGACGAGCGTTTTGGCCAGGACCGCCCGCTGGCGTACGGCCAGGTGTACGCCACGCTCCAGCGGCTGCTCAAGCACGGCCTCGTCGAGCTCGACGGGATCGAGCCGGGTGGCGGGCCGGAGCGCAAGCGCTACGCCATCACGGACGCCGGGGTCGCCGACGTCGACCTCTGGCTCGCCCAGCCGGAGCGCCCGGAGCAGTACCTGCAGACGACGCTCTACGGCAAGGTCGTCCTCGCCCTGCTCACGGGCCGCCCCGCCGCCGACATCCTCGACACGCAGCGCGCGGCGCACCTCGACGCGATGCGCGAGCTCACGCGACGCAAGCGCGACGGTGACCTCGCCGATCAGCTCGTGTGCGACCACGCGCTGTTCCACCTCGAGGCCGACCTGCGCTGGCTCGAGCTGACGGCCGCGCGACTCGACGGGCTCCGCGCGCAGGTGACGTCGTGACCGGCCCGGCGGCCAGGCCGCTGCTCGTCGGGACCGACCTGCACAAGGCGTTCGGCGCGACCACCGCCCTCGAGGGCGCGACGTTCGCCGTCGACCCCGGCGAGGTCGTCGCGATCATGGGTCCGTCGGGCTCCGGCAAGTCGACGCTGCTGCACTGCCTCGCGGGCATCGTGCGACCCGACCGCGGCACCGTCCGCTTCGACGGGCGCGACCTCGCGACGCTCACGGACGCCGAGCGTGGTGCGCTGCGCCGGTCGGCGTTCGGGTTCGTCTTCCAGTTCGGTCAGCTCGTCCCGGAACTCAGCTGCGCGGAGAACGTCGCGCTGCCGCTGCGGCTGGACGGCGTGCCGCGCCGCGAGGCCGACGCCCGGGCGATCGCCTGGCTGGAGCGGCTCGAGGTCGCCGACGTCGCCCGCCAGACGCCGGGACGCGTCTCGGGCGGCCAGGGCCAGCGGGTCGCGGTCGCACGGGCGCTCGTCACGACGCCACGCGTGGTCTTCGCCGACGAGCCGACCGGGGCGCTGGACTCGCTCAACGGGGAGCGCGTGATGGACCTCCTCGCCGGCGCGGCGCGCGAGAGCGGCGCAGCGGTCGTGCTCGTCACCCACGAGGCACGCGTCGCCGGCTGGTCGGACCGCGAGGTCGTCGTGCGCGACGGCCGCACCCGCACGACGGAGCTCCTCGCGTGAGCCGCGCCGGCGCCTGGGCGCGCGAGCTGCTGCTCGGCGCCCGCCTGGCCGTCTCCGGCGGACGGGCGTCGTGGTCGCGCACCGCGATGACCGCGGTCGGCGTCGGGCTCGGCGTCGCGCTGCTGCTGCTCGCCGCCGCCACGCCGACGGCGCTCGACGCCCGCGACGCGCGGACCGCGGCGCGCGACGACTTCCAGCTCTCCGACGCCCCGACCGCCCGCGGGCCCCGCACGCTGCTCGTCGCCGACGTCGCGGTGCGGTTCCGCGACGAGAACGTCCGCGGGCGGCTCGTGCAGCCGGAGGGGCGCCAGGCCCCGTTCCCGCCCGGTCTCGCACGGCTGCCTGGGGCCGGCGAGGTCGTCGTCTCCCCGCGCCTCCGCCGGCTGCTCGCCGGCTCCGACGGCCCGCTGCTGCGCCCGCGCGTGCCCGGCCGGATCGTCGGCACGATCGCCGATGCCGGTCTGAGCGGACCGGGCGAGCTCGCCTTCTGGGCCGGTCGCGACGACCTGCGCGTCGGGCCCGACGGCGTGCGACGGATCGACCGCTTCGGGGACACGGGGCAGTCCGAGGGGCAGTCGCCGATCCTGGCCCTGCTCGTCGTCGTCGCGCTCGTCGTGCTGCTCGTGCCGGTGGCCGTGTTCGTCGGCGCCGCGGTCCGCTTCGGCGGGGAGGAGCGCGATCGCCGCCTCGCCGCGCTGTCGCTCGTCGGTGCCGACCGCCGGATGGTGCGCCGGATCGCGGGCGGTGAGGCCCTGCTCGGGGCGCTGCTCGGGCTCGTCGCCGGCGCGGGGTTCTTCCTCGGCGCGCGGCAGCTCGCGTCCGGGGCGCGGGTCGGCGACCTGAGCGTCTTCCCGGGCGACCTGCGGCCGGCGACGGGTCTCGCGGTCCTCATCGCGGTCGCGGTCCCCGCGGTGTCGGTCGGCGTCACGCAGCTCGCGCTCGGACGCCTCGCGATCGACCCGCTCGGCGTCGTGCGGCGCGGCGGGGCGCGGCCGCGGCGCCTCGCCTGGCGGCTCGCGCTTCCCGTGCTGGGCCTGCTGCTGCTCGTGCCGCTCCTGCGCACCGACGTCGCCGCCGGGGAGCGGCTCGATCCGTGGCTCGCCGCAGCCGGCATCGCCTGCGTCCTCGTCGGGATCACCGCGGTGCTGCCGTGGCTCGTCGAGCGGGTCGTCCGAGGGCTCCGTCCCGGACCGGTGCCGTGGACGCTCGCGGTTCGCCGGCTCCAGGCCGACGGCGGGGCGGCCGCCCGGGTCGTCAGCGGGATCGCGGTCGCGGTGGCCGGCGCGATCGCGCTGCAGACGCTCTTCGCGGCGGCCGAGGACGCGTCGACCGTGCAGACCGGCGCCGACGTCGCGCGCTACGACGCGCAGGTGCTGACCACCACCGGCCCCGGCCGACCGTCGGCCGAGCAACTGCGCGCCGCGCTGCGCCGCGCCGGTGCCGAGGCCGCGCTCGTGCGAGAGAAGACGCTCATCGAGCGCCGCGACGGCACGACGTCGGTGGTCACCGTCGCCTCCTGTCGGGTCCTCCGCCGCCTCGCGGTGCTGCGGTCGTGCGCCGACGGCGACGCCTTCCTCGCCCGTGGCGGGCCCGGAGTCGTCGTCCCGGCTCCTGGCTCGGCGTGGCGCGACGGGCGCGCGCGGTGGCGCGTCCCTACCGAAGCACGACGCGTGGCGTCGCGGCCGAGCGTCATCGACGGCGGACCGACGGAGGGCGTGCTGCTGACCCCGGCGGCCGCGGACCGCCGCGCGCTGCCGGGACTGTCGGCCGCCGCGGCGGTCCGCCTCGACGGCCGGCGCGACGCGCTCGAGCACCTGCGCAACGAGGCGGCGCGCCTCGGGCCGCTGACCGTCGTGTCCGAGCTCACCGCGACGCGCGCCGACGGCGAGTTCCTCGTCGTGCGGCGCGGGATCGTCGCCGGAGCGATCGCGGTGCTCGTCCTCATCGGCGCGAGCATGCTCGTCTCGGCCCTGCAGCAGTTGCACGAGCGCCGGCGGCTGCTCGCCGCCCTCGTCGCCTTCGGCACCCCGCCGCGGACGATCCGACGCTCCGTGCTCCTGGAGACGGCGGTCCCGGTGGCTCTCGGTCTCGCCGTCGCCGTGCTCGCCGGGACGGCGCTGGGGATCGTCCTCCTGCGACTCGTCGGCGAGCCCGTCCGGATCGACGTCGGAGCGACGCTCCTCGTCGTCGGCGTCGGCGCGGCCGTCGTCCCCCTCGTCACCGTCCTGACGGGGCCCGCGCTCGGGCGGATCCTGCGACCCGAGGGGCTGCGGACGGAGTGACGCGGCGTGACCGGTGGACGCGCGTCAGCGGACGGCCACCGGTGGGGCGTCGTCGCGGGGCGTCGTGGCGGCGTCCTCCTCGTGCACGATCCACAGCGCGACCGGCAGGAGCAGCACGGCGATCCACCGGGGCGCGTCGATCGCGTCGTGCAGGAGCTGGGCGACCGCGCTCGGCGCCGCCGCGGCGAGGAACACCCGCAGACCGCCGCTCGGGCGGGCGCGGCAGTAGCCCGCGAGCACGACCAGCGCGACGACGGCGACGACCTGTCCGGCGTCGCGATCGAGGAGCGCGGCCGCGGCGACGACGGCGAAGAGGCTCACGAGGACCCCGGTCCCCGGGAGGGCCCCGACCTGTGATCGCCGCGTCATGGCGCCACCGTACCGGCACCGGAGGCCGGCGATCCCGGACGAGGCGACCGCGTCAGGGCGTCGTGGCCCGGTCGCCGACCGGGCGGCGGTCGGACCCGCGGACTCGCACTTGCGGGTGGGCAGGGCCCGCGGCGCGTCATCGCCCACGTCGGCGCGGCGTCGGGCGGTGGCCGCGCTCCCGCCGCCCGAGCTGCTCCAGGAGCGTCGACGCGAGCTCGAGCTGCTCCGCGGTCGCGCCGGAGGCGAGGTGCAGCACGCCCTCGACGATCCGCGTCGCCTCCGACCGCTCGAGCGGGACGTCGCGACCCCGCGCCAGCGCGAGCAGGAAGTCCTCGAACGGGCGACGGACGTCCGGCGCGGCGCGATCCATGCCGCGATCGTGCGTCGGTGCGGCGGCGCCGCGCAAGGGCACCGGCCCCCTGCGGGACCTCGACGCGACCGCGCGCTGGCGCGCGTCGGTCCGGCCTAGACGACGCCGAGCGCGAGCATCGTGTCGGCGACGCGCCGGAACCCGGCGATGTTCGCGCCGCTGACGTAGTCGCCGGGACGGTCGTACTCCTCCGCCGTGTCCCGGCAGAGGCCGTGGATCTCGCGCATGATCTCCACGAGCCGCTCGTCCGTGCGCTCGAAGGTCCAGCGGTCGCGCGCGGCGTTCTGCTGCATCTCCAGCGCGCTGACGGCCACGCCGCCGGCGTTCGCCGCCTTGCCCGGGCCGAAGGGGACGTCCGCCTCCTGGAAGACGTCCACGGCCTCGGGCGTGCAGGGCATGTTCGCGCCCTCGGCGACGGCGATGACGCCCTGGTCGACGAGGCGGCGCGCGTCGTCCTCGTCGAGCTCGTTCTGGGTCGCGCAGGGCAGCGCCACGTCGCACTCGATCGCCCAGATCGATCCGTCCTCCTCGTACCGGGCGTCCCGACGCCGATCCGGGTAGGCCGAGAGCCCGTCGCCGTCCTCGCCCTTGAGCTCGCGAACGAGGTCGAGGTCGATGCCCTCCGGGTCGTGCACCACGCCGTGGGAGTCCGAGCAGGCGACGACGAGGCCGCCCAGGTCGGTGACCTTCGCGATCGCGTGCAGCGCGACGTTGCCGGCGCCGGAGACGACGACGGTCCGCCCGTCGAGCGACGTGTCGCGCGCCTGCAGCATCTCCTCCACGAAGTACGCGCAGCCGTAGCCCGTTGCCTCCGTCCGCAGCTGCGCGCCGCCCCAGCCGAGGCCCTTCCCCGTCAGGACCCCGGGCTCGGAGCGGTTCGTGATCCGCTGGTACTGCCCGAAGAGGTAGCCGATCTCGCGCTCGCCGACGCCCATGTCGCCCGCCGGCACGTCGGTCCGCGCCCCGATGTGGCGGTGCAGCTCCGTCATGAACGCCTGGCAGAACCGCATGATCTCGCCGTCGCTGCGGTCCTTCGGCGAGAAGTCGGCACCGCCCTTGCCGCCCCCGATGCCCAGGCCGGTGAGCGCGTTCTTGAAGATCTGCTCGAAGCCGAGGAACTTCAGCGTCCCGAGCTGGAGCTCGCCGTCGAACCGCAGGCCGCCCTTGTAGGGCCCCAGCGCGGAGTTGAACTCCACCCGGAAGCCCCGGTTCACCTGCACCTCGCCGTCGTCGTCGACCCACGGGACGCGGAAGAGGATCTGGCGCTCGGGCTCGCAGATCCGCTCGAGCAGGCGCGCCCGCGCGTACTCCGGGTGACGCTCGATCACCGGCGCGACGCTCTCGAGCACCTCGTGCGCGGCCTGGTGGAACTCGTCCTCGCCGGGGTTGCGTCGCTGCAGGGTCGCGAAGACGTCCTCCAGCGCGGGGGGCAGACCGGGGCGGCCCTCGGCCACGTCGGTGCTCACGCCGGGCCCCCGGTCGCGATGGTCGCTCGGCACGTCGTCGATCGGGTGCGCATCGCCTTCGACGTTGCCCCGCGCGGACCGCCGGCAAACGCCGCGTCGGGCGCCGAGAGCGGCGCAGGGGCGGTGCGGCGACGGGATCGCGGGCGCCGCGCCGTCGGGGTTTCGCCCGCCCGTCCCCGGGTATCACGGTTCGCGTGTCGACGAACCATCCGACGGCGTCCGCCGCGCCCGGCCGGAGCCGCTGAGCCCGTGCGGATCGCGCTCATCGCCCACCACGTCGCGCCGCTGCGGCCACCGTTCGTCGGGGGCGTCGAGTCGTTCACGTGGTACCTCGCGCGCTGGCTGGCGGGGCGCGGCCACCGGGTGCGGCTCTACGCGCCCCCGGGCACGGAGGTCCCCGGCGTCGACGTCCGTCCGCTGCGCCTGGACGCCGGCCTCAGCGACGCGGCCCGTCAGGACGTCTCGATGCCGCCCGGGCGGTTCATGGACGCCCACCACGCCTACCTCGAGACGGTCATGGAGCTCGCCGCCTCGACCGAGCACGACGTCGTCCACTCCAACACCCTGCACTACCTGCCGATCGCGCTCGGCTCCCTCGTGGGGACGCCGATGGTCACGACGCTCCACACCCCGCCGACGCCGTGGCTGGAGAGCGCGCTGCGTGCCGCCGTCCGCTGCGGATCCCCGCCCGCGCTCGTCGCGGTGTCCCGGGCCACGCGGGACGCGTGGCGCTCGGTCACGGGGCCCGTCCCGGTCGTCCACAACGGGGTCGACACGGCGGCGTGGCGGCCCGGTCCCGGGGGCGGCGGTGCCGTCTGGTGCGGGCGGATCGTGCCGGAGAAGGCCCCGCACCTGGCGATCGACGCGTGCCGGCGGGCCGGCGTGCCGCTGCGCCTGGCCGGACCGATCATCGACCGCGCGTACTGGGACCGCGAGATCGCGCCGCGTGTCGGCATCGACGCCGAGCACGTCGGGCACCTCGACCACGACGCGCTGCAGGCGGAGCTCGGCCGCGCGCGGGTGGCGGTCGTCAGCCCCGCCTGGGACGAGCCGTTCGGGCTCGTCGCCGCCGAGGCGATGGCCTGCGGGACCCCGGTGGCCGGGTTCGCGCGCGGCGGGCTCGTGCGGCTCGTGGGCCGGCACGGCGGTCGCCTCGTGGCGCCGGGCGACGTCCCGGCGCTCGCGCGCGCCATCGACGCGGCCGCGGCGCTCGACCGCGCCGCGGTCCGGCGGCACGTCGAGCGGACCGCGAGCCTCGACGTCATGGGCCGCGCCTACGAGCGGCTCTACGCCGCGACGATCGGCAGCGGCGCCGCCGCGGTGCGCCCGCCCGCGCCGGTCGAGGACCTCGCCGCGCACCGGGTCCGCCGGGGCCGGGCGGTGCGTCCGCTGCCGGTGACCGCGACGTGACGATCGGCTGGTACCTGCACCACCACGGCGGCGGCCACCTGCGGCGCTTCCTCGCCGTCGAGCCGCACCTCGAGGGGCCGGTGACGGTGCTGAGCTCGCTCCGGCGTCCCGCCGGCCTGGCGGCGCGGGTGTCGTGGGTGGACCTGCCGCTGGACGTCGACGAGGCGCCACCGGACGACCCGTCCGCCGGCGGGGCCCTGCACTGGGCGCCGCGCGGCGTCCCCGGGCTCCGCGAGCGGACCGCGCGGATCGCGGCATGGGCGCAGGACGCGGCGGCCACCGCCCTCGTCGTCGACGTCTCGGTGGAGGTGGCGCTCCTGGGCCGGCTCCTGGCGCTGCCGACCGTCGTCGTCGCCCAGCACGGCCGCCGCGACGACGCGCCGCACCGGCTGGCGTACGCGAGCGCGGCCCGGATCGTCGCCCCCTGGACCGCGGCCACCCACGACCCGGAGCACGCCGCCGGGGCGTTCGGGATCGCGTTCACCGGTGCCATCTCGGCGCTGGACGCCGGCCGCCCGGAGGGCCGACGGGGCGGCGCGACGGGGGAGGGCGCTCCCGGCTGGGGGACGCACGACGCTCCGACAGCAAGCGCGACGCGCGCGGGGCCCGTGTCGGCGGCGGGACGCGATGTCCTGCTCGTCGTCGGCGGTGGGGGCCACGACCTCCACGCCGCGGACGTCCGCGCCGCCGCAGCGGCCACCGGCCGCCGCTGGCACGTCGCGGGGGCGCTGCGCGTGCCCCCGGGGGACGGCGTCGTCGACCACGGGCCGCGCGTCGACCTCGCGCCGCTCCTGCGACGCAGCGACGTCGTGGTGGCCACGGCCGGGATGGGCGCCGTCGCCGACGTCGCCGCGGCGCGCCGACCCGCGGTCCTCCTGCCGCAGGAGCGACCGTTCGACGAGCAGGAGCGGCACGCCGCCGCGCTGGAGGACGCGGGGCTCGTCGCGGTGCTGCGGCGGTGGCCGGCCGCCGCGCGCTGGCCCGGAGTCCTCGACGAGGCCCGCCGCCGCGATCCGCGGCGCTGGTCGCTGCTGCACGACGGGCGCGGCGCGGAGCGCCTCGCGCGCATCGTCCACCAGGCCGCCGGCGTGCGCGCTCGTCCACCGGTGGCCGTCGCGTGAGCGTCCGGGTGGGCGTGGCGACGATCGCCCGCGGACGCGCCCGGCACCTCGAGCGCCAGGCGGTGGGCGTCGGGGGGCAGAGCCGGCCGGCGGACCGGTACGTCGTCGTGGCGATGGACCGCTCGGGCGCCGACGCGGAGGCGGCGCTCGCGCGCGCCGCGCTCCCTCCGTCGCTGACGCGCGAGGTGCGCCTCCTGCCCGTCGCCGACGGCGCGCCGCTGCCGCTCGCCACGGCGCGCAACGCGGCGATCGCGGCGCTCGGCGACGTCGACCTCGCGATCCTCGTCGACGTCGACTGCATCCCGCACCCGCAGCTCGTCGCGCGCTACCTCGCCGCCGACGCGTGGGCGGCGGACCGCCCGCACCTGCTGGCCGGCCCGGTCGGGCACCTGCCGCCGGGCCGTCCGGCCGGGACCCGGCTCGGCCCGGACGACATGGCCGCCGCGCGCGTCCGCGGACGCCCCGTCCCCGGCGACGCCGAGATCCGGCCCGAGCCGCGTCACGAGCTCTTCTGGTCCTTGTCGTTCGCGGTGCGGCCGGCGACCCACGCGCGGATCGGCGGCTTCGACGAGGCGTACCGCGGCTACGGCGCGGAGGACACCGACTACGCGCGCCGCGCCGCCCGGGCCGGCGTCGCGCTCGCCTGGGCGGGCGGGGCGTGGGCCTACCACCAGGACCACGGCCCGAGCGGGCCGGTGCGCGAGCACGTGGAGGACATCGTCCGCAACGCGCGCGTGTTCCACGAGCGCTGGGGCGTCTGGCCGATGGAGGGCTGGCTCGAGCGCCTGGCGGCCGAGGGCCTCGTCGACTGGCGGCCCGAGGCGGGGGTGCTCTGCTCGACGACCGCGCCCCGCGGCCCGCGGGACCGTCCGGTGTCGCCCGGGTCCGCATGGCGGCCGTCCCCGGAGGGACCGCCGCGTCCCGTCCGCGGGCTCCCGCTGGACGGCTAGCGCTCGGCGTCCTGGAGGGCGTCCCGCAGGAGGCGGCCGGCCGGCTCGCCGAACGCCCAGAGCCGCACGCGCTCGACCGCGGGCGTCGTCGGTGCCTCTTCGCGAAGGGTGGCCACGGCGATTCGGGCGGCGCGGTCGGCCGGGAAGCCGTAGACGCCGGTCGAGATGGCGGGGAACGCCACCACGCGGCAGCCGTGGGTCCCCGCGAGGCGGAGGGCCTCCCGGTAGCAGGACGCCAGCAGCGCGTCCTCCCCGTGGTCGCCGCCGCGCCAGACGGGGCCGACGGCGTGGATGACGTGTCGGGCGGGCAGGTGGCCGGCACCGGTGATGCGCGCCTCGCCGGTCGGGCAGCCGCCGAGCAGCCGGCACTCCGCGAGGAGCGCGGGCCCGGCCGCCCGGTGGATCGCGCCGTCGACGCCACCGCCGCCGAGCAGCGACGAGTTGGCGGCGTTGACGATCGCGTCCGCCTCGCGGTCGGTCGTGATGTCCCCGACGAGCACCTCGATCCGCATCGGCCCAGCCTACGCCGGGCCGCGGCATCGCCCGGTCCGTCGTAGGCTCCCGCGCCCGACGATGCGCACCGACGACCAGCACGCCGCCCGCGGGACGATCGAGCGCGCGACCGCGACCCTGGCGGCGTCCTGGGCGCGCTTCGCCGACGGCACGCCCGGAGCGCGGCTCGTGCGCACCGCATCCGTCGCTGCCGCGGTCTTCCCGGACGGGCCCGAGCGCACGATCTTCAACAACGCCGTGCTCCTGGACCACGACGCCGACGCGGTCGCGGCCGGTGCGGAGGTGGAGGCGCGGTACGCCGACGCCGGCGTGGACGCGTTCGCGTTCTGGGTCCACGAGACCGCCGGCGCCGCGACCCGCGCGCTGGTGGCCGCCGGGTGGCGCCGCGCCGAGTCGACGCTCGTCATGACGCTCGACCTCGAGGCGCTCCGCGCGCCGGACGGCCCGGAGCTCGACCTCGATCCGGCGCCGTCCGCTGCGCGGTGCTTCGCCGTCAATGGCCTGCCGCGCGGGCTGTTCCCCGCGCTGGAGGGGTGTCGCGTCCTCGTGGCCCGGCAGGACGGCCGGGACGTCGCGACGGCGCTGACCGTGGAGCACGAGGGCGACTGCGGGGTCTACGACGTCGCGACGGTGCCCGCCGCCCGGCGGCAGGGGCTCGGCGCCGCGGTCACCGCTCGGGCGCTGCAGGAGGCACGCGATCGCGGCTGCCGCACGGCGAGCCTGCAGTCCACCGCGGCGGCCGAGCGGGTGTACGCGCGTCTCGGGTTCGTCCCGATCGGGCGCTTCCACGAGTGGACGCCGCCGGCCGACGGAGGCCGACGGCGTCCGCGCCGTCCGGCAAGCTCCGGCGCATGATCCCCCTCGGTCCGCGCGACGGGCTCGCGGCCGTCGTCGGTGCGGCGGCGGCGCACGGCACGAACGTCGCGGTCGCCCGGCTCGGCCGGGCCCGGCGTGTCCCGGTGATGGCGGCGGCCCTCGTCGCCGCGGCCCTCGTCTGTCCGGCCGCGCGTCGCCGCCGGCGGCCCGGGGCGGCGCTCGCGCGCGAGCTGGCGGCCACGGTCGGCTACGGCGCCCTGGCGGCCGCCGCCGCGCGCCGCGGCGGACCGGTCGGCTCCCGGGTGCTCGCCGCGGGCTGGGCGAGCCACGCGCTGTTCGACGCGCTCCACGCGCACGACGACGACTCGCTGATCCCGGACTGGTACCCCGCGCTCTGCGCCGGCTACGACCTCGTCGTCGCGGCCGATCTCGCGCGCGGGCCGGTCGGGTCCTGACGGCCGCGCCGCATGCCGTTCGCCGACGAGCTGCTCGGACCCGACGACGCGACCGGTCTCGTCGTCGCGCTCGAGGCGGCGCACGGCGTCGCGCTGCCGGAGCTGCGCGACGCCGCCGGGGAGCTGGGGCCGCTCGCGCTGCGCGAGCGGGCCGACCGGCTGCGCGACGCCCTGCTGCAGGACGTCGGCGGCGGCCATGAGGAGCTCGCCGCGGTCGTCCGCGGCGCGCTCGACGGCGCGGCGCCGTTCACGGGCTGGATGCTGTGGCCGGTGACCTCGGCGGTCGCCCTGCGCGCGGTGGAGCAGGGCACCGACGACGCGGTCGACGACGCGCTCGCGCTCTTCGAGCGGCTCACGGTCCGCTTCACCGGCGAGTTCGGGATCCGGCCGCTGCTGCGCCACGACCTCGACCGGGTGCTCGCGACGCTCCTGGGGTGGGCGGCGCACCCGGACGCCGGCGTGCGGCGCCTCGCGTCGGAGGGCACGCGCCCGTACCTGCCGTGGGCGACGCGGGTCCCGGGGATCCTCGCCCGCCCCGGCGTGACGCTGCCGATCCTCGACGCGCTGCGCCACGACCCGAGCGAGGACGTCCGGCGCTCGGTCGCCAACCACCTGAACGACCTGAGCCGCGACGAGCCGGCGCTCGTCGCGGAGACCGCGCGCCGCTGGCTCGCCGAGCCCGCCCCCGGCCGGGAGCGCGAGAACGAGCGCCTCGTGCGCCACGCGCTGCGCACGCTCGTCAAGCGCGGCGATCCGGGCGCCCTGGCGGTGCTCGGGTTCGCGCCGGCCGAGGTCGCCGTCGACGGCCCGCTGCTGGACGCCGACCGCGTGACGATCGGCGGCTCGCTGCGGTTCCGCGGCACGGTGCGCAACGCGGGCGAGGCCGAGGCACGACTGGCGATCGACTACGTCGTGCACCACCGCAAGGCCAACGGCACCCGCACGCCGAAGGTCTTCAAGCTCACGACGGCGACGCTCGCGCCCGGCGCGAGCATCGACCTGGACCGCACGCACTCGTTCCGCCCGATCACGACGCGCCGCTACCACCCGGGCACGCACGCGATCGGGCTGCAGGTCAACGGCGTGGCCACGCCGCTCGTGCCGTTCGAGCTCGCGCCCGAGGCGTAGCTCGCGCCGTCGTCGCCGAGGACGGGCGCCTCACCGAGCGGCGGGCGGCCCTCGTGGCCCGGCCGCAAGGGCGCCGCTGGAGCGCGCGTCAGGTCGTCGTCCGGCGGACGAAGTCGACGAGCACGGCGATGACCTCGTCGCGGTTCGTCTCGTTGAGCACCTCGTGCCGAGCGCCCGGGTAGACGTGGCGCTCGACCGACGCTGCCCCGAGCCCGGCGACCGCCGGCTCGGCGTGGACCAGCGGCGCCAGCTCGTCCTCCTCGCCGTGGACCCAGAGCACCGGCAGGTCGCGCAGCGGCGCGGCCGCGGCGATCGCGTCGACCGCGGCGCCGATCGCCAGCAGGGTCGGGCGCAGGAACGGACCGTGGTGGACGAGCTCGTCCTGCGCGTAGGCGACGCCGACGGCGGGGTCGCGCGAGAGGACGGCGGGATCGATCGGCACGTCCGGGATCGGATCCATCCCGGCGAGCGCGAGCAGCTCGGGGTTGCCGCCGATGACCGGGCCGCTGAGCGCCAGGCTGCGCAGCGGCAGGTCGCCGCGCTGCGCCAGGCGGGTGGCGATGATCCCGCCGAGCGAATGGCCGACGGCCGCGACGGGCAAGCCGGGACGCTCGGCGAGCACGGCGCCGCCGACGACGGCGAGGTCGTCGACGACCCGCTCGAGATCCTCGAGCAGCGCGCGCTCGCCGTCCGACCGGCCGTGGCCGGCGTGGTCGGGGGCCACGACGAGCGCGCCGTCGGCGGTCAGCCGGTCGGCGACGTGCTCGTACCGGCCGGCGTGCTCCCCGTAGCCGTGGGCGAGCACGACGATCCGCTGCGGCTCGGCGGGATCCCAGCGATGGACGGCGAGGCGACCGGCATGGCCGTCGGTGTACAGGACGTCGGACATCGCTGAGCCTCCGGGGATCGTTCGCGCCCGGTCGGCGTGCGGCCCGCGGGCGGCTCGCAACCTCGCACCCCGCTCGGTCCGGCGGAAGGTGGAATCCCCCGGGGGAGGGAGTGGGTTCCACCACCCGGCCGAGCCCGATCCGGGGGGCGTTCGGCGCCGCTCGAGCGCCCGCGGCCTGCGCGTCGCGCCGTCCGGCCGGTGGACCGGGACCGACGCGCCCGGACGGCGGCTAGGCTCGCGCCATGCCCGACCGCCCGGTGCCGACGACGCCCGATCGATCTCGGCCGCGGGTCGCCGCCGCGCCGCTCGGATCGGGTACGGCGGGTCCCCTCGCCGGGGCCCCGGGAGCGGTCCGGTGAGCGACGCCGGCACGCCGCCGGAGCTGCGGCCGGAGGACTACCTCGACGTCGATCGCCTGCTGAGCGACGAGGAACGGGCGATCCGCGACGCGGTCCGCGCGTGGGTCCGCGACCGGGTCCTGCCGGAGGTCGGCGGGTGGTTCGAGCTCGGGACGCTGCCGAGCCGCGAGCTCGCGCCGGAGCTCGGGCGCCTCGGGCTGCTGGGCATGCACCTCCAGGGCCACGGCTGCGCGGGGGCGTCGGCGACGGCGTACGGCCTGGCGTGCACCGAGCTGGAGGCGGGCGACACCGGCGTGCGCTCGCTCGTGTCCGTGCAGGGGTCGCTGGCGATGCAGGCGATCGACCGCTGGGGCAGCGACGAGCAGCGCGAGCGGTGGCTGCCGCCGATGGCCGCCGGCGAGGTCCTCGGCTGCTTCGGCCTGACCGAGCCGGACGCCGGCAGCGATCCGGGCGCGATGCGCACCACCGCCCGCCGGGCCGGCGGCGACTGGGTGCTGCACGGGCAGAAGATGTGGATCACGAACGGCTCGGTGGCCGACGTCGCCGTCGTCTGGGCGCGCTGCAGCGACGACGGGCGGGTGCGGGGGTTCCTCGTCCCGACCGATGCACCGGGCTTCTCGGCGCCGCCGATCACCCGCAAGCTCTCCCTGCGGGCGTCGGTCACGAGCGAGCTCGTCCTCGACGACGTCCGCCTGCCCGACGACGCCGCGCTGCCGGGGGTGGCGTCGCTGCGCGGCCCGCTCTCCTGCCTCGACGAGGCGCGTCACGGGGTCGTCTGGGGCGCGGTCGGCGCGGCGCGCTCGTGCTTCCTCGCCGCGCTGGAGTACGCCGGCACGCGCGAGGCGTTCGGCCGCCCGATCGCCGCGACCCAGATCCAGCAGCTGAAGCTCGCCCGGATGGCCACGCAGGTCAACCAGGCGACCCTCCTGGCGCTGCACCTCGGCCGGATGAAGGACGCCGGGCGCCTGCGCCCCGAGCAGGTCTCGATGGGCAAGCTCGCCAACGTCGACGCCGCGCTCGAGGTCGCCCGGACCGCGCGCCAGGTCCTCGGCGGCAACGGGATCACGCTCGGGTACCCCGTGATGCGCCACATGAGCAACCTCGAGTCGGTGGTGACCTACGAGGGCACCGCCGACGTCCACGCGCTCGTGATCGGCGGCGCGCTGACCGGCATCGACGCGTTCCGCTGAGCCGCGCCGGAGGCCGCGTCCGGCAGGGCGCGTGCGGTCCGTCACACGCGACGCCGGTCGCGGGGTACCATGAGCCATGCTCCAGTACGCATCCCCGGCGCAGGAGGAGTGGCGCCGCAGCGCGGACCCGATCCGCACGTTCGCGTTGCGCGACGATCTGGAGGGGCTTCGCGACCGGCTCGTCGACCTCGGCATCCTCGACGCGGGCTCGGCGGGCTTCGACGACGTCGACGAGGCGCAGGAGCTGCTCGACCAGGCGTTCACCGGCGCCACCGAGGCCCTGGCCGCCGGCCACGCCTCGGCCGGGGACCACGCCGCGCTCGTCGACCTGCTGCTCGAGCTGCGCGAGCTCAACGCGCGCCTGCGGGGCGAGCGCGAGGCCGGTCGCGTGGCGGCGCTCGGGCGCGTGCGCGAGGCGATGGGCCTGCTGCGCGGGGTCTCGACGGTCGAGCAGATGATGGAGCGCGGCCCCGTGGCCGCGGCGCACCTCGGCTTCGACCGGACGTTCGTCTCCTCGATCAAGGACGCGTGCTTCGTCCCGTACAGCTGCTTCGTCGGCGGCGACACCGAGTGGGCGAAGGCGATCGTCCGCGCGGGGCAGGAGCAGCCGCGCAAGCTCGACCGCCGCCTGCTCGAGACGGAGATGGTCCGCCGCCGCCAGCCCCTGCGGGTGCTCGACGCGCAGAACGATCCGCGCGTGCACCAGGAGATCGCGAAGGTCTCGATGTCGCGGTCCTACGTCGCGGCCCCGATCGTCGTGCAGGACCGCGTCATCGGGTTCGTCCACGCCGACTTCTTCTTCGCCAAGCGCCTCGTGCGCACGAGCGACGCCGAGCTGCTGTGGATGTTCGCCGAGGCGTTCGGCTCGGCCTTCGAGCGGATCGCGGCGGGCGAGCAGCTGCGCGTCATGCGGCGCACCTTCCAGCGCGCGATGGCGGAGACCGACGCGACGTTCGCCCACATCTGCGACCGCGAGCTGAGCTTCGAGAGCACGATCGCGACCGAGCCGGCGCGCCCGGAGGGCCCGCTGCCGATCGCCGGCACCCCGCCGGTCCCGGCCGGCGCGCCGGTCCCGACCGAGCTCGCCGACCTCCTGACGAAGCGCGAGCTCGAGGTCCTGCGACTCATGGCCGAGGGCGCGACGAACGACGGGATCGCCCAGCGGCTCGTCATCTCGCACGGCACCGCGAAGACGCACGTCAAGCACATCCTGCGCAAGCTGCGGGCGGCGAACCGCGCCGAGGCGGTGTCGCGGTTCTTCCAGCTGCGCGGCGAGCACTGACCCGCCGCCCCGCGGCGCGGGAGCGCCCCGGAAACGGCGACGAGCCGCGACCCGAGGGCCACGGCTCGTCGCCGCCCCGGCCGACCGGGGGAGGAGCTCCCGGTCGCCGAGGCGCTCGGCGCTGCGTCGTGGGTCTACGCCGACGGGGGCGTGGAGACGACGGCGTCGAAGGGGTAGTCCTCGAGCTTGCGCGTGAGGTCGACGTGCAGGTGCTTGGCCTCGGTGTACTCGTCCAGCGCGCCGCCGCCGAGCTCGCGCCCGACGCCGCTCTGCTTGTAGCCGCCGAAGGGCAGCGCCGGGTCGATCGCGTGCCAGGTGTTGACCCAGACCGTGCCGGCGCGCAGCTGCTCGCCGACCTCCTGGGCCCGCGCGAGGTCGGTGCTCCAGACCCCGGCCGTCAGGCCGTACTGCGTGTCGTTGGCGATCTGCACCGCCTCGGCGACCGACGAGTAGCGGATGACGCAGAGCACGGGCCCGAACGTCTCCTCGCAGGCGATCTCCATGTCGTTGCGCACGTCGGTGAGGATCGTCGGCTCGAGGAAGAAGCCCTTCTCGAACTCCGGGCCCTGCGGCACGCCGCCGCCGAGGGCGACCGTCACGCCGTCCTGCTTCGCGCCCTCGATGAACTGCAGGACGCGGTCGCGCTGCCGGGCGGAGACGACCGGGCCGAGGTCGGTGTCGAAGTCGCTCGGATCGCCGACCTTGATCGTGCTCGCCCGCGCGACGAGCCGCGCGACGACCTCGTCGTGCAGGTGGTCGGGCACGAGCAGGCGGGTGCCCGACTCGCAGATCTGCCCCGAGAAGAGCATGCAGCCGAAGAGGATCCCGTCGACGGCGACGTCGAGGTCCGCGTCGTCCAGGAGGATCACCGGCGCCTTGCCGCCGAGCTCCAGCGAGACCTTCTTCACCGTGCCGGAGGCGAGGCGCATGATCTCGCGGCCGACCTGCGTGGAACCCGTGAACGCGACCTTGTCGACGTCGGGGTGCGACGCCAGGCGGGCGCCGACCTCGGGACCGTCGCCGGTGATGACGTTCAGGACGCCCGCCGGCACGCCGCACTCCAGCGCGATCTCCCCGAGGCGCAGGAGCGACCGCGGCGTCTTTTCGTCGACCTTCACGACGATCGAGTTACCGGCGGCCAGCGCCGGGCCGATCTTCCACAGCCCCAGGAGCAGCGGGAAGTTCCACGGCACGATCGCGGCGCAGACGCCGAGCGGCTCGCGGATGACCCGGTTCAGCGAGGCCGTCGGGTAGTTCGCCGTCGGCACCGCCTGCTGGAACGGGTACGTCGCCGCCTGCTCGGCGAAGTGGAGCATGTGCGGCGCGGCGAGCCCGACGAGGAACCCCGTCGCCTGACGGACCGTCGCGCCGTTGGCGGAGATCTCGAGCTCGATGAGCTCCTCCATCTCCTCGCCCAGGCGGTGGGCGATCGCGCGCAGGACCGCAGCGCGCTCCTCCGGCTCCTTCTTCGACCAGGCGCCGGAGGCGAAGGAGCGCCGCGCGGCCTCGACGGCGCGGTCGGCGTGCTCGACCGTCCCCTTCGCCGCGGTGCAGACGAGCTCCTCGGTGGCGGGGTGGATGATCTCGTACGACTCGTCGGCGTCGACGTGCTCGCCGCCGATGAGCATCTGGTGGTGGACGACGGACGTCGTGGCCATCGCGCTGCGCTCCTCGTGCCCGGTCCTCGCCCTCAGGCGGCGACCGTGGCGTCCTTCTCGGCGACGAGCTCCCGGTACATCGGGAAGAGCGGCTTCGTCAGCGGGACGAGCTTCAGGATCTTGTTGACCGGGCCCTTCGCCTTGACCTGGCCCTTGGCGAGGCCGACCGCGAGGTTGTACTCGCCGCGCCAGAACTTGTCGCCGATGTCGGCCGGCATGTAGAGCTTCACGTCGGCGTCCTCGTTCTCGCCCCCGTCGACGACCTCGAGGCTCTCGCCGTGCATCTTGATGAGGACCTTCGCCTCCGGGTCGGAGTAGTAGACCTGCAGGTCGATGTCCGCCGCCGCGAGCTTCGGGCCGACCTCGGTCTCGTTCGCCTTGCGGAACACCCCGCCGAGGTAGATGTAGGCCTCGTCGGCGTCGTTGAAGAAGGGCATCTCTCGCTCCTGGATTCAGGTCGTCGGGTCGGGAGGCCCAGGGCCTCGCTCCTCCGTGTCCCACGCTAGGCGCGCGGCCCTCGCGCGCGCATCGCCTGCGAGGGGGATCCTTCTCTCCCGATCTGGTCGGATCGCCCGCGGCGTCCGCGCGCGCTCCCCTTCCCGGCGGACGAAGCTCTCCCGAACGGACGGTGGACGCCGCCCGGGGCCGCGGACTAGCTGTTGTGCCCACGGTCTTGGTGAACGCGGCTGATTGGTGGCCGGTCCCCCAGAGCCGTGTGAGGGCGTCGTCGGTTGTAGTACCGCAGCCATGATCCCAGCGCCCGGTTGCGGGCGCTGGAAGACGCCCAGATCCGGGCGTGCGCCCACTCCTCGTCAAGGGTCCGGATGAACCGCTCGACCTTCCCGTTCCACCGCGGCGTCCGAGGCGGGATCAGGATGTGCCTGGCGCCGAGCCCGGTCAGTGTGGCCTGGAAGAGTCGGCTGTTCTTGTAGGCCATCGCGTTGTCGGTCATCACGGCCTGTGTCGGCCCGCACCCCTGCTCGGTGAACCACCGGGCGGCCCTGCCGATCACCGTGGCCGCGGTCTCGCCGCGGTCGTGCGGGTGGATCTCCACGTACGCCAACCGGGTTCGGTCATCGATGACGCAGTGCGCGTACTCGACGCCCGCGCCGCGGTTCTTGTGCTGCTCGGAACGGTCGCCGTGCGCCCAATGCCCGGGCTTCTTGAACCGCGTGAGGTGCTTCACATCGAGGTGCAACAGCGCACCGGGCTCGGCCCACTCGTAGCGACGTGTCGGGACCGTCGGCTTCGGCGAACGACGCCGGCGACCGCAGCCATGGCGATCGAGCACCTTGTAGATCGTCGACCGGCGAAAGCCGACCAGGCCGGCCAGACGGGCCGGCCCGAGGTTCGTGCGCTCCCGTGCCTTGAGGATCCGCTGCTCGGCCTCGACCGGCAGCCGCCACGGGCAGCTCTTCGGGACCGGCGGCCTGGACCGCAGACACGACCTCGTCGCCCGCTCTTGGTCGGTCGCGGCCTTCCAGCGGTGCCACCAGCGATGCGCGGAGGCGGGTGAGACGTTCAGGGCCGCCGCGGCGGCCCTGAACGTCTCACCCGCCTCGATCCGCTTGACCAGCTCGTATCGGCCACGCAGGCCGAGCTTGGCTCTACCGTCTTCCATGCCGGTCCTCTCGGTTCCTCGGACGTCTCGCAACTCCCAGGATCCCGGGCAGGACCGGCACCTATGTCGTGTTCACGAAGACCGTGGGCAACTCAACTAGCGTCGTCCGGGTACGTGTCACCGAACCCGGAGAACCCCCGCGTGAAGGCCACCGCCGCCGTGCTTCGCGAGATCGACGCACCGCTGTCGATCGAGGAGATCGAGCTCACCGACCTGCAGGACGACGAGGTCCTCGTCGAGATCAAGGGGGCCGGGATCTGCCACACCGACGCGACGGCGATCGACGGCACCGTGCCGCTGCCGCTGCCGACCGTCCTGGGCCACGAGGGCGCCGGCGTCGTGTCCGCCGTCGGGGCCGACGTCACGAACGTCGCGCCCGGCGACCACGTCGTCCTGAGCTTCGGGCACTGTCGCGAGTGCGACATCTGCACCGGTGGCCGGCCGGCGTACTGCGAGCTGTTCGCGCCGCTGAACTACTTCGGCACGCGCCTCGACGGCACGACGACCCTCCAGAAGGGCGAGGAGGAGATCCACGGCAACTGGTTCCAGCAGTCCTCGTTCGCCAGCCACGCGATCGCGAAGGCCGCGAACACCGTGAAGGTCCCCGACGACGTCCCGATCCAGCTGCTCGGGCCGCTGGGCTGCGGCATCCAGACCGGCGCGGGCACCGTCCTGAAGGTCCTCCGCGCCCGCGAAGGCGACGGGATCGCGATCTTCGGCCTCGGCGGCGTCGGCCTCTCCGCCCTCATGGCGGCGAAGGCGGTCGGCTGCGACCCGATCGTCGCGGTCGACACGGTCGCGAGCCGGCTCGAGCTGGCGACGGAGCTCGGCGCCACCCACGTCTTCGACCCGACGGCCACGAAGGACCTCGTCTGGGACATCATGCAGGTCTCCGCGCCCGGGCTGAACCTCTCGTTCGACACGGTCGGGACCGAGACGGTCGTGCGCCAGTGCCTCGAGGTCCTGCGCTCGCCGGGGCACGCGGCCACCGTCGGCTTCCAGGGCCTGGAGAACAACATCCAGATCGACCAGGGGCACCTCATGCTCGGTCGCACGCTCTCCGGGGTCATCGAGGGCGACGCCGACCCGCAGGAGTTCATCCCCGAGATGGTCCGGATGCACCAGGAGGGGCGCTTCCCCTTCGACCGGCTGATCGAGACGTTCCCCTTCGAGCGGATCAACGACGCGTTCGCCGCCTCGCACGAGGGCCGCGTCATCAAGCCGGTCGTCGTCTTCGACTAGGGGGGAGAGAAAGGGGGCGGGCCCCAGCCTGCGCGTCGGCCGGCACGACCCGGTGGGGGGTTCGGCGGGGCGCAGGCGCTCCCCGGCGGCGACCGCCCCCGGGACGGGGCGGTCGCTCCCGATGGCGGAACCGGCCGATCGGGAGAGGTGGTTCGGCCCTCCGCCGGATCGCGGACCGGGGGCGGGGGTGCGAGGATCGCGGCCATGGAGATCGGCATCGGGGTCGGCTACTGGGGGCTGGGCGTCACGAAGGACGACCAGCTCGAGATCGCCCGACAGGCGGAGGAGCTCGGCTTCGACGCGGTCTGGGTCGCGGAGGCGTACGGCTCGGACGCCGTCTCGGTCCTCGGCCATCTCGCGGCGACGACCTCGCGGGTGAAGCTCGGTAGCGCGATCCTCCAGATCCCGGGCCGCTCGGCCGCGATGACCGCGATGAGCGCCGCGACGCTCGACCAGCTCTCCGGCGGCCGGTTCGTCCTCGGGCTCGGCGCGTCGGGCCCGCAGGTCTCCGAGGGCTGGCACGGCGTGCGCTTCGGCCGCCAGCTCGCTCGCACCCGGGACTACGTGAACGTCGTCCGGATGGCGCTGGCGCGCGAGCGCGTCGCGTACGAGGGCGAGACGCTCACGCTGCCGCTGCCCGACGGTCCCGGCCGGTCGCTGAAGCTCACGATCGCGCCGGCGCAGGATCGCCTGCCGATCGTCCTGGCCGCGATGGGGCCGAAGAACGTCGCGCTCGCCGGAGAGATCGCCGACGGGTGGCTGCCGACGTTCTTCTCGCCCGAGCACGTCGCCGAGCTCCGGGCGCCGCTGATCGAGGGCGCGCGGAAGGCCGGCCGCGACCCGTCCGAGGTCGCCGTGATCCCGCAGGTCGCGGTCTGCGTCGATGACGACGTCGACGCCGCGCGCGACACGATGCGCTTCATCCTCGGCCTCTACATCGGCGGGATGGGCTCGAGGAAGAAGAACTTCTACGTCGAGCTCGTCGAGCGCTACGGCTTCGGCGAGATCGCCCGCGAGATCCAGGACCTCTACCTCTCGGGCCGCAAGGACGAGGCCGAGGCGGCGCTGCCGGCCGAGCTCATCGACGCGACCTGCATCTGCGGGCCGGCGGACGTCGTCCGCGCCCGCCTCGACGCGTTCCGCGACGCCGGCGTCGACCAGGTCCTCGCGCTCCCGACCCCGCTGCCGGGCCAGAAGCACGTCGAGCAGGTCCGCCGCCTCGCCGAGGTCGCGGTCCCCGCCGCCCGCTAGGCCTTCGACGGCGTCCACGCGGCCTGTGCCGCGTGGATGCCGTGGATGAAGTTGTTGACCTGCAGCTCGGGCTCGGCGGTGAGGTGCAGGTCCGGCATGCGCGTGTAGACCTGCTGGAGCGTCGCCTTGATCATCTCCCGGCCGAGCGCCGAGCCGATGCAGAAGTGCGGGCCGCCGGCGCCGAAGCCGAGGTGCTTGTTCGGGGTGCGGAGGATGTCGAACTTCGAGGGGTTCTCGAAGACGTCCTCGTCGTAGTTGCCCGAGCAGTACCAGAGGACGAGCTTCTCGCCGGCCTTGATCTCCTGCCCACCGACCTCGGCGTCCTTGATCGCGGTGCGACGGAAGTGCTGGACCGGGCTGACGTAACGGAGGATCTCCTCGACGGCGGTGTCGACGCGGCCGGCCATGTCCTCCTGCAGCAGCGCCAGCTGCGTCGGGTGCTCGTGGAAGAGGCGGAACGCGTGGCCGATCGAGTGGCGCGTCGTGTCGTTGGCGGCGGAGCCGAGGAGCGAGAAGAAGGCCGCGACCTCCCAGTCCTCCAGCACGCGGTCCTCGAACTTCGCGTTGACGACCCAGGAGACGAGGTTCTCCGCCGGGTGCTCGCGGTAGTGGTCCGCGCGCGCCATGGCGATGTCCTGGATCCGCTCGGCCTCCTCGGCGAACGTCGTGAGGGCGTCCCGGCCGAGCGCGCAGTTCGGGTCGTCCCACGCGAGCATCCGCTCGGCCGCCTCCATGATCGTGTACATGTCCTCGCTGCCGGCCTCGACGCCGAAGAAGAACGCGAAGATCCGGCCCGGGAGCTGCTTGGCGTAGAGGTCGACGATGTCGCCCTCGCCACGCTCGATGATCTCGTCGACGAGGTCCTTCGCGATGCCGTGGATCCAGCCGTCGATCTTGCGGACGTTCCGCGGCGTGAAGGCCTGGGAGACGATCCCCCGGACCTGCCGGTGCTCGGCGCCGTCCATCGCGAGGAACGACGTCGTCGCGAGCGTCACGACCTCGGGCATGTCCTCCATGAGGATGCCCTGGCCGCTGATGAACGTCTCCACGTCGCGCGAGACCTGGCGGCAGTGGTCCCACTTCGTGATCGACCAGAACCCGGGCGTGTCGTCGTCCGGCGGCAGCAGCGTCGACTCGTAGGCGCGGTGGTAGGCGACGGGGTGCTCGCGACGGAAGTACGCGAACGCCTGCTCGCGGACGTCGAACGGCTGCGCCCAGAAGTCGCGGGACGCGAGGTCCAGCTCGGGCGACCAGGTCGGGCGGGCGGTCTCGGTCGACGTGCTCATGGTGCGAGTCTCGCCCGTCGCCCGCCGCGCGACCATCGGCAGGAGGGGAGAGATCCGCGGCCCTTCCGGGGGAGGGGACGGCCGGGCCCCGCCCCGAGCATCGTCGAGGCGACCGCCTCAGCCATCGGGATCGGCGCGGCTCGGGGCACCCGGGAGGGGCCGGGCCCCGCCCCGAGCATCGTCGAGGCGACCGCCTCAGCCGCCGGGATCGGCGCGGCTCGGGGCACCCGGGAGGGGCCGGGCCCCGCCCCGAGCACCGTCGAGACGCGGGGCCCAGCCGCCGGCTCGCCCCGCGGGTCGATCACCCGACCGGGAGACGAGAACCCGCCGAGCGGTCAATGGCGCGCCTGCGCTCGCGTGAGCGAAGCTGGACGAGAGCCGGGCGGGAGCCCGTCCCGGCGCCGACCGACGGGAGAGAGACCGATGCACCCTGGGGCCTTCGACGCCGACCACCCCGCGATCATCATGGGCCAGAGCGGCGCCACGGTGACCTACGGCGAGCTCGACGCCGCCGCGAACCGGGTCTCGCGCCTGCTGCGCGCCCGCGGCCTCGGCGTCGGCGACCACGTGGCGATCCTCGTCGAGAACCGCCCGGAGTTCCTCGAGCTCACCTGGGGCGCCCACTACGCCGGGCTCCTCTACACCGCGATCTCCACCCGCCTGACCCCCGACGAGGTCGCCTACATCGTCCGGGACTGCGGGGCGAAGGCGCTCGTCGTCTCCTCGCGCTACTCCGGCACGGCGCAGGCCCTCGTCGAGCTCCTGCCCGACGACGTCGAGCGGTTCTCCGTCGGCGACCCGATCCCGGGGTGGGGGACGCTGGAGGACGCGCTGGTCGAGCACCCCGCCACCCCACTGGACGAGCAGCGGACGGCTGGGCGCGACATGCTCTACTCGTCGGGCACCACCGGCCGTCCGAAGGGGATCAAGCCGCGCGAGGTCGCCGGCGCCCTCGAGGAGACGCCGATCATCATCACGCCGATCCTCAAGGCGAACCTCGGCGTCGGCGTCGACTCGACGTACCTCACGCCGGCGCCGATGTACCACGCCGCGCCGCTGCGCTTCTCGATGGCGATCCACCAGCTCGGCGGAACCGTCGTGATGATGGAGCGCTTCACGCCGGAAGGCGCGCTGGAGCTCATCGAGCGCCACCGCGTCACGCACACGCAGATGGTCCCGACGATGTTCGTGCGGATGCTGCGCCTGCCGGAGGAGCAGCGCGCCGCCGCCGACGTCTCGTCGCTGCGGGTCGTCATGCACGCCGCCGCGCCGTGCCCGGTCGACGTCAAGCAGCAGATGCTCGACTGGCTCGGCCCGATCATCCACGAGTACTACGCCTCGACCGAGGCCTGCGGGCTGACGTGGGTGACGCCGGACCAGTGGCTCGCGAAGCCGGGCACGGTCGGCAAGGCGATGATCGGCGTGCCGCACGTCGTCGGCGAGGACGGCCGGGAGCTGCCGGTGGGCGAGGAGGGCGTCGTCTACTTCTCCGACGGCCCGCCGTTCGAGTACCACAACGCCCCGGAGAAGACGGCCGAGGCGCACGACGAGCGCGGCTGGGCGACCTGCGGCGACATCGGCCGTCTCGACGAGGACGGCTTCCTGTACCTCACCGACCGCAAGTCGTTCATGATCATCACCGGCGGCGTGAACGTCTACCCGCAGGAGGCCGAGGACGTCCTGATCTCCGATCCCGCGGTGATGGACGCCGCGGTCTTCGGCGTCCCGCACCCGGAGTTCGGCGAGGAGGTCACGGCGGTCGTGCAGCCCGTGCGGATGCCCGAGACCGACGAGGAGGAGCAGGCCGAGGCCGAGCGCCTCATGGCCCTCTGTCGCTCGCGGCTCGCCGACCTCAAGTGCCCGCGGTCGATCGACTTCCGCGCCGAGCTGCCCCGGCACGAGACCGGCAAGCTCTACAAGCGGCTGCTCGTCGACGAGTACCGCGAGCGGGTCGCCTCCGCGGCGGCCGCGGCCGGCTGCCCGGTGATGGGCCACAGCGCCTGAGCGCGGCGCGGCGCCGGCCGATCCGGACGCCGGCGCGTCAGCGACGCGCGCCGCGGATCGTCGCGGACACGCGACTCGTGCTCCAGCTCGCCGCCCCGCGAGCGCGGAAGCGGACCGTGACGGCGATCCGCCGGGAGCGGGCCGTGCGCAGCGCGGTACGCGTCGCACGGGTGAGGCGCAGCGTCAGGCGCAGGGTGCCGGCGCGCGAGGTCGAGCGCGTCGCGACCGTGGCGGCGGTGCGTCCGCTCGACGTGCCTCGTGCGGCCAGCGTCCCGCGGCCCGGGACGCGGACGCGGACGCGGATCCCGCCGGTCCGGCTCGCGCCGATCAGCGTGGCCTTCAGGCGTCCCGTCGACGGCGCCCGGTCCTGCCGGTCGTCGCTGCCGTCGTCACCGTCGTTCCGGTCGTCGCCGCCGGGGATCGGGCCGGTGCTCGCGGGCACGTCCGCCGGCCCCCAGTCCGGCTGGGTGGCGCCGGGGATCAGCAGGCGGCTCTCCGCGCTCGCGCCGGACGTCGTGCACCCCGCGGTGAGGTCGGGGACGTCCACCACGCGCACGCCGTCGGCCTGCGCCCACGCGAGGCGCCGCCCGTCGGGCGACCAGCTCGGCACGCCCGCGCCGCCCTCCGTCGTGGCCTCGTAGGCGTAGCAGGCCTGCGGCAGCGCGGGGTGGAACGCGGGCATCCGGTAGATCCGGACCTGGCTGTCGCCCTGCCCGCCCTGGAAGGCGAGCGCGCGCCGTGCCCGGTCCATCTCGCCGCCGCCGAGGTGCTGCGTGGCGTTGTCGGAGAACCAGTCGACGGTGATCCCGTCGCGGCCGGGGCGCCCATCGCCCACGGGGTCCAGCAGGACGTCGGCGTTCGGCAGGTGGGTCGGGTCGCTGATCATCGTCGTGTCGTCGTCGATCCAGGTCGCGTTGCGCCATCCGGAGTGGCGCCCGAGTCCTGGCTCGTCCCACGCCGTCTGACGGTCGGCGTGGGAGTAGCCGGTGCCGCCCTCGGTCACCGTCGTCATGCAGGTCGGGGGCCGGCATCCGGGCGCCGTGCCCTTGCCGACGTAGTAGTAGGTGTAGGAGAGCCGGCGACCGTTCGGCGAGACCGCGGGATCGAACGGCCCGTAGAAGACGCGCTCGCCCTCCGGGCGCGTGTCGCTGACCGGCGTGTCGAAGTCCGCCAGGACGCGACCGGAGCGGTCCAGGCGGCGCAGGCGCACGCCGTGGAGGCCCACGAGCGTGCCGTCGTCGGCCTGCGTGACGTCCGTGTAGCCACCGGTGGTCGTCACGCGGTGCTGGCGCGTGCCGTCGGGGGTGGACAGCCACAGGTCGCCGGACTTGACGTAGGCGATCGAATCGGCGCCGGCCGGGGTGGCGGCCCCGGCGAGGACGCCGGCGGCCATCGCCGTGACGACGGCCGCGCGGCGCGAGAGGGAGCGGGTGCGGGTGCGGGTGCGGGTGCGGGGCATGGTTGGGAAGGTCGGTGGATGGGACGGGAGGAGCCTGCTGCGCGGCGCTTGCCGCTCGCTGACCGCGCGGGGAGCCCCGCGCGGGCAGCGAGCCGACGGCGGGGGCGCGCGGCTCAGCGCAGGCGCGTCAGCTCGACGGTCACGTCGGTGGTCGTGCAGGCGTCGACGACGCCCGGCCGGATCGACGGCCACGGGCAGCCGAGGCGCACGTGGCTGCGAAGCCGCAGCGTCCGGCCCCGGGACAGGCGGGCGAGTCGCCGCGCGACGTCGGGGAAGGCGACGTCGAGGTCGCCGTCGGGGCTGCGGCCGGTGCCGACGGTCGGCGGGCGGAGCGCCATGACCTCGCGCGGGCCGCACGTGGCGTAGCGCCGATCGGGGTGCGTGGAGGTCGTGACGAGGAGGTCCTCGTTGCGCGCGCCCGACACGCCAAGGTGCACCCGCACCGGCAGCGCGCGGCGGCCGCAGGACTGGGCCACCGACCGGGGCACCGGCAGGACCCGGCACTCGGGGTCCAGCGCGCCGCCCTCGCACACCGGCCGGGGGTCCCGGCGCCGCACCGCGCTCGTGCGCCGCACGGTGCCCCGAAGGCGCACCGCACGGGTGGTGCCGTCGAGGGCCATGGGCGGGAGGACGGTGCCGCCGAGGCGTCTCCGGAGGTACCTCGTCGCGGCGAGGCGTCCGGTCCGGGTCGTGCGCCAGCCGAGCGTCTGACTGCCGTCCTGGGTGCTCCAGCCGGCGAGGTCGTCCAACGGCCAGGACGAGCGGCCGCGCCAGTCGACGACCTGGATCCCGGTGACCTCGGTGCGGTACGTCCGGTCCTCGGCGATCTCGCCGGCGGCGCTCGCCGGCGCCGGGACGCCGGCCACGGGCACGGCCACGACGAGGAGCGCGAGCGGGAGCACGCCTCGGCCGGGCCGCGGGCGACGAGGCGCGGATCGGCGCGTCCGCGCGGGGCGGTCGACGGACACGACTCAGGCCCCCAGCGGGTGGGACGGGACGAGCCGCTCCGCGGGATCCAGCCGCCGGCGCGTGCGGCGCAGCTCTGCCAGGCGGTCGGGTCCGAAGAGCCGCTCCGGGGCGACGGGCTGCTCGCTGAAGGTCGGCAGCCGACGCTCGTGCGCGACCGGGGCGAGGACGCCCACGAGCTCGTCGAGCTGCGCGTCGACCGAGGCGACGGCCGGCGGATCGGGAGCGACGCCGAGCGCGAACAGGGCGAGGGGCGCGGCGACCGGCTCCAGCGCCAGCCGCGCGTCGGGTCGCGCCAGCGCGCCGCCGAGGTGCCGCAGCTCGACGGAGACGAGGGACGAGCGGCCGACGGCCGCGGCCTCGACGAACCGGTCGACCAGGGCGTCGGGCAGGACGTCCAGGAGGGCGTGGCGGCTGCGCGTCGGCACCGGGTCGCGCGGATCGCCGTGGAGGTCGCCCAGGTCGCCGACCGCGGTGGCGCGGAACGTGTCGAGCTCCGGATCCAAGGCGCGCAGCGGACCCAGCAGCGCGGGGTGCGCGAGCCCGCCGGAGGCATCGACGGACTCCACGAGCACCATCGCGCGTCCGCGCAGCGGTGCCGGAACCGCGGGGGCGGGCGGGAAGGCGACGAGGTGCAGGCACGAGGTGACGTCCTCGTCGAGCTCCGGCAGCAGCGCCTGCCAGGCCGCGAGGACCTCGCCCGCGCGTTCCACCGGCCACGCCAGCGCGCCCGCCTCGACCACGCGGCGGGTCCCGAGGCGGACGGTCAGCTCGCCGACGACGCCGAAGCCGCCGCCCCCGCCGCGCAGCGCCCGCAGGAGCTCGGGGTCGTGCGCGTCGTCGACGCGGCGCAGGACGCCCTCGGCGGTCACGATCCGCGCACCGACGACGGAGGCGGCGCCGAAGCCGTCGCGACGGGCGAACCATCCGAGGCCGCCGCCGAGCAGGAAGCCGGTCAGCCCGACGGTCGGCGAGAACCCGCTGGCGACGGAGCCACCGGACAGCGCGGCCGCCGCCCCGACGGCACCGGCGCGGGCACCCCCGCCGAAGGTCGCCGTGCCGGCGCGCGGGTCGACGAGCACGCGGTCGAGGGCGTCGGTGCGCAGCAGCAGCACGTCGTCCAGGGCCGGCAGCGACGCCGCGCCGTGGCCGGTGCCCTGGGGCGCGATGCGCAGGTCGGTGGCGGCCGCGTGGAGGACCGCCTCGCGCAGCTGCTCGAGGGTCGCGGGGCGCGCGAGCAGCGCCGGCCGCTGGTCGGCGAGGGGGTTGAACGTCGCGCGGGCGGCGTCCCAGTGCGGGTCGCCGGGGGCCAGCAGCGGCAGCGTCGAGGGCGGGGTCATCGTCGTTCTCCGTCGGTGGTCGGGTGGTGCTGCGAGCAGGGTGCGCGGGGCCGCTTGCCGCTCACCGACCGGGCGGCGAGCGCTAGCGTCCCGCCGGCATGCCGCCCGGTCCCGCACCGCTGTCACGACCGCGCCTGGAGGACGGGGTGCGGCACGCGCTCGACGACGGCACGTCGCCCCGACCGGTCGTGCTCGTCGCCCCCGCCGGCTGGGGCAAGACGACGGTCGTCGCCGCCGCCCTGCGCGGCTGGCCGGGTCCGGTGGCCTGGCACGGCTGCGGGCCGGCCGACGCCGATCCCGGCCGACTCGCGGTCGGCCTGCTGCGAACGGTCGACCGCGCCCTGCCGGGCGCCGCCGGCGGCGTCCTTCGCATGCTCGAGGAGCCGGGCGCGGCAGTCGATCCGCGGGCCGTGGTCGACGGGCTCCTGCGGGAGCTCGCGCGCGTCGTCGTCGAGCCGCCGGTGCTCGTGCTCGACGACGCCGAGGCGCTCGGGCGCGACGCGGCCACCGGCGGGATCGTCGAGGCGCTGCTCGACGCCGACCCGCGGACGTTGCGGGTCGTGGTCGCGGCGCGCCGACGCCCGCCCGGTCGGCTCGCGCGCCGGCGGGCCGCCGGCGCGCTCCTCGTCCTCGACGAGGACGACCTGCGCTTCGACGCGGAGGAGTGCGCCGCCCTGCTGGAGCTTCGCGGCGCCGCCGCCGAGCCGTCCCACGTGGCCGCGGCGCTCGAGGCGACGAGCGGGTGGCCGCTGGGCCTCGTGCTCGGGCTCTCGGGCGACCCGGCGCAGGCCATCGAGGGGTACCTCGAGGACGAGGTGCTCGAGGAGCTGGCCCCGGCGGACCGCGCGCTGCTGCTGGACTCCTCGGTCGACGAGCGCCTCGACGACGCGGACGCCTCGCTGATGGCGCTCCTGGAGCGGCTGGCCCCGCTGGGACTCGTGCCGGACGTCCTCGCCGCCGCCGACGGCGCCCGGGTGCGCCGCTGGCACCCGCTCGTGCGGGCGGCGCTGCGGACCCGATGGCGGCGCGAGCGCCCGGCCGGCGAGCGCCGGTCCCAGCTCGTTCGCGCCGCGGAGGCGCTCGAGCGCGACGGGCGGCTCGCCGACGCGGTGGACCGTCGGCTGGAAGCGCACGCCCACGATGCGGCGCTCGCCGCGATCCTGCGGGCGCCCGCGAGCCTCTACCGCGCGTCGCCGGCGACCGCCCGGCGCTGGCTGGAGGCGCTGCCCGACGCGCTGCGCGACTCGACCGACGGCCGCTGGGTCGCGGCCCGGCTCGCCGTCGCCGAGGGTCGCCTGCGCGAGGCGGCGGCGCACGACGCGGCGGCGCTGAGGCAGCTGGACGGCGACCGGCGCGACGCGGCGCTCAACGGGATCGCGGAGGCGGTGTACTTCACCGGCGACCTCGACCTCGCGGCGGCCGCCCGCGACGTGCTGGAGCGGCCCGAGGCGCTCGCCGGCCGGCCGGTCGCGCTGCAGGCGGCCGGCTCCTTCGCGGTGAGCGTCGTGGGCACCGGCGACGTCGCGCGCGGGGTCGCGCTGGCCGAGCGCGTCTACGCCCAGCCCGGCGCGGAGATCGCGCGCCAGCTCGAGGTGCTCCTGCGAACGCTCGAGCTGCTCCCGGCCGGCGGGCACGAAGCGGTGCGCGAGCGGCTGCGCGCGACGGAGGCCGACCACCGCGGTACCGGCTTCCCCGAATGGCTCTCCTCGATCCGCGGGTTCGTCGAGGCCGACGTGGGTCACTGGGACGCCGCGGTCGAGCACGCCCGGCGCATGGTCGCCCGGGCCGACCACCCCGAGGGCACCGCCTTCTGGCAGACGCTCGGAACGGTGCAGCTCGGCTGGGCGCTCTCGCTGGCCGGGCGCTGGAAGGACGCAGCTGCGGTCCTCGAGCCGCTGCGCTCGGCCGCGTTCGACGGCTGGCCGTTGAGCTGGATCGACGTCGGGCTCGCGCGGATCGCCGACGCGGTGCTCGATCACGCCGCGGTCCTCGACCACGTCGACCGGGCGCTGCGCGACTCCGCCGGCGCGCCGTTGCTGCTGCGCCACCTCGTCGTCCTCGGGGTCGTCCCGCCCCTCGCGCGGGCCGGCGCCGCCGATCGCGCGCTCGCCCTGATCGACGCCACCGCCTCCCGTGCCCGGGAGCGGCTCGGCGCGGAGGGCGCCCGCCACGCCCTCGCGCGCCTCCGCGCGCAGCGCGCGTGGCTGCGCGACGCTGCCGGCACGCCCGCGGAGGAGGACCTGCGCGCGGCGATCGCCGGCGGTGCCGACGTCCTGCGAGCGGAGTGGGCGCAGCTGGCGACGCTCGTCTGGGACGGCCTCGAGCAGGGCCTGCTCGCACCCGCTCCGACGGTCGCGCTCGTGGCGGAGGCCTTCGGCAACGGCACGGAGGCGCTCGAGCTCGCGGGGCACCCGACGCCGGCCGTCCGAGCGGCCGTGGTGGCCGTCGCGGCGGGCTCGCGTCATCCCTCCGCCGCGGCGCGGCTCAAGGCGCTGCGCCAGGACCGGGACCCTGCCGTGATGGCCGCCGTCTCCGCGGCGCCCGCGCCGGCCGCCGCCCCGGTGCTCCCGCTCGAGCTGCGCGTCCTCGGGCCGTTCGAGGCCCGTCGCGGGCCGTGGCGCCTCGAGGACCGCGCGTGGGGCCGTCCGACCACCGCCCGCCTCGTCCGCTTCCTGCTCGCGCGCGGCGGCTCGCTCGTGGCGCAGGACGTGATCCTCGACGCCCTCTGGCCGGACCGCCCCGCCGATGCGGCGAAGGCGCAGCTGCAGGTCGCCGTCTCTCGGGCCCGGAACGTCCTGGACCCGCCGGGCACGGCGCCGACCGCCAGCGCCCTGCGCTTCCACGAGCACGGCTACCGCCTGGTGCTGCACGACGGCGACGCCGTCGATGCGGAGACCTTCCGCGCCGCGTCTCGGCGGGCGCTCGAGGCGACCGGACCGACGCGCCGCGCGGCCCTCGAGCACGCCGTGGGACTCTGGCGCGGCGAGCCGCTGCCGGAGGAGCGGTACGCCGGCTGGGCCGACGGCTGGATCGCGGAGCTCGACGCGCAGCTGCACGCCACCCTCGCCGCCCTCCTGGACGAGCAGCGCGCGGCGGGGGAGGAGGCCGCGGTCGCGGTCACCGCCCATCGCCTGCTCCAGCTCGACGACGCCGACGAGGCGGCGCACCGGGCGCTCATCGTCGCGCTGGCGCGCACCGGCCGGCGCGGCCCGGCGCTGCGGCAGTACCTCCTCTGCCGGCGGGCGCTCGTCGACGGTCACGGCGTCGAGCCCTCGGCCGAGACGCGCGCGCTCCAGGCGGCGGTGCTCTCCGGGCGCGTGCCGTGACCGTCGCGCGGGCCGGTCCGACGTGTCGGGTCAGTCCTCGACGGTCCAGCGGGCGAGGTCGCGCAGCCACGCGTCCGCCGTGCCGTCCGAGGGCGCGCGCCAGTCGCCGCGCGGGGAGAGCGAGCCGCCGTGGGAGACCTTCGGGCCGTTGGGCAGCGCGGAGCGCTTGAACTGGGCGAAGCCGAAGAACCGCCGGTGGAAGACCTCGAGCCAGTGCCGGATCTCGGCGGGGCCGAACGTGCCCCGCTCGTCCTCGGGGAACCCGGCCGGCCACGACCCGCGCTCGGCGTCGCCCCACGCGTGCATCGCGAGGAAGCCGATCTTCGTCGGGCGGAACCCGAACCGCAGGACGTGGAAGAGCGTGAAGTCCTGCAGCGCGTAGGGGCCGATCTGCGACTCGGTCGACTGCAGCTCCTCGCCCGGGACGAGCTCGGGGCTGATCTCCGTGTCGAGGATCGCTCGCAGCGTGTCGCCGACGTCGTCGCCGAACTCGTCCGAGGACGCGACCCAGCGGATGAGGTGCTGGATCAGCGTCTTCGGCACGCCGGCGTTGACGTTGTAGTGGCTCATCTGGTCGCCGACGCCGTACGTCGCCCAGCCGAGCGCGAGCTCCGAGAGGTCCCCGGTGCCCAGCACGATCCCGCCCCGCTGGTTCGCGATCCGGAACAGGTAGTCGGTCCGCAGCCCGGCCTGGACGTTCTCGAACGTCACGTCGTAGACCGGCTCGCCCTCCGCGAAGGGATGACCGATCTCGCGCAGCATGAGCTTCGCGGTGTCGGTGATGTCGATCTCGGCCTTCGTGATGCCCAGCGCGTCCATCAGGCGGTGGGCGTTGCCCTTCGTGCCGCTGCTCGTGGCGAAGCCCGGCAGGGTGAAGCCGAGGATGTCCGTCCGCGGTCGCCCCGCCCGGTCCATCGCCTTCGCGGCGACGATCAGCGCGTGCGTGGAGTCCAGGCCGCCGGAGACGCCGATGACGACCTTCGGATCGCCGATCGCGCCGAGCCGCTGCTCGAGCGCCGAGACCTGGATGTTGTAGGCCTCGAAGCAGTCCTGCTCGAGGCGCTCCGGGTCGGCCGGCACGAACGGGAAGCGCTCGAGCGTCCGGCGCAGGCCGAGATCGCCCGACGGCGGATCGGCGGTGAACGGGATCCGGCGGAAGCCCGAGACGCGGTCCCCGAGCGCGCGGCGGTTGTCGTCGAAGGTCCCCATCCGCAGGCGCTCCTGGCGCAGCAGGTCGAGGTCGATGTCGGCCACCGAGCGCCGTGGTCCGTCGGGGAACCGCTCGCTCTCGGCGAGCAGCACGCCGTTCTCGTGGATCATCGTCTGGCCGTCCCAGGCGAGGTCGGTGCTCGACTCGCCCTGCCCGGCGGCGGCGTAGGCGTAGGCCGCGAGGCACCGCGACGACGCCCCGCGGCAGAGCAGGCGCCGGTCGTCGGCCCGGCCGACCGTGATCGGGCTGCCCGAGAGGTTCAGCAGGACCGTCGCCCCGGCGAGGGCGGCCTCGGTGCTCGGCGGCACGGGGACCCAGAGGTCCTCGCAGATCTCGACGTGGACGACGAGCCCGGCGACGTCCTCGGCCGCGAAGAGCAGGTCGCGTCCGAGCGGGACGTCCGCGCCGAGGAGCGCGATCGTGCCGCGCTCGTCCTCGCCGCTGCCGATCTGGCGCGCCTCGTAGAACTCGCGGTAGAGCGGGACGTAGGACTTCGGCACGACGCCGAGGATCCGTCCGTCCTGGACGACCACCGCGCAGTTCAGGATCCGGTGCCGGTGACGCAGCGGCGCGCCGAGGGCCAGCAGCGGCCGCAGGCCGCGGGTGCCCTCCACGACGCGGGTCAGCGCGGCCAGGACGTCCTCGAGCAGCGCGTCCTGGTGCAGCAGGTCCTCGATCGCGTAGCCCGAGAGCGTCAGCTCGGGCAGCACCGCGACCGCGACCCCCTCCTCGTGGCAGGCCCGCGCGGTCCGCAGGACCTCGTCGGCGTTGCGCTGGGGGTCGGCGATCGCGACCGGCTGGGTGCAGGCCGCCACGCGGGCGAAGCCGTGCGCGTAGAGGTTCTCGAAATCCATCACGGGTGCGGGGACGCGGTCGGGGCGCCGGCGCGCGAAGCGTAGCCCGCGGCGTCCGGCGGCACCGCCGGGCGTCCCGGCGGGCCGGGCGGCGTCTACCCGCTCACGCCGCCTCGGCACCCGCGGCGGGCGCGTCCTCCAGCACCTGCCGCTGGAGCGCGACGGCCAGGTGCAGCGCCAGGTGCAGCCGCAGGCGCCCCGGCTCCAGCGGCGCGCCGAGCAGTCGCTCGGCCCGGCGCACCCGGGTGTAGACGGTGTTCTTGTGGAGGTGCAGCGCCGCGGCGGCCGCCGTGTGGCTGCCGCCGTGGTCGAGGAAGGCCAGCGCGGTCTCGCGCAGCGCCTCGACGCCCGGCTCGTCGCCCGCGAGGTCGGCGAGCTCCCGGCGGGCGAAGCGCCGGGCGCGGGGGAGGTCGTCGGCGAGGATCGTCAGCAGCTCGACGTGGCGGTAGGAGCTCACGGGCGGCTGGGCCGGGCCGGTCGCCCGCAGCTCCGCGAGCGCCGCGGCGCGCAGGGCCTCCTCGTGCGAGGAGCGGAAGCCCTCGATGCCGCTGCCGGGATTGCCGATCGCCACCGCGAGGTCGCTCGGCGGATCGTGCTCCTCCAGCGCGGTGAGCAGGGCGTCGGGCTCCTCGCCGACGCTGATCCAGGCGTGCGCGGTCGACGCGCCCGCGGGGACGACGAGCGGATCGGGCCCACCGGCGGCGCGGACGAGCGCCCGGGCGGCGGCCTCGAGGTCCCCGGTGACCGACACCGGGGCGGCCGGGGTGCGCCGGCGCAGGACGAGCGCGACGTGGCGTCCGCGCAGCTGGTGGCCGAGCCGGGCGGAGGCGACCTCCGGATCCAGCGGCGCGCCCGCGAGGATCTCGGCGACCGTCTCGGTCCGCACGGCGGCGGCGCTGCGGACCCACCGCTCGCGCTCCCGGCCGTAGACCTCGGTCAGCTCGCCGCAGACGATGTCGACGTAGTCGAAGAGCATCGTGCCGAGCAGCTCGAGCTCGCCGTTGAGCTCGGGGCCGTCGCCGCACGTCTCCCGCAGGTGCCCGGCGAGCGTCGGCCAGAGGATCCGCTGGCCGACGCGGTACTTGCGGAGCATCACGGCGACGGAGATGCGACGGTGCACGAGCGCGAGCACGAACCGCCGCGCGGCCACCGGGACGACGGCCTGCTCGACCGGCAGCTCGTGGGCCAGCAGCCGTCGGAGCTCCCGCAGGTGCTCGACGCAGCACGCGGCCATCTCCGGCTCGAGCGCCTGGCGGACCTCGGGCTCGGCGAGCTCCGGGATCCGCACGTGCAGCTCGGCCGCCATCGAGGCGCCGAGGGTGTCGGCCTGGGCGTCGAGGAGCTCCACGAGCGCGGCACGGGCCTTCGTGCGCGTCTCGGTCGGCTCCGCGCCCGTGGCCTGGTGGTCGATCAGCACGGCTGGTTCCTCCCTCCGGCCGCCGTCCTCCGGCGGCACGCGAGCGTCAAGCCTATGCCCGAGACCGCCTTCGGGGGGAACTCTTGCCCCGTCGACCCGCCGGACGGCCCGCCGCAGCGCGGTCGCGCGCCGTCCTTGCCGCGGCCGCCCGGGCAGCGGTATGTTCGCGAACACCGATGTTCGCAGACTGCACCGGCGGGGACCGTCGGAGGGGAGGGACCGTGCACGGACGACGAGGACCACGACGCGCCGGACGGCTCGTGGCGGCGGCGTGCGCGACCGCGGCGCTGACGGCCGCGCCGGCCGGCGCGGCCACGCAGCAACTCGGCGTGATCGCCTCCGACGGCGTCCGGCTGCAGGCGACGCTCACGAGCGACGGACCCGTCGCGCCCCGGCCGACGATCGTCGAGTTCAGCCCGTACGGGCGGGGCAACGTGACGTACGAGCGCCCGCCCGGCTTCAACGGGCTCCTCGTCCAGCTGCGCGGCACGGGCGACAGCGACGGGCGCTTCGACATCATGGCCTCGCGCACGCAGCGCGACGTCGTCGAGGTGCTGCGCTGGGCGTGCGAGCAGCCGTGGAGCCAGGGCCGGATCGGGATCAACGGCTTCTCGGCCAGCGCGATCACGATCTACAACGCGCTGCACCAGAAGCTGCCGGACTGCGTGCGGACGATCGTGCTCGGCTCCGGCACGCACGAGCTCTACCGCGACCTGCTCGTGCCGGGCGGCGTGAACAACATCGTCCCGGGCGCCGCGGTGCTGGCCGGGATCGGGGGCATCGCGCTCGCGCAGGGCCCCGACCGGCTCGCGCGCAACCCCGGCTCGACGCTCGACGTGCTCGGCGGCCTGCTGACCTCGGGGCTCGGCGACCTGCTGCATCCGACCCTCGACGGCTGGTGGCGCGAGCGCGGCTGGCGCGGCAACGCCAACCGCCTGCCGATGCTGCTCACCGACGGCTTCTTCGACGTCGAGTCGCGCGGGGCCTTCCAGGGCTTCCAGGCGCTGAAGGCCGACGGCGCCCATCTCGTGGTCGCCGGGGCGCACGACGGGTCGCCCAAGGGCCTCGCGCTGCGCGAGGACACGATGCGGCGCTGGTTCGAGCACTACGTCGCGGGCGTGGAGAACGGCGTCGATCGCGAGCCGCGCGTGCGCCTGGCGCTCGCCGACGGCGACCGGCAGCGCTACCTCGGCGGCCGCTACGTGCGCCGCGACGCCGACGACTGGCCCGTCCCGGGCACGCGCTGGCAGGCCCTGCGCCTCGACGCCACGCGCCGCGGTGGCGGCGCGAGCGCGAACGACGGGGCGCTCACCACCGGCGCGCCGCGCGTCGGCGGCCGCCAGTCCTACACGACGCTGCCCTCGCTGCTGACGGCGACCGACGTGCCCAACGCGGCCATCGTCGGCGCGGGCGGGCTCGACCGGCTCACGGAGCACCTGCCGCTCCTGTCGCAGATGAACCTCGCCGGTGCGCTCGGCCTGACGTACACGACGCGCTGGCTGCGCGAGGACGTGCCGGTCGCCGGACCGGCGACGCTCGAGGTCCGGCTGGCCAGCACGCTGCCCGAGACGGCGATCTGGGCGGTGGTCTCGGACGTCTGGCCGGACGGCAGCGCGCACCCGGTCGGCATGGGACGGCTCAGCACCCGCTACCCCGAGGTCGACCCGGAGCGCTCGCTGCGCGACGCCGACGGCACGATCGTGCAGCCCTACGGGCGCTACGACCGGCCGGTCGACACCGCGCCGGGCACCGAGCGGACCTACCGCGTCGAGCTCTGGCCGATCGGCAACGTCTTCCGCCGCGGCCACCAGCTGCGCCTGCACCTCGTGGGCTCGTCGCTGGCGTCGCTGCCGAGCTTGCCGGCGGTGAACACCGTCGACGTCGCGCGGTCGCGCCTGCTCGTCCCGGTGCTGCCGCCGGGGGACCTCACGCGCGCGCTCCCCGAGTGAGCACGACCGGACGCGCGGGCGGCAGCGCCTCAACGAGCGTACGAGTCGTCGGCATCGACGCTCCGTCCGGTCTGGTCGAAACCACGGTCGGCGCGCTCTACCGTCGCGAGCGTGTCGCACCCCCGGACATCCCATCGCCCGATGCTCGACGGCCGGTCCCACGGCTTGGAGGCGCGCGTCTTCGACGCGGTGGAGCGCCTGCTCGCCGACGGGCACCGCTTCGAGGACCTCGGCGTGCAGCGGATCGCGAGCGAGGCCGGCGTCGCGCGGTCGACGTTCTACGTCCACTTCCGGGATCGCTCCGACCTGCTCGTGCGCCTCGCCGAGCGCGTGACCGAGCCGGCGTTCACGGCGATCTCCCGCTGGGTCGACGCCGGGACCGACGGCGTCGAGGGCCTGGAGCGGACGCTCGTCGTCGTCGTGGCGGCCGTCCGCGCCCACCTGCCGGTGCTCCACGCCCTGTCGGAGGCCGCCCTGCGCGACCCGGCGGTCGACGAGCTCTGGAGCTCGCGGATCGACGGCCTCGCCGCGGCGCTGCAGCTGCGCCTGCTCGACGAGCGCAACCTCGGCGAGCTGCCCTCCGACGTCGATCCCGAGCTCCTGGCGCAGAACGTCGCGTGGAGCCTCGAGCGCAACGTCGCCCGCCACGTGCGCCGCATGCGCGCGGCGGACCCGGTCGCCGACGCCCGCTTCGCCACGGGTCTCGCCGACGCGACCTGGCGCTCGCTCTACGGGCGCGTCGCGACCGTCTGACCCCCTGCTCGCCGCCCGACGGCGGCGTCAGTCCTCCGGAGCGCGTCGACCCCGGGTGAGCAGCGCGTCGATCTCCCGCGAGTAGGCCGCGCCGAGCACGAAGACCACGGCGCCGAGCGCGAAGACGATCGCCACCGACGCGTGGTCCTCGACCCAGGCGAGGACGGAGAACGCCGTCGCGAACGCGGCGAGGAAGAACGGTCGTGCCGTCTCGATGAGCGTCGTGGTGCTCTTCGCGATCTCCTGGACGTCGGTCTCGCGCAGCGCCTGGGCGGTCGCCGCCGCGGCCGCGCCGACGCGGTCGCCCACGACCTTGGCGCCCTCGGCCGCCTGCGCGCCGAGGACCTTGCCCTTCTCGCCGGCCTGCGCGCCGAGCGCGCGGCCCTTCTCGCCGGCTTGGGCACCGAGCGCGCGGCCCTTCTCGGTCGCCTGCGCCCCGAGCGCGCGGGCGGCGTCGGCGGCCTGCTGGGCGGCGGTCGTCGCCGCGGCGGGCGCCGGACCGGTCGGGCCGTCGCCGTCGAGGCCCTCCTGCGGCGCGCTCGCCGAGACGACCGTCGTCTCGGCCTCCTCCGGTGCCGCCGGGTCGTCGCCGCCGGTGAGCTCCCCGCGCGGCTCGTCGGCGTCGCCGACCTCCTCGGGGACGTCGCCGGCAGGGGGCTGGGAGGGCATGGAGATGACGGTACCCCCCGGGGCCGGTGCCGTATCGTGCGCGCGATGCCGCGCCTGCGCCTCGTCCCGCGTGCCGCCTGGCTCGCGTTGCTCGTGGTGCTCCTCGTCGGCGGCGGGATCCGGTACCACGAGGCCACCCATCCGGTGCCCTCGAAGGAGCTGTCGGCCGACGCGCGCTCGTACACGACGATCGCGCAGCATCTCGCGACGACGGGCAACTACGCCGGGCGCAACGGGCGGCTGAAGGCCCTGCACTGGCCACCGGCCACGCCGCAGGTGTTCGCGCTGGCCTACGGCGTCCAGTCCACGCTGGGCGGACACGACGCGCCGCGGTACCGCGACGACGTGCGCGTGCTGCACTACGCGCAGTTCGCGATCTCGACGCTGACGCTCCTGGTGGTGTTCGTGCTCGGCTGGGTCCTCGCCGGCCCGTGGGCCGGCGTCGCGGCGGCTGCGGTGCTCGCGGTGTACCCACCGGCGTACTGGGGGCCGGCGAACCTCCTCTCCGAGCCGCTCGGGGCGCTGATGGTGACGAGCGCCCTGACGGCGGTCGCCCTCGCCTGGCGGACGCGATTGCTGGCGTGGTGGGGGACCGCCGGCGCGCTGTTCGGCGGCGTCCTGCTGACCCGCACCGACCTCCTCTTCGTGCCGGCGCTGCTCGCGCTGACGGCGCTGCTCTGGCTCGGGTCCACGGTGTCGTGGCGCCGCGGGCTGCAATCCGCCGCGCTGCTCGTCGGGCTCTGCGCCGTCGTCGTCCTGCCGTGGACGATCCAGGCCTCCGACACCGCCGGGAAGCTCGTGCCGGTCACCAACGGCGGAGGCTCCGCGTTCTTCGTCGGCACGTACCTGCCCGGCAACGGGTCGACGTACGACATGAAGTTCGCGCTGTTGGACGAGATCCGCGCGACGTACCCCGGGAAGTTCGACGACACGGACTACAAGCAGATCCCGGCCGAGCTCGTGCTGAACATGGTCGCCCGCCGGCATCCCGACCTGCCCCGCGACGAGGCGCTCATGAAGGACGCCCGCCAGAACGTCGTCGACGCCCTCGGCCACCCCGTCGAGCTCACCGGCATGGGGGTCTTCAAGCTCGGGAAGATGTGGTTCCGCGCCACGCTCGGGGGCTCGTCGACGCCGATGCCGGTGGTGCGGATCACGCACGTGCTCCTCATCCTCGTGGCGTTCGTCGGCCTGCTCTTCGGCGTCCTCCGTCGGCGGCACCCCGGCCTCGTCGCGATCCTCCTGACGATCGCGACCGCGACGGGCGTCCATCTCATCGCCGTCGCGCACGGGCGCTACAACCTGCCGCTGATGCCGATCCTCATCGCCGGCGGCGCGTCGGGCTGGGCCCTGTGGATCGAGGGCTGGCGGCAGCGGCGGCGCAGCCGTGCGGCGGCGTCCGTCGGCTGACGACGAACACCGCTGTTCGTCGATGTGGCGCGCTGCTAGCGTCCCGTCCATGGTCGCGCCGCCCGTTCCGCACGCCGACCCGCGCCTGGACGGCCTGCCGCTCCCGCCGCAGCCGGTCGACCGGACGCCGCGGATCGCGCCCGGCGGCCGGCGCGAGCTCGGCCTGCCGGGCTGGGCGTTCGCCCGGATCGCCGGACGGGCGCTCGGGACCGATGCCCCGGCGATCTTCCGCACGCTGGGCCGTCACCGCTCGCTCTTCCGGGGCTGGCTCTGGTTCGCCGGGCGGCTCATGCCCGGCGGCCTGCTCGCCCGGCGCGAGACCGAGCTCGTGATCCTGCGCGTGGCCCACCTGCGCGCCTCGCGGTACGAGTTCGAGCACCACGTGCGCCTCGGGCGGCGGGCGGGGATCGACGCCGAGGGCGTGCGACGGGTCGTCGCCGGCCCGGACGCCCCCGGCTGGACCTCGCGCGAGCGCGCCCTGCTGGCGGCCGCCGACCGGCTCGTGGCCGACCGCGACCTCGACGACGACGCCTGGCGCGCGCTGCGCGCGGAGCTCGACGACCGGGAGGCGATCGAGCTCTGCATGCTCGTGGGCCACTACGACATGCTGGCGACCGTGCTCGGCACCCTCCGCGTCCAGACCGACGTCCCCCGCGCCCGTGGCTGACGCCACGACCGGCGGCACCCGGCGCCCGACCCAGCTGCCGCGCGGCCGCCACGGGCTGAGCCGCGAGGAGGTGGTCCGCTCGCAGCGCGACCGGATCCTCCTCGCGCTGGCCGAGGCGACCGCCGAGCGCGGCTACGCCGCCACGCCGGTGGCCGAGGTCCTGCGCCGCGCCGGCGTCTCGCGCGAGACGTTCTACGAGCTCTTCAGCTCGAAGGACGAGGCGTTCGCGGCGGCCTACGATCGCGCCGTGGAGCTGCTGCTGCAGCGGATCACCCAGGGGCACGCCGCCGCGGGGGAGGCGCCGCAGGACGACGGGGCCCGAATGGCGCGCGTCGAGGCGCTGCTGACCGGCTACCTCGACGCGCTCGCCGACGAGCCCGCGTTCGCGCGGGTCTTCCTCATCGAGGCCCACGCCGCCGGGCCCGAGCCGACGCGGCGCCGCTACGAGACCCAGCGCGGCATCGCCGTGCTCATCGCGGACCTGCTGGACGCCCACAGCGATGCGCAGCGGTTCGCCTGCGAGAGCCTCGTCGCCTCGATCTCGGCGCTCGTCACCGCGCGGATCGCGACCGGGGAGGACGTGCGGGGGCTCCGTGCGCCGCTGCTGGAGCTCCTGCGCCGCAGCGGGGACCTCTTCGGCGACCTCCCGGCCGCCTGAGCCAGGCTGAGCGCGGCGGAGGTCGCGAGCCGGCGGGCGGCGGCCCGACGAGGCGCCGGGCCGCCGGCCATCCGCGAGAGGCACCGACCGGAATCGAACCGGTGTACACGGCTTTGCAGGCCGCTGCGTAGCCACTCCGCCACGGTGCCGGGGCTCGGGAGCGTACCGGGTGCGTCGCCCGTCGGCGGCGTCGCGAGCGGTCCGCTCGGGGCTCGCCGGCCCGCCCCCGGGGCGGGCGCCGCGCGCGGCGCCCGATTGCTACTCTCCCAACCCGCTTCGCGCGATTAGCTCAGTTGGTTAGAGCGCACGCTTGACATGCGTGAGGTCACAAGTTCGAGTCTTGTATCGCGCACCTTTGGAAAGGCCCCGCACCGCGGGGCCTTTCTGCGTTCCGGGGCGAGGTGAGGACGAGCGCCCACGTGGCCAAGACGGGGCTTGCGGGCCGCTCGTGGCTCGAACAGCGCCCAGGCTCCACCATCGTTGCCATACCCTGATGCCTGCGCCATACTTTCGAGCGTGAGCACGGCCAAGGTCTACAGCAAGGGGCAGGTCACGATCCCGAAGGCGGTTCGCGAGGCGGCCGGCATCGGAATCGGCGATCGCGTCGTGATCGAGGCGCGCGGTGGCGAGGTCGTGATGCATCGCGCGCGCGGCGTCCTGGAGTTCCAGCCGCCGCGCGCGGCCCCCGAGGCACGTCCGTGGTCCGAGGTGCGGCAGGCGGCGCGTGAGGATCGCACGGCGCGGCGAGCCGCCGAGCCGTCGTGATCGTCGACACGAACGTCCTGCTGCGGATCCTCGACGGCGGCACCGGCGAGCACGCAACGGCCGCCCGGGCGCGGGTGCAGGTGGCGCGCGAGACAGGCGAGACGCTTCGCGTGTTCGCCGCGACGGTCCTGGAGGTGGCGTTCGTCCTGGAGAGCGCCCGGGCCGGCTACGGCTGGAGCCGCGATGCCGTCGCCGCAGCGGTGCGGGCGGTCGCCGACGAACCGGCGTTCGACGTCGAGCACGGTGACGCGCTGCGGTTCGCAGTGGCGTCCTACCGCGATCGCAAGGTCGACCTGCACGACTGCTACCTCGACGCGCTCGCGAACCAGCTCGGAACGCGGGTGCTGTCGTTCGACGACGACCTGCGGAAGCTGGGGAGCGGCGAGCAGCCGTAGACCCGCGACGGCTGATCGCCGGTCCTGGCGACTTCCTGTCCCGGACTGCTCGGCCGGGCCCCGTGGCTGCCGAATCCGGTCCAGCGAGCTTCAAGCCCGTTCCGGGGCCGCCACGAGTGCCCCGGGCGACGCGCCAACGTCCCCGGCGCCGCCACGGAAGACAGAGGATCTCCCGTGCACGACGAGCATCCGGCGACGCTGACCCTCGACGAGGTCCTGACCGAGGCGCCGCGGCGGCCGCTGGCCGGTGGGGCCGTCGCCGCCGTCCGTCGATGCTTCAGGCGAGGGCCGCCAGCAGGCGGTCGAGGTCGCGCTCGTCGGTCCACGCGCCGACCGAGGCCCGCACGAGCGACGTGCCCGGCAGGTCGCGCACGACGACGCCGGCGGTCGCGAGCCGCGCGACCGTCGCGGGCGGATCGGCGTCCTCCCAGGACACGAGCGTCGTGGGGCCGCGGCCGGCGACGGTCCGCCCGCGCTCGCGCAGCTCCTCGGCGAGCGCGGCCGCGGTCTCGATCGCCCGGGCGGGCACGGCGTCCCAGCCGTGACGGTCGAGGACGTCGAAGGCCGCCGTGGCCGCCACCGCGGTCTCGCGCGCGAGCGCGAAGGCGTCGAAGGCGCGGGCGTCGGCCCAGGGCTCGGCGTCCAGGCCCTCGCCGGGGACGGCGAGGTTCACGTAGCCCGGAGCGGCGGGGGCGAGCCGCCCGCGCCAGGCGGGCGCGATCCAGAGCATCCCCGTGCCGATCGGGCCGCAGAGCCACTTCTGCCCCGGCGCGGCGTAGAACGCGCACGGCAGCGCCGGCGCGTCGACCGGGATCGCTCCGGCGCCCTGCGCGCCGTCCAGCAGGACCGGGACCTCGTCGGGCAGCCCGCGCAGGGCCTCCAGCGGCGCGAGCTCGCCGTCGCTCCAGCGGACGTGCGAGCAGGCGACGAGACGGGTCCGCGGCCCGACCGCCTCGGTCACCCGCTCCAGCGGCGCGGTGCGCACCACGACGCCGTCGCGGCGCGCGAGCGCCGCCACGGGGCCCGTCAGCCCGGGATGCTCGCCGTCGGCCAGGACGAGCTCGTCGCCGGCGCGCCAGTCGAGCCCGGCGAGCACGCGGGCGATCCCGTCGGTCGTCGAGGTCGTCAGCGCGACCTCCTCCGGCGCGGCGCCCAGCAGCCGGGCGTACCGCGCCCGCAGGCCGGCCTGCGCCTCCGCGAGCCCCGCGAAGTGCCCGCCCGCGCGGCCCTCGCGCTCCGCCTGCTCCAGCGCCTCGCGGACCGCGGCCCCGGCGGCACGGGGGAGCGGCCCGCACGTCCCGGCGTTCAGCCAGGCGAGCTCCTCCAGCACCGGCAGCTCGGCCCGCAGCGCAGCGACGTCCATGGGCGCGAGGATACGAGCCGCCCGCCGCGGTCCCGGCCGAACCGTCCGCCGGCGCCCGCCGCGGCCCGCGCTTCCCTACGCTTGCCCCGCCATGCACGTGACGCTCCCCGACGGCAAGGTCCTCGAGCTCGCCGAGGGCGCGACGGGCCTCGACGCCGCCGCGGCGATCGGGCCCGGGCTCGCGCGCGCCGCCCTCGCCATCACCGTCGACGGCGAGGAGCGCGACCTCTCGCGGGAGCTCCCCGAGGGCGCGACGATCGGGATCGTCACCGATCGCTCGCCGGAGGGCCTGGCGCTCATCCGCCACGACGCCGCGCACGTGCTCGCCGCGGCGCTGCTTGAGCTCTACCCGGGGATCCAGATCTCGATCGGGCCGTCGATCGAGCACGGCTTCTACTACGACGTGCTGCCGCCCGAGGGGGTCGTGCTGAGCGACGCCGACTTCCCGGCGATCGAGGCGAAGATGGCCGAGCACATCGCCGCCGACGAGACGTTCGTGCGTCAGGTCGTGCCGGTCGAGGACGCCCTGGAGCGCTACCGCGCCGAGGGCCAGCGGTTCAAGGTCGAGCTGATCGAGGACCTCGTCCGGGACGCCGATCCCGACCACCCCCTCGAGACGGTCACCCTCTACACCAACGGCCCGTTCACCGACCTCTGTCGCGGCCCGCACGCGCCGTCGACGAAGCGGATCGGCGCGTTCAAGATCCAGTCCCTCGCCGGCGCCTACTGGCGCGGCGACGCGAGCCGCGAGCAGCTGACCCGGATCTACGGCACCGCGTTCTTCAAGAAGAAGGACCTCACCGCGCACCTCGAGCGGCTCGAGCTCGCCCGCCAGCGCGACCACCGCAAGCTCGGCAAGGAGCTCGGCCTCTACCACTTCAGCGAGGCGGCGCCGGGCTCGGCGTTCTGGACCCCCTCGGGCACCCGCGTCTTCAACGACCTCGTCGGCCTCAGCCGCGAGATGGGCGACGAGCGCGGCTACACCGAGGTGAAGACGCCGCAGCTCTACGACAGCTCGCTGTGGAAGACCTCGGGGCACTGGGACAAGTACCGCGACGACATGTTCCTCACCGCCACCGGCGACGTGGCGACCGCGGCCGAGGAGGGCCGCGCGATCGAGCCGAACATGGGCTTCAAGCCGATGAACTGCCCGGGCCACTACGAGCTCTACCGGCAGACCCGCTGGAGCTACCGCGACCTGCCGGTGCGCTTCTCCGAGCCCGGGCTGCTGCACCGCAACGAGCTCTCCGGCGCGCTGCACGGCCTGCTGCGCGTGCGCCAGTTCTGCCAGGACGACGCGCATCTCTTCGTCGCGGAGGACCAGATCCAGGACGAGGTCACCGCCTGCCTGCGGTTCGCCCAGGACACCTACCGGCTGTTCGGCTTCGCGGACGAGGACTTCACCTACGAGCTCTCGACCCGGCCGGAGAACCGCCTGGGCTCCGACGAGATGTGGGACCGCGCCGAGGGCGACCTGCGCACCGCGCTGGAGGCCAACGAGCTGCCCTACGTCGTGCACGAGGGCGACGGGGCGTTCTACGGCCCGAAGATCGACATCCAGTTCCACGACTCGCTCGGCCGCTCCTGGCAGCTGGGCACCGTGCAGATCGACTACCAGGCGCCGGAGCGGTTCGACCTCACCTACACGGGGGCGGACAACGCCGAGCATCGGCCCGTGGTCCTGCACCGCGCGCTGCTGGGCAGCTACGAGCGCTTCGTCGGGATCCTCCTCGAGCACACCGGGGGGGCGCTGCCGTTCTGGCTGCAGCCGGTCCACGTCGCGCTGCTCACCGTGTCCGACCGCCACGCCGACGCGGCGCACGCGATCGCCGGACGGCTGCGGGCCGCCGGGTTGCGCGTCGAGGTCGACGACCGCACCGAGACCGTCGGGCGCAAGATCCGCGAGACCGAGCTGGGCAAGGTCCCGCTGATGGCCGTGGTCGGGGATCGCGAGGCCGACGAGGACACCCTCACGCTGCGTCATCACGGCGGCGAGGAGGACGCGCCGGCCCCCGTCGCCGACGTCGTCGAGCGCCTCGGCGCGGCGCTGCGGTCCCGGGCGCTCTCGCCCGCGGGCTGAGCGGGCGACGCGCTCGGCGCGGACGCGGGCACGACGGCACCACCGGCGGTCGGGGACCGCACTGCCCGCACGTCGTCGGGTGGATTGCCGGATCGGCAAGAACGATTGCCGCGGCTGCGTGCGTCCGTCACCGTCGGGGCATGGCCTCCGACGAGCTGCCCGCCGCCTGCGACGTCGCCGTGATCGGCGGGGGCGCTGCCGGGCTCAGCGCCGGGCTGACCCTCGCGCGGGCCGGGCGCTCGGTCGTCGTCGTCGACGACGGCGCCCAGCGCAACCTGCCTGCCGAGGGGATCCACGGCTTCCTCACGCGCGAGGGGCTGGCGCCGGGCGAGCTCGTGCGCCTCGGGGCCGCGGACGTCCGCGGCTACGGCGGCCGGGTGGTCGCCGGGCGGGTCGCCCGGGCGAGCGCGCTGACGCCGGACGCGCCGGACACCGCCGCGTTCGCGCTCGAGCTCGAGGACGGCCGTGGCCTGCGCGCCCGGCGCGTCATCCTCGCGGCCGGGCTGCGCGACGAGCTGCCGCCGATCCCCGGGCTGCGCGAGCGCTGGGGGCGCGACGTCGTCCACTGCCCCTACTGCCACGGGCACGAGGTCCGCGACACGGCGATCGCCGTGCTCGCCTCGGGCCCGATGGCCGCGCACGCCCTCCTCGTCCGTCAGTGGTCCGACGACGTGACGCTGTTCCTGGACGGTGGCCCGGCGCCGGAGCCGCGGGACGCGGAGCGGCTCGCGGCGCGAGGGATCGCGGTCGTCCCCGAGCCGATCGCTGCCCTCGAGGTGCAGGACGACGCGATCATCGGGCTGCGGCTCGAGGACGGGCGGGTGGTCCCGCGCCGGACGGTCTTCGCGGTCGGGCGGATGGTCGCCCGGGCGGACGTCGCCGAGCAGCTCGGCCTGCGGGTGGCCGATCACCCGTCCGGCATGGGCCGAGAGGTCGAGGCCGACGGCTTCGGGCAGACCGCGATCCCGGGCGTGTGGGCCGCCGGCAACGTCCGCGACGTCGCGGCGACCGTCGTGTCGGCGCTCGATCAGGGCGTGCGGGCCGCCGCGCACGCCAACCACGACCTCGTCCACGAGGACGCCGAGCGCGCCCTCGCGGCGGCGGTCGCCCCGTGAGGGTCGCGGGACGGACGCCGACGCGGGCTCTACCGTCCGCCGGGATGCCCGAGGAGGCCACGCCCGTCACCGAGACCGTGCGGCGACGCCTGCGGTCCCTGCGCGTCGAGCAGGGCCTGACGCTGGAGGCCGTCGCCTCGCGGGCGGCGATCGACGTCTCGACCCTGAGCCGGCTGGAGTCCGGCAAGCGTCGCCTGGCGCTGGACCACCTGCCGCCGCTGGCCGCCGCGCTCGGGACGAGCGTCGACGACCTGCTGCGTCCGGTGGAGCCGGTCGACCCACGCGTCCGCGGCGGCGTGCGCCGCTGCGCGGGGCTCGAGATGCTCGCCCTCAGCCGCCACCACGCCGGGATGGGGCTGCAGGCGTTCAAGATGACGATCGACCGCGAGCGGATCGATCCGCCCACCGAGCTCCCCGTCCATCCGGGTCACGAGTGGCTCTACGTCCTCCACGGGCGGTTGCGCCTGCTGCTCGGCGAGCAGGACCTCGTGATCGAGCCGGGCGAGGCCGTGGAGTTCAGCACCCTCGAGCCGCACTGGTTCGGCGCCGTCGACGGCCCGGTCGAGGCGATCGCGATCTTCGGCCCCGACGGCGAGCGCGTCCACCTGCGCGACGGGGTGGCCGTCGATCAGGCGGCGTAGCGGCGCAGCGTCGCGATCGCGCGGTCGCCGTATCCGCCCCCGAACAGCGCGGCGTGCAGGAGCAGGGGCGCGAGCTGCCAGAGCGCCACGCGGTCCTCGGCGCCGGGGGCCAGCGGCGCGACCTCCTCGTACGCGGCGAGGAACGTCGAGCCCGGGCCGTAGCCGCTGCCGAACAGCCGCAGCATCGCGAGGTCGACCTCGCGGTGACCGCCGTGCGCCGCCGGGTCGACGAGCCAGGGCGCGCCGTCGCGATCGACGTGGACGTTGCCGACCCAGAGGTCGCCGTGCAGCCGTGCGGGCGGCTCGGCGGGGCCGGCGAGCTCCGGCAGCCGCCCGGCGAGCCGCTCGAGCAGGACGCCGGCCGCGGGATCCAGCGCGTCCCGCCCGACCGCGAGGCGGACGAGCGGGGCGAGCCGGCGCTCGAGCAGGAACGTCGGCCAGTCCGGCGCCGGGGCGTCCGGCAGCGCGAGCGGCCCGAGCAGCAGCTGCGCGGATCCGCTGCCGAACGACGGCGCGCCCGCCGCGTGCAGCGCCGCGAGGCCGCGGCCGAGGCGCTCCGCCGTGCTCGGCCGGGACCGACCCGGGTCGATCCACTCCAGGGCGAGGAACGGGGGGCCCTCGCCGTCGGCCTCGCCGACGGCCAGCACCGCGGGGACCGGCAGCGCCTCGGCGTCGGCGAGCCACCGCAGGCCGGCGGCCTCCGCGGCGTAGGCGCCGGGATGCGCGTCGCGGGAGGACTTCACGAAGCAGCGCGTGCCGTCGGCCTCGGCGAGGAACGCCTCGTTGAGATCGCCGCCCGGCACGGGCCGCAGCGCGCGGACCGCACGACCGAGCGCGGCGGCGAGGGCGGCGCCGAGCGCCGCGCGGTCGACGCCCGTCCGGCTCACCCGCGGGACCGGACCTCCGCGAGCAGGCCGCGACACGCCGCGTCGACGAGGTCCAGCACGTGCTCGAACCCGCGCGGCCCGCCGTGGTACGGATCGGGCACGTCGAGATCGCCGTCCCGGGCCGCGGCGGCGTCGAACTCCCGCAGCAGCCGGACCTTCGACGCCGCGGCGTCGTCGGGCGCCAGCGCGCGGAGGTCGGCGGCGTTCTGGCGGTCCATCGCGAGGAGCAGGTCGAAGCGCTCGAAGTCGGCCTCGGTCACCTGGCGCGCGCGGCTCGTGAGCGCGATCCCGCGCTCGGCCGCCGCGGCCCGCGACCGCGGGTCGGCCGGATGCCCGACGTGCCAGCTGCCGGTGCCGGCGGAGTCCACGTGGACCCGGTCGTCGAGGCCCTCGTCGGCCAGGAGCCCGGCCATGACGGCCTCCGCGGTCGGCGAGCGGCAGATGTTCCCGAGGCAGACGAAGAGCAGCTCCACGCCGCTCAGCCTAGGGCGCTCGCCGACCGTCCGGACCCGGCGCGCGCGGCAGCCGCGGACGGCGGGGGCGGTCGCTCCCGAGGACGGTCCCGGCGGCGTGGTCCGCCACCCGCGGCGGGAACGGGCTGGCGCGCCGGCGACGAGCCGCTATGATCGGTTCCTTGTTTGCTAGCGATACCCCGCGCGCTCTGCGCCGCGCGCACAGCTCCTCCTAGTGCCGGTCCCCCGCAGGTTCGATCGGCGCCCGCCCGAGCGCGACACCACTCGGGTCAACGACCGGATCCGGGTCCCTGAGGTCCGGGTCATCGACGAGAACGGCAACCAGATCGGTGTCATGCGCACCGACGAGGCTCTCCGCTACGCGCAGCAGCGGGACCTCGATCTCGTCGAGGTCGCGGCCCAGGCTCGCCCGCCCGTCTGCCGGGTGCTCGACTACTCGAAGTACAAGTACGAGCAGGCCCAGAAGAAGAAGGCCGCCAAGAAGCACCAGACCCAGGTCGTGGTGCGCGAGATCAAGTTCCGGCCCAAGATCGCCGACCACGACTACGCCACGAAGAAGGGGCACGTCGTCCGGTTCCTCAAGGGCAAGGACAAGGTCAAGGTCACGATCATGTTCCGCGGCCGCGAGGTCACGCACCCCGAGAAGGGGCGCGAGGTGCTCGAGCGGCTCGTGGAGGATCTCGGCGATCTCGCCCAGATCGACCAGCGGCCGAACCTCGAGGGCCGCAACATGACGATGATGCTCAGCCCCTCGAAGGCCGTGATCAACGGCACGTGGGAGCCGCCGTCCGACGAGGACGACGCCGACGCCGACGAGCTCGTCGACGGCCCGGAGGCGACGGAGGCCGATGCGGCCGGCGACGCCCCCGAGGCCTCCGCCGACGCGGCGCCGGAGCCGTCCGAGGACGACGCCACCGACGGCGACGGCGCGGACGAGGACGTCCCCGCCGAGCCGGCGAAGGCCGACGCCGGCTGAGCGCGATCCGCCGCGACGCGGCGGATCGACCCCCGCCGCACGCGGGCGTGCGTCGGGGCCCTACGGGGCTCCGGCGGCGCCCGGCGAGGCGGGCCGCACGGCGCACGCGGATCTGGCACACTTCCCGATCCGCATGCCCAAGCAGAAGACCCACTCGGGCGCGAAGAAGCGCTTCAAGGTGACCGGCACCGGCAAGGTGAAGGCCAAGCACGCCAACTCCTCCCACATCCTTGGGAAGAAGTCGCCGAAGCGCAAGCGCAAGTTCGGCCGCGACGCCATCCTCTCGGGTGCCGACGCGCCGCGTGCCAAGCGACTCCTGGGAGAGGGCAAGTGACCCGCGTCAAGCGCTCCGTCCACGCGCGGAAGAAGCGCCGCTCCACGCTCGAGCGGTCGAAGGGGTACGTCGGCCGCGCGAACAACACGTACAAGGAGGCGAAGGAGGCCCAGCTCAAGGCGGGCGTCTACGCCTACCGCGACCGGCGCAACCGCAAGCGCGACTTCCGCAAGCTGTGGATCACGCGCATCAACGCCGCGGCGCGCCTGAACGACATCACGTACGGCCAGCTCATCCACGGGCTGTCGCTGGCGGGCGTCGAGGTCGACCGCAAGAACCTCGCCGACCTCGCCGTGCGCGACGCCGAGACGTTCTCGGCCATCGCCCAGGTCGCCAAGGACGCGCTGGCCGCCAAGGCCTGAGCCTCCGAGCCACCGAGCTTCCTCGACGGGCGCCCCACGGGGCGCCCGTCGTCGTTCGGGGCCGCGTGCGGGACGGCGCGGCCTCCATACTCCGAGCCGCGCGTCCCGCGCCCGTCCCACCGGCCCGTGTCGATCACCTCCGCCCAGAACCCGCGCCTGAAGCAGGTCCGCGCGCTCCTCGAGCGTCGTCGCGAGCGGACGCGCAGCGGCCTGTTCGTCGCCGAGGGGGAGGACCTCGTCGCGGCGGCCCAGGCGGCCGGGTGGGCGGCGGAGGAGCTCCTCGTCGCCGAGGGCGACCAGGCGGCCGTCGCCGCGCGCGGCGTCGACGTCGCCCCGGCGACGGCCGTGGCGCCGGCGCTCCTGGGGCCCGTCTCGTCGCTGGGCTCGGGCACCCGCGTGCTCGGCGTCTTCGCCCAGCGGTGGGCCGAGACACCCGCGGGACCGCGCTGCCTGCACCTGCACGGCGTCCGCGATCCCGGCAACGTCGGGACGGCGCTGCGCGCCGCGCACGCGCTCGGCGCCTCGTCCCTGTCGCTGGGGCCCGACAGCGCCGACCCGTTCGGGCCGAAGGCGGTCCGCGCGAGCATGGGCTCGCTCTTCGCGCTGCCCGTGGCCCGCGCGAGCACCCCGGCCGAGCTGCCCGGCCTGACCGTCGCGCTCGTGCTGCGCCACGGCGAGGTCCTCCGCGCGGACGCGGACTGGCTCGCGCCCCGGCTCGCCGACGGCGAGGGCGTGAGCCTGCTCGTCGGCAGCGAGCGCGAGGGGCTGCCGGAGGACGTCGCCGCCGCCTGCGACGTCCGCGCGCACCTGCCGATCGCGGGCGCCGAGTCGCTGAACGCGGCGATGGCCGCGACCGCGGCGCTCTACGAGCTCGCGCGGACCTGAGCGCCGGGACGCCGGCGGCCCGCGGGGCGCTCGTCGCGCACGACCTGCGCGGCGCCGCGGGGCGCGGGCGCTCCCCGCGCCCGGTCGACCAGGATCGAACCGGCCGCGCGCTCCCGGCGGGCGGCGACCGCGACCGAAGGTCACATACGATCGAGGGCGATGCTCGACCGGATCGACGAGCTGCGGACCGCCGGCGAGGCGGACGTCGCATCGGCCACCACCACGGAGGAGCTCGAGGCGCTGCGCGTGCGGCTCCTCGGCCGCAAGGCGGAGCTCCCGAACCTCCTGCGCGGGGTCAGCGACCTGCCGCCGCAGGAGCGCGGGGCCGTCGGCAAGGCCGCCAACCAGGCACGCCAGGCGCTGCAGGCGCTGATCGACGAGCGGATCGCGACCCTCGCCGACGCCGAGCTCGACGCCCGGCTCGTCGCCGATCGCGTCGACGTCACCTTGCCCGGTCGACCCGAGCCCGTCGGCGGGCTGCACCTCATCACCCGCGTCCGGCGGGAGATCGAGGACGTCTTCCTCGGCCTCGGCTTCGACGTCGTCGAGGGGCCGGAGACGGAGACCGTCCACTACAACTTCGACGCGCTGAACCACGCCTCCAACCACCCGGCGCGCGACCGGGCGGACACCTTCTACCTCGCGCCGTCCACGCGCCTGCCGGCCGTCGAGCGGCCGGGCGATCCGGACGCCGAGGACGGCGGCAGCGCCCGCCTGCTGCGCACGCACACCTCGCCGATGCAGATCCGCACGATGGAGCGGCAGGACCCGCCCGTCGCGGTGATCGTGCCCGGTCGCGTCTACCGCCCGGACTCCGACGCCACCCACACGCCGCAGTTCCACCAGGTCGAGGGCCTGTGGGTCGACGTCGACATCACCCTGGCCGACCTCAAGGGCGTGCTGCTGAGCTTCGCCCGCGCGATCTTCGGCGACGAGCGGGAGATCCGCCTGCGGCCGCACTTCTTCCCGTTCACCGAGCCGAGCGTCGAGGTCGACGTCTCGTGCTTCGCCTGCGGCGGCAGCGGCATCCGCGCCGACCAGCCCGGCCACCCGCGCTGCGGCCTCTGCAAGGGCACCGGCTGGATCGAGATCCTCGGCTCCGGCCTCGTGGACCCGAACGTCCTGCGCGCCGTCAACGAGACCCGCGGCGACGACGCCTACGATCCCGAGCGGGTCCAGGGGTTCGCGTTCGGGATGGGGATCGAGCGGATCGCGATGCTGCGCCACGGCGTGCCCGACCTGCGGCTGCTCTACGAGAACGACCTGCGCGTCCTGGAGCAGTGGGCATGAGCGCCGTCGCCCCGGTCCGTCCCGTCGTCGAGGTCGTCGCATGAAGGTCCCGTTCCACTGGCTCGGCGAGCACGTCGACCTCGCCGGGCTGGATCCGGCGGAGGTCGCGCGCCTGCTGAACCTCACCGGCACCGAGCTCGACCGGCTGCACCACCACGGCGTGCAGACGCCCGACAGCGTCGTGGTCGGTCGCGTGCTGACCTGCGAGAAGCACCCCGACGCCGACCGCCTGAACGTCACCACCGTCGACGTCGGGCCGCGCGCGGAGGCGCCGCTGCAGATCGTCTGCGGCGCCCCGAACGTCGCCGCCGGGCAGGTCGTCCCGGTCGCGCTCGTGGGCACCGTCATGCCGGACGGCCTGAAGATCAAGAAGGCGAAGCTCCGGGGCCAGCGCTCCGAGGGGATGATCTGCTCCGCCCGCGAGCTCGGCCTCGGCGACGACCACGCCGGCATCCTCTCGCTCGCCGAGGCGCTGCCCGACGCGGCGGCGATCGCCCCCGGCACGCCGCTCTCCGACGTCCTGCCGCATGCCGACGACGTCCTCGAGTTCGAGATCACGCCGAACCGCCCCGACTGCCTCGGGATCTACGGGATCGCCCGGGAGGTCTCCGCGGCCGCCGGCGCGACGCTGCGCCCCGCGCCCTGGACGCGCGCGGGCTCGCCGGACGGCGCGGGGGAGGAGGCCGGCGATCCGGACCCGGCGGGCGGCACGATCGAGGGCTTCTCCGTCGACGTCCGCACGGACCGCTGCCCGCGCTTCACCGCGCGCCTCTTCGCCGACGTCGTCGTCGGACCCTCGCCGCTCTGGCTCCAGGCCCGCCTGGCCGCCGCCGGTCAGCGCGCCATCAACAACGTCGTCGACGTCACGAACTACGTGATGCTCGTGACCGGCCAGCCCCTGCACGCCTTCGACGCCGACCGGATCGCCGGCGGGACGCTCGTGGTGCGCGAGGCGGCCGATGGCGAGACGATCGACACGCTCGACGACCAGACCCGCGCGTTGCGGGCCGGCGAGCTCGTCATCGACGACGCCGACGGCCCCACGTCGCTGGCCGCGGTCATGGGTGGCGCGCGGTCCGAGGTCCACGACGGCACGACGCGCGTGCTGCTGGAGGTCGCCGCGTGGGACGGGCCCACCGTCCACCGCACCGCACAGCGGCTCGGGCTCTTCAGCGAGGCCGCGACGCGCTTCGCGAAGGGCCTCGCGCCGGAGCAGGCCGCCTGGGCCCAGGTGCTCGCGACGCGGCTGCTCGTCGAGCTCGCGGGCGCGCGCCGCGTGGGTGGCACGATCGACGAGGGCCGCTGGCGGACCGCTGCGGCGCCCGACCCCATCGTCCTGCGCGACGAGCGCGTGACGGAGCTGCTCGGCACGGCGGTGCCGGGCGAGCGGCAAGCCGCGCTGCTGACCTCGCTCGGGTTCGCGGTCGAGGAGGCCGGCGAGGGTCGGCGGCACGTGCGCGTGCCCCCGGAGCGCCGCGCGGACGTCACCCGCGAGATCGACCTGATCGAGGAGATCGCCCGGATCGGCGTCGTCGCCGACCTCGAGCCGACGCTCCCCACGCGCCGCCGGCTGACCGCCGCGCGGCTCACGCCGGCCCAGCGTGCGCGCCGCCGGGCCGAGGACGCGCTCGTCGGGCGCGGCCTGCAGGAGGTGGCGGGCTGGTCGTTCACCGACGCCGGCGCCGCGGGCCGGCTCGGTCTCGCCGAGGACGACCCCCGGGCCGCCGCCGTCCGCCTCGCGAACCCGCTGAGCGAGGACCAGGCGGTCCTCCGGCCGACGATCCTCGTGTCGCTGCTGGACGTCGCGCGCCACAACCGCAGCCGCGGCGTCCAGGACGTGCGGATCTTCGAGACGGGCACCGTGTTCCGCGACCAGCCGGATCCCCGGCGGCCGGACATGCCCTTCGAGCACCTGGCGCTCGCCGCGCTCGTGCAGGACGACGTCTTCGCCGCGAAGGGCCTGCTCGAGGCGGTCCTCGGGGCCCTGCACGTGCCGTTCGGCGTCGAGGCGACCGACCAGATCGCGTTCCTGCACCCCGGCCGCGCGGCCGCGGTGCGGGTCGGCGACGCGACGGTCGGCCTGCTCGGCGAGGTCCATCCCCGCGTGACCGACCGCTGGGACCTGCCGCGCGCGGCGGTCTTCATGATCGACCTCGACCAGGTCCTCCCGGCGGTGCCGGACGACGTCCCGTTCCACGACGTCGGGCCGTTCCCCGACGCGCGCTTCGACCTCGCGGTCGTGGTGGCCGACGCCGTCACCGCCGCCCGCGTGGTGGACGTCGCCCGCGCGGCCGCGGGCCCGCTCGCCGAGGAGGTCGCCGTCTTCGACGCCTACCGCGGCACGGGCATCGAGGACGGTCACGTCTCGCTCGCGCTGCGCGTGCGGCTGCGGGCCGCCGACCGCACGCTCACCGACGAGGAGATCGGCGGCGTCCGCGCCGCGATCGTCGCCGCGCTGGAGACCGAGGTCGGAGGGACGCTCCGTGGCTGAGGGACCGAAGATCGCCGTCCTCGGCGCGTCCGGGTTCGCCGGCGCGCTCGCCGCGCGGCTGCTGCATCGCCACCCGTGGTTCCGGCTCGGCGCGATCACCGCTCGCGCGGAGGCCGGCATGGCCCTGCGCGAGCTCTACCCGCACCATCGCGTCGACGCGACGATGGTCGAGCCGGACCTCGACGCGATCGCCGCCGAGCACGACGCGGCGATCGTGGGCTATCCGCACGGGGCGTCGAGCGAGGCCGTCGCGGCGCTCCACGAGCGCGGGCTGCTCGTCCTCGATCTCTCCGCCGATTTCCGGCTCCGGGATCCGGCGACGTACCGCCACTGGTACGGCGACGTGCACGTCGCGCCCGACCTCTTCGGGACCGCCGTGTACGGGCTTCCGGAGGTCCATCGCGACGCCCTGCGCGGCGTCGCCGAGGACGGGCGGCTCGTCGCGGGACCCGGGTGCTTCCCGACCGCCGCGATCCTCACCGTGGCGCCGCTGGCCCGCGCCGGACTCGTCGGCGACGTCGTGATCGACGCGAAGACGGGCGTCTCGGGTGCCGGACGCAAGCTCCAGCGCTCCACGCACTACGTCGACGTCTCGGAGAACGCCCACGCCTACGGCGTGGCCGGGCACCGCCATCAGCCGGAGATCCGCCAGGAGCTCGCCGGCCAGGGCATGGACGCCGCGGTCCAGCCGGTCTTCGTCCCGCACCTCGTCCCGGTCGATCAGGGCGAGCTCGTGTCCTGCTACGTCCGTCCCCCGCGCGAGGTCTCCGCCGACGAGGTCGCCGACCTCTTCCGCGAGGCCTACGGCGAGGAGCCGTTCGTCGAGCTCACCGCGGCGGAGCCCGGCATGCGCGACGTCCAGGGCACGAACGTCGCGCGGATCCGCACGCACGTCGACCCGCTCTCGGGTCGGATCCTCGCCTTCGGCGCGATCGACAACCTCTGGAAGGGCACGTCCTCCCAGGCGATCCAGTCGCTGAACCTCGCCTACGGCCGTCCGGAGACCGAGGGCCTGGACGGCTAGGGGGCGAACGGGGGCTGGCTCACCGCCACTGCCAGGTGGAGAGGAAGCGCCCGCGGACGCGGTCGTTCGACGCACGTCGCGACCGGTCGGAGGGCGTCTCGAAGCCGACGGGTCCACGGGTTCCTACCGACGGTATCCTGCGGGCATGAGGAGCTCCTGGGTCGGGGCGGCTGCGGCCGCCGCCTGTCTGCTCGCGGCCGCGCCGGCCGCGGCCGAGCAGGTCACCGTCACGTCGTTCGACGGCACGAAGCTCGACGCGGAGTTCCTGCCCGCGCAGGGGCTGAAGCCCGGCGAGCGGGCGCCGACGATCGTCCTGACGCACGGCTTCGGCGCGACGCGCGAGACGACCGAGATCCAGGCGGACGCCTTCGAGACGGCGCTCGGGCAGATCGCCGCCGGGCGGTTCCGGGCCCGCGGCTACAACACGATCACCTACGACTCGCGCGGCTTCGGGCGCTCCGGTGGCGAGATCGACCTCGACTCGCCGCAGGTCGACGGTCGCGACGCGGCGGCGATCGTCGACGAGGTCGCCCGCCGGCCCGAGGCGCAGCTCGACGCGCCGGGCGACCCGCGCGTCGGCATGCACGGCGCCTCCTACGGCGGCGGGATCCAGTGGGCGCTCGCCTCGCGCGACCGTCGCGTCGACGCGCTCGTCCCGGCGATCTCCTGGACGTCGCTCGTGCAGGCGCTCGGCCGCGACGGGCGGCTGAAGCTCGGCTGGGGCCTGCCGCTCGTGGGGCTCGGCGAGGTCACGGGCCTGGCGCTCGGCGTCTTCGCGCCCCAGGGCCCGGAGCTCGGCGCGATGCCCGGCGAGCTGCTGCAGCTCGCGATCCAGGGTGCGGTGACGGGGCGCAGCGACGGCGCGCTCAACGACTATCTCGCCGCGCGTTCGACCGGCGACGGCATCGCGAACGTCCGCGCGCCCGCGCTGATCCTCCAGGGCACCGCCGACACGCTCTTCACGCCGAGCCAGTCGCTGGAGATGCGCCGGCTGCTGCGCCAGGCGGGCACCCCGGCGAAGGTCATCTGGTTCTGCGGCGGTCACGGGATCTGCCGCACCGGCAACGGCGCCGAGAAGGTCATGGTCCAGCGCGTCCTCGCCTGGATGGACCGCTGGCTCAAGGACGACCGCGACGCCCCGATCGGCCCCGGGTTCGAGTGGACCGCCGACGACGGCGCGCTGCGGTCGGCGGCCGACTTCCCGCTGCGCGAGGCGGGGGAGATCACCGCCAGCGGCTCGGGTCGCCTCGCCGTCACGCCGCTCTCGACGCTCGGTGGGCTGCTCGTGGCGGCGCTGCCCGCCCCGGCCGGGGCGGTCGAGGTCCGGGTGCCGGCCCAGGCGTCGACGAAGGAGGTCGTCGGCGAGCCGGTGGTCCGCCTGCGCTACCGCGGCACGGCGACGACGCCCGGCACGCACCTCTACGCGCAGCTCGTCGACGAGCGCCGCAACCTCGTCGTGGGCAACCAGGTCACGCCGATCCCCGTGACGCTGGACGGCAAGGAGCGCGAGGTCGAGCGGCCGCTCGAGGCCGTGGCGATGCACGTCACGCCGGGCAGCCGCTACCGGCTGCAGATCATCGACGGCTCGAACGTCTACGGCCTGACCACGAGCGCCGGCAGCGTCGACCTGCGCCAGGTGTCGCTGCGCCTGCCCGTCGGCGACGTCGCCGGCACGCCCGGCGACCCGGCGCTGACCGGCACGCCCGCGACGCCCGCCGCGCCCGGCCGCACGTCGCCCGTGCGCCCGCGCTCGGGCGGCCGGACCCGGATCGGGCTGCGCGCGTTCGCCCGCAGCGGCGTGCTGATGCGCGGCACCGCGCCGTCCGCGCGGCGCGTCCGCGTGCGGCTGCGCGTGTCGGCGGCGACCGCGCGCCGTCTCGGCCTGCGCTCGCGGACGATCGCGACGGGCCGCACGGCCCGGGCCACGAGCTGGCGCCTGCGGCTGAAGCCGACGGTCGCGGCCCGTCGGGCGCTCGCGCGCCGGGCGAGCACGACGATGAGCGTGACCGTCTCCAGCGGGACGCGACGCCCGACGCGGGTCGTCGTCCGGCGCTGACGGCGCGCCACGCCGAGCGGATGGCCGCCGCGCGGCCCGGCCCGGGCGAGCGCGACCGGCACGCCGGGCGCGGCGTCCCGGGCGCTGGTGCCCGCGGGCCGCGCAGGACGTTCCTACGGAGACGTAGGGAAGGGATCCCCGGCCGCTAGGCTCTGCGCATGTCCGCCGTCGCCCCGCCCGACCTGCCCGGCGTCACCCACCGCTGGGAGCGCCTGCCGAGCGGCCTGCGGCTGCACGTCGCCGAGGCGGGCGCCGCGCACGCCGGCGACGGACCGACGCTCGTCCTGATCCACGGCTGGCCGCAGCACTGGTGGTGCTGGCGCAAGGTCATCCCGCTCCTGGCGGAACGGCACCACGTCGTGGCGGTCGACCTGCGCGGGCACGGGTGGAGCGACGTGCCGGCGCCGGGCGGCGACGCGTACGACAAGCGGACGCTCGCCGACGACGTCATCGCGCTGCTCGACGTCCTGGGCCTCGAGCGCCCGGTGCTCGTCGGGCACGACTGGGGCGCCTGGGTGTCGCTGCTCGTCGCCGGGCGCGCCCCCGGCAGCGTGGCGGGCGTCGTGGCCACGGCGATCCTCGCCCCGTGGACGACCGTCCCGGTGCGCGAGCTGCGGCGCTTCGGCTATCAGCTCGTGGCGGGCGGTCCGATCGGGCCCCTCGCGCACCGCCTGCGGGGCCAGCGCTTCCTGCGCACCGTCTACCGCCTCGGGAGCCACGACCGGTCCAAGGCGTGGCCGGAGGAGGAGCAGCAGGTCTACCTCGAGCGCTACCGCGACCCGGCGCGCGCTCGCGCGGGTGCGGCGATGTACCGCCGCTTCCTCCTTGCGGAGGCGCCGGCCGGCCTGCGCGGCCGCTACCAGGCGCCGGTGACCGACGTGCCGCTGCTCTTCCTGCCCGGCACCCGCGACGGCGTGCTGACGCCGAAGCTCGTGTCGCAGGCGCTCGGCCCCGCGAACGTCGCGGTCGAGACGATCGAGGGCGCGGGCCACTGGGTGCCGGAGGAGCAGCCGGACGCGCTCGTGGCGCACGTCGAGCGGTTCGTCGCCGCAGTGCCGGCCGCCACGACCGGGTGAGGCGCTCCGCCGGGCGCTGGCCAGCGCCCCCTGCGGCACCCTGAGCGGCCCGCACGATTCGTGCGGGATCGGAGCTCGGCGTCCCTGAGGCGATGCGCGACGGCCATCCCGCGCAGATTCGACACCGTCTCGACACGCGATCGGCGCAACACGCCGCTCACGCACCAGCGGGGCCCGCCTAGCGTCGGGGTCGTGCTCTCCCGACGCCGTCCGACGATCCTCTCCGGCGCGATGCTCGGCGTCGCGCTGGCGCTCAGCGCGTGCGGCGCGGACGCACCCCGGGAGGCGGGAGCGGCGCGCGCGGTCGCCGTCGAGGGCGACCCACGAGCGGCGGCGACGCGCGCGGCGACGGTCGCGGAGGACCGACAGGTCCTCGCCGAGCGTCGGGTCGGCGTCCTGGCACCGGACCGGGCGCCGGCCGGGACGCGCGCCTCCGCGCGGCTGGTCGTCCGGTCGCTCGCAGCCCGCGGCCGCGTCGTCACGCTGCGCGCTGCGGTGATCCTCGACCGCTGGGACTCGCGACAGTCCTCGCTCGGTGGTCAGCCGACGCTCTTCGAGCTCGATCCCGGCATGCCGCAGGACCGCGGGGAGGCGGAGCTCCTCGATGTCGACCACCTGCGACGGCACCTCCCGCTCACCGATGCCGACGGAGAGGTGCTGCGGTCGCGCCGGCTCGCCACGGGCTCGCCGGGCGGGACGCCGATCGAGCTGAGCTGGCAGTTCGCCGCGCCCCCGGCCTCGGTCGAGCGGATGGACGTCCAGATCGGGCACTGGCCCGTGTTCCGCGAGATCCCGGTGACGCGTCGATGACCCGCCGGGAGGGCCGCTCGTGGCGGTGCCCCGTCGCGCGGCTGCTTCTCGCGGGCGCGCTCGGGTCGCTGACCCTGCCTGCGGCGAGCGTTGCGTGGCCGACGGCCGACGAGGGCGCCGGCTCGATCGAGCCGGTCCGGGCACCGGTCGAGCGCGTGGTGGCTCCGATCCAGCCGCTCCCGCGGCCGGAGGGCGATGCGGTCGCGCTGGGGACGGACGTCCTGTTCGACTTCGGCCGCTCGACGATCACGCCCGGCCGCGGCACCGCCCTGCGGCGCTTCGCGCACCGGGTGCTCGGAGGACGGACCACCGGGACGCTGCGGATCGTCGGCCACACCGACGGTCGCGGCAGCGCCACGTACAACCTCGCGCTCTCCCGGCGCCGGGCGGCTGCGGTCGCCCGGGCGGTCCGCGAGGTGCTGCCAGCGCAGATCGACGTCGTGATCCGTGGGGCGGGCGAGGCGGAGCCCGTGGCCGAGGAACGGACCGCGACCGGCGACGACGACCCGGCGGGCCGAGCGAGGAACCGCCGCGTGGAGCTGCGGCTCGCGGCCGGCTGATCCGGACCGCCGGTCGTGTCTCGCGTGGGCGGTGCGCGTGCACGCGGCCACTGGACGGCGAGTCGGCGGCGCGGTCCGCGCCGGCCGCGCGGCGATCCTCCGCCGTAGACTCGCCGCCGATGACGACCGACCCGGACGCGACCCCCGACGAGCCGCTGCCGTTCTTCCGCTCTCGCTGGGTGGACGTGCCGGAGTCGATCGTCGACGTGGCGGACCGCGGGCTCCCGCTCGGCTTCCGCGCCGCCGGGGTCCACGCCGGCATCAAGCCGTCGGGCAACCACGATGTCGCGCTGCTCACCTGCGACGCGCCGGACGCCGTGAGCGCGGCGCGCTTCACGCGGTCGGGCACGGCCGCCCCGCCGGTGCTCGTCACGCGCGAGACGTCGCGGTTGGAGGCGCTGCGGACGGTCGTCGTGACGAGCGGCAACGCGAACGCCGGCACGGGGCGCGACGGGTTCGCGGTCGCGCGGCAGGTCCGCTCGGCCGCCGCGGAGGCGACCGGCGTCGACGAGGACCGCGTCGCGGTCGCCGCCACCGGCGTCATCGGCGTGCCGCTGCCGATGGACGTCGTGCCGCGGGGGATCGCCGCCGCGGCGGGCGTCCTGGCCGCCGACGGGGACGACGACTTCCGGCAGGGCATCGAGACGACCGACCTCTTCCCGAAGACCGCGACCGTGCGCGTCGCGCTCTCCGGCGGCGAGGTGACGCTCTACGCGGTGGCGAAGGGCGCCGGGATGATCCAGCCGAGCTTCGCGACGATGCTCTGCTTCATCGCCACCGACGCGGCGCTCGATCCCCGCACCGCGGACCTCCTGCTCGGCGTCACCGTGAAGCGCAGCTTCGACCGCATCACCGTCGACGGGCAGCTCTCCACGAGCGACACCGCCGTCCTCATCGCCTCGGGGGCCAGCGGCGTGCGCGTCGTCCCCGAGAGCGAGGACGAGCAGCGCTTCGGCCTCGCGCTCGACGCGCTCCTGCGCCAGCTCGCGCTGCTCATCGTCGCCGACGGCGAGGGGGCGCGACGGATCGGGCGCGTCGTGGTGAAGGGGCCCGACGGTCCCGCCTGCGAGCGCGTCGCGCGGCAGATCGGCAACTCGCCGCTGGTCAAGACGGCGCTGTACGGCGGCGACCCGAACTGGGGTCGGATCGTGCAGGCGGTCGGTGCCGTGCTGCCGGGCCCGCGCCTGACGCCGGTGGGGGTGCGGATCGCGGGGGTCGAGGTCTGCCGGGACGGTCAGGAGGTCGTCTTCGACCGTCCCGCGCTCGAGGTCCTCGTGCAGGGCCGTGAGGTCGACTACGAGGTGACGCTCGGCAGCGCCACCGACGACGCCGGGCGCCCGGCGCAGTTCGCCAACGAGACCGAGGTCTACTTCTCCGACCTCGGCCACGAGTACGTCACGCTGAACGCCGAGTACACGACCTGAGCGGCGCCGCCGCGCCGGGTCAGGCCGCGGGCTCGCGCGGGATCCGCAGCCGGAAGCACGCCCCGGGTCGGGCCTCGTCCGGCGGCAGCAGCTCGAGCTCGCCGTCGTGCGCCTCGGCCACGAGCCGCGCGATCGGCAGCCCGAGCCCCGAGCCGCCCGCCGTGCCGCTGGCCCGGTGGAACCGGTCGAAGACCGCCGCGTGCTGGGCGGGCGGCACGCCGGGGCCCCGGTCGCGGACCTCGACGGTCGCCTCCTCGCCGCCGGCCGCCAGCCGCACGGCGATCCGCCCGCCGTCGGCGCCGTAGCGGATCGCGTTCTCCAGGAGGTTCGCGATCGCGCGTCCGAGGAGCCGCTCGTCGGCCCGCACGACGACCGGGTCGGGCGCGTCGAGCGCGATCGTCGCGCCCGCCGCCGTGGCCCGCTCCTCGTGCTCCTCGACGAGCTGCTCCAGCAGGAGGTCCAGGCGCAGCGGCTCGCGCTCGAAGCGGCCGCGTCGCGCGTCGAGCCGCGCGAGCTCGAGCATGTCGCCGATCGTCCCCGACGCCCGCTCGGCCGCGCGCTCGATCGCCTCGAGCGCGCCGGCCGCCGGTCCCGCCGGTCCCTGCTCGCGCAACGCCTGCTCGGCGCGCGCGCGGATGACCGCCACCGGCGTGCGCAGCTCGTGCGCGGCGTCGGCGAGGAACGCCTCCTCGCGCGCCGCGCCGAGCCGCGCGGGGCGCAGCGCCCGCCCGGCGAGCAGCCAGCCGGCGAGCGCGGTCAGCAGCCACAGGCCCAGGGTCGCCAGGGCGATGAGCAGCGCGTCCCGGCGGATGTCGCTGCGCGTGGCCGCCAGCGGCTCGACGGCGACGATCGCCGCGAGGACGCCGTCGCTGCCGTTCACCGGTGCCGATGCGAGTCGCACCGCCTCGCCGCTCACCGCGTCGTCGCGGACCCGCAGGAGCCGGCCGTCGCGCACGAGCGCGAGCGCGTCGCGGGCGCGCGGCGCGTCGAGCGCCCCGGGCGGGCCGGCGACGACGCGTCCGGACGCGGCCGCCACGACGACCACCGGCGAGCCGGGGCGCCGCTGCGGTCCGAAGTACCCGTCCGGCTGCCGGTCGACGACGAGCCGGCTCGGGTCGCCCTCGGGGTAGGCGAACCCCGACGCCGCCAGCGCCGTGCGCTCCAGGCGCCGGTCGAGCTCCTCGTGGTGGCGGTCGCCGACCTGGACGATCGCGATCGCGCAGAGCACGACGAGCACGACGAGCGAGACGCCGGCGTAGGAGGCCGTGAGCCGCCGCCGGAGGCGTCGCAGGTCGAGGCTGCTCACGGGCGCCGTCCCGCGGTCGGGCCGCCGGTCCGGATCATCCGCCGTCCACCAGCCGGTAGCCGGCGCCGCGCACCGTCTCGATCGCGCCGGCGCCGAGCTTGCGCCGCAGCGCGGCGACGTGCGCGTCGATGATGTTCGAGCCCGGCTCGTACGCGTGGTCCCAGCAGTGCTCGAGGATGTCGAACCGCTCGACGACCTCGCCGACGCGATCGGCGAGGTAGGAGAGCAGCGCGAACTCCTTCGTCGTCAGCGGCACGATCACGCCGTCCCGCCGGACGCGCCGCCGCGACGGCTCGATCCGCAGGTCGCCGGCGACGATCACCTCGTGGCTGCGGGTGGGGCGCCGACGCAGCAGCGCGTGGACGCGCACCACGAGCTCCTCGGTCGCGAACGGCTTCGTCAGGTAGTCGTCGGCGCCACCGGTGAACCCGGCGACGACGTCGTCGGTCCGGTCCATCGCCGTGAGCATGAGGATCGGCGTGCGCAGGTCGGCCGCCCGCCACTCCGCGCAGAGGTCGAGCCCCTCGCCGTCGGGCAGCCGGCGGTCGAGCACGACCGCGTCGTACTCGTGGAGGTCGGCGAGGAAGCGCGCCTCCGCGAGCGTCGGCGCGACGTCGACGCCGAGCCCCTCGACCCGCAGGCGCTCCGCGACGGCCGTGGCGAGGTCCCCCTCGTCCTCGACGACGAGGATCCGCATGGCGCGAGGATAGCCCCGGCGCGACGACGGATCGAGGGCACGGGTCCCGGCGCGGTCCGGGACCGGCGCCCCCACGGGAGCGGCAGCGAAAGCGGGGACGCGCCGGCGTCCGCCGCGCGGCAGGTGGAAGACCACGGCTCGGGGCGGGGTCAGCGCGCCTGCAGCGCGGCGAGCAGCAGGACGGAGGAGGCCGCGTAGTCCAGCGCGGGCTCCGAGGTCACGTAGTCCTCGACGCGGTCCTCGTACGTCGCGGCGGCCGTGCTGAACGGGCTCGGTCGCGGCGCGCCGAAGCCCTGTCGCAGGATCTCGTCCCGCGATGCCGGGCCCCCGACCACCGCGCCGACCGGCAGTCCCGGTCCGCGCAGCGACGCCCAGTGGTGCAGCGCCCGCGGCGCCGAGGGACCGAGCCCGGCGACGAAGCTCGCGCCCCAGGGGTTGCGCCCCAGCAGCCAGTCGCGGGCCCCCGCGCCGACCGCGAGACCCCGCGCGAGTCCGGCCCGCCCGGCGAGCGTCGCGAGCGTCCCGGCTCCGCCGTTCTCGCCCGTCTGGCCCCAGCCGACCGCGCCGGGCGTCGCGAACGCGCTCCGGCCGGCGCGGGCGATCGCCGCGCGGCCCTGGGCGACGAGCGCTCCGCATCCCGCATCGCGGGCCGCGGCGTCGCCCGCGGCCGGCGCGCCGAGGCGCCCGCAGAGGTCCGCCGCGGCCAGGCCCGCGAGCGCGTTCCAGCTCAGCCGCCCGTCGGGCTCGAACGCAGCCAGGTGGGTGACGGCGTCTTGCAGCAGCGCCGGATCGCCCGTGACGCGGTGCAGCGCCGCCGCGCCCGCCGCGAGGGCGTCGTCCTGGGTGTCGCCGACGTAGAAGTCGCCGGCCGGGTCGGGCAGCTGGGGCATGGTCCGCCCGGCGGCCTTCCCGGCGTCGTACCAGTCGCGGGCCGCCGTGACGAGCGCGTCGCGCTCGGGGCCGGCCGGGCGGGTCTCGGCCGCGAGCGCGAGCGCCAGGGCGACCTTGCCCCCGAGGTCGCCCCCGATCCCGGGGTACGCGACGCGGACGCCGATCCCCGGCGCGGGGGAGGCGTCGTCCGCCGCGGGGTCGCGGAAGCCGAGGTCGTGGTCGCGCGCGTCGCCGACCTGGGCGATGAAGACGCCCGGCGCCGGGTGCGCCTTCACGAGCCAGCGCACCCCGACCTCGGCGGCGGCGCGCAGGGCGGTCGCGTCGGCCGGGTCCAGGCGCGCCGCCGCGAGCAGCGCGGCGGTGGCGTAGGCGGTCGTGTGGGTGACCTTCAGCGTGTCGCCGGCGTCCATCCAGCCGCCGGTGAGGTCGACCCGCTGCCCGGCCAGCGGCCCGTCGGCGACGACCGCGTCCTGCAGGTGGGCGGGTCCGTGGACGGGGGAGGGCTCGCGCCCGTCGGCGTTGGCGGAGAAGAACCGCAGGATCGTCCGGATCGGCACCGAGGACGCGCGGGAGCGCACCGTCCATGCGCGGGAGGTCCGGCCGGCGGCGCGGACGCGGTACGCGCCCGGGCGCGTGACCGGCGAGAGGTCCGCCCGCAGCACGCGGCGCCAGGGGCTCGGCGAGCCGGTCGCCGCGGTCAGGCGCCCGCGCAGGACGGTGCGCCCGCGACGGTCGACGACGGTGAAGCGCCGGCCGGCGCGGCGGGCGTTCGTGCCGACGAGGGCGACCTTCGCCTCGCCGGGCGCGCTGGGCCCGCCGACGCGGATCGCCGTGGGCGGCGCGGCCGGCGCCGCCGCCGGGACGGCCACCAGGGCCGCGAGCCCGGCCGCGAGCGCGACCGTCGGGACGGCGGGCGCGCCGGGGCGCGCGCCGCCGGATCGCGAGCGGCGCATCAGCGGACCCGCAGCGTCAGGCGCCGCGCCGTGCCGACGTTGCCGGCGCGGTCGGTCGTCCGGGCGACGACGCGGTAGCTGCCGCGCGGCAGCGCGCGACGCCGCGCGTCGACGAGGGGCAGGCTGACCGTCCGCGCGGCCGCCGGAGCGACGCCGGCCTTGCCGGCCGCCAGGGCGACCGAGGTGCTGCGCCGGACGCTCCAGCGGGTGCAGCGCGGCCGGCGGCGGTTCGCGGCGCTCGTCGCGCGGCAGGTGCGGCCGACCCGACGGCCGGTCCCGCGCCGCTCGATGGTCAGGCGGACCGTCGCGGGCTCGCTCGTGCGCAGCGAGAGCCGCACAGCGCGCCGCGAGGCGCCGCGCCGACGCAGGGTCAGGACCGGCTTCGTGCGGTCGGTCCCGGTCGTCGGCGTCGTGGGGCCGCCCGGCGTGGTGCCGGTGCCGGGCGCGGTGCCGGCCGGGATGCCGCGCCGCTCCTGGAAGAGGCGGACGGCCGCCTCGGCGTCGGCGACGCCGCCGCTGACCGACTTGCCGCTCCAGGCGGGGACCTTCCGGGCGCTGTCCACGATCGCCGCCTTCACGTCGGCCGGCGTGGCGGTCGGGTCGATCCCGAAGAGGATCGTGGCGATGCCGGCGGCCGTCGGGGCGGCGAAGCTCGTCGCGCAGCCGGTCGTCGTGAAGCCGCCGTCCTTCGTCGTCGTGACGGTGTTGCGGGTCGGCACGGCGACGTCGACGGCGCGGGCGCCGTAGCCGCCGCAGTCCAGGCCGTCGTCGGGCGCCGAGGTCGTGACGCAGAGGACGTTCGGCGCGTCGAGGCCGCACGGCTGGGGATCCTCGCCGTCGACGTCGCTGGCTCCGCCGTTGCCGGAGGGGATCGTCACGAAGAGCGTCTGCGCGTGCTGCGTGATCGCGTCGCGCAGCTCGCTCTCCAGCGGGCCCGACAGCCAGCTGAAGCTCGCCACGCGGGCGCCGCGCGTCGACGCCCACCCGATCGCCGACGCCTGGATGTACTGGTAGCACTGATCGTCGTCCCAGCAGGTGCGCAGCGCGACGAACCGCGCGTTCGGCGCGACGCCCGCGCCGCCGGCGCCGTTGTTCCACGCCGCGCCGAGGATGCCGGCCACGAGCGTCCCGTGGCCGCTGCCCCCGGACGGATCGCTCGGGTCGCCGTCCGGCGCCAGCGGCTGGCCCGGCCCCGCCGAGCCGAGCAGGTCCCAGCCGGGGGCGCCCGCCGGCACCACCTTGGGTGGCACACCGTCGGGGTTGGGCGCGTTGCCGGGCTGCGGGTTGGCGAACAGCCGCGGCGCGATGTCGGGGTGATCGAGGTCCAGCCCGGTGTCGGCGACGAGCACCGGCACGTCCTGCAGGGGTCGACCGGCGGCGTCCAGCGCCTGGGGCACGCGGAGGATCGACAGCGGCTCCTGACCGCCGGCTTGGGGATCGGTCGGCGCGGCGGCTTGCGCGGCGGGCGCAGCCGCGGCGCACGCCGCGAGCGTCAGCAGGACGCCGGTGACGCGACGGACGGGATGGGGACGGGTGGACATCGGGGGCTCCGGGGTTCGGGGTGTGCGGGCACCCTCGTCGCCCGTGCATGAACGGAGCATGAACGAGTCCGGGGAGTCCGTGGGAGACACGGTCGAGGTCCCACGACGGTCCCGGCGCGGACGCGGTGCTCACCGGCGCCCGACCCCATCCGGTCAGGGGTGCAACCCCCGTGGGGAGCACGAGGCCGTCGGGCGCGCCCGGGGTGGCCGCCGGTAACGTGTCGCGCCGATGTCCGAGCCCGTCGATCCGCCCGCGACCGCCCCGCCGGGAGCCGGGGTGCGCGACGTCGGGACCCTGCTGGAGGCGCTGCCCTACATCCGGCAGTTCCGGGAGCGCACCGTCGTCATCAAGTACGGCGGCGCGGCGATGAACGACCCGGCCCTGCGCGAGGAGTTCGCCCGCGACGTCGCGCTCCTGAAGTACGTCGGCGTGAACGTCGTCGTCGTCCACGGCGGCGGGCCCGAGATCACCGGCTACATGGAGCGGCTGAACCTCCCGGTCGAGTTCCGCGGCGGTCTGCGCGTCTCCGACGCCCAGACGGTCGAGGTCGCGAAGATGGTCCTCGTCGGCAAGGTGAACAAGGACATCGTCGTGCGGATCGGCCGCCACGGGCAGGCCGCGGTCGGCCTCTCGGGCGACGACGGCAACCTCTTCAAGGTCGAGACGACGACGGCGCCCGGCGGCGAGGACGTCGGGTTCGTCGGACGCGTCACCCGCGTGGACACCGCGGTGATCGACCACGTCGCCGAGGACTTCGTCCCCGTCATCGCGTCGGTCGGCTCCGACGAGGACGGCCAGTCGCACAACGTCAACGCCGACGAGGCGGCCGCCGCGGTCGCCCGCGCCCTGGGCGCCACGCGGCTGATCTTCCTCACCGACGTCGCGGGCTGGCTGCGGGACCCGGCCGACCCGGACAGCCTCATCGTGCAGGCCGGCACCGACGACGTCGAGGACGCGCTGTCGGGCATCTCCGGCGGCATGCGCCCGAAGCTCCAGGCGTGCGTCGACGCGGTCCACTCCGGGGTCGGCGCGGCGTCGATCGTCGACGGCCGACGACCCCACTCGGTGCTGCTGGAGCTCTTCACCGACGAGGGCTGCGGCACCCAGATCCGCCCCGCGCGCTGAGGGCGACGTCCCGCCGCGCCGCCGTCGTCCGGCGCCCCGCGCCGGACCCCGTTCCCGACCCGCCCGCCCACCGAGGACCCGCATGACCGACCCGCTGACGCTGCAGCAGCTCGAGGCGATCGAGCACGACCACGTCCTGCCGACCTACGCCCGCCTGCCCGTGGCGATCCGCGCCGGCGCCGGCTCGTGGCTGGAGACCGTCGACGGCCGTCGCGTGCTCGACCTCCTGTGCGGCCTCGGCGTCACGTCGCTCGGGCACTGCCACCCGGCGGTCACGAAGGCGATCCGCGACCAGGCCGACGTGCTCGTGCACACCGGCAACCTCCTGCACCTCGAGGGCCCGGTCCGCCTCGCCCAGCGCCTGGCGACGAGCTCGCTCGGCGGCGGGGTGTTCTTCGCGAACTCCGGCGCGGAGGCCAACGAGGCGGCGATCAAGCTCGCGCGGCGGCACAAGCGCGGCGGCGAGATCCTCACCGTCCACCGGGGCTTCCACGGCCGGACCTACGGCGCGCTCTCGGCGACGCCGCAGGAGGCCAAGCAGGAGCCGTTCGCGCCGCTGGTGCCGGGGTTCCGGGCCGTCCCGGCCACGGCCGAGGCGGTCGCCGGCGCGATCCACGACGGGACCGCGGCGGTGCTGCTGGAGACGATCCAGGGGGAGAGCGGCGTCCTGCCACTGGACCCCGAGCTGCTGCGGGCCGCGCGCGCGGCGTGCGACGAGCACGGCGCGCTGCTGATCCTCGACGAGGTCCAGACGGGCGTCGGCCGGACCGGTGCGCTCTGGAGCCACCAGGCCGGCGACGTCGTGCCGGACGCGATGACCGTCGCCAAGGCGCTGGCCAACGGCCTGCCGATCGGGGCGCTCGTCACCGGGCCGCACCTCTACGACGCCTTCCAGCCCGGCGACCACGGCTCGACCTTCGCGGGCGGGCCGGTCGCCGCGGCGGCCGCGCACGCCGTGCTCGACGTCGTCACCGGCGAGGGCTTCCTCGACCGGGTGCATGCGGCGGGCGCGCGGTTCCGCGCCGGCCTCGAGGCGATCGACGGCGTCGCGAGCGTCCGCGGCCGCGGGCTGATGCTCGCCGCGGAGCTCGAGCCCGACGTCGTGGAGCGTCATGGCTCGAGCGCCGCGCTGGCGACCTCGCTGATCGTCGATCAGGGCGTCTGGCTCAACGCCCCGAGCCCGACGGCCCTGCGCCTGCTGCCGCCGCTGACGATCAGCGACGCCGAGATCGACGAGGGCGTCGCGCGGATCGCGGCCGGCATCGCCGGCTGACCGCGGCGCAGGTCGGCTCGCGCACGAGCCGACCTGCGGCGCCCGGTCCGGGCGCCGCGCGCGGGCCCGGGATCAGGCGCGGTCGGGCTCGTCGAGCGCGTCGAGCGACTCGTGGTCGTCGACGAAGGTCGCGATCCGGTGCCAGCACCGGCGCATGTAGTCGCGCGGCTGCATGTCGGGCTGGAGCCGCCCGGCGCCGATCGTCAGCAGCGCGAAGACGACGACGTGGAAGGGCTGCTGGCGGTAGCGCAGCCACGCGCCGTCGAAGCTCGGCGGGTCCGCGACGCCCTCCTCTCCGAGGCGCTCGAGGTACCGCTCGAGCAGGCCGCGCTCCCACGCCCGCCGGTCCTCGACGGTGAGGTTCACCGCGAGCGCGTAGGAGACGTCGAGCGCCCACTCGCCGCGGGCCACGGCCTGCCAGTCGTAGAGGCCCAGCCGACCGGACGGGTCGCGCATCCAGTTGCCCTGGTGGACGTCCTGGTGCAGCAGCGTCTGCGTCCCGGCGCTGTTGCGCCGGAGCGCGCGCATGACCGCGGGCAGGAGCTCGGACTCCCGGCGCCGGAGGCGCTCGGGCGTGAGGTCGCGCGCGCGCTCGATCCCGACGAGGGCGCGCTTCTCGATCCCGATCTGGTTCAGCCGCTCCTGGAAGGCCGCGGTCGTCGGCAGGCCGAAGCGCTGCTCCAGCCGCGGGTCCCCCCAGTAGGCGGCGTGGTAGTAGGCCATCTGGTCGACCATCGCCTCGGCGTCCGCGAGCGAGAGCGACTCGGACATCGGGTCGGGGAAGCTCCAGCCCTCGACCGCGAGGTCCTCCATGAGCACGATCGAGCGGTACCGCCGGCGGTCGGAGGCGGCGTGGAACGCCCGCGGGCTGCGCAGCCGGTCGAGCTCGGGCCGGATGTCGCGGTAGAAGATCGTCTCGCTCTCCGTGACGCCGCTGAGGACGAGGAAGAGCCGCGACTGGAAGCTCGCCGCGGACTTCGCGAACAGCGCGGTCGGCAGGCCGGCCCGCGTCCCGGCCTCGTCGTAGGCGACGGTGACGGCGCGCCGCGAGCTCGTACCGTCCGACCCGCCGTGGATCTCGTGCCCGACGACCCGCGCGCCGGGCACGTCGCGGCAGAGGACCGCCGTGAGCCACTCGTCCGTCAGGTCCGCCGCGCTGCGCGGCACGTCCTGCGCGGTGCGCGGGCGCGACGGCAGCACCCGCTCGATCGAGCTGCGCGCGGCGACCTGCGCGGCGGTGAGCAGCACCTGCGACGACCCCATCCCGTTCTCCTCTCCCGCGGCGAGGATCGCCGCTACTGGACAGGATGACCATATGGCCTGTCCTGACAGACGTCAAACCCGCGCGTGCGGGCTGCGTCGCAGGCTCACACCGGGGGGAGGTGCGCGATCCGGCGCGCCACCGTCGTCGCCGTGACGTCGACGATCCCGTCCAGCAGGTCGAGCACCGGCGCGACGTCCGCGGCGCCGAGCGTCACCCGGGCGAGGTGGACGGCCTCGCCGCGTCGGCGGATCGCGTCGGCGAGGACGTCGGCGCCGGGGTGGCCGTCGACCTCGGGCCACCGAGGCGAGATCGGCGCCATGCCCGCGACCTGCATCGCCAGCCGGTCGACGCCCTCGCCGCTCGGCGTGTTCCAGTGCCGGAAGCGGCCCTCGAGCGCGCGGCCGAGGTGACGGATCGCCGCCCGGTGCCAGCCGCCCGCGAGCCGGCGCTGCACGTGCTCCCACGGCTCGCCGGGCTCGCCGATCACCTCGACGAGGGTCTCGCGGATCGCGCGGGGGAGGTCCTCCGGACGCCGCGCGGCGCCGACGACGGCGACCGCGGCGGCCCGCAGCAGCTCCTCGCAGGTCGACTCCCAGGCGCCGAGCGCGAAGACGAGCGAGGCCGCCGGGACGAGCGCCGTCCGCGGGTCCTGCGGATCCTCGAGCTCCAGCAGCGCCCGGGGCGCGGCGATGAGCTCGGCGTACCGGGCGCGGGCCTGCTGGACGGGGACCGGCTCCACGCTCGGGACCGTACCGGCCGTTGCGGCCGCGTACACCACACGCCTAGGCTGTTGCCCGACCGCCCACCGCCCCGTAGGACTCTCGCCGCCCGAGCCCGCTGCGGCGCACCCGGGTCCAAGCCACTCCACGAAGGGACCCAGCCCATGCCCGCCCCCGGCGAGCTCTCGTTCTCCGCGCCTCGCGCGGACACCCACAGCCGCGTGACCGCGTTCTTCCGGTTCCTCCTCGCGATCCCGCACCTCATCCTCTGGTACCTCTGGGCGATCGTGGCCGGCGTGGCGGTCGTCATCGCCTGGTTCGCCCTGCTCTTCACCGGGCGCTATCCAGCGGGCCTCTACGGGTTCGTCAGCGGCTTCACCCGCTACAACACGCGCGTCTTCGCGTACCTCTACCTGCTCAGCGACCGCTATCCGCCGTTCTCCGGAAGCCCCGACGAGGCGTACCCGGTCGAGCTGCAGGTCGGACCGGCGCAGGAGTCCTACAACCGGCTCTGGGTGCTCCTCCGCATCATCCCGCTGATCGCGGTGGCGATCATCAACTACGCCCTGAGCATCGTCCTGGCGTTCGCGGTCTTCTTCGGCTGGTTCGCGGTGCTGTTCCTCGGCCGGATGCCCGAGGGCCTCCACAACGCGATCGCCTTCTGCGTGTCGTTCCAGGTCCGCGCAGGCGCCTACGGCGCGCTGCTCGTCGAGAAGTTCCCCTCCTTCGACGCGTCGGGCGACGGCCCGGCCACCCCGCCGGCACCCGTGGCGCCCTCGGCGTTCGGCGAGGCGACCCCGGCCGACGCGGGCCCGACCGGCACCGACCCCTTCGGCCGCTGACCCCGCGGGGCCGCGCGAGCGTCGCGCGGCCCCGTCGCCGGCCTCAGGACCCGTCGCGGACGCGACCGCAGTCCGCCAGCGCGCCGGCGTAGAAGCGCAGGTACCCGGCCATGTGCCGGTTCCAGTAGCCCGGCTCGTGGCCGCCGCGCCAGCGGTAGGCGCGGACCTGCATGCCGCGCGCGACGAGCGCGGCGCGGAAGTCCTGCTGGGCTCCGCGGAAGGGGTCCGCGGTCCCCGCGTCCAGCCACAGCGGCACCGTCCACCGCGTCCGGCCGGCGCGGACGGCGCGCAGCGGGTCGTTGCGCTTGAAGTCGGCGGCGTCGTCGAACGCGCCGGGCGCGGCGGCCCCCGGCGACGTCCACAGCGCGGCGGAGTGCCCGCCGATCGCGCAGAACCGCTTCGGCGCGCGCCGGGCGAGCGAGTAGGCGCCGAACCCGCCCATCGAGATGCCCCCGATCGCCACGCGGTCGGGATCCAGGCCGTACCGGCGGATCGCCTCCGGGATCGCCTCCCGCAGCACGTAGGACCCCCAGCGGCCGGTCTGGCGGTCGTGCCAGTAGGAGCCGCCGTCGTCGGTGGGCAGCAGCACCAGCGGCGCGCGGTCGCCCAGCGCGGTGAGCGCCGCGCGCATCGGCTCGCCGGCGATCTTCGTCGGGTCCATCCCCTTCCCGCGCAGGAAGACGAGGAGCGGACGGCCGGTCGTCGGGCCCGGCGGCCGGGCGACCGTCTGGACGAGCCGGCGCTGCGCGAGGGCGCTGCGCAGGGGGTAGCGCTCGATCGTGGTGCGCTCGGCGGCGCGCTGCGACACGCGGACCTCCGGCACCGTCGTGTCGGGCACCTCGCGCGCGACGGCGGCGGTGACCGTCGCCAGGCCGAGGAGCAGGGCGGTGCCGGCGACCGCGCGGCGCAGGCGCCGGGCGCGGGGGGAGAGACCGTCGGGGTCGGTCATGCGCGGGGATGATGGCGGCTCGCGCGCGGGCGTGCGCCCGGCGCGCGGGTCGGGCCCTCCCGCGCGGCGGCCCGGGGCGGCGCGGCCGGTGCCGCAGCGCCGCCCCCGGACCGGGGATCGCCCGCCCCGGGGGCGGCGCTACCCTCCCACGCGCATGAGCGATCAGCCGACCTCCATCGACTCCTCAGCGGACCACACCGAGGTCCGCCGCGTAGCGGTTCCCGGCAAGACGCGCGTCGCGTCCTACCTGGCCGACAAGGACGAGGTCCGCAAGGTCCTGCTGCTCTACTCCGGCGGCCTGGACACGAGCGTCATGCTCAAGTGGATCCAGGACGAGTACCAGGCCGAGGTCGTCGCGCTGACGGTCGAGCTCGGCCAGCCGGACGAGGACTACGACGAGGTCACGGGCAAGGCGCTGAAGCTCGGCGCCGTCGACGCGATCGTCCACGACGCGCGGCAGGAGTTCGCCGACGACTACCTCGTCCCGGCGATCAAGGCGAACGTCAACTACGGCGACGGCTACCCGGCGTTCACCTCGCTCGGCCGGCCGCTGATCGCGAAGCTCGCCTGCGAGTACGCGCGGCGCCACGGCTGCGACACGATCGCCCACGGCTGCACGGGCAAGGGCAACGACCAGGTCCGCATCGAGGCGACGATCGCGACGCTCGCGCCCGAGCTGAAGGTCATCGCGCCCGTCCGCTCCTGGGCGATGGGCCGCGACGAGGAGATCGCCTACGCCCGCGAGCACGGCATCCCGGTGAAGAACGCGCCCGAGGGCCAGCCCGCGCCGTACTCCATCGACGACAACCTCTGGGGTCGCTCCTCCGAGGGCCGCTGGATCGAGGATCTCGGCCATGCGCCGGAGGACGACGTCTTCCAGCTCGTCACGCGTCCCGAGGATGCCCCGGACGAGGCCGAGATCGTCACGATCACCTTCGAGCAGGGCGTGCCGGTCGCCATCGACGGCCGGTCCCTGGGGATCGTCGAGCTGCTGGAGGAGGCCGCGCGCCTCGGCCGCAAGCACGGCGTCGGCATCCTCGACCACATCGAGGACCGGATCGTCGGCCTGAAGGTCCGCGACATCTACGAGATCCCGGCCGCCGCGATCATCCTGCCCGCCCACAAGGAGCTCGAGCGGCTCGTCGGGACGATCCACCAGAACCAGTTCAAGCCGGGCGTCGACCAGAAGTGGGCCTACCTCGTCTACGCCGGCCTCTGGTGGGAGCCGCTGCGCGAGGACCTGCAGGCCTACATCGAGCACGTGAACCGCCGGGTCAGCGGCACGATCGGGCTGAAGCTCTACAAGGGCTCGGCGCGCGTCGTGACCCGCGAGTCGCAGAACGCCGTCTACGACGCGCAGCTCGCGACGTTCGCGGAGTCCGGCGGCCTCTTCGCCCAGGACGCCTCGCCCGGCTTCATCGAGCTCTGGTCGCTGCAGTCGCGCCTGGCGTGGCGGCTCGCGCACGGCGAGGGCAACACCGGAACCGGCACGGGGGACTGACCGCGCGCTTGCGGGGGCGCGGCGCGGGGTACGGTTCGGCCATGGGCAGCTCCGAGCGCGGCATGTACACCCTGCTGGGGTGGATCACCTGGCGGGTCGCCAAGTGGTACCTCGTGCGACGGCTCGGGCTCCAGCGCAAGCTCGCCAAGGGCGCGCTGGTGCTCGCCGGCACGGCGGCCGTCGGCGGCACGGCGCTCGTGATCCGCTCCCGCGCGACCTCGGCCGGCGGGTCCTCGCGCCCGTGAGCGGCGCGGCCGCGCCGCCGGGCGCCGCACCGGGGGCGGGGCCGCTGGCGCGCGCGGCCGAGCTCGAGCTGCGGCTCGCCGAGGCCCGGCGGGCGCAGGAGCGCGCGGAGCGCGCCCGAGCGGACGCCGAGGTCGCCCTGGCCGGCGAGCGCCGGCGGGGCGCCGACCGCGAGCGCCGGCTCGGCGAGCTGCGCGCCGGGCTGCTCGAGCTCGCGGGCGACCTCGACGCGCTGCGCGCGGCGCTCGTCGCCGCCGCGGACGAGGACGCGCCCGCGGCGCCCCCCGGACCGGCGCTGGCCGGGGATCCGGCGCGGCTGGGGGAGCTCGCCCGCGACGCTCGCGAGCTCCTCGCCAGCGGCCGGCTCGACGCGGCCGACGAGGTCATCCGCGGGCTCGAGTCCGCCGCGTCGCGGCTGCGCGAGGACGCCGCGGAGCGCCCGGCCTGACCCGGGGCGACCGCGCCCGACGCGGCGTTTCCCGCACGTTGCGGAGGTTTCCGCGCGGGAGACCGGGCGGGGGGCCCGCCGTCCGCCTCGACGCCTAGCCTGGAGGGCGTGAGCTCCGGTCCCTGCGTCCACCTGCACGTCCATTCCGAGTTCTCGCTGCTGGACGGTCAACCGAACATCGGCAAGCTCGTGAAGCGGGCCGCGGAGCTCGAGCAGCCGGCGGTCGCGCTGACCGATCACGGCGTGATGAACGGCACCGTCGAACTCTACAAGTCGGCGAGGAAGGAGGGCATCAAGCCGATCATCGGCTGCGAGCTCTACCTCACCGACGACCACGCGTTCCGCGACGGCAAGCGCGAGATGAACCACCTGACCGTGCTCGCACGGGACCAGGAGGGCTACCGCAACCTCATGCGGCTCAGCTCGCTCGGCTACACGAAGGGCTTCCACCGCGGCAAGCCGGCGGTGGACTACGGCCAGCTCGCCGAGAACGGCGACGGGCTGATCGTCCTCTCGGGCTGCCTGGCGTCGCGGTTCTGCAAGCGCCTCGCGGACGGCAAGGTCGACGAGGCGCGCCAGCACGTCGACGACCTCTTCCAGGCCGTGGGACGGGACAACGTCTACTTCGAGGTCCAGAAGAACAAGATCGCGCTGCAGGACGCCTGCAACGAGCAGATCGTCCGGATCGCGCGGGAGACGAACCGCCCGGTCGTCGGCACGGCCGACGTCCACTACCTGCGCCACGAGGACTACAAGACGCACCGCGCGATCCTCTGCGTGTCGACGCAGTCGACGCTGGCCAACCCGAAGATGGCCGACGCGTTCACGGACAACGTCTACTACCTGAAGTCCAACCAGGAGATGGCGGAGGACTTCGCGGAGTGGCCCGAGGCGATCCCGACGACGCTCGAGATCGCGGAGCGCTGCAACGTCGAGGTGCCGCTGGGCCAGACGCTGCTGCCGCGGTTCCTGCCCGAGGGCGAGGACGAGCAGGCCTACCTGCACGAGCGGGTCCAGGAGGGCCTGCGGGAGCGCTACGGCGACCCGATCCCGGGCGCGGCCCAGGAGCGCGCCCAGATGGAGCTCGGCGTCATCAACCGGATGGGGTACGACGCGTACTTCCTCATCGTCTGGGACTTCATCCGGTGGGCGAAGGAGCGCGACATCCCCGTCGGCCCGGGCCGCGGCTCGGCCGCCGGATCGATCATCGCCTACGCCCTGGGGATCACCGACCTCGACCCGCTGAAGTACGACCTGCTCTTCGAGCGCTTCCTCAACCCGGACCGCGTGTCGATGCCGGACATCGACATCGACTTCTCCGTCCGCGGCCGCGAGCGCGTGATCGAGTACGTCACGGAGAAGTACGGCCGCGAGCGGGTCGCGCAGATCGTCACCTTCGGCCGGATGCTGCCGCGCAACGCGACGAAGGACTCCGCGCGGATCCACGGGTTCGACTACGCCACGGGCGACCGGATCGCGAAGCTCGTGCCGGACCCGATCATGGGCAAGACCCCGCCGCTGGCGAAGCTCCTCGACGGCCAGGAGGCGCTGCCCGAGGGCCAGGAGCTGCGGCAGGCCTACGACGCCGACCCGGTGGCCAAGCAGGTCCTGGACACCGCGCTGGGGCTCGAGGGCAACGTCCGCGCGTTCGGCATCCACGCCGCCGCCGTCGTCATCTCCGACCGCGACCTCACGGAGGTCGTCCCGCTGCTGCTCTCCGACAGCCGCAAGGTCGACGAGGACGGCCGCAAGATCTACAACCAGGTCACGCAGTTCCCGATGGGGCCGATCGAGGAGCTCGGCCTGCTGAAGATGGACTTCCTGGGTCTGCGCAACCTCGACGTCATCGAGGACGCGCTGCAGATCATCGAGCAGTCGACCGGCGAGCGGATCGACATCGCGCAGGTCCCGCTCGACGACCGCAAGACCTACGAGATGCTCGCGCGCGGCGACTCCGTCGGCGTGTTCCAGTTCGAGTCCGAGGGCATGCGGAAGGCCCTGCGGCAGGTCGTGCCGACGGAGTTCGACGACCTCATCGCGCTCGTGGCGCTCTACCGCCCGGGCGCCATGGCGCAGATCCCGACGTACGCGGCGGGCAAGCACGATCCGGCCCAGATCCGGATCCCGGACCCGCGGCTGGCGCCGATCATCGGCCCCACGATGGGCGTCATCCTCTACCAGGAGCAGGCGATGCTGATCTCGCGTGCCCTGGCGGGCTTCACGCCGGGTCAGGCGGACGACCTCCGCAAGGCGATCGGCAAGAAGAAGCGCGACAAGATGGCCGAGCTCGAGCCGGTCTTCCGCGAGGGCTGCCTGCGGTCGGGCACCGATCCGCAGGTCGTCGACTGGCTGTGGAAGACCAACGAGGCGTCGGCCGACTACTCGTTCAACAAGTCGCACGCCGCCTGCTACGGCCTCGTCTCCTACCGGACGGCCTGGCTCAAGGCGAACTACCCGGCCGAGTACATGGCCGCGCTGCTCTCGTCGGTGATGTCGACGAAGGACAAGGTCCCCTTCTTCCTCAACACCTGCGAGGACATGGGGATCGACGTCCTGCCGCCGGACGTCAACGAGTCCGACCACGAGTTCACCGTCCACGACGGCGCGATCCGGTTCGGGCTCGACGCCATCAAGGGCGTCGGCCACGGCGCGGTCGAGGCGATCAAGGCGGCCCGCGAGGACCGGCCGTTCACGTCGCTGTGGGACTTCTGCGAGCGGGTCGACCACCGCGCCGTCAACGGCAAGGCGCTCGACTCGCTCATCCGCTGCGGCGCGTTCAGCTCGACCGGTGCCTCCCGCAAGGGCATGCTCTCGGTCGTCGAGGACGCCCAGGCGGCCGGCAAGAAGGTCCAGCAGGACGCGGCGGCCGGGCAGGGCTCGATCTTCGACCTCGGCGGCTTCGGCGACGCGCCCGACCCGGCGCAGCCGGCCGCCGGGGGGTCCGCCGTCGCCCACCCGCCGATCCCGACGGGCGAGTTCGACCAGCGCGAGCTGCTGGCGATGGAGAAGGAGGTCGTCGGCCTCTTCCTCTCCGCGCACCCGCTGAAGGAGGTCCGCGACGCGCTCGCGAGCAAGACCACCTGCGGGCTCGTGGACCTGCGCACGCAGCAGCACGACAGCTGGGTCGAGGTCGGCGGGATCGTCTCGGAGATCCGCCGGATGACGACCCGCAAGGGCGACATGATGCTCCGGGGCACGCTCGAGGACAGCGACGGCAGCGTCGACCTCGTCGTCTTCCCGAAGTCCGCGCCCGAGCTCGAGCCGATCCTCGGGCAGGACGAGGTGGTGCTCGTCCGCGGCCGCGTCGACCTGAAGGATCCCGAGCGCCCGGCCGTCCTCGTGCAGACCGCCAAGCCGTTCCGACCGAGCGAGAAGGAGCTCGCGAAGGCGCAGGGCGCCGCGGACGCGCGGCGGGCCGAGCGGGCCGCGGCGGCGGCCCCCACGGAGCTGCACCTGCGCGTGGACGCTCGGCGGGTGCTCGCCAGCGCCCTGGATCGGCTCGGGCACCTGCTGCGCGACCACGAGGGCGAGGTCGCCGTCGTGCTGACCGTCGAGACCTCGGCCGGCCTGCGGACGATGCGCCTGGGACCGGAGCACCGCGTGACGCCGAGCCCGACGCTGCTCGTCGAGCTGCAGCGGCTCTTCGGCGAGCACGCGCTCGAGCCGGCGACGGCGGTGCCGCCGGTGGCGGTGGGCGCGCCGGAGCCCGTCGCGGCCTGAGGGCGCCGGCGCGTCTCGCGTCCGCGGCCGCGCCGGGGAGCTCGCGAACCGCGCCGCCGCGAGGACGGCGGCGCGGACCTCCCCGCTCGGGCGCCGGGAGGTGCGGCGGCGGATGATCGGTCATCCGTTGACCGGGGGAGCCGGCGCCTGAGGAACGCCGGGTGCCGGCCGACTCGTGTCGGGAGCCGCGGAGAGCCCGCGAGCCGTCCCCGACAGGAGTCCCGATGTCCGTCCCCGCTCGCCGTCCTCTCGCCCTCGTCACCGCCGCGGCCTGCTTCGCCGGCACGGTGGCGCCCGTCGCGGCGTCGGCCGCCACGACCCCCGCCTCGCCGCCCCCCGCGTCGACCCGCGGCCTGCTCGACGGCCTCGGATCGATCCTCGGCGTGGTCACGGCGCCGGTCGCGGCCATCATCCAGGGGACCGTCGGCAGCAACGGGATCCTCCCGAACGTCCTCCCGCCGGCCCTCGTCGACAGCCTCACCGACGCGCTGACGTCGCTGGGCTCCGGCGACATCGAGAGCCTCGTGAAGGTCCTGTCGCCCGATCAGCTCGGCCAGCTGCTCACGAGCACCGTCTCGTCGGTGCAGCCGGTCCTCAACGGGCTCGTCGGGGTCGTCAACGAGCTCGTCCTGAAGCCGGTCACGGCGGTCGCCGACAACGCGCTGGGCCAGCTGAGCCAGGTCCTCGCCCTCGGGATCCCGACCGACGTCGGCACGCTCGACGCGCTGGCGTCGCTGCTGGACGGCGTCTCGGCGCTGCTGGCGAACTCCGGGATCGCGGCGCTGCCGATCGTCGGCCCGCTGGCGGCCCAGCTCGGCAAGGTCGCCGCCGACCTCCCGATCGGCACCGCGAAGACGGCCGCCCAGCGCGCGGCCGCGACGGCCGCGACGGCGGCGGTGGCCCAGCTCACCCCCGCCCAGCTGCAGGCGCTGATCGCGATGCTCACCGGCAAGGGCGCCGGCGTCGTCTCGGCCCCGCTCGGCGGCGCCCCGAAGCCCGCGGCCGGCGGGGCCGCCAAGGCGATGCCGCGCGCGACGCTCTCGAAGCTCCGGATCACGAAGAGCCGCAAGCAGATCCGCTTCTCCGTGACCTGCCCGGCGGCCGCCCCGACGGCTTGCCTCGTGGCGCCGACGGTCACCGCCCGCGGGCGCGGCGTTCGCGCGTCGGCGACGACGGTGAAGCCCGGTGCGACGAAGATCCTCAAGGCGAACGTCACGGCGAGCCTGCGCAAGGCGCTGAAGCGCTCCGGCGGCAAGGTCGTCGCGCGCGTCGCCACGACGGGCTCGACGAAGGGCGCCGTCTCGCGCACGCTCACGGTCCGCAAGGCCTCCTGACCCGATCGGCCGCGCGCCCCGGGGTCGCCCCGGCGCGCGCGGCCCGAGGACCCCGCGTGCCGGGACCGCACGGCGCGCGCCGCCGTCCCGGCCTAGCCTTCGGCGCATGCGCGTGCGCTTCGCTCCCTCGCCGACCGGTGCCCTGCACATCGGCGGCGCCCGGACGGCCCTCTACAACTGGCTCATGGCCCGTGGGGGCGGGGGCCGGATGCTCCTGCGGATCGAGGACACCGACCGCGAGCGCTCGACGCCCGAGAACGTCGAGCAGATCCTCGACGCGCTCCGGTGGCTCGGCATCGACTGGGACGACGCCGAGGGCACCGAGGGCGGCATCGCCTTCCAGACCCGTCACGAGCCGCGCCACCGGGCCGTGATCGAGCAGCTCCTCGCCGAGGGCAAGGCGTATCGCTCGCACGCGAAGGCCGACGACGTGAAGGCCTACAAGGAGCGGCTCGGCGCCGACCGCGGCTTCCGCGGCGCCGAGGAGCCGACCCGCGCCGCCGCCGACGACGCGACCGCCGCCGTCCGCCTCGTGGTGCCGGACGGCGAGACGGTCGTGCGCGACCTCATCCGGGGCGACACGACGTTCCGCAACGTCCATCTCGACGACCCGGTCATCGCGCGCGGCGACGGCTCGCCGCTCTACAACCTGGCGGTCGCGGTCGACGACCTCGACGCCGGGATCACGCACGTCGTCCGCGGCGAGGACCACCTGTCCAACACGCCGAAGCAGCTGCTCGTCCTGCAGGCGCTCGGCGCCGAGCCGCCGCAGTACGCGCACCTGCCGCTGCTCCACGGCCCGGACGGCAAGAAGCTCTCCAAGCGCCACGGCGCCGCGTCGGTCCAGGAGCTGCGCGAGGCGGGGTACCTCGCCGACGCCGTCATCAACTACCTGGCCCTGCTCGGCTGGGGCGACGAGGACGACGAGACGATCCTCAGCCGCGCGCAGCTGCAGGAGCGCTTCGACGTCTCCCGCGTCTCGAAGAACCCCGCCCGCTTCGACGAGCAGAAGCTCCGCTGGATGAACGGCCGCTACCTGCGCGCCCAGGGCCTCGACGAGCTGACGGCGACGATCGCCGAGCACCTCCGGCGCACCGGGCACGGCGACGCGATCGCCGGGCGCGACGACCTCCTGCGCACCGCCGTCGAGATCAGCCAGGAGAAGATCCAGACGGTCCAGGACCTCTGGCCGCTGGCCGGGTTCCTCTTCACCGGACCGGTCGACGACCCCAAGGCGCGCGAGAAGTGGCTGGGGGAGGCCCACCGCGAGCACCTCGCGGCGGCACGCGCCGCGCTCGCCGCCGTGGAGCCCTTCACGGTCGAGGCCGTCGACGCGACGCTGCGCGAGCTCGTCGGCGCGCGGGGGGCGAAGGCGAAGGACGTCTTCCAGCCCGTGCGCGTGGCGCTCGCCGGCACGGCGGTCTCGCCCGGCGTCTTCGAGTCGGCGGTCGCGCTGGGCCGCGAGGAGACGCTGCGGCGCATCGACGCCGCGCTCGCAACGGCCTGAGCCGGAACGGCGCGTCGAGCCGCCGCCGCGCAGCGAGGCGGCGCGGCACGGCGCGGGGGGCGACGCCCGCCCGGCCACCCCGGCCACGGCCGCTCGATGGCCCGCTGGCCACCCGTACGAGGCGGCCAACGAGTGGTCGAGGGCACCACGGACGGCTGCCGTCGGCGGTGGTGGATCGGGCGTCCAGGCGATCGGACTCAAGTCGACGCGCGGACCTGCCGATACGTCCAGTGACACGTCACCGACTGCGACTGCGACTGCGACCGTGCGTTCCAACACCACTCTCACACCCCCCGTCTCCGGCCTCGGCGGCTCGGCCGCCCGCAGCCGCTCCACCGTCGGCTCGGTGCCCACGCGGCCCAACGAGCAGCACGGCCGCCGCCTCACCGCCGCGTTCGAGGCCCTCGAGGGCTTCCCCGCGATCGGCGAGTCGCAGACCCGCCTCCTGGCGGCGCTCGACGGGGATCCGATCGACACCTCCGCGCTCGTCGCGGCCGTCGAGACCGACCTCGGTCTCGGCCTCGCCGTCCTGCGCCTAGCGAACCGCCTCGACACCGGTGCGTCCGGCCGCGTCAGCTCGATCCCGGCCGCGATCGAGGCCGTGACGCCGCCCTCGCTGCGCGTCCTGGCCGAGCGCACGCGGACGGTCGACTTCTTCGACCGCTCCGGTGGCTGGGGGCGCGAGGCCGACGGCTACCGGCGGCACGTCGCCGCCGTCCAGGGTGCCGTCCAGCGGATCGCCGCGGTCGTCGACGACGTCGACGTCGACGTCCTCTCGGCCGCCGCCCTGCTGCACGACGTCGGCAAGCTCGTCCTGCGCCACGCGCACCCGGGCTACCCGGACAAGCTCCTGTCGTCCGAGGCGACGCCGGAGGAGCGGCTCGTCGCCGAGCGCCGCGAGCTGGGCGTCGATCACGCCCTCGTCGGCGGCGTGCTCATGCGCCGCTGGGGTCTCCCGCGCGAGCTCGCGCGGCTCGTGGAGCGCCACCACGCCGAGGAGAGCGACCGCGACGTCGCGATCCTGCGGCTCGCGGACCTGCTCGCCCACCACGCGCAGGGAGACGAGGTCTCCCCGCAGGTCCTCATGCGCGTCGCGCGCAGCGTCGGCATCGAGGCGCCCGCGGTCCGCGGCCTCCTCTACGACCAGGCCCTCCCGGGGCCCCGTCGGGCCCGCGGCGCCGCGCCGTGCCCGCTGTCGGGCCGCGAGATGGAGGTCCTCAAGCGCCTCGCCGCCGGCCGGGTGTACAAGCAGATCGCCAGCGAGCTCGGCCTCTCGACGAGCACAGTGCGGACCCACCTGCACAACATCTACGGCAAGCTCGGCGCGGTCGACCGCGCGCAGGCGGTGCTCATCGCCGTGGAGCGCGGCTGGCTCTGAGGCCTCGGCCGGGGCGGCGCGGAGCCGCCCACCGCCGCCAGACGACGGCGAGCAGGAGCGTGCCGACGACGATCCCGCCGCCGTCGATGAGGACGTCGACCGGGGTGCCGTGGCGCCCCGGGACCGTCGCCTGATGCAGCTCGTCGGTGATCGCCCACGCCAGCGCGATCGCCGCCCCGCCGACGAGCGCGACCGGCGCACGGGGCGTCCAGAGCGCCCGCAGCGCCCGCGCCCAGAGCACCGCGAGCAGCCCGAACTCGGTCATGTGCGCGCCCTTGCGCAGCACGAGGCCGAGCCATCCGCCGCTGCCGCCGAGGTCCGAGCGCGAGCTCAGGAACCAGATCACGCCCATGAGGGCCAGGGGCGGGAGGAGCAGCGCGCACGCACGCCACGGGGCGCGCGGGGCGTGCGATCCGGCGGCTCGCATAGGATCGGAGAGGCTACGCGGCCGCCCCGGTCGCGCTGCACCCGGCCGTCGCGGCCGTCACCCCGCCGATGCTCTCGATCACCGCGAAGTCGCCCTACGCCGTCCAGGCGCTCACCGAGCTCGGCCGAGCCGGCGGGACGACGACGCCGGTCCCGGTCGCCGAGCTCGCCCGGCGACGGCAGATCCCCGGGCAGTTCCTCGAGCAGCTCTTCGCGACGCTGCGGCGCGCGGGGCTGCTGCGCTCCCAGCGCGGCGTGCACGGCGGCTACGTCCTCACCCGGGACCCGCGCGAGGTGACGATCCTCGAGATCGTCGAGATGCTGGACGGTCCCGTGGGCGGCGACGCCACCGGGATCTTCGCCGAGGTGGCCGAGGCGGCGCGCGGCGTGCTCGGCGATACGACCATCCAGGACCTGATCGACCGCGAGGCGCGGGAGCAGGGCCAGACGATGTACTGGATCTGACGATGGCCGACGAGATCACCGACGTCACCGGGCTGATCGGGGACACCCCCGTCGTCCGGCTCGCCGCGCTCGAGCCGGAGGGCTCCGGCGTGGAGCTCTACGGCAAGGTCGAGGCGCGCAACCCGGGCGGCTCGGTCAAGGACCGGATCGCGCTGGCGATGGTCCTCGCCGCCGAGAAGGAGGGGCGGATCGCCCCGGGTCGCACGACGATCGTCGAGGCGACGAGCGGCAACACCGGCATCGGCCTGGCGTTCGTCGCCGCGGCGCGCGGCTACGAGCTCGTCATCTGCCTGCCCCAGGGCATGAGCCGCGAGCGCGAGACCCTGCTGCGGCTGTTCGGCGCGCGCGTCGAGGTCATCGAGTCGATGGGCGGCATGACGGAGGCCGTCGAGGCCGCCCGGTCGCTCGCCGACGGGGACGACGCGTGGATGCCCGACCAGTTCGCCAACCCGGCGAACCCGGCCGTGCACCGGCGGACCACCGGCCCGGAGCTGCTGCGCCAGCTCGATGGGCGGATCGACGTCCTCGTCGCCGGCATCGGCACCGGCGGCACGGTCACCGGCACCGGTCACGCGCTGAAGGCGCACGACGCCTCGACGCTGGTGGTCGGCGTCGAGCCGGCCTCCTCGGCCGTCCTCTCCGGCGGTCAGGCCGGGCCGCACCGGATCCAGGGCATCGGCGCGGGCTTCGTCCCGCCGGTCCTCGACCGCCGGGTCGTGGACGAGATCGTCGCGGTGTCCGACGACGCCGCGATCGACACGGCGTGGCTCGTGTCGCGCCGCTGCGGCGTGCTGGCCGGGCTCTCGTGCGGCGCCGCCGTGGCGGCGGCCGTCGAGGTCGCGCAGCGCGAGGAGTCGCGGGGCAAGCGGATCGTCGTGATCCTGCCCGACAGCGGCGAGCGCTACGCGAGCCTGCCGTTCTTCCAGCCGCGGTGACGGGTCCTCGCCGGCGACCTCCGGCCCGGACCGCGCGTCCCCGGGGCCGCCGCGGTCGCTCGGTACCCTCCTTCGCGATGGACGTCCCCGCCACCGGAGCCCGCGCGTGATCGCCACGCTGCGTCGCGACGTGCGCGCCGTGCGCGAGCGGGATCCCGCCGCGCGCGACGTCGGGCCGGTCGAGCTCGTCACGACCTGGCCGGGGCTGCAGGCGCTCGCGGCGCACCGGCTGAGCCACCGCCTGCACCGCGCGGGCGTCCCGCTGCTGCCGCGCCTCATCGCCCACCTCTCGCGGGCGGCGTCGGGGATCGAGATCCACCCGGCGGCCGAGATCGGGCCGGGCTTCTTCATCGATCACGGGTCGGGCGTCGTGATCGGCGAGACGGCGCGGATCGGCGAGGACGTCACCGTCTACCAGGGCGTGACCCTCGGTGGCACGGGGTTCCAGGTGGGCAAGCGCCATCCGACGGTCGGCGATCGCGTGACGATCGGCTCGGGTGCGAAGCTCCTCGGCCCGATCACCGTCGGCGACGGCGCGAAGATCGGCGCGAACTCCGTCGTCATCACGGACGTGCCCGCGAACGCCACCGTCGTCGGCAACCCCGGGCACCCGGTGCGGATCGACGGGCGCAAGGTCGAGGGTCCGGACGCGGACTGGATCCACCTGCCCGATCCGGTCGCCGATGCGGTCCGCGCGCTCGGCCGGCGCGTCGTGGAGCTCGAGCGACAGGTCCGCGAGCTGGGCGGCGACCCCGCCGCGGGGCCGCGCCTCGTGGGCGAGCCCGCCGACGTGCACGAGCTGCGCCCGCGCGAGGGCCGCAGCCCCGCCGGCGGCTGACGGATCAGTAAAAGACGGTGCGCGTGCGGTGGCGCGGGCGGGCCTTGACCTCGGGCCGCTGGCCGGCGTGCCACAGCCAGGCGTCGAGGGTGCGGGGCGGGACGCCGGTCCGCTCGCTCAGGCGCTCGATCGCGTGGAGCGCGCAGCAGCGGATCTCGTGCTCGGCGCCGCCGATCGGCAGCAGCCGGCCGGCGTCGATCCGCTCGGCGAGCGCATCGTCGTAGCGCAGGACGCCGGCGCAGCGCAGGACGTGGGGGACGAGGTTGTCGGCGAACATCGTCAGCCGGTCGAGGCCCTCGAGCCGCCCGAGGCCGAAGCCCTCGACGTCGGCGCAGAGGATCTGGGCGCGCTTGTAGAGCCCGTGGTCGCGGTAGAACGGCATGCCGTCGACGACCATCCGCGCCAGCCGGTCCGCGCGACCTCCCGCGTCGCCGACGAGGTCGAGGGCCCGGCGGTCGCCGAGGAACGCGCCGAGCGCGCGCAGCGCCTGGGCGTAGAGCGCCATGAGCTCGTGACCGGGCGGCTGCCCGAGCGTCGTGGCCACCTCCTCGGCGGTCAGCGCGCGCAGCTCGGCGGCGCTCCACGGTCCCTCGGCCCGCCAGCGGTCCGCGAGGGCCCACGCGACGGTCCAGTAGCCCGAGCACCCGGGGCGCTTGCGCAGCGTCGGGAACCAGCCGGACCCGAAGTTCACGGCGTTGAGCGCCAGGACGTAGTCGGCGACGTCCTCGGGCTCGCCGTCGAGGAAGTGCCGCTCGGCGTCGGCCGGTGGGGCCTCGCCGGGCTCCAGCGCGTCGAGCAGCTCGTCCTCGATGCGCACGTGCCGGGCCGACGCGGCGACCTCCGCGGCGTGGCGGCGGACCTCGTCGGGCAGGGACATGGGCCGGACGCTATCGCCGGGGACGGTCGTCCGGGGAGCGCGCGGGGCGGTCCCGAGGCGCGCCGGCACCGTCGGCGAGGACTCGTATCCTCGGAGCGATGGCCGCCGTCGACGCGCACGCCGAGGAGCTCCTGCTCGGGCTCAACGACCAGCAGCGCGCGGCGGTGGTGCATCCGGGCGGGCCGCTGCTCGTCATCGCCGGCGCGGGCTCGGGCAAGACGCGGGTCCTGACGCACCGCGTCGCGTGGCTCGTGCGGACGGGACAGGCCAGCCTGGGCGAGATCCTCGCGGTCACGTTCACGAACAAGGCCGCCGCGGAGCTGCGCGAGCGCGTCGGGACCCTGCTGGGCCGCTCGACGCGCGGCCTCTGGGTCTCCACGTTCCACAGCGCCTGCGCCCGCATCATGCGGGTCGAGGCCGAGCGGCTCGGCTACACCCGCCAGTTCACGATCTACGACGCCGACGACGCCAAGCGGCTCGTCAAGCGGGTGCTGGAGTCCCAGGGCGCCGACACGCGCCGCTTCACGCCCAACGCCGTCGCGGGACGCATCTCGGAGCACAAGAACCGGTTGCGCAGCGTGGAGCAGGCGGCCGAGCAGGCGGCGGGGTTCTACGACCGCACGATCGTCGACGCCTACCGCGGCTACCAGGCGCAGCTCGTCGCCAACAACGCGATGGACTTCGACGACCTCCTCGGGCGGACCGTCGACGTCCTCGAGCGCTATCCCGAGGTGCGCGAGCGGTACCGCAACGCCTTCCGGCACGTGCTCGTCGACGAGTACCAGGACACGAACCCGGCGCAGTACCGGCTCCTGCAGCTGCTCTGCATGGACGACCCGATGCACCTGGCGCCCCGCGACGCCGGTGCGGAGGCGCATGGCGCGGACCCGGACGGGTTCGGGCCGCTGGCCGGCGAGGAGCCCGGCCACCGCAACCTCATGGTCGTCGGCGACGACGCGCAGTCGATCTACGGGTTCCGCTCCGCCGACATCCGCAACATCCTCGACTTCGAGCAGGACTTCCCGGACGCCGAGGTCATCCGGCTCGAGCAGAACTACCGCTCGACGCAGCGGATCCTCGACACCGCCAACGCGGTCATCGCCAACAACCGCGACCAGCGACCCAAGCGCCTCTGGACCGACCAGGGCACCGGCGACCCGGTCCGCGTCCGCGCGCTGCCCGACGACCACGTCGAGTCGCGCTGGGTCGTCGGCGAGATCGAGCGCCTCGCCGGCGAGGGCGTGCCCCTGGGGCAGATGGCGGTGCTCTACCGCACCAACGGGCTCTCCCGGCTCGTGGAGACGGCGCTGACCCAGGCCGATCTCGCCTACCAGGTGATCGGCGGCGTGCGGTTCTTCGACCGGGCCGAGGTGAAGGACGCCCTGGCCTACCTCCAGTGGCTGCTGAACCCGGCCAACACCGTGGCGTTCGCGCGGATCGTCAACCGGCCCCGGCGCGGGATCGGGGATACGACGGTCGGGCGGCTGCTCGCGCACGCCGAGGCCCTCGGCGTGACCCCGCTGCAGGTGATCGACGAGCCCGCCGCGGCGGGGCTGAAGACCGCGGCCGTGCGGTCGGTCGGGCGCTTCGCGGAGCAGGCGGCGGAGCTGCGCGCGACGATGGAGGCCGGCGCGACGGTCGCGGACCTCCTCGAGGCGATCCTGAAGGTCACCGGGTACCGCGCCGAGCTCGAGGCCTCGAGCGACCCGCTCGACGAGGGTCGTGTGGAGAACCTCGACCAGCTGCACGCCTTCGCGCAGGAGTTCGACGCCGAGGACGCGGCGGCGTACCCCGACGAGGAGCGCGCGACGCTGCGTCCGCTGGACCGCTTCCTCCAGTCCACGGCGCTGCTCTCCGACGCCGATCAGGCCGAGGAGGCGGCGACCGGCCGCGTCACGCTGATGACGCTGCACAACGCGAAGGGCCTGGAGTACGACGCGGTCTTCCTCGTCGGCTGCGAGGACGGGATCTTCCCGCACAGCCGGGCGATCGACGCCGGCGAGCTCGAGGAGGAACGGCGCCTCTGCTACGTCGGGCTGACGCGCGCCCGCAAGCACCTCGCGCTCACGTGGGCGCGTCGCCGGGCGCTCTACGGCCCGCCGCAGCCGCAGGTCCCGAGCCGGTTCCTGCGCGAGCTGCCGGTCGAGTCGCTCGACGAGCAGTCGCCGGAGGCGCTGTCGGGGGCGGTCCAGCCGACGCCCCGTCCACGGTTCGAGCGGGACGCGCCCGGGGCGCGCTCCGGTGGCATCGGCTCGATCGCGCGAGGCCGCGGCACCGGCGCCGGCCGATCGCTGGCGGACCTCGGGCTGCGGCGCGGCAGCGAGATCGGCAGCGCGGGCCGGGCGGCGGCCGCGGACGCCGAGGCGGCGCCGACGTTCTCCGTCGGGGCGCGCGTGCGGCACGGGAAGTTCGGCGAGGGCGACGTGGTGGCCGCCGACGACGAGGTGATCGTCGTGCATTTCGACGATCACGGCGAGCGGCGGCTCATCGCCGGCTTCGCGCGCCTCGAGGCCGTCTGAGCCTCGCCGGGCGCCGCCGGCCGCCCGCGCGCTGCAGCCCGCGCGGACCGCTCGGCCGGCCGCGTCGGAGCGCTCCCCGTCGGGTACCGGCCGGGGGATGAGCCTCCTCGCGTCGGTCGCCGACACCGTCCTGGACCGCACGATCGCCCCCGGGTACTCGCGCCTGGGCCTCGCCGCCCGGCGCCGCCTGGCGGGGTGGCCGGCCGACCCTCCGCGGATCGACGGCCGGATCGTGGCCATCACCGGCCCGACCTCCGGCATCGGCGCGGCCGCCGCGCGCGACCTCGCCGCGCTCGGGGCGCGCGTCGTGCTGCTGGCCCGCTCGCCGGAGCGCGCCGGGGCCACGCGGCGCTCGATCGTCGACGCGGTGCCCGGCGCCACGGTCGACGTCGTCGAGTGCGACGTCTCGTCGCTGGCGTCGGTGCGCGAGGCCGCCGCGGCGCTGCGCGAGGCCGGGCCGCTCGACGCCCTGCTGCACAACGCCGGCGTGATGCCGCCCGCGCGCGAGGAGACCGACGAGGGTCTCGAGGTCGCGTTCGCGACGAACGTCGCCGGGCCGTTCCTCCTCACCGCCCTGCTCGCCGACCACCTCGCCGCCGACGTCCCGGGCCGGATCCTGACGATGAGCTCCGGGGGCATGTACGGGCAGGCGCTGGACGTCGCCGACCTCCAGCACGAGCGTCGGCCGTACAAGCCGGCCGCCGTCTACGCCCGCGACAAGCGCGCGCAGGTCGTGCTGAACGAGCTCTGGGCGGCGCGCCTGCGGCCGACGGGCGTCGTCTGCCACGCGCTGCACCCCGGCTGGGCCGACACCCCGGGCGTCGCCGACGCCCTCCCGGGCTTCCGCAAGGCGACGCGGCCGATCCTCCGCAGTCCGGAGGAGGGGGCCGACACGCTCGTCTGGCTCGCGGCCGCCGACGAGCCGACGCGCAGCACCGGCCGGTTCTGGCACGACCGGCGGCCGCGGCCCACGCACCTGCTGCCGCGCACCCGCGAGGCGCCGGAGGACCGGGCGCAGCTCTGGCGCGGCGTCGCGGCGGCGGCCGGCGTCGACGTGCCGGTCCCCGGCGCCGCCTGACCGTCGGGACCGGAGGCCGTCCGCGCGGGCGGCCCCGCGCGGACTCGACTAGCCTCCGGCGCGATGTCCGCGACGATCATCGACGGCAAGCAGGTCGCCTCCGAGGTGCGCGCCGAGGTCGCCACCGGCGTGGCGGCGTTCGTGGAGCGCCACGGGCGCGCCCCGGGCCTGGCGACGATCCTCGTGGGCGACGACGCGGCGAGCGCGGTCTACGTCGGCGGCAAGCAGAAGGCCTGCGCCGAGGTCGGCATCCAGGGCTTCGACCACCGGCTGCCCGGCGACGCGACGCGCGAGCAGCTCGTCGCGCTCATCGAGCAGCTCAACGCGGACGAGCGCGTCAGCGGGATCCTCTGCCAGCTGCCGCTCCCGGGGCACCTCGACGGCGTCGAGATGACGAACCTCATCGCGGCCGAGAAGGACGTGGACGGCCTCACCGTCGGCTCCGCCGGGCGCCTGGCGCTCGGCCTGCCGGGCCTGCGCCCGTGCACCCCGGCCGGCGTGATCCGGCTGCTCGACCACGCCGGTGCCCAGCTGTCGGGCGCCGAGGCGGTCGTCATCGGCCGCTCGAACCTCTTCGGCAAGCCGATGGCGCAGCTCCTCCTGCAGCGCAACGCCACCGTCACGATCGCGCACTCCCGCACGCGCGACCTCGAGGCGGTCGCCGCCCGGGCCGACGTCCTGATCGCCGCCGTCGGCCGGGCGGAGATGGTCCGGGGGCGCTGGATCAAGCCGGGCGCCACGGTCATCGACGTCGGCATCAACCGGCTCGCCGAGCCGCCGGCCGGCCGCCGGTCCTCGCTCGTCGGCGACGTCTGCTTCGACGAGGCGTTCCCCGTCGCGGGTGCGATCACGCCCGTGCCGGGCGGGGTCGGGCCGATGACGATCGCCCAGCTGCTGGCGAACACCCTCCAGGCCGCCGAGCTCCAGGCCGGCTGAGCCACGACCGCCCGGACCGGGACCGGTCGCCCGCGCGCGCCGGCGACTAGCATCGGGGGCCGATGATCGATCGCGCCACCGTCCTGCACGTGGCCGCGCTCGCCCGCCTCGAGCTGCACGAGGACGAGGTCGAGCCGATGGCCCGCGAGCTCTCCGCCGTCCTCGAGCACGTCGAGACCATCGGCGAGCTCGACCTCGACGGGGTGCCGCCGACCGCGCACGTCCTCGCCGCCGAGAGCCGCCTGCGCCCGGACGAGCCGCGCGCGTCCCTGCCGCGCGAGACCGCGCTGGCCCAGGCGCCCGACGCCTCCGACGACGGCTTCCGCGTCCCCAGCCCCCAGGCCTGAGATGACCGACCCGATCGACCTGACCGCCGTCGAGGCGGCCGCCGCGCTGCGCCGCGGCGACCTCGACGCCCGCGAGCTCTTCGCCGCCTATCGCGCCCGCGCGGCGGCGGACGACACGAACTCCTTCACCTGGCTCGCCGACGGCGCGCCGGAGAGCGTTCCCGGTGCCGAGACGGTCCTGGCCGGTCTCCCGATCGCCGTGAAGGACCTCTTCTGCATCGAGGGCGTGCCGACGGCCTCCTGCTCGAACCTCCTCCGGGGCTACCGCCCGCCGTACACCGCCACGGCGATCGAGCGGCTGCAGGGCGCCGGTGCCACGGTCCTCGGCAAGACGAACCAGGACGAGTTCGCGATGGGCTCGTCGAACGAGAACTCCGCGTTCGGGGCGGTGCGCAACCCGTGGGACCGCACGCGCGTCCCGGGCGGCTCGTCGGGCGGCTCCGCGGCCGCGGTGGCCGCCGGCCTGGCGCCCGCCGCGATCGGCACCGACACCGGCGGCTCGGTCCGCCAGCCTGCCGCGCTCTGCGGCGTCGTCGGGCTGAAGCCGACCTACGGCACCGTCTCGCGCTACGGGATGATCGCCTTCGCCTCGTCGCTGGACCAGGCCGGCCCGATCGGCCGGACGGTCGCCGACACCGCACTCCTGCTGCAGCAGATGGTCGGCGCCGGCGGGCAGGCGGGATCGGCGACGGTGGATCCGCGCGACGCCACGTCGATCGGCTGGCAGGGCGCCGACGCGCTCGGCATCCCGAGCGCCGACCGGCTCGACGGCGTGCGGATCGGCGTGCCGACCGAGCTGCTGGCCGACGGCGTCGAGCCCGGCGTCCGCGCGGCCTTCGACGCCTCGCTGCGCCACGCGGAGGCGCTCGGCGCGACGGTCACCGAGGTGACGCTCCCGCACGCCCGCCACGCGCTGGCGGCGTACTACGTCATCGCCCCCGCCGAGGCGTCCTCGAACCTCTCGCGCTTCGACGGCGTGCGCTACGGCAACCGGGTCCAGGCCCAGGGCGACGGCCTCGTGGACCTCTACACGAAGACCCGGCACGACGGCTTCGGCCCCGAGGTCAAGCGCCGGATCATGCTCGGCACCTTCGCGCTGTCCTCGGGCTACTACGACGCCTACTACGGCCGCGCCCAGCAGGTCCGCACGAAGATCGTGGAGGACTACCGCGCGGCCTTCGAGGACGTCGATCTCATCGCCACGCCCACGAGCCCGTCGGTGGCCTGGGAGCTCGGCGCGCTGACCGACGACCCGGTCGCGATGTACGCCCAGGACGTCATGACGCTGCCCGTGTCGCTGGCCGGCATCCCGGCCATCTCGATCCCCGCCGGCCTCGCCGACGGCCTGCCGGTCGGGCTGCAGCTCGCCGGGCCGGCGTTCAGCGAGCCGCGGATCCTCGACGCCGCGCACGCGCTGGAGCAGGCGATCGGCTTCGACGGCAGCGCGCCGCGAGCCACCGTCACCGCGAGCGGGGAGCAGGCGCGATGAGCGAGGTCGCCTACGAGCCGGTCATCGGCCTGGAGATCCACGTCCAGCTCGCGACGCGGACGAAGATGTTCTGCCCGTGCGAGCTGTCGTTCGGCGAGCCGCCGAACACCCGCACCTGCCCCGTCTGCCTCGGGCTGCCCGGCACGCTGCCCGTCGTGAACCAGGAGGCCGTCCGGCTCGGTCTCATGATCGGCATCGCGTTCGGCGGCGAGCTCGCGTCGCGGTCGGTCTTCCACCGCAAGAACTACTTCTATCCGGACCTGCCCAAGGGCTACCAGATCAGTCAGTTCGACCTGCCGCTCGTGTCGGGCGGCCGGCTGGGCGACGTCGAGCTCGAGCGCGTCCACCTCGAGGAGGACGCCGCGAAGCTCAACCACGCCGGCGCGTCGGGTGGCATCGGCGGCTCGACGTCCTCCGTCGTCGACTTCAACCGCGGCGGCACGCCGCTGGCGGAGATCGTCACGCGACCGGACATCCGCTCGGCCGAGCAGGCGTCCGCGTGGCTGCGGCTCCTGCGCGAGACGCTGCGCCAGCTCGGCGTGAGCGACGTGAACATGGAGGAGGGGTCGCTGCGCTGCGACGCCAACGTCTCCATCCGCCCGGTCGGCGAGACGACGCTCGGCACGAAGACCGAGCTGAAGAACATGAACTCGTTCCGGTTCATCGAGCAGGGCATCAACGCCGAGGTCGCGCGCCAGACGCGGATCCTGCAGTCCGGCGGGCAGGTCGAGCAGGAGACGCTGAACTTCGACCCGCGCACCGGCGCGATCACGTCGCTGCGCTCGAAGGAGGCCGCGCACGACTACCGGTACTTCCCGGAGCCGGACCTGCCGCCGCTGCGCGTGCCGTCCGACCTGCTGGAGGCCGCCCAGGCCGCGGTGCCCGAGCTGCCGCTCGAGCGCGCCGAGCGCTTCCGCGCCGAGCTCGGGCTGCACGAGGAGTCCGCGCGGCTGCTCGCGTTCCGTCGCGACCTCGGCGACTACTACGAGGCCGTCGTGGCCGCCGCGCCCGCCGACCTCGACCGCCAGCAGCTCGCCAACTGGGTCGGCAACGACCTCGTCCGCCGGCTCGCCGCCGGGGCGGGGGAGGACGGCGCCGACGAGGACGCCGGGACGGACCCCGCCCAGTCGAAGGTCGAGCCCGCCGCGCTGGCCGAGCTCGTCGCGCTCGTGCAGGCCAGGACGATCACGCGCAAGGCCGGCGAGCAGGTGCTCGACGCGCTCGTCGCCGAGGGCGGGTCGCCGCAGGCGATCGTCGAGCGGGAGGGCCTGGCCGCGATCGGCGGCGGCGACGAGCTGCGCGGGATCGTCGAGGCCGCGCTGGACGCGAACCCCGACGTCGTCGAGAAGCTCCGGACCGGCAACATGAAGCCGATCGGCGTGATCGTCGGCCACGTGATGCGCGAGACGAAGGGTCGCGCCGACGGCGGCGAGGTCACGAAGCTCGCCCGCGAGATCCTCGGGCTCTAGGCCGCCGGCGATGGGGCCAGCGTGGAGCACCGGCGCGCGACGGCGCCTCGCCGCCGCGCTCGCCGGCCGCGAGGCGCGCTGGCTGCTCGGGATCCTCGGCGTCGCGCTGCTCGTCCGAATCGCGGTGATCGTCGCCACGCGCGACTACGCGCCGTGGGGCGATCCCGCCGACTACGACCGGATCGCGATCGCCTTCTCCGCCCTCGGCGAGTGGGCCCCGACCACGTGGGCCGAGCCGGGGACCCCGACCGCCTTCCGCGCGCCCGCCTACCCGCTGCTGCTCGCGGCGATCTACGACCTCACCGGCATGCGCTACGCCGCGGCCCGGGTCGTGGAGGCGCTGCTCGGCGTCCTGTCGGTGGGGCTCGTCTGGGCGATCGCGCGGCAGATCGCGACGGATCCGCGGGTCGCGCGGTGGGCCGCGGGCCTCTGCGCGCTGCTGCCCTCGCTCGTCTGGCTCAACGCCTCGCTGCTCTCGGAGACGCTCTTCGTGCCGCTGCTGCTCGGCGCGGTGCTCGCGGTCCTGCTGCACCGGGAGCGGCCGGGCTGGCGCCTGGCGCTGCTCGCCGGCGTGCTCGCCGGCCTGGCGGTCGCGACGCGCTCCAGCGGCGCGCCGCTGGTGCTGCCGCTGCTCCTCGGTCTCTGGCTCCCGGGGCGGCGCTGGCGCCCGACCGCCGTCGCCGCGGTCGCGGTCGTCCTCGTCCTGACCCCGTGGACGGTCCGCAACTGGATCGAGCTGGACCGCTTCATGCCGCTGGGCAGCCACGCCGGCTACACCCTCGCCGGGGTGTGGAACGAGGAGTCCAACGGCCCGGGCGAGCTCTTCGCCGCGTCGCGCCTGCCCGAGCAGCAGCGAGCGATGCAGGACCTCTTCCTCCCGTCCCGGCTGACCGAGGGCCAGCTGGACCGCGAGCTGCGGGCCCGCGGCCTGCGCTACGGGCGAGAGCACCCGGGCTTCGTCGCGCGGGCGACGGGCGCGCACCTCCTGCGGCTCTTCCTCGTCGGACCGGGGCATGCGCGGGCCGCGGAGCTCAGCGCCCGGGAGATGGCGATCCCCGAGGGCTGGCGCGGGACGCTGCGCCCGCCCGTGCTGGCGCTCGTCCTCCTGACGCTCGTGGCGGTCGTCGGCTGGATCCGGCGCCGACGCCTGCCCGGGCCCCTCTGGCTCTGGGCCGTCCCCGTCGTCCTGCTCGTCACCACCGCGCCGCTCGTCGGCTCCCCGCGCTACCGGATCCCGCTGGACCCGTTCCTCGCCCTCGCCGCAGCCACGGCGATCCCGCTGCTGATGGACCGGCTCCGGCCGCGCCGCGCCGAGCCGTCGGCGGACGAGGCGGCCTGCGCGGAGAGCTGACCACGGCCGCGCCCGCGGGCGGTGGGCGCCGGCCAGCGGGCGCCCTGGGGAACGAGGCCTCCGCGCGGCGGCCCGCCCGGGCGGACCCGCATCGGCCGGCGCCGCTCCGGAGCCGGCCCGCGGGTGGTCAGGGAACCGCGGGCGGGGGCGCCGGAGGCGCGACGCCCGCCGTGCACGCGACGGTCGCGCGATCGACGGCGTCGAGCATCCCGGCCCCGAGCGCGGCCCCGAGGGCGAGGCGCGGCGTCGCGGCCGCCGGGTCGGCGGCGTGGCCGAGCAGGCGACCGACGGTCTCGCCGGTCGTCGCCGAGGCGTCGCGCAGGAGCCCGGCGCAGCCGGGGCCGGCGACCGCCACGGCGCGCTCGACGGCGCGGCGCAGGCGCGCCGTCGCGGCGGCGACGACCTGGCGCTGCGGCGGACCGCAGGCGGCGACCGCGCACGGCGCGAGCACCCCGCGGACGGACGCCGTCCAGCGACCGGCGGCGTCGCGCAGGCTCCGGGCCGCGCCGCCGCGCAGGGGCGCATCGGCGGCGGGGCGCTGCGCCCCGCCCGGGGCGCGCGCGTCCCGCAGGACGACCCAGCCCTGCCCGGGCATCGCGACCGGGACGAGGTCGCCGGCGGCCAACCGCTCGCGCACGGCGCGCAGCGCCGCGAGCAGGTCGCCCGGCCCGCCCTCGAACGCGTCGGTCCCCGAGAGGTCCAGCACGACGTTGTCGGCCGTCCGCGCGTGCAGCGTCTCGCCGCGCAGGCGCGACGCCAGGACGCTCACCGCCTGCCCGCGCCCGGTCAGGTGCGGCTGCAACGGGGGCGGAGCGGCGATCGAGCCGCTCCGGGGCACGGCGGCGACGACGCGATCCAGCAGCTCCCGGTCGACGTTGCGCGGCGGCGGCTGCAGCCGCGCCATCGACCAGAGCGGCGGCTCGCCGACGTTGCCGTGGGAGCCGAACACGACGAACCAGCTCGCGGTGCCGAGCACCAGCCCCACCGCCGCGAGGGCGGTGGCCGCCCGCACGTCGCGCAGGCGCCGCGGTCCCCGACGCGCTCGTGCCCGTGCGGCGGCGCCGTCCGCCCTGGCGCTCGGCCGACCCGCGACCGCGACGGCCGCGCTCCGGGCATCGGCGTCCGGCGCGCGGTCCAGCGCAGGGCGGTCGTCGTCCCGGGGGCCCCGAGCGCGCTGCTGGCGCATCGCCCAGAAGCGGTCGATCGCCTGCAGCCCGCCGACCGCGGCCACCGCGAGGGCGGCGAACGTCATGAGCGAGTAGTGGTACGTGTTGCCCCAGTACACCTCGCTGTCGGAGAGGAATCGCGCGGCGATCGCGGGGATGGCGATGACGGCCATCCGCGAGAGCCACGGCACGACGACGCAGAAGGCGACGAGGGTGAGGGCCAGGGTCTCGCGCTTGACGGGGTCGTCGAGCGCGACGGTCACCGGCGACCACGGGTGCAGGGCGATGTGACCGAGCGCCGCAGGCAGGTCCTCGCCGAAGCGGTGGTAGCTCCAGTAGGAGAACTCGCGCCCGTCGGCGAGCTCGGGGATCCACCACCGCGTCGCGGCCGCGAACCACGCGATCCCGAGGAGCAGCGTCGCGGCGCCGGCGCGCCGGCGTCCGTCGAGCAGGAGCCACGCGCCCACCGCGGCGACGATGAGCGCGACGTCCTCCTTGACGCACAGCAGGCCGAGCGTGGCCGCCCAGTACCAGCCCCAGCGACGCCGGTCCGCCGCGAGCACGGCGGCGAAGAGCAGGACGGGTCCGAAGGCGACCTCGTGGACGTCGAAGTCGATCGCGCGCTGCACGCCCCAGGAGGTCCCGAAGGTCAGCGCCAGCAGCACCGCGGCCGGGGCGCCGATCCGCGGCCGCGCGAAGAGGTACAGCGGCACGAGGGCCCCGGCGACCACGAGCGCCTGCACGACGAGCAGCGCCACGGGGGAGGGCCACACCGCGCGCGCGACGCCCCAGAGGACGATGATCGGATGGAAGTGGTCGCCCCAGAGGCTCGGGACCTCCCGCAGCGACGACGCGGGGGCCTCGAGCCGCGACAGGTGCCACGCCGCCTCGTCGAAGATGCCGAGGTCGTAGCCCGCGGTGAGGTACCAGCGGTGGCGCTGCCACGACCAGACGGCGTAGGCGAGGGCGAGCAGCGCCGCGGCGGCGAGCACGACGAGCAGCCCGCGGTCGGACGCCGCGGCGCGCGCCCGCGCGACGAGGGCGGGCGCTCCACGGTGCGCGCCGGCGGACCCGGCCTCGGCCGGCGGCGCCGACGGGTCGGCGGGCATCGCGGAGAGCCTAGTTGCGGCCGCGGCAGGGAGGCGCGACGACCGTCGATGCGTAGGGTGTATATCCGATCGGCCTTCGTATGTTTCCGGCGCGGGCCCCCATCGCTCGGGTAGCATCGCCGCCTGATGCCGAGTCGCTCATCGATCGCGCTGCTCGGTGCGGTGCTCGTCTCCGCAGCCGCGGCCGGTCCGGTCCGGGCCGACGAGCTCCGCGGCATCGAGGCGCGCTCATCGGCGCTCGGCGGGCGCGTCGTCCAGGACGCGGGCGCCTCCGGCGGCACCGCCGTGCGGATCGCCCTCGGCCGACGCGGCCGGGGATGGCTCGTCGGGCTCACCGAGACCGACGCCCTGCGCCTGCGGGTCAGCGGCTGCCGCGGGCGGTTCCGGCTGCGGGTCGACGAGGGGCGCTGGCGCACCGTCCGACCCGCGACCGACGGCGACGGCGTCCTGCGGGTCGCCCTGCCGGCCCGCGCCGCCACGTCGCGGCTGTGGTTCGCGCGCGCCGCCGGCCGCCGTGCGTGCCGCGGCCTCACCGTCGATCGCGTCGACGTCGTGGCTCCGCCGGTGCTGCTCGCCGCGGCGGTCCGAGGCGACCTGCTCGACGCCGTGCCCGGCTACCGCAGCGCGTTCCTGCGGACGTTCGGCGGCCTGACGCCCGAGAACGGGCAGAAGATGGACGTCCTGCAGCCCACGTGGGGCTCCTATGCGTGGGCCGCCAGCGACCGGCTCGTGCGCTTCGCCAACGAGCAGCGCCTGCCCGTGCGCGGCCACCCGCTGGTCTACTGGGACCAGCTGCCGCGCTGGATCACGCGGCCGTGGGTGCCGTGGACGCGCGCCGAGCTGCGCGCCGTGCTGCGGGGCCACGCGTACGCCACGACGCGGCGCTACCGCGGGCGGATCGACCGCTGGGACGTCGTCAACGAGGTGCTGGACTGGACGGGGCGACGGCGCCCGAGCGTCTGGCAGAACGTCATCGGCGACGGGTACGTCGAGGACGCGTTCCGCGCGGCGCACGCCGGGGACCCCGGCGCGCGGCTCGTCTACAACGAGACGGGGATCGAGTTCCCGAGCCCGCAGCAGGATGCCGCCGTGCGGCTCGTGGCCGACCTCCGCTCGCGTGGCGTGCCGATCGACGGCGTCGGGCTGCAGGGCCATCTCGACGTCGACGGCCCGCCGAGCAGCGAGGACCTCGACGCGGTGATCTCGCGCTTCGCGGCGCTCGGGGTGGGCGTCGAGTTCACCGAGGTCGACGTCTCGCTCCCCGGGCGGCCGACGACCGACGTGCTGGCGCGCCAGGCCGCCGCCTACGCGACCGTCGCGGACGCCTGCTGGCGCCACGTGGCCTGCGACCGCATGACGGTCTGGGGCATCGGCGACGACCACGGCTGGCGCGGGCGCGACGCGCGGGCGCTCGTGCTCGACAGCGGCTACCGCGGCAAGCCGGCGCTGACCGCGGTGCGCGAGGGCCTCGCGGGCGAGGGGCGGCTCGTCGAGCAGTCGCCGGCGGCGCGGGTCGCACCCGCGCACTGACGACGACGAGCGCTCAGGCGGTCGAGTCCTGCGGTCGCGCGGCGTCGCCCACCGTCGAGGGGGCGTCGCGGTGCGGCAGGGCGCCGAGCAGGTCCACGACCGGGCCCCACAGGCGCGAGCGCAGGGGCGAGACCTCCAGCGGCCAGGCCGACCCGTCGAGCAGGTGGACGCGGAACGGGCGCACGAGCGCCGCACGGCCGAGCGCGACGCCGACGACCTCGGCCCGCGGGACCTCGATCTCGACCCGCAGCAGGCGGTAGTACGGCTCGCCGGGACCGCCGCGGTCCAGCGAGAAGACCACGACGCGGACGTCGGTCACCGCCAGGTAGCGAACCTCGGCGCCGGTCAGCGGCTCATGGCCCCAGGACCCGAACCCGGGCGCGCGCCGAGGCACCGGTGAGACCGGCGTGGCGGCGAGCACGGGCTCGCCGAGGTGCTCGGCGGCCGGCGCCAGCAGGTGCGTCCAACGGAACGTGATCGGGACCTCCACGCAGCGCGCCTGGTGGTCGCGCCGACCTCCATCTTGCCGCAGCCGGCGGCGTCGTGCCCGGCGTGTCGCCGCGCGGGGGGCGACGGGCCCCCGCTACGCTGACCCCGTGGGCTCCTCGTTCGCCTTCCTGCTGCTGATCTGGATCCTCTTCGGCATCGCCGGCGGGCTCCAGGGTCGCGCGAAGGGCAGCTCGTTCCTCCTCTGGTTCGCGATCTCCGCCGCGGTCCCGTTCTTCGGCTTCATCGCGTCGATCGTGTACCCGGGCCGCGAGCACGAGCCGCGCCGCAAGTGCGACACGTGCGGGCGACTGCTGCCGGTGAGCGACACGATGTGCATGCGCTGCGGCACCGACCTCGCCTACCCCGACGTCGTCTACGTCCGCCGGGGCAACACGATCTACGAGGTCGAGCGCGCCCCGCGCGCCGACGCCGCGGGGGAGTCCTCCCCGCCGCCCGCCACGGCCGCGGGCTGAGGCGGAAAGGCCCGTCGGACGCGGCGGCCGGGGGCAGGGGAACGCCCGTTCCGCGCTGCTATCCTCGCCGTCCCGAGGCCGTCGATCCGTCGGCCTCGTCCCTGGTGTCATGAGCACGGTCGAAGCGGTCGGGAAGGAGGTTGGGCGCATGCGGGCGGTCGACGCGTTGATGGAGTGCCTGAAGGCGGAGGGCGTCGACGTCGTATTCGGCTACCCCGGCGGCGCGAACCTGCCGACCTACGACGCGTTCGTCGACGCGGGCATCCGCCACGTCCTCGTGCGGCACGAGGCCGGCGGCGGCCACGCCGCCGAGGGCTACGCGAAGGTCGCGGGCCAGGTCGGCGTCTGCTTCGGCACGTCCGGCCCGGGCGCGACGAACCTCGTCACGCCGATCGTCGACGCGATGATGGACTCGGTCCCCGTCGTGTTCTTCACCGGCCAGGTCCGCACGGAGCTGCTGGGCACCGACGGGTTCCAGGAGGCGGACACGATCGGCATCACGATGCCGGCCGTGAAGCACAGCTTCCTCATCACGGACCCGCGCGAGCTGCCGCGCGTGATCCACGAGGCGTTCCACATCGCGCGCACCGGCCGCCCCGGCCCGGTCGTCATCGACCTGCCGATGGACCTCTCGAAGGCCGACATCGCCTACGAGCCGGTCACCGACGTCCAGCTGCCCGGCTACCAGCCGCGCACGACGGGCAACGCGAAGCAGATCAAGCAGGCCGCCCGCGCGCTGGCCTCCGCCCGCCGCCCCGTGATCTACGCCGGCGGCGGCGTCGTGGCCGCCGAGGGCGCCGACGAGCTGCGCGCCCTCGTGCGCGCCGGGCGCTTCCCCGTCACCTGCACGCTGATGGGTCTCGGCGCGTACCCCGCCCCCGACCCGCTGTGGCTCGGCATGCTCGGCATGCACGGCACCCGTGCGGCGAACTACGCGATGGACGAGGCGGACCTCATCTGCTGCGTCGGCGCCCGGTTCGACGACCGGATCACGGGCAAGCTCTCGGAGTTCGCGCCGCGCGCGAAGTTCATCCACATCGACGTCGATCCGGCGGAGATCTCCAAGAACGTCCCGGCGCACATCCCGATCGTCGGCGACGCCAAGCAGATCCTCGGGCGCCTGACCGAGGAGTACCAGGGCCTGGACGCCGACCACGACCGGCTCGACGCCTGGTGGCAGCGGATCCACGCCTGGCAGGAGCGCCACCCGCTGCGCTACGACGCCGACGACCAGCGGATCAAGCCGCAGGCCGTCATCCAGGCGCTGAACCGCGTCACGGACGGCGAGGCGATCGTCTGCTCCGACGTCGGCCAGCACCAGATGTGGGCCGCGCAGTACTACGACTTCCCCGCGCCGCGACGCTGGGTGAACTCCGGGGGCCTCGGGACGATGGGCTTCGGCCTGCCGTCGGCGATCGGGGCGCAGCTGGCCGACCTGGACCGGACGACGATCGTCGTCACCGGCGACGGCTCGATCCAGATGAACATCCAGGAGCTCGCCACGATCAAGCAGGAGAACCTGCCGGTCAAGGTGATCTGCCTGAACAACGGCTACCTCGGCATGGTCCGGCAGTGGCAGGAGCTCTTCTGGCAGGAGCGCTACAGCCACGTCGACATGAACACGTTCGGCGGCGAGGAGGCCTCGCCGGACTTCGTGAAGCTCGCCGACGCGTACGGCATCCGGGGTGTCCGGCTGACGGACCCGGCGACGCTCGAGGACGACCTGCGTGCCGTGATCGAGGCCGAGGGCCCCGCGTTCGTCGACGTCCGCGTCGTGCGCGACGAGAAGGTCTATCCGATGATCGCGCCGGGCGAGGCCGCCCGCGACATGGTCGGCTGAGCGTCCGGCTCCCACCGCCCACCCCCACACATCCCATGGTCGACACGAACGAGCTGCTGAGCCTCGACGAGCTCGAGGCCGCCGGCAACATCCGCACGGGGCGCAAGCACGTCCTCTCGATCCTCGTCGAGAACAAGCCGGGCGTCCTGACCCGCGTCTCCGGGCTCTTCACCCGGCGCGGCTTCAACATCGAGACCCTCTCCGTCGGCCCGACCGACGACGAGCGGATCTCGCGCATCACGCTGACGCTCGACGGGGCCGCCCACCCGATCGACCAGGTCGTCAAGCAGCTGCACAAGCTCGTCAACGTCCTGAAGATCAAGGACCTCGAGCCGACCGAGACGGTCGCGCGCGAGCTCGCGCTCTTCAAGGTCAGCTGCGACGGCCAGACGCGGTCGGAGATCCGCGAGCTCGCCGAGGTCTTCCGCGGCAAGGTCGTCGACGTCGGCCGCCGGTCGATCATCGTCGAGGTCACCGGTGAGCGGTCGAAGATCGAGGCCTTCGAGCGCCTCGTGCGCCCGTACGGCCTCGTCGAGATGATCCGCACGGGCGAGGTCGCGATCTCGCGCGGGCGCGAGGAGACCTGAGCCTCGATCCGCGAGGCTCGGCGGCGCGGCCGCCCGAGGGCCGGCGGACCGACGCTGCGCCTCGCGCCGACGGTCGCGCGTGCGATCCTCTGGGGGATGGCGCACGACGCCCAGGTGGTCGCCCGGCCGGGCCGCGGACCCGCGGTCCCCGTCGCCGCGCGCGACCGCGAGCGGCTGACCCGTCACGCCCGGCAGGCGGCGCAGCGCGCCCGACGCCTGCGCACCGCGGTCCTCGCGTCGATCACCGTCGACCTGCCGCCCGGCGCCGACCCGCTGGCGATCGTCGCCGCCGGCCGCGAGCCCGGCGAGCCGTGGACCGTCTACGAGCAGCGCGACCGCGACGGCCGGTCGATCTGCGGCCTCGGCGCGGTGGTCGCGCTCGAGGCGTCCGGGCCGGGCCGGTTCCGGGAGCTGGCCGTCCGCTGGGCGGCGCTCGCAGCGGAGGCGGTGGCCGACCTCGGCGGCGGGGTCGAGGGCGAGGGGCCGGTCGCCCTCGGCGGCTTCGCGTTCACCGACGACGGGCCGACGACGCACGCGTGGGAGGGCTTCTCGGCCGCGTCGCTGCACGTCCCGCGCCTGGCGCTCGCGGCCCGCGGTGGCCGGGTGCGCGCGACGATCAGCGCGCTCGTCGCCCCCGACGACGACCCGCGCGCCGCAGCCGAGCGGGCCCTCGCGCGGGTCGATCGGCTGGGCGCGGCCACGCCGCTGCCGATGCTCGACCCGGACCCCGTCCGGCGCGCGCGCCCCGCGAGCGCGCTGCCCCCGGCGCACTACGAGGAGGCCGTCGCGCGGGCCGTGGAGCGGATCCGCGCCGGCCGGATGGAGAAGATCGTCCTCGCCCGCGAGGTCCTGGTGCGCGGGAGCACCGGCTGGCGCCCGCCGGAGGCCGCCGCGGCGCTCGGGGTGATGCGCGAGGCCTACGACGGCTGCTGCGTCCTGGCCGTCGGTCGCGGCCCGCGGACGTTCCTCGCTGCCACGCCCGAGCTGCTCGTGCGTCGCGAGGGGCATCGCCTGGCGACCCTGGCGCTCGCCGGCACGACGCGACGCAGCAGCGATCCGGCCGTCGAGTCCCACCTCGCCGAGACGCTCCTGCGGTCGACGAAGGACCGCGAGGAGCACGCGATCGTCGTGCGGCGGATCCTGCGCCGGCTCGAGCGCGTCGCGCTCTGGTCGACGGCGGCGCCGGCCCCCCAGGTCGTGCAGGCCGCCAGCGCCCAGCACCTCGCCACGCCGATCCGCGCGCAGCTCGCCGAGCCGCGCTCGGTGATCGAGCTCGCGGGCCTGCTGCACCCGACGCCGGCCGTCGGCGGGTTCCCGGAGGACGTCGCGCTGCCGATGATCCCCGCGCTGGAGGGGATGGACCGGGGCTGGTACGCCGGGCCCGTCGGCTGGACCGACGCGGCGGGCGACGGCGAGCTCTGCGTCGCCCTGCGCTCCGCGCTGCTGGAGCCCGAGCAGGTCCGCTGCTTCGCGGGCGTCGGCGTCGTGGCCGACAGCGACCCGGCCGCGGAGCTCGCGGAGACCGAGATCAAGCTCCAGGCGCTGCTGCCGCTGCTCAGCGGCTGAGGGGCGCCGGCGGGCGGGCGACGTCCGACACGCCCGCCGGCGGCCGAGCTACGTCCGCCCCTGCGCGAGGCGCTGCTTGCGGGCGAGCGCGTCGAGGATCACCGCGGCTGCGAGGACCCCGCCGGTGATGATGAACTTCACCGACGACTCGAGCCCGAGGAGGTCCATGCCGTTGGAGATCGAGCCGATCACCAGGGCGCCGAGCAGCGCGGCCCAGACCGATCCACGACCGCCGAAGAGGCTCACGCCGGCGATGACCGGCCCGGCGATCGCCAGCAGCAGCACGTCGCCGGAGCCCGAGGACTGGTTCACCGACAGCGCGCGGGAGGCGGCGAGCACGCCGCCGGCGGCGGCCATCGTCGAGGCGAGCACGAAGACCGCGGTCTTCACGCGTCGCACGGGGATGCCGGCGCGACGCGCAGCCTCCTCGCCGCCGCCCGCGGCCAGCACGTGGCGCCCGTAGCGCGTGCGGGTCACGAGCGCGTCGAAGAGCACGACGAACCCGAGCAGGACGCAGAGCGAGACCGGCACGCCGCGGTCGGCGCTGACGACCGCGACGGCGGCGAGGACGGCCACGGAGATGGCGGTCAGCCGGACGACCGCCCACGAGAGCGGCTCGAGCTCGAGCCCGGCGGCGGCCCGTCGCCGGCGGCCGCCGAGCGTCCCGGCGACGAGGATCGCGATCGCGACGACCGCCACCGCCCAGCCGAGCCAGTCGGCGAGGAACGTGTTGGCGATGTTCGTGATCGTCGGATCGGAGACGTTCAGCGAGCCCTCCGAGCCGAGGACCTTCAGCTGGAAGCCCTGCCAGGTCAGCAGTCCGGCGAGGGTGATGACGAACGACGGGATCCCGAGCCAGGTCACGATCGAGCCCTGCAGCAGGCCGATCGCGGCACCCGCGGCGAGCGCCGCGGCGATCGCGAGCCAGCCGTTCCAGCCGTGCTGGACCGAGAGGACGCCGAGGATCGCCCCGCCGAGGCCGCTCACCGCGCCGACGGAGAGGTCGATCTCGCCCAGCAGCAGCACGAGGACCACGCCGACGGAGATCGTGCCGGTGGCGGCGACCTGGAGCGTGAGGTTCGTGAGGTTGCCGGCGGTGAGGAAGCGGTCGTTCGCGACCGTGAAGATCACCCAGATGATCGCCAGGACGGCGGTGGCCCGCAGCGACGCGGCGTTCGCGGCGACGCGCGCGAGGTCGCGTCCGCCGTGGGCGTGGTCGGCGGCGACCGCGGACGCCGTCGGGTCGACCTCGGTCGGGGAGGGGGTGGCGGTGCTCACGCGACGGCTCCGTGGTCGGGGTCGGTGGGGGACGCCGGCGGGTCGGCACCGACGCCGGTGATCGCGGCGACGACGGCCTGGCGCTGATCGGGGGTCGCCGGGAACGAGCCGCCGTTGCGACCGAGGCGCAGCACCTCGATCCGGTCGGCGACCTGGAAGACGTCGGCGAGGTTGTGCGAGATGAGGATCACGCCCATGCCGCGTTCGCGCAGCCGCGAGACGAGGGCGAGGACCTGCTCGGTCTGGGCGACGCCGAGCGCCGCGGTCGGCTCGTCGAGGATCACGAGCCGCGGCTCCCCGAGCATCGCGCGGGCGATCGCGACCGTCTGTCGCTGCCCGCCGGAGAGCTGGCCGACCTCGGCGCGCACGGACTTCAGCGTCCGCACCGCGAGCGAGTCCAGCAGGGCGCGCGCCTCGCGCTCCATGGTGATCTCGTCGAGCACGGGACCGCGGCGCCGCTCGCGCCCGAGGTGGAGGTTCGCGACGACGTCGAGGTTGTCGCAGAGCGCGAGGTCCTGGTAGACGACGGCGATCCCGAGGCGGGCGGCGTCGGCCGGCGACGCGATCCGCACCGGCGACCCGCCGAAGGCGATCTCGCCCGTGTCGGCCGGGCCGGCCCCGGAGATCGTCTTGATGAGCGTCGACTTGCCGGCCCCGTTGTCGCCGACGAGCGCGACGACCTCTCCGGCCCGCACCTCGAGCGCGACGTCGGAGAGCGCCTGGACCGCTCCGAACCGCTTGCTCACGCCGGTCAGGCGCAGCAGCGGTCCGGCGCCGGCCGGCGCCACGGGGGCGCCGGCCTGCGTCTCGGTGGCCATGGCTCAGCCGATCCCCGCCGCCTTGCAGGCGGCCGCGTACCGGCCCTTGCAGATCGCGCTGACCTCGTAGACGCCGTCCTTCACGACGGTGTCGGCGATCTTGTCCTTCGTGACGGCGATCGGCTTCAGCAGCACGGAGTCGACCTGCTTGCTGCCGTTGTCGACCTTGCCGTTCACGAGCCCGCTCGGCGCGGGGCTGTCGGTGGCCAGCGCGTAGGCGAGCTTCGCCGCCGCCTCCGCCTCCGGCTTGATCGCCTTGTAGACGGTCATGTGCTGCTCGCCGAGGAGGATCCGCTGGATGCCGGCGAGCTCGGCGTCCTGACCGGTGACCGGGACCTGCTTCGGGTCGATGCCGGCGCTCTTCATCGCCGCGATCGCGCCGCCGGCGGTCCCGTCGTTGGCCGCGTAGACCCCGGAGATCCCGTTCTTGCCGATCGCGGTGATCGCCTGGTCCATCTCCGTCTGGGCCTTGTCGGGCGACCAGTCGGGCGTGTCGTACTCCTTGGCGATCTTCACGCCGGAGCCGTCGAGGACGGAGTGCGCGCCCTTCTTGAACTGGGCGGCGTTGGAGTCCGTCGGCGAGCCGTTGATCATCACGATCGACTTGCCCTGCGGCGTGCCGAGGGCCTCGACGAGGCTCTGGCCCTGGAGCTTGCCGACCTCCTCGTTGTCGAACGAGATGTAGTAGTCGACGTCGGCCTTCTGGACGAGCCGGTCGTAGGAGATCACCGGGATGTCGGACTGCTTGGCCCGGGCGACGATCGCCCCGGCGGCCTCGGCGTCGACCGGGTCCAGCACGAGGACGTCGGCGCCGTTGGTGATCGCGGACTCGGCCTGGCTCTGCTGCTTGGACGTGTCCTGGTCGGCGTTGGCGTAGATGAGCTTGCAGTCGGCGCAAGCCTCCTTCAGGGCGCTCGTGAAGAGCGGACGGTCGAGCGCTTCGTAGCGGGCGGTCTTCGACTCCGGCAGCAGGAGGGCGATGGTCTTGCCACCGCCGCCCCCGCCGGACGAGCCGCCGGAATCGCCGTCGTCGTCCCCGCAGGCCGTCAGGCCGAGGGCGGCGACGGGGGCCAGCGCGCAGAGCGCCAGCGCCGTGCGCAGGTTGATGGACATCACGGTGCTCCTCTCCCGATTGGGGCGTTCGAGTTCTCGCGAAGGGTGGGGACGCGGACGTCGCGTCGGGTGGCGGCGAGCCGCAGGGCGCCCACGACCTGACCCTGGTCGCCGAGCGCGGCGGGGACGAGCTGGACCCCGGAGCCCGCGCCCGGCAGCCGATGGCGGTCGAGCTCCTCCCGCACGCCGGCGAGGACCGGGTCGGTCGCGAACGCCGGGTCGCCGCCGAGGACGATCATCGCCGGGTCCAGCAGGTGGCAGGCGTTGGCCAGGACCCGACCGAGGGCGCGGCCGGCGTCGGCGAGCAGCCGGGCGACGCGCGGATCGGCCGTGCCGAGCGCGGCGACGAGGTCGTCGGGCAGCTCGTCGGCGGCGGTCGCGTGCAGCTGGCGACGCACCGCCGGGGCCGAGACGATCGTCTCCAGGCACCCGCGACCGCCGCAACGGCAGGGCGCGCCGTTGGGCACGACGCCGACGTGGCCGATCTCCCCGGCGATGCCGGTCCCGCCGTGCAGCAGGCGCCCGCCGCTGATCAGGCCGGCGCCGACGCCGGAGGAGACCTTGACGTAGATGACGTCGTCGACGCCGCGGGCGACGCCGACGGCGTGCTCGCCGAGCGCGCCGAGGTTCGCGTCGTTCTCGACGACGACGGGGATCCCGAGGTGCTGCTCGAGCGCCACCGCGAGCGTCGTGCCGCTCCAGCCGGGGAGGATCATCGTCGTGCCGATCCGGCCGCTGGCCCGGTCGACCGGGCCCGGCACGCCCGCTCCGCAGGCGACGATCTCCTCCTGGGCGACCTCGGCGTCGGCGATGACCTCGGCGGTCAGCGCGCTCGCGGCGGCGAGCGCGTCGTCCATCCCGCGGTCGACGTCGACGCGACGGTCGCGCACGGCGAGCATCCGCCCGGCGAGGTCGCCGACGGCGACGCGGACGTGCTCGTGACCGAAGTCGACGCCGAGGACCGCGCCCGCCCGGCGCGTGAGCCGCAGGACCTCGGGCCGGCGGCCGGTGCGGCCGTGGGCCTCGGCGGCCGGGACGACCTCCAGCAGCCCGTCGCGCTCGAGGTCGCGGACGATCGCCGACACCGTGGCGCGGGAGAGACCGGTGCACGCCACGACGTCGGCGCGCGTGCTCTCCGGCGCGCGGCGCAGCTCATCCACGACGCGCTGCGCGGCGCCGCGCCCTCCTCGGCTGGGTCGCTCCTCCTCCACCGGCGCGAGCATGCCGACAGCGACCCCGCCACGTCAAGGCCTTTTGTCGAGAATTGCGCGGAACTGGCGTCGAGACACGCGGAGTTCCGTCTCCAGCCGACAGAAGTACGGCGCCGACGCGGCAGATCGTCGTTCGAAGGACGTCGAAGCGGACCGTCCGGACCGGAGCGGCGGCGCGGGGCGCCGGGCCCGTCGGACCGGCGCCGTAGCATCGTCCTCGTGGCCGACCTGCGCGTCTACCGGATCCCGTGGTCGACGAACGTCGACCGGATCGCGATGGCCGCCGCCCACAAGGACCTCGCGGTCGAGTGGGAGGACGTCGACCCCGACGACCGTCGCCCGGTTCGCGAGCTCAGCGGCCAGGACCTCGTGCCCGTGGCGGTCGACCCGCAGGACGGCACCGTCGTCTCCGACTCGCCGCGGATCCTCCGCTGGATCGAGGAGCGGTGGCCCGCTCCGTCGCTGTGGCCGGCCGACCCGGGCGACGCCGCCCTCGCCGACGTCTTCTGCCACCGCTTCAACGAGGTCTGGAAGGGACCGCCGAACCGGATCGCCGCGCTCCTCGGCCCCGTCGACTTCGAGCTGGATCGCCTGAGCGCGCACGACCGGCGCGCGGTCGACGACGACGCGGCGCGGATGCGACGCTGGCTCGCGCGGTTCGAGGAGCGCCTGGCCGAGCACGACCATCTGGGCGGCGACGCGTTCGGCATCTGCGACGTCACGGCCTACCCGTTCCTGCGCTTCGGCCGGCAGGCCCCGGCGGCCGACGACGCGGACCCGTTCCATCGGGTGCTCCACGAGCACGGGCGGTTCGACGACGCGAGCCACCCGCGGCTCACGGCCTGGGTCGCGCGCGTCGCGCAGCGGCCCGGCGCGCCGCGCTGACCCGCCGACCGCCGTCAGTCCCCGAGGGCGTCGCGCACGGCGTCCTCGAGCCGGCGGTGCAGCTCGCGGTTGCGACGCCGGTCGGTCCGCACGTGCAGCAGCGAGAGCCGCGGCTCGGTGGTCGCGGCCCGCAGCGCGGGAACGAGGTCCTCGGGCCGCCGCACCTCGTGCAGGGCGGCCTCCGCCGCGGCCGCGAGCGCCGGGACGTCGAGCCCGGTGGGGGTGGAGACGTGCTCCAGCAGCCCCGGGTCGTCCTGCTCGGCGACCGGGAGGAACTCGAAGATGCCGCCGCCGTCGTTGTCGACGAGCACGACCGTCAGGTCGACCCCCCGCCGACCCGCGGCCAGCAGCGAGCCGACGTCGTGCTGCAGGGCGACGTCGCCGAGCAGGACGCAGACGGGACCGTCGCCCGGACCCCGGCCGAGCTCGAGTCCCCAGGCCGTGGCGATCGTCCCGTCGATGCCGTTCACGCCGCGGTTGGCGAGGACCCGCAGCGCCTCGCGCGGGGCCAGGTGGGCCTCGACGTCGCGGATCGGCATCGACGCCGCGACGAGCAGGGTCGCGGCGGGCGGCAGCGACGCGGGCAGCTCGCGCGCGAGCCACGGCTCGGTGACGCCGTCCTCGTCCGCCAGCACGCGGTCCTGGGCCGCGGCCGCGGCGACGTCGAGCGCCTGCCAGCGGGCGAGCCACGCGCGATCGGGGGTCGCCTGCGCCAGCCGGGGCGCGACGGCCTCCAGGAGCGGACGGGGCGCCGCGACCACGAGATCGCTCAGCACGCCGTCGGGGTCCTGCCAGGCCCCGTCGGCGCTCACGTGGACCTGCGGGACGTCCGCGTCGAGGCCCGCGAGCCAGGCGCGCAGGGGCTTGCTCGTGGGCAGATCGCCGAGGCGCAGGACGAGATCGGGCGCCGGCACCGCCGTCGGCGTGCGCAGGAGGGCGTCGTAGCGGCTGACCGCCGCGGCCCCGCGGCGCGCGCCGGAGAGGGGGTCGGCGAGCAGCGGCAGCCCGAGCAGCTCGCAGAGGGCGGCCAGCGCCGGCCCGAGCGTCGGATCCTCCTCGTGGCGGCCGGCGACGACCACCGCCCGCGGATGCCGCAGGAGGAGCCCGGCGAGCGCGACGACCGCGGGCTCCTGCGGCACGCCGAGGGCGCCGTGGCGCCGGACCCACGGCGTGGCGTCGCCGCGGCCGGCCGGCAGGGCCGGCGGTGGTCCGGGCGCGACCAGCGGCTCCCGCAGGGGGAGGTTCAGGTGCACCGGGCCGGGGCCGCCGCCCGCGGCTCCCGCGGCGGCGGCGAGCATCCGGGCCGCGAGCGCGCGCACCCGCCGGACGTTCGTCGCGTCCGCGACGTCGACGGCGAGGTCGGCCTCCATGCGGGTCGTGGGGCCGAACAGGCGCGGCTGGTGGATGGTCTGGCCGGCGCCGACGTCCTGCAGCTCCGCGGGCCGGTCGGCGGTCAGGACGATCAGGGGCACGCGCGCGTGGTGCGCCTCGAGGACCGCGGGGTGCAGGTGCGCGCCGGCGCTCCCCGACGTGCAGCAGACGAGCACCGGCGTGCCGGTCGCCTTCGCGAGCCCGAGCGCCACGAATCCCGCGGCGCGCTCGTCGACGACGCTGTGCGCCGTCAGCCCGCCGTGCGCGGTCAGCGCCGCGAGGATCGGCGTGTTGCGCGAGCCCGGAGAGGTGACCGCGTGCCGGGTGCCGCCGCGGGCGAGCTCGTCGACGAGGACCCGCACGAGGAGGCGGCTGCCGTGCCCGTCTCGGAGCGGCTCGAGGGCGGCGGGATCCGGGGCGTCCGGCACCCTCGCACTGTCGCAGACCCCGATCCCGGGCGTCGGCCCGGCGGCGGCGCTCCTCTGGCAGGCTGGAGCGATCGCCGAGACGCGCCGCACCCCGATCGTCGCCCTGCACGGCTTCGGCGGCTCCGCCCGGTCGTGGGACGCGGTCGCGGCGGACCTGGGCGTCGACGGCCCGCCCCTGCGAGCGGTCGACCTGCGGGGCCACGGCGAACGCGCGTCGGCCCGACCCGTCGACCTCGACGCCGTGCTCGCGGATCTCGACGCCGACCTCGACCGACTGGCGCCCCACGGCCCGGCGGTGCTCGCCGGCTACTCCATGGGCGGCCGGGTGGCGCTGCAGCTGGCGCTCGCGCGACCGCACCGCGTCGCGGCGCTCGTCCTCGTGTCGTCGACGGCCGGGATCGAGGATCCCGCCCAGCGAGCGCAGCGCCGGGCGCTCGACGACGCACGCGCGCGGGAGCTCGAGGACGAGGGAGTCGCGTCGTTCGCGGCGCGGTGGGTCGCGCTGCCGCTCTGGGACGGCGACCCGGTCGCCGTGCGCGACCAGCAGCGGCGCGAGCTCGAGGCCGGCGACGTCGCCGGCCTCGCCGCGGCGCTACGCGGCCTGAGCCCGGGCGCGGTACCGGCGGTGTGGGATCGACTGCCGGCGCTGCGGCCGCCGCTGACGGTCGTCGTCGGCGGTCGCGACCGCCGCTACCGGGCGCTCGGTCGCCGGCTCGTCGCGGAGGCGCCGGAGTCGGCGCGCGAGGTCGTGATCGCGGGCGCTGGCCATGGCCTGCTGCGCGAGGCGCCGGCCGCGGTGGCTGCGGCGCTGCGCGCGCTCTGAGGCTTCGGTGACGGTCATCGGGGGGTCCTTCCGGGGTGGGGGAGTCCCAGGAGGTGGTCGGCGGTCGACTGGTCGACGAGGCCGTCGGCCCGGAGGCCGCGGTCCGCCTGCCAGCGGGCGAGCGCCGCACCGGTGCGGGGGTCGTAGACCCCGGTCGCGTCCTCGGCCTGGAGGTAGCCGTCGGCGACCAGCCGCTGCTGCACCTTCGCCGCGTCGGCGGCGGGGACCCCGACGACGCCCGTGGTGGAGAGCGCGACGGCTGACGCGACGGCGAGAGGCCGGGCGGCGGCGGCGACGCGCTTGGCGGGGCGGCGAGCGAGGCGTGCGAGCTGGTCGGTGCGATCTGACACTGGCGATGACTCCTGGGGGAGTGGAATCGATCGCGGTCATCCTCCCGCGCCCACATGAAGGGGACCTCAGGATCCTGCAGCGACTTCGTCAACGTGGCACCGCGGCGCTCGTCCCCCGCCGTCGACGCCCGGGCGGGCCGCTAGCCGAGCGGAGGCAGTCCGCGCGACTCGCGGCCGGCGTCGCGCAGGCATCGCGCGATCGCCATGTCCTGCGCGTTCGGCTCGCCCTCGACGCCCGGCCCCTCGAAGATCACCGGCAGCCCGCCGAAGCGCGGCTCGCTGAGCACCGCGGCGATGCCGTCCTCGCCGATCTCGCCGGTCCCCAGCGGAGCGTGACGGTCGCGGTTGGAGCCCAGCGGCGTCTGGGAGTCGTTGACGTGCACGCAGCGCAGGCGGTCGAGTCCGAAGGCGGCGTCGGCCTCGGAGAGGACCGCGTCGAGCGCCGCGGCGCTGCGCACGTCGTAGCCCGACGCCAGGAGGTGGCAGGAGTCCAGGCAGAGCCCGATCCGCGCGTCGCCGCCGGAGACCTCCAGCAGCCGGTGCAGCTCCTCGAACGAGCGCCCGAGCGTGCCGCCCGCGCCCGCGGTGTCCTCCAGCAGGAGCGGGCAGCGCTCGGACTCGGCCAGCGCCTCGCGGAAGACGGAGCCGCAGCGGTCGATCGCCTCGCCGACGTCGCCGCCCTTCGCCGAGCCGGGGTGCAGGACCACGCCGTCGGCGCCGATCGCGTCGCCGACCCGCAGCGAGTGGGTGATCGCGGTCAGCGACTTCTCGCGCAGCTCGGGGTCGTCGGTCCCGGCGTTGGCGAGGTAGAGCGCGTGGATGACGACGCTCTGGATCGGCGAGGCGTCGAGGGCCTCGCGGAACGCGGCGATCGCCTCGTCGGTGTGGTTCGTCGGGGCCCAGCGGCGGGGCGACTGGCTGAAGATCTGGATCGCCTCGCAGCCGCGCTCGACGCCGCGCTCCACGGCCTTCGGCAGGCCGCCGGCGGGGGAGACGTGGAGGCCGAGGAGGGGGACGTCGGTGCGCTCTGCGGACATGCGGGCGCGAGACTAGTGGCCCGCCCTCCCGTCCGCGCGGCCGCCCCGCCCGGCCCTCTCCGACGCCGCTCGCCTAGACGAGGCCGGGGGTGCGGGGCACGCTGATCGTGCCGTCCTTGGCGATGAGGCGCACGGCGAGGTCGCCGAGGCTCGTGTCGCCGATCCCGACGGCGTCGAGCGCGGCGGGCTCGAACATCGACAGCGTCGCCAGGCCGCACGCGTCCCGCAGGCGCAGCGCGGCGGCCGCGTGGACGGCGGCGGCGACGCCGAGGGGCCCGTCCCACGTCGACGCGAGGAGCACGTCGGCGCGGGTCGAGCGCGCGAGCGTGGCGCGCGCGAGGAGCCCGCCGATCCCGCCGCTGCGACCGACCTTCAGGACGACGGCGTCCGCGGCGCCGGAGGCGATGGCTCCCGGCTCGTCGGCGGTCTCGTCCATCGCGACGCGGACCGGCAGCCGGTCGCGGATCGTGCGCAGGTCCTCGATGCCGTGGACCGGCTCCTCGACGAGCTCGACGCCGTACGGGGAGAGCGTCGCGATCGCGCTCAGCGCCTCCCCGGTCGACCAGGCGCCGTTGGCGTCCAGCCGCAGCGCCACGTCGGGGCCGACGGCGTCCCGCACGGCCCGCAGGCGCGCCTCGTCGTCCTCGAGCCCGACCTTGAGCTTCACCGTCTCGAACCCGGCGTCGGCGGCCTCGCCGGCGCGGTCGGCGGCCTCGTCGGGGTCGACGGCGCCGATCATCGCGTTCACGGGGACCCAGTTGGCCGGGTCCTCGGCGAGCATCGACGCCACGGAGCGGTCCTCGCGGAACGACGCGCGGTCCCAGAGCGCGAGGTCGATGGCCGCCAGCGCGTGCGGCAGGTCGGTGACCGCGCGGCAGGCCTCCAGCGCCGCCGCGCCCGAGCCGTCCCGGACGTCGCGCAGCGCGCGACGGCAGGCCTCGAGCGCCTCGCGGCACCGGGCGAGCGAGACGCCGTCGTAGGGCTCCAGCGGCGCCGCCTCGCCGCGACCGACGAGGCCCTCGCCGTCCTCGAGCTCGACGAGGAGCATCCGTCGCTCGGACACCTCTCCCCAGGCGGCCCGCATCGGCTGGGCGAGCCGGATGCCGACCTCCTGGACGCGCAGCTCCACGAGCGGCAGGGTAGAGCGCCGGGCGCTCGTCGGTCGGCTGCCCGGCCGCGAGCCCGGGTCCGCCCGCTCAGCCGAGCAGGATGCCGGCGCTGAGCAGCACGCAGACGAGGAGCTCGAGCTGCCCCGTCCCCGCGAGGGCGGCGTTGAGCGTCGGGCCGTCGACGTGGCCGCGCACCGTGCGCGCCAGGCGCACCGCGAGCGGCGCGCTGAGCAGCGCGAGCAGCAGCAGCGGCGTGAGGCTGTCGTCGAGGAACGCGAGCAGGATGATCGCCACGTAGCTCGCCGCGAGCATCCCGGCGTAGAGCGCGCGGGTGCGCTCGCGCCCGAGGCGCACCGCGAGCGTGCGCTTGCCGGCGCGCCGGTCGGTGTCGATGTCGCGCACGTTGTTCACGACGAGCACCGCGGCGGCGAGCAGGCCCACCGGCACCGCGAGGCCGAGCGCCGTCGCGTCGAACTCCTCCGCCAGCGCGTAGTGCGTGCCGGTCACGGCCACGAGCCCGAAGAACAGGAAGACGAAGAGCTCCCCGAGGCCCTCGTAGCCGTACGGCCGCGGGCCACCGGTGTAGAGGACGCCCGCGACGATCGAGGCGGCGCCGATCGCGAGGATCACCCAGCCCACGGTGGCGATGAGGTAGATCCCGCAGAGCACGGCGAGGCCGAAGCTCACCCACGTCGCCAGCAGGACCTGCCGCGGCGGCACGAGGTCGCCGGCGGTCACGCGCAGCGGACCGAGGCGGTCGTCGCTGTCGGCGCCGCGCCGCGCGTCGGAGTAGTCGTTGGAGAGGTTCGCGCCGACCTGGATGAACAGCGCGCCGAGCAGCGCGGCGAGGAACCCGCCGAGCCGGAACTGGTCCTGCTCGATGGCCAGCGCGGTGCCGACGAGGACCGGGGCCAGGCCGACCGGCAGCGTCTTGGGGCGCGCCGCGAGGAACCAGATCCGCAGCGGGCTCGGACGGCCGCCGCCGGACGGGTCGCCGGAGCCGGCGACGTGCTGGGCGTGGGTGCTCATCGGCGGGGCGTCACGGCCGCTTCGGGAAGACGGAGAAGTCCGGCCGACGACCCTGCTTGTAGGCGTCGCGGCCGACCTGGGCCTCCTCGTTGCCGTAGAAGAGGAGGTTCGTGTCGTGCGCGAGCTGCTGCAGGCCGGCGTAGCCGTCCTCGGCGGCGTGGAAGCTCGCCTTGAGCAGGCGCAGCGCGAACGGCGAGTTCGCGAGCATCTCCTCGCACCAGCCGACGGTCTCGGCCTCCAGCCGCTCGAGCGGGACGACGGTGTTCACGAGCCCCATCGAGAGCGCCTCCTGCGCCGAGTACTGGCGGCAGAGGAACCAGATCTCCTTCGCCTTCTTCGGCCCGACGGCGTCGACGAGCACCGACGCGCCGAAGCCGCCGTCGAAGCTGCCGACCTTCGGCCCGGTCTGGCCGAACCGCGCGTTGTCGGCGGCGATCGTCAGGTCGCAGATGAGGTGCAGGACGTGGCCGCCGCCGATCGCGTAGCCGGCGACCATCGCCACCACCGGCTTCGGGCAGCGCCGGATCTGCACCTGGAGGTCGGTCACGTGGAAGCGCCCGACGGACGACCCCGACGGCTGGCGGTCCGGGTTGTCCGGGTCGGTGAGGTAGCCGGAGTCGCCGCGGACCTGCTGGTCGCCCCCGGAGCAGAAGGCCAGCGGGCCCTCGCCGGTGAGGATGATCGCCCCGACCGTCGTGTCCTCCCGCGCGCGGTCGAGCGCGTGGGCGATCTCGACGATCGTCTGCGGCCGGAAGGCGTTGCGGACCTGCGGCCGGTCGATCGTGATCTTCGCGATCGATCCGGGCGTCGGGCCGGCCCCGGGCTCGAGCTCCGGCCCGTGGTTCGCGGAGACCTCGTAGCGGATGTCGGTGTAGTCGCCCTGGGGCGTCCAGTTGGCGTCGGGCACGGTCGCTCCTTCGCGGTCAGGGGGCGCCGTCGGGCGACGGCCTGCCGACGGGCAGGCTAGTGGGGCGGGGGCGCCCGCCGCCTGCTCGCGGCCCGAGCGACCGGGCGCCGGTCGCGCTGCTCTACCGTCGGGGACGTGCACGTGGACTCCTGGCTCCTGCGCGCGGCGGCCCGCCGGCCCAGCGCCGAGGCCCTGGCCGGGGTGTCGTACGCCGCGCTCGCCGAGCGGGTCGACGACGCCGCCCGGCGCCTGGCCGGGCACGGGATCGGACCGGGCGACCGGGTCGCGATCGAGCTGCCTCCGGGCGAGGCGTTCGTCGTCGTGCTCCACGCGCTGCTGCGCCGCGGCGCCGTCGCGGTGCCGATCGATCCCCGCGCGCCGGAGGCCGACCGCGCCGCGCGACGGGCGATCGCCGCCTGGACCGTCGACGACGCCTCGCTCCTCGCCGAGCTGGCCCCCGACCACGGCGCCGACCTGCCCGCCACGCACGACCTCGACGCGCCCGCGATCGTCGTCCACACGAGCGGCACGAGCGGCGCGGCGAAGCCGATCCCGCTGACCTACGGCAACTGGCTCTGGAGCGCCCTGGGCTCGGCGGCGGCCCTCGGCTGCCCGCCCGGCGAGCGGTGGCTCTGCGCGCTGCCCCTGCACCACGTGGGTGGGCTCAGCGTCCTGCTGCGCAGCGCGATCGCCGGGACGACGGCCGTCGTGCACGAGCGCTGGGAGACCGAGCGCGTCGTCGCGGGGCTGACCGGTGCCCCGGACCCCGAGACCGGCCGGGCCCAGGCGCCCGCCACGATGATCTCCGTCGTGCCGACGACCCTGCGGCGGCTGCTGGACGCCGGCCTGCGGGGCGGAGGCGGCGGCGCGCGCGCCCTCCGGTTCGCGCTGCTCGGCGGGGCTCCGATCCCGCCGGGGCTCCTGGCGGACTGCGCCGAGGCGGGGCTGGCGGTCGCGCCGACCTACGGCATGACCGAGGCCTGCAGCCAGATCGCGACGCGTGGGACGCCGCTGTTCTGCACGACGGTCGCGACGGCGGACGACGGCGAGCTGCTCGTGCGCGGCCCCACGGTCTCGCGGGCGGCGGTCCGCGAGGACGGGTGGCTGGCGACCGGGGATCTCGGCCGGCTCGACGCGCGTGGGCACCTCGAGGTCACCGGGCGCAAGGCCGACACGATCATCACCGGCGGCGAGAACGTCCTGCCGCTGGAGGTCGAGCGCGCGCTCGAGGCCCTGCCGGGCGTGGCCGAGGCGGGGGTCTTCGCGCGGCCCGACGACCGCTGGGGCGAGCGGGTCTGCGCGCAGGTCGTGGCGCGGCCGGGCGCGACCCTCGACGCCGGAGCGCTCCGCGAGGCCGTCGCGCGGCGGCTGGCCCGGCATCAGGTCCCGCGCGAGATCGAGCTCGTGCCGGCGCTGCCGCGGACGACGTCGGGCAAGCTGCTGCGGCGCGCGCTGCGCTGATCCGGGTCGTCGTCGGCGGCGTGGGACGATGGACCGGTGAGCGACGAGGCCCCGGAGGTCGATCCCGACGAGCAGCGCGCGCGCAGCCGCCGCCACTGGGAGGAGCAGGCCCCGGCCTGGGAGCGGCTGCGCGGCTGGCAGCAGCAGGCGCTCGAGCCGGTGTCGCAGTGGATGGTCGACGCGATCGCGCCGCAGCCCGGCCACGTCGTGCTCGAGGCCGCCTGCGGTCTCGGCGACACCGGCCTGCTCGCGGCGGAGCTCGTGCACCCCGGGGGACGCGTGATCCTCGCCGACGGCGCCGAGGCGATGGTCGCCGCCGCGCGCCGGCACGCCGAGGAGCGGGGGATCGCGAACGTCGAGGCCACGCCGATGGAGCTCGAGTGGATCGACATGAGCGCCGCGTCGCTGGACGGGCTGCTCGTGCGGTTCGGCTACATGCTCGTGCCCGATCCGGAGGCCGCCCTGCGCGACGCCCGTCGCGTCCTGCGCCCCGGGGGACGGGTCGCGCTCGCGGTCTGGGACCGGCTCGAGGACAACCCGTGGTTCGCACGGCCGCTCGAGGTGCTCCTGCGCCACGGGGTGCTCGAGGCCTGGCCGGCGTCGCCGACCCACCCGTTCGCGCTCGCGGATCGGGCGGGGCTCGTGGAGCTCGTGGCGTCGGCGGGCTTCGTGCTGCCGGAGGTCGACCGGATGGAGATCGCGTTCCGCTCGCCGGACGCGGCGACGCAGCGCGAGCGCTTCCTCGAGCTGTCCGGGACGTCGCGCGCCGCCCTCGCCGCGGCGTCGGAGGACGTCCGGGCGGCGGTCGAGTCGGAGATCGACGCGGCGTTCGCGGCGTTCCCCGATCCGGACGGCCCCGAGGGCGCCGTCGCGCTGCCGGGAACCGTCCTGCTCGCCGCCGCCGACGCCTGACCGGGAGCCGGGCGGCCGTCCGGCGAGCGGCCGCCGACGCCCGACCGGGCCCCGGCGGTGGCGAAGGACGCGCCCCGCCACCGCCGTTCCCGCGGCGCCGTGGCCGGGTAGGACCCGGGGCATGCCCACTCCGCAGCCCGAGCACCCCGAGCGAGCCGTGCCGCGCGACGCCGATCCCGACCGGGAGGAGGCGCCGCGCGAGGACCTCGTGCCGCTCGAGGAGGCCCAGAAGCACGAGCAGACCGGCGGCGACGCCGCCGCCGTGGACGAGCACGGCGAGGGATCGGCGGAGGGCGGGACGGCGTAGGTCCCCCGTCTCGGCGCCGCGGTCGGCCGCCGACGCTAGGAGACCTCGCGCAGGCGGCCGGTCTCCACCTCGTAGACGAAGCCCCGCACGCTGTCGGTGCGCGGGATGAACGGGCTCGCCCTGATCCGCGCGATCGACTGACGGACGTCCTCGTCGAGGTCGGAGAACGCCTCGGCAGCCCATTCCGGCTTGATCCCGACGTCGTCCTGGACGGATCGCTTGAACTCGTCGTCGGTGAACGTGAGCATGCCGCAGTCCGTGTGGTGGATGAGGATGATCTCCTCGGTCCCCAGGAGCCGCTGGCTGATGGCCAGCGAGCGGATCTCGTCGTCGGTGACGACGCCGCCGGCGTTGCGGATCACGTGCGCGTCGCCCTCCTGGAGGCCCAGGAGCCCGTAGGGGTTCAGGCGCGCGTCCATGCACGCGAGGACGGCGACCTTGCGGGCGGGCGGCAGCGGCAGCGCACCCTTGTCGAACCGCTCGGCGTAGGCCTTCGCGTTCTGGACCAGCTCGTCGGTGACGGACATCGGTTCCTCCTGGAGGTACGGGTCGCCGACGAAAGTACGCAAAGCCGACTGGAATTGCTAGGAATGTAAGAGCCGGTCCCGTCGCGGGCGGACGGCGGCGGGAGCGGACCCGCGCGTAGACTGCGCGCCCATGTACTACGACGACGACGCGGACCTGACGCTGCTCGACGGCAAGACCGTCGCGATCATCGGCTTCGGGTCCCAGGGGCACGCTCACTCGCAGAACCTGAAGGACTCGGGCGTCAACGTCGTCGTCGGGCTCCGCGAGGGCTCCTCGTCGGTGCAGAAGGCGCAGGACGCGGGCCTCGAGGTCCTCTCGATCGCCGACGCCGCGTCGAAGGGCGACATCGTCCAGATCCTCGTCCCGGACGAGCTGCACCGCGACGTGTGGGAGAACGAGGTCAAGGACGGCATCGCGCCGGGCAACCTCGTGCTCTTCGGCCACGGCTTCTCCGTGCTCTACGGCGAGGTCGAGCCGCCGGCCGACGTCGACGTCGCGCTGGCCGCGCCGAAGGGCCCGGGCCACCTCGTCCGCCGCCAGTACCTCGAGGGCTCCGGCGTCCCGGGCCTCATCGCGGTCCACCAGGACGCGACCGGGAACGCCCAGAAGCTCGCGCTCGCCTACGCCAAGGGCATCGGCTGCACGCGCGGCGGCGTCTTCGAGACGACGTTCAAGGACGAGACCGAGACCGACCTCTTCGGCGAGCAGGCCGTGCTCTGCGGCGGCGCCTCGGCGCTCGTGCAGGCCGGCTTCGAGACGCTGACCGAGGCGGGCTACCCGCCGGAGATGGCGTACTTCGAGTGCCTCCACGAGCTGAAGCTCATCGTGGACCTCATGTACGAGAAGGGCCTGGCGGGGATGCGGTACTCGATCTCCAACACCGCCGAGTACGGCGACCTGACCCGCGGGCCGCGCGTCGTCAACGCCGAGACGAAGGCGGAGATGAAGCGGATCCTCGGCGAGATCCAGGACGGCACCTTCGCCCGCGAGTTCATCGCCGAGAACCGCGCCGGGAACGAGAACTTCGACCGCCTGCGCGACGAGCAGGCCAAGACGCAGCTCGAGACGGTCGGCAAGGAGCTGCGCAAGCAGATGTCCTGGATCGACGACGGCGGCTTCGCCCAGGGCTGAGCCGCCCGGGAGCCCGGCGGGCACCGGCACGATGGAGCGCGAGCGCGAGGACCACGAGGACCGCGCGCCGCGCCCCGCGAGCGTCCTCGCCACCAGCTCCCTGTTCGCCGAGCCGTCGGTCCTCGCCGCCGGCTCGGTCCTCGTGACCGCGGACGCCGACCGCCCCGCGCGGGGCGCGTCGCTGCTGCGTCCCGCCGACGAGGACGCGGCGCGTCCGCCGGTCGTGCCCTCCGCGGCCCGCGTCGCCGATCGCCTGGCGGCGGTGCTGGAGCCGGTGCTCGATGCGGACCTCGCCCAGGGCGCGCAGGCGCCCGCCGTGCGGGTGCCGGACCTCGTCGCGACGGCCGCCGCGGTCGCGCCCCCGGCGCCGACGCCCCGTCCTGCGCGCCCCGCCGCGACCCGGCCGACCGCGGGCCTGCCCGGCGGGGAGGAGCTCTCCCCGCGCCTGCGTCAGGCGCTGCACCAGGCTCGGGCGGGTCGGGCGGCCGGGACGCGCGCGACGGTCGGTGCCGCGGGGCTTCCCGCCGGCCGGACCGCCGAGCCCGCCGGCACCGAGACCGGCCGGATCGTCGTGGCGATCCTGCTCACGTTCCTCAGCGGCGGGTTCGGGGCCGCCGTCGCGGGCCTCGTCCTGCTCGGCGGCCGCCCGTCCGCGGCGCGCCGCGCGCTCGCGTGGCTGCTCGTCGTGCTCGGGTCGCTGTGGCTGCTGGCGCTCGTGCTCGCGGCGGCCGACTGATCGCCTGCCGACCGCCGAGCCGCCCGACGGCCCCGGGCGCCTCAGCCGTGGAGCGCCTCGTACTTCGCGGTGAGGTAGTCCAGCAGCGGCTGCGGATCCAGCCCGCCGCCCGTCGTCGCCGCGAGGATCTCGCCGCCGGTGCGGGTCCGCCCGTGGCGGTGGACGTGCTCGCGCAGCCACTCGCGCAACGGCGCGAGGTCGCCGCCGGCGATCGCGTCGTCCAGCCCGGGCAGCTGCTCGTGCGCGGCGGCCCAGAGCTGCGCGGCGACGATCGTGCCGACGGCGTAGGTCGGGAAGTAGCCGATCGCGCCCTCGGACCAGTGGACGTCCTGCAGCACGCCGTCCGCGTCCGAGGGCACCGTGACGCCGAGCAGGTCGCGCATGCCGTCGTTCCAGGCGCGCGGCAGGTCGTCCACGTCCAGGCTCCCCTCGACGAGGGCGACCTCGAGCTCGAACCGCAGGAGGACGTGCAGGCAGTACGTCGCCTCGTCGGCGTCGACCCGGATGAGCGAGGGGCGCACGACGTTGATCCGGCGCAGGAAGTCGTCCAGGTCGACCCCGGCCAGCGGTCCGGGGAAGAGCTCCCGCGCCCGCGGGAGCCAGTGCGACCAGAGGGCGCGCGAGCGGCCGACCATGTTCTCCCACAGCCGGCTCTGCGACTCGTGGACGCCGAGCGACGTCCCGGTGCCGACCGTCGTGCGGTCCCATGCGGGATCGACCCCGGCCTCGTAGAGGCCGTGCCCGGTCTCGTGCAGCACGCCGAAGAGGCCGATCGCGAGCGTCGCCTCGTCCTCCTTCGTGGTGATCCGCACGTCCTCGCGGCCCATGCTCGCCATGAACGGGTGGACCGCCTCGTCGATCCGCCAGGCCGCGTCGTCGAAGCCCATCGAGCGGGCGATCTCCAGCGCCAGCGCCCGCTGCTCGGCGACCGGGAACGGTCCCAGCAGGTCGCCGGGGTCGGGGCGCGCGGCGAGCCGCTCGATCAGCGGCACGAGACCCGACCGCAGCGCCGCGAACGCCGCGCGCAGGTCGGCGGTCGTCGCCCCCGGCTCGAACCGCTGCAGGAGCGCGTCGTACGGGTGGTCGACCTCGGGGAAGCACGCCGCGTAGCGCCGGGCGAGCTCGACGTGGCGCCGCAGGTGCGGCGCGAACGCCGTGAAGTCGTCGGCCTGCCGGGCCGCGGCCCACGCGGGGTGGGCGACGGCCGCGAGGGCCGCGATCTCGCCGACGAGCGCGCTCGGCACGCGCGCGGCGCGCTCGTGGTCCTCGCGCACGGCGCGCAGGAGCCCGGGGTCCTCGCCGGCAGCCTGCGCGGCGTCCAGCAGCACGCCGAGCGCCGGGTCCGCGGTGCGCTCGTGCGCGAGCTCCTCGAGCGTGCCGAGCGCGGCGCCCCGCGCGGTCGCTCCCGACGGCGGCATCTGGGTCTGGTGGTCCCAGTGCAGGAGCATCGCGGCGTGCTGCAGGTCCGCGGTGCGGGCGAGGTGCTCCCGCAGGGCAGCGACGGCGGGCGGCTGCTCGGCGGTGGCGGGCGGGGTCATCCGACGATCGTGTCGCGCGTCGCGGTCAGAACGCCTCGGCCAGGGCCTGCACGAGGCCCGGGAGCCGGGCGGGCCGGCGCGCGATCCGCAGCTGCCGCTCCGCCGCCGGGTCGGCGAGCAGCTCGCCGACGCCCTCGAGCTCCTCGAGGCAGCCGAGCTCGACGGCGTGCGGGCGCAGGTGTCCCAGCAGGTCCTCGACGCGGTCGGCGAGCGGCACGCGGCGGCGCAGCGTGGCGGCGATGAGCGAGACCGCGGCGCCGTCGCGGGCGGCGAGGAAGCGGTTCTCCTCCCAGAGCTCCGGCGGCGCCCACGACGCCTCCTCGGCCCAGCCCTGCTCGCTCTCGAGCTTCGCCAGCGACTGCACGAGGGCGACGAGCGTCGCCGTCCGCGCGAGGTCGCTCTGCGCGTCCATGATGCGGATCTCGATCGTGCCGATCCGCGGCTGGACGCGGACGTCCCACCAGAGGTAGGTCGGGTCGGGGAACGCCTCGCAGCGGACGAGGAGGTCGACGGTGTCGACCCACTCGGCGTAGCTGCCGAAGCGCCGCGGCACGCCGACCCGCGGGAAGGCCTGGAACAGCGGGGTCCGCGCCGAGGCCAGGCCGGTGTCGCGACCCTGCCAGAAGGGCGAGTTCGCCGAGAGCGCGAGGAGCATCGGGAGGTGCACCCGCAGGCGGTCCAGGGCGCGGATCGCCGCCTCGGGGTCGGGCATCCCGACGTGGACGTGGAGCGCGAAGGTCGGCTCCCGACGCGCGAGCTCCCGCATCGAGCCGTAGACCTCGGCCTGCCGCACCCCGCGGCCGACCGCCGTCTCGCGCCAGACCGCGAACGGGTGGGTTCCCGCGGAGGCCACCGCCAGCTCCTGCTGCTCGCAGGTGATCCGGAGGGCGTCTCGCAGGCGGCGCAGCTCCGCGATCGCGTCGGCCACCCGGACGTGCACGCCCGTCGCGATCTCCACCGCCGCCGCGTGCGTCTCGGGGTGGAACTGGTCGCGCACGTCGGGCGGGAGCCGGGGGAGGATCTCGTCCGAGGCCTGCGCCAGGTTCCAGCCGCCGGGGGACACGAGCATCACCTCCTCCTCGACGCCGATCGTGTAGGCCGCGGTCCCCGACGGGCGGGTCGGCCAGGCGGCCCACGCGGGGAGCGCGCTCACGCCAGCACCCACGTGTCCTTGCCGCCCCCGCCGCGCGACGAGTTGACGACCATCTGCCCGGCCTCGCGGGCCACGCGGGTGAGGCCGCCCGGGAGCAGCCGCCAGCCTCCAGCGCCGTCGGCGACCGCGAACGGGCGCAGGTCGACGTGCCGCGGCTCCAGCCGATCGCCGTGGACGGTCGGGAGCGTCGAGAGCGTCACGACGTCCTGGGCGACCCAGCCGGCGGGGTCGGCGCGCGCCGCGGCGACCGCGGCGGCGAGCTCGTCGGCCTCGGCGAGCGGCCCGATCACCACGCCGTGGCCGCCGTGCCCGTCCCGGGGCTTCAGGACGAGCTCCTCGGCGCGGTCGAGCGCGCGCTCCCGCGTCGGCGGGTCGGTGAGGTCGTGCACCGCGATGCCCTCCAGGAGGGGCTCCTCGCCGAGGAAGAACCGGACGAGGTCGGGGACGTGCGGGTAGAGCGCCTTGTCGTCGGCGACCCCGGTGCCGAACGCGTTGAGCAGGCCGACGCTCCCGGCCCGGACGGCCGGCAGCAGGAGCTCGCCCAGCGCGGTGAGCGTGCCGTCGCGGCGACGCAGGCGCTCCTCGTCGGTCCGGCGGTAGATGGCCCCGACCGCCTCCCCGCTCGTGCTCAGGACGAGCGTCGTCCCGCGACGACGCAGCTCCGCCGGCGTGACGAGCGGGACGTCCATCGCCTCGGCGAGCCGCCGATGCTCCCAGTACGCGCCGTTGCGCGGCCCGTCGGTGAGGAGCACCGCGCACCCCTCGCCGTGCGGACGCGTCGCCTCGAGCGCCCCGCGCAGCGCCGGACCGACCGCACCAGCGAGGTCACGGGCCGGCGCGCCGCCGAGGAGCTCCGCCACCGCCAGGCGGCAGGCGACGGCGTACGCGATGCCCGACGGGGTCCGGCAGTTGTCCTCGAGGACGCGGAACGCGCCGTGCTCGTCGCGGACGACGTCGAGGCCGGCGACCCCGATGCGGGGAGCCGCGGTCGGCGCCAGGTCCCGGAGGTCCCGCTCGAGGAAGCCCGAGCCCTCGGCGACCCCCGGCGGCACGACGCCCGCCGCGGCCGCCTCCCGTGGCCCGTGCGCGTCGGCCACGAACGCGTCGAGCGCGCGGACCCGCTGGACGAGGCCCGCCTCGAGCGCCGCCCACTCCTCGCCGTCGAGCACCCGGGGCACCGGGTCGACGACGAACGGCGGCGCGTCGGATCCGCCGAAGCGGGCGCCCGAGCGCGCGACGGCGTCGGCGACGAGGGCCGCCGCAGCGGCCGGGCCTCGCCGGCGGACGGCCGCGAGCGCCTCGTCGATCGCCCGGCGGCGCGGTCCCCGGGCCCGCTCGGCCTCGTCCCACGGGCGGGGCGGTCCCTGCTCCGGCACCGGGGCGCGAGCGGCGGAGGTCACGCGCCGCAGCGTACGCGCGACACGGGGACCCGACGCGCGCCCGGCGTCGAACGCGAGCCACGGTGCGGTTGTCCCTCGTGGCGGCCCCCGCGCGGCAGGAGGCCGTCCGCGTCAGGCGGCGAGGGCGACGGGACGGCGCCCCGTGGCCGCGATCAGGCCCCGGAACAGCGCTCCCTGGGCGGCGCTCCCGCTCGCGAGGGACTCGGCGTGCCACTGCACCCCCACGAGGAACGGGTGATCCGGGTCCTCGAGCGCCTCGACGACGCCGTCGGGGGCGCGGGCGGTGATCCGCAGGCCGGTGCCGAGGTCCCGGACGGCCTGGTGGTGGAAGGAGTTCACCGAGAGCTCCGGGGACGCGGCCGTCGTGCCGGTGAGCTCGGCGAGGCGGCTGCCGGGCACGACCGACACCGGATGGGCGACCTCCCACCCGGGGGCGACCTGCCGGTGCACGAGCTCGGTCCCCAGCTCGCTGGGGACGTCCTGCCAGAGCGTCCCGCCGCGGACGACGTTCAGGAGCTGCATCCCGCGGCAGATCGCGAGCACCGGCATCCCGCGGTCGATCGCCTCCCGGACGAGCGCGAGCTCACGGGGATCGGCCTCCCGCTCCACCGGACCGAGCAGCGGATGCGGCTCGGCACCGTAGAGCGCGGGATCGAGATCGGGGCCTCCCGAGACGACGAGCGCGTCGAGCCGCTCGATCACGCCGGGGGCGGGCGCGGCGACGGGCGGCAGCACCACGGGCACGCCGCCGGCCGCGAGCACCGCGTTGGGGTAGTCCATCCCGAGGGACAGCTTGCGCTGCGTCGGCTCGGCCTCCGCGGTGCCCATCGTCTGCCCCGGCGTGAACAGCTCGGCGGTCGTGATGCCGACGACGGGGGGTCGGTCGCCCTGCACGGTCCTCACCGTAGCGACGACGGCGGACCGGTGGCCCTGTGTCACCGTGGTGAACCCGCGCGGCGGCGTCGGGCCGTCCCGCGCGCCTTCGCTAGAGTCCGGCGCGCCGTCGCGACTGGCGCTGCACCAGGTGGAACCGACCACCGTGGAGCGACGGCCTCATCCGCCGCGCGCCTGGGCACCCGACGTCCACTCCGACCACGAGGAGCAGCATGACCGGATCGCCCGCCATCTCCCTGCCCGACGACCTCAAGCCCGCCGACGGACGCTTCGGCTGCGGTCCGTCCAAGGTCCGTCCCGAGCAGATCCACGCGCTGACGACGGCCGTGGCGCCCGACGGCGCGCCGATCATCGGCACCTCGCACCGCCAGGCGCCGGTGAAGGACACGGTGGCGCGCGTGCGTCGGGGCATCGCGGAGCTCTTCTCGCTGCCCGAGGGCTACGAGGTCCTGCTCTCGAACGGCGGCACGACGGCGTTCTGGGACGCCGCGACGTTCGGCCTCATCGAGCGCCGGGCGCTGAACCTCGTCTACGGCGAGTTCTCGTCGAAGTTCGCCAAGGCGTCCCGGCAGGCGCCGTTCCTCGACGACCCGATCGTCGTGGAGGCCGATCCCGGCACCGCGCCGAGCCTCGAGTCCGTGAGCGAGGCGCTCGCCGCCAGCGAGGTCGACGTCGTCGGCTGGGCGCACAACGAGACCTCGACCGGCGTCGCCGTGCCCGTGACCCGCCCCGCCGGCGTCGGGGACGCGCTGGTGATGATCGACGCCACCTCGGCCGCCGGCGGCCTGCCGGTCGACGTGGCCCAGAGCGACGTCTACTACTTCGCGCCGCAGAAGTGCTTCGCCTCCGACGGCGGCATCTGGTTCGGCGTCTGCAGCCCGGCCGCGATCGAGCGGATCGAGCGGATCGCCGCGAGCGATCGCTGGGTGCCGGCGTTCTTCGACCTGAAGACCGTGCTGGACAACTCCCGCAAGGAGCAGACCTACAACACGCCGGCGCTCGCGACGCTGCTGCTCATGGCCGAGCAGCTGGACTGGTTCAACGAGAACGGCGGCCTGGAGTGGGCGACCGGCCGCAGCGCGGCGTCCTCGACGCACCTCTACTCGTGGGCCGAGGCGTCGAGCTTCGCGACCCCCTACGTCGTCGAGCCGGCGCACCGCTCGGCGGTCGTGGCGACGATCGACTTCGACGAGTCGATCGACGCCAACGCCGTCGCCAAGACGCTGCGCGCCAACGGCATCGTCGACACGGAGCCCTACCGCAAGCTCGGACGCAACCAGCTGCGGGTCGCGTGCTTCCCGGCGATCGACCCCGCCGACGTCCAGCGGCTGACCGGTGCCATCGACTTCGTCGTCGAGCGCCTCGCCGCCTGATCCCGCCGCCTCGGAGAACGAAGAGATGAGCCCCACCCCGAAGGTCCTCGTCAAGGAGAAGGTCGGCCCGTCCGGCATCGAGGCGCTGCGCGACGCCGGGTTCGAGGTCGACCTCGGCCTGGACTGGGACGACGAGACGTTCCTGGCGAAGCTCCCGGAGTACGACGGCGTCCTCATCCGCTCGGCGACGCGCTTCACGCCCGAGCTCATCGAGCGGGCGACGAACCTCAAGGTCATCGGCCGCGCCGGCGTGGGCGTCGACAACGTCGACATCCCGGCGGCGACGAAGCGCGGCGTCATCGTCGTCAACGCGCCGCAGTCCAACGTCGTCACGGCCGCCGAGCACACCGTCGCGCTGATGATGGCGCTGGCTCGCAACATCCCGCAGGCCAACGAGGGGATGCACGCCGGCCGCTGGGAGCGCTCGAAGCTCTCGGGCGTGGAGCTCTACGGCAAGACGCTCGGGGTCATCGGCTTCGGCCGGATCGGGCAGCTCGTCGCCGAGCGCGCCAAGGGCCTGTCGATGAACGTCATCGCGTACGACCCGTACGTCTCGGCGGAGCGCTACAAGGAGCTCGGCGTCGAGAAGGCCGAGGACTCCGACGCGATCTACGCCGTCGCGGACTTCATCACGATCCACCTGCCGAAGACGCCGGAGACGGCCGGCTGGCTGAACGCCGAGGCGTTCGCGAAGTGCCGGGACGGCGTGCGGATCCTGAACGTCGCTCGCGGCGGGCTCGTCGACGAGGCCGACCTGCAGGCGGCGCTCGACAGCGGCAAGGTCGCCGGCGCCGCGCTCGACGTCTTCCCGTCCGAGCCGGTCACCGAGCACCCGCTCCAGGGCTACGCGAACGTCATCCTCACGCCGCACCTCGGTGCCTCGACGGCCGAGGCCAACGACCGGGCCGGCTTCCAGGCCGCCGAGCAGATCGTCGCCGCGCTGAGCGGCGGCACGGTGACGACGGCCGTGAACGCGCCGGCGGTCGGCAAGGAGGATCTCGAGGTCCTCGCCCCGTTCGTCCCGCTCGCCTCGCGGCTGGGGCGGATCGCGGTCGAGCTCGCCGGCGGCTCCTCCGTCGAGCGGATCGAGGTCGAGGCGCTCGGCACGATCGGCGAGCGCGACGCGCGCCCGCTGACGCTCGCCGTCCTGCGCGGCGTGCTCGAGGGTCGCACCGAGGAGGCCCTCAACGACGTCAACGCGCCCGGCATCGCGAAGGAGCGCGGGATCGAGATCGAGGAGACGACGCGCAGCCAGGCGCGCGACTTCACCGACCTCGTGCGCGTGACGGTCGTCTCCGGCGACGAGCGCCACCGGGTCGTCGGCACCGTCCTCGGCCGCCAGGCGCGCCCGCACCTGCTCGAGGCCTGGGGCCAGCGCTTCAACCTCCAGCTCGAGGGGAACCTCCTGCTGCTGCGCTACGTCGACCAGCCCGGGATGCTCGGCCGGATCGGGCAGGTGCTCGGCGAGCTCGGGGTGAACATCGAGCAGGCCGCCGTCGGCTACCACCAGGACGCCGAGGGCGCGCGCGGCGAGCACGCCGTGACGCTCATCTCCACCGACCAGCCGGTGTCGCACGAGACGCTCGCGAAGATCCTCGCGCAGGACGACTTCGCCGACGGCCGCACCGTCTCGCTCTGAGCCGCGAGCCGCGCCGGCCGCCGCGCACGGCGGCCGGCGCGCGCTCCGGTGCCGGGCGGCGACCCCGCACCCGACGACCGTCCGTGCGGCGGCGCCAGGCATCCGCGCGCGCTCGGCGCGGTGCTACATTGGTCGCCGTCATGGCTCCGCGCCTCGACCTCGCCCTCCTGCTTCTCCTCCCCCGCTAGGGGGAGCGATGCGTGGCGGCCGCTGAAGCCGCGAAACCAGAGCAGGCAGGAACGCAGGACGAGCACCGAAGGAGACCACGAGCCATGAACGCGATCACGAACGACCCGAACCGGGTCATCCTCTTCGACACGACCCTCCGCGACGGCGAGCAGTCGCCGGGCATCGCCCTGAACACGGGGGAGAAGCTCGAGATCGCGCAGCAGCTCGCGCGGCTCGGCGTCGACGTCATCGAGGCCGGGTTCCCGATCGCGTCGCCCGGCGACTTCGAGGCGGTCCAGGCGATCGCCCGCGCCGACTTCGCCGACGCGCCCGGCGCGCCACCGGTGATCTGCGGCCTGGCCCGGGCCCAGGCGCCGGACATCGAGCGCGCCGGGGAGGCGCTGCGCGACGCCGCCGCCGACGGCCGCGCACGGATCCACACGTTCATCTCGACCTCCGACATCCACATCGAGCACCAGATGCGCAACACGCGTGCCGACGTGCTCGAGGGCGCGAAGGCGGCGGTGGCGCACGCGCGATCGCTCGTCGACGACGTCGAGTTCAGCCCGATGGACGCCACGCGCGCCGACGCGGAGTTCACCGCGCAGGTGCTGCAGATCGCGATCGACGAGGGGGCGACGACGATCAACGTCCCCGACACCGTCGGCTACGCGACGCCCGACGAGTACGCCGAGTTCCTGTCGCAGCTCTACGAGTTCACGCCCGGGCTGCGCGACGTCGTGCTCTCGGTCCACTGCCACGACGACCTCGGCCTCGCCGTCGCGAACTCGCTGGCGGGCCTGTCGGTCGGCGCCCGGCAGATCGAGTGCGCCGTGAACGGCATCGGCGAGCGCGCCGGCAACGCCTCGCTGGAGGAGATCATCATGCTCCTCGAGACCCGCAAGGACCGCCTGGGCTTCTCGACCGGCGCGGCGACGAGGGAGATCGCGCGCACGAGCCGCCTCATCTCGCGCCTGACGGGCTATCCCGTCCAGCCGAACAAGGCGATCGTCGGGCGCAACGCGTTCAGCCACGAGTCCGGCATCCACCAGGACGGCGTCCTGAAGGATCGCTCGACCTTCGAGATCATGGACCCGGCCTCGATCGGGATCGACGACGCCAACCAGCTCGTGCTCGGCAAGCACTCGGGCCGCGCGGCGCTGAAGGACGCGCTGGAGAAGCTCGGCTACAAGCTCGACGGCCAGGCGCTGCGGCAGGCGTTCGACAGCTTCAAGCAGGTCGCCGACCGCAAGAAGCAGGTCACGGCGATGGACCTCGAGGCCCTCGTCACCGACGAGCTGCGCGCGGAGGACCCGCTCGGCGCGCTGCGGCTCGTGAGCGTCTCCGTCGAGGTGACCGCCGATCACCGGCCGCCGCACGCGACCGTCGTCGTCGAGTCGCCCGAGCGCGGGACGCTGACGGGATCGTTCACCGGCGACGGCGCCGTCGACGCGGTCTTCCGCGCGATCGACGCGGCGGTCGGCCTCGACGCGCGCCTGCGGGAGTACCACGTCGACGCCGTGTCGGAGGGCCAGGACGCGCTCGCGCACGTCTCGGTGATCGTCGAGCTCGGGACCGCCGGCGCGGCGGTCCGCACGGCGCTGCCGGGGGTCGCGGCCGGCGACCGCGTCACGGGCGCGGGCCAGGGCGTCGACCCCGACACGATCCGGGCCTCCGCGATCGCGTACCTCCGCGCGGTCGGCGTCGCGGCGCGCCGCCTGAGCGTCGCCGCCGAGGCGCCGCTGACGCCCGCGGGGGACTGAGCGCCGCGCGAGGACCCCGCCGGCACCGGGCGACGTCCCGGTCCGGCGCGGGAGCGCGTGGTGCATCCGGTCGGCGGCCTGGGTCGTTGGTGCGGGTAGAGGGGCGCCGGACGGCGTCCCCCACCGTTCCGACCCCCGGGAGGACCCTGTGTCGCACCAGATCAACCTCGACCAGCTCGACGTCGACGGCGACGTCCGCGAGGCCGCCGAGGCCGCCGGCTTCGACCGCAGCACGTTCCTGCGCAACGGCGCGCTCGCCGGTGCCGTCGTCGGCGCGTCCGTCTTCGGCCTGCCGTCGATCGCCCAGGCGAAGATCTCGACGAAGAACAAGTCGACGAAGAACGACATCAAGATCCTGAACTACGCCCTGACCCTCGAGTACCTCGAGGCCGCCTTCTACAAGGCCGCGGTCGACCAGGACCAGTTCGCCAGCCCGGAGCTCAAGCAGTTCGCCCAGGTCGTGGCCGTGCACGAGAAGGAGCACGTCGACTTCCTCAAGAAGGGCCTCGGCAAGGCCGCGGTGAAGGCGCCGAAGCTCGACACGAGCGCCGTCGCCACCGCGATCTCGGCCCAGAACTTCGGCGCGACCGCCAAGGCGCTCGAGGACGCCGGCGTGGCCGCGTACGCGGGGCAGGGCCCGAACATCAAGACCCGCGCCTACGTCACCGCGGCGCTCTCGATCCACTCGGTCGAGGCGCGTCACGCGGCGTGGATCCGCTACATCCTCGGCGGCGGCGCCGTCGGCGCCAAGCCGGCGGACTACCCGGCGCCGAAGACGTTCGACAAGGCCCGCAGCGAGGCGGGCACGCTGAAGCTCGTCACGAGCACCGGCCTCCTGGCCTGATCCCGCCGCGGGCCCGTCCCGCGCCACGACGCAGCGCCCGCGACGCCCGCCCGGCCACCGCCCGGCGGGCGTCGGTGCGTCCGGGCCCGACCGGCGGAGGGCACCGCGCCCCGGTGGCAGGGCGCCGACGCGCCGAGCTTCGTAGTCTGGCTGGCGTGAACTGGACGATCGACATCCCGGGGGAGTCGCTGCCGGATCTCCCGCCGCTGCCGTCGGAGCTGCGCGCCGCGCTCGACGACGCGCTGTCGCGCACCGCGCTGCAGCAGCCCTCGTGGCCCGACGCGGAGTACACGGTCAAGGTCCGCCGGCTGCTCGAGGCCGTGCCCCCGGTGACGCTGCCCGACGAGGTCGACCGGCTGCAGAAGCGGCTCGGGGCCGTCGCCCGCGGCGAGGCGTTCCTGCTCCAGGGCGGCGACTGCGCCGAGACGTTCGTCGACAACACCGAGGCGCACCTGCGCGGCACGATCCGCACGCTGCTGCAGATGGCCGTCGTCCTGACGTACTCCACGTCGATGCCGGTCGTGAAGCTCGCGCGCATCGCGGGCCAGTACGCGAAGCCGCGCAGCTCCGACACCGACGCGCTCGGCCTGCCGTCCTACCGGGGCGACATGGTCAACGCGCTGGAGCCCGACGCCACGGGTCGCGTCCCGGACCCGGGCCGCATGCTGCGCGCGTACGCCAACGCGTCGGCGGCGATGAACCTCACCCGCGCGATCACCGCGGTCTCCGACCTGCGCCACGTCCACGAGTGGAACAAGGACTTCGTCGCGAACTCGCCGGCGGGCGCCCGCTACGAGCGGGTCGCCACCGACATCGACCGCAGCCTGCGCTTCATGGAGGCCTGCGGCGTCGACGACCAGTCCCTGCACTCCGTCGACATGCACGCGAGCCACGAGCTCCTCGTCCTGGACTACGAGCGCGCGCTGCTGCGCCTGCACGAGGGCCGGCTCTACAACCTCTCCGCCCACATGCAGTGGATCGGCGAGCGGACGCGGCAGATCGACGGCGCGCACGTGCGCTTCGCCGCGCTCACAGCGAACCCGACGGGCGTGAAGCTCGGGCCGACGTCCACCCCGCAGGACGCCCTGGACCTGCTGGAGATCCTGGACCCGCACAAGATCGACGGCCGCGTCTGCCTCGTCTCGCGGATGGGCAACGACAAGGTCCGCGAGGCGCTGCCGCCGATCATCGAGGCCGTCGAGCGGTCCGGTCATCGGGTGGTCTGGCAGTGCGACCCGATGCACGGGAACACGCACGAGGCCCCCAGCGGGTACAAGACGCGCGCGTTCGACAGGATCGTCGACGAGGTCAAGGGCTTCTTCGAGGTCCACCGACGGCTCGGGACCCACCCGGGCGGTATCCACGTCGAGCTCACGGGCGAGGACGTCACGGAGTGCGTGGGCGGCGCGCAGGAGATCTCCGAGGATCAGCTGGCGTCGCGCTACGAGACGGCGTGCGACCCGCGGCTGAACACCCAGCAGTCGCTCGAGCTGTCGTTCCTCGCGGCCGAGATGCTGCAGACCAGCTGACCCGCGGCCGGGCGGTGGCGGACGATCGACCGCCACCGGCCGCGCGGGCCCAGCGACGGCCGGCCAGGTCCGCCCGTCGTCCAGTCGGGGCGTCCTGTCGTCGTCCTAGGGTGGGCGGCACATGCTGACGGAGCGCCTCTTCGCCATCAGCGAGCGCGGGAGCACCGTGCGGGCCGAGGTGCTCGCCGGCGTCGCGACGTTCGCGACGATGGCCTACATCCTCGCGGTCAACCCCTCGGTCCTGGGGGCGCTGCCGGACGCGGCGGGGGTCCGGCTGGACCACGCCGAGCTCGTGACGGTGACGGCGCTCGTCGCGGGCGTCCTGACGATCGCGATGGGCCTGTTCGCGAACGTCCCGTTCGCCCTCGCCGCCGGCCTCGGCATCAACGCGTTCGTCGCCTACACGCTCGTGGCGGGGGAGGGCCTGGGCTGGGCCGAGGCGATGGGCGTCGTCGTGGTCGAGGGTCTCGTGATGCTCGTCCTCGTCGTCGCCGGGTTGCGCGAGGCGGTGATGAACGCGATCCCGGACGCGCTGAAGCGCGCGATCGGCGCGGGCATCGGCCTGTTCATCGCGTTCATCGGCTTCGTCGACGCCGGGATCGTCGCGCGGCCGGACTCCGACGCCCCGATCGTGGCGCTCACGCCGGACCTCGGCACGTGGACGACGGCGGTGTTCGTCGTGGGCCTCGTGGCGATGGCGGTGCTCATGGCCCGCCGCGTGCCGGGGGCGCTCCTCATCGGCATCGTCCTGTCGACCGGCCTGGCGATCGTCGTCAACCAGCTGGCGTCCGGCACCCCGATCCCGGGCGCGGTCCGGCCGGACCGGCTCGCCGACACGCCCGACCTCGGTCTCGTCGGGGCGTTCTCGCTGGACTTCTTCAGCACGCTCGGCCTGGCCGCCGCGGTCGGCCTCGTCCTCACGGTGCTGATGGCGAACTTCTTCGACGCGATGGGCACCGCGCTGGCGCTCGGTCGCCGGGCCGGGCTCACCGACGCCGAGGGGCGGTTGCCGCAGATGCGCCGGGTGCTGCTCGTCGAGTCGGCGGGCGCGGTCGCCGGCGGTGCCGCCTCGGCGTCGTCGAACACGATCTACATCGAGAGCTCCGCGGGCGTCGAGCAGGGGGGCCGGACCGGCCTGGCGAACGTCGTGACCGGCGTCCTCTTCCTCGCCGCGATGTTCTTCGCCCCGCTCGTCGGGATGATCCCGGCGGCCGCGACGGCGCCCGCGCTCGTGATCGTCGGCGCGCTGATGCTCAGCGTCGTGGCCGACATCGACTGGGAGGACGTCGGCCTGTCGGTGCCGGCGTTCGCGACGATCGCGCTGATGCCGTTCACGTTCTCGATCGCCAACGGCGTCGGCGCGGGCATGGTCCTCTACGTCCTGATCGCCGTCCTGCGCGGCCGCTGGCGCGACGTGCACCCGCTGCTGGCCGTCGTCGCCGGGTTCTTCGTCTGGTACTTCCTGCACGGGACGGTCTGACGGTCGGCGACCGGATCGGGGCGCCGTCCTCAGGACTCGTCGAGCAGGCCCAGCCCGCGGATCGCGATCCGCGCCGCCGCCGCGACGAGCGCGTCGTCGGCGGGCAGGCCGGCGTCGCCGCGATGGGTGAGGACCCCCAGCAGCACCGGCGCCCGCCGTCCGGGTGGCCACACCACCGCCACCTCGTTCGCGCTGCCCCACGCGAGCGAGCCGCCGGTGCCGGTCTTCCCGGCCACGCGCCAGCCGGCGGGCAGCGCGGCCCGGATCCGGGCCCGGCCGGTGGTGCTGGCCTGCAGCCAGCGCCGCAGGCGCGCGCGGTCGACGGCCGGCGCCGCGGGGCCGAGCACGAGGGCGCCCAGCGACCGCGCGGCGGCCTCCGCCGTGGTGGTGTCCCGGACGGCGCCGGGCGCCCACCGGTTCAGCTCGGGCTCCGTGCGGTCCAGCCGCGTCCGGCGATCGCCGATCGACCGCAGCCACCGGGTGAGGCCCGCGGGTCCGCCGGCCGCGCGCAGCAGGAGGTTGCCGGCGGTGTTGTCGCTCGTGCGCACCGCCGCGGAGCAGAGCTGCCGCACGGTCAGCCCGTCGGCGAGGTGCAGGCGCGTGACGGGCGAGGGATCCAGCAGCTCGGCGGCGCTCCAGCGCACGCGACGGTCCAGGAGCCCCGGCTCCTCCGTGCGCGCGCGGTGCAGGACCGCCGCGCACGCATGGGCCTTGAAGACGGACGCGATCGGGAAGCGCCGGTCGGCGCGGTGCCGCAGCGTCCGGCCGTCCCCGGTGTCGAGCGCGAAGACCCCGACGCGGGCGTCCTCGCGTCGCTCGAGGCGACGCCACGCGACCGCAGCGGCCGCCGCCCGCGCCTCGTCGCGTCGCTCGCTCCGCGGCGGAGCCGGAGCCGGAGCCGGGGCGGTGGCCCCTGGTGCCGGCGGACCGGACGGATCGGAGCCGCACCCCGCCAGCGCGACGAGGACGGCTACCACGCCGAGGAGGGTGGGGGAGCGCACGACGACAGCGAACCAGGCCGCCGGGCGCTCGTCGAGATGCGAACTGCGCTTGTACTGGATTCCGGACGGACGTCCGTGATACCGTACGTCCACGATGGCGACGGAGATCCCCACCGCCCCGGTGCTGCCGGCGGACCGCGAGCGGATCGAGATCGGTCCGCGCGTGCGTGCCCTGCGCGACGAGATGGGCCTGTCGCTGCGCGAGGTCGCGGAGCGCTGCGGCGTCTCGGCGACGACGCTGAGCCAGGTCGAGCGCGGGGAGACCTCGCCGACGCTGCAGGTCGCCGCGCGGATCGCCGCCGGCCTGGACCTGCGCCTGAGCCAGCTCCTGCGCCTCGACGAGGGCGGCTCGGTGACCGTCGTGCGGACCGGCGACCGGCGCCGCGGGGGCGACCCCGAGCGCGGGCACCGGTTCGAGGTCCTGACCCCGCCGCTGCCCGGCCAGCGCAGCGAGCTGACCCGCCACGAGCTGGACGCGGGCGCACGGACCGGCACCGCGGACGACCCGCCGATGCACGCCCCCGGCAGCCGCGAGATCGCGCTCGTGGAGCGCGGCCGCGTCGTCCTGCACTGCGACGGCGTCGCGCACGAGCTCGACGCCGGCGACTGCGTCACGTTCGACGCCGACCTGCCCCACCACTTCGACAACCCCGGTCCGGACCCGGCGAGCCTGCTGGCCGTCGTCAGCGCCGGACTGCGCGCCGGCTGACCGCCGGCGCCACTCCACCCTCACGGAGAGCACGACACGATGCCCAAGACGCTGTTCGACAAGATCTGGGAGCGCCACGAGGTGGCGGACGGCCTGATCTACATCGACCTCCACATGGTCCACGAGGTCACGAGCCCGCAGGCCTTCTCCGGCCTGCGCCTCGCCGGCCGCCCGGTCCGCCGCCCCGACAAGACGCTCGCGACGGCCGACCACAACGTCCCGACCGACGGCACGCTGACGGCCGCGCGGATCACGGACGAGCTCTCGCGCAAGCAGGTCGAGGCGCTCGAGCAGAACTGCGCCGAGTTCGGCGTGCCGGTCTTCTCCCTCGGCTCGAACCGCCAGGGCATCGTCCACGTCGTCGGTCCCGAGCAGGGCATGACGCAGCCGGGCATGACGATCGTCTGCGGCGACTCCCACACCGCGACGCACGGCGCGTTCGGCTCGCTGGCCTTCGGCATCGGCACGAGCGAGGTCGAGCACGTCCTGGCCACGCAGACGCTCGTGCAGAAGAAGCCCAAGTCGATGCGGATCCGCTTCGAGGGCGAGCTGCCCTTCGGCGTCACGGCGAAGGACATGATCCTCGGCGCGATCGGCCAGATGGGCGTCGACGGCGCCGTCGGCTACGTCGTCGAGTTCGCCGGCCCGGCGATCGAGGCGCTCTCGATGGAGGGCCGGATGACGATCTGCAACATGACGATCGAGGGCGGCGGCCGGGCCGGCATGATCGCGCCGGACCAGACGACCTTCGATTACGTCCAGGGCAAGCCCGCCGCGCCGACCGGCGCCGCGTGGGACGCCGCCGTCGAGGACTGGAGGACGCTCTACACCGACGAGGGCGCGACCTTCGACCGCGAGGTCGTCGTCGACGTGACGAAGCTCGTCCCGCAGGTCACCTGGGGCACGACCCCGGACATGGTCGTGGGCGTCGACGGCACCGTCCCGACGGTCGACTCCTTCGCGGACGCCGCCGGGCAGGAGCAGGCCCGGCGCGCGCTGGAGTACATGGGGCTGGAGGGCGGCGAGCCGATCGAGGAGATCAAGATCGACCGCGTCTTCCTCGGCTCCTGCACGAACGGCCGCCTGGCCGACCTCGAGGCCGCGGCCGAGGTCATCCAGGGCCGCAAGGTCGCCGACCACGTCTACGCGATGGTCGTCCCCGGCTCGGTCCAGGTGAAGCTCGCCGCGGAGGCCAAGGGCCTGGACAAGGTCTTCACCGAGGCCGGCTTCGACTGGCGCGGGGCGGGCTGCTCGATGTGCCTGGGGATGAACCCCGACGTCCTGCAGCCGGGCGAGCGCTGCGCGTCGACCTCGAACCGCAACTTCCAGGGACGCCAGGGCAAGGGCGGCCGGACGCACCTCGTCTCCCCCCAGATGGCCGCCGCCGCGGCCATCGAGGGGCGCTTCGTCGACATCCGCGACTGGACGCCGACCGGCGGCCGGGAGCCCGTGGCGGCCTGACCGCCCGACGACCTCGAACCGCAAGGACCACGCACATGGACCCCGTGAAGATCATCGAGGGCAAGGTCTCGGACCTGCACCGCGACGACGTCGACACCGACCAGATCATCCCCGCCCGCTTCATGAAGCGGGTCGAGCGGACCGGCTTCGGCGAGTTCCTCTTCCACGACGCGAAGCAGGCGCCGGACTGGGACGTCGCCGTCGGCGAGGAGTACCCGATCCTCACCAGCGGCGCGAACTTCGGCTCCGGCTCCAGCCGCGAGCACGCGCCGTGGGCGCTGGAGGACGCCGGCTTCAAGGCGATCGTCGCCGTGTCGCTGGCCGACATCTTCTACTCGAACAGCACGAAGATCGGGCTGCTGCCGATCGAGCTGCCGGAGGACCAGGTCCGCGCGGTCGCCGCCGCCGGCGCCGCCCGGATCGACCTCGAGGCGCAGACGGTGACGATCGGTGCCGGCACCGCGGACGAGCAGGCGTTCTCGTTCGACATCCACCCCGAGACGAAGCACCGGCTCCTCAACGGGCTGGACGACATCGGCCTGACCCTCGCGCAGGCCGACAAGATCGACGCGTTCGAGGCCCGCCTCGAGCAGCGCGCCTGGTCGGGGCCGAGCTCGCGCTCGCTCCCGGCCGAGGACCCGATCGCCACGACCCCCGTCGCCTAGGAGGCAGCGCATGACCGCGTCCTTCCGCGACACGGGGGAGGACGCGGCCGCCGCGTCCCCCTCGGTCGCCACCCCCGGCTGGTACGACCGCTGGTCGTCGGACTACGACGCCCAGCGCCGCCAGCTCATCCCGCCGTTCGACGCCTTCTACGGGACCGCCGTCGAGGTGGCCGCCGCCGGTCGCGGTGACGGCCGCGGCACCCGCGTGCTGGACCTCGGCGCCGGGACCGGCCTGCTGGCCGCCGCGGTGGCCGACGCCCTGCCGCGTGCGGAGCTCGTGCTCCTGGACGAGGCGCCCGGGATGCTCGACCAGGCACGCGTGCGCCTGGCGGCGCTCGGCGACCGCGTCGCGTTCGTCCGCGCGAGCATGGAGGACCCGTGGCCGGCCGGCGGGTACGACCTCGTCGTCTCGTCGCTGGCGATCCACCATCTCGACCACGCCGGGAAGCGGACGTTGTTCGCCCGCGTCCGCCAGGCCCTGCGCCCGGGCGGGACGTTCGTCAACGCCGAGCAGATCGCGGGCCCGACGCCCGCCACCGACGCGCTGAACGTCGCCCGCTGGGGCCGCCAGATCGCCGCGGCCGGGATCACCGCCGACCAGCGCGCCCAGGCCGACGCGCGCATGGCGCTCGATCGCCCCGCCCCGGTCGAGGATCAGGTCCGCTGGCTGCGCGAGGCCGGGTTCGCCGAGGCCGACTGCGTGTTCAAGCAGTGGCGCTTCGCCGTCTACGCGGGCTGGCGCGACGCGACCGCGATGGAGCTGGCCGCATGACCGCCGACGCGCCCCACGACTGGGAGGCCGAGACCTACCACCGGGTCTCCCAGCCGCACGACGACTGGGCGAGCCAGATCCTTGGCCGGCTCGAGCTGCGCGGCGACGAGACGGCGCTCGACGCCGGCTGCGGCAGCGGCAAGCTCACCGAGCTCCTCGTCGGAGCGCTGCCGGCCGGCCGGGTGATCGGCGTCGACGCGTCGCCGTCGATGATCGAGCTGGCCCAGAAGCGGCTGCCCGACACCGTCGAGCTGTCGGTCCAGGACCTCACGGCGCTCGCGCTCGTGGACCAGGTCGACGTCGTCGTCTCGTCGGCGACCTTCCACTGGATCGCCGACCACGACCTCCTGTTCGGACGGCTCGCGGCGGCGCTGCGTCCCGGCGGTCGGCTCGAGGCGCAGTGCGGCGGCGCCGGCAACGTCGCCGACGTCGAGGCGGCCGTGGGGCGCTTGCGCGAGCGGGAGCCGTGGCGCAGCGCGTTCGCCGGCTGGGACGGGCCGTGGAACTTCGCCGGGCCGGCGGAGACCGAGCGGCGCCTGCGCGACGCCGGGTTCGTCGACGTCGCCTGCTCGCTCGAGCCGCGCGAGGTCGCCCCGGACGATCCGTACGCGTTCCTCCAGGCCGTCGTCCTCGGCGCCCACCTCGAGCGCCTGCCGGTCGACGTGCACGACGACTTCGTCGAGGCGGTCCGCCTGGAGATGGCGCCGGCGGACGGCAGCCCGCTCGTCGTCCGCTACGTCCGGCTGAACATCAGCGCCCGCCGGGCCGGCGCCGAGCTGCGTCCGGGGGAGACCGTCGGGCAGCTCGCCTCGCGCCTGCGCGCCGACGGCGCCTGATCCCGGCGGGCCCGGGGCCGGGGCGACCGCCCGGCTCCGGACCCGGGTCCGCCACTACCCTGCACCCCCCGGTCCCCGACCGACGACCACCAGACCAGGAGCACCATGTCCCACGCGATCGCTGTCCTGCCCGGCGACGGGATCGGCCCGGAGATCACCGCGCCGACCCTCGAGCTGCTCAACGAGCTCGGCGACTTCACGTTCTCCGAGCACCCGTTCGGCGGGGCCTCGATCGACGCCCACGGCACCGCGCTCACCGACGAGACGCTCGACGCCTGCCGCGCGTCGGACTCCGTGCTCCTGGCCGCCGTCGGCGGCCCGAAGTGGGACACGACCGACCCCAGCGCCCCCCGGCCGGAGCAGGGGCTGCTCGGCCTGCGCAAGGAGCTCGGGCTGTTCGCGAACCTCCGCCCCGTCCGGCCCGTGCCGGCCCTCTACGACAGCTCCGCGCTGAAGCGCGAGGTCCTCGACGGCACCGACCTGCTCGTCGTGCGCGAGCTCACCGGCGGCATCTACTTCGGCGAGAAGACGCGGACGGACACCGACGCCTCCGACCTCTGCCACTACACCGTCGCCGAGGTCGACCGGATCGCGCGCGTCGCCTTCGACGCGGCGCGCAAGCGCCGCAACCTCGTGCACTCGGTCGACAAGGCGAACGTCCTGGAGACCTCGCGCCAGTGGCGGCAGGTCGTCCACGAGGTCCACGGCGCGGACTTCGGCGACGTCGAGCTGCGCGACCAGCTCGTCGACTCCTGCGCGATGGAGCTCATCGCGCGTCCGACGCAGTTCGACGTCATCGTCACGGAGAACCTCTTCGGCGACATCCTCTCCGACGCCGCCGCGATGCTCTCGGGGTCGCTGGGCATGCTGCCCTCCGCCTCCGTCGGCAATCCGGACGGTCCCGGGCTCTTCGAGCCGGTCCACGGCTCGGCGCCCGACATCGCGGGGCAGGGGGTCGCCAACCCGCTGGCGATGTTCCTCTCCGCGGCGATGATGCTGCGCCACGGTCTCGACCTCGAGGCCGAGGCGACGGCGATCGAGACCGCCGTCGACGGCGCGCTGGCCGACGGGCTGCGCACGAAGGACCTCGGCGGCGACGCCACGACCGCCCAGGCGCTGGACGCCGTCCGCGGTCGGCTGTCCTGAGCGTCCGGCGCGGCCCGCGACGCGGGCCGCGCGCCGGCCCTCAGCCGCTGTAGAACGGGTTGGGCAGCTTGAACGTCCGCTCGGCGAACCCGCCGACGAGGTCGCTCTCCTGGTCGCCGACGTTCGCGACGATCGTGAAGCCCCGTGCCTCGATGCCCTTGCGCTCGCCCGTCTTGTAGGTCGCGGAGGAGGCGAAGAAGCTCGGCCTCAGCGACAGCCCGTCCCACACGGGGTACCGCGCGGCCTTGAGGTTGCGGATCGTCGTGTCGCGCAGGCCCGGGACGTCGTCCGGTCGAGCGGTGACGAGGAAGATCGAGAACCCGGCGGCGCGCGCGGCGTCGTAGGTCTCGCCGACGCCGGGCATCCGGGTGCCGGTGCCGGTCAGCGCGCCGGGGAACTGCCCGAGCGAGCCGGCCTCGACGTTGCCCGCCGGCACGCCGATGTAGTTCGACAGCAGCGTCTCGTCGATGTCGAAGACGATCGCCGGCTTCGTCGGGGTCGCGCGACAGGCCTCGGCCGCCGGCTTCGCGACGTCCGGCGCCTTCGCCGCAGCGGCCGCGGCCCGCGCGCGCCGCTCGAGCCGGGTGGCGCGGGCGGCGAGGGTCCGGGCGCGCTTCGTGGCCGCGGCGCGTGCGGACCGGGAGAGGCCGGAGCGACGCGCGGCGCGGCGGGCGGCGGTCGCGCGCTTGCGCGCCGCCCGCGCGGCGGTGCGAGCCTTCCGGGCGGCGGACCGCTCGGCGGCCGTCGGCTCGTGGACGGTCGGCTGGGTCGCCGCCCCGTTCGTCCCGACCGGCAGGCCGTAGGCGCGACAGGCGGCGGTCGTGTCGCGGATGTCGGCCGCGCGCTCGCGCACCCAGGCGGTGGCGGGCGCCGCGGCGGCCGTGACGTCCTTCGCGTACTGCCCGCTCTGCAGGTACTGCGTCTTGCTCGCCGGCGCCGGCTCGGCCGCCTGCGCCGGACCGACGGCGAGGGCTCCCGTCGCGAGGACGACGACGGGCAGGGCGAGGGGCCGGGTCGCGGGCATGGGGCGCATCCTGCCCGATCCCGCCGGGCGGGGGGTCAACCGCTCGGCAACATGGCGCGTGCGCGGTCGGCCGCGCGCCGGGCGGGTAGCCTTCGACCCGTCCACGCACATCCGGGGGGTCCCAGGAGGGGCTGAGATGGCGCTGATCCGCGCCGACCCGCAGACCTGATCCGGTTCATACCGGCGGAGGGAGCATCAGATGGAACGGCACGCCTTCGCGGCCGACGACTCGCGGCGCACGCAGCGCCGCCTCGCGCGGGACGGCATCGTCTCGCCGGAGATGGCCCGGGTGGCCGAGCGGGAGGGGCTCCAGGCCCAGCTCGTGCGCGACGAGGTCGCGCGCGGCCGGCTCGTCATCCCGGCCAACCTGCACCACGCGGCCCTCGACCCGATGGGGATCGGGCTCCGGGCGCGGGTGAAGATCAACGCGAACATCGGCTCCAGCCCGACCACCTCGTCGCTGGACGAGGAGGTCGAGAAGCTCGCCCTGTCCCAGCGCTGGGGCGCCGACACGGTCATGGACCTCTCGACGGGCAAGCGGATCCCCGAGACCCGCCGGGCGATCCTCGACGTGGCGACGGTGCCGATCGGCACCGTCCCGATCTACGAGGCGCTCGAGCGGGTCAAGCGGCCGGAGGACCTCACCGCGGAGCTGCTGCTGGAGGTCATCGCCGAGCAGGCCGAGCAGGGCGTCGACTACATGACGATCCACGCGGGGGTGCGGCTCGAGCACCTCGCGCTCTGCCGCCACCGCGTGACGGGCATCGTGTCGCGCGGCGGCGGGCTGCTCGCGCGCTGGATGGTCCACCACGAGCGCGAGAACCCGCTGTACGAGCGCTTCGAGGAGGTGCTCGCCGTCTGCGCGCGGCACGACGTCACGATCTCGCTCGGGGACGGGCTGCGGCCGGGGTCGATCGCCGATGCCTCCGACGCCGCCCAGTTCGCCGAGCTCGACACGCTCGGGGAGCTCGTCCAGCGGTGCTGGGACGCCGACGTCCAGTGCATGGTCGAGGGCCCGGGGCACGTGCCGCTGCACCAGCTGCAGGAGAACGTCGAGCGCCAGCAGCGCGTCTGCCACGAGGCGCCGTTCTACACGCTGGGACCGCTGGTGACCGACGTCGCGCCGGGCTACGACCACATCACGAGCGCGATCGGCGCAGCGGTCGTGGGCTGGCACGGCACCTCGATGCTCTGCTACGTCACGCCGAAGGAGCATCTCGGCCTGCCGGACGCCGAGGACGTCAAGCAGGGCCTGATCGCCTACCGGATCGCCGCCCACGCGGCCGACCTCGCGCGGGGCGGTGCGCACGGGGCGCGGGCGGCGCGCTGGGACCGCGAGCTCTCGCAGGCGCGGTTCGACTTCGACTGGCGGCGGCAGTTCGCGCTCGCCGTCGACCCCGACACGGCGCAGGCGATGCACGACGAGACGCTCGCCGACGACTACTTCAAGACCGCCGAGTTCTGCTCGATGTGCGGGCCGAAGTACTGCCCGATGCACAACTTCCGGGACGTCGACTGGGAGCGGCTCGAGCGGCTCGGGGCCCGCCGGCCGGTCGGCGCGGACTGACGGCGGGTCGGCGCGTCCGGGTCCGGAACGACGACGGCCCCGCTCGTCGAGCGGGGCCGTCGTTCCCGGGAGCGCGGCGCGGGCCGCGACCGCTCAGTCGTTCGTGCGCGTGGCGTCGCTCTCGACGCCGGCCCAGTGCGCGGGCATGTGGATCCGGCAGTGGCCGACGCCCTGGGCGTCGATCTCGTCCGGCGCGTGGCCGCCGTCCAGGAACGGGTCGTCGAGCTGGCCGGCTCGCGCCGCCAGCATCGCGCGGATGCGCTCGTCGCGATCCTGCAGGGACATCACGGGGTGCTCGGTGGTCGCCATCGTTCGTCGTCTCCTCGTTCGCCGATCGGGGCGGGTGCTCCATCGACCGTACGCCGCCCCCGGCGGGCCCACCACCGGCGCGGGACGGTCGCCCACCGGTCGGGGGGTCGCGGCGAGGGCCGCCGGCGCGGCCCCCGCGGTACAGTCATGGGACGCCTTCGGCCGCTCTCCGGACGGGGCGCATCAGCGACGAGGAGCACGCGGTGCCGCAAGCGGACGTCATCTGGAAGAACGGCGAGCTCGTCCCGTGGGACGAGGCCAAGATCCACGTCCTGACGCACGCGCTGCACTACGGCACCGGCGTCTTCGAGGGCGTCCGCTGCTACGACACCGAGATCGGCCCGGCGATCTTCCGCCACCACGAGCACGTCGACCGCCTGTTCCGGTCCTCGTCGCTCTACTACATGCCGATCCCGTTCACCCAGGAGCAGATCCGGCAGGCGACGCTCGAGACGGTCGCGGCCAACGGGCTGCGCTCCTGCTACATCCGGCCGATCGTCTTCCGCGGCGAGGGCCCGATGGGACTCAACCCGCTGGACTCGCCGGTCGATGTCGCGATCGCCTGCTGGGAGTGGGGCGCCTACCTCGGCGACGAGGGCAAGGCCAACGGCGTCCGCGCGAAGGTCTCCTCGTGGCGCCGGCTCTCGCCCGCGGGCCTCATCCCGCACGCGAAGGCCACCGGCCAGTACCTCAACTCCGTCCTGGCGAAGATCGAGGCCACGAAGGCCGGCTACGACGAGGCGATCCTGCTCGACGACGCCGGCGTCGTCTGCGAGGGCTCGGGGGAGAACCTCTTCGTCGTGCGCGACGGCCGGATCGTCACGCCCCCGCAGACCGCGTCGATCCTCGACGGGATCAACCGCCGCTCGGTGATCGAGATCGCCGGCGACCTCGGCTACGAGGTCGTCGAGCGCGATCTCGCGCGCGCGGAGCTCTACCTCGCCGACGAGGTCTTCGTCACCGGCACCGCCGCCGAGCTGACCCCGATCCGCGAGGTCGACGACCACCCCGTCGGCACCGGCGAGCCGGGTCCGATCACGCGCGAGGTGCAGCGCGTGTTCGAGGACGCGCTGCACGGGCGCGACGAGCGCTACCGCCGCTGGCTCGATCCCGTCCCGGTCTCGGAGCAGGTCTCCTGATGTCGCGGCTCGTGCCGCGCGCGATCGCCGCGCGAATTCCGTAGGGCGCCGGGCCGGCACGGCCTGGACGCCCGTGCCCATCCGCGTCCCGCCCGGGGACGCGCACGCCGCCCTACGACCAGATCGCACGACCCGCCATGACCCAGACCGCACGCCCCTTCGAGCTCTACGACGCCACGCTCCGCGACGGCATGCAGGGCGAGGGGATGTCCCTCTCCGCGGAGGAGAAGCTCCGCGTCGCGCTGAAGCTCGACGAGCTCGGCGTCACGCTCATCGAGGCGGGCTTCCCGGCCTCGAACCCGAAGGAGCAGGAGCTCTTCGCGCTCCTGGCCCAGGAGACCTGGACCCACTCGACGATCGCCGCCTTCGGCATGACGCGCCGGCGCGACCTCCGCGCCGACGAGGATCCGTCGCTGCGGATCCTCGCCGACGCGTTCTGCGACGTCACGACGATCGTCGGCAAGACGTGGGGGCTGCACCTGGAGAAGGTGGTCCGCGTCGATCCGGCCGAGAACCTCCGGCTGATCGCGGACTCCGTCGCGTTCCTCGTCGGCGAGGGCAAGCGGGTGATCTACGACGCCGAGCACTTCTTCGACGCGTGGCGCGACGACCGCGAGTACGCGCACCGCTGCCTGCGGGCCGCCGTCGAGGCCGGCGCCGACACGCTGACGCTCTGCGACACGAACGGCTCGTCGCTGCCGATGCAGATCCACGAGGCGGTGAGCGCGGTGGTCGCCGAGCTCGGCGAGCACGCCCGGATCGGCATCCACGCCCACGACGACACCGGCTGCGGCGTGGCGAACTCGCTGCTCGCGGTCCAGGCCGGCGCGACCCACGTGCAGGGCACGACGAACGGCATCGGCGAGCGGACCGGCAACGCGAACCTCACGACGATCACCGCCGACCTGCAGCTGAAGCTCGGGATCGCGGCGCTCCCGGACGGCCACCTGCCGAAGCTCACCGAGACGGCGCACTTCGTCGACGAGCTCCTGAACCGGACGCCGCGGCCGACGCAGCCCTACGTGGGGCGCAACGCGTTCGCCCACAAGGGCGGGCTGCACATCGCCGGCATCCGCGCCGACGCGTCGACCTTCGAGCACGTCGACCCGGTCGACGTCGGCAACCAGCGCGAGATCCTCGTCTCGGAGCTCGCCGGCAAGGGCACCGTCGTCGAGAAGGCCGCCGACGCCGGGCTCGAGGTCAGCGACGAGCAGGCGACGCGGATCATCGAGCGGGTGAAGGAGCTCGAGCACCGCGGCTACCACTACGAGGCGGCGGACGCGAGCTTCGAGCTGCTGCTGCGCCGCGAGACGGGGGTCTACGAGCCGCTCTTCCGCCTGGAGAGCTGGCGCGTCATCGTCGAGCAGCGCGCCGGCGGGCGGGTGGAGACCGAGGCGACGATCAAGATCTGGGTCGGCGACGAGCGCTTCGTCCGCACCGCCGAGGGCAACGGCCCCGTGCACGCGCTCGACCGGGCCCTGCGCGACGCGATCGCCGGCGTGCACCCGCACCTCGCCGACATCGAGCTCGTGAACTTCAAGGTCCGGATCCTCGACGAGACGAAGGGCACGGGCGCGGTCACCCGCGTGCTCATCGACGCCTCGGACGGCCAGCGGACCTGGGGCACGATCGGGGTCGGCGAGAACCTCATCGGCGCCTCCTGGGACGCGCTGGTGGAGTCCCTCGCGTGGGCGGAGCAGCCGGGGCGGGCCGTCGCCGCGCCGGCACCCCGCGGCGACGCGGCCGACGACGACGCGGTGCCGGTCGCGCGATGAGCGAGGAGCCCGAGCTCGTCCCGCTCGCCCGTCCGGTCATCGGCGAGGCCGAGGAGCAGGCGGTCCTCGAGGTCCTGCGCTCGGGCCACCTCTCGCTGGGGCCGCGCCTGCCCGCCTTCGAGGAGGCGTTCGCCGCGCGGGTCGGCGCTCGGCACGCGAGCGCCGTCTCCTCCGGCACGGCGGGGCTGCACCTCGCGCTGCGAGCCGTCGGCGTGGAGGCCTCGCCCGCCGACGCCGGTACGGGTCCGGGGCCGGAGGTCGTCACCTCGCCGTTCTCGTTCATCGCCTCGTCGAACGCCGGGCTCTTCGAGCGCGCGGTCCCGGTCTTCGTCGACGTCGACCCGGTGACGCTCAACGTCCCGTCGGCCGCGGTCGCCGCGGCGGTCACCGACCGCACCGCGGCGCTGCTGCCGGTGCACATCTTCGGGATCCCGGCGCCGACGCCCCAGCTCGAGGGGCTCGGCGTGCCGATCGTCGAGGACGCCTGCGAGGCGCTCGGCGCCGTGCACCCGGACGGCGTGCCCGTCGGTGGCCGCGGGCACCCGGCGGTCTTCGCGTTCTACGCGAACAAGCAGATGACCACCGGCGAGGGCGGGATCGTCACGGTCGGCGACCGGGCGACGAAGGACCGCCTGGACAGCGAGCGCAACCAGGGCCGCGCGCCGGGCATGGCGTGGCTGGATCACGACCGGCTCGGCTTCAACTACCGGCTCTCCGACCTCCAGTGCGCGCTCGGCCTCGCCCAGCTGGGCCGGCTCGACGAGCTCCTCGGCGGGCGGGAGCGCGTCGCCGCCGCGTACGCCGAGCGCCTCGCGGATCTCGCGGAGCGCACCGGGCTCGCGCTGCCGGCCACCGACGCGGACCTGGCGGCGACCGAGGTCGCCGGGGCCCGGCGCTCGTGGTTCGTCTACGTCGTCCGGCTGCCGCGCGACCTTGATCGCAACGCGACCATCACCGAGCTGGGCCGACGCGGCATCCAGACCCGCGACTACCTGCCGGCGATCCACCTCTTCTCGTTCTACCGCGAGCGGTTCGGCTTCCGCGAGGGCCAGTTCCCGGTGGCCGAGGACGCGGCGCGTCGCGGCCTGGCCCTGCCGCTGTTCCCGACGATGACCGAGGCGCAGGTCGATCGGGTCGTCGCGGAGCTGACCGACGTCCTGACCGCCCGGCGGTAGGCTCGCGGCGTCCCCGATCGCGACCGGTCCGCACCGGTCGAGAGGAGCCCGCCGTGTCCGCCTTCCGTACCGCCGTCGAGAGCGGCGACCCCGAGCGCATCGTCGCCGAGCTCGCCGACGACGTCGTCTTCCACAGCCCGGTCGCTCACGCGCCGTACCACGGCAAAGCCGTGGTGGGGATGATCCTGCGGGCCGTCTTCCGCGTCTTCGAGGGCTTCCGCTACGAGGCCGAGATCGGCTCGGAGGACGAGCACGTGCTCGTGTTCCGCGCCCGGGTCGACGACAAGGACGTCGAGGGCATCGACCTGCTGCGGACGGGTGACGACGGCAAGGTCACCGAGCTCACGGTGATGGTCCGCCCGCTGTCGGCCGCCACCGCGCTCGCCGCGCGGATGAAGGTCGAGTACGAGCGCGGCATGGCCGAGCTCGCCGGCGCCGGCGACTGACCGTCGCGTCGCCGCCGACGGCGCTCGTCGTGCGTGGCGGCGGCGTCCCCCGACGACCGGGCGGCGGCCGACGAGCCACCGCGCGGCGCTACCGCGGACGGTGCAGGACCGCCTCGTCCAGTGCGGCGACGCCCGCGGCGACGACGACCCGGCGGGTGCGCTCGCGTCCCGCGGGCGGCCACGCCAGCACGGTCGTGATCTCGGGAGCGTCGACGACGGGCACCGCGACGTGCTCGGGCCACTGCCACGCGCGACTGGACGCCGGGATCACGAGCAGCGCCCGGCCGAGCGCGACGAGCTGGGCGAGCTGGGATTGGGTGTGGATCTCCGGTCCGGGCCCCTCGGGGTAGCCGCCGCCGACGCGGGGCCACCGTGCCATCGGCAGGTCCGGGACGTCCCGGACCTCGGCCATGCTGAGTCGCTCCCGCGCGGCGAGCGCGTGGCTCGCAGGGACCACCGCGACCTGTCCCTCGGTGAGGAGGTCGCGGGTCTCGAACCCTGCGAGATCGTCGACGGGGCGGTGCATGATCGCGATGTCGGCACGGCCGTCGCGCAGCAGCCCCGCCTGTTCCCCGACCTCGCAGAGGAGGACCTCCACCGGCACGGGCTCCGCGGCGCGGTCGCAGGACTCGAGCAGGCGCTGCAGCAGGGCGTGGGACGCACCGGCTTTCGTGGCCAGCACGATCGGCCGGTCCGGATCGGCGGCCCGCTGCGCGCGGCGTGCCGCGGCGGCGACCGCGTCCAGCGCGGTGCGTGCCTCGGGCAGGAACGCCCGTCCGGCCTCGCTGAGGCGGGTGCCCCGGCGGTCGCGCACGAGCAGCTCGACGCCGAGCCGCAGCTCCAGCCGGCGGATCGCACGCGAGAGCGGCGGCTGCGCGATCCCGAGCGCCGCGGCGGCGCGACCGAAGTGCAGCGTCTCGGCGACCGCGACGAAGTACCGCAGCTCGCGCGTCTCGAGATCGACCACGGACGGAGGATACCGTGATACCCGACGGGTATCACGAGGCACCGGATCGGTCTTGGACGCGGCGCGTCCGATGTCCGACCATCGGTCGGGTGAACGACACGAGGACCGCGCTGGTGACCGGCGCGAACAAGGGCATCGGCTTCGCGATCGCACGGGGGCTCGGAGAGCTCGGGCTCGCGGTGGCGGTCGGGGCGCGGGACGACGTCCGACGCGAGGAGGCCGTTGACCGGCTGCGCGCTGGTGGCGTCGACGCGTTCGGGGTGGCGCTCGACGTGACCTCCGACGAGGGCGTCGTCGCCGCCGCCGAGGCGATCGAGCGACGGGCGGGGCGGCTCGACGTCCTCGTCAACAACGCCGGGATCGCCGGGCGGACCGACGGCGGGGCCCAGGATCCGACGACGCTCGATCTCGACGTCCTGCGCGCCGTCCTGGACACGAACGTGCTCGGGGTCGTCCGGGTCACGAACGCGATGCTGCCGCTGCTGCGCCGCTCGCCGTCGCCCCGCATCGTCAACGTCTCGAGCACCATGGGCTCGCTGGCGCTGCAGGCCGGTCCCGTCCTCGCCGCGTACGCCCCGTCGAAGTCGCTGCTCAACAGCATCACCGTCCAGTACGCCCGGGCGCTGGCGGACACGGGCATCCTCGTGAACGCCGCGTGCCCCGGCTACGTCGCCACGGACTTCACGGGCTTCCAGGGGCAGCGGACGCCCGAGCAGGGGGCGGCCATCGCGATCCGGCTCGCGACGCTCCCCGACGACGGGCCCCGGGGCGGCTTCTTCGACGACGGAGGCGTCGTCCCCTGGTGAGCGCGGGCTCCCGCCGTGCACAGGGCTGGGGCGCGGACGGGACTCCGGCCCCGCTGTCGCGGGTCGCGGGGTGGGCGCGGCCTCGGGTCAGGCTCCCGCGGCGCGGCCTAGACTCCGGCCCCTATGTCGAGGTTTGCTGAGCCGCAGGACCCCGTCTTCCGGGCGATGAACACGTCGCTGGGGTTCGACCGCCGGCTCTGGCGCCAGGATCTGCGGGGCTCTCGCGCGCACGCGCGGATGCTGTCGGCCCGCGGCATCATCGGCGAGGCGGACCTCGAGGCGATCCTCCGCGGCTTCGCGCAGATCGAGGGCGAGCTCGAGCGGGGCGCGTTCCCGTTCGAGCCGAACGACGAGGACATCCACATGGCGGTCGAGCGCCGGCTGACGGAGCTCGTCGGCGATCCCGGCGCCCGGCTCCACACGGCGCGGTCGCGCAACGACCAGGTCGCCACCGACGTCGCGCTCTGGGTCGGCGAGGCGGCCGAGCGCGCCGTCACGGCGATCGAGGCGCTCATGACGGCCCTGATCGAGGTCGCCGAGGCGCACCGCGACTGGCCGATGCCGGCCTACACGCACCTCCAGCGGGCGCAGCCGGTCTACCTCGCGCACCACCTGCTCGCGTACGTGTGGATGCTCGAGCGCGACCGCGCGCGGTTCCGCTTCGCCGGCGAGCAGGCCCTGCGCCGGATGCCGCTGGGCGCCGGCGCGCTCGCGGGCGTGAACTTCGCGACCGACCGGACGATGACCGCCGCCGAGCTCGGGTTCGGCGCACCGGCCCCGAACTCGATCGACGCGGTCTCCAACCGGGACTTCGTCCTGGACTACCTGAACGCGGCGGCGACCTGCGCGACCCATCTGTCGCGGCTGGGGCAGGAGATCGTCCAGTGGGCGAGCGAGGAGTTCGGGTTCCTGACGCTGCCGGACGCGTGGTCGTCGGGCAGCTCGCTCATGCCGCAGAAGAAGAACCCGGACTGCGCCGAGCTGCTGCGCGCGAAGGCGCCGCGGATCGTCGGGCACCTGCAGGCGCTGCACGGCGTGATCCACGCCCTGCCGCTGACGTACAACAAGGATCTCCAGGAGGACAAGGAGCACCTGTTCGACGCGGCCGACACGATCGAGCAGGCGCTCGCCGCCGCGACCGGCATGATCGCCGGCGCGACGTTCCGCCGGGACCGGATGGCCGCCGCCGCGGCCGACGAGCTGCTCGCCGCGACCGACCTCGCCGACGAGCTCGTCAAGCGCGGCGTGCCGTTCCGCCAGTGCCATGCGATCGTCGGCGGTCTCGTTCGCGAGGCGGTCGACTCGGGCCGCACGCTGTCGGAGCTCTCCGACGACGAGCTGCGCGCCCAGAGCGAGCACCTCGGTCCGTGGATCCGGGAGGTCCTCGAGCCGCTGTCGCTGCTGGAGCGCAAGCAGAGCCAGGGCGGGACGGCGTCCGCGCAGGTCGCCGAGCAGCTCGATCTCGCGCGCGGCCTCCTGGCGTGAGCGACGCGCCGCGCGGGCTTCCGGCGGGCTTCTACGCCCGACCGGTCGTCGAGGTCGCCCGCGATCTCGTCGGCTGCCTGCTCGTCGGGGACGGCGCGGTCGGCCGGATCGTCGAGACCGAGGCGTACCACGAGACCGAGCCGGCGAGCCACGGGTACGGCGAGCCGCCCCGGCCGACGCCGCGGACGCGGACGCTCTTCGGTCCTCCGGGGCACGCGTACGTGTACCGCTCCTACGGCATCCACGCCTGCGTCAACGCCGTCTGCGAACGGGACGGGGTCGCCGCCGGGGTGCTCCTGCGGGCGGTCGAGCCGTGGGCGGGTCTCGAGCGCATCGCGGCCCGGCGCCCGGGACGTGCCCGGCGGGAGTGGGCATCGGGACCCGGCCGCCTGACGCTCGCGCTCGGCATCGAGCTCGAGCACGACGGCACGGACCTGCGGGACGGCGCCATCCGGATCCTCGGCCGGCCGGTCGACGCGCCGGAGCCGCGCGTGGTCACCGGTCCGCGGATCGGCATCACGCGCGCCGTCGACCTGCCCTGGCGCTTCGTCGACGCGGACAGCACGGACGTCTCGCGCCCGTGGCCGCCCGCGATGCGCGCCGCCCGCGCCTAGCCGAGCGGGACGGCGCCGCTGTCCGGGCTGCCGCCCCCGGATCCGCCGGCGGGACCGGAGCCGGCGGCGCCGCTGCTGCCCGACGGCGCGGGCGTCGGGTTCGGCGTGGCAGGGGTCGCGGGCGTGTTGCCGCTGCCCCCGCCGCCCCCGGAACCGCTGCCTCCGCCCGAACCGGAGCCCGAGCTCGAGGAGCCGGATCCGCTGGGCGGCGTCGCGGTGGTGCTGCCCGAGGTCTCGCCCGCGTCCGCGTCGCCGGACGCGGCGGAACCGGTCGCGTCGTCGTCGGAGCCCAGCGGGACGTCCTCGCCCTCGGGCTCGTCGCGGTCGTCCTGCGGGGCGCGCTCGGCGAAGATCCGCTCGGCCGCGCCGACGAACGTGCCCCAGATGCCGGCGGGGTACGTGCCGCCCTCGACGGCCTCGCCGGCGTACTCGGTGAGCATCGGCTTCGCGCCGTCGGGGTAACCGACCCAGACCGCGACGGTGAGCCGCTTGCTGAACCCGACGAACCACGCGTCGATGTTGTCGGAGGTCGTGCCGGTCTTGCCGGCGGCGAAGCCGCCGTACTGCGCGCGCTTGCCCGTGCCCGTGGTGACGACGGTCCGCATGATCGCGGTCGTCGCGTCGGCGACCTGCGGCGACAGGACGCGGACGCGTCGCGGCTCGTTGCGGGTCACGTCCTTGCCGTCGTCGACGGCCATGATCCCGACGGGTCCGCCGTTCGGTGCCCCGAGCGTGCCGTTGACCCGCAGGCCTCGCGTGGCGAACGTCTCGTAGGCGTGGGCGAGGTCGAGCACGGTGACGCCGCGCCGGGGGGCGCCGAGCACCAGCGCCGCGTTCGAGGAGACCGGGGTGCGGATCCCCATCCGGCGGATGAGGCGGGCGACCCGCTTCGTCCCGACCTTGATCCCCACCTGCGCGTAGACGGAGTTGTCCGAGAAGGTCAGCGCGCGGGCCAGCGACGTCGTGCCGGAGTACGCGTTGTGGTCGTTCGTGACGGTGAACGTCTCGCGGTTGCCCTCGTGGTCCCGGACGCGGAAGCTCACCCGCTTCGACGTCCAGGTCGAGGACGGCGAGATCCCGTCGCGCAGGGCCTGGGCGAGCACGAACGGCTTGAACGCGGACCCCGGCTGCCGCTCGCCCTGGGTCGCGAGGTTGAAGGGCCGCTCGCGGAAGTTGCGCCCGCCGACCATCGCCCGGACCTCGCCGGTCCGGTTGTCGATCGCCACGAGCGACGCCTGGGGCCCGGTCGGCGAGGCGAGGTACTGCTTCACGGCGTTCTCCGCCGCGTCCTGGAGCGACTGGTCGAGCGTCGTGCGCACGCGCAACCCGCCCTCGTAGGTGCGCCGGGCGCCGTAGCGCTCGACGAGCTGCGCGCTGATCCACGACGCGAAGTACGGGTTCTTCGCGTTGAGCGACGGGGGCTCGACGTCGCTGCGGCCCGGCAGCGGCTCGTTGCGCGCCTCCTCGTAGCGATCGAGCGAGAGCATGCCCTGCTCGCGCATCTTCAGCAGGACCGTGTTCCGTCGGCGCAGCGCGGCCTCGGGGTTGACCGTCGGGTCGAACCGCGACGGCGACGCGATGATCGCCGTCAGCAGGGCGGACTCCGCCGGACGCAGCTCCTTCGCGCAGGGCCGGTCCGACGTCTGACCGCATCCGCGGTGGTCGGCGGTGCGCCCGAAGTACGTGCGCGCCGCCGTCTCCACGCCGTAGGCGCCGTTGCCGAAGTAGACCCGGTTCAGGTACTGGGTGAGGATCTTGCTCTTCGGCCACTTGCGCGTCATGTGGTAGGCGAGGGCCGCCTCTCGCAGCTTCTGGAAGACCGTGCGCTGGTTCTCGGCCTGGAGGCCGAGCTTGATGAGCTGCTGCGTGATCGTCGAGGCGCCCTGGACGGCCCCGCCGGAGAGGACGTCCTGGACGGCGGCGCGCGCGATGCCCTTGAGGTCGACGCCGCTGTTCTGGCGGAACCGCTGGTCCTCCATCGCGATGACGGCGTCCTTCATCGACGGCGCGATCTGCGCGTCGGTGACGACGTAGCGGGCGTTCGCCCCGACGAGCGTCCCGATCTGGCGACCGGAGCGGTCCAGGAGGACCGAGTTGCGCGCCGTGCGGAACTCCTTGGCGGCGTCGAGGTCCGGGAGGTCGCTGGCGACGGCCATCATCATCCCGAACACCGTCGAGACGACGGCGAGCGCGCCGAGCGGCACGAGCAGGAGCAGGAGCCGGATCCAGCGGAAGCGCAGCTTGGGCCGCGCCGGACGGCCGGGCGGGCCGCCGTCCCCGCCGCGCCCGAGCCCCGGGTCCGACGGGGGCTCGAGGGGCGGCGCGCCGCCGCCGTCGGCGAGCGGCGCCGCGGGTGCGCTGCTGCGCGGCCGCGCGCGCGCCTCGCGGGCGCCCGCGGGAACCAGGGCGGCCGGCGCGTCGCTGAACGGGGCGCTCGCTCCGGTCGGGGCGCCGGTCCGGCGCCGCGGTGGTGCGCCGGGCGTCCCGACCGGCGCGCGACCCGCCGCGGCGGACGGGCGCCGAGGGACGTCGGGCGTCGCGTCCGCGACGGGCGGACGCCGCGGCGGCGCGGGACGGACCGGGGACCCGGCGGCATCGAGCGGCCGCGTCGCGGGTGCCGGCCGGGGCGGCGCGGGGCGGCCGGCGGACGACGGGCGCGGCGGCGTCGTCCCGCCGGGCACGGGCACGGGTGCCGGCTCCGGAGCAGGCGCCGCCGGGGCGGGCGGCTGCCCGCCGCCCCACCACGGCGCGGGCGCGGGTCCGTGGTCGCCGGTCGACGACGCAGCGTCGCGGCCGGCGGGCTGTCCGGGAGGTCTCGTCATACGCGCTCCGCGGCCGGCCGGACGAGCGAGAAGGCGGCAAGGCTCGTCCGTGGCGCGGGGATGGAGGCCACCTAATCTACCATCGGGCCCCATGAGCGACCCCGCTGCCGATGCCCGCTTCCTCGCCCGCAACGCAGCGGCGGTGCATCCGGCCGGCGGGCTGGAGGACCGCCTGGAGACCGCGCGTCGCGAGGGACGACCGCTGCGCGTGAAGCTCGGGATGGACCCCACGGCGCCCCACATCCACCTCGGGCACGTGGTCGTGCTGCAGAAGCTCCGCGAGTTCCAGGACCTCGGGCACCGCGTCGTGCTCATCGTCGGCGACTACACCGCGCGGGTCGGCGACCCGAGCGGCAGGTCCGCGACGCGTCCGGTGCTCTCCGGGGCCGACATCGATGCGAACGCCGAGACCTACCGCGCCCAGGCGGGGCGCGTCGTGCGCGAGGACCCGGACCTCCTCGAGGTCCGCCGCAACGGCGAGTGGCTCGACATGCCGATGGAGCGCTTCCTCGCGCTCGCGCGGATCCCGAAGGTGGCGCAGCTCCTCGAGCGCGACGACTTCTCCAAGCGCTACGCCGGCGGCAAGCCGATCAGCCTGCTCGAGTTCGTCTACCCGCTGCTCCAGGGCTACGACTCCGTCGCGATCGAGGCCGACGTCGAGCTCGGCGGCACGGACCAGACGTTCAACCTGCTCTTCGGCCGCGACGTCCAGCGGGCCGAGGGTCGCACGGAGCAGGTGGTCATGACGATGCCGCTGCTCGTCGGGATCGACGGGACGCAGAAGATGTCGAAGTCGCTCGGCAACCACGTGGGCATCGCGGAGCCGCCGGAGGAGATCTTCGGGCGGACCATGCGCATCCCGGACGAGCTGATCGCGACCTGGGCCGAGCTCCTGGCCGTCGACCTGCGCAGCGAGCCGCCGGACGACCCGCGCGCACGCAAGCGGGCGCTCGCGCGCGCCCTGTGCGAGCGGTTCGCGGGGGAGGGCACCGGCGACGCCGCGCAAGCGGCGTTCGATCGGCTGTTCCGCGACGGCGCCGAGCCGGAGCAGATCGATGAGCACCCCATTCCGGCGGGAACGGTGCACCTGCCCGCCGTCCTGTCGGACGCGTTCGGCGTCTCGCGCTCCGAGGCGCGACGCGCCATCCAGCAGGGCGGCGTCCGCATCGACGGGGAGATCGCGGGCGCCGACGGGCTGGACCTGGACGCGGACGCGCTGCGCGATGCGGTGCTGCGGATGGGGAAGCGGCGCTTCGTGCGCCTCGTGCGCGAGGGATGAGGGGCAGGCGGCGCGGGCCGCGCAGCTCGGCGCCGGTTCGCGCTGCAGGGAGAGCAGGACGCGAACGGGTCCGAGATGCTCCCGAAGAGCGCTAACGCGCCAACTTTCACCGCACGACGCACGGTCGCTCGAAACGTGTATATTGCCCCGGCCGCTGAGGAACGCGGCGCCGCCGAGAACCAGAGCGAAGCGAATCGCTCGACACGGAACTCGGCAAGGTGCTAAAGTCCTCAGCCCGCTCCGGAGTCACTCCGGGCTAGCGCCTCCGACATCGAGTGTCGGATCCGAAGGGCGCGGCGGTCTTTGAAAACGCAACAGCATGCGTGTTTCTCTCGAGAGAGAGGAGCACGTCCAGGTTCGACAATCGAGCTATTCGATTGATCAAACTACCCGTCATGGACGACGGTGTCCAAGTGTACCGACACCGTCGCGAGTTCATGACGACTCTTCGATCGCGCGGCTTTCCGCGCGGTGTCCGCCGGGTAGCCGGCGAACTTCACGGAGAGTTTGATCCTGGCTCAGGACGAACGCTGGCGGCGTGCCTAACACATGCAAGTGGAGCGACGAACCGGGGCTTGCCCCGGGGCAGAGCCGCGAACGGGTGAGTAACACGTGGGTCACCTGCCCCGATGACCGGGACAACCCGTCGAAAGACGGGCTAATACCGGATGTGACCGAAAGGTGAAAGGAAGCTTCGGCCTCCGCATCGGGATGGGCCCGCGGCCCATTAGCTTGTTGGTGGGGTAATGGCCTACCAAGGCAACGATGGGTAGCTGGTCTGAGAGGACGATCAGCCACACTGGGACTGAGACACGGCCCAGACTCCTACGGGAGGCAGCAGTGGGGAATCTTGCGCAATGGGCGAAAGCCTGACGCAGCAACGCCGCGTGCGGGAAGACGGCCTTAGGGTTGTAAACCGCTTTCAGTTGGGACGAAGCTTCAGCCGTTAATAGCGGTTTGGAGTGACGGTACCTTCAGAAGAAGCTCCGGCTAACTACGTGCCAGCAGCCGCGGTAATACGTAGGGGGCGAGCGTTGTCCGGAATCATTGGGCGTAAAGCGCGTGTAGGCGGTTCAGTAAGTCTGCTGTGAAAGTCCAAGGCTCAACCTTGGGATGCCGGTGGATACTGCTGGACTAGAGTCTGGAAGGGGCGAGTGGAATTCCTGGTGTAGCGGTGGAATGCGCAGATATCAGGAGGAACACCTATGGCGAAGGCAGCTCGCTGGGACAGTACTGACGCTGAGACGCGAAAGCGTGGGGAGCAAACAGGATTAGATACCCTGGTAGTCCACGCCGTAAACGATGGATACTAGGTGTGGGGGGTGTCAACTCCCTCCGTGCCGACGCTAACGCATTAAGTATCCCGCCTGGGGAGTACGGCCGCAAGGCTAAAACTCAAAGGAATTGACGGGGGCCCGCACAAGCAGCGGAGCATGTGGTTTAATTCGACGCAACGCGAAGAACCTTACCTGGGCTTGACATGTTCGTGACCGGCGTGGAAACACGTCTTCCCTTCGGGGCACGATCACAGGTGGTGCATGGCTGTCGTCAGCTCGTGTCGTGAGATGTTGGGTTAAGTCCCGCAACGAGCGCAACCCCCGTCGCATGTTGCCAGCATTTAGTTGGGGACTCATGCGAGACTGCCGGTGGCAAACCGGAGGAAGGTGGGGATGACGTCAAGTCATCATGCCCCTTATGTCCAGGGCTACACACGTGCTACATTGGCGTATACAGAGGGTTGCGATACCGCGAGGTGGAGCGAATCCCACAAAGTACGTCTCGGTTCGGATTGCAGGCTGAAACTCGCCTGCATGAAGGTGGAGTTGCTAGTAATCGTGGATCAGCAATGCCACGGTGAATACGTTCCCGGGCCTTGTACACACCGCCCGTCACACCACGGGAGTGAGCAACACCCGAAGCCGGTGGCCTAACCCGCAAGGGAGGGAGCCGTCGAAGGTGGGGCTCGTGACTGGGGTGAAGTCGTAACAAGGTAGCCGTACCGGAAGGTGCGGCTGGATCACCTCCTTTCTAGGGATGCACTGAAATATGTGCAACATCGAGCGCCAGCTCGATGTCCTGACGTTGACCGAACCTGGAACCGAGACCGGCTGTGCCGGTCTCCATGCTGTTGCGTTTTGAGAGACCGAACGGTCGGCTTTGCCGGCCGTTTGCCCTCTCGGCGGCCCTTGAAAACTGCACAGCGATATTTGCTCGACCCGATCCAACGCGGGTCGAGCGAACGGGTATCACCGCAGGATCCTCGTGATCCTGTGATCACCGTCAAGATAGTAAGGGCACACGGTGGATGCCTTGGCACCTAGAGCCGATGAAGGACGTGGACGACTGCGATAAGCCACGGTGAGGCGTTGAACAGCCTTTGACCCGTGGATTTCCGAATGGGGAAACCCAATGCCGGTAATGCGGCATTACTCCTGGTTGAACACATAGACCAGGTAGAGGTAAGCGGGGGAAGTGAAACATCTCAGTACCCCGAGGAAAGTAAATCAACCGAGACTCCCTGAGTAGTGGCGAGCGAAAAGGGATCAGCCTAAACCATGCGCGTGTAAGTGGTCATGCGTTGCGCGTGTGGGGTTGTAGGGCAGCGATTCGGATTGTGACCGGTCCGACGGAAGTTACAAAACGTCACGGTAGGCGAAGCGCGTGGAACCGCGCACCACAGAGGGCAAACGTCCCGTAGCCGAAACCGCGATGTCTTCCGCAGCTGTTCCTGAGTAGGTCCGCGCCCGTGAAACGCGGACTGAACCTGGGGGGACCACCCTCCAAGGCTAAGTACTCCTAGGTGACCGATAGCGGACTAGTACCGTGAGGGAAAGGTGAAAAGAACCCCGGAAGGGGAGTGAAATAGAACCTGAAACCGTGTGCTTACAAGGTGTGGGAGCAGTCTTCGGACTGTGACCGCGTGCTTTTTGCATAACGAGCCAGCGAGTTGCTCGTATGCGGCAAGGTTAAGCGATGAGTGGAGCCGAAGCGAAAGCGAGTCCGAATAGGGCGTTTAGTCGTATGCGGCAGACCCGAAACTGAGTGAGCTACCCATGGCCAGGTTGAAGCGGGGGTAAGACCTCGTGGAGGACCGAACCCACGTAGGGTGAAATCTGCGGGGATGAGCTGTGGGTCGGAGTGAAAGGCTAATCAAACTCAGTGATATCTGGTTCTCTCCGAAATATATTTAGGTATAGCCTCCGGAATATTGCATGCCGGCCGTAGAGCTACTGTTTGGCCTAGGGGTCCTACCAGATTACCGAAGCCAGGCAAACTCCGAAGACCGGTATGTCTACCCGGGGAGTCAGTTGCTGGGGGATAAACTTCAGCGTCAAAAGGGAAACAGCCCAGATCGCCGGCTAAGGTCCCCAAGTGCATGCTAAGTGGGTAACGATGTCCGAGTGCACAGACAACCAGGAGGTTGGCTTAGAGGCAGCCACCCTTGAAAGAGTGCGTAACAGCTCACTGGTCTAGTGTTCGGGCGCGGACAATTCAACGGGGCTCAAGCATGCCACCGAAGCCGCGGGCCCGCTTTTGCGGGCGGTAGGAGAGCGTTCCCGTGCCACTGAAGCGGCGGCGGAAGCCAGCCGTGGAGGCCCGGGAAGTGAGAATGCTGGCATAAGTAACGAAAGAAGGGTGAGAATCCCTTCCACCGATTGCCCAAGGATTCCTGAGCAACGTTCGTCGGCTCAGGGTTAGTCGGGACCTAAGGCGAGGCCGAAAGGCGTAGTCGATGGATAACAGGTTGATATTCCTGTACCGCGTCGCACCCGTTTGACCGATGGGGGGACGAGGAAGGCTAGGGGTAGCAGGCGATGGTTGTCCTGCATCAAGTGCGTAGGGGTGGTTCTAGGCAAATCCGGAACCGCATAACCTGAGGCACGATGACAGCTGGCGTTCGCGCCGGCGAGTCCCTGACGCCATACCTCCAAGAAAAGCCTCTAGGGAGGTTGCGCGCGCCCGTACCAAAACCGACACAGGTGGGCAAGTAGAGAATACTAAGGTGATCGAGATAACCCTCGTTAAGGAACTCGGCAAAATTGCTCCGTAACTTCGGGAGAAGGAGCGCCCCAGTAACGTGAAACCCCTGCGGGTGGAGCGTGAGGGGGCCGCAGTGAATAGGTCCAAGCGACTGTTTACCAAAAACACAGGTCTCTGCTAAGTCGCAAGACGACGTATAGGGGCTGACGCCTGCCCGGTGCCGGAAGGTTACGTGGAGTTGTTAGGCGCAAGCCAAAGCAGCGAAACTAAGCCCCGGTAAACGGCGGCCGTAACTATAACGGTCCTAAGGTAGCGAAATTCCTTGTCGGGTAAGTTCCGACCTGCACGAATGGCGTAACGACTTGGACGCTGTCTCAACGAGGGGCTCGGTGAAATTCCAGTCTCGGTGAAGATGCCGAGTACCCGTGGCTAGACGGAAAGACCCCGTGAACCTTTACTACAACTTGGTATTGGGGTTCGATGCATTTCGCTCAGAATAGGTGGGAGGCTACGAAGCACCGGTTGCGGCTGGTGTGGAGCCAACTTTGAGATACCACCCTTGATGTATTGGACTTCTAACCCCGCGCCGTGAATCCGGGTGGGGAACAGTGCCAGGCGGGTAGTTTGACTGGGGCGGTCGCCTCCCAAAATGTAACGGAGGCGTGCAAAGGTTCCCTCAGTACGGTTGGAAACCGTGCGTAGAGTGCAAAGGCAGTAAGGGAGCTTGACTGCGAGACAGACACGTCGAGCAGGTGCGAAAGCAGGTCTTAGTGATCCGGCGGTAGCAAGTGGAAGCGCCGTCGCTCAACGGATAAAAGGTACTCCGGGGATAACAGGCTTATCGAGCCCAAGAGTCCACATCGACGGCTCGGTTTGGCACCTCGATGTCGGCTCGTCGCATCCTGGGGCTGAAGTAGGTCCCAAGGGTTGGGCTGTTCGCCCATTAAAGCGGCACGCGAGCTGGGTTCAGAACGTCGTGAGACAGTTCGGTCCCTATCTGCCATGGGCGTTGGAGAGTTGAGAGGATTTGCCCCTAGTACGAGAGGACCGGGGTGAACGGACCTCTGGTGTACCTGTTGTCCTGCCAAGGGCATTGCAGGTTAGCTACGTCTGGATCGGATAACCGCTGAAAGCATCTAAGCGGGAAGCCGGCCTCGAGATGAGCTCTCCCATCCCCTTTGAGGGAGTAAGGACCCTGGTAGACCACCAGGTTGATAGGCCGGATCTGGAAGGACGGTGACGTCTGAAGGAGACCGGTACTAATGGTCCGAGGGCTTGACGGTTTTTTGTGATACCCGCTGTGCAGTTTTCAATGGCCGCCGGAGGCTCTCGAAAGTTTCCGGTGGTTATGGCGAGGGGGAAACACCTCTTCCCTTTCCGAACAGAGCAGTTAAGCCCCTCAGCGCCGATGGTACTTGGCCCGCAAGGGCCTGGGAGAGTAGGACGCCGCCGGATTATTTGTAGAAGCGCCCCGCGAGAGCGGGGCGCTTCGTCGTTCTGCTGGGTTCTGCAGCGCCGCTCGCGCGGTCCCAGGGGCGAGCGAGACCGAGGATGGTCGGTGCTCCGTCGCCTGCTGGGCACGCTGTGCGCGGGCCTGCGGCGTCGCAGGTATGGGGGGGAGCGGAGCCGGGAGCCAGGCCCGGGCGCGGCCCGGCCCGGTGGGCCGGCCGGGGACGCAGGGACCGCGCCGTCGCGGGCACGGGCCTCGCCAGAGGCTGCGCGGGGCGGGCCGCGCGCGCGCTCGCTCGGTGCGGCGGGTGGCCCGCCGCAGGCGGCTTGCTGCGACGGGCGTACCCGTTTGCTGCGCTGGGCGTACCCGTTTGCTGCGCTGGGCGTACCCGTTGCTGCGCTGGGCGTACCCGTTTGCTGCGCTGGGCGTGTCCGTTTGCCGCGATGGGCGTACCCGTCTGCCGCACGGGCGTACCTGCTCGCTGCGTGGCCAGGCTGCTGCGTGGCCAGGCCGCTCCCACGGAGCGGTGTCGTCGGGCCGGAGCCGGTGGCGGGCGGCCGGGGGAGCGACGAGCCGCCCGCACCGATTGGTGCGGAAGGAGTCGCGCCGTCGGGACGGCGGCGTCCCGACGGGGCGCCGTCAGACCGTGGTGCCGAGCGACGACCAGACGTCGATCTTCGTGCGCACGCGCGCGATGACGTCGTCGGTGACCTCGGTCGTGGACGACGGGCCGGCGAGGTCCGGGGTCTTCACGCCGGCGGAGGCACCCTCGAGCACCGACTCGTAGATCGCGCGCGACGCGCGGTCCGCGCCGGGGGTGCCATGGATCTGCCCTGCGTAGTGCAGGAGGGCGGCGCAGGCGAGGATCATCGCCATCGGGTTCGCGACGTCCTTCCCGAGCAGCGACGGGGCGGTGCCGTGGGGGGCCTCCGCCATCGCCACGGTCGGCCGGTAGTCGGCGTCGAAGGCCAGGAGCGTCGACTCGGCGCCCGCGATCGAGCCGAAGAGCGGGAGCACGAGGTCCGACAGGCAGTCGCCGTCGCGGTTCAGGGCCGGGATCACGAGCGGGCCGTCGGCGGCACCGGACACGAGCCCCGCGTACAGGGCGTCGATGAGCACCGGCTGGTACGCGATGTCGGGGCGCGCCGCGGCGGCGCGGTCGAGCTCCTCCTTCAGCATCCCCTCGTACACCGGCGAGACGGTCCACTTCGGGCCGCCGTAGACGCGCCCGCCCATCTTCTCGGCGGTGCGGAACGCGTACTCCGACACCGCGCGACAGGTCGAGCGGCTGATCTTCTCCGTCCGGTAGGCGATCTCGTCCTCGCCGCCGTCGGCGCCCTCGCGCCACTGCTTCGCGCCGTAGGCGTCGTCGACCGCCATCCGGACGACGGAGATCGGGAAGTGGATGCCGGCAGCCGGGGTCACGCCCGGGATGCGGCGGCCGGTGCGGATGATCACCTTGCCGTCGACCTCCTCGCGGAGGATCCGGTTGGGCGATCCGACGTCGTCCTTGCCCTCCGGCGTGACGGTCGCCGCCTTGAGGCCGAGCCCCGAGGCCCGCATCGCGGCGGCGGCGTCGTGCACGATCTGGTTGCGCGTCTCGCGACGCTTCTCGAGCGAGAGGTCGAAGCGCTCCAGGCGGACGGGGATGCCGATGACCTCGGGGTCCAGGACGCGAACGGCCTGGTCCAGGAGCTCCTGACCGGTCTCGTCGCCCTCGAGGATGGTCAGCGTCAGTCCGTCGGTCATCGCCTCCGAGCGTAGCGCTGCGACCGCCGCGCGGCCGTGAACGCGCGGACAAGCCCCGACGGCCGTCCACCGCCGTCGCGGCGGGTTCCGGGGCCTCGACGGCGCGACGCGCGGCGCGTCCGCGGCGCCGGCCGCGCACCGACGGCGGCGTCGCCCGGGACAGGAGGGACGCGCTGCTAGCCTTGCGTCGCTCGCGGGCTCGCCCCGCACGTGGAAGGGCGGCCGCGCGCCGCATCCGCGCCTTCGACCCCCGCGCCTCGTCTTTATGGAGAAGTTCGTCATCGAGGGCGGCCGCCCGCTGTCCGGGACGGTTCGTCCCGCCGGCAACAAGAACGGCGCGCTGCCGATCCTCGCCGCCTGCGTCCTGACGGCCGAGGACGTCGTCGTGCGCAACGTGCCGCGCATCCGCGACGTCACCTCGATGCTGAACCTCCTCGAGGGCCTCGGCGTGTCCGTGACGTGGCTCGACGACCACGCGGTGCGCCTGAACGCGGGCGCGCTCGACGGGGGCGCGGCGCTGCGCCGGGAGGACGCGGAGCGCATCCGCGCGTCGTTCCTCCTCGCCGGCCCGCTGCTGGCGCGCTTCGGACGCTGCGTCATGCCGCCGCCCGGCGGGGACGTGATCGGTCGGCGGCGCCTGGACCCGCACCTCGACGCGTTCCGTGCCCTCGGCGCGACGCTCGACATCGGACGAGACATCGACATGTCGGCGCCGGCCGGCGGCCTGCAGGCCGGCGACGTCTTCATGGACGAGCCCTCGGTCATGGGCACCGAGAACGCCCTGCTCGCTGCGGCGCTGACCCCGGGGCGGACCGTCATCGGCAACGCGGCGTGCGAGCCGCACGTGCAGGACCTCGCGCGGATGCTCACGCAGATGGGCGCCCGCGTGGACGGGGTCGGGTCGAACGTCCTCACGGTCCACGGCCAGGCCGAGCTCGGCGGCTGCGACCACACCGTCGGTCCGGACCACATCGAGATCGGCTCGTTCATGGCGCTCGCCGGCGTCACCGGCGGCGAGGTCCGGATCGTGGAGACCGCGCCCGACGACCTGCGGATGATCCGGCTCGTCTTCGGCCGGCTCGGCCTGCACTCCGAGCTCGACGGCGACACCGTCGTGATCCCGGGCGAGCAGGCGCTCGAGACGTCGAAGGACGTCGGCGAGCACAAGATGAAGGTCCAGGACGGCCCGTGGCCCGCCTTCCCGGCGGACCTCACCTCGATCGCGGTCGCGCTGGCCACGCAGGCGCGCGGCTCGGTGCTCATCCACGAGTGGATGTTCGAGAACCGCCTGGTGTTCACCGACAAGCTCGTGGCGATGGGCGCGGACATCACCCTCTGCGACCCCCACCGCGCGATCATCAGCGGCCCGTCGAGGCTCCGCGGCGAGCGCCTCTCGTCCCCCGACATCCGCGCGGGCATGGCGCTCCTCATCGCCGCGCTCTGCGCCGAGGGCCGCAGCACGATCGGCAACATCGACCAGATCGACCGCGGCTACGAGGCGATCGACACCCGCCTGCGCGCGCTCGGGGCCGACCTCGAGCGCATCCCGGACGACGTCGTCGTCGCGGTCGGCTGAGCCGGGAGGTCGACGGCGCCGACCGCGACCGGGCCGCCGCCGCCGCGGTCACCGGGACGTCCGGTCCCGCCCGCCGCTCGCGGTCGCACGGCTCGAACCCGCGAGGCGTCTCGACCGGGACCGCGTCCGGGCGCCGGACCCGGGATGATGGGTCGTGATGACGCTGCCGATCCCCAGCGGGACCCGCGACGTGCTGCCCGACGAGATGCGGGAGCGCCACGCGCTCGTCGCGGCGCTGCGCGAGCACTTCGCGCACTGCGGATACGGCGAGGTCGCGACCCCCGCCGTCGAGTACGCGAGCGTCGTGGAGCGCGCCGGGATCGGCCCGACCGACGACGCCGCCCGCCCGCGGTTCCGCACGGTCGACGAGCACGGCGAGACGCTCGTCCTGCGGTCCGACATGACGGTCCCGATCGCGCGGCTCGTCGCGTCGCGGTTCACCGACGTCGAGCCGCCGATCCGCCTGAGCTACGTCGCGCACTGCTACCGGGGGATCGTCCCCGGCCGCGGCGACGCGCGCGAGCTGCTGCAGGCCGGGATCGAGCTCTGCGGCGCCGGCGCGCCCGACGGGACCGCCGAGGCGCTGACGGTCCTCGTCGGCGCGCTGCGCGCGGTCGGGCTCGAGGGCGCGCGCGTCGCCGTCGGCGACGCCTCGCTCTTCCCGGCCCTCCTGGCCGACGTCGGCGTCGACGAGGAGGCGCGGACCGCGATCCTCCACGAGCTCGCCACCCGCGACCACGTCGGCCTGGAGCGCGAGCTGCGCCGGGCGACCGACGCGACCACCGCGGCCCTGCTCCTCGACGTCGCCGGACGGCGCGGCGGGCAGGAGCTCCTCGACGACCTCCCCGACGAGCGGGTCCAGCGTGCGGCCGGTGGGATGCGCCAGCTCCTGGACGGCCTCGACGAGGAGGTCGCCTCGCGCGTCATCCTCGACCTCGGCCTGACCCGCAAGCTCGGCTACTACACCGGCGCCGTCTTCGAGGTCTACGCACCGGGGCAGGGGCACGCCATCGGCGGCGGCGGCCGCTACGACGAGCTGCTCGGGCGCCTGGGCCGTCCGCTGCCGGCGGTCGGCTTCGCGCTCGACGTCGACGCGCTGCACACCGCGCTCGCCGGCGTCCCGCGCGGGCGCTGGCGGATCGACCCGACGACCGCGGCGGAGGCGACCCGATGAACCGCTACGGCCTGCGCATCGCCGTGCCGCGCGGCACGATGCTCCGCGCCTCGCTCGATGCCCTCGACGCCGTCGGCGTCGATACCGCGGAGGTCCGCGAGAACGACCGCAAGCTCCTGTTCGAGGACGCCGGGATCGTCACGATGCGGCCCTCCGACGTCGCCACGTACGTCGAGGCGGGAGCCGCCGACGTCGGCATCACCGGCAAGGACGTGCTCATGGAGCAGGTGGGCCGCGACGTCGTCGAGCTCGCCGACCTCGGCTACGGGCCGTGCCGGATCGTGCTCGCGTCGGTGGCCGGCGACCCGGATCCCGCCCGCGAGGCGCTGCGGCGCCTCGGCGTGATGCGGGTGGCGACGAAGTACACCGGCATCGCGTCGCGGTTCTTCGAGCAGACGGGGCGACAGGTCGAGCTCGTGAAGGTCAACGGCTCGGTCGAGCTCGCGCCGCTCACCGGCCTCGTGGACGCGATCGTCGATCTGACCGCCACCGGGACGACGCTGCGCGAGAACGGGCTCGTCGAGCGCGAGCAGATCGCCGACTCGACCGCGCGGCTCATCGCCAACCCGGCGGCGCACCGGCTGAAGGCGGCCGCGGTGGACGAGCTGCGCCGCGCGCTCGTCGCGCAGGGGACCGCGGCGGCGTGAGCGTCGTCGAGCGGATCGACGCGCGCGGCCTCGGGACGACGGAGGCCGTCGAGGTCGCGAAGCGCCTCCGGGCCCTCGCTCCCGGGGGCGAGACCGTCGCCGAGCCCGTCGCGCGGATCGTCGCCGACGTCGCCGACCGCGGCGACGAGGCTCTGCTGCAGCACGTGCTGCGCCTCGACCGGGAAGGCGGCTCGCCGGCCGAGCCGCTCGTCGTCCCGGACCACGAGCTCGACGACGCGGTGGCGGGGCTCGCGCCCGAGCTGCGCGCCGCGCTCGAGCTCGCGATCGCCAACGTCGGTGCCGTCGCGCGTGCCACGGCGCACGAGGACCGGGACGTCGAGCTGCCGCAGGGCCAGCTCGTCCGGGTCCGTGAGGTGCCGGTGCGTCGGGCGGCGATCTACGTCCCCGGAGGCCGCGCGCCCTATCCGTCGACGGTCGTCATGGGCGTCGTCACGGCGCGGGCGGCCGGGGTCGACGAGGTCGTCCTCTGCTCGCCCTCCGACGACCCCGTCCTGCGGGCCGCCAGCCGCCTGGCCGGTGCGGACCGCGTGTACCGGATGGGCGGCGCGCACGCCGTCTCCGCGCTCGTGCACGGCACGGAGTCCGTCGACCCGGTCGACGTCCTCGTCGGTCCGGGGAACCTCTGGGTCCAGGAGGCCAAGCGCCAGCTCTCCGGCCGGGTCGGCATCGACGGGTTCGCCGGTCCGAGCGACCTCGCCGTCGTGGCGGACGCCGACGCCGACGCCGAGCTCGTCGCCCTCGACCTCGCCGCCCAGGGCGAGCACGGCGCCGGCTCCCTCGTCGTCCTCCTCACGTCCGATCCGGTCCTGGCCGACGCCGTCGCGCAGCGCCTCGAGCGCGGCGTCGGCGGTGGCGCGCCCGCGGCGGAGACGGGGGCGGCGTACGCGATCGCGCTCGTCGACGACGCGGGCGCGGGCCTCGCCGTCGCGGAGGCGTTCGCGCCCGAGCACCTCGAGCTCGTCGGCCCGACGGTCGAGCCGCTCGCGGAGGGCGTGCGCAGCGCCGGCTGCCTCTTCGTCGGGCCCGGCGCGGCGACCGCGTTCGGCGACTACGTCGTGGGCAGCAACCACACCCTGCCGACCGACGGCGCGGCCCGGTTCGCCTCGACGCTCTCGGCACGGACCTTCCGTCGCACGATGTGCGAGGTCCACCTGCGCGACGCGGCCGAGGCCCTCGCGCCCGCCGGCGCGGCGATCGCCGACGCCGAGGGCTTCGTGGTCCACGCGGCGTCGATGCGCGCCCGTCAGAATGGAGGGACCGCATGAGCCGCACCGCCACCATCGAGCGCGCCACGGGGGAGACCCGGATCGCGCTGACCCTCGACCTCGACGGCCGCGGCGCCGGGACGCGTCGGACCGGCGTCGGGTTCTTCGACCACCTGCTGGAGCTGCTGGCCCGCCACGCCGGCTTCGACCTCGACGTCGAGGCCACGGGCGACCTGGAGACGGGCAGCCACCACACCGTCGAGGACACGGGCCTCGTGCTCGGCCAGGCGATCGCCCAGGCGCTCGGCGACCGCGTCGGCATCCGGCGCTACGGCTCGGCCACGATCCCGATGGACGAGGCCCGCGCGGCGTGCCACATCGACCTCTCCGGGCGTCCGTTCGTCGTCTTCGACGACCGTGGCCTGCTGCCGCACGGGGTCACCGGCGGCTTCGAGCACGAGCTGCTCGAGGAGCTCGTGCGCGCGATCGCGGCGACCTCTCGCTCGACGATCCACCTGGAGATCGAGCGCGGACGCGGCGCGCACCACATGATCGAGGCCGGGATCAAGGCGCTCGCGCGCGCGTTGCGCGTCGCCGTCTCGATCGATCCCGACGAGCGCGGCGTGCCGTCGACGAAGGGCACGCTCACCGCATGACGCAGCTGCCGCCCGATCCGGCGCTCGACGACCTGCGGATCGCCGTCGTGGACTACGGCATGGGCAACCGCCGCAGCGTCGAGAAGGCGCTGGAGCACGCCGGCGTCCGCGCATCGGTCACCGCCGACCCCGACGAGCTGCGCGCCGCCGACGGGCTCGTGCTCTGCGGCGTCGGGGCGTTCGCCGCCGGCGCGTCCCGCCTGGCGGAGTCCGGGCTCGGCGACCTCGTGCGCGACCGGGTCGCCGACGGCACGCCGCTCCTGGGCATCTGCCTCGGCATGCAGCTGCTGTTCGAGCGCTCGGACGAGCGCGGCGGCGGCGCCGGCCTCGGCCTGCTGCCGGGCGCCGTCCGGCGGCTCGAGGCGGCCCCCGGCCTGAAGCTCCCGCACATCGGCTGGAACCTCGTGACCTGGCGCCCGACCGGCTCCGGGGACCGCGGCACGGCCGGCCGGCCGACGCTGCAGGGCGATCTGCCCGACCGCACCGCCTTCTACCACGTGCACTCCTACGTGGCCCATCCGGAGGACCCCGCCGACGTCGTCGCCCACGGGGAGTACGGGGGGCCGTTCGTCACCGCCGTCGAGCGGGGGCGCGTGTACGGTGCGCAGTTCCATCCCGAGAAGTCGTCGACCGACGGGCTCCGCGTGCTGCGGCGCTTCGCGGTGACCTGCACGAGGTGCGCCACGTGATCCTGTACCCCGCGATCGACATCCTCGACGGCAAGGCGGTCCGCCTCGTCCGGGGCGACTTCGACGCGTCGACCGTCTACCGCGACACCCCGCTGGACGCGGCCCGCTCCTGGGTCGAGGCCGGCGCGCGGTTCCTCCACCTCGTCGACCTCGACGGTGCCCGCGACGGCGAGCCGAAGCACCTCGACGCGCTGGCGGCCATCACGCAGGAGCTCGACGTCCCCGTCCAGTGGGGCGGTGGCCTGCGCAGCCCCGAGGCCGTGCGCGAGGCGCTGCGCGCCGGCGCCGAGCGCGTCATCCTCGGCACCGCGGCGATCAACGACCAGGACTTCCTCGACTCCGTCCTGGGCTCGCACCGCGACCGCGTGATGGTGTCGATCGACACCCGCGGCGGCAAGGTCGCCACGAAGGGCTGGCTCGAGACGACCTCGATCGACGCGCCCGAGGCGATCACCCGCCTGCAGCACCGCGGGGTCCGGCGGTTCGTCTACACGAACGCCGACCGCGACGGACTGCTGCAGGGGCCCGACCTCGAGGAGGTCCGGCGGATCGCCGACGCCGTCCGCGGCCGCTGGATCTACTCCGGTGGGATCGGCGACGTCGAGCACCTGCGCCAGCTCGCGGCGCTGCGGCTCGTGAACCTCGGCGGCGTGATCACCGGCAAGGCGCTCTACGAGAACCGCCTGACGATCGCCGAGGGCCAGGCCGCGCTCCAGCAGCGCTGAGCCGATGCACCTCAAGCGCGTCATCCCCTGCCTGGACGTCGACGCCGGGCGGGTCGTCAAGGGCACGAACTTCGTCGGCCTGCGCGACGCGGGGGACCCCGTGGAGCTCGCGGCGCGCTACGACGCCGAGGGCGCCGACGAGCTCGTCTTCCTCGACATCACCGCCACCCACGAGGCGCGCGACACGATCGTCGAGCTGGCGCGACGCACGGCGGACGAGGTCTTCGTGCCGTTCACGATCGGCGGCGGGATCCGCTCGGTCGCCGACGCCCAGGCGGTGCTCGACGCCGGCGCCGACAAGGTCGCGGTGAACTCCGCGGCGGTCCAGCGGCCCGAGCTGCTGACGGAGCTCGCCGACCGGTTCGGCGCCCAGTGCGTCGTCCTGGCCGTCGACGCGAAGGCGGTGCCCGGTGGCGTCGGCGCGGACGATCCCTGGGAGGTCTTCGTCGCCGGCGGTCGGACCCCGACGGGGCTCGGCGCGGTCCGCTGGGCACGCGAGGCGGTCGAGCGCGGCGCGGGCGAGATCCTCGTGACGTCGATGGACGGTGACGGGACCACCGCGGGCTACGACCTGCCGCTGACCGGCGCGGTGTCCGCGGCGGTGCCGGTGCCGGTGATCGCCTCCGGCGGCGCGGGCACGCTCGAGCACCTCGTCGACGCGCTGCGCAACGGCGCCGACGCGGCGCTGGCCGCGTCGATCTTCCACTTCGGGACGTACACGGTCGCCGAGGCGAAGGCGGCGATCGCCGCGGCCGGGATCGCCGTGCGCCCGATCGCCGAGTAGGGCTCGCCGCTCAGCGCCGCCGGTGCGCCGCGCGGGCGGCCCGGCGCAGCGAGCGGCGGTCGGTCCGCGCCTGGGCTCGGGGCACGAGGTGGTAGAGGCTCGAGTACGTCAGGAGGTAGAGCCGCCGCCCGTCCGAGATCCCGGGATCGAAGGCCCCCGAGTGCAGCTGGTAGACCTCGCGGCCGTCGCGCGCCCGTCGCACGATCGTCCGCTTGCGCCCGAGGCTCGAGTAGAGCAGCAGGTCGCCCACGACCGTCACGCCGCCGGAGAGCTTGCCCCCGGTGTCCCGCGTCCATCGCGGGCGTCCGGTGCGGGCGTTCAGCGCGTAGAGCGTCCCGCCGTAGGAGCCGATGAAGACGGTCGGCCCCCGGCCGGCGACGGGCGCCACCGCCGGCGAGGAGTAGACGTACCCCGTGGCGCGTCGTCGCCAGGCGATGCGGCCGCTGCGGGCGCCGACCGCGGCGACGGAGCCGTCGATGTTGCCGACGAAGACGCGCCCGTAGGCGACGGCCGGCGTGCTGTAGAGGCTGCCGCCGAGGTCCTGCGTCCAGCGCCTCCGGCCGGTCCGCAGCCAGATCGAGTGCAGGCGCCCCGCGTAGTCGCCGACGTACAGCGCGCCGCCGAGGCGGGCGACGGCCGCCTTGACCTTGCCGCCGGCGCGGTAGCGCCACACGACCCGGCCGGTCCGCGGGCTGAGCGCCAGGACGTCGCCGCTCTCCGTGCCGAAGACGAGCTTGTCGCCGGCGAGCAGCGGCGAGGACTCCGACCGGCCCCGCAGGTCGCGGCTCCAGAGCAGCCGGCCCTCGGTCGAGAAGCCGACGACCCGCCCCGCGGAGCGCTTGCTGCGCGAGCGGTGCAGGACGGTGACGAACACGCGGCGCTTCCCGCAGGCGGGCGAGGACGCCGAGAGCCGCCCCACCCGGCGCTTCCAGGCGATCTTCCCCGTGCGGCGCTCGATCGCCAGGAGCAGCCCGTCGTCGCGCAGGAGGTAGAGCCGCCGCCCGCAGAGGACGGGCGGGAACTCCAGCAGCACCCGTCCCGTCTCCCGCCACGGGCGCGAGTACGGCGGCTGCAGGCGCCGGACGCCCTTGGGGAACGGCAGGTACCGCGTGCGCTGCTGGTTCGCGCCGTAGAGCGGCCAGTCGGCTCCGTCGTCGTAGGCGTCGTCGACCTTCCGCGGACGGCGGTCGCCGCCGGGGCCCGGCGCCGGGTCGTCCCGGAACTCGACGGTCGGGTCCTCGATCTCGCTGGGGCCGCGCAGGCGGTCGTAGAGCAGGGCGCCGCCGACGACCGCGAGGAGCAGGACCACCGCGCCGAGCAGCGCGAGCGCACGACGACGCCGTCCGTGGCTGGGGGAGGGGCCGGACATCCTCCGAGAGGGTACGGTCCGACGCGGTGCGGCTCTCCCGGTCCCCCGATCCCTCCGGCGCGCTCCGGCGGCTCCGGCGGCTCCCGATCGCCCGGCCCCTGCTGGACGTCGTCCGGCCCGACGAGGGCGCGTGGCTCGTCGGCGGCGCCGTCCGCGATCTGCTGCTCGGGATCGAGCCGCAGGAGCTCGACGTCGTCGTCGTCGGCGAGATCGAGGACCTCGCGGCCCGCCTCGGGCGCGCCGTCGCCCGCCACGAGCGGTTCGGCTCGATCGAGGTCGAGGCGCGGCCCGGGGTCCGCTACGACCTCGTCCGTGCCCGCACCGAGCGGTATCCGGCGCCGGGAGCCCTGCCGGAGGTGGCGCCGGCCGCGCGGATCGAGGACGACCTGCCCCGGCGCGACGTCAGCGTGAACGCGATCGCGCTGCGGATCCCCGACGGCCGGATCGCCGCCGTCGACGGGGCGCTCGAGGACCTGCGCGGGCGGACCCTGCGCGTGCTGCACGATCGCTCGCTCGTCGACGACCCGACCCGGGCGTGGCGGATCGCGCGCTACGCCGCCCGGCTCGGGTTCGGCGTCGAGGCCCGTACCCGCGAGCTCCTCGCGGCCGCCGACCCGGCCACGATCTCCGGCGCCCGCCACGGTCACGAGCTGCGGCTCGCCCTCGCGGAGCCCGACCCGCGCGCGGCGCTCGCGGCGCTGCAGGAGCTGGCGCCCCGCTTCCTGCCGGCGGGCTTCCGCGCTCGACCGGACGGCGTCGAGGACGCCTGGCGCCTGCTGCCGCGGGGCGGGCGGCGCGACCTCGTCCTGCTCGCGCGGTGCTGCGCGGCCGTGAGCCTGCCCGACCTGCTGCCGTGGCTGGAGCGACTCGAGCTCACGAGCGCCGAGCGCGAGATCGTCGCGGCGGGCTCGCGCGACAGCACCCTGGAGCCGTTGCGCCGGGCCACGCGGCCCTCCGAGGTCCGCCGCGCCGCGCGCAACGTGCCGCTCGAGGTCGTCGCGCTCGCGGGCGGCGACGCCGCGCGGGAGTGGATCGATCGCTGGCGCCTCGTGCGCACGACGATCGACGGGCGCGACCTGCTCGCCGCCGGCGTCCCGGCCGGTCCGGCGATCGGCGCCGGGCTCGACGCCGCCCTCGACGCCCGCCTCGACGGCGAGCTCGACCCGGCGCTGCCGGAGCCGGAGGCGGAGCTCGCGGTCGCGCTGCCGGCGGCCCGCCGGGTGGCCGCCGAGGGCTGCTAGAACCCGTCGGGTGTCCGGCCCGGCCCTGCACCCGCAGCTCACGTGGCGCGACGGCGCGCTCGGCTGCGACGTCGGCGGCGCCTCGGTGCGCTTCACCGGCCGCGCCGGCGGCGTCTCGCGGGGGCCCTACGCGTCGCTGAACCTCGGGACCTGGACGGACGACGATCCGGCCGCCGTGCGCGAGAACCGCCGCCGCCTCGCGGCCCTGGCCGACGTCGGCCAGGAGCGGCTCGCGCAGGCGCACCAGGTCCACGGCTCCGACGTCCTCGCCGTCGCCGGCGACGAGGACCTGCCGGGCGCGGCGCTGGAGCGGGTCCGCGACGCCGACGGGGCCGCGACGGGCCTGCCCGCGACGCCGTGCGTCGTGCTGTGCGCGGACTGCCTGCCGGTCGCCCTCGTGGCGGACGGCGCCGTCGCGATGGTCCACGCCGGCTGGCGGGGACTCGTCGGCGGCGTGCTGGAGTCCGGGGTCGCCCGGTTGCGCGCGGTCGGCGGGACGGGGGAGATCACCGCGGTCGTCGGGCCGGGCGCCGGGCCCTGCTGCTACGAGGTCGGCGCCGAGGTCCACGCGGCGCTGGCGCCGCTGGGACCGGCCGTGCGCCGTGGCGCGCACGCCGACCTGCCGGCCGCGGCGGAGCTTCGGCTGCGGGCCGCGGGCGTCGCCGAGGTGCTGCAGAGCGGACGCTGCACGATCTGCGACCCGGACCGCTGGTTCTCGCACCGGCGCGACGCCGGCCGCACCGGGCGACAGGCGGGGATCGCGTGGTTGCGCTGATCGAGCGGATCGATCCCGACGCGGTCGCCGCGCGGCTGGCGCGGACGCGCGAGCGGATCGCGGAGGCGTGCGCGCGCTCCGGCCGCGACCCGGCGGCGGTCGACGTGCTCGTGGCGACGAAGTACCTCGTCCCCGACCAGGTCCCGCTGCTGGCCGGCGCGGGCGTGACGCTCGTCGGCGAGAACCGCGCGCAGGCGCTGCAGGAGAAGGTCGCGCTGCCGGGCGCCGAGGCGCTGCGGTGGGAGTTCATCGGGCACCTGCAGTCGCGCAAGGTGCCCGACGTCCTGCCGCACGTGCGACGGATCCACTCCGTCGCCAGCGACAGCGTCCTGCGGCGTCTCGAGCGTCACCGGGACCTCGCGCCCGACGGCTTCGACGTGCTGCTCGAGGTGAACGTCAGCGGCGAGGACGCCAAGAGCGGGATCGCCCCGGACGAGCTGCCGGCGTACCTCGAGCGGTGCCCGGTCCCGGTGGCGGGGCTCATGACGATGCCGCCGTTCGCCGAGGACCCCGAGGACAGCCGTCGGTGGTTCTCCGCGCTGCGCGAGCTCGCCGAGCGCCACGGCCTGCGCGAGCTGTCGATGGGCACGACGCAGGACCACCTCGTCGCCGTCGAGGAGGGCGCGACCGTCGTGCGTCTCGGCAGCGGCCTCCTGCGCGACTGACCGCGCGACGTCGTCCGGCGTCAGTGGCCGCCGCCGGCCGAGCCCGCCGGACGCCCGCGCAGCGCGGTCCCGATGAGCGCGGCGGCGCCGATCGCCACGACCGCGCCGATCGCGCCCGAGAGCGCCATGCCGTCGACGAAGGCGGCGCGGGCGTCGCTCGTCAGGGCCGCGGCGAGCTCGGGCGGCAGGCCGGCGGCGACCGAGAGCGCCCCGCCGAGCGTGTCCTCGGCGTGGCGCGCGGCCTCCGCCGGCACCCCGGCCGGGACGTCGATCGCGCCGCGGTAGATCGCGGCGCCGGCGGAGCCGAGCAGGCCGATGCCGAGCGCGAAGCCGAGCTCGTTGCCGGTCTCCGACAGGGCGCCGGCCGAGCCGGCGCGCTCCTCCGGCGCGCTGCCGACGATGAGGTCCGCGCAGAGCGTGAACATCGGGCCGACGCCGAACGAGATCAGCGCGTAGGCCAGCAGGGGCCAGGCCACGGGCGTCCCGGGCTCGACCGCGACGAACGCGCAGAGCCCCGCCGCGGCGAGCGCCAGGCCGCCGGCGATGACGAACGCCGGCCGGATCCGCGCGGCGAGGGCCGGCGCGATGAGCGAGCCGACGATGCCGGCGATCGCCCCGGGGATCGTCAGCAGGCCGGCGGGAAGCGGGTCGTAGCCGTGGACGAGCTGGAGGTGCTGGCCGAAGAAGAACTGGACGCCGCCGAGGGCGAGGACCGCGAGCGTCTGGGTGCCGAGCGCCGCGCTGAGCCCCGGCGCGCGGAAGAGCCCGAGGTCCAGGAGCGGATCGGCCAGCCGCGCCTGGCGCCGCAGGAACAGCGCGCCGACGAGCAGGCCGCCGAGCATCGCCGCCACCGGCACGAGGTCGGCGCCGTGCTCCGCCGTCCGCTTCACGCCGTACATGAAGCCGATGATCGCCACGAGCGACAGGAGGACGCTCACGGGATCGAGTCGCGCCGCCGCGTCGCGGTCGCGCGCCTCGGGCAGCCAGCGCGGCCCGACGACGAGCAGCCCGAGCATGATCGGGACCGCGAAGAGGAAGACGGAGCCCCACGCGAAGGCCTCGAGCAGCGCGCCGCCGATCGCCGGGCCGAGCGCCATCCCCCCGAAGAAGGCCATCGCCCAGACGGAGATCGCGACGGTCCGGTCGCGCTCGTCGGGGAAGAGCTCGCGGATGAGCGCCAGGGTCGAGGGCATGAGCGTCGCGCCGGCGATCCCGAGCACCGCGCGGGCGAGGATGAGCAGGAGCGCGCTGTCGGCCAGGGAGGCGAGGACCGACGCGGCGGCGAACGCCGCGCCGCCGACGAGGAGCAGGCGCCGACGGCCGATGCGGTCGCCGAGCGTGCCCATCGTGATGAGGAAGCCGGCGATGAGGAACCCGTAGACGTCGACGATCCACAGGAGCTCCGAGCTCGACGGCGCGAGGTCGCGGCTGATCTCCGGCACGGCGAGGTGCAGCACCGTCATGTCGAGCCCCAGGACGAACGTCGGCAGCGCGAGCGTCGCCATCCCGAGCCACGCGCGCCGGCGGTCGGCGGCCGCGTCCCCTGAGTTGGTCATGTGACCAAGATACCGGCGCGGACGGGTACCCTCGTCGGCGATGGCCCGCGGACGCCACCTCCCGTCCTCCGAGCGCCGGCTGCACCTCATCGCGGCGGCCACGCGCGTCATCGCCCGCGAGGGCCTCGACCGCGCGACGACCCGCCGGATCGCCGCCGAGGCCGACGTGCCGCTCGGCAGCATCCACTACGTCTTCCCCGACAAGCAGGCGCTCGTCACCGCCGTCCTCGACCACTGGGTGGCCGTCACCGCGGGCGTGGCGGCCGAGCGCGTCCGCACCGGCATGGGCGTCGCGGCGGCGGCGGGCGTCCTCGTGCGCGCGTACGTCGAGGAGCTCGAGCGCAACCCGGGGGAGTCGGCGGCGCTCTACGAGCTCGTGCTGTGGGCTCGCCGCACGCCGGCGGCGGGCGCCGTCGCCGCCCGCAACTACGCCGACTACGAGGCCGTCGTGGCCGACGCCCTGGCCGCGGGCGCCCGGCGGCCCGTCGACCCGGATCGCCTGGCGGAGGCCGCGCAGCTCGTCATCACCATCGCCGACGGGGTGGCGCTGCAGCTCCTCGCCAGCGGCGACGGGGCCCGCGCGCGGCGGAACGCCGACCGCGTGCTCGGCCAGGCGGCCGGGTGGCTCGAGGCCGCCGACACCCCGTGAGCCCGGCCCGCCGGGGCGTCCCGACGACGTTCGGCCGCGCTGCGGGCAGGAACACGCCGTCGGTGGGAGAATGACGGCCCTGTCATGGCCTTCCGCGACGCTTGGCACAAGGTGCTCGTGTACTTCGCCCTCGCCGAGGAGCGGGATCCCTACGGGGACGAGTACGACGACGAGTACGAGGACGACCGGCGCGATCGCGGCCGAGCGCGCGAGCGCGAGCCCGAGCCGGCCCCCGCGCCCGTGCGCCGGCTCGGCGAGCGCCGTCGGCGCCGCGAGGACTTCGACGACATCTTCAGCGACGACGACCCCGGCGGCGGCTCGCACCTGCGCCCGGTCGGCGGGTCACGCTCGCTCGCCCCGAGCAGGTCGTCCGTCCAAGGAGCCGCGCGCGTGCACCTCGTGATGCCGAAGTCGTTCAACGACGCCCAGCAGATCGCCGACAAGTTCAAGGACGACATCCCGGTCGTCATCAACCTGCAGACGTCGGACACCGACCTCTCCAAGCGGCTGATCGACTTCGCCAGCGGCCTGACCTACGCGCTCGACGGCGGGATGCAGCGGATCGCCGACAAGGTCTTCATGCTCACGCCGCGGAACGTCTCGATCTCCGCGGAGGAGCGCGCGCAGCTGATCGAGAAGGGCTTCTTCAACCAGTCCTAGCCGCACCGCCGTCCGGGCCGGCCGACCGCCGGCCGCGACGGCGGCGTCCGACGCCCGGTGCGGCCGCGGCGGCGCAGCGGTCCGTCCCGTCGGGCCGACCGGTACCGTTGCCGTCGCTGATGCGATTGGGATTCCTGGGATCGGGCAACATGGCCACCGCGCTCGCGCGGGGCATCGGCGAGCCCGTCCTCGCCTTCGATCCGGCCGCCGAGCGTGCCGAGGCGCTGGCACAGGCCACCGGCGGCCGCGCGGTGGCGACCGCCGCCGCCCTCGCCGAGCAGGCCGACGTCGTCGTGCTCGCCCACAAGCCCGGGCAGCTCGACGAGGCGGCCGCCACGGTCGCGCCGCACGCTCGCGCGGTCCTCTCGCTGCTCAACGCCGTGCCGCTGGCGCGCCTGCGGGAGGCCTATCCCGACCGGCCGGTCGTGCGGATCATGCCGAACACCCCCAGCGCGGTCGGCAAGGGCGTGATCGCGCTCGCCGCCGACGCCGATGGCGACCCCGCGCTGCGGACGTCGCTGAGCGAGCTGCTCTCCCGCGCCGCGACGGTCGTCGAGCTGCCGGAGGCCCAGATCGCCGCGGCGACGGCGATCTTCGGGGTGCTGCCCGCCTACGTCGCGGTCCTCGCCGAGGCGACCGTCGACGCGGCGGTCCGGCACGGCGTGAGCCCCGACGTCGCCGGACGGATGGTGGCGGCGGGCATCGAGGGCTCGGCGGCGCTGCTGGCCGCCCGGGACCACGACACGCTGGCGACGCGCCGCGCGGTGACGTCGCCCGGCGGCTCGACGGCCCGGGGGCTGCGCGAGCTCGACCGCGGCAACCTGCGCGAGACGATCCAGTCGGCCTTCGACGCGGCGGCGGGTGCGGCATGAGCCTCGCGACCGTCGTCCTCGCCACCGCCCGCGACCAGGTCGCGGACTTCATCGAGGCGCTCGTCCTCGTCTACTTCATCCTCATCATCGCCTACATCCTGCTGTCGCTCCTGCGCACGGCGGGAGTGCGGATCCCGTACAACGCGGCGACGAACGCGGTCGAGACGTTCCTGCGCGACGCGGTCGAGCCGTACCTCGGGCTGTTCCGGCGGTTCATCCCGCCGCTGGGCCCGCTGGACCTCTCGCCGATCGTGGCGATCCTCGTCCTGAACGTCGTCGGCAGCCTGGTGGTGCGCCTTGTCCAAGGCTGAGGCGCGGCTCTCGCAGCTCGCGCTGAAGCGCGTCGCCGCGGTCGCCGTCACCGTCCTCGTCCTCGACCAGCTGACGAAGCGCCTGGCCGTCCAGGCCCTGGACCGCGGCCAGCGCGAGTCGTTCCTGCCGCTCATCGACCTCGTGCACGTCCGCAACGACGGCGTGGCGTTCTCGAGCTTCGCGGGGTCCCAGGTCGTCGTCGGGCTGCTCGTGTCGGTGGCGCTCGTGGCGCTCGCCGTCTGGTTCCTGCGCAACCGCACGCGCCCGCTGGCCTGGCTCGCCGCGGGCATGCTCCTCGGCGGGGCCGTCGGGAACATCATCGACCGGATCCTCGAGGGCGCGGTCATCGACTTCCTGAAGCCGCCGAACTGGCCGGCCTTCAACCTCGCCGACGTCTCGATCGTCGTCGGCATGCTGCTCCTCGTCTACGTCGTCGAGCGCGACCACCGGCGCGAGGAGCGCGAGGCGCGCTCCCGCGCGCAGGCGCACGGATGACCGACGTCGAGCGCGTCGAGCTCGTCGTCGCCGGCGAGCAGGACGGCGAGCGGCTCGACGTCGTCCTCGCCGAGCCGTGCGGGTCGCGCGCCCGCGCGCAGCGCGCGATCGGCGCGGGGGGCGTGCTCGTCGACGGCGCGCCGGCCGCGAAGCGCGCGATCGTGCGCACCGGCCAGCGGATCACGCTGGAGATCGAGCGCGCGACGCCCGAGGCACCGGCCCCGCGCGCGGACGTCCCGCCGCCGGCCATCCGCCACGAGGACGAGCACCTGCTCGTCGTCGACAAGCCGGCGGGGCTCGTCGTCCATGCCGGCGCCGGCCACGGCCCGGGCCAGCCGACGCTCGTCGACGCGCTCGCGGGCTACCTCGCCGGCATCGCGCCGCCCGGCGGCGACCCGGAGCGCCCGGGCATCGTGCACCGCCTGGACCGGGAGACGTCGGGGCTGCTGCTCATCGCGCGCGACGACGCCACGCACCGGGCGCTGCAGGAGGCGATCCGGGAGCGCACCGTCACCCGCGAGTACCTCGCGCTCGTCGACGGGCGCCCCGACGCGCGCACGGGCACGATCGACGCGCCGATCGGGCGCGACCGCCGGCACCGCACCCGGCACTCGCTGGACACCGACGCGCCGCGTCGCGCGGTGACGCACTTCGCGATCGAGGAGCTCCTGCCCCGCACGACGCTCCTGCGGGTGCGGCTCGAGACGGGGCGCACGCACCAGATCCGCGTCCACCTGCAGGCGATCGGCCTGCCGGTCGTCGGCGACCCGGAGTACGGCGCTCCCCACGGCAGCGGTCCGCGGCTGGGGCTCGAGCGGCAGTTCCTGCACGCCCAGCGGCTGACGTTCGACCACCCGGTGACGGGCGAGCGGCTGACCGTCGAGTCGCCGTTGCCCGACGACCTCGCCGCAGCGCTCGCGATCGCCCGGTCTGGTTGAATTCGGTGTCCGCGCCCGTCCCGGGCGCCGGATCGTCCTGTCATCACGACCCCGCCGGACGACCCCGTCACGCGTCCCTGCCCGAGCCACTCGGGAGCGCGAGGCGGACCGGCGGGCTGCACCGTCCTTCACCCAAGGGAGACCCCATGTCCGTCGCCGAAGTCGGCATCAAGGACCTGCTGGAGTCGGGCGTCCACTTCGGACACCAGACCCGGCGCTGGAACCCGCGCATGGCGCGGTTCATCCACGGCGAGCACGCCGGCCTGCACGTCATCGACCTGCTCCAGACGGTCGAGCTGCTGAAGGCCGCTCAGGGCTTCGTCTCCGACCTCGCCCAGCGTGGCGGCACCGTGCTCTTCGTCGGCACGAAGCGCCAGTCGCAGGACGCCATCCGCCACGCCGCCGAGTCGGCCCGGATGCCGTACGTCAACCAGCGCTGGTCGCCGGGCCTGCTCACGAACTTCCAGACGTCGAGCCGCCGGATCAAGACCCTCAACGACCTCGAGCAGCTCGAGTCGCAGGGCCAGCTCGAGCTCCTGCCGTCGCAGGAGCGCATCGCGCGCCGCAAGGAGCTCGCGAAGCTCCAGATCAACCTCGGTGGCGTGAAGGACCTGCGCCGCACGCCCGACGCGGTCTTCGTGATCGACGTGAACACCGAGAAGATCGCCGTGGAGGAGGCGCGCAAGCTCCGGATCCCGGTCGTCGCGCTGACCGACACGAACGTCGATCCGGACGGCGTCGAGTACGTCATCCCGGGCAACGACGACTCCATCCGCTCCTGCAGCCTCATCGCGCACGCCGTCGGCGACGCGGCCGCCTCGGGCGCCCTCGCCTGGTACGAGGCCGAGGAGGCCCGCCGGGCCCGCGAGGCCGCCGAGCGCGAGCAGCGCGCCGCCGAGGAGGCCGCCCGCCGCGAGGCGGAGGACGCCCGTCGCCTCGAGGCCGAGGAGCAGAGCGCCGCCGCCGCCCAGGGCCAGGAGGCCCAGGCGCAGGCCGAGGCCGCTGCCGCCGCCGAGCAGGCCGCGCCCGCCGCCGAGACCACCCCCGAGAGCGGCGAGGCGACGTCCGCGCCGCAGGAGAGCAACGCCTGATGAGCGCCACGATCACCGCGGCCGACGTGAAGGCCCTGCGCCAGAAGACCGGCGCTGGCATGATGGACTGCAAGAAGGCCCTGCAGGAGACGGACGGCGACCTCGACAAGGCCGTCGAGCTCCTCCGGGTGAAGCTCGGCAACAAGGTCGGCAAGCTCGCCGACCGCGAGGCGGCCGAGGGCACGGTCCAGGCCGTCGTCAGCGAGGACGGCAAGCGCGGCGCGCTCGTCGAGGTCGACTGCAACACCGACTTCGTCGCCCGCAACGACGACTTCATCGCCTTCGCGAAGCGGATCGCCGGCTTCCTGGCCGCCGACGGCGCGGCCGGCCCGGTCGACACCGCGGCGCTGCTCGAGCAGGAGCTCGACGGCCAGCAGGTGGAGGCGCTGCGCGCCGAGCTGTCGGCCACGACCGGCGAGAACGTCGTCATCCGGCGCGCGGAGCGCTTCGCCGTCGACGGCGAGGGCACGATCCAGACCTACATCCACGCGACCGGCAAGGTCGGCGTGGCGGTCCAGGTCGACGGCGCGGCCGACGCCGACGCCCGCGCGGCGTTCGGCAAGGAGGTCGCGATGCACGTGGCCGCCATCCCGGCCACGCAGTACGTGGCGCCGGAGGACGTGCCGCAGGAGCAGCGCGACGCCGAGCTGCGCGTCTACGAGCAGCAGGCCGAGGCCGAGGGCAAGCCCGCGGAGATCCGCGAGAAGATCGCCCAGGGCAAGCTCTCGAAGTGGCTCAAGGAGATCGCCCTCCTGCCGCAGGAGCACATCAACCCGGACAAGCACGGCGGCAAGACGATCGACCAGCTGCGCAAGGACGTCGGCGACGTGACCGTCGCCCGCTTCGTGCGCTTCCAGGTCGGCGAGTAGTCGCGCGCCGGACGCCTTGCCAGGATCCCCGGCATGACCGAGGCCTCGACGACGTTCCGGCGCGTCCTGCTGAAGCTCTCCGGCGAGTCCCTCATGGGCTCGCGGGAGTACGGCACCGATCCCGAGCGGCTCGCCGCGGTCGCTCGGGCCATCAAGCAGGTCCACGACCTCGGCGTCGAGGTCGCGATCGTCGTCGGCGCCGGGAACATCTTCCGCGGGATGTCCGGCGCCGCCGACGGCATGGACCGCGCGACGGCCGACTACATGGGCATGCTCGCGACGGTCCTCAACGCCCTGCCGCTGCAGGACGCCCTGGAGAAGCTCGGCGTCCAGACGCGCACGCAGACCGCGCTGACGATCACCGAGGTCGCCGAGCCGTACATCCGGCGCCGCGCCGAGCGGCACCTGGAGAAGCAGCGCGTCGTGATCTTCGCGGCCGGCACCGGCAACCCGTTCTTCACGACGGACACGGCCGCCGCGCTGCGCGGCACCGAGATCCACGCCGAGGCCATCCTCATGGCGAAGAACGGGGTCGAGGGCGTCCTCACGGCGGACCCGCGCGTGGACCCCTCCGCCGAGCTCATCCCGGAGCTCACCCACATGGAGGCGATCGAGCGCCGCCTGCGGGTCATGGACTCCACGGCGCTGACGCTCTGCATGGAGAACCGGCTGCCGATCCACGTCTTCAACATGGACGACGAGCAGAACATCGTCCGGATAGTGTCGGGCGAGCGGGTCGGCACGATCGTCCGCAACGCCTGACGCGGCGTCTCCCGCGCCGCCGCACGACGTCCCACCACCGAGAGGTCCCCTGATGCCCGACGAGTCGATCCTGGACGAGCTGCTGGCCGACGCCGAGGAGCGGATGTCCAAGGCCGTCGAGCAGACGCAGACGGAGTTCGCCTCCGTCCGGACGGGCCGCGCGAGCCCGAACCTCCTGGACCGGGTCGTCGTCGACTACCACGGCGTGCCGACCGCGCTGCGCCAGCTCGCGCAGATCAACGCGCCCGAGGCCCGCCTCCTGACGGTCCAGCCGTACGACCCGAGCGCGATCAAGACGATCGAGAAGGCGATCTCCGAGGGCAACCTCGGCGTGACGCCCTCCAACGACGGCAAGATCATCCGCCTCGGCATCCCCGAGATGACCGAGGAGCGGCGCCGCGAGATGGTGAAGGTCGCCCGCGAGATCGCCGAGCAGGGCCGCGTCCGCGTGCGCAACGTCCGTCGCGACGTCCTCGGCGACCTCCGGAGCCTGAAGAGCGACGGCGACATCGGCGAGGACGACGAGCGCCGCGCCGAGGGCGACCTCCAGAAGGTCACCGACGCGAAGATCGGCGACCTCGACGGCGCGCTGAAGGCCAAGGAAGCGGACATCCTCGAGGTCTGAGGCCGCGCCGCTCGTGACCGAGACCGTCGAGCGCGCCGCCGAGGCGGCGCGACCACGCCACGTCGCCATCATCACCGACGGCAACGGCCGCTGGGCCCAGCGGGAGGGCGTCCCGGTCACCGAGGGCCACCGCGCCGGCGCCGACGTCGTGCGCCAGCGCCTGCGCGACGCCGCGGAGCTGGGCGTCCGCGAGCTCACCGTCTTCTCGTTCTCGACCGAGAACTGGAGCCGGCCGGCGGCCGAGGTCCGCGGGCTCATGGCGATGTTCGCCGAGCGGATCGAGCGGGAGACCCCGGAGCTCAAGGACGAGGGCGCCCGCATGCGGTTCATCGGCCGGCGCGAGGGCGTCGACCAGGCGCTGCTGGACCGGATGGACTGGGCCGAGCAGGAGACGGCCGGCGGCGAGACGATCACGCTCTTCGTCGCGTTCAACTACGGCGGACGCGCCGAGATCCTCGACGCCGCGGCGCGCTACGAGGGCGGGGGCGAGGAGGCGTTCGCGCAGCTCCTCTACGCGCCCGACATGCACGAGCCGGACCTCCTCATCCGCACCTCGGGCGAGCAGCGGATCTCGAACTACCTGCTCTGGCAGTGCGCCTACAGCGAGCTCGTCTTCGCGCCGGAGCTCTGGCCGGACTTCGATCGTGCCGCGTTCGAGCGCTGCCTCGACGAGTACGCGTCCCGCCAGCGACGGTTCGGCGGGCGGACCGCCTGATGCCGGTCCCGCGCCGCGGTGGGGCGTCCGACGGCCGCGATCGGGATGATGCCGACGTGGCCGACGACGACCTCGACCCCACGCCCGTCCCGCCGCGGGGCCGGCGCCGGCAGGCGCGCTTCGAGCTCGAGTTCGGCGACTTCGAGCCGGCCGAGCGGGGCCGGCGTCGTCGACGGGGCACCCGCGGCACCGACGATCGGTCGGTGACGAGCTCCGACGAGCTGACCTACGAGACGGCCGACCCCCTGCCCGCGCCCCGACGGCCGCGGGACCGCGACGTCATCGTCGAGGCCGACGACGCGACCTACGACTCCCGCCTGGTCGACCGCGACCAGCGCGTGCGCGGTCGCAGCCGCCGCGCGCGACGCGCCGACGCGCCCCCCGCCGACGACGTCGCCGACGAGATCGAGGCCCTCGAGCGGTTCGAGGACGCGATCGAGACCGTGCGCTCGCCCTCCGACCGCGGCGGCGGGAGCGACCTCGGCGCACGCGTCCTCGTCGCGATCCCCGCGGCGATCGTCGCGATCCTCCTCGTCGCCCAGGGCGGCTGGATCTTCGTCGTCGGCATCGCCGCGTTCGGCCTGATCGGCGTCTGGGAGCTCTGCCGGATGTTCGCCCGGACGCGGCCGTCGCTCGTCGCCTCGAGCGCCGGCGTCCTGGCGATCATCGTCTCCGCGGCGCTCTGGGGCCGCGAGGGCATGACGACCGCGCTCGTGGCGTCGATCCCGTTGATCTTCCTCGCCGTGGCGATCTCCGTCCCGCCGGGCGGCATGCCCGGCGTCGCGGTGACGCTCCTCGGCGTCGTCTGGATCGGCTTCGCCCTCGGCCACGCCGTCCTGCTGCGCGACAGCGACCACGGCGGCGGGATCGTCGTGAACGTCCTCGTGGGCACCTTCCTCGGGGACACCGGCGCGTACCTCGGCGGGCGGCTCTTCGGCAGTCACAAGCTCGCGCCGCGGATCTCGCCGAACAAGACCGTCGAGGGCCTGCTGATCGGGATCGTCACGGCGGTCGTGGCGACGTGGTTCGCCGGGCTCTACCAGGACTGGCTCAGCGGCACCGACGCGTTGCTGCTCGGCCTCGCCGTGGCGATCGCCGCACCGGCGGGCGACCTCTTCGAGAGCTTCCTGAAGCGCGACGCCGGCACGAAGGACGCGGGCACGCTGTTCGGTCCCCACGGCGGCGTGCTCGACCGCCTCGACGCGGCGATGTTCGCGATCGTCGCCGGCTTCTACGTCTGGCTGGCGATGGGCGGCGTGTCGTGACCCGCCGGCTGCTGCTGCTCGGCTCGACCGGGTCGATCGGCACCCAGGCGCTCGACGTCGTCGAGCGGGCCGACCCGGACGCCTTCGCGGTCGTGGGCCTCGCCGCGGGGCGCAGCTGGGAGGCCGTCGTCGCGCAGGCCCGGCAGCACGGCGTGCCGCGGATCGCCCTGGCCGACGCGGACGCCGCGGCGCGCGCCGCCGACGCATGGCCGGAGGGCGAGGTGCTCGCCGGGCCGGAGGGGCTCGTGCGACTCGTGGTCGAGGCGGGCGCCGACCTCGTCCTGAACGCGCTGGTCGGCGCCGCGGGCCTCGGCCCGACCGTCGCCGCGCTCGGGGAGGGCATCGACCTGGCGCTCGCGAACAAGGAGTCGCTCGTCGTCGGCGGCGAGCTCGTGATGCAGCTCGCGGAGGCCACGGGCGCCCGGGTGCTGCCGGTCGACTCGGAGCACTCCGCGCTGTGGCAGCTCGTGGAGGGCGAGTCCGGCGGGGCGGAGGCGCCCGCGGGCGGTCCGCGGCTCGGGACGATCGAGCGCCTCGTGCTCACCGCCTCCGGCGGCCCGTTCCGCGGCCGCTCGCGCGACGAGCTGGCCGACGTCGGGATCGAGCAGGCGCTCGCGCACCCGACCTGGGCGATGGGCGGCAAGATCACGATCGACTCCGCGACGCTCATGAACAAGGGTCTCGAGGTCATCGAGGCGCACCACCTGTTCGGGACGCCGTACGACCGGATCGACGTCGTCGTGCACCCGCAGTCGATCGTCCACTCGTACGTCACGCTCTGCGACGGCGCCGCGCTGGCGCACCTCGGGCTGCCGGACATGCGCGCGCCGATCGCCTTCGCGCTGCACCACCCCGACCGGGTGCCGCTGCCGCTGGAGCCGCTGGATCTCGCCGCCGTCGGGCAGCTGACCTTCGAGCGCCCCGACCTCGACGCGTTCCCGTGCCTGCGGCTGGCGGGCGAGGCGGGGGAGGCCGGCGGCACGGCGCCGTGCGTGCTGAACGCCGCGAACGAGATCGCGGTACACGCGTTCCTCGCGGGCCGGATCGGGTTCCTCGACATCCCGGCGATCGTCGAGGCCACGCTCGATGCCCTCGGGTCGGGCCCGGTCCGCGCGTTCGAGAGCCTCTACGACGCCGACCGGCGCGCGCGCGAGCACGCCGAGACGCTCGTCGCCGCCCGCGTCTGAGCCCCGTCGCGCGGGCTCGCCGAGAGGCGTTGATCGGGCGCACATGCGGCTGTGTCACCCTTCCTCGCCGTGTCATGGGTCCTCGCGTTCCTCGGCTTCGCCGCGCTGATCGTCCTCCACGAGCTCGGGCACTTCGCCGCCGCGAAGGCGGTCGGCATGCGCGTGGAGCGGTTCTCGCTGTTCTTCGGCAAGCCGCTGTGGAGCGTCCGGCGAGGGGAGACGGAGTACGCCGTCGGGCCGATCCCGCTCGGCGGCTACGTGAAGATCACCGGCATGGACCCGCGGGAGGAGCTCCCGCCGGAGATCGCCGAGCGCGCCTACTACCGCCAGCCGGTGTGGAAGCGGATCGTCGTGATCGCCGCGGGCCCGATCGTGAACGTCGTCCTGGCGATCGTGATCATCGTCCTGCTGTGGGGCGGCAAGGGTGCCGTGCCGTCGCTCGCGCCGGTCGTCGACTCGGTGCAGAAGGACAGCCCGGCAGCCGCGGTCTTCGAGCCCGGCGACCGGATCATCAGCGTCGACGGCCGCCCCGGGTTCGCCGCCGGGCTGACGATCGACAACGTCGAGCGGCGCCTCGTCGCGATGCGCGACGCCGTCAGCGCGCACCGCTGCGCCGGCGGCGCGACGCGCGAGGGCTGCCGGGCGACGACGCCGGTGCGGATCGTCTACGAGCGCGACGGGACGCGGCGCACGGCGGAGGTCACCCCCCGGTACGTCGCCCAGCCGAGCGCCGCCGACACCGAGGGCCGGATGCTGCTCGGGTACGGCTACGGCGTCGCGGACGTCGACACGGATCGCCTCGACGCCGCCGGCAAGGGGGTCGAGTACCTCTGGCAGGTGACGAAGCTCACCGGCGAGGCGATCGTCCGGCTCGTCTACGACAGCCAGGCGCGGAAGGAGGTCTCGGGCGTCGTCGGCTCCTACGAGGTGACGCGGCAGAGCTTCGAGCTCTCGACGAGCCGCGCGATCCAGGTGCTCGCGGTCATCAGCCTGTCGCTGGCGATCATCAACCTCTTCCCGTTCCTGCCGCTGGACGGCGGGCACATCTTCTGGGCGATCGCCGAGCGCGTCCGCGGGCGGCCGATCCCCTACGCGTGGCTCGAGCGGGCGAGCGTCGTGGGCTTCGCGCTCGTGATCATGATCTTCGGCCTCGGCTTCTACAACGACGTCGGGCGCATCTTCGGCGAGGGGTTCCAGGTCCGCTGACCCTGGGCACCGGCCGTCGGGCCGGTGCCGTCGGGGACGGGAGGACGGCCCCTCGGGTGTGCCCGCGCCACACCGCCGGGTCCTCCGGGGTGCACCTGACACCTGCTCGGGACCCGCGCGGGGGCGGTACGCTCGCGCCGTAGGCGTCCCACGCCGGCGGCGACCGCCGCGGCGCGCCGGGCCGAGAACGACCGAGGAGCACCATGAGCGCGACCGACGCGGCGACGTCCGTGACCACCATGCTGGACGCCTTCCGGCAGGGGCTGGAGCGCCAGCCCGACGACGTCCTCGTGCGCACGAAGGACGACGGGGTCTCCTGGACGTGGCGCGAGGTCGACGCCCGTCGCCGGGCCGCCGCGGCCGGGCTCGCGAGCCTCGGCGTCGCCCGGGGCGACAGCGTCGGGCTGCTGCTCAGCAACCGCCCCGAGTTCTTCCCGCTCGACCTCGGCGCGACGTCGCTGGGCGCCGTGCCGGTCTCGCTGTACCAGACCTCCTCGCCGGAGCAGATCGCCTACATCGTCGGCGACGCGGAGATCGCGGTCGTCGTCACCGAGCAGGCGTTCGTGGACCGCGTGCTCGCCGCGCAGCAGCTCGCGCCGGGGCTGCGCCACGTCGTGGTCGTCGACGGGGACGCGCCGGACGGCGCGATGACGCTCGCCGCGGTGGAGGCCGACGCCGACGCCGGTTTCGACGTCGACGCCCAGGCCGCGGCGCTGCGGCCGGACGATCTTCTGACGCTCATCTACACCTCCGGCACCACCGGGCCGCCGAAGGGCGTGGAGCTCACGCACCGCAACCTCATCGCGGCGATGGACAGCATCGGGCGCGTGGCGAAGCTCCAGCAGGGCGGTCGCGTCATCTCGTGGCTCCCGGCCGCGCACATCGCCGAGCGCGGTGCCCACTACTACGCCCCGCTGCTGTTCGGGCTGGAGATCACCTGCTGCCCGGACCCGAAGCAGATCTCGGCGTACCTCGCCGCCGTGCACCCCACGTGGTTCTTCGCGGTCCCGCGGATCTGGGAGAAGCTGAAGTCGGGCCTGGAGGCGATGCTCGCCTCGCAGCCCGACGAGCGCCGCGAGCAGGTGCAGGGCGCGATCGACGCCGCGCGCCGGAAGGTGGCCCTCGAGCAGGCCGGGGAGCCGGTGCCCGAGGAGCTCGCCGCGGCGGTCGCCGCCGCCGACGAGCAGGTCTTCGCGCCGCTGCGCGGGATGCTCGGCCTCGATCGGGCGGAGTCGATCAACGTCGGCGCGGCCCCGACGCCGCGCGAGGTGATCGAGTTCTTCCACGCGATCGGGCTGCCGATCGCGGAGATCTGGGGGATGTCGGAGGGCTGCGCGTGCGGCACGCTGAACCCGCCCGACCGGATCAAGATCGGCACGGTCGGTCCCGTCGTGCCGGGGATGGAGATCAAGCTCGACGAGGACGGCGAGGTCCTGCTGAAGGGCCCGACGATCATGCGGGGCTACCGCAACCTGCCGGAGAAGACGCGCGAGTCGTTCACCGACGACGGCTGGTTCCGGACCGGCGACGTGGGGACGCTCGACGAGGACGGCTACCTCACGATCGTCGACCGCAAGAAGGAGCTCATCATCAACGCGGCCGGCAAGAACATGTCGCCGGCGAACATCGAGGCCGCGATCAAGTCGGCCCATCCGCTGATCGGGCAGGTCGCGGTGATCGGCGACGCGCGTCCGTACAACGTCGCGCTGATCGTGCTGGACGCCGACTTCACGCCGCCGTGGGCGGCGGCCAACGGGATCGAGGGCGACCTCGAGGCGCTCGCGGAGGACCCGCGGGTCCGCGAGGAGATCCAGAAGGGCGTCGACGCCGGCAACGCGAAGCTCTCGCGGGTCGAGCAGGTGAAGCGGTTCGAGATCGTGCGCGGCGACTGGCTGCCGGGCGGCGACGAGCTGACGCCGACGATGAAGCTCAAGCGCAAGCCGATCGACGCGAAGTACGCGTCGGAGATCGACGCGCTCTACGCCTGAGCATCGGTGGATCCGCGCTGAGGCGCCGGCCGCCGACCTCGGGTCGGCCGGGGGGGGACCGATCCCGAACGAGGCGCGCACCGGGCACTGTCCGATCGGACAGCACGTGGCGCGCCACTCGTGCCGTTGGCGCACTGGCACGGGTCCGGCGCGTATGAGAGCGTGGCCACGCGGTCGCCCGCGGGGCGCCCGCCCGATCCCCCAAACCCCCTCGGGAGGCACCAATGGAAGCCGGCACCGCCGCGCCCCCAGCGTCGGATCCACCGCTCAAGCGGGCGATCTCGCGCAACATGCTGCTGCTGTTCGTCATCGGCGACGTCGTCGGCGGCGGCATCTACACGCTCGTCGGCGTCATCGGCGGCGAGGTCGGCGGGCTCGTCTGGCTGCCGTTCGCGCTCGCCCTGCTCCTGGCCCTCCTCACCGCCACCGCGTACGCGGAGCTCGTGACGAAGTACCCGCAGGCGGCGGGCGCGGCGCTCTACGTCAACAAGGCGTTCCGCAAGCCGTTCTTCACGTTCATGATCGCGTTCGCCGTCATGTGCTCGGGCATCGCGTCGGCGTCGACGCTCTCGCGCGGCGTCGCGGAGACCTACCTGCCGCGGCTCTTCGACTGGACCCTGTCGGAGACGCAGACGATCCTCATCGCCCTCGGCTTCCTCATGATCGTGGCGGCCGTGAACTTCCGCGGCATCAGCGAGTCGGTGAAGATCAACGTCGTCCTGACGCTCATCGAGTTCGGCGGCCTGATCCTCATCATCGTGATCGGCGTCGGCGCCCTGCTGGACGGCGTCGGCGACGTCGGCAACGCGTTCTCGACGAGCGAGGCGAAGGAGGCCGGCAACGACGTCAGCCTGATCCCGGCCGCGCTCGCCGGCACCGCCCTGGCCTTCTACGCGCTGATCGGCTTCGAGGACTCGGTGAACGTCGCGGAGGAGGCGAAGGACCCGATCCGGGACTACCCCCGGGCGCTCTTCGGCGGTCTCCTGATCGCCGGCACGCTCTACATCGTGATCGGGATCATCGCCCCGGCGGTGCTGTCCTACGCGACGCTCACCGACGAGGACACGACGCCGCTGCTGGAGATCGCCACGACCGGGCCGCTGGCGGTCGAGGTGAAGATCTTCGCCGCGATCGGGGTCCTGGCGCTCATCAACGGCGCGCTGATCAACATGATCATGGCCTCGCGCCTGACCTACGGCATGGCGCGGCAGCGGATCGTGCCGCAGTTCTTCGGCAAGGTCCACCGGGGCCGGCAGACGCCCTGGGCGGCGATCCTGTTCACGACCGGCCTGGCGGTGATCCTCACCGCGACCGGTGACATCTCCGACCTCGCGGCGACCACGACGACGCTGTTGCTGATCGTGTTCATCACGGTGAACATCAGCGTCCTGGTGCTGCGGCGCGACCCGGTCTCGCACCAGCACTTCGTCGCCCCGACGCTCCTGCCGGCGATCGGCGCGGTCGCGGCCCTGGCGCTGCTGATCCACCGCGTCGCCAACGACACCGAGCAGATCACGCGGGCGCTCCTCCTGCTCGGGCTGGGGCTCGTGTTCTGGCTCGCCAACTGGGTGGCCACGCGCGGCAACGACGAGTTCGACACGGGCGTCATCACCGCGATCGAGCACCCCGAGCGCGACGAGCCGCCGCGCTCCTGATCCCGCGACGGGTCCGGCGCCGCGCGGCGCCGGACCCGTCGCGACGAGCCGCGTGCCTCAGGCGACGGGGCGGACGGCGATCCAGCTCTTCGTCACCGGCCCGACGGCCTCGCCGTGGACCGTGGTGCCGGGCAGCAGCCGCGCGAGCTCGCCCCGTCGCAGCAGGCGCACGTCCTCCCAGTGCCCCTGCGCTCCGAGGCGCCAGTACGGGCGCCGGATCGCGGGCGGCAGCCAGTGCGCGACCGGCAGCAGGGCATGGGGCTCGATCGGGAACGACCACGCCGGCGTCTGCACGTAGACGCCGCGCCCGACCCGGAGGAGCTCGCGGCAGAGCGCGGCGCGCTGCTCGGGCGCGACGTGCTCGATCACCGAGCTGCAGTAGACGAGGTCGAACGCGCCCTCGGCGAACGGCAGGCCCCGGGTCGCGTCGGCCTGCACGAACGGCCCCGGGTACGTGGGCCGGGGCACGAGGTCGACGCCGGTGACGTCGAGGTCGGGCGCCTGGGCGCGCAGCCCGAGCGTCCCGCACCCGACGTCGAGGATCCGCGCCGGACGGCCGAGGCGGTCCAGCCCGGTGAGGCCGAAGAGCAGCTCATGGCGGCGGGCGCGCAGGCGCGCGGCCACCGGACCGGCGAGCCGGGCCAGGGGCCCGCGGGCGGTCGCGTAGACGTCGGGAGCGGCGCGCACGTCGAGGCAGGCTAGATGATCGATTCCCCGGATCTCGCCGCGCGGCGCACGCCCCGGGTGGGACTCGCTCCGAAGCGCTCCGCAGCGGCCGTCTCCGCGGTCACCGGACGGCTGCACGGCCGGGTGCGGCGCCTCCGTACAATCGGTGCATGGCCTCGCAGCGTCAGATCCGCGTCGGCGACGTCCCCATCGGGGGCGGCGCGCCGGTCGCCGTGCAGACGATGACGAAGACCGAGACCGCGAACGTCGCGGAGACCCTCGCCCAGATCCGCCGGGTCGCCGAGGCCGGCGCGGACCTCGTTCGCTGCGCCGTCCCGCGCGACGACGACGTCCAGGCGCTGAAGACGATCGTGCGCGAGTCGCCGATCCCGATCATCGCCGACATCCACTTCAACCACACGCTCGCGATCAAGGCGATCGAGGCCGGCGCCCACTGCATCCGGATCAACCCGGGCAACATCGGCGGCCCCGAGAAGGTCGCCGAGGTCGTGGCGACCGCCAAGCGCCACGACGTGCCGATCCGCGTCGGCGTGAACTCCGGGTCGCTGCCCAAGCACCTGCGCGACCTCGAGTACTCCGATCCGGTCGAGGCGCTCGTGCGCGCCGCGGTCGAGACGGTCGAGCTCATGGAGCGCCTCGACTTCGACCAGTTCAAGGTCTCGATGAAGTCGACCTCGGTCCCGAACACGATCGCCTCGAACCGGCGGCTCAGCGAGCGGATCCCGTACCCGCTGCACCTCGGGATCACCGAGGCGGGCACGAAGTACACCGGCTCGCTGAAGAGCGCCGTGGGCCTCGGCACGCTGCTGGCCGACGGCATCGGGGACACCGTCCGCATCTCCCTCTCGACGTTCCACGCCGAGGAGGAGGTGAAGGTCGCGTGGGAGATCCTGAAGGCGCTGAAGCTCCGCGAGAAGGGCCCGGTCCTCATCGCCTGCCCGACCTGCGGCCGCCTGCAGTTCGACATGGACTCGGTCGTGGCCGAGGTCGAGCGGCGGCTCGAGGCCTACGAGGACCCGATCGAGGTCTCCGTCCTCGGCTGCGCGGTGAACGGGATCGGCGAGGCGCGCCACGCCGACTTCGGCATCACGGGGGCGAAGGACGCCGGGATGATCTTCTCCAAGGGCGAGCCGCTGAAGAAGGTCCCCACCGACCAGCTCGTCGACGAGCTCTTCAAGGAGATCGACCGCTACTACGCGTCGGGCAAGACCGTCGTGCGCGACGAGCGGGAGGTCGCCGAGGCGACCCAGTGGCTCTCGGAGAACGAGGACCTCTCCGCGATGACGCCCGAGCGCCTTGCGGCGATCGAGAAGGAGAAGGCCGAGGCCGAGGCGCAGGCCGCCGCGGCACCGCCCGAGGGCGGGCGCCTCGTCGACGAGTCCTCCTCGCCGACCGCCGGCCGGCGGTTCACCCGCACCGGCGGCTGAGCCGCCGGCGCTCCGACGGGCGGACCGGGGGCGAGCGCCGGGCGCCCGAGGGCGCGCGGCCGGTGGCGCCGGCCCCCGCCCGCGGGGCGCTACTCCTTCGTCAGCCGGACCGCGTCGCTCGTGCGGGTCTGCTGCGAGCTCGGGTCGACGAACGTGAAGCGGTACCGGGTCTTGCTCGAGCGCGGGACCTTCGCGGTGAACTGGCCGACGGCGTTCGTCGTCACGGCCTTGTAGTCCCGGAACGCCCCGCCGGTGCTGCGCTGCAGCGTCACGCGGATGCGGCTCGTCGCCGGGCGGGCCTGGCCCCAGACCGTCGCGCTGCGGCTCGTGCGCCAGCCGTAGATCGGCGTCGCGAAGACGGCCGCCAGCGGCTTGGGCCGGCCGTCGACGAAGAACGGGCCGGACTGCCACCGGTTGAACTGCTCGTTCTCGTCGGACCCGGTCGGCTCGTCGAACCACTCGTACTGCGTGAGCATCTGGACGCGCGACTGGCGCGCGGCCTTCGCGATGCCCCACTGCGTCCACGCCTTCTGGCGGGACAGGGAGACCGTGCCGTTGCCCTTGCGGTCCGGCGGGTAGGTCTCGTAGCCGAACTCGTCGAGCCAGAGCGGCATCCGCTTCGCGCCGCGGACCTTGAACCCGCCCGCGCGCTGCATCCGGTCCAGCGCGCGCAGCAGGCGCGGCAGGTCGGCGATCCGCGCGTTGTCCTTGGCCGGGTCCGTGCGACCCGGCGAGAACTCGCGCGGGTGCGGATGGTAGGAGAGCGCCTCGCCGCTCAGCGGCTTGAAGCCCTTGCACCGGCCGGAGCGGGTCCGCTTGTACTTCGCCGTGACGCAGCTCATCTCGCGCAGGAAGACGAGCGGCTGCATCGCGGAGTTCGTGCGGCCGATCCGCGGGGCCGCGATCGTGCCCTTCGAGGACGTGCCGCCGATCGCGACGCGCGCGGTGGAGTCGTGCCGCTTCACCGCGGCATAGCCCTTCGCCGCCAGCTGGCGGTAGAGGTACGGCGAGTACGGACGGCACTTCAGCCCGGTGCAGGTCCACTGCGGCTGCAGCCACGTGGCGACGTTCGGCTCGTTCCAGATGATGTAGCGGTCGACGCGATCGGCGACGTGCTTGGCGACCGCCTCGGAGAACTGGCCGAAGAGCGTCGGGTTGGGCTTCAGCGTGCCGTTGCGCCGCGCCGGCTCGAGCGAGCCCCACACCGGTCCGGGACCGGTCAGCACGAGCGTCACGCCGAGGCCGTGACGCCGCACGAGGTCGATCTTGCGGTCGAGCGAGGAGAAGTCGTAGGAGGCGGGGTCGCGCCAGTCCTTGCCCTCCGGGACCTTCGTCGCATCGACGTCCGGCGCGAGCTTGTTCCACTGCGCGAACGTGCGGACGTCCTGGATGCCCTCGGCCTTCCACTTGGCGACGGTCGTGTCCGCGCCACCGGGCGTGGCGCCGTTCAGGACGTTCTCGTCGGCGATGCCGGTGAGCATCGTCTTGGACGCCGACGCGCCGCCCGGCAGGGCGAGCAGGCCGGCGGCGGCGAGGACGAGCGGCGTGGCGCGGCGGAGGCGAGAGGTCATCGGGAAGGGGCTCCTCGGCTGGGGGCGGTGAGCGGGCGGCGGGCCGTCCGGGACGGCCGGGTGCGTGCGCTCACCACCAGGAACCCGTCGTCCCGCCGCAGGTTGCGGTCGGCGGGGCTCGATTCTCCCGCATCCGACGGCGTCGAGGGCCGTCGACGGGGGACCGTCGAATAGATTCTCCCGCGATGAGCCGCCTGTCCGAGCTGCTGCTGCCCACCGAGCGCCAGCCCCCCGCCGACGCGGAGGCGGTGTCCCACCAGCTCATGGTGCGGGCCGGGCTCGTGCGCCAGGTCGGCGCCGGGCTCTGGACGTGGCTGCCGGCCGGCTGGCGCGTGCACCAGCGGATCGTGGCCATCATCCGCGAGGAGATGGACCGGATCGGCAGCCAGGAGCTGCTGATGCCGGTGCTCCAGCCCGCCGACCTCTGGCGGCGGACGGGGCGCTACGACGCCATCGGCGGCGAGCTCTTCCGCCTGCGGGATCGCAAGGACGCCGACATGGTCCTCGCGATGACCCACGAGGAGGCGGTGACCTTCCACGTCGCGCAGGTGGTGCGGTCCTACCGCGACCTGCCGCTCTCGCTCTACCAGTTCCAGGTGAAGGAGCGCGACGAGCCGCGCCCGCGCGCCGGCGTCCTGCGGACGCGCGAGTTCGTCATGAAGGACGCCTACACGTTCGATCGCGACGAGGCCGGCCTCCAGGCCCAGTACGAGCGCTTCCGCGAGGCGTACGCGCGGGTCTACGACCGCAGCGGGCTGCGCTGGTACGAGGTCGAGTCCGACACCGGCATGATGGGCGGCAAGCGCGCCCACGAGTACATGGCGCCGTGCGCCGCGGGCGAGGACGACGTCGTGCTGAGCGTCGATCCCGGCGACGCCGGCGCGGTCGGGCGGCACTACGCCGCGAACGTCGAGGTCGCCAGCGCCGAGCCCCAGCCCGTGGCGCTGCCCGACGCGCCCGACGCGCCGCAGCGGGTGCAGACGCCCGGGGTCCGCACGATCGCGGCCCTCGCCGAGCACCTCGACCGTCCGGCGGGCGCGCTGCTCAAGGCGTTCCCCGTGGTGGCCACCGACGCGGAGGGCGCGGCGCGGTTCGTGCTCGTGCTCCTGCGCGGCGACCACCAGGTCGGCGACGTGAAGCTCGCCAAGGCCCTCGGCGGCGCCGTTCGCCAGGCCTTCGAGGAGGAGATCCGCGAGCGCCTCGGCCCGCCCGGCTCGCTCGGGCCCGTCGGCGCGGACGTCCCCGTCGTGGTGGACGCGGCGGTCGTGGCCACCGCGGAGGGCAGCCCGGCCGGCGGCTGGTGCGTCGGGGCCAACGAGGAGGGCGTGCACCTCGACGGCGTGGTGCCGGGTCGGGACTTCGCCTACGAGGTCGCCGACGTGCGGGAGGTCGTCGCGGGCGACGTCGTCGACGGCCGGACGGTCGTCATCGAGCCGGCGATCGAGATCGGCAACATCTTCCAGCTCATGACGCGGTACTCCGAGCCGCTCGGCGCGCGGTACCTCGACGAGGACGGGCGCGAGCAGCCGATCGTCATGGGCTCCTACGGGATCGGTCCCGCGCGGATCGCGGCGGCGGCGGTCGAGCAGTTCCACGACGACCGCGGGATCGCGTGGCCCAAGGCGATCGCGCCGTTCGACGTCGAGGTCGTCGCGCTGGGCAAGCGGGGCACGGACGAGCAGGCCGCCGCGGCCCGGATCCACGACGAGCTGCGCGATGCCGGCTTCAGCGTCCTGCTCGACGACCGCGACGGCGGTGCCGGGATGAAGCTCACCGACGCCGAGCTGCTCGGCTGCCCGCTGCGGCTCACGGTCGGCCGCCGGTCGCTGGCCGAGGGCCGCGTCGAGGCGCAGGTCCGGCGCGGCCAGCAGGACGTCGAGGGCGGGCTGCCGCTCGACGGGCTCGTGGCCGCCGTCCGCGAGCTCTGGGAGCGGATCCCCTGAGCCCGGCGGGCCCCGAGAGGCCGGACGACGGCGGTCCCGAGGACCGCGCGCCCGAGCCGCCGGACCACGGCTCGGGGACGGTGCGCGAGCGCGCCGAGCAGGTGCGCGAGCGGACGCGGGAGCGGGCCGAGCAGGTCCGCGAGCGCACCCGCGAGCGCACGGAACAGGTCCGCGAGCGGACCGAGCAGGTGCGGGAGCGGGCGCGCGAGCAGACCGAGCGCGCCCGGATGACGGTCTACCGGCTCTTCGGGCTGGACCGCTCGGGCCCGCCGCCCCCGCAGACCCTGCCCGGCCAGCCGCTGAACGTCTGGACGATCCCGAACGCCGTCGGGATGGTGCGGCTCGCGCTCATCCCGGTCTTCCTCGTCTGGGCGCTCAGCAACGACAGCGGCACCGAGGCGGGGCCGGCCGTGCTCTACGCGTTCATCGCGGGCAGCGACTACGTCGACGGCTTCCTCGCCCGCGCCACCGGCCAGTACAGCCGCTTCGGCGCGCTGCTGGATCCCGTGACGGACCGGTCGCTCGTCCTGGCGGGCGGCGTGGTGTGCTGGTCGTTCGACCTCCTGCCCCGCTGGCTGCTCGCGCTGATCGTGGCCCGCGAGTGCTACATGCTCTTCTTCGGTCGGCGAGCCATGAACCTCGGCCTGAGCCTCCAGGTGAACTGGTGGGGTCGCCTCGCGGTCGTGCCGACGATGGGGTCGCTCTTCCTCGCGCTCGCGGGCGTGGGGACGCTCGCCGACGTCCTGCTGGGCATCGGGGTCGCGATGTCGCTGCTGGCGAGCGCCCGCTACACCGTCCAGGGACGCCGCGCGCTGCGACGACGCCGCGCGGCGGCGCCGGAGGGCCCCTCGAACGCTCGCTGAGGCCGCGTGCCCGCGCGCGGGGGACGTGGTCCACTGGCCGGGAGCGCACCCTCAAGCCGAGGTCGAGTTCCGGGCGGGAGGCGCTGGTATGCTCGCCGCGGCGTTCACCCCACGGAGCCCACCACCCGCATGGACGATTCCTTTCCCGATCTCGGCAGCCTCCCGGACGAGGAGCTGAAGGCGATGATCGACCGGCTGACGCAGGAGGAGACCGAGGTCAGCTACCGGCGTCGGATCCTGCACGGGCAGATCGACATCCTCCGGGCCGAGCTCGTCAGCCGCCTGCGCCGGCGTCACGAGGACGGCGAGGCGGTCATCGCGACCGCCGACGTCGACCGCCTCACGGAGATCCTCGCGGGCCGCGCGGGCAACCTCCGGATCGACGACGACGGCGAGGGGGGCCAGGGCGCCTGATGGCGGTCCACTGCCCCGAGTGCGGGTTCGTCGCCGGCGAGGGCGCGAACTTCTGCCCCCGCTGCGGCGCCTACCTCGGGGACATCACGGCGGCGCAGGACGATCCGAGCACCGCGACCTACCGCGTCGGCGACACGGGGGAGATCAGCGCGATCGACCTCGGCTCGGTGCGCGAGGCCGGCGGTGCCGCCCTCGTGATCCGCGCCGGCGGCGGACGCGAGGGGGAGACGATCCCGCTCGCGGGCGAGCGCGTCACGATCGGCCGCCGCCCCGAGAGCGACCTCTTCCTCGACGACGTGACCGTCTCGCGCGACCACGCGCTCGCGGTGTCGCGCCACGACGGCTGGCACGTCGACGACCTCGGCTCCCTGAACGGCACCTACGTGAACCGCCGACGGATCGACAGCGCCCTCCTGCGGGACGGCGACGAGGTCCAGGTCGGCAAGTACAAGCTGACCTTCCTCGCCCGCTGAGGGCGCGCATGAGCCAGCAGCCCGTGACCGCGGCAGGCACCCCCGAGGCCGAGGACGTCGCGCCGGCGAGCGCCCGCTCGGGACGCCCACTGACGATCGGTCAGGTCTGCAAGCTGCTCGGCGGGGAGTTCCCGGAGATCTCGATCTCGAAGATCCGCTACCTCGAGGACCAGAAGCTCCTCCATCCGCGGCGGACCTCGGGCGGCTACCGGTTGTTCGGCAGCGACGACGTCGAGCGGCTGCGGACGATCCTGCGCCTGCAGCGCGACGAGTTCCTGCCGCTGCGCGTCATCCGGCAGGAGCTGGCCGCCGGGCGCGGGCAGGAGCCGCGCGTCGTCGCCGAGGACGCGCCGGAGGAGCCGCCCGCGCAGCGGGGCACCACGTCGGTCGCGCTGCGGACGCCGAGCGCCGGGCTGCGAACGCTCGAGCAGCTCTGCGAGGAGACGCGGGCCACGCCGCAGCTCGTCCGCGAGCTGCGCGACTACGGCATCGTCCAGGGTCGCGACCAGGCCGGCGCGATCGTCTTCGACGACGACGAGCGCGAGGTCGTGCGCGCCGCGGTCGAGCTCGCCCGCTACGGGGTCGGCGGGCGCCACCTGCGCGTCCTGCGCAGCTCCGCGGACCGGGAGGCGGCCCTGCTCGAGCAGCTGCTGGGGCCGGCGCTGCGGTCGCGCAACCCCGAGCGCCGCGCCGAGGCGGTCGACGCGCTCGAGACCCTCGCGGCCACGACCACGCGGTTGAAGCACCTCCTGCTCATCCGCGACCTGCGGCGGCTCGTCGCGTGAGCCACGTGGAGGAGGTCGCCGCCCGGATCGTCGCGATCCCGGACCACCCCGAGCCCGGCGTGACGTTCCGCGACATCACGCCGGTCTTCGCGGACCCGGCCGCGCTGGCGGCCGCGGTGCACCACCTGACCGACGTCACGCGCGACCTCGGCGTCCAGCGCGTGATCGCGGCCGAGGCCCGCGGGTTCCTCCTCGGCCCGGCGCTCGCGCTGGAGCTCGGCGCGGGGTTCCTGCTGGCGCGCAAGCCCGGCAAGCTGCCGCGGGACACCCTCGCGGTCGAGTACGCGCTGGAGTACGGCAGCGACCAGCTCGAGGTCCACGCGGACCTCCTGGAGCCCGGGACCCGGGTGCTCGTCCACGACGACCTGCTGGCCACCGGCGGGACCGCCGAGGCGCTCTGCCGGCTCGTCGAGGACCTCGGTGGCGAGGTCGTCGCCTGCTCGTTCCTCGTCGAGCTGTCGGCGCTCGGCGGTCGCGCGCGCCTGGCGCCGCACGCCGTGCACTCGCTGGTGACCTACGACTGAGGCAGGGACGGGACGTGGCGGAGACGAGCGGCACGACGTCGGGGACGATCGACGCCACGCCGGAGACCGTCTGGTACTGGGTGGCCGACGGCGGGCGGCTCGTCTCGTGGTGGCCGCGGGCGGAGCGGGCGGAGGACGTCCAGGGCGGACGGTTCACGCTCGTGCTGCGCAGCTCGCGCGGCGTGCCGGTGCGCGTGGACTGGCGGGTGAGCCAGTCGCGACGCGAGCAGCTGCAGCGGTGGGAGCAGGAGCTCGACGACACGCCGTTCGCGAAGGCGATGCGGCGCAGCGCCGTCGAGCTGCGGATCGAGCCGGCGGAGGGCGAGCGCTCGCTGGTGACGGTCACCGTCGAGCGCGACCTCGTGCAGCGCGGCCTCACCGCCGGCATGCTCGGCCGCCGGGCGGCCCGCCGCTACGCGAACGAGCTGCTCACCGGCCTGCGGCGCGCCGCGACGAGCTGAGCCGGCGCGGGGGCGCGACGAGCGGGGCGGACGCCCCGCTCGGCACGGCAATCCGGCTCGCCTACTGCTTGAGGGGGCCGCTGACGACGGTCCGGCCGGGGTTCGCGCGCCCGACGGTGCTCGACGTCTCCTCGGCGATGACGATCCGCGAGTACTGGCGCGGATCGATCGGCACCTCGCGCTGGTTGGCGATGTCCTTGCCGACCTGCAGCGGCAGCAGCGTGCCGGCGATCCGGCCCTTGCTGTCGATCGTCTTCGCGGTCGCCTGGCCGGACTGGTCGGTCTCGCCGTTGCTGAACCAGCCCAGGCGGATCGCGCGGCGGCTGCTCGGCCCGCCGGTGAGCCACACGGCGTACGTGCGGTTCGAGGTCGCGGGACGGAACCCGGAGCCCTGCAGGAGCGCGAGCAGCTGGCCGTCCTGCGCCGTGAGCTGGATGACGCCCTTCGGGCGGGCCGCGCTGCCCTTCGCGCCGGACGGCGGACGGAGGTTCACCTGCTGGCGCAGGCTCTGGGCGATCGCCTGGAGCTCGGCGTCCGAGCTGCCGGCGGTGGTCGTGGTCGTCGGGGTGCTGGCGACGTCGCTGGCGTCGTCGTCGCCGTCGAACACGCCGGTGACGTAGAGCACGGCCACGACGAGCACGAGCGCGCCCGCGAGGGCGAGGAGGATCGAGCCGGCGCCGCGGCGGCGGCGCTCCTTGCCCTGCGCGACGGTCTTGGCGTCGAGGGCCGCGAACGCCTCGCGGACGTCCTCGCCGTCGCCGGGCACGACCGGCAGCCGGTCGCCGGCCAGCGGCCGGAGCTCGTTGCTGACGAGGCGGGCCCACGTCCGGGCGGGCGCCGCGGACTCCAGGAGCTCCCGCACCGCCTGGCGCTCGCTCGCGCTGGACTGGCCGAGCAGGTAGTCGGCGATCCGATCGCGGTCCTCGATCTCGAGGCCGTCGACGTCGTCCGGGGCGAGGCCGTCGACGGCGTCGAGGGCGCGCTCGCGGACGAGCTCGGGCGTCATGCCCAGGGCCCCCGCCAGCTCCTCGTACGCCATGCCGCGCCGCAGCACGAGCTGCAGCACCGCCTGCTGGTCCGGATGCAAGCTCTCCACGCGCGGCATCGCGCGGAATCTAGCGGTCGTCGCGTTGCGAACGCGTAATGGTCGCCCGGGCGCGCCCTCGTAGGATCGAGGCATGGAGCTGCCGACGACGATCCCGCACGAGCGCACCCTGGACGGCCTGATCGGACTTCGTGTCCACGATCAGGGCGACGGGTGGATCGAGGCGAGCGTCCCGGTGGTCGACGGCGTCCGCCAGCCGATGGGCCTCGTGCACGGCGGCGTCTACGCGGCGATCGCCGAGTCGGTGACCTCGATGGCCACCGCCGCCGCGGTGATGCCGGACGGGTTCGTGGCCCAGGGGCTCTCGAACGCGACGAACTTCCTGCGGCCGATCCTCGAGGGCACCGTCCACGCGCGGGCCGACCGGCTGCACCGGGGGCGCACGACCTGGGTCTGGGACGTCCGGATGACCGACGACGCGGGTCGGCTGGCGGCGACGACGCGGATGGTGATCGCCGTCCGGGCGCTCGCCGGCTGAGCCGACCCTCAGCCGCCGAGGGCCCGCGCGACGAACGCCTGCAGGCGCGGGTCGTCGGCCCGCGAGAAGCGCGCCGCGCGTCCGCCGGCCCGCACGAGCACGTCCGCCCGTCGGGGCCGCACGCGCACGACGACGGCCTGGCCGAGCGCGCGGACGGCGGGCCGGTCCTCGGCGCCGATCCGCCGGGCGTAGGCCTCGATCAGCCGCCGGCCCCGCGCGTCGGGCACCTCGACGACGACCCCGTCGGCGACCGGCGCGGCGACGGGCGACCCGGTGCGCGGGTCGTCCCCGCCGGCCAGGCGCACGACGACCACCGCCAGGAGGATGGCGACGGCGGCGCTCAGCGCCAGGAGCGTCGGGGCCGTGCTCCGCCGCCGCGGCGCGCTCACAGCAGCTGCGACAGGGCGGCGAGGAAGCCCGCCGCGACGTCCGAGGTCTCCAGCTCGGTCCGCAGCCGGAGGAGGCCGAGGCGGATCCGGCCCTTGACCGTTCCCTGGGGCACCCCCGCGCGCGAGGCGATCTCGCTCGTCGTGAGATCGCCCCAGTAGGCGAGCCAGATCGCCTCCCGCTGGGGCTGGGGGAGCGTCGCGAGCGCGCGGATGAGCGCGCGCTCGGTCGCCCGGCGCTCGGCCTGGGACGCGACGGCGGGCTCGGCGGCGGCCGCCGCCGGACGCAGCCGGTCCTCGGCGCGCGCGGCCACCTGCTGCCGGCGGGCGAGGTCGAGCGCCCGCGAGCGGGCGAGGAGGCGGACGTAGGCGCCGAGCGGGCCGCGGGTCGGGTCGAAGCCCTCCGGGTGGTGCCAGAGGCGGAGGAACACGTCGTGCACGACGTCCTCGACCTCGGCGCGCCGCCCGGCGGGACCGAGGATCGCTCCCGCGGCCTGGGCGGCACCGGGCGCGTGCTCGGCGTACGCGCGGGCGAAGCTCTGGGGGTCGCGGAGGTCCATGGCCGGAGTGCGGTCGCGGGCTCGGGCGCCCGCACCACCGACGAAGGGTAGCGGGACGCCAGGTCAACGCCAATGCGCCAGTGTGTCGACCGGGCCTGGCACGGCGCCACGGATCCGGCGCCCGACCGCTCTGTGCGCGAACGCACGTTCGCGCCGGGAACGGCCGCGTACGGTGATCCGACCGTTCACCGACGCCGAGTCGGCGCGCATCGGTGCGCGCCGAGCGGGGGACCCACTTGTTCCCTGCCCGATCCCTCTCGGGCGGAGCCGGGGCGAATCGGACGCTGCTGCGTCCGTAGCGCCCGTCGACACGACCGACCGGTCCGTGTCGCCGGGTGCGAGCCCGTCAGCTCACCTCGTAGGCGTCACGACCAGAAGAGGTCCTGCCATGTCCGTGACCCATGACGGAAGCGTCATGTCACCGCGCGTCGCCCTGACCATGGGGCTCGTGGTGACCCTCGCCGCGACGGCCGCGCCCGCGATCGCGGCCGAGTCGACCGGTGCCGAGACGTCCCAGCCGGGCGTCGAGGCTCCCGCGTCCGGTGGCGCCGGTGCCGCCGCGACGCCCGCCGCCGCCCCGGCGGCGACCGCGAAGCCGCGCCGCCCGCGGCTGCGCGTGACGAGCGAGCGCGGGGACGTCCGCGTCGGCGGCCGCGCGCGGTACCGCGGTCGCGTGACCGCCGTCCCGCGCAGCACGCTCGTGCGGCTCGAGGTCCGCCGCGCGGGCCGCTGGCGCGAGGCCGACCGGGCGCGCACGTCGTCCTCCGGGCGGTTCCGGCTGGCGACGACCGTGCGTCGGACCGGCGACCTGGCCACGCGGATCCGCGTGGCGGGGACGACCCACGCCCGCGCGATCAGCCGTCGCGTCGAGCGCGTGCACGGCTTCCGGGCGACGTACGCCTCGTACTACGGCCCCGGCCTGTACGGCGGCGCCCTGGCCTGCGGCGGGCGCCTGAGCCCCGGGACGATCGGCGTCGCGCACAAGACGCTGCCCTGCGGCACCCGGCTGACGTTCAAGCACGGCGGCCGCACCGTGCAGGCCCGCGTCATCGATCGCGGCCCGTACGTCGCGGGACGCGAGTTCGACCTCACCGCGGCGACGAAGGGCCGCCTCGGCTTCGGCAGCACCGGCACGGTGCTGGTCGACCGCTAGGACCACCCGCGAGGGACGGGGCGAACGGACGTTCGCCCCGCCGCCGCGCGGCGGGCTACCCTGGACGGGTGGCTCCCGCCCGCCAGCGCCAGGACGACGGCCGCGCGACCGACGCCGCGCCGGCCGCCGATCCGGTTCGCTGCGTCGGGCACCTCGACTGCGACGCGTTCTTCGCCGCCGTCGAGCTGCTGCGCCGCCCCGAGCTGCGCGGCCGGGCGGTGATCGTCGCGCACGACGGGCCCCGGTCGGTCGTCACCACGGCGACCTACGAGGCCCGCCGCCACGGCGTCGGCTCGGCGATGCCGCTCTCGGTCGCCCGCCGGCGGTGCCCGGAGGCGATCCTCGTCCCGCCGGACCTCGACGCCTATCGCGAGGCGTCGCAGGCCGTGATGTCGATCGTGCGGGACGAGATCGACGTCGTCCAGCAGATGAGCCTCGACGAGGCCTACCTGGAGCTGACGGGCATGCTCGCGCCTCGCGCCGCACTGCGGCGGCTCGTGGCGCGGATCAAGCGGGAGACGGCGCTCGACGTCTCCGTCGGCATCGGCCCGAGCAAGCTCGTCGCGAAGCTCGCCTCCGACGCAGAGAAGCCGCGCGGGTTCGTCGTGCTGGACCGCCGGGCCGCCTGGCGGCGCTGGGCCGACGAGCCGCCCGGGCTGCTGCCCGGCATCGGGCCGCGCACGGCGACCGGCCTGGAGGAGCGCGGCATCCGCACGATCCGGCAGCTCGCCGGCGTCGACGTCGCCCAGCTCGCCGAGTGGTTCGGGCCACGGACCGGGCCGTGGCTGCACCGCCGCTGTCGCTTCGACGACGACGATCCCGTCGAGCCGGTCCGCGAGCCGGTGTCCGAGAGCCGCGAGACGACCTTCTCGATCGACCTCGACGATCCCGACGACCTCGAGCGGGAGCTGCGGCGCCTCTCGCTGAAGCTCGCCGAGGCGCTCGACGCCCAGGGCCGGCGCGGGCGGACCGTCGGGATCAAGGTCCGGCTCGCCGACTTCACGACCGTCACCCGGTCGCGGACCCTGCCGCGCTCGATCGACGACGGCGAGCTCGTCGCGGAGCTCGCGGTCGGGCTGCTGCGCGAGTACGGGCCGCCGGCGCCGGTGCGCCTGCTCGGCGTGCGACTCGCCGGCCTCGAGCTCGTCGACGGCCCGGGCGCGCAGCTGGCGCTGCCGCTCGGCTGAGGCCGACGACCGAGGGCCCCGGGCGGCCGCTCGGGATACTCCGGTCATGCCCCTGAACGTGCTCGTCGACGGTGCCGACGGTCCCCGCGCACCGGTGCTGCTGCTCCACGGCCTGACGGCGACGCACCGCTACGTCGTGATGGGCAGCCGCAAGCTCGAGCGGCTCGGGCATCCCGTCATCGCCTACGACGCGCGCGGCCACGGGGCGTCGGACCCGCCGGCCGATCCCGACGCCTACGAGTACGCCGACCTGGCCGCCGACGCGCAGCGCGTGCTGGACGAGCAGGGCGTCGAGCGCGCGGTGCTCGTCGGGGCCTCGATGGGCGCCCACACCGCCGTCCGGGTGGCGCTGGAGGCGCCGGAGCGCGTCGTCGGCCTCGTCCTCGTCACCCCGGCGTTCCTGCCCGGACGGGAGCAGCATCCGGCGGCGCTCGAGCGGTGGGACCGGCTCGCCGCCGGCCTGCGGGACGGCGGCGTCGACGGGTTCCTCTCCGCGTACCGCTTCGACGACGTCCCCGAGGCGTGGCGCGACACGGTGCGGACCGTCACCCGGCAGCGGCTCAGCCAGCACGAGCACCCCGAGGCCGTCGCCGACGCGCTGCGCGTCGTGCCGCGCAGCGCCGCGCTGGAGGAGCTCGCCGAGCTCGAGGCGATCAGCGTCCCGACGACCGTCGTCGGCAGCCGAGACGAGGCCGACCCGACGCACCGGCTGGCGACCGCCGAGCGCTACGCCGCCACGATCCCGGGGGCGTCGCTCGTCGTGGAGGAGGAGGGCGAGTCGCCGATCGCGTGGCGCGGCGCCCGGCTGTCGACCGTGGTGGCCGAGACCGCCGAGCGGGCACAGGGCTGAGCGCCCACGCGCCCGGGTGGTCCTGGTGTCCGAAGCGCCCACCCCGCCGCCGGTGGTCCGCTACCGTGGCCAGCAGTGGAGAGCGGCGGTGCGCACACCGACGACGGCAGCTGGATCCTCGACCCGCCGGGGATGCTGTTCGTCTACGAGCAGGGCGCGTTCCCGATGGACACGCGCGGCGAGGACGGGCAGTTCCGCGTCGCGGCCTACCGGGCCGACCCGCGCGCGATCCTCGACCTCGACGCGATCCGGCTGCCGCGCACGCTGCGCCGCACGATCCCGCGCCACGGCTTCCGCCTGACCGTCGACGCGGCCTTCTCCGAGGTCGTCGAGCACTGCGCGCACCGTCCCGGTCTCGGGCCGGGGGAGGTGTGGCTGACGCCGCGCCTGGCGGGGGCCTACCGCGCCCTGCACCGCTGGGGTCACGCCCGGAGCTTCGAGGTCTGGGACGGCGACGCGCTCGTCGGCGGGACCTTCGGCGTCGCGCTCGGCCGGGCCCACACGCTCGAGTCGATGTTCCACCTCGCGCCCGACGCCGGCAGCGCCGCGGTCCTGCACGCCGCGGTCCGCATGCGCGGGGCGGGCTACCGGCTGCTCGACGTGCAGCAGCGCACGCCGCACACCGCGCGGCTCGGCGTGCGCGAGGTCGCCGAGGCGGAGTTCCTCGAGCGGCTCCGGTGGGCGCTCTCGCCGGGGCTGCGTCCCGCCGCGCTGCGGCGGGACGCGGGGCCGGCCGATGGCCACGAGCTCGTGGCCGCCATCGACCGGCTCACCGCAGCCCGCGGAAGGTCCTCCAGGTCGCTCGGGACTGTCCGCCGAACGTCAGGAGACCGGACTGCCATTCGTGGCCGGTTCCCGGATCGCGCAGCTGGTACCAGGTGAAGCTCCGGACCTTGCGGCGCTTCGCGTAGCTCCAGGCCTGGCGCAGGTAGCGGGCCGCGCGGCTCGTCGGGGTGCGGCTGCTGCCGCGCGTGCGGTAGGCGAACTCCGTGATGTGGACGTTGCGCGCGGCCTTCGCCGGCATCCGCCCGGCCCGGGCCAGCCGGCGCAGCTCGACCATCGCGTAGGGCAGGTTGCCCATCGTCCACGCGTCCCGGGTGCGGGAGCGCTTCGTCGGCGGATGGGTGAAGTCGTGGGTGTGCAGCGCGAACCCGTCGGCGCGGAGCCTGGCCCGGCGGCAGGACGCGGACCGCGACCGCAGCCGGTAGCGCGACGTCACGCAGAGCGCCTCGCGCAGGAACGCCCCCGGGTTGCGCGCGTTTCGGGTGCGGGCGTTCGGGGCCATCTCGCCGACGAGCACCGGGACCGACGGGCGCACGCGCTTGTACGCGGCGTACCCGCGGTTGGAGAGCGTCACCCAGCGGCGCGGCTGGTTCAGCGGCCACATCGAGCGGAAGTTCGGCTCGTTCCACGTGATGAACGCGGCGACCGGCAGCCCGTCCATCGCCTCGGCGACCGACGCGGCGAACGACCCGTAGGCGTCGATGAGCGAGCTCGTGATCCGGCGCGGTGTCGCGCGCTGGCGGTTGATCGGGGCGTAGATCCCGATGAGCAGGCGCGCGCCCGCGCGGTCGCGACCCTCCTCGGCGGTGCGGCGCAGGACGGCGGCGGTGCCGGGGTCGATCGTCCGCTGCGCGCCGTCCCAGTTCACGAGCACCCGAACGCGGGTGACCCTCGCGGCGTGGGCGGCGCGCCAGAACGACGCGCGCAGCGCCGGGTCGCCGCTGAAGGCCATCCGCACGTCCTGGAGCCCCTTCGCCATCCGCGCGCTCGCCGCCCCCGGCGCGGCGAGCCCCCCGAGGAGCGCCGTGACGATCGCGAGGGCGAGCCAGGCCCGGCGCGGGGCCGTGCGGCGGGGGGAGGGGGCCGGTCGGCGCATCGGCGGCATGCTAGGTGGAACCGCGCATCGGCGGGTTCGATGCGGCCGGGGGGACGCGTCTCCGGGCGACGTCGCGGGGAGCGGCGCGCGATTCCATTCGCGACTCGGAGTAGGAATGGGGTCGCGGGACGGCGAGCACGTGCGGTCTGCGACATACTCCGGCGTCGAGCCGCCGGGCGACCGCGCGGCTGCGTCGCCCGGTCGGGCGGCGCGGGTGGAGGCCGCGCGGGCGCGCGGCTCCGCGAACCACGATGGAGGCCCATCCTGTGTCACACGGACCCGTACGCCACCCCCGGCGGGTGAGGCCATGAGCCTGACCCTCGGTGTCCCCAAGGAGACCGCCGCCGGCGAGCGCCGCGTCGCCCTCGTCCCGGACGTCGTCAAGCGCCTGCGCGCCAAGGGCGTCCAGGTCGTGGTCGAGCCCGGCGCCGGCGAGCACGCGCTGATCCCCGACGCCCTGTACGAGGCGGCCGGGGCGACGATCTCACCGGACGTCTGGACCGCCGACGTCGTCGCGAAGGTCGCGCCGCCGACCGCCGACGAGGTCGCGCGGATCGGCACGAGCTCGATCCTCATCGGCTTCCTCGCGCCGCTGTCGTCGCCCGAGACGGCCACGCTGCTGCGCGACAAGGGCGTGACGGCCTTCGCGATGGAGGCGATCCCGCGGATCTCGCGGGCGCAGGCGATGGACGCGCTGTCCTCGCAGTCCAACGTCGCCGGCTACAAGGCCGTGCTGACCGCCGCCGACCACGCGACGCGGTTCTTCCCGATGCTCATGACGGCGGCGGGCACGATCCCGCCGGCGAAGGTCCTCGTGCTGGGGATCGGCGTCGCGGGCCTGCAGGCGCTGGCCACCGCGCGGCGCCTCGGGGCGAAGACGACCGGCTACGACGTGCGGCCGGAGACGGCGGAGCAGGTCGAGTCGCTCGGCGCGACCTGGCTGGACCTCGGCATCGACGCGGCCGGCGAGGGCGGGTACGCCCGCGAGCTGACGCAGGAGGAGCGCGATCAGCAGCAGCAGGCGCTGACCGACGCGACGAAGGAGTTCGACGTCGTGATCACGACGGCGCTCGTCCCGGGTCGTCCGGCGCCGCGCCTCGTGACCGCCGAGGCCGTCGAGGGCATGCGCCCGGGCTCGGTCATCATCGACCTGGCCGGCGAGACGGGCGGCAACTGCGAGCTCACCGAGCCCGGCCAGACCGTCGTGAAGCACGACGTGACGATCGTGTCGCCGCTGAACCTCGCGGCGGACATGCCCGAGCACGCCTCGCAGCTCTACGCGCGCAACGTCCAGTCGCTCGTCGAGCTGATGCTGGAGACGCCCGAGGGGGCGGAGACCCCGGTCCTGCAGCTGGACTGGGAGGACGAGATCATCGCCGGTGCGGCGATCACCCGCGAGGGCGAGATCGTCCACGCCGGGGCCAAGAAGACCGTGGAGGCGAGCGCCTGATGTCGGTTCTGTCGACCGTGCTGGCCAGCACCGCCTCGGCGGGCGAGCCCAGCAACCTCATCACGAACCTCGCGATCCTCGTGCTCAGCGGGTTCGTGGGCTACGCGGTGATCTCGAAGGTCCCCAACACGCTGCACACGCCGCTGATGTCGGGCACGAACGCGATCCACGGGATCGTCGTGCTCGGCGGCCTCGTCCTCCTGGCGACGGGCGACGACCTCGGGTTCGGCACGACGCTGATCCTCTTCGTCGCGCTCGTGTTCGGCGCGATCAACGTCGTCGGCGGCTTCGTCGTGACCGATCGCATGCTCGAGATGTTCAAGAGCAAGCCGACGCCGCCGAAGGACGCCGAGGGCGACGCGAAGGGCGGCAAGTGATGCAGCCCGTCCTCGCGTCCTTCCTCACCGACGTCGACTTCAAGTCGGTCCTCTACATCGTCGCGTTCTCGCTGTTCATCTACGGCCTCTCCGGCCTGACCGGTCCGAAGACCGCGGTCCAGGGCAACCGGATCGCCGGCGTCGGCATGGTGATCGCGGTCGTCGCGACGCTCCTCGTGGATCCGTTCCACAACTGGTTCCTCATCCTCCTGGGCCTCGCGATCGGCTTCGGCGTCGGCGTGCCCGCGGCGCGCCAGGTGAAGATGACGGCGATGCCGCAGATGGTGGCGCTGTTCAACGGCGTCGGCGGCGGCGCGGTCGCGCTCATCGCCTGGGCCGAGTTCCGCGGCACGGGCGGCTTCGAGTTCACGCCGACGTACATCGTCATCTTCTCCCTGTTCTCCGCGATCGTCGGCTCGGTGTCCTTCTGGGGCTCGAACGTCGCGTTCGCGAAGCTCCAGGAGCTCATCGACGGCAAGCCGCGCACCCTCGGGGCGCTGCAGCTGCCGGCGCAGCTGCTGACGCTCGGCGGAGCGATCGCCTGCGCGATCGCGATCACCGCGGGGTCGACGAGCGAGATCCTCATCGTCCTGCTGCTCGTCCTGGCGGCGATCTTCGGCCTGCTGCTCGTGCTGCCGATCGGCGGCGCGGACATGCCGGTCGTCATCTCGCTGCTCAACGCGTTCACGGGCCTCGCGGCCGCCGCGGCCGGCGTGTCGCTGGACAACCAGGCGCTGATCGTCGCCGGCATGATCGTCGGCGCGTCGGGCACGATCCTCACCCAGCAGATGGCGATCGCCATGAACCGGACGATCACCTCGGTGATCGCCGGCGGGTTCGGTGGCGGCGGCGGCGAGGCCGCGGCCGGTCCGGCGGGGGCGTCGGGCGGCACGGTCACCTCGACCAGCGCCTCCGACGTCGCCATCCAGATGGCCTACGCGCGCCTCGTCGTCGTCGTGCCCGGCTACGGCATGGCGGTCTCGCAGGCCCAGCACGCCGTGAAGGAGATGGCGAGCCTGCTGGAGAGCAAGGGCGTCGAGGTGAAGTACGCCATCCACCCGGTGGCCGGTCGCATGCCGGGGCACATGAACGTCCTCCTCGCGGAGGCCGACGTGCCCTACGACCAGCTCAAGGAGATGGACGACATCAACGGCGAGTTCAAGCGGACGGACGTGTCGCTGGTCATCGGGGCCAACGACGTGACGAACCCCGACGCGCGCAACAAGGCCGACAGCCCGATCTACGGGATGCCGATCCTCAACGTCGACGAGTCGGCGTCCACGATCGTGCTGAAGCGGTCGATGAGCTCCGGCTACGCCGGGATCGACAACCCGCTGTTCACGGACCCGAAGACGAGCATGCTCTTCGGCGACGCGAAGGCCTCGGTCGAGGCGATCACCGAGGAGCTGAAGGCCCTCTAGGCGCCTCGGGCGGCGCGCCACCGGCCGGTGGCGCGCCGCGAGCGGTCCTCGCGACCGGCGGCCCGCCCGGCCGCCGGGACGGGCGGCGGGTCCCACCGGCAGCGAGGCTCCGGCGTCTCTGGCACGCTCCTCGCGTGCGCTCCGACGCCGTCCTCGTGGTGGGTCCCCACGTCGTGGTCGCCCGGCCGACCGCCGACGATCGCGACGAGCTGCTGGACGCCGTGGCCGCGAGCCGCGCGCTGCACGGGGAGTGGGTCACCGCGCCGGACACCGCGGCGGCGTACGGGACGTTCCTGGCGCGCTGCGGCGGCCCGACCTTCGAGGGCCATCTGCTGCGCCGGCGCGAGGACGGCGCGCTGATCGGCGTGGCGAACGTCAGCGAGATCGTCCGCGGAGCGCTGCAGAGCGCGTTCGTCGGGTACTACGGCCTCGTCGGCGGAACCGGCCGCGGCCACCTGACCGAGGGCGTCGGCCTCGTCGCCGGGCGGGCGCTCGGCGCCCTGGGCCTGCACCGGATCGAGGCGAACGTCCAGCCCGCCAACGAGCCGTCGCGGGCGCTGCTGCGACGCCTGGGCTTCCGCCGCGAGGGCTACTCGCCCCGCTACCTGCACCTCGCGGGCGCCTGGCGCGACCACGAGCGCTGGGCGCTGCTGGCCGACGAGCCCGCGGCGACCGAGCTCGTGCGCCGGGCGGCCCCGCCGAACCACGCCCGCTGACCGCGTCCGCCGCCCGGATGGGCAGGCGGGCGGACCACGATGGTTCGACAACCGGACCATCGTCCACCCGCGAGCCTGGACGGATCGACCGGATCGGGGCCGCGTCGCTGTGGGAGGCTGCTCGGCAGCGATCCGGCGTTCCCCCCTTCCTGCGCCGGGCGTTCGAACAGGAGGCATCCCCCGATGACGCGTTCCCGCGCGACGACGCTCGCCGTCGTCGCCGCTGCCGCGGCCGCCGCGCTGGTCCCAGCGACGGCGACGGCCGCCGGCACCCAGCGATACACCGTGGTGGCGAAGGCCGGCACGGCCCCGTCCGCCTTCGACCGCGCCGTCCGCGCCGCCGGCGGCCGGGTCGTGACCTACAACCGCCGCGTGGCGGTCGGCACCGTCTCCGCCCGACGCGGCTTCGCGCCCCGGGCGGTCGCCACGGCGCCGGTCCTGGCCGCGAGCCCGCGCCGCGCCGTCGGGCGCTCGGACCGCGACGCCGCCGCCCGCCGCGTCCGGCGCACGAAGGCGATCGAGGCGGGCCGGGACGGGGCGCCCGCGCCCCTCGGTGCGTCGCAGGCCCGCCCGCGGCCCCCTGCCGCCGGCGTCGACCCGCTCGCGCCGCTGCAGTGGGACATGGCCGCGATCGGCGCCACGAGCCAGGGCAGCCACCGGCTCGACCAGGGCGAGGGCGTCCGCGTCGGGATCATGGACACCGGCGTCGACGGCAGCCACCCCGACGTCGCGCCGAACTTCGACCGCGGCCTGTCCCGGAACTTCACCGTCGACGACCCGACGGTGGACGGTCCCTGCGAGGAGGAGCCGGACCGCTCCTGCCAGGACCCGGCGGACGTCGACGAGAACGGCCACGGCACCCACGTCGCGTCGACGATCGCCTCGCCGATCAACGGGCTCGGCGTCGGCGGCGTCGCCCCGAAGGCGTCGATCGTGAACCTGCGCTCCGGCCAGGACTCCGGGTACTTCTTCACCCAGCCGGTCGTCGACGCGCTGACCTACGCGGGCGACCACGGGATCGACGTCGTGAACATGAGCTTCTACGTCGACCCGTGGCTCTACAACTGCGCCGCGAACCCGAAGGACTCGCCCGCCGCGCAGGCGCAGCAGCGCACGACGATCGTCGCGGTCCAGCGCGCCGTCGACTACGCGCGACGCAAGGGCGTGCTGCCCGTCGCCGCGCTCGGCAACGAGAACACGGACATCGACGCGCCCACGAGCGACGGGACGTCGCCGGACTACCCGCCGGACGCCGCCTACGACCGGCAGATCGACGACTCGTGCCTCACGGTGCCGACGGAGACGGAGGGCGTCGTCGGCGTCTCCTCCTACGGGCCGAGCGGGCGGAAGGCGTACTACTCCAACTGGAGCCTGCGCCAGGCCGACGTCTCCGCCCCGGGCGGCGACCGGCGCGACTTCTTCGGCACCCCGCGCTACAACGCGCCGGAGACCCGGATCCTGGCGGCCTATCCCGAGAGCGTCGGGCGCACCGGCGACACCGACCTCGACGGCGTGATCGACATCGACGCGCAGGGCAACCCGACGACGCCCCTCGTCGTCCGGGACGACTCCGGCGGGCGGCCGTCGTACTACCAGTGGATCCAGGGCACCTCGATGGCGAGCCCCCACGCGGCCGGCGTGGCGGCGCTGATCGTGGCGGCCGAGGGCCGGCGGGACCGCCGCAACGGCGGGCTCACGTTGCCGGCCGCCCGGACGGAGCGGCTGCTCGAGCGGACGGCGGTGCCCGTGCCCTGCCCGGCCGGCGGCACGCTGACGTACCCGGACCCGGACCTGCCGGCGTCGTACACGGCCACCTGCACCGGGACCACCGACCACAACTCGTTCTACGGGTCCGGATCGGTGAACGCGCTGAACGCCGCGCGGCTCGGCCGGCGCTGAGCGGTCGCGGTCCCGGAGGTCGAGAGCCGCCGCCCACGACCGCCGGCACGCGCCGGCGGTCGTCGGCGGGGCCGGCCGGCCCCGCCCATGCTCAGCGGTCCGCGTCGCGGAAGCCCTCGCCGGCCCAGACCCCGGCGAGCCGGACGATCGTCGCCGCGGCGGCGGCCATCTCCTGGACCGACGCCCACTCCCGGACGGAGTGGTACTCGTGCCCCCCGGTGAAGAGGTTCGGGGTCGGCAGGCCCATCGCCGAGAGCTGCGAGCCGTCGGTCCCCCCGCGGATGGCGGTCCGCAGCGGCTCGAGGCCCTCGGCGCGGATCGCCGCCTCCGCGGCCGCGGTGACCTGGGGGAAGGCCTCGACGAAGGTGCGCATGTTCGGGTACTGCGGCGTGATCGTCACCTCCGCCCGGGCGCGGGGCTCGCGGCCGACGACCTCCTCGACCACGCGGCGCACGAGCTCGCCGTGGCGGGCGAGCAGCGCGTCGTCGAAGTCGCGGACGATCGCGCGGATCTCGGCGCGCGCGGCGCTCGCGCGCACGTCGTGGACGTGGACGAAGCCGTCGCGGCCGCTCGTCGCCTCGGGCGTCAGGTCGCGGGGCAGGGCCGCGACGACCTCCGCGGCCAGCCGCGTCGCGTTGACGAGCTTGCCCGTGGCGAACCCGGGGTGGACGTCGTGCCCCTCGATGACGATCCGGGCCTCGGCGGCGGTGAACGTCTCGTCCTGCAGCTCGCCGGGCTCGGAGCCGTCGATCGTGTAGGCGCAGATCGCGCCGAACCGCCCCAGGTCGAAGCGGTGGGCGCCGCGCCCGATCTCCTCGTCGGGCGTGAAGCCGATCCGCAGCCGCGGTCGCGGCAGCTCCGGATGCGCGGCCAGGTGCGCGACGGCGGCGAGGATCTCGGCCACGCCGGCCTTGTCGTCGGCGCCGAGCAGCGTGTCGCCGCTCGAGGTCACGAGATCGTGGCCGACGCGGCGCGCGAGCTCGGGCATCCGGGCGGGGTCCAGGACGGTGCCGCCGCGCGGCAGCTCGAGGACGCCGCCGTCGTAGCCGCGGTGCACGAGCGGCTCGACGCCCTCGCCGGGGGCGTCGGGGCTCGTGTCGACGTGCGCGATGAGGCCGATCGTGGGGACCGGGCCCTCGACCGCCGGCTCGAGCGTCGCGTAGACGTAGCCCTGCGCGTCGAGCTCGGCGTCCTGCAGGCCGATCCCGCGCAGCTCCTCCACGAGCAGCCGCGAGAGGTCCAGCTGGACCGGCGTGCTGGGGCAGCGATCGGCCGGCGCGTCCGGGTCCGACGTCGTGTGCACCCGCGCGTAGCGCACGAGCCGCGCCACGACGTCCTCCGCGAGGGCGACGGCCAGCGGCGAGCTGAAGGGGGCGGGGGCGACCATGCCCGACACCCTGACAGAGCGCCGAGGTCCCGCCGGTGGGTCGCCGCGGTCCGACGACCCGTCGCGCCCGCACGGGACGGCCTCGACGCTCCGGCGCCTTCCCGGCTCGCTCGGGCGCCTGCGAGGATCGCGGCATGAGCGCCGTGACGCCGTCCATCGACCGCGACCGCATCCGCGAGCTGACGGCCCGCGAGGAGCGGACGCTGAACGAGCGCACGGGACGCTCGGCGGAGATGTTCCGGCGGGCGAACGTCGCGCTGTCCGGCGGCGTGGCGTCGAGCTACCAGCTGCGCGACCCGTGGCCGATCTACCTCGAGCGCGGGGAGGGCCCGACGGTCTGGGACGTCGACGGCAACCGGATGTGGGACTTCCACAACGGCTTCGGCTCGATGGTCCAGGGCCACGCGCACCCGGTGATCGGCGCCGCGATCCAGGAGCGCTACGCGAAGGGCACCCACTTCGCGGCGCCGACGGAGGACGCGATCGTCGTCGCGGAGGAGCTCGTCCGCCGCTGGGGCCTGCCGCAGTGGCGCTACACGAACTCCGGCTCGGAGTCGACGATGGACGCGATCCGGATCGCGCGCGCCTACACGGGGCGCGACACGGTGATGAAGATCTTCGGCAGCTACCACGGCCACCACGACACGGTGATGGTCTCGATCGGCGTCGAGTACGACAAGATCGGCGAGCCGGACGACCTGGCGTCGCTGCCCTACGGCGCCGGCATCCCGCAGGCGACCGTCGACATGACCGTCGCGGTGCCCTTCAACGACGTCGGCGCGATGGAGCGACGGATCGAGCGGCTCATCGCGGAGGACCGGAAGCCCGCCTGCGTGATCATGGAGGCGGCGATGATGAACCTCGGCGTCGTCCTGCCCGAGGACGGCTACCTGCAGGCGGTGCGGGACCTCACCGCGAAGCACGGCATCGTCCTGATCTTCGACGAGGTCAAGACGGGGATCTGCATCGCCGCCGGGGGCGCGACCGAGAAGTGGGGCGTCACGCCGGACATGGTGACCCTCGCCAAGGCGCTCGGCGGCGGCCTGCCGATGGGGGCGATCGGCGGCTCGGAGGAGGTCATGTCGGTGGTGAAGGACGGGTCCGTCTACCAGGTGGGCACCTACAACGGGAACCCGCTCGGCGTCGCCGCGACGCGGGCGAGCCTCACCGAGGTCATGACGCCGGAGGCCTACGCGCACCTCGACGCCCTGAACGACCGGATCGTCCAGGCGTGCGACATGGTCGTGCAGAAGTACGGCCTGCCCGGCTACGCCGTCGGCGTCGGCTCGAAGGGCTGCGTGACGTTCTCGCCGACGCCGATCACCGACTACGCGTCGTTCAAGGCCAACCAGGACGCCGAGCTCAGCGACCTCGCCTGGCTCTTCAACATGAACCGCGGCATCTTCATGACCCCCGGCCGCGAGGAGGAGTGGACGCTCTCGGTGACGCACACCGAGGAGGCGATCGACGACTACGTCGCGGTCTTCGACGAGCTGGCCTCCGAGCTCGTGAGCTGAGCCACCGTCAGGCGCGTCGCGGCGGCAGCGCGGTCGGGCCGACGTCCTCGGACGGCCGCTGCCGCGCGCGCCCCTCGACGCGTCGCAGCTCGTAGACGCAGGCGTGCGCCCCGCTGAGGATGTGCGCGCTCCGCCGGATCTCCGCGTCCGGCAGCGCCTCGCGCAGGAAGCTGATCTCGCTCGCGCACGCGTGGCCGTGGTCGCCGGCGACGGCGAGGATCGCGCAGTTGTGCTCGCGGATGAGGTAGGTGCCGTCCTCCTGCCGCTGGAAGTCGGCGAGGTACCCGTCCTCGTCGAGGATCCGCGCCAGCTCCGCCACGCGGGCGTCGAAGTCCAGGCCGTCGAGACGAGCACCCGCCCGCGCGACCCGCCCCTGGCGGCGCCGCTCGAAGATCCGGCCGACGATCTCCGGGTCCTCGGCGCGGACGTAGTCGAGCAGCTCGACGGTCAGCTCGCCGTAGGTCTTCGGGAAGAGCGCGTCGGCGGCCGGCGCCAGCCGGTAGCGCCGGCGCGGACGCCCGGGCCCGGGGCGCTCGTCGCGGTGCTCGACGAGGCCAGCGGCGACGAGCGCGCGCAGCTGCTGGCGGATCGCGCTCGGCGTGACGTCGAGCGCCTGGGCGAGGGCCTCGGCGCCCGACTCGCCGTCCTTGCGCAGGGCCACGAGCAGCGCCCGCCGCGTCGGCGAGAGCTCGTCGAGCGCCGAGCGCGCGGTGCGCGGGCGGGCGCCGGCCACGGGGGCCGGCGCGGGGGTGGATCGGGGATCCGACACCGTTTGACAAATATAGACAGCTTGGACTACCTTTTCCAGTGGAAGGTGGTCGTTCCCCGCGGCCCCCGACCTCCCCGACGCGCCGCTCCGGCGGCCCACTCCAGATCGATCCCGAGGAGTCCCCTCATGGCGTTCACCGTTCCCGCGCTCCCGTACGCCTTCGACGCGCTCGAGCCCCACATCGACGCGCAGACGATGGAGATCCATCACGACAAGCACCACCAGGCGTACGTCGACAAGCTCAACGCCGCCGTCGAGGGCACCGAGTGGGCCGACAAGCCGATCGAGGAGATCGTCGCCAACCTCGGCGCGCTGCCGGCCGACAAGCAGGGCCCGGTCCGCAACAACGGCGGCGGCCACTACAACCACACGCTCTTCTGGGAGTCGCTGCAGGGCGGCGGGACCCAGACCCCGAGCGGCGAGCTCGCCGCCGCGATCGACGAGGCGTTCGGGTCGTTCGACGCGTTCAAGACGCAGTTCCAGGACGCCGGCGTGGCGCGCTTCGGCTCCGGCTGGGTCTGGCTCGTCAAGGGCGACGGCGGACTGGAGATCATCTCCACGCCGAACCAGGACACGCCGCTGGCGGAGGGCAAGACGCCGCTGCTGGGCAACGACGTCTGGGAGCACGCCTACTACCTGAAGTACCAGAACAAGCGCCCCGCGTACCTCGAGGCGTTCTGGAACGTCGTCGACTGGGGCAAGGTCGCGGAGCGCTTCGCCGCCTGACGCCTCCGCGTGAGCGGTCCGCCGTCCCGGCGGGCCGCCCACCAGGCGGACGTCCTCCCGGTCCGCCGTCCCGCCCGGCCGTCCCGGCCGGGCGTCTCACGTCCCAGGAGCTCGGATGACCCCTCGCGCTCGCGCGGTGCTGTTCCTCGTCTGCGGTGCCCAGTTCATGGTCATCCTCGACGTCTCGATCGTGAACGTCGCGCTCGAGGCGATCCGCGTCGAGCTCGACATGTCCGAGGCGGGGCTCCAGTGGATCGTCAACGCGTACGCGATCGCGTTCGGCGGCTTCCTCCTGCTCGGCGGCCGCGCGGCCGACCTCCTCGGCCGGCGTCGCGTCTTCGTCGCCGGCCTGACGCTCTTCACCGGCGCCTCGCTCGTCGGCGGACTCGCGCAGAGCCCCGAGATGCTCATCGCCGCGCGCGCCGTGCAGGGGCTCGGCGGGGCGATCGTCGCCCCGACGACGCTCTCGATCCTCACGACGGCGTTCGCCGAGGGCCCCGAGCGGACCCGCGCGATGGGCGCCTGGGGCGCCGTCGCCGGCCTCGGCGGCTCGGCCGGCGCGATCGTCGGCGGGGTCCTCACCGACGCGCTGGACTGGCGCTGGATCCTCTTCGTCAACGTGCCGATCGGCGCGGTCCTCATCGCCCAGGCGCTGCGCCGCCTGCCGGCGGACCAGGTCGACCCGGCCGCGGAGCGCTCGTTCGACGTCGCCGGTGCGACGACGGCGACGCTCGGCCTCGTGGCGGTCGTCTTCGGGATCGTCCGCACCGAGGTCGTCGGGTGGGGCTCGGGGCAGAGCCTCGGTCCGCTCCTGGGCGGCGTCGTCCTGCTCGCGGCGTTCCTCGTCGTCGAGGGGCGCATCGCGCGGCGGCCGCTCATGCCGCTGCGGGTGCTGCGCTCGCCGGCGCTCGCGGTCCCGAGCGGGGCGATGGTCCTCCTGAGCGCGGGCCTCTTCGCGATGTGGTTCTTCGTGACGCTCTACCTCCAGCAGGTGCTCGGCTACTCGCCGCTGGAGGCCGGCGTCGCCTTCCTGCCGCTCACGGTCCTCATGGGCCTCGGCTCGTTCAACGCCGGCCGCGTCGTCGCCGCGATCGGTCCCCGGCGCACGCTGCTCGTGGGCTTCGGCCTCGCGGCGCTCGGCTTCCTGCTCTTCTCCCGGATCTCGGCCGACGGCTCGTTCGTCGCCGACGTCCTGCCGGCCTCGATCGTCACCGCCGTCGGCGTCGGGCTCTGCTTCGTGCCGCTCACGGCTCTGGCGGTCGCCGGCTCGCGGCCCGACGAGGCCGGGCTGGTGTCGGGCATCTTCAACGTCTCCCGGCAGGTCGGCGGCGCGCTGGGCCTCGCGATCCTCACGACGATCGCGGCGACCCGCACCGGGGACCTCCTGCCGGCGGGAGCAGGTGAGCCGCGCGGCGGCGGCGCGGTGCCGGACGCGGTCGCCGAGGCGCTGACGGCCGGCTACTCGCGCGCGTTCGTCGTGGCGACGGGATTCGCCATCGCGGGCTGGCTCGTCGTCGCGTTGCTGCTGCGCGCGCGGCCGGCGGCCGGCGGCCCCGTGCTCGCCGCCGCACCGGCGCCGGCGGACGGCGCCCGCGGGGCCGGCCGCCGACTGACCGGTACGCGCGGGGGGCCCTCCGCGGTCGGGAGGGGGGATGCCGCTCGAGTCGCCCGGAACGGCGTTCCGGTCCTGGGTAACTCGAGTCGTCTGGGACGGGATCCCGGTCCTGGGTGACTCGAGTCGTTCGGGACGGGATTCCGGTCCTGGGTGACTCGAGTCGTTCGGGACGGGGTTCCGGTCCTGGGTGACTCGAGTCGTCTGGGACGGGATCCCGGTCCTGGGTGACTCGAGTCGTTCGGGACGGGATTCCGGTCCTGGGTGACTCGAGTCGTTCGGGACGGGATTTCGGTCCTGGGTGTCTCGAGTCGTTCGGGTCGGGATTTCGGTCCTCGGCGACTCGAGTCGTTCGGGACGGGGCGGCGCGGGCCACCCGGGAGTGCTGCGCCAGAGGTTTGAGGGAACAGTCGTGCACTGCGTCGCCGACCGGTGCTACTCTGGGTAGGAATTCGGTCGGCGGTGCTGCTGGGTCGCGCTCGGTCGCGGCGGGCGGGGCCACCGGCGCCCTCCACGAAGCGCCTCCGGGTGCGCTCTCGATATGACCGTCACTGAACGAGGAATGGCCTACGGCATCCGCGCGCTCACGCGGCTCGCCGGACTCGACGTCGTCGACCGCCTCGGCCTGCGGGACCCCGCCAACCGGGCGCTGAAGCGCGCCTCGGCGACCGGGTTCCGGACGGCCGGCAAGGTCGGGCGGACGTTCGCCGCGACGCAGAAGCGCTCGAGTCCCGGGCGGCTGAAGCCCGAGACGGCGTCGCGTCAGCGGGGCCTCTTCGACCTCACGCCGACCGACGATCAGCAGATGCTGCAGGACGCGGCGCGCGAGTTCGCCGCCGGCGCGATCCGGCCGGCCGCCGAGCAGGCCGACCACGACGACGCGACGCCGCAGGAGCTGCTCGACTCCGCGGCGGAGCTCGGCCTCGCGACGCTCGGCGTGCCGGAGGAGCTCGGCGGGCTCGTCGAGGAGCGCTCCGCGGTGACGTCGACGCTCATCGCCGAGGCGCTCGCCCACGGGGACCTGTCGATCGCCGTCGCGGCGCTCGCGCCGGCCGCCGTCTCCACGGCGCTCGGCCTGTGGGGCGACGCCGAGCAGCAGGCGACGTACCTCCCGGCGTTCGTCGGCGAGGACGTCCCGGCCGCCGCGCTGTGCGTCCAGGAGCCGACCGCGCTGTTCGATCCGTTCGCGCTGCGCACGCGCGCTCGGCGCAGCGGCGACGGCTACGTCCTGGACGGCGTGAAGTCGCTCGTCCCGCGTGGCAAGGACGCCGAGCTGTTCGTCGTCGCCGCGCAGGTGGAGGGCGAGGACGGGGCGGCGGGCCCGGCCCTGTTCCTCGTCGAGTCCAAGGTCGACGGCATCACGACCTCGCCGGACCCGGCGATGGGCCTGCGCGCCGCCTCGACGGTGAAGCTCCACCTCGACGGCGTGCAGGTCCCGGCCGGCGCCCTCCTCGGCGGCGGCGCGCCCGAGGTCTACCGCGAGGCGATCGCGCTGGGCCGGATCGCCTGGTCGGCGCTCGCCGCCGGCACGTCGAAGGCCGTCCTGGATTACGTGATCCCGTACGTCAACGAGCGCGAGGCGTTCGGCGAGCCGATCAGCCACCGCCAGGCGGTCGCGTTCACCGTCTCGGACATCGCGATCGAGGCGGAGTCCATCCGCCTCCTCGCCTACCGCGCCGCGAGTCGCGCGGACGCCGCGCAGAGCTTCGCTCGCGAGGCCGCGCTCGCCCGGCGCCTCGTCGCCGACAAGGGCATGCAGATCGGCTCCCAGGGCGTGCAGCTCCTGGGCGGCCACGGCTACGTCAAGGACCACCCGGTCGAGCGCTGGTACCGCGATCTGCGGGCCGCCGGCGTCGTCGAGGGCACCCTGCTCGTCTGAGGACCTGATCGATGATCAATCTCGAGAACCCCAAGAAGTTCCAGGGCCTGGTCGACATGACCCGCCAGGTCTCGGAGCAGATGTTCCGCCCGATCTCGCGCAAGTACGACCGCGCCGAGCACGAGTACCCGAAGGAGCTCGACACGCTCCGGGCCCTGCTCGAGGGCATGAACGAGGGCGACCCCTCCGGCGGCGTCAGCGCGTCCGGCGGCCGCAGCAACAAGGCGGCCGAGGGCAACGTCAACGGCGGCAACCTCTCGACGGTGCTCTCCGTCGCCGAGGCCTGCTGGGGCGACGTCTCGTTCGTCCTGACGATGCCGGGGCAGGGCCTCGGCAACGCGGCGATCGCCGCCGTCGCCGACGACGAGCAGATGGCGCGCTTCGGCGACAAGTGGGCCGCGATGGCGATCACCGAGCCGCACTTCGGCTCGGACTCCGCCGCCGTCAAGGCGACCGCGATCCTCGACGAGGAGACCGGCGAGTACGTCCTCAACGGGACGAAGATCTTCGTCACCTCCGGCGAGCGCGCCGACGTCGTCGTCGTCTGGGCGTCGGTCGATCCGAGCAAGGGCCGCGCGGCGATCAAGTCGTTCATCGTCCCGCGCGACACGCCGGGCTTCGAGCTCGTCCGGCTGGAGCACAAGCTCGGCATCCGCGGCTCGGATACCGCCCAGTTCGCGCTGACCGACGTGCGGATCCCGAAGGAGAACCTCCTCGGGACGCCCGAGGTCGAGGTGAAGAAGGGCTTCGCGGGCGTCATGCAGACGTTCGACAACACCCGCCCGATGGTCGCCGCGATGGCCGTCGGCGTCGCGAAGGCGTCGCTGGAGCGCACGAAGGAGCTCTTCGCCGAGGCCGGCGTCGAGGTCGACTACGACAAGCCCGCCCACCTGCAGATCGGTGCCGCGGCGGAGCTCCTGCGGATGGAGGCGGACTTCGACGCCTTCCGCCTGCTGACGCTCGAGGCGGCATGGATGGCCGACAACCGCAAGCCGAACTCGGTCAACGCGTCGATGGCGAAGGCGAAGGCCGGTCGCTGCGCGACGGAGATCACCCTGAAGTGCGTCGAGCTCGCCGGCGGCCTCGGCTTCTCGGAGGACGAGCTCCTGGAGAAGTGGTCGCGCGACGCGAAGATCCTCGACATCTTCGAGGGCACGCAGCAGATCCAGCTGCTGATCATCGCGCGCAACCTGCTCGGCAAGAGCTCCGCCGAGCTGAAGTAGCGCCCCCGCCGGCACCCGGGCGCCTCGGCGCACCCCGCGAGCCCGCCGCCCGGCGGGCTCGCGCGTTCGCCGCGGGGCTCAGCGCGCGGTCGCGGACGCCAGCGTGGCGCTCGGCGCCGCGGCCTTCGGGGGCGGGTCCGATCCGTGCGCCGCGGGACCGACGAGCCCGGCCGCGAGCACCCCGGCGACGAGGATCCCGCGTCGCAGCACGAGCCCGACGCGGCGATCGGCGAGCGCCGGGAACCGGGCCTGCAGCCAGATCCGCGAGCCCGTCGCGCCGGCCACCGCGGTCATGGCGCCGGCGGCGCACTGGATGCACATGCCCGCCAGTGAAGCACGCCCGGACTGTGAAGTTGATCGCTATGTGGCGGGGTCTTGCTCTGACGTTGGCGCGGCTAGTTCGTGCCGATGACGAGCGTCTCTCGGGCGGCTTCGACGACCTCCGCGGTGACGGTGGTCAGCTGGTTGATCTCGAGGAGTCGGCGGATCTGTGCGAAGAGGCGGTGGATGAGGCGGAAGTTGCCGCCGGTGATGCGTGCGACGGCGGCGACGGCTTCGGCGTCGGTGAAGTCGTCGGCAGAGAGTGCAAGCCCGAGTCGTTCCCAGTGATGTTGGAGCACGAAACGGAGCTCGTCCGGGGAGAGGGCGTTGTAGCGGTGCGCGAAGCCGATGCGGCTGTAGAGCTGTGGGTAGCGCGCGAGCTTTTTCTCGAGGCCGGGCATGCCGATCAGGATCAGTCCGACGCCGTGGCGGTCGAAGATGTCGCGGAGCATCTCCAGTGCGTTGGTGCGTAGGCGGTCGGCTTCGTCGACGATGACGAGCTCGACGTACCACCGCAGCGGCGTGAACCACCTGTCCTCGCTGGGTTCGGGTTGGAGCTTCTCGTCGGCGGCGAGGTGGTAGCGGTGGCAGAGATCCATGATCTGCTGGTCCAGGTGGCGCGGGCTGACGGTGACGCTGGGGGTCCAGAAGACGACGTTTGTGACGCCGAGATCAGCGGGCGGCTCGGCCGGTTCGTCGGGAGCTGGCCAGGAGGGTCGTTGGATCCATCGTGAGGTCTCGTCCCAGTTGCAGAACCGGCGGGCCGACATGGTCTTTCCGACGCCTGGGACGCCGTGGCAGAGGCCGATGTACCCCTCGCGCTTGCAGGCTTCGGCGAACTCGACGAAGCGGCGGTGCTCTTTCGTGATCAGGAAGTCGGGCGGGTCGCCCGTCCGCGCCGTGGGGCCGTCGCGCATGGGTCACTCCTCTCGGTAGCGGCGGATGACGGACGTTCGGGCCGCCGGCTTGGGGGCGGGCGGCTCCGGCGGTCGAGGGATGACCGGTGGGAGGTCGAGTTGGTCGGCGAGGCTGACGCGGCCGCGGAGCGTGCGGCGGAGCTCTCGTCGTCTTGCGGTCCGGGCGGCCTGGAGGTCGCGGAGGGTGATCGTGGTGCCTGCGAGCTCGGGGCTGACGGCGCGGCAGAGGAAGCGGTCTTCGTGGAAGACGCGGATCTCGGCGAGGTCGCGGGGGTCGTAGCGGAGAGTGACGGGCTCGCCGACGTACGCGGCGAGGGTGAGGTCGACGTAGCGGACGCCTTGGAAGCGGATGCCGTCGCGATGCACGGTGCGGGTCTTTGGGACGGTCAGGAGCAGGAGGTCGAGGTCCTCGAGCGAGTCGGGCATCCGTGGAAGCCAGCCCCCTGCTGCCCACCGTTGCATGGGTGTGGTCTTGGTTTCGGGGTGAGGTCGGGCGTTGTAGGTGCCGATCCACCGGGCGACCTCGGCGTCGAGCTCGCCGAGCGAAAGGCCGGCGGGGTTCGGCGGCGAGCCCCGCCGATTTGGTGCGAGGTGGCCCGGGAGCGTGGGCAGGAGCTCGGTCGTGAGTGACCCGAAGAGTCGCTCGATTTTCCCTCGGCCCTGGGGCACGCCGGGCGTGGAGAAGGTGAGCTGGACGTGGAGGTCGGCGGCGACCTGCTCGAGGTGCTGGCTGGTGAAGTCGGAGCCGTGATCGGTGTAGAGCGTGCCCGGGAGGCCGCAGACCATCCACGCCGGGTCGGCCTTGCGCCAGATCGCCTGGCGCAGCGCGAGCGCGGTCTGCAGCGTCGATGGCGCTTCGAGGAACACGGCGTAGCCGGCGACCGCACGGCTGTAGTCGTCGAGGATCAGCGTGAGCCAGGGTCGTACCTCGCGCCCGGTGACGTCGAGGAGCATCACATCGAGCTGCGTGTGGTCGGCCTGCCAGATCGCGTTAGGTGCCTCGGCCTCCCAGCGCAGCGCCAGCTCGAACCGGTCGCGGTACGCGGCGGGCCCCTGGTGCGCGAGGGTCGTGAGACCCGGATCGAGGGCCCGGATGATCTGCCGAACCGTCGCGTAGCTCGGGGCCGGCCACCCGTTCTCGGCAGCCACCTGCGCCGTCCGGCGGTGGACGTGCGCGATCGTCGGCGCGGGACGTCGCAGCGCGAGCCCTTCGACGAACGCGACCAGTCCGGGGTGGGAGCGACGCGTTCCGCGGTCGCGACGGGTGGGCGGCGCGAGGCCGAACAGGCCCGCTGTTCGGTAGCCCGACAGCCAGCGCTGCGCAGTGCGCAGCGCCACGCCGGCTTCCCTCGCGGCATGGGCCAGGGGCACGCCGTCCTCGATCGTCGGCCGCAGGACCGCGAAGCGCGCCATCGCGATCGCCCGCGCCGGTTCGGAGAGGGCGGCTAGCGATCGCTCGGCGCCCTCGGTCACCGCTACCTCTCGGGTCCGCGATCGGCGGGAGGCGTCCCCGCGGCGGTCGCGGCCTGCTCCGGCCGCGGCGGCAGGTGACGGTAGAGGCTGGTCCGGGCGATCCCGGTCTTCTCGACGATCTCCGCGATCGTGCTCCCGGTATCGCGTAGGTGAGCGGCCCACGCGAGCTTGGAGGGGTCGACCACGACGGGTCGGCCGATCCGGCGGCCCTTCGCCGTGGCGACCGCGCGGGCGTGTGCGGCACGCTCCATCGTGTAGGTGCGCTCCATCTGCCCGAACAGCGCGAGGAGGACGACGGCGAGCTGCGCCATCGGGTCGTCAGGGTTGCTCGAGTCGACCTTGATCGGGTCGGCGAGGTTGCGGACGCCGATCTTGCGCTCGGCGAGCTCATGGATCAGGTTGAGCGTGTCGCGGACGGTGCGGCCGAGGCGGTCGAGGGTGTGCACGACGATCGTGTCGCCCTCGCGCGCGTAGGCGATGACGTCGCGGAGCCCGGGACGGTCGGTGGTGGCGCCGGACTTCTTGTCGACGTAGATCCGGTCCCTTGGGATCCCGACCTGCTCGAGCGCATCGATCTGCCGATCGAGGTCCTGCTTCACCGTCGAGACACGCGCGTAGCCGAGATCCACGCCCCGACCGTACCGGAGGTCACGGCCGTACGGGAGAACTGGACCGGCGTTTCGGTACCTACCTTTGGGACGGTCCGCGTCCAGTTTCTATCGCCAGCTCGGTTTCATGCCGGCGGCCGTCCCACATCCAAGAATGTGGGACGGCCGGTGCAGCGTCTCAGTTCGGCTTGGTGGCGCGGATGATCGCGGAGCCGGCCTTCGCATGGACGCGGTGGGTTTCCTGGATCTCGACGTCGACGAGGCCGGCGGCGGCGAGGGCGTCCTCGAACTCGTGGCGGGTCAGGGCGCCGGCGATGCAGCCGGTGAACTGCTGCATGTCGCGCCGGGTCGCGTCGTCCATGTCAGGGTCGGCGACGACGTCGGAGACGGCGAAGCGGCCGCCGGGCTTGAGGACACGGGCGGCTTCGGCGAGGACCTTGTTCTTGTCGCCGGCGAGGTTGATGACGCAGTTGGAGATCACCACGTCGACGGAGGCGTCCTCGAGCGGGAGGTCCTCGAGGTAGCCCTTCCGGAACTCGACGTTCGAGAGGCCGGCGTCCTTGGCGTTCTTGCGGGCCTGGTCGAGCATCTCGTCGGTCATGTCGATCCCGATCGCCCGACCGGTCGGGGCGACGCGGCGCGCAGAGATCAGGACGTCACCGCCGGTGCCCGAGCCGAGATCCAGCACGACATCGCCGTCCTTCAGGGCCGCGACGGCGGTCGGGACGCCGCAGCCCAGCGACCCGGTGATCGCCTGCCCGCCGTCCTGGGCGGTCTCCTTGTCGTAGAGGGTGGCGCCGAAGACCTCGGTGCCGTGCTCGTCGGTCGTCGAGACCGCGGGGCTGCAGCAGCCGGACCCCTGGGTGGCGGCCTGGGCGTACTTCGCGCGGACCTGCTCGCGAAGGACCTCGGCGTCAGTGGGGACCTGAGCGGGATCGTGGCCTGCGCCGCAGCCGCACGACGTCGCGGCGGGCGTGCAGCAGTCGGCCTTAGCGGCGGGCTCGCAGCAGGTGGCCTGGGTGTCGGTCGAGCAGCAGGCGGCGGGTTCGGTGGTGCTCACGGGGAAGCCTCGGTGTGGGTGGAGGTCAGCCGAGCCAGACGGCGAGCTCGTCGAGCGCGTCGGGCAGGACGTAGTAGTAGGCCCAGAGGCCCTGACGTTCCGAATCAACGATGCCGGCGTCACGCAGCTTCTTGAGGTGGTGCGAGAGCGTCGACTGGGAGACATCGAACAGCGGCACGAGCTCGCAGACGCAGACCTTCCCGGCGTGCTTGCGCAGGACGTCGACGAGCTGCAGGCGGATCGGATCACCGAGCGCCTTGGCGACCTCGGCCAGCCGCGTTGCCTTCTCGCGGTCGACGTCGGGATAGACGACGGGCTCGCAACACGGGGCGCCGGCGGCGCGCTTGGTCTTCGGCTCGAGCTGCAGATCGACGTTCATCGAAACAGCACGCTACACAAAAAAATCACGTCTGTCGATTGCATCGACTTTCGTCACTAGATACCGTGCGGGGCATGGCGACCGTCACCGAGCCCACCGCTCCGGCCGAGCTCCCCGTCCTCCGGCGACTATCCACGCTGGACCGCTTCCTGCCCGTCTGGATCCTGCTCGCGATGGCCATCGGCCTCGGCCTCGGCGCGGCGATCCCGTCGATCAACGACGGCCTCGACAAGCTCCGCATCGGCACCGTCTCGCTGCCGATCGCGCTCGGGCTGCTGCTGATGATGTACCCGGTGCTCGCGAAGGTCCGCTACGGCGACGTCGCCCGCGACCGCTCACCGGAGACCGCCAAGCTGCTCGGCGCGTCGCTGGTCCTGAACTGGGTGGTCGGGCCGGCGCTGATGTTCGCGCTGGCCTGGATCTTCCTCGCCGACCAGCCCGAGTTCAGGACCGGCCTGATCATCGTCGGCCTCGCCCGCTGCATCGCAATGGTCCTCATCTGGTCGGACCTCTCGTGCGCCGATCGCGAGTCCACCGCGCTGCTGGTGGCGATCAACTCCGTGTTCCAGATCGTCGCCTACAGCGTCCTGGGCTGGTTCTACCTCACCGCACTGCCGGACCTCGGCCTCGACTCCCAGGGCTTCTCGATCGGCATCTGGGAGGTCGCGCGGACCGTCCTGATCTTCCTCGGCATCCCGCTCGTGGCCGGAGCCCTCACGCGCTACATCGGCGTGCGCCGCATGGGGGAGGAGGCGTACGAGACGCGCTTCCTGCCGAAGATCGGCCCGTTCGCGCTCTACGGGTTGCTGTTCACGATCGTGATGCTCTTCGCGATCCAGGGCGACGCCATCACCAGCGAGCCCTTGGATGTCGTGCGGATCGCGTTGCCGCTGCTCGTCTACTTCGCCGTCATGTTCTCCGCCGGCCTTGCCGCCGGAAGGCTCATCGGCGCAACGTACGCCCGGACCGCTTCTCTCGCGTTCACCGCGGCGGGCAACAACTTCGAGCTCGCGATCGCCGTCGCCATCGGCGTCTTCGGCGCGACGTCCGGTCAGGCGCTGGCCGGTGTCGTCGGACCGCTGATCGAGGTGCCCGTCCTCGTCGGCCTGGTCTACGTCGCGCTCTGGATTCGCCGGCGCTGGTACCCGGCCGAGGAGGCCGCGGCGCGCCGAGGCGACCCGCCGGCACCGCGCGCCGAGCCCCGTCCCGTTTGACCCTGTCCCGCTACCCGAGGTCTCCTCTCATGCGTCACGTGCTCTTCGTCTGCAACCACAACGCCGGTCGGTCGCAGATGGCTCATGCCTTCTTCGCCGCCATCGCTCCGGACGACATCGTCGTCTCGTCCGCTGGCACCCAGCCGGCCAAGGCCGTCTGGCCCGTCGTCGTCGAGGCGATGGCCGAGGTCGGCATCGACATCTCCGACCAGAAGCCGCAGAAACTGACCAACGAGATGCAGCTGCAGACGGACTGGGCGATCACGATGGGCTGCGGCGACGCCTGCCCGTTCGTGCCCGCCGCCGTGCACGCATGGGACCTCAAGGACCCGTCCACGATGCAGATCGAGGACGTCCGCAAGGTCCGCGACGAGATCCAGCTGCTCGTCCAGGACCTCGTCGACCACCACCTGAGCGAGGTCTACGCCGACAGGACAGCCCACCAGCTCAGGCTCGAGCGTCTCCTCCGGCTGCTCTCCGACCTTCAGGACCACACGCCGCAGGAGATCCGGGCGTGCGCGGACCGCATCCTCGGCGAGTTCTCCGAAGGCGCAGTCCGCAGCCACGTCATGACCCTGGCGCACCGCCGCGCCAAGGAGTGCCTGAAGGCCGGCGGTTGCGCCCCGGTCCCCACCGATCTCGCTCCGGCCTTCGCATGAGCGACCCCACGGCCTCCAAGATCCGGGTCGGGATCAACGGGTTCGGGCGCATGGGGCGCCTAGCGCTCCGCGCCGGCTGGGACCGCCAGGACCTCGAGTTCGTCCACATCAACGAGATCGCCGGCGACGCCACCACCGCTGCGCACCTCCTTGAGTTCGACTCCGTCCACGGCCGCTGGCGCCACGACATCGCCTCCGACGGCGACGCGGTGGTGATCGACGGTCAGCGGCTGAGCTACAGCGACCACCCGACCCCCGGCGACGTCCCGTGGGACGAGCTCGGCGTCGACCTGGTGCTTGAGGGCACCGGCAAGTTCAAGACCCAAGCCACCCTCGATCCGTACTTCGGCCGCGGCGTCCGGAAGGTCATCGTGGCCGCGCCGGTCAAGGACGGCGGCGCGCTGAACGTCGTCGTCGGGGTCAACGACCACCTCTACGACCCCAACACCCATGACGTCCTGACCGCGGCGTCGTGCACCACCAACTGCTTGGCGCCGGTCGTGAAGGTGCTCCACGAGGGCCTCGGGATCCTGCGCGGGTCGATCACGACGCTGCACGACCTCACCAACACTCAGACCTTGGTGGACGCGCCGCACAAGGACCTCCGCCGGGCCCGCGCCGCCGGCCTCTCGCTGATCCCGACGACGACCGGGTCTGCCACGGCGATCGGCCTGATCTTCCCCGAGCTGCAGGGCCGCCTCGACGGCGTCGCGATCCGGGTGCCGCTGCTGAACGCGTCGCTCACCGACGCGGTGTTCGAGGTCGCCCGCGAGACCACCGTCGACGAGGTCAACGAGCTCCTGCGCACCGCCGCAGAGGGCCCGCTGAACGGGATTCTCGGGTACGAGACGCGGCCGCTGGTGTCGGTCGACTTCAAGGACGACCCCCGCTCCGGGATCGTCGACGCGCCGTCGACGATGGTCACCGACAAGACGCAGGTGAAGATCCTCGCCTGGTACGACAACGAGTGGGGCTACGTGAACCGCTGGGTCGAGCTCGCCGGCCAGGTCGCCGCGTTCCTGGAGCCCCGGGCGTGACTGGCCAGGACGCGGCCGCGGCCGCCGAGCAGCGCGGAGGTGACCTACGGAACTACGTCGTCGTCACCGGCGCCTATTGGGCCGACACGATCGCCGACGGCGCGATCCGCGTCCTGGTCCTCTTCTACTTCTACGAGCTCGGCTACAGCCCGCTGCAGGTCGCCTCGCTGTTTCTCTTCTACGAGGTCTTCGGGATCCTCACCAACCTCGTCGGCGGCTACATCGCCGCCCGCTGGGGACTCAAATCGACCCTGCTGGGCGGTCTGACCTTCCAGCTCGCGGCGCTGGCGATGCTCGCGCTGGTCCCCGAGTCGTGGCTCGTCGTGGCCTACGTGATGGTCGCCCAGGCGCTCTCGGGGATCGCGAAGGACCTGACGAAGATGTCGTCGAAGAGCGCGGTGAAGCTCGTCGTCCCGCAGGACACACCTGGGGCCCTCTACAAGTGGGTGGCGATCCTCACCGGCTCCAAGAACGCGCTCAAGGGCGTCGGGTTCTTCCTCGGCGGGCTGCTCCTCACCGTCATCGGCTTCCAGGCCGCGCTGGGGTGCATCGCCGGCCTGGTCGCCGCGGGTCTCGCGGGGACGTTGATCTTCATGCGCGGCGACCTCGGGACACCGGACACGTCGGCGAAGTTCCGGCAGATGTTCTCCAACAACCGGTCGGTGAACCTCCTGGCCGGCGCCCGGATCTTCCTCTTCGCCTCCCGCGACGTCTGGTTCGTCGTCGGCCTCCCCGTCTACCTCCGCACCGTCATGGGCTGGTCGTTCTGGCAGGTCGGCATCTTCATGGCCGTCTGGACCATCGGCTACGGCATCGTCCAAGCCCTCGCACCCAGGTTCGTCAAGGACCCCGACGGCCGCACCGCCGCGAAGCTCGCATTCGTCCTCGCCGCCTTCCCCGCCGCGATCGCGATCGCGATGAGCACCTCGATCGACCCCGACGTCGTGATCGTCGCCGGACTCATCGTCTTCGGCGTCGTCTTCGCGATGAACAGCGCCGTCCACTCGTACCTGATCCTCGCCTACGCCGAGGGGTCGAAGGTCGCGATGAACGTCGGCTTCTACTACATGGCCAACGCCTTCGGCCGACTCTCCGGCACCGTCCTCTCCGGCGCGCTCTATCAATGGCAGGGCCTGCAGGCTTGCCTCTGGGGATCGGCGATCATGGTCCTCGCCGCCGGCCTCCTCTCCCTGCTCCTGCCCGGCGACCCAGCGCGATCCCGCGCCCGTCGGGCGACGCCGAACCAGGCCGTGGAAGGCGTCGCCTGATGGCCCACGTGCTGTTCGTCTGCCTGCACAACGCCGGCCGCTCCCAGATCAGCCGCGCGCTCTTCCAGCGCGCCGCCGAAGGCCGGCACGAAGGACGCTCTGCCGGTACCACCCCGGCCGACCAGGTCCACCCCGAGGTGCTCGAGGTGATGGACGAGCTCGGCATCGATCTTCGCGACCAGGAGCCTAAGCTCCTCACGCGCGAGATGGCGGAATGGGCCGACGTCGTCGTCACGATGGGCTGCGGCGACAAGTGCCCGTTCGTCCCTGGCGTCCGCTACATCGACTGGGACCTCCCCGACCCCTCCGGCCGACCCGTCGACGAGGTCCGCGCGACCCGCGACGACATCAGCCGCCGCATCGATCAGCTGCTTGCCGAGCTCGACGCCTGACCCGTCTCGTGCTCGAGTCCGCGACCCACCCCGAAGCACCCGTCCCCACGACGCTGGAGCCGGACTGCTGCGCGGGCGCCGGGCCGGCGGTCTCGGGAATCTGCGTGACCGTGCACCGTCGGCTGCTCGAGCTCGAGCCGTATCTGCAGGAAGCGGAACGTCTGCGCGCGATTCTCGACGCCGCCCGCCCCGCCGCCACGTCGGCTCCGGCGGGCTCCCAGGGTCGGGTTCGCACGGGGGAGAACAAACAGCTGATCGTCCGCGAGCTCGCCGTGCACCCCGGGAGCACCGCCGCGCAGATCGCCGCGCGAACAGGACGAAAGCGCTCCGTCCTTGCCTCCACCATGAGCCGCATGGCCCGCCACGGCGAGCTCCAGCGAACCGGCAACGGATTCGAGCTCTCCCGCTGACGCGACGTCCTCAAGCGTTCCGGCCGACCCCCGTGCAACTCTTCAAGTCCGAGGCGACAGGCTTCGGACGGCGAGTCGACCTGGAGTCGGCCGCCACCCACGATCCGCCAGGGCCCCGGGCAACGGGTACAGCGGATCGGAACTGCAGTACCGGTACGAACGTTGCCCCGGCGATCTCTAGAGAGCCCCGGTCGGAGTCCAATCCCGACCGGGGCTTCGTCGTTCTACGGCGACGTCTGACGCCTGACGCAGACTCCCGGCATGAGCACCACCGACAGCGATCGCCTCGACCGCATCGAAGAGCACCTCGACAACCTCAACGGCCGGCTGGACCAGCTGATCGACTACGCCGCCGCGATCGCCAACACCGTCCAGGGCCACACGACCGCCGGCGGCGACGTCGTCCCCGGCATCCTCACCACGCTCCAGGACGTCTCCGCGGACGTGCAGAGCCTCGAGCGCCACAACCGCGGCTAACCCAGCAGACGCAACGCGACACCGCCGGCCGTGGTCGTCGTTACCCCGGCCAAGCCGATCAGCGCGATCCGCACGCGCGCTCGCCACGCGATCCGGGCGCACTCGACCTGCGCGTCAGACCGTCTGCGCAGGCAGGTGCGTGGTTCGACGGCTGAGTCGGCGAGCGATCGGTGCGGCGGTCAGGGTGCCCAGGACGAGCCCGACCTGCATCAGGAACGTGAACCGCACGTCGGTGGCCATCGGCATGTTCTCCGAGTAGTGCAGGACCAGCATCCAGCCGAGCATCCCGACGTCGAAAGCCACGACTGTCACCAACGCGATGACCGCAGCGGTCCGCAGCCGCGTCGCCGAGGCCTGCCGGTCGGTGGGGGAGGCGACGACGGCGAGCTCGAAGAGGACGAGCATGATCGTCGCCAGGACGGTGATGATCGCGACCATCGCCCACATGTCGAAGCCGGCGATCGTCAGGCCCGTCAGGACGACGATCGGCACGCCCACGATGTGTGCCAACCCCGAAGCCACGCCTCCGTGCAGGCCAAGCGCCAAGCCCGCCTCGGCGTCGGACGACGTTGAGGTCGCCGCTGCGCGGCGTCGGGCGTCGCGGCGCTGCAACACGATCGCGAGCGGCCCGAGGTACAGCGCGGAGAGCGGCCAGATCGCGGCCATCAGCGGACGCTGCGGACGGCGCCCGCCCCCGTAGAGATCGAACAGCACGACGGCGGCACTGAGGACCGCGGCCACGATCCACAGCCACGACACCGTCGTCAGCCACGTCGGAAGGCCCGACCCCATCTCTTCCATCGTCATTCCCTGCATGACAGCTCCTACGTTCTGGTGGCGACACCGGTCTTCGCCGAAGCAAGAAACCGGCGTCAGGATTGGGTTTTCGGCTATTGGTGAGGTGGCGTCTCGGAGGCCGTGTCGGGCGTCGCCGGCCGCGCGCGATCGAGATCGGCGACGCGGTAGGCGCGGTAGAGCACCGTCGGTGGTGCTTCGGCGCCGAGGCGATGCTCGCCCAGGTCGACGAAATCAATCTGGGCGTGGCCGGTGGCCTGCCGGGTTGCCGACGTCGCGAGCACCTGACCGGGGCTCGCGTGCTCAGCAAGACGGGCCGCGAAGTCGACGACGGGCCCGCCCCAGCCGGCCCCGACACGCAGGGCCAGGCCCGTATCGACGCCGCAGCGCACCAGGCGTGGACCCGGTCCGTCCAGGGCGCTGATGGTGTCGAGGCAGATCGCGATCGCGTCGGTCGCGCGCGCAATGCGCAGCATCACGACGTTCCCGATCGTCGCGACGTGCTGGCCGTCATGGGTCGCCAAGGCTTCCCGGACGGTCATCTCGAGCGCGGGGATCTGTGTGGTTGGGGCGTTCGCGAAGACGAACGTCTGCTGCGTCATGGGTGCGCGTCTCGCCGTGCCCGGGCTGACCGAGGTCGGCCCGGGCGGTGGCGGTGCTCAGGCGGCCGGGACGCCTCCGGCGGGCGACTCGGTCCCGTACCACTGCTTGCGCCAGGAGTTCATCTGCTCGATCTCCTTCGTCTGCGCGGCGACGATCGCGGTGGCGATCTTCTTCAGCTCCGGGTCCTTGCCCTTCTGGAGCTCGGCGCGGGCCATCAGGATCGCGCCCTGGTGGTGGGGGATCATCATGTCGATGAACGCTCGGTCGAACGGCTTCGCTTTCGCGAGCGAGCCCATGTCCATCGACATGCCCATGTCGTCCATGGGGATCCCGAGCGTCTTCGCCGCGGCGGCCATGCCGGTGTCGCCGTGCATGCTGTGGTCCATGCCGCCGTCGGCGTGCGACGGCATCTCGGTGACGGGCGCGCCGAGCCGCTTGGCGGCGGCCTGCATCTGGGTGATCTCGGTGGTCTGGTCGGCGATGATCGCCTTGCCCAGCGCCTTGATCTGAGGCCGCTCGCCGCGGGCGGGGGCGTAGCCGGCCATCTCGACCGCCATCTGGTGGTGGGGGATCATCTGCGACACGAACGCCTTGTCGACCGACGCGGCCGACGTCGTCGCGTTGGCGGTCGGGGTGGTCGAGTCGTGCGAGCCGTTGTGACTGGTGCTGCCGCAGCCGGTGGCCGCCAAAGCGGTCGCTGCGGTGGCGCCCAGGAGCGCCACGGTACGGGTGGGGAACGCGAACATCTCTGTGTCCTTCGGTTGGTCGTCATGAAGCACGCCGCCCATCGGGAGCGGGCGCGCGGCAGGTGCTCCGGCAGCCAACGGGCTCCCGGTGCGGGCGATCAACGTCGAAGAACGGCGTACTGCAGATACAGCGGGCTCGAGCGGGCCCGCGCCAACGGCGCGGTCGGCACCAGGCGAACGACTACCGGCAACAGCGCCCGGACCGGGCGCAACGTGCGTCGGCGCCGACGCCGGACCACGGTCGCGACCAGGCCGACGATCGCGATCGTCGCCGCGATCGTGCCGACGCACATCGCCGCGGCAGCGGTCTGATGATCGCCGCCGCCGTGATCCATCGCGCCCATGGAGTGCGGGGCGCCGTGGTGCGCGACGACCGAGCCGGCCAGGACCAGCACGGCCAGCAGCGCCAGGAGGCGCTGGTTAGTCCGCGCGAGGTGCGCACGGATGGCCATCGGGCCCATGAACATGTTGTACCCACCGCAGCTAAACGCCGCACCAGCCCTTCCCGTGTATACCCCCCAGGGGTATAGGGTGAGGGCATGGATCACGCGATGCACCACGACCACCAGGACGGAGCGGCCCTCACCAGGACGGCGATCAGCGCGACGCTGCACTGCCTGACGGGGTGCGCGATCGGCGAAGTGCTCGGGATGGTCCTGGCGACCGCCTGGGGCTGGGGAGACGCCGCGTCGATCGGGCTCGCCGTCGCTCTGGCGTTCGTCTTCGGCTACGCCCTGGCATCGATCCCGCTGCTCCGGGCCGGCCTGCCTGTCCGCCGCGTCGTCGCGCTCGCGTTCGCCGCGGACACGGTGAGCATCCTGACGATGGAGGTCATCGACAACGCGATCATGCTCAGCGTCCCGGGCGTCATGGACGCCGGCCTCGGCGACCTCCGATTCTGGGCCGCGCTCGCCGTCGCCCTCTTCGTCGCCTTCTGGGTCACCGTGCCCGTCAATCGCTGGCTCATCAGTCGCGGCAAGGGCCACGCCGTCGTCCACGCCTACCACTGACACCGGCACATCTGCACGGATGCGCAGGGGTGCTAGCGTGGAGGGATGCCGCATCCGTCCGAGCACCGCTCCCTCTCCGCCCCGCTGGAGCGGGAGGAGGGCGACCGGATCGCTGAGGCGATGTCGGCATTCACCGCCCCCAGCCGCGTGCGGCTGCTCTACGCCCTGGTGGCGGGGGAGTCGACGGTCGAGGAGCTTGCGGTCGCGGCGGAGGTCTCCGCGACGGTCGCCTCGCAGCAGCTCCGGGTCCTGCGGCAGCTCGGCGCCGTCGCCGTCAGGCGTGACGGGCGCCACGCGTTTTATCGGCTGCGCGACCACCACATGGCCGACCTGCTCGCCGCCGTGCGCAACCACGCCGAGCACGACCGCTACTCCCAGGGCACCACCGCCGATGTGGCGACCGAAGGCGCGTCGGCATGAGCCACCTGCCGACCTGCACCGACGACCACGTCGACCACCTCGACTTCGACGTCGAGCCGGTCGAGCACGCCCCTGAGCATCACGACCGCGCCGACGACCGCGCCGACGACCACGACCACGGGCACAGCCACGGGCTCGTCGACCGGTCGATCACGCAGTCGCGCGACGGCCTGCGGACCGTCGCGATCAGCCTCGCCGTCCTGCTCGTCACGGCGCTAGCGCAGGTCGCGATCTTCGCGCTGACCAACAGCCTCGCGCTCCTTGCCGACGTCATCCACAACGCCGGCGACGCACTGACCGCCATCCCGCTGGCGATCGCGTTCCTGCTGCGCTCCCGGGTCGCGGAGAAGCGGGCGGGCTACTTCGTCGTCGCCGCGATCTTCATCAGCGCCCTGGTCGCCGCCGGCGAATCGATCAACCGCCTGATCAACCCACAGGACCTCACCCACCTCTGGGCACTCGCCGCCGCCGGCGCGATCGGCTTCGTAGGCAACGAGATCGCCGCCCAGATCCGCACCCGCGCCGGACGGCGCCTGCAGAGCCCCGCGCTGGTCGCCGACGGCCAGCACGCCCGCGCTGACGGCTACGTCTCGCTGTCGGTGATCGCCAGCGCGATCGTCGTCGCCCTCGGTGCCCCGATCGTCGATCCACTCATCGGCCTGGCGATGACCGCCGTCATCTTGCGCATCACCTGGCAGTCGTGGGCCACCGTACGGCGGGCCCAAGAACCCAGCTGATCCCCCCTAAAGGGGTCAGGCGCGGGGCTTGGTGGCCCGGACGATCGCGGAGCCGGCCTTTGCGTGGATGCGGTGGGTCTCCTGGATCTCGACGTCAACAAGGCCCGCGGCGCGGACTGCGCCAACCCGATCCCGACCGCGACGGCCACCAGCAGTGCTGCCGCGAGCAACGCGTCCGTGTGCTCGTCGCCCGCAGGGCGCTGAGGACTCGTCGAACCATCGGCAGCACCGCATCCACTCTCAGTGCTTTACGCACGAATTGCATTCACAACGGTCCAGTAGTAGAGTGGTGGCTATGGAGATGCCCCGCCCGATCCCTGAACCCCTCGTCGACCTGATCGCGCAGCGCTTCCGGGTCATCGGCGACCCGATGCGTATTCGCCTCCTGGACCACCTCCGCGACAGCTCCGCGACGGTCGGGGAGCTCAAGGACGCCCTGGGTGCGACGCAGCAGAACGTGTCCAAGCACCTCGGGGTCCTGCATCAGGCCGGGATCGTCTCCCGGACGAAGGAGGGCACCGCGGTGCGCTACGCGATCCAGGACGAGTCGGTGTTCGCGATCTGCGAGCTCGTCTGCGGCGGCCTGCGTCAGCAGCTCAACGAGCTCGACGCGCTCCTGGGCGGCCAGACCGAGGCGACGCCGTGAGCGCCCCGACCACCACCGCTGGCGCCCCCGTCGCGGCCGGGTCGCGATGGCCGCTGGAGCGGGTGCTGTTTTTGATGGCCGGCACGGTGACGATCGTCTCCGTCCTCCTGGCCGTCTCGGTCTCGCAGTGGTTCCTGCTGCTGACCGCGTTCGTCGGTCTGAATCAGTGGCTCTTCGTCGCCGTCGGGGCCTGCCCCGCGTCGATGGTGATGAGCCGTGTCCTGAGCCTTCAGCCCGCATGTGAGAGGAGCGTCCGATGAACAACGTCGGACCGATCGGTCGTCTGGGTCGCTACACCGCCACCCACTTCAAGCAGGTCGCGATCGGCTGGGGCATCCTCGTCCTCGTCCTCGCCGTCTTCGCCCCGCGAGTCGAGTCCGCGCTCTCGGGCGCAGGCTGGGAGGCGTCGGGCTCGGAGTCCGTGCAGGCCCGCCAGCTGATCGACAAGAACGTCGGTGGCCTCTCCAGCTCCGCGCTGCAGGTCGTCGTGCACTCGAAGACGCAGACCGCCACCGACCCGGCCTTCCAGGCCGCGATCGCCAAGGCGACCGCCACGCTCCGGGACACCGAGTTCGTCGGCCGCGTGATCCCGCCGCAGCCCGGCCTGTCGATCTCGGAGGACGGCCACACCGCCATCGTGCAGGGCGCTGCCGCGGGCACGTCCAACGACATGGTGCGCGCCGCCGACGATGCCAAGAAGGGCCTCGAGAAGGCCGGTGCTGACGGCGTGGAGGTGCACCTGACCGGGGCATCCGGTCTGTGGTCGGACTTCAACCACGCCAACCTCACCGCGATGCTCAAGAGCGAGGTGATCTCGTGGCCGGTGACCATGGCGATCCTCGTCGTCGCGTTCGGCTCCCTGGTCGCCGCCGGTTTGCCGCTGATGCTGACCATCACCGGCCTGGTCGCCGCCGCGGGGTCGTTGTTCCTCGGTGCGCAGGTCCTCGACATCTCGGTCTGGGCGTTCAACTTCGCGATGATGTTCGCCCTCGCGCTAGGGATCGACTACGCGCTCTTCATGGTCATGCGGTTCCGTAGTGCGAGAGCCGAGCACGGCGACCCGGTGCGGGCGGTGACCGAGACGATGGACACCGCCGGCAAGGCCGTCCTGTTCTCCGGCATCACGGTCCTGATCTCGCTGACGGCGGTGATGCTCGTCCCGAGCCCGGCGTTCCGGTCGATGGCGCTGGGGATCATGCTCGCGGTCATCTTCGTGCTCGCCGCGACGCTCACCCTGCTGCCGGCCGTCCTGGGACACCTGGACGGCAAGGTCGACAAGGGTGCGCTGCCGTGGCTGCGCTCCGGCGAGGCCCGCTCCCCGCGCTTCGAGGCCTGGGCCACGACGATTTGGAAGCACCCCAAGAAGCTCGGCGCCGTCGCGCTCGTCGCCCTGGTGGTGCTGATGATCCCGGTGCTGGGCATCAAGACCGGCATGCCTTCGATCAAGGTCGTGCCGTCCGAGGACGGCTCCGCACAGGGCTACGCGTTGGTCAAGCAGGCGTTCGGGCCGGGCGCCCCGGGGCAGCTGCAGCTCGTCACGACGACCGGCGAGGCCCCCGCGGTCGCGAAGGCCGCCGGCTCCGACCGCGGGATCGCCCGCGTCATACCGACCATGACCGGCACCGGCGGCGTCGCCGTGGTCCCGGTGATCCCGAACGTCGACGCGTCCGACCCCGCGCTGGGGACGACGATCGACCGGCTGCGCGCCGAGCTGCCCGCGGGCACGAAGGTCGGCGGCCAGCCGGCCGAGAACCACGACCTCGAAGCCGCACTGTCCTCGAAGACGCCGCTTGTGGTCGGAGTGGTCCTGGGCCTCGGGTTCCTGCTGCTGCTGCTGGCGCTGCAGGCGCCGATCATCGCCGCCGTCGGCGTCATCACGAACCTGCTGGCCGTCGGTGCGGCGTTCGGCGTCGGCCGCCTGGTCTTCCAGGACGGCGTCGGCGCGAGCGTGCTGGGCCTCGACTCTCAAGGCTTCCTCGACGCGTGGGCGCCGGTCTTCTTCTTCGCGATGATCTTCGCGATCTCGATGGACTACACCGTCTTCCTGCTCTCCGCCGCCAAGGAGCGCTGGGACATCACGAAGAACCCCAGGGACGCGATGATCGGCGGGCTCGCCGGCTCCGGGCGCGTGATCTTCGCGGCCGCGGCGGTGATGGTCGCGATCTTCTTCACCTTCTCCCTCTCCGGCCCGATCCCGCCGAAGGAGATGGGCGTAATCCTCGGCGTCGCCGTCCTCCTCGACGCGTTCCTCATCCGCCTGCTGCTGCTGCCCGCCGCGCTGCGGCTGCTCGGAAAGTGGGCGTGGTGGACCCCCAGGTCGCTGGCGAAGGTGCTGCCCGACATCCGCTTCGGCCACGCCTGAGCACCACGCCCGCTCCGGCCCCGCGCTCCGACATCAACAGTCGGAGCGCGGGACCGGGAACCGTCCGCACGACCGATAAGGGAGCACCCCGCATGTTCGGCAGGAAGAAGCAGAAGATCATCGACCTCACCCCGGAGGAGGCCGAGCACGCCGCCAAGACCGGTGAGCTCGTCCTCGTCGACGTCCGCGAAACCGGAGAGCGCCGGCAGCTCGCCCCGAAGGTGAAGTCCCTCCACATCCCCGTCGGCCAGCTGGCCGGCCGGCTCGACGAGCTGCCGACCGACCGGCCCGTCGCGTTCGTCTGCAGAGCCGGCAGCCGCAGCACTAACGCCACCAAGACCGCCGCCGCCGCCGGCCTGGACGTCCGCAACGTGGTCGGCGGGATGACCGCCTGGGACGCTCAGGGCCTGCCCACGAAGAAGGGATCCGCATGATCTTCCGTCAGATCACCCACGACGACCTCGGCTGCGCCAGCTACCTGATCGGCGACGAGAAGGCCGGCATCGCCGCCGTCGTCGACCCCCGCTTCGAGATCGACGAGTACCTTGACCTCGCCCGCTACATGGGCGTCTCGATCGACCACGTCTTCGAGACCCACAACCACGCCGACCACGTCTCCGGCCACGGCCGCCTCGCCGTCGCCACCGGCGCCACCATCCACGTCCACCGGCTCGCCGACCCCGCCTACGCCCACCAGCCGTTCGACGACGGCGACGAGTTCCAGCTCGGCGGCCTCACCGTCCGCGCGATCCACACCCCGGGGCACCGCCCTGAGCACACCGCCTTCGCGCTGATCGACACCAAGCGCAGCGACCAGCCCTGGGCGGTCCTCACCGGCGACACCCTCTTCGTCAACGACGTCGCCCGACCGGACCTCGCGATCGAGAAGGCCGAAGGCGCCCGCGGCATCTTCCACTCGCTCAAGGACAAGCTCCTCGTGCTGCCGCCCGAGGTCGAGGTCTGGCCCGGCCACCTCGGCGGCTCGATGTGCGGCGGGCCTGGTATGGACATGAAGGTCTCCTCGACCATCGGCTACGAGCGCCGCGCCAACCCCACGCTCCAGATCGAGGACGAGCAGCAGTTCGTCGACGAGGCCCTGGCGAAGCTCGGGCCGCAGCCGCCGAACTTCCAGGCCATCGTCGAGCTCAACCGCGGACCGCTGCTCACCGAAGGCGTCCAGCTGCTGCCGCTGACCCCCAGACAGATCGAGCTCAAGCGCTCCGAAGGCGCCCTGGTCGTCGATGTCCGCACCGACCTGCAGTTCGACGAGGCCCACATCCCCGGCGCGATCTGCGCGCCGATGCACCGCGCCGGGTTCGGCTCCAAGCTCGCCTGGCTGGCCGACCGCGAGCAGGAGATCGTCCTGATCGGCCGCGACGACCAGGACGGCCACGAGGCCGGCAAGCTCGCGCTCGCCGTCGGGATCCGCAAACTCGGCGGCTACCTCCACGGCGGCATGACCTCCTGGCGTCAGGAGAAGCGACCCACCAACACCATCCCGCGCGTGGCCGTGGAGGACCTCGAGGACCACCGCACCGCGTTCCCGGACCTGCAGATCCTCGACGTCCGCGACCAGAGCGAGTACGACGCCGGCCACATCCCCGGGTCGACGCTGACCACCTGGCACGACATCACCTCCTGGCCCGAGGACCTCGCCCCCGAGCTCCCCGTCGCCGTGATCTGCGGCTCCGGTCAGCGTGCCGCGACTGCCGCCAGCCTCGTCGTCCGCCACGGCGGCCACGACGTCGTGCACGTCGTCGACGGCGGCGTCCCGAAATGGGGACGCCTCGGCAACGACCTCGAGACCACCACCCGCACCTCGAAGGCGTGAGCCGGGCGACGGACCCTCTCCCGGGACCGTTGGGGTGACGTTGCTGGCGATCCCGTTCGGGATCCTCATCGGCCTGATCGTCGGCACCGTCGGCGGCGGCGGCGCGATCCTCGCGCTCCCCGTCCTCGTCTACGTCCTGGGCGAGGACGTCAACCCCGCGTCGACCGCCTCGCTGATCGTCGTCGCGCTCGCCGCATCCGTCGGCGCAGGCGCCCGGGTACGCGGAGGCCACGTCTGCGCCCGCCTGGCGATTTTGTTCTCGGTCCCCGCCGCCGCCGGCTCCCTGGCCGGCACCGTCCTCGGGCAGGAGGTCAGCCCGCGACTGCTGATCCTGACGTTCGTGCCCGTCATGGCACTCGCTGCGGCCCTGACCTGGCGCCGCGCCTGCACCGACCAGACCGGCGACGAAGAGGCCTGCCCCGACGTCCCGATCCGCAAGATCGTGCTCGCCGGAGCGCTCGTCGGGGTCCTCACCGGCTTCTTCGGCGTCGGCGGCGGCTTCGTCATCGTCCCCGTCCTGACGCTCTGGTTCGGCATGAGCTTCCGCCGCGCCGTCGGCACCTCCCTGGTGATCATCACCCTCACCGGCCTCGCCGCCCTGGCCAGCCACCTCGCCACCGGCACCACCATCGACCTACCCGTAACCGGCGCGCTCGCCGGCGCTACGATGCTCGGAGCCCTCATCGGGAGCCGCATCAGCGACCGGCTCCCGCAGCGTCTGCTCGGCCAGGGGTTCGCGCTGACCGTCGGGGCTGTCGCGATCTTCCTCCTCGTCGACACCCTCGCCCTCGGCGGACCGCCCGGCAGCTGACCCCGAGCTACACCCGGGTACGCAGCCACGCGCTGTCGCACAACGAGTTCGCCCACTGCGGCTTCACGTCCCCGCTGATCTGCGCCACCAGCAACGGATGCTCGGGATCGAGGTGCTCCATCAACGCATCGAACGCCACCGCGACGGGCACATCGGTCTGCGCGATCCAAACACCTGATTGCACCCGCCCCCATGCTCCCAACGCCTGAATCGCGGCAATCAGCCGCGTGTGGCGAGCCGATTCGTCGCCGACCCGCTCGACGTCGTAAGTGATGATCAAACACGCCACCCCCGGAGTATCCGGCGAGACCGCGAAAACGTAAACCTGGTCACGAGCGACGCACCATCGAGCGGTCAAGAGCACCGCTACCTAGCGATCACTTCTTAGGTCGTCTGCGAACCCGCCTTCATTGGCCGATAACGCTCGGGCGGGACGCAGCACCAACACCTGACGCCGCATGTGAAGCGGATCGCTATCTGGCGGTCTTTTCGCAGCGTTATCTGGCGCCGACCGGCGTCCCGCTGAGGATCCTCGACCGGGACACTGCGCCGACGACTTCGGCTGGTTGGGCGAGTATCCGCGCATCGCCCGAGATCGCTAGTCAGGTGGAGCCCCCGGGCGTCGTGATGTCGTCTGCCCAGTGGCCGGACTCGTCTTCTTCGGGGAGGTGCCGGCCGGCGAGCCAGAGGCCGCCCATCACAATCGCTACCGGCGAGAGGTAGAGCAGCGCGTGGAGGGGGTCGGCGATGTGCGCGAGCAGGCCGCTCATCCCGCTCCGGTAGCGGTGCGGCTGAGGCGCGAGACGACGCCTACGTCGTGGGCGAGGCCGTCGCTGGTGAGCTTGTCGGCCGGCCACGCGACGCGTTGGCGTCCTAGGTGGTCGAGGACGAGGACGTAGGCGGAGTGGTCGAACGCTTCGCCTTGGGGCTGGATGCGGTAGGCGTCCCAGACCGGCTCGAGTTGTTGGCGGGTGCCGAGGAGGTACGACGCGCGGCCGCGGAGGTTCATCTTGTTGAGGTAGCGCTGTGCGGCTTCGGAATCGTCGTACTGCGGGTCGACGCTGATGATCAGTGTCGAGACGGGGGTCTTAACGTCGTCGAGGGCGGAGGCGATCTGGCGGGCGATGGCGGGGGAGGTGTCTTCGCACGAGGTGTAGAGGAACGTGACGATCGCCGGCCGTCCGCGCAGCTGCTCGACGGTGCGGATCTGGCCGTCCTGGTCGCGTAGGCGAAACGGGGGGGACGGCAGGAGCGTGGTGCCGCCGTCGCGTGCGGCGCCGCGGTACGCGGAGCCGGAGGCCTGGATGCCGTCCTCGATCGTGACGGTCGTGGGTAGTGCTACGGCCAGGACGACGAGGACCGCGAGGACGACAACGCCGGAGACCAAGAGCGCCAGGAAAGCCCGCGGGTTCATCTCCGAGCCTCGTCGTTAGCGGCCTGGGATCCCGTAGTCGGGGCGGCGCGCGTCTCCGCCGGTACGGTGCTGGCCGGTGTAGGTCGATCCTGCGAGGTGATCGTGGAGGTGCTGCCAGAGACCAGGAGTCCGGAGGCGACGACGGCCGTGACGAGCAGGGCTCGGGTGATGTGTCGCAGGCGGGTCGGGGTCAGCCATGTCCACACGCGGCTCACGAGATAGAGACGGGCGCCGCTGGTGCCGGCGACGATGGTCGCCGCACCGGCCATGCATTGCGCGCACATCGGTCAGAGCCGCCTTCCGGGATGAGAGATCGTCGACCGGGTCATCGTTCGAAGATCCGGAGGACCCCGTCGAGATGGACGGTCTCGATGAGGCTGCGGGCCTGGGACGCCAGCCAGGTCATGTCGTGGTTGAGCACGAGCCAGCCGATGCCAATGAGCGCGATCCCGCCGACCGCGGAGATCAGGGCGTAGTGGTCGCGCAGGATCCGGGCGGCGGACGTGACGCGTTCGAGTGCCAGCGCGGCGGCGAGGAATGGGACGGCGAGTCCGGCGCTGTAGGCCAGCAGCAGGAACGCGCCGCCGCCGACACCGGACTGTGTCGCCGCGGCGGTGAGGATCGCGCCGAGGATCGGGCCCGCGCACGGGGTCCAGGCGATCGCGAATGCCATGCCCGCGATGATCGGGCTGCCGTTGCCGGCGCGGCGCAACAGCACTTCGGGTCGCATCGTCCGTCCGAGGCGCGGGATCACAGGGGTGAGGACGTAGAGGACGCCCATGGTCATCAGCAGAACGCCGGCGATGACGTCTAGCGTGTCGCGGCTGCCTCTCAGCGGCGCCGACAGGCCGGTGGCTAGGAGGCCCAGGAGCACGAACACGAGCGAGAAGCTCATGCAGAACAGCGCGGCAGGACCGAGGATCTGGCCGGTGCGTTGCTCGTTTTTCGGGCGGGTACTTTCCCCGCCGGTCAAGACCGACAGGTAGCCCGGCACGAGCGGCAGGACGCAGGGCGAGACGAACGACAAGGCGCCGGCGGCGAACGCCGCGAAGACCGTGGGACTAACAGTGCTCATCGCGCGCTGCCCGAGCCGGTGTAGCCGGTGCGCTTGAGCGACCGGTCCAGGAAGTCGGCGGTCAACTCGCCGCGCGCGATCGCGCGGATGCGGCCTTCGCGGTCGATGAAGAACGTCTCAGGCAACGCCCGCACGCCGTACTGCTGTGCGAAGTCGGTGCCGGGATCCAGGAGTGATGGGTAGGTCAACCGGTACTTCGACACGAACCCGCGGCTGTCGTTGGGGCTGTCGTTGTAGGTAACGCCCAGGACGGTTCCCGCCTTGGTGCGCTGCAGCTGGCGGTGCGCGCGCTCGAGGAGTGGTGCTTCGGCCTCGCACGGTTGGCACCACGAGGCCCAGAAGTTCAGGATCACGATCTCGCCGCGGTAGTCCGCCAGCCGCTTCGGCGCCTGGCCGTCGAGGGTTTGCAGCACGCGGTCGGGGTCGGCGGCAGGCACGATCTGTCCCCGTTCGACCTTGGCGTCCAAGGACGCGCCGGTGTTGCTGCCGTCAGGACGAAAGAGCGCGTACGTGAGGACCGCCAGGAGCCCGAGTGCCATCAGCGACAGCAGCAGCGGAACGGCGGAACGGCGACTCATGTGGCTTCCAGGATCTCGAGGGTGCCCAGCACGGTCCGCAGGCGGTGGGTGACCCAGGTATCGGAGAAGCCGGCGGCCCGGATGATCTGTGGGATGCGGCCGGCGGCGTGGTCGGCGGTGTTCTCCCGGCCGTCGAGCAGTCGGATCGCTTGGAACGCGAGGTGCATCGCTGGGTCCTGCGGGCGGCCCCAGTCCGCGATGTGCAGCCGGCTGCCGGGACGCAGCACCCGTCGCAGTTCCCGCAGCGCGGCCAGCCGAGTCAGGGGCGAGAGGTGATGGAGCAGGAGCGATGCGGTGACGCAGTCCACGGCGTCGTCCTCGATCGGGAGCTCGTCGGCGAGCGCCTCTACCCACGTGATCGATCGACCGGCCCCTCGGCTTCTGGCCCGGGCGAGAGCTTCGGGGTCGCCGTCAATGCCAATGATCGTGGCGTGCGGCGCGGCGTCGGCGAGCGCGATGGCCTGCGATCCCGTGCCGCACCCGACGTCGAGGACGACCGACGGACCTGGGACGACGGCCGCGCGCACCAGGGCGCGGCGGAACGTCCGCTCGCGCATCGTGGCGGCCATTACAGGGTCGTAGAAGCGCGTCAGAGCGCGGTGCCCGGCGGCAGGGACGTACCGCTCACCCTTCGTGGTTCGCCGCTGCCGCAGCGCCGCCGATTCAGCTTCCGAGGGTGCGGATCGCCCTTCGGGCTGCGGACCGGTCACCCGGCTATCCTAACGGCCGTGCGAACGTTTGGCGTGATGTCGGGCCGGCGCCTGGCTTTGGTCGTGGCGGCCGCGGCACTGGCCGTCGACGTTGGAACGAAGGTGCTGGCCGAGAGCGATGTGGTGTTGCCGGTCGCGTTGCCGTTGGGGATCGACCTCGAGCTCTCGCACAACCGCGGGATCGCGTTCGGATCGTTGACGGACCTGCCGCCCGGGGTGCTGTACGTGGGCATCTCGTTCCTCGTGGTCGTGCTGGCGGTGGCGGTCCTGCGCGGCTGGCCGAAGGAGTCGCCGGTCGCTGGTGGTCTGTTGTTGGGCGGGGCGGTCGGCAATCTCGGCAACCGGCTGCTGGAGGGGCACGTGACCGACTTCGTCGCCGTGCCGCACTTCGCGGTCTTCAACCTCGCCGACGTTGCGATCACCTCCGGCATCCTGGTGCTGCTGCTCACCGGGCTTCGCGAGCAGTCCGAGCCCGACGGTGGTGGGGTCTCGGAGCTCGTCAGGCAGGCTGCGCTCGCGTCGCCCGCGGACCCGGATCCACGGCCGTCGTGGCGTCGGGGTGGCCGAAGGCTCCGCGGCGAGCGGCACGCACGCCGTTGGCGATGACGACGAGCTCGGCGACCTCGTGGATCGCCACCACGGCGGCGAGCCCGAGCACCCCGGTGCCGGCCAGCGGCACCAGCGCGACTAGGAGGCCGCCGGAGAACGCGAGATTCTGACGCATGATCCGTCCGGACCGCCGGGCGTGCGCGACGGAGTCGGGGAGCGCACGGAGGTCGTGGCCCATGAGCGCGACGTCCGCAGCTTCGATGGCGACGTCGGAGCCCATCGCGCCCATCGCGATCCCAACCCTTGCGGACGCCAACGCCGGTGCGTCATTGATGCCATCGCCGACCATCGCGACCGGATGCTCGAGCTGCATCCGCTCGACGACGGTGACCTTGTCCTCCGGCAAGAGCTCAGCGTGCACCTGGTCTACCCCGGCCTGGCCGGCCAGGCCTGTCGCGGTGGCGGTGTTGTCGCCGGTTAGCATCGCCACCTGACGGACCCCGACCCCGCGAAGCAGCTCGACGGCCTCGACGGCCTCCGGCCGCAGCTCGTCGCGGACGGCGACCGCTCCGATGAGCTGCCCGTCGCGCTCGACGAGCACGACCGTCGCGCCTTGCTCCTGCAGGCGCTGGACGTCGCCGGCGAGCGGGCCGGCGTCGATGTAGCCAGGCTTGCCCAGACGCGCCTCGGTGCCCGCGATCGTGCCGGTCAGCCCGTGACCGGCGACCGCTTCGACGTCGCCCGCCGGTGCGGGGTCGGCAGGGCCGGCGGTCAGGATCGCGGCGGCGAGCGGGTGATCGCTGCGGGCCTCCAGTGCGGCGGCGACCGCGAGCACGTCCTCGCGCGTTGTACCTGCCGCAGTGAGGGTGTCGATGACGCGGGGTTGGTTGCGGGTGAGGGTGCCGGTCTTGTCCAACGCGACCGCGCGGACGCTAGCGAGCGCCTCGAGCGCGGCGCCGCCCTTGATCAGGACGCCGGAGCGGGTGGCGGCCCCGATCGCGGAGACGACGGTGACCGGGACGGCGATCGCGAACGCGCACGGCGACGCGGCGACGAGGACGACGAGCGCGCGGTTGATCCACTCCGACGGGTCGCCGGAAACCAGCGAGCCGATCACGGCGATCAGCAGCGCGACGACGAGGACGCCGGGCACGAGTGGCCGCGCGATGCGGTCGGCGAGGCGCTGCGAGCTGCCCTTGCGCTCCTGCGCCTCCTCGACGATCCGCACCACGCGGGCGAGCGAGTTCTCACCGGCCCGGGCGGTCACGTCGACCTCGAGCACGCCGGACCCGTTGATCGCGGCGGCGTAGACCGCGTCGCCCGGGCCGCGCTCGGCCGGGACGGACTCCCCGGTGATCGCGGACAGATCCAGAGCGGAGCGGCCGGTGCGGATCGTTCCGTCGGTCGCGATCCGCTCCCCGGCCTTCACCACCAGGACGTCACCGACTACGAGCTCGGCGGGGTCGACGGTCTGCTCGACGCCGCCGCGGCGGACGGTCGCGCGGTCGGGGACGAGGTCCATGAGCGCGCGGAGCCCTTGGCGGGTGCGGGTCATCGCGTAGCTCTCCATTGCCTCGGAGATTGAGAAGAGGAACGCCAGTGTCGCGGCCTCGGCGACCTCGCCGAGCAGCACCGCACCGATCGCCGCGATCGTCATCAGCGTCCCGACCGACAGGCGACCCCGGAAGAGCGCCCGGACCGACTGCGGGATGAACGTCAGGCCACCGACGGTCAGGGCTAGAACCACGAGCACCCGCGGGGCGGTGCTGACGTCCAACAGCGAGAGCAGCAGACCGGCGGCGAGCAGGACGCCGGACGCGGCGGCGAGTTGGATCTCGCGGACCTCGTAGAGGCGCTGCACTGGAGCAGCCGGATCCGGGACTTCAACCTCGCAGCCGCACGCGTCGACAATCGTCTTCGTTTTCACCACCAGCGCCTCGACCTCGCAGCCGCAGCCGTTGGCCTCCGGGGCCTTCGGAGTGCAGCCGCACGCCTGCAACTCGACCGGGCCTCCCCCACCGTTCTTCGGCTCGCTGCCGCTGCTGGACTCACTCATGCGCGCACCTGCCCGGCGGGCAGCAGGACATTGAGGAGCGCGCGGCCGGCGGCGGTGATCTCGTACATCACCATCTTGCCGTCGCGTCGCGACCGCGCAACGCCAGCGGTCCGCATCTTCCGCAGGTGATGGGAGACGAGTTTCTCCGACCGCTCCACGATCCACGACAGATCACAGACGCACAGCTCGCCCCCGTCGGCCAGCGCGCGGGCCAGCGCGAGCCGCGTGGGCTCGCCGAGCGCGGCCGCGAGCGCCGCCACAGACTCCGCCACGGGCTGCTCCAACCGCGCGCGACGCAGGCCCTCGGCCTTCTCCATGTCGATGCAGAGGAGCGCGCACGAATCTGTCATGCGCACATCCTAACGATCATGCGACTGAGTTTCCAGCTTTCTTCAGTTTCGATTGACGCGTGGCGCCCGTCGAGGCTCGGGTACCGGCCGAGACGGTGTTGAGGGGGTCTCTCGTCGGGCCGCGGCCGCGAGGGTGAGCGCGCCGGCGACGATCGCGACGTCGGCGAGATTGAACGCTGGCCCGCCAGTGACCCGGAGGAAATCGATGACGGAGCCAAGCGTGAGGCGATCAGCGGTATTGCCTACCGCCCCGCCAACGAGGAGCCCGGCGCCCACCCACGCGCCCGGCAGGTCCGCATGATGGAGGAACCAGAGGAGGACCGCCCCAACCGCGCCGACGACGAGGAGTCCGACGATGAGCGGACTGTCAGCGAAGCTCGAGAACGCAATCCCGCTGTTGCGCCAGTGCACGAGGTCCAGCCCAGGCACGAATCCGACGACCTCTCCGCGACCGATCGCTTCGCGCAGCACACGCTTCGTCAACTGATCGACCAAGAGCGTGACCGTCGCGACCGTCGCCGTGCGACGCAGCACCAGATCCAAGCGACGCCGGGCCAGGGTTCGCCCACTCACGCCTGCGGCCCACGATCGATAGGCCGGCTGGCGCAAAGCTGCGGAAGCGGTCCGTGAGCGCAGGTCACCGACACATCCTAATGATCATGCGGCCGTCGCCGCCGGGCCATCGCAGGATGCACACCTCGGGCGTCCGGGAGGGCGCGCAGCCGCAGTCACGACGCAGCGTTCGCGGCGACGGAGCGTCCTGCCCATTCTCCCCGCTCTACATCGGGCTCTCGGCTCTCCCTTCGCCGCGACGTCGACCGCGAGTGTCACGCCGCCACCACAAGTACCAGAACAGGACAGAGCACCAAACGTTCGCACGGCCGTTAGGGTAAGTGGGTGACCAGCTTGCGGCACACAGAGGCCCTTTGCACCGACTGTCGTGACGATGCCACTCGGTCCTTCGTACTGAACCGACTGGGCCGCGCCCTGGCCGACCCGACGCGGTCGCGACTTCTCATGTCGTGGCTGGAACGGTCGGCTTACTCGACAGAGCCAGCTCGGGATCTGAAGCTCCCGCGCTCGAACGTGGCGAACCGTCTGGTGTGCCTGCACGACTGCGGCATCGTGGTTACCGAGCCCGAGGGCCGCCGCACGCGCTATGAGATTGCTGACCCGCACCTGACGCGGGCGCTCACCGCACGGGCTGAGGTCGGCCTCGCGGTGGACGAGAACGCTCCGTGCGTCGACCCTGCCTGTTCGGTCCCCGGCTGCTGCAACGCCGAGGCGGGCGCATGATCCTCTCCTCGGTTCTGCAGGCCGTCGGCCTGTTCATCGCCACCAACATCGACGACATCATCGTGCTCTCGCTGTTCTTCGCCCGCGGCGCGGGGCAACGCGGGACAACGGCCCGGCTTATCGCAGGCCAGTATCTGGGATTTGCGGGCATCCTGGGCGCGGCCGTGCTCGTGTCCGTGGGCGCGGGATCGTTCCTCCCACAGGAGGTCATCCCGTACTTCGGGCTCATACCCCTGGCCCTAGGACTGTGGGCCGCATGGGGAGCCTGGCGTGACGACGACGACGCCCAAGCAGCGGGCAAGAACGTCGGCGTCTGGACCGTTGCTGGGGTCACCTTCGCCAACGGAGGAGACAACATCGGTGTCTACGTCCCGGTCTTCCTCAGCGTGGAACCTGCGGCCGTGGTGGCCTTCTGTGTCGTCTTCCTCCTTCTCGTCGCGGTCCTCGTCATGCTGGCCAAGTTCGTCGCCACTCGCCCGCCGATCGCCGAAGTCCTTGAACGCTGGGAACACGTCCTGTTCCCAGTCGTCCTAATCGGTCTCGGCATCGTCATCCTCGTCAGTGGCGGAGCCTTCGGCCTCTAACTGTCAGCACATCTCGGCCGTCGCTCGAGCCGCGAGGCCGAGTCGACGCAACCGTAGTCGCGTCGTGTCGCCAGCCGCTCTTCGTGCTCGTTGGCTACGTGTCGGTCAGATCGGTCGCGACCTCGGCGGAGACGAGGCCGAGGGCTCATCGGCGCGCTGAGGGGGGCGTTGACCGAGCAGATCGACACAGCCAGCGCCGGCGGTCGGCTGATCTTCCACGTCGACGCCCCGCCGAACTCGAACGGGCGCTGATCCCGAGCGTACGCTCGCCGATACTTACTCGCGACACGCCGCCCGTCCCGATAGCCGAACGTCTGCCGGGACGAGCGGCGGCGCCCGGGGCCTGTCGGTGGGTGCTGATGGTTAGCCGTCCCGATAGACCCGTCCGTATTGATTCCCGATGACCGGGCGTCATACGGCACACTTCTACGCGTGAGCGAACTGAAGATCGGCTACGCACGCGTCTCGACCGCGGCACAAGAGCTGACCGCGCAACGCAACGCGCTCCAGGCGCTCGGCGTCGAACCCGAACGGATCTACGTCGACCACGGCCTCACCGGCACCAACCGCGCGCGGCCCGGCCTCCGCGAAGCGCTCGCAGCCTGCCGGTCCGGCGACGTGCTCGTCGTCACCAAACTCGACCGACTCGCACGGTCGCTCCCGGACGCGCGCGACATCGTCGACGAGCTCACGACCCGCAAGGTCAAGCTGAACCTCGGCGGCTCCGTCCACGACCCGACCGACCCCGTCGGCCGGCTCCTCTTCAACGTCCTGGCGATGGTCGCTGAGTTCGAGTCCGACCTGATTCGCATGCGCACCCGCGAAGGACTCGAGGTCGCGCGCGCGGCCGGCAAGCTCCGCGGCCGCAAGCCCAAGCTCTCCCCGAGCCAAGAGCGACACCTCGTGCAGCTGCACCAGGCCGGCGAGAAGAACCCCGCCGAGCTCGCCGAGCTCTTCGGCATCGGCCGCTCGACCGTCTACCGAGCGATCGAGCGCGCGCGGACCGCTGCGGCCCCGGCGGCCAACGCCACATAGCGATCAAAGATCCGCGCCAGATAGCGATCAACTCCACACCCGGACGCGTCGGCGCGCGACCGGATGGAAATAAGACTCAGTCTTATATAGGGTCCGGGTATGGATCCCTCTCCCGATCGCCGCCTCCCCGTCACGGTCCTCTCCGGCTTCCTCGGCGCCGGCAAGACGACGGTGCTGAACCACCTGCTCCACAACCGCGAGGGCCGCCGGATCGCGGTGATCGTCAACGACATGAGCGAGGTGAACATCGACGCGGGCCTCATCGAGCGGGGCGAGGCCGGCGGCGACGGCGGGCCCGACGGCGGCTTCTCGCGCGTCGAGGAGCGAATGGTCGAGATGAGCAACGGCTGCATCTGCTGCACGCTGCGCGAGGACCTGCTCGTCGAGGTCGCCCGACTCGCCGGCGAGCGGCGCTTCGACCACCTCGTCATCGAGTCGACCGGCATCAGCGAGCCGCTGCCGGTCGCCGAGACGTTCACCTTCGAGGACGAGGAGGGGCGCTGCCTCGGCGACCTCGCGCGGCTGGACTCGATGGTCACCGTCGTCGACGTCGCCCGGTTCCTCGACGACCTCGGCTCGGTCGACGACCTCGCGCAGCGCGGCGAGCACCTGGGGGAGGAGGACGAGCGGACCGTCGCCGACCTGCTCGTCGACCAGGTGGAGTTCGCCGACCTCCTCGTGCTGAACAAGACCGATCTCGTCGACGCCGACCGGCTCGCGCGGACCGAGGACGTCCTGCGGCGACTGAACCGCGGCGCGGAGCTCGTGCGGGCCGAGCGCGGCCGGGTGCCGCTGGATCGGCTGCTGGACACGGGGCGGTTCGACTTCGACCGGGCCTCCGAGCACCCGGGCTGGCTCCAGGTCCTGCGCGGGGAGGAGGAGCCCGAGACCGAGGAGTACGGGATCGGCTCGTTCGCCTACCGCCGACGGCGGCCGTTCCACCCGCAGCGCCTGTGGGACGCCGTCCACGCGGCGTGGCCGGGGGTCGTGCGCTCGAAGGGGTTCTTCTGGCTCGCGAGCCGTCCGGGGCTCGTCGGCGAGTGGTCGACGGCCGGGCCGATCGTGAACCTCGGCGCCGTGGGCACCTGGTGGGCGACGGTCCCCCGCGAGGAGTGGCCGGCGGACCGCGCGGTCCGCGCGCGGCTCGAGCGCGACTGGCACGAGGTCTACGGCGACCGCCGGCAGGAGCTCGTCTTCATCGGCCAGGACCTCGATCGCGACGCGCTCGTCGCCCGGCTCGACGCGGCGCTCATGACCGACGTCGAGCTCGCCGCCGGCGAGCGCGCCTGGTGGGGGCTGCCCGATCCGTGGCCGCGCTGGGCCGAGGACGAGCTGCAGCGCCATGGGCGCCACGGCCGGCGCTCGTCGCTCGCTGCCTGACGGCCCGCCCGGGCCCGGCGGCGGGCCCGGTCCTCAGGACAGCTCGGAGTGGAGCTTCAGCGCCGTGCCGCCGTCCTCCTGGACGACGAGGTAGGCGGGGTTCTCCTCCGAGCCGTTCTTCACGATCGTCGAGCCCTTGATGGTTCGCTGGACGCGGCGCTCGAACCGCTCCGCGACCTTCCCCTCCGCGTGGCCGGCACCCCACTTCCAGCGGACGTGCTCACCCTCGGCGTGCTTGCGCGACGACATGCCGTGCGCGTACCCGCTGCGGTCCCGGCCGACCCACCGCGGCCGGCGGGGACCCTCGACGGCCGACGCGAGGACGAGCCCGGCGCCTCACGCCGGGCGCGGGGCCCGGCGCGACGCCGAGGTGCGCGAGGCCGCCGCCGCGAGGAGGTACGCGACGACGGTCACGAGCGCGATCGAGGCGCCCGCCGCGGTGTCGGCGTGGTAGGAGAGCAGCAGCCCGCCGACGCCGCAGGCGATCGCGACCGCCACCGCGACCGCCATCGAGGCCACCAGCGAGCGGCCGAGCAGTCGCGCGGTGGCGGCCGGCGCGACGAGGACCGCGGCCACGAAGAGGTTCCCGAGCGCCTGGACGCAGATGAGGACGGCGAGCGCCACGAGCAGCAGGAGCAGCAGGTCGATCCGCCCGGGGCCCACGCCGAGGCTCGCGGCGCTCTCGCGGTCGAACGCGACGATCGCCAGCCGCGCGTGCAGGACGCGCAGCGCACCCAGCACGACGACGGTCAGGCCGGCGGCGAGCACCAGGTCGCCGGTGGTCAGCGCGAGCACGTCGCCGAAGAGGAGCTCGCCGATCCCCGGCGGGCTGTCGGGGGAGAGCGCCAGGAGCACCCCGAGCCCGAAGAGCGCCGTCATCGCGATCGAGATCGCCGCGTCGCGGTCGAGGCCGCGGACCCTGGAGGCGAGCGCGATCACCATCGCGGCGACGACGAGGCCGGCCGCGCCGCCGAGGACGAGCGGGAGCCCGAGCAGCGCGGCGCCGACGAGCCCCGGGAACATCGCGTGGGGCAGGGCCTCGGCCGAGAAGCTCAGCCGCTGCAGGACGATCCACGTGCCGAGCGTGCCGCCGACGATGCCCAGCAGCACGACCTCGATCAGGGCGCGCTGCATCAGCGGGTCGCGCCACGGGTCCAGCAGGGCGCCCATCAGTGGTGGTGGTGATCGCCGAGCAGCCGCACGGTGCGCCCGTCGTCGAGCCGCAGCAGGTCGCGGCCGTAGGTCGCCTCGAGCGTCTCGACGCTGAGCGTCTCCGCCGGCGCGCCGTAGGCGACCTGGCGACCGTTGAGGCAGAGCACGCGGTCCCAGCCCTGGGCCTGGCGCACGTCGTGCGTGGCGATGAGCAGCACGTGCCCGGCCTCGGCGAGCCGGTCGATGAGCTGGTGCAGGCGGTCGCCGCTCGTCGTGTCGAGGCCGGTGAACGGCTCGTCGAGCAGGAGGATCCGGGCGTCGCGCACGAGGGCGCGGGCGACGAGCACCCGCTGGCGCTGGCCGCCCGAGAGCGCGCCGAAGGCGGCCCCGGCGCGATCGGTCAGTCCGACGACCTCGAGCGCGGCGAGGGCCTGCTCGCGATCCTCGCGCCGCGGGCCGCGCCACCAGGGCCGGCGCGCGATGGTCCCCATGAGCACGACGTCGAGCGCGGAGACGGGGAAGTCGAGGCGGGAGCGCTCGGTCTGCGGGACGACCGCGACGTCGTCGTGGAGCGCCAGCCGGCCGCCGCGCAGCGGCAGCTCGCCGAGCAGCAGCCGGAAGAGCGTCGTCTTGCCGCCGCCGTTGGGGCCGAGCACCGCGACGCGCTGCCCGGCGGTCGCGGTGAGCGTCACCTCGCGCAGCCGCAGGTCCGGGCCGTAGCCGGTCGCCGCGTCCTCGAGCTCGACGAGCGGACGGCCGTCGGCGCGCGAGTCCCGCGCGTGCGCGCACAGCGATGCCGGAACCGCGCCGAGCACGGCGGGGTCCTCGACGGTGGAGGCGGCGCGCTCGGCGCCGGCGGGGTGCGCGGCGGGATCGCTCACGAGCCGGAGAAGCTGCAGCGTACCGCCCCTCCGCTGAAGCCCTCGACCATCGCGCGGGCGTTGTGCTGGATCATCCCGACGTACGTCGCCCCGTCGCTGCCCTTCGGGCCGAGGGTGTCGCCGTAGAGGGAGAGCTTCGCGGTGGCACCGGTCTGCCGGGCGAGCGCCTCGGCGAGCTTCGGGCTGACCGAGGACTCGGGGAAGATCGCGCGGACGCGCTCGCGCTTCACGAGCCGACCCAGCGCGGCGACGTCGCCGGCCGAGGCCTGCGCCTGCGTGGTCGTCGAGGGGATCACCGCGCCGACGACGCGGATGCCGTAGCGCTGCGCGAAGTACCCGAAGGCGTCGTGGCTCGTGACGAGGGTCCGCTCGTCGCGCGGCACCCGTGCGATGCACGCCCGGACCTCCCGGTGCAGGCGCTGCAGCGTGGCGAGGTACGCCGCGGCGCTGCGCTCGATCCGCTCCCGGGCGCCCGGGTCGGCGGCCACCAGGGCGTCGCGGACGACCGCCACGGCGGCGATCGCGTTCTCCGGGTCGTGCCACCAGTGCGGGTCGAACTCGCCCTCGTGCTCGTGGTGGTGGCCGGCGGCGGTCTCGTCGTCGTGGCCGTGGTCCTCCTCGTGGCCGTGCTCGTCGTCGTGGCCGTGCTCGTCCTCGTGGGCGTGCTCGGCCTCCTCGGCGCTGGAGACGTTCGGGCGGCGGGTCGGGACCCGCTCGCCGACCTCGACGACGGTCGGGTCGCCGCCGCCCTGCTCGACGAGGTCGCCGACCCACGGATCGAGCCCGTCGCCGGAGGCCAGGACGACCTTCGCCTGGGCGACCTCGCGGACGTCCGCGGGCCGCGGCTCGTACTCGTGCGGGTCGGTGTTCGCCTGCAGGACCTGGTGGACCTCCACGGCGTCGCCGCCGATCTCGCGCGCGAGGTCGCCGAGCTGGGTGGTCGTGGCCACGACGGACAGGCGGCCGTCGGCCGTCGTCCCGTCGGAGCCGCCGCAGCCGGCGGCACCGAGACCGAGCGCGGCGGCGGCGAGCGCGACGACCGGGGCGCGGAGCCCCCGGCGGTCGCGGAGGGCACGGACGGAGAGGCTGAGCACGAAGAGGACTCCGGAGAGGACGGCGATGGTGGCGCCGGGCGGCGCGTTCGTCTGGAACGAGAGCCAGAGCCCGGCGACGCCGGTGAGCGCGGTGAGCAGGACGGTGGCCAGCTGCCACGTCGGCAGCCGGCGGATCCACGGACGGACGGTCGCGGCGGGCACGACCATGAGCGCCGCGGCCAGCAGCGAGCCGACGGCGGAGAGCGTGGCGACGGCGACGAGCGCGACGAGCACGAGCAGCACCGCGTCGCTGCGCCCACCGCGGACGCCGAGCGCACGCGCGCCGTCGCGGTCGAAGCCGACCGCGAGCCAGCGACCTCCGAGGAGCCCGGCCGCCACGAGCACGGCGGCGCTCGTCCCGACGGCCAGCGCCAGGTCGCCGCCGTCGATGAGCAGCAGGCTGCCGAAGAGCAGGCCGTTGATCGCCGGCCCCTCGTCGAAGACGTCGCTGGCGAGCAGCACGCCGACGGCGAGCGCTCCGACGAGGACCATCGCGGTCGTCGTGCCGTGCTCGCCGTCCTCGCGCCCGGTGCTGAGTCGCCCCACGCCGCCGGCGAAGGCCAGCGCCACGGCGAGGGCGCCGAGCGGCGCCGCGAAGCCCAGGCCCGCCGCGAGGACGAGCCCGGGGAAGGTCGCCGCGGCGACTCCGTGGGCGAAGAAGGCGAGGCCGCGCAGGACGAGGAACGTGCCGAGCACGCCGGCGCCCAGCGAGAGGGCGAGCACCGCCCAGAGGCCCTGCTGCACGAAGGGATAGGTGAACGGCTCGAGCACAGTGGGGTCCTGGCCGCGGGGCGGCGCGGAGGTCACTATACGGGACTGAGTCTCATGAGCATCTGTCGAGCTGGCTGGTCCGGGCCGTGGTGGCCGCGTGACCGATGCCCATCGCCTGTGCCGCGCCGTGTGCCCCGATCCCACGAGCGGCCGCCCGCGCTCGACGTAGGCTCGCGGCCGTGAGCGAGCTGCCCCGCGTCGACCCGACCCGCGACCTCAGCGCTCCCGCGCGAGCCTACGCCGCCGTGCTGCGGACCCCGCCCGGGCGGTGGATCGCGATCAACGTCGCGGCGCGGGTCGATCCCGCGCTCATGCGCGCGACGAAGGGGCGCGTGGGCATGGGGCTCATGCTGCCCTCGGCGCTGCTGACGACGATCGGCGCGAAGAGCGGCCAGGAGCGGACGTCGACGGTGCTCTACTTCCACGACGGCGAGGACGTGATCCTCGTCGCGTCGAGCTTCGGGCGCGAGAAGCACCCGGCGTGGTTCCACAACCTCAAGGCCAACCCGCTCGTGCGCATCGCCCGGGACGGGGGCGGCGCGCCGCGAACCGCCGAGGAGGTCGTCGATCCGGCCGAGCTCGACCGGTTGTGGGCGCTGGCCGACCGCATCTACCCGCCCTACGCCGACTACCGCCGCCGCACGGCCGCGGTCGGACGCCGGATCCCGATCGTCCGGCTGCGCCCGGCCTGAGCGTCCGGCGGTCCCCACGGCGATCGCTGGCTCCCGGCGGCCCGGGTCGCCGCGGCTGGCGGGTTCCTGCGCGGCCGGCGCGTCGCCGCTCCCGGCCGGCGCGTCGCCGCTCGCCTGCAACGGGGCCTGCCGGTAGGTCGCCGTGTCGGACCTACCGTCGCTCCGTGCCTGTCTCCCGCTCCACGGGTTCACGGCTGCGCCGCGGCTGGACGCTGGGCGCGACGCTCGCCGTCAGCGGCGCGGTCGCGCTCGCGCCGCCGGTCGGTGCCCCCGCGCGGGGCGCGGGCCTCGACGGGCGGATCCAGCGGTCGCGCTCCCGCGACCGGCAGCTGCAGGCGGGGATCGCCGCGGACCGCCGCCACGCGGCCGCCTACCAGGGGCGCATCGACGACCTCCGCGGGCAGCTCGCCCGGCTGTCCCCGGGGCTCCGGCAGGAGCGCGCGGAGCTCGACCGGCTGCAGGACGAGCTGCGCGCGGACCGTGCCGCCCTCGTCCGCCTGCGCGCCCAGGACGCCCGGGACCGCGAGGTCCTCGCCGACCAGCTCGTGGCGATCTACGAGGCGCCACCGGTGGACCTCGTGCAGATCGCGCTGGACTCCCGCGGGTTCGCGGACCTGCTGAGCCGGTTCGGGCAGCTGCGCCGGATCGCCGAGCGCAACGCGACGGTCACCCGCCGGGTGGCCGCCGAGCACCGTGCGGTCGCCGCGACCACGGCGCGCATCGGGCGCGTCGAGGCGCGCCACGCGGCGACCACCGCCGCGCTCCAGGCACGGCACGACGCGGTGCAGCGGCTGGAGCTCGAGCTCGTCGACGAGCAGCTGCCCTACGTCCGGGCGCGACGGGGCAAGGAGCACCGGCTCACCGCGCTGCGCCGGCGGCGGGCGGGTCTCGTGCACGAGCTCGAGCGGATCCAGGCCCGCCAGCTCCGCGCGATCTCCGGCGGCACGCCCGTGGGCGGCGCCGACGGCTACGGGTTCTTCCCGGCGGCGGGGACGAGCTACGCCCAAGGCGACGAGCCGCAGATCGCGGCCCGGCTCCAGCGGATGGGGCGGGCGCTGCACCTGCACCTCATCGGGCTGTCCGGGTACCGCTCGCCGCAGCACTCCGTCGAGGTCGGCGGCTTCGCGAACGATCCCCACACCCGCGGGGAGGCGTCCGACACCCCGGGCCTCGAGGGCGTGCCGGAGGCGACGCTCAACCGGTTCGGCCTCACGCGGCCGTTCCCGGGCGCCCGCGAGGCCGACCACGTGCAGCTCGTCGGCAGCCGGCGGTAGGCCGGCGTCCTAGCGCCGGATCAGCGGATCCAGCGCGCGGACGATCGAGAAGTACCGCACGGGCGCGGCGCGGACGAGCAGCGACACGGCGTGGGCGTCCGGCCCGATGAGGATCCGGTCCTTGCCGCGCTCGACGCCCCGGTGGATCGTCTCGGCCGCCTTCGCGGGCGACGTCCGGGCGACCTTCGCGAAGTCGGCGCTGAGCTTCCCGTGGTCGGTGCCGCCCTGGTCGTCGTGGTGGAACCGCGCGTTGTCGACGATGCGCGTCGCCACCCCGCCGGGGTGGACGGCGATCGCGCGCAGGCCGGTGCCGTGCAGCTCGTGGCGCAGCGACTCGGTGAAGCCCTTCACCGCGGCCTTCGACGCGCAGTAGGCCGACTGCGTGGGCCAGCCCATGAGGCCGAAGATGCTCGACACGTTCACGATCGCGCCCGAGCCCTGCCGCTCGAGGATCGGCAGCCAGGCCCGGGTGCCGTGCACGACGCCCCAGAAGTTCACGTCCATGACCCACTCGTCGTCCTCGACGGCGGCGCCGGACACGGACTGGGAGACGGTGACGCCCGCGTTGTTGACGACCATCCCGATCGGCGCGGGGGCCCACTCCGAGGCCTCCGCGGCGAACGCCATCTGCGCCTGGCGGTCGCGGACGTCGAGCTTGCGGTGCAGCACGGGCCCGGCGATGGAGTCGGCCGTCTCCTGGAGGCCCTCCTCGTCCCAGTCGACGATCGCCACCGGGGAGCCGTGGGCGGCGAGCCGCTGCGCGAGCGCGCGGCCGATCCCGGAGCCGGCGCCGGTGATGACGGCCGTGCGGCCGGAAACGGAGAGGTCGGACATGGCGGCGATCGTACCTACGGATGAGTAGGGACGGAAGCGCGGCGGCGTCCCTTGACCCGTGAATCCGGATTCACGTACGATGCGAATCGCGATTCACACGGCCGGGTCGCCCCGGCCGACGCCGTCCGTCCCACCGCCCCGGAGCGCAGCATGGCCACCGTCGAGAGCACCAACCCGTCCGGCACCGCGGTCGATCCCGCGCGCGCCGTCGCCAACCAGGCGCCGCCGCTGCAGCCGATCGACCTCTACGACCAGGATCTCGCGCTGCAGGAGGCCCTCCACCGCGAGGGCGGCGCCTGGGGCGAGGACCGCGTGCGGGAGATCGGGCAGGTCGCCGGCAGCGTCGAGGCGCGCGAGCACGGCGCGCGAGCCGAGCGCAACGAGCCGATCCTCCGCACGCACGACCGCTACGGCAACCGGATCGACGAGGTGGAGCTCGACCCCTCCTGGCACTGGCTGCTGCGCGGGGGCGTCGAGCGCGGCCTGCACGGCCTGCCGTGGCGCGAGCGCGACGCCGACGGGTCCGCCCGGGCGGGCGGCCACGTCGTCCGCGCCGCGATGTTCGGGCTCTGGGGCAACGCGAACGCCGGCGTCATGTGCCCGATCTCGATGACCTACGCGGTCGTGCCGGCGCTGCGCGACGGCGCGCCGGCGCTGGCCGAGCGGTGGGAGGAGCGGCTGACCCGGCCCGACTACGACACCGGGGCGCTCTCCGGCATGGCGATGACCGAGAAGCAGGGCGGCTCCGACGTCCGCGCGAACATCACCCGCGCGCTGCGGCAGGAGGACGGCAGCTTCGCCATCCACGGGCACAAGTGGTTCTGCTCGTACCCGCCGTGCGACGTCTTCCTCGTCCTGGCGAAGATCGAGGAGGACGACCCGCAGCCGTCGTGCTTCCTCGTCGAGCGCGGCCCGGGGATGGAGTTCCAGCGCCTGAAGGACAAGCTCGGGACCCGCTCGCTGGCCTCGTCGGAGGTCGAGTTCCGCGGGATCCGCGGCGAGCTCGTGGGGGAGGAGGGCAAGGGGATCCAGGCGATCATCCGGATGGTCAACCACACCCGCCTGGACTGCATGATCGGCTCGACGACCGCGCTGCGCCGCGGCACGGTCGAGGCGATCCACCACGCGCGCCACCGCTCCGCGTTCGGCGCGGCGCTCGTCGACCAGCCGGCGATGACGAACGTGCTCGCCGACCTGGCGCTGGAGTCCGAGGCCGCGACGGCCACGACGCTGCGCGTCGCCCGCGCCTACGACGAGGGCGACGAGGCGTTCCGCCGCTTCGCCACCGCGATCGAGAAGTACTGGATCTGCAAGCGGGCGGCGGCGCACGCGAACGAGGCCCTCGAGTGCCTCGGCGGCAACGGCTACGTCGAGGAGTCGGGCCTGCCCCTGCTCTACCGCGACGCGCCGCTGATGTCGATCTGGGAGGGGTCGGGCAACGTGGCGGCGCTCGACGTCCTGCGCGCCCTGGTGAAGGAGCCCGAGGGCCTGCCGGCGTTCCTCGACGAGTGCCGCCTGGCGTCCGGTGCCGACGCGCGCTTCGACGCGCACCTCGAGCGGATCGGGCTGCGGCTCGGGACGCTCGGCGACCCGGTCGCGGCCCAGTTCCAGGCGCGGCGGCTCGTCGAGGACCTCGGCCTCGCGCTGCAGGCGAGCCTCCTGCTGCGCCACGCGCCGGGGCCCGTCGCCGACGCGTTCTGCGCGTCGCGCCTGGCCGGCGAGGGCGGCCACGCCTACGGCACCCTGCCGCTGGGCGTGGACGCGAAGGCGATCGTCGACCGCGCGCTCCCGGCATGAGCGAGCCGACCGCCACCCCGGGCCCGGACGGCCTGGAGACGATGACCTACGAGGTCGCCGACCGGGTCGCCCGGATCACGCTGAACCGCCCCGAGCGCGGCAACGGGATCGTCCCGCGGCTCATCCACGAGCTCGTCGCCTGCGTCGAGCGCGCCGACCTCGATCCGGCGGTCCACGTCGTGCTGCTGTCGGGCAACGGCAAGGGGTTCTGCGGCGGGTACGACCTCGTCGCCAGCGCCGAGGGGATGGACGCCCGCGACGCCGACGAGCCCGGGGCCGATCCGGCCTCCGCCGAGCTCGCGCCGTTCCGGCTGCCGCCGGAGGGCGCGCCCACGCACCCGTGGACGATCGCGGCCAACCACGTGCCGGACACCGCGTGGGACCCGATGGTCGACTACGCGATGATGGGCCGCAACGTGCGCGGCTTCATGTCGCTCTTCCACGCGAACAAGCCGGTGGTCTGCAAGGTCCACGGGTTCTGCGTCGCGGGCGGCACCGACATGGCGCTCTGCTCGGACCTGCTCGTCATCGCGCAGGACGCGAAGATCGGCTATCCGCCGGCACGCGTCTGGGGATCGCCGACGACGTCGCTGTGGGCGGCGCGCCTCGGGGCGCAGCGCGCGAAGCGGCTGCTCTTCACGGGCGACGCCCTCTCGGGGGCCGAGGCGCTCGAGTGGGGGCTGGCGATCGACGCCCCGCCGGCGGAGGAGCTCGACGCCCGGACCGAGGCGCTCGTCGCCCGGATCGCGCGGATGCCGGTGAACCAGCTCGTGATGATGAAGCTCCTCGTCAACCAGGAGCTCTACAGCCAGGGCCTGCACGCCACCCAGGTCCTCGGCACGGTCTTCGACGGCATCACGCGCCACACGAAGGAGGGCTACGCCTTCCAGCAGCGCGCGATGGAGGCCGGCTTCCGGACCGCGGTGCGCGAGCGGGACGACCCGTTCGGCGACGCGGGGTCCTCGACCTACAAGGGCGCGCCGACGGTGCCGCCCGGGGAGCCGCTGCCGTGGTGAGCCGCGCGCCGGTGGCCGGGGTCGACGATGCGCGGAAGGCCGCCGGCCCGTCGTTCCCCGACGAGGACGCGACCTCCGGGGCGTCGGTCGCCGATCCCGCCGGCGGCACGCGCGAGCGGCTCCTGGCGGCGGCGTTCGCGATCACGGCGGAGGGGGGCTACGGCGCGGCGTCGGTCGGCGCGATCGCCAGCCGGGCCGGGGTGGCGGCCGGCACGCTCTACCGGCACTTCGCGTCGAAGGGCGAGCTGTTCGTCGTGCTGTTCCGCCGCGTGTGCGGCCGCGAGGTCGTCGCGATGCGTCGCGCGGCCGAGGACGTCGCGTCGGGACCCGAGCGGATCGTGGCGGTGCTCGACACCTTCGCCCGCCGCGCGCTGCAGCACCCGCGACTGGCGTGGGCCCTGCTCGCCGAGCCGCTGGATCCGCTGGTGGAGGCCGAGCGGCTCGCCTACCGCCGGGCCTACCGCGCGCTGCTGTCGGAGCTGCTCCGCTCCGCGGTCGACGACGGCGCGCTGCCCGAGCAGGACCCCGACCTCACCGCCGCCGCGCTCGTCGGCGCGGTCGGCGAGGCGCTCGTGGGCCCGCTGGCGCCGGGCGCGGACGTCGACGCCACCGCGCTGCTCCCCGAGCTGCGGGCGCTCGTGAGCCGCGCGATCGGGACGGCGGTGCCGCGATGAGCGCGAGCCCCGAGGGCCAGGGCGCGGCCGCGAGCGGTGGCGCCGAGACGGTCCGCGTCGAGCGAGACGGACCGGTCACCACCGTGACGATCGCGCGAGCGGCGGCGCGCAACGCCGTCGACGGCCCGACGGCGGCGGCGCTCGCCGCGGCGTTCCGGGCGTTCGACGCCGACGAGGCGGCCTCCGTCGCGATCCTCACGGGCGAGGGCGGGGCGTTCTGCGCCGGCGCGGACCTCAAGGCGATCGGCACCGAGCGCTCCAACCAGGTGACCGAGGACGGCGACGGCCCGATGGGACCGACGCGGATGCGGCTCGGCAAGCCGGTCGTCGCCGCGATCGAGGGGCACGCCGTCGCCGGGGGCCTCGAGCTCGCCGGGTGGTGCGACCTGCGGGTGGCCGCGCGCGACGCGGTCCTCGGCGTCTTCTGCCGCCGCTGGGGCGTGCCGCTGATCGACGGCGGCACGGTGCGGCTGCCGCGGCTCATCGGCACCTCGCGGGCGATGGACCTCATCCTCACCGGCCGCCCCGTCGGGGCGGAGGAGGCGCTCGCGATCGGGCTCGTCAACCGGCTCGCCGAGCCGGGCGGCGCGCTCGCCGCGGCCCGCGAGCTCGCGCTCGAGCTCGCGGCGTTCCCCCAGACGTGCCTGCGGGGCGACCGCCTGGCGGTGCTCGAGCAGGAGGGGCTGGACGAGGAGGCGGCACTGCGCGCCGAGCTCGCGCACGGCTTCCGCTCCCTGGCGTCCGACACGCTCGCGGGGGCGGCGCGGTTCGCCGGTGGCGCGGGTCGCCACGGGCGGTTCGGGGACTGAGCGGCGCCGCGCCGCGGCGGTGGGCGGCGGCGTCGTGGTCGCGGCGCCGGTCCCGCGGGTCAGCGCGTGCGGGCGAAGCTCCGCACGACGATCCCGCGCTCCTCGTCGGCGATCATCCGGCTGCGGTCGACGTAGATGCTCGTCGGCCGACCGGAGCGCGCGTAGCGCACGTCGAGCGTCGCGGCCCCGGCGCGGATCGCCTCGTCGATCCGGGCGAAGAGCCGCGGGACCGTGGCGACCTCGCGCAGGTGGCTCGGCACCCGGCCGACCGTCCGGCCGCGCCGCACGACGACCGTGCGGGTCGCGGTGACCGAGGCGGGGCAGAAGCAGCGGATCGCGATCCGCGTCCGGTAGCTCGCGATGCCGGCGGCGCGCCACCGCGCGCGGGCCTCCGCGAGCTGCCGCGCCGCGGTGCCGTCGCTGATCGTGACGTCCGGCTCGGCGCCCGGGTCGCCCGGCGTCGGGGCCTGCGCGGCGGCGGCGGGCGCGAGCGCGAGCGCGCCGGCGGCGAGGAGGACGAGCGCGGTCGCGCGGGCGGGCATGGGAGGGTCCCGGTGCGCGATCAGGCCGCGTAGCGCGCCGCGGCGCGGGCCTTCGCCTTGGCGGCCTCGACCTCGCGGTCCTTCGGCGGCGCGCTCGTCACGAGCCGGTCCAGGAGCTCCTGCGTCACGCGCGCGACCTGCTCGACCGCGTCGTCGAACGCCGCCTGGTTGGCCTGCGACGGCTTCGTCGAGCCGCTGATCTTGCGCACGTACTGGAGCGCGGAGGCGTGGACCTCCTCCGGCGTGGCCGGCGGATCGAAGTTGTGCAGCTGGCGGATGTTGCGGCACATGTGGTGAGCCTACTCCGGCCGGCGGGACCGTTGGGGAGCTTCCCCGGTCCGTCCGCGGGACGCTGTGGCAGCATCGGGTCCGCGCCGGACCACCCCGGCGCGGGACGAGGAGCGAGCGTGCGGATCGACGCGATGGGATACCCGGCCACGATCGACCAGGCCGGCGCGGACGCCGTGACGGCGCGGCGCGACGGGTACGACGGCTGGTGGGCGACCGAGACGAAGATCGACGCGCTGCTCGCCGCGGCCGTCGCCGCCGAGCGGACCGAGGAGCTCGAGATCGGGACGGGGATCGCGGTCGCCTTCGCCCGCAACCCGATGAGCGTCGCGGTCCAGGCCAACGACCTGCAGGCCCTGTCGGGCGGGCGGTTCCTCCTCGGCCTCGGCTCGCAGATCAAGCCGCACATCACGAAGCGCTTCTCGATGGAGTGGAGCCGGCCCGCGGCCCGGATGCGCGAGTTCGTGCTCGCGATCCGCGCGATCTGGCACGCCTGGGAGACGGGGGAGCCGCTCGCCTTCCGCGGCGAGTTCTACCGCCACACGCTCATGACCCCGTTCTTCGACCCGGGCCCGAACCCGCACGGCAACCCGGCGGTCTTCCTCGCCGCCGTCGGCCCGCTGATGACCGAGGTCGCCGGCGAGGTCGGCGACGGGATGCTCTGCCACGCGTTCTCGACGGAGAGGTACCTGCGCGAGGTGACCCTGCCGGCCCTGCGGCGCGGGCGCGAGAAGGCCGGCAAGACGCTCGAGGGCTTCCAGCTGACGGCGCCGGCGATGGTCGCCGCGGGGGAGGACGAGGAGCAGCTCACGGCGGCCCTGGCCGCCGTGCGCCAGCAGCTGGCGTTCTACGGCTCGACGCCCGCCTACCGGCCCGTGCTGGAGGTCCACGGCTGGGGCGACCTGCAGACCGAGCTGAACACGATGACCCGCGACGGCGCGTGGGACCGGATGGGCGAGCTCATCACCGACGAGGTCGTCGCCGCCTTCGCGGTCGTCGGCTCGCCGGAGGAGGTCGTCGACGAGCTCCTGCGCCGGTACGGCGACGTCGCGTCCCGGGTGACGATCACGATGCCCGCGCAGCGCGACGAGGCGCGGTGGGCGTCGGCGCTCGAGCGGCTCCGCGTCGGCGGGGCGGGCTGAGGGACGCGGGTCGCCGGGCGGCTCGAGGCCGCTCCGTGGTCGTCGCCGCGCGGGCGGGTGCGCGAGCGCGGGAGCGGGTACGGGGACCCTCGTGCAAGAGATCGAGTCGATCGAGGACTGGAAGGGCCAGGACGTCCTGGACGTCGCCGAGGAGAAGGTCGGCAAGCTCGAGGACGCCTGGTTCCCCGTCGATGCGCCCGAGGCCGTGCTGCTGTCGGTGCGCAGCGGGCTGATCGCGAAGAAGCGCTTCCTCGTGCCGCTGGCCGGCGCGACCGTGTCGCGGTCGCACGTGCGGGTCGCGTTCACGAAGGACCAGATCGCCGACGGGCCCCGCAACGACGGCGACGACCGGCTCTCGGCCGAGGAGCTCGCCGCGGTGATCGCCCACTACGGCGTGGACGTCGACGGGGCGCACGACGCGGAGCTCGAGTCCGGCGCGGCGCGCGAGGCGCGGGTCCGCGCGGCGCGCGAGGCCCGGGCGGCGGCCGACGAGGCCGAGCGCTCGGCCGAGACCGCCGCCGAGGAGGCCGACCGGGCCGAGGCGGCCGCGCGCGAGGCGCGAACGGCCGCCGACGCCGCCGCCGAGCGCCGGTCCGACGCGCTGGCGCGGGCGCAGGAGCTGCGGCGCCGCGCCGACGAGCTCGCGGTGCCCGAGCCGCGCACGACGATGCCTCCGGGCGTCGATCGCTGAGCGACGCCCGCCTCGACGCGGAGCGCACCGGCCGCCCACCGTGCCCGGCGGGCGGCCGCCGTCGCCGTCAGTCGCCGGCGACGGGCGCCGCGCGACGCTGCGCCGCCGCTGCCGCGACGGCCTGCTCGACGGCGTCCACGTCGCGGACCGCGCCGGTGTCGGCGGAGGTGGCCATCGCCGCGTAGGCGCGCAGGGCGGGGGAGATGACGCGGTCGCGGTCCACGGGGCGGTAGCCCGTCGTGGCCTCGAGCTGCGCCCGGCGCTCGGCGAGCTCGTCGTCGGGGACCTGCAGCTCGATCCGCCGGTTCGGGATGTCGATCGCGATCGTGTCGCCCTCCTGGACGAGCGCGATCGTGCCGCCGGAGGCCGCCTCGGGCGAGACGTGGCCGATCGAGAGGCCCGAGGTGCCGCCGGAGAAGCGACCGTCGGTGATCAGCGCGCAGGCGGCGCCGAGCCCCTTCCCCTTGAGGTAGGAGGTCGGGTAGAGCATCTCCTGCATGCCGGGGCCGCCGCGCGGGCCCTCGTAGCGGATGACGACGACGTCGCCCTCCTTCACCCGGCCGCCGAGGATCGCGTCGACCGCGTCGTCCTGCGACTCGACGACGACCGCGGGGCCGTGGAAGACGAGGATCGACTCGTCCACGCCGGCGGTCTTCACGACGCAGCCGCGCTCGGCGAGGTTGCCGTAGAGGATGGCCAGGCCGCCGTCCTTCGAGTACGCGTGCTCGATGTCGTGGATGCAGCCCTCGGCGGCGTCGGTGTCCAGCGAGTCCCAGCGCTCGGACTGCGAGAAGGCCTCCGCCGACCGCTTGCAGCCCGGCGCGGCGTGGAAGAGGTCCAGGGCGCGCTCGGACGGCTTCGGGCCGCGGATGTCCCACTCCGCCAGCCACTGCTGCAGCGACGACGCGTGCACGGTGTGGACGTCCTCGTGCAGGAGGCCGCCGCGCTGCAGCTCGCCGAGGATCGCGGGGATGCCACCGGCGCGGTGCACGTCCTCCATGAGGAACGTCCCGTTCGGTGCGACCTTGCAGAGGCAGGGGACGCGGCGGGACAGCTCGTCGATGTCGGACATCGTGAAGTCGAGCTCCGCCTCCTGGGCGGCGGCGAGCAGGTGCAGGACGGTGTTCGTCGAGCCGCCCATGGCGATGTCGAGCGTCATCGCGTTCTCGAACGCCTCGCGCGTGGCGATCGAGCGCGGCAGGACCGACTCGTCCTCGCCGTCGTAGTAGCGGCCGCAGAGCTCGACGGCCATCCGGCCGGCGTCCTCGTAGAGCGCCTTGCGCGCCGTGTGCGTGGCGAGGGTCGAGCCGTTGCCCGGCAGCGACAGTCCGAGCGCCTCGGTCAGGCAGTTCATCGAGTTCGCGGTGAACATGCCCGAGCACGACCCGCAGGTCGGGCACGCGTGCTCCTCGATGATCGCGATGTCCTCGTCGGAGACCTCGTCGGCGACGGCGTCGGCGATCGCGGTCACGAGATTGATCCGCTTGCGGACCGTGCCGTCCACGAGCGTCGCGGTGCCGCCCTCCATCGGGCCGCCGGAGACGAACACCGTCGGGATGTTCAGCCGCAGCGCGGCGTTGAGCATCCCGGGCGTGATCTTGTCGCAGTTCGAGATGCAGACGAGGGCGTCGGCGCAGTGCGCGTTGACCATGTACTCGACGCTGTCGGCGATGATGTCGCGGCTCGGCAGCGAGTAGAGCATGCCGCCGTGGCCCATCGCGATCCCGTCGTCGACGGCGATCGTGTTGAACTCGCGCGGGATGCCCCCGGCGGCGGTGATCGCGTCGCTGACGATCTCGCCGACCGGCTTGAGGTGCGTGTGGCCCGGGACGAACTGCGTGTAGCTGTTCGACACGGCGACGATCGGCTTGCGCCCGAGATCGCGTCCCTCGACGCCCGCGGCGCGGAACAGCGCCCGGGCGCCGGCCATGTTGCGGCCGTGGGTGACGGTGCGGGAGCGGAGGTGCGGCATGAGGGGCTCCTTGGAGGGCGGGGCACGGCGGGCGCGGACGCGCGCCGCCGGACTCGTCCCCTACGGTAGCGGAATGGCCGTTCCGCGTGGGGTGGATCGGTGCCGGCGGGCTCGCATCCACGCCGATCGCCGGCCTGTTACCGGAGTGTGAGAACGGGTCCGGCGGCTCCTCACGATCCCGTTACGTTGCGTTGATGTCCCCCCATCCCCCCAAGCTCCGCATCCGCGCCCTCGTGGCCGGCGCCGTCCTGGCGCTCGCCCTGGGCCTGACCGCCGTGGCGCCCGCCGGCGCCGACGCCGCCACGTACCGCACGCAGTACTTCTGGACGCCCTACGTCCCGACGCCCGTGTCCGAGCCGTCCTCGCCCGGACTGCAGCGCGTGGCCGCCTCCGACACGACGTACTTCATCCGCTACGCGAAGGCGCGCGTGCGGCGCAGCGGCAAGTACCTCTACGTCCAGAAGCGCTCCTTCAAGAAGGTGAAGGCCCGGGTCGTCGTCGGCAAGACGCGCCAGGTGCCGGTGAGCGCGACGCTCGGCTCCGACGCCCAGGTGCTGCGCAAGATCGACCGCGGCGGATCGACGACCTACGAGCTGATGCCGATCATCGGCATCCCCGGCTTCGTGAAGGACGCCGCGAAGTTCATCGCGAAGAAGACGTTCAACGCGAGCAGGGACTGCCTCATCAGCGGTGCCGGGGCCGTCGCCGGTCAGGGCGCGCTCGCGAAGGTCCCGGCCTTCGTGGCCGCCACCACGCCCCAGGGTCGCGGCGCCGCCGTGCTGGGGGCCTGCGTGAGCGGCGCGGTCGTGAGCCTCTTCCACTGAGCCCGGACCCGGCCGCACCGCGTCGCGGTGCCCCGCCGCCTCGGCGGCGGGCGCCGCCGGCCGGCGCCGGCGACGCGGGCGCGAGGAGGGGCTACACTCGCGGAATGGTCGTTCCGGCGCCGTGGGCCGCCCTCACCGGCGAGGAGAAGCGCGAGCGGATCCTCGCCGTCGCGGACGAGCTCTTCGCCCGCCGGGGCACCGAGGTCCCGATGCCCGTGCTCGCCGACGCGCTCGGCGTCGGGGTCGGCAGCATCTACCGCCAGGTCGGCAGCAAGGACGACCTCGTGGGGCAGCTCGTCATCGCGCGTGCAGGCGTGCTGCGCCGCCGCTTCGCCGCCGCCGCGGCCGAGCCGGACGCCTGGTCCGCGCTCCAGCGCGCGACGCACGAGACGGTCGACGACTGCCTCGACGACGCGCTGTCGCAGACGGCGTGGGACGTCGCGGCCTCGTCCTCCGACGCGGTGCGGGACGCCCGGCAGGGCGCGACGGACGCGCTCAGCGCGCTCGTGGCGGCCGCCCGGCGACAGGGCGCGCTCGCCGGCGACGCGTCCTACGAGGACCTGCGGCTGCTCTTCTGCGCCCTGCGCGAGCTGGCGACCATCGGCCGGGGCGGCGCCCACCGGATGGCCGAGCTCGTCCTGCGCGGGATGGCGGCGCCGGCCGTCGCCGCGTGACGCGGGTCCGCGGCGCCGTTCCTCAGACCGCGCTCAGGGTGATGGGGAGCCCGTCGCCGGGCTGCGGACCGGTGCCGTAGTCGATCGGCGGCTCGTAGCCGTCGGGGATCGAGAAGCGCCGCGTGAGCAGCAGGCGGTGGAGGATCGCCTTGACCTCCATCGACCCGAAGTGCATCCCGATGCACTTGTGCGCCGTGGCGCCGAACGGCGTCCACGCGAACTTGTGCCGCTGGTCCTCCGCGCGCTCGGGCGTGAAGCGCTCCGGGTCGAAGACGTCCGGGTCCTGCCACCACGGCTCCATGCGCTGGGTCGGGTAGATGGCGACGAGGAGCCGCGCCCCCTGCGGGACGAACCGGCCGTCGAGCTCGGTGTCGGCGATCGCGCGCCGACCGAGGATCCCGACCGGGGCGTTGATCCGCAGGGTCTCGCGGAAGCAGAGGTCCATGAGGGGCAGCGCGTCGACGTTGGAGTAGTCGATCCGCTCGACGCCGAGCGCGCGGCTCTCCTCGCGCAGCCGCTCCTGCCACTCCGGGTGCTTGGCCAGGTAGTAGACGAGCATCGAGAGCGTCAGCGTGCTCGTGTCGTGCGCGGCCATCATCGTGAAGATCATGTGGTTCACGACGTCCTCGTCGCTGAACCGCTCGCCGTCGGCGGTCTCCGCCCGGCAGAGGACGCTGAACAGGTCGCGGCCGTTCCCGGCGCGCTTGGCCGGGATCTGGCGCCGGAAGTGCTCGGCGAGCACCTGGCGGCTGCGCAGGCCGCGGTGCCAGCGCCCGCCCGGGACGTCGTGGCGGACGAGCGCCTGACCGCCGACGACGCAGTCCTCGAACGCGTGGTTCAGGTGGTCGGCCTCGGCCCCGAGGCGCTCGCCCATGAACACCTCGGTCGCGATGTCGAGCGTCAGCTGCTTCGTCGCGTCGAAGAGCCGGAAGCCCTCCGCGTTCGGCCACGCCGCGACGCCGCGCTCGATCGTGTCGTTGGCGAGCTCGATGTAGTCCACGAGGCGGGGGCGCTTGAACGCCTCCTGCATGATCCGGCGGTGCTGCAGGTGCTCCTCGAAGTCCATGAGCATCACGCCGCGCTCGAAGAACGGGCCGATCAGGTAGTCCCAGCCTTCCTTGTTCGAGAACGCCCTGTCGCGGTTCGTCAGCACGGTGCCGATCGCGTCGGGCCCCAGGACGAGGACCATCCGGGCGCCGAACGCGCTGGTCCAGGAGACGGTCCCGAACCGCTCGTGCTGCTCGCGGCAGAGCTGCAGCGTGCGCTGGAGGAACCCCAGCGTCTTCCCGATCACCGGGACCGAGGGATCGCCCATGATCGGCGCGAGGCCGCTGCCGGGCGGCGGGGGCGCGAGCGGCTGCGGAGCGCGCTCCGGGAACCGGTCGAGGACGGAGATCGCGAGATCGCGCACGGGGACGCGGTCGAGGGCGGCGCTCGCGAGGGCGCGGGGCTTCGTCAGCGGCTGGACCACATCTGCGACGGTACCGTTCCAGATCTGTCTGCGTCAAGCTGGAGCGGCCTGCGGATGAGCCGCACGCGGAACGAGGGGATCGGATGGGCGTCGAGGTCACCGGCCGCCGCTACGGCGGGCGCAGCGGGGAGGAGCGCTCCGCGGAGCGTCGCGCCGCCCTGCTCGACGCCGCCTTCCGGCTCGTGGCCGCCGACGACTGGCACGCGCTGCGGATCGAGGCGATCTGCCGCGAGGCGGGGCTGAGCAAGCGCTACTTCTACGAGAGCTTCGGGGACCTCGAGGAGCTCTCCGCCGCGCTGATCGGCCGGCTCGCCGACGAGCTCGTCGCGGTCACGCTCGCCGGCGCGCGCGAGGCGCGGACGCCGGACCGGTTCGTCCGCGCCGCGCTCGAGCCGTTCGTCGCGCACCTCGCCGAGGACCCGCGGCGAGCGCGCGTGCTCTTCGGCGCCGTCCCGGGGGACGGGGCCGCCGCGCGGCACCGCGACGAGGTCCTGCACCGGCTCATCCGCACCGCCGTCGGCCTGGGGCTCGAGGTCCACGGCGTACCGGGCGGCCCGGTGATCGACCGCGGCGCGTCGTTCCTCGTCGGCGGCACGAGCCAGCTCGTGCTCGACTGGCTCGGGGCCGAGGAGCCGTCGCCGCGCGAGGACGTCGTGGAGCAGCTCGCCGGGCTGTGGCAGGCGGTCGTCGACGCGACGTTCGGCCCGCGCGGCGGCTGAGCCCGGAGGCTCGGCGACGACCGCCGCCGCGGATCCGAGTCAGCCGCGAGGACGAAGCGTCAGCTGCTGCGCGGCGCGTCCGAACGGGCCGTCCTCGTCGTGCAGGACGCTCGACGTGATGCCCAGCCCCGTGGGGCCGAAGGCCACGGTCGTGTCGAGGCCCAGCCACGGACCGCGCGGCTCGCGCAGCAGGTGGATGGTCAGGTCGACGTTCGGGAACGCCCACTCCTGCGGCGAGCGGCGGACCGCGATCCCGTTCGCGGTGTCGACGAGCCCGACGATCCGCGCGACGGGGTCCGGCTCGCGGCCGGCGACCAGCGGCAGCGGCGTGCGGATCCAGACCCGGCCTCGGCCCGGGCGGGGCGGCTCGACGGCGCGGGCCTCGATCGACGCGATGTAGCCGCCCGGCCAGATCTCGCGGAGGTCGATCGGCGCCGCGTCCCGCGGACCGGGCATCGCCGGCGGCGCGCCGCCGGCGACCGCGGTGGTGTCGCCGCGCACGGTCCGCCAGGCCCGCGCCCGCAGCACCGCGCGGCCCCGCCAGGTCGCTTCCGCCTCGACGAGCTGGACCGTGCGGCCCGGCCGGACGACGGCGGTCGCGACCGCCACCTCGTCGACGGCGACCGGCCCGAGGATGTCGAGCCCGATGCGCGCGAGCACGAGGCCGTCGTCGGCGGGCACCGCCCGCTGCAGCTCGTCCACGAGCAGCCCGTTGAGCGGGCTGATGTGCTGCTCGGCGACCGTCCACGCACCGCCGGTCGCCGGCGTCGCGCGGTACCGACCGGGGCCGCTCGGGACGAAGTACGCCGGCTCGCTCACGCCGAGGCAGGCTAGTCCTCCCCGTGTCCCGCGCCGGTCGTGGACGGCGTCCGCTCCGACGCGGCGCACGAGCGCTCGCCCGACCGGAGCCCCGATCGGCCGGCGCCTGGACGGACGTCCGGGTGCGGCGTTGGGCCGGTGTCCGGACCGCTACGCTCGCCCGATGATGCGTGGGAGCAGGGGTGCACGGGCCGCCGCGATCGCGGGCGGCCTGCTCGCGGGCGGCGCCCTCGGGGTGTCCGCGGCATCGGCGGCGTCGCTGCCGATGACGGTGACCTTCCCAGGGGGGACCGTCACCGCCGGATCGTTCAAGCAGGCGACCGCGACGACGCCGACGACGTTCACCGGCTCGATCGACTCGACGACGTTCGCGTCGTCGTTCGATCCGGTGGTGTTCGCCGACGCGCGGGCGGACGGCGTGAGCTTCACCGGCCTGGGCACGGGGTCGCTCGTCGTGAAGACGACGGCGACCGGTCCGTTCACCGGCTCGCTCAGCCTCGATCTCAAGAACTACAACCTGTCGGGCAGCGTCTCGCAGCAGCTCGTCGCGACGATCGGCAACGCGACCTACACCTGCAACCTGCAGGGCGGGTCGCTGAGCCTCTCCGGCGCGCTGCCGAACTTCACGACCGGCGCCTACGCCGTCGCCGGCAGCCGGACGGCGCCGATCCCGGTCGCCGCCGACGCCGGCTCGGCCGCGTTCTGCCTCGGCGCGCTCGTCTCCGGCCTGCCGGCCGGTGGCCAGGTCCAGCACACCTACGCGGGCTCGATCGCGATCCCGGGCGTCGTCCCGGCGCCGACGGTGGTGGTCGTCCCGCCGACGCCCACCACGCCGACGACCCCGACGACGCCGACGACCCCGACGCCGCCCGCGGCGACGAAGAAGCCGAAGCTCAAGCTCACGCTGAGCGCCGCGAAGGCCGTCCGGCGCGGGCAGACGGCGAGCTTCACCCTGACGCTCGCCAACACCGGCACCGCGCGGGCGCGCTCGGTCGTGATCCGGATCGCCCGGCCCGCCGGGACCGTCCTGCGGCGCACGCAGGTGAAGCTCTCCTCGCTGCCGGCGGGGCGGACGAAGACGGTCACCGTCCGGGTGCGGACGACGGCGAAGACCGCCTCGCGCCCGAAGGTCGCGGTGACGGCACGCAGCACCGCCGACGGTCTCAGCGTCTCGCGCTCGCGGACGCTCAAGGTCCGGGGCTGACCCCGGTCCGCGGCGGTCCACCCGGACCAGCGCGCGACGAGCCGGCCCGTCGCGCGCGACGGGCCGGGTGAGGGCGGCCGCGCGGCCGCCCTGCGCGTCACGGGCGGGCGGGCGGCTTCGGGCGCTGCGCCTCGAGCGCCGACTTCACCTTCGCGGCGTCGATCCCGAGCTCCTTCGCCAGCGCCTGCGCGACCGCGTCGAGGCGGTCGTCCCGGTCCGGGCGCGCGCCGCGGTCCGGTCGCGCGGAGCGCAGCGCCTCCCGGACGGCCGACTCGGACCGGCCGGTCTTGCGCGCCAGGGCGCGCACGAGCTCGCCGCCGGGCCCGCGGGCGCCGGGGCCGCGTCCGTGCCGGCCCGGACCGCCACGTCCCGCGTCGGGGCGCAGGTCCTCGAGGACGGCGCGCACGTCGGACTCCTTCGCGCCGAGCGCCTTGGCGATCGCGGCGACGCGCTCGTCGCGTCGCTCGCCGAACGTGGCCTCGCGGACCTTCTCCAGCGCGTCGCGAAGCTTCGACTCCTCGACGCCGAGGGCCTTCGCGAGGGCCGCCGCGTCGCCGAAGCCGGGGCCGCCCGGCCCACGGACGCCCCCGGGGCCGCCGCGGCCGGGACCGCCGTGGCCGAACGGCCCGCCCTCGCGCGTGTCGGTCACGCGGAACTCGCGGTCCAGGACGAGCAGCACCTGGCTGCCGTCGGCCTTGCGCACGCGGGCCGCGAAGGTCCCGTCGGGCGCGCTCTCGATGCCGACGAGCGTCGCGCCGGGGTACTTCGCCTGCGCGGCGTCGGCGATCCGCTCGGTGACGGTGCCGGTGAGCGGCGTGGGGTCGGACGAGCCGGACGTGGCGGCGTAGGCGCCCCCGGCGACCCCGAAAGCGACGACCGCGGTGATCGCAGCGGTCTTCCTCCGGATGAAGCGGTTCATGGGACGAGCCTGACGGGCGAGGCTCGGAGGACCCCGAGAATCGCCTGAGAGGCGCGCTGCGCTCCCGCCGACCGCGTCCCCGGGACGAGCGAGGTCGATTTCCCGGTCGCGTTCGCGGTAGACTCGGGGGCGTGACGCTCACCCTGGATCCCACGACGGTCGAGCGCGAGGCGGTCACCGAGGACTTCGCGCAGATCGCGGGGTGGCTCCAGGACCACCTCGGCCAGCAGCTCGCCGCGTACGTCACCGGCCTGCGCGACCCGAAGGTCGTCGGACGCTGGCGGCGCGGCATCGCGCATCCGCGCCCGGCCGCCGAGATGCGTGCCAGGACGGCGTTCCAGCTCGCGCGGCTGCTCGTCGACGCCTACGGCGAGCGCACGGCGCGTGCGTGGCTGCTGGGCTCCAACAGCCGGTTGGACGACGAGGCGCCGGCGTGGCTCCTGCGCCACGCCGAGGACGCCGGGGACCTGCGGAGGCTCGTCCCGGTCGCGCGCGCGTTCGCCGGCAGCGCGGCCTAGCGGTGGACGACGACCTCCCCGTCTGGCGGCTCGGGCACCGCTCCGGTCCGCTGGAGCCCGTGCCGTGGGCGCTCTGCGGCTGGCAGCACCGCTGGGACGACCCGCAGCGCGAGTACCGGACGCTCTACGCCGCGCGCGAGCCCGAGACCTGCCTGCGCGAGGTCCTGGCCGACCTGCGCCCGAGCACGAAGGTCCTGGCCGAGCTCGAGGAGCTCTTCGGCCCGGACGCCGCAGCCGGCCGCGACGCCGGCGTGGTGAGTCGCGAGTGGCGCGACGCGCACCGGCTGTGCCCGGCGTGGGTGGTGGGGGACGGGCCGGTCGCCGACGTCGACGGCGACCTCGCGCTGCGCCGCGACCTCGAGCGACGCCACGCGCGCATGCTCGCCGACCGCGGCATGGACCACCTCGACATCGCCGAGGTGCGCAGCCGGGACCGGATCCTCACGCAGACGCTCGGCCGGGACCTCCACGGCCGTGGCTTCTGCGGGGTCGTCTTCGGCTCGCACCTCGACGATCAGCCGTGCCTGGCCCTCTTCGAGGGCCGAGCGGCGCTGCGGTCGCGCGGGACGCCCCGCGCGCTCGAGGTCGCGCTCGAGCCGCTGGTGGCCGTCTGCGACGAGCTCGGCCTGCGCGTCGAGCGCTGACCTCAGCGGACCGGCCGGACGCGCCAGCGGCGGGTCGCCGTCGCCGCGTTGCCCGCGCCGTCGGTCGCCGTCACCCGCCACACGGCGCGGAGCGCGCGCCCGCGGCGGCGCGCCCGCCGCACGAGCTCCCGGCCGCGCGCGTCGAGGCGGAAGGTCATCCGGAACCAGCCGTCGGCGGTCGCGCCGCGGTAGCTCGCCACGAGCACGCCGCCGAGGAAGAGCTGGTGCCGCTCGCGGCCGCCCTCGCCCAGCCGGTAGCGCGCGACGAGCGTCGCGCCCCGGATGGTCCGCGGCAGCCGTCCGAACGCGATCGCGGGCGCCGCCTCGTCGACGCGCGGCTCGCTGCGCCCGAGCGCCTCGGCGCCCGGCGGCGGCGCGTAGCGCCCACCGGCGGCCGTCGTGCGCAGGAAGTCGCCGATCACGGGGCTGGCCACCCGCGCGTCGACCCCGGGGTAGCCGCGGGCGGCGCAGCCGATGCCCGAGCCCACGACGCCGGCGAGCTCGGGGCCCGCCGGCCCGCCCACGACGCCCGGACCGCCGCTGTCGCCCTGGCAGGTGCCCCGGCCGCCGCCGAGGACGCCCGAGCAGAGATGCACCGGGGAGAACATGTCGTACGCGGCGCGGCACCGAGCGCGGTCGACGACGGTGCCGGAGAAGACCTGGAGATCGCGGGCGTACCGGGGCGTGACGTCGGACTCGCGCTCGGCGACGGGGTGGGGCTCGGTGTCGCCCCAGCCGTAGTGGCGGATCGCCGTGCCGGCCGGTGGGTCCTGCGACACGAGCGGGACCGGGGCGATCCGCGATCCGTCCCCGATCCGCGGCTCGCCGGCGTAGAGCGGCGCATCGAGGGTCAGGACCGCCACGTCGAAGGCGAACGCGTCCGCCCGCGCGAGGTACAGCGGGTGCGGGGTGATCGCGGCGACGGGGCGCACGACGACGACGTCGTCGTAGGACGGGCGGCCCGGCGAGCGCAGGACGGTCGTTCCCGCCAGGACGCGCAGCGTGCTCGCCGCCCGCATCGGGGACCCGGGCCGGTCCTCGTGGAAGACGCAGTGCGCCGCGGTCACGACGTGCGTGGCGTCGAGGATCGAGCCGCCGCAGAACTGGGCCTCGAAGTCGTCGTCGCTGGGGCCGAGGATCGCGACCTGGAAGGGCGCCTCCGCCGGGGCCGCGTCGGCGCCCCCGACGATCCGCGTCGACGCTCGCGCGTCCTCGCCGGGCGCCGCCGTCGCCGGTGCCGCCGCCGCGGCGAGCAGCGCGAGGGCGAGCAGGAGGGCGCGGCCGACCGATGATCGGCCCCGGGACGGAGAGGTCCGCACTCCGTGGAGTGTGGCGGGTCGGGCACGCGCCGAGAAGGGCATCGGTCGCGTCGTGGTCCGGGCGGGGTAGGTTCGACGCGCGATGTCGCCGCCCGCGCACCCCGCCGAGGGCCCCGAGCCGTCCGTCGACGGGGTGGCCTCGCCGCTCGTCGCGGGCAGCGCGTCCGACGATCGCCTGCTGCTGCGGGGGTCGCGGGGGCTCGCGGTCCCGGCGCTCGTCGTCGGTGCCGGCATCGGCGCGCTCGCGCTCGCCAACGGGTCGTCCGGGCAGCTGCTCGTGGCGCTGCTCATCTTCGGCAGCGGCGCCCTGCTCACGGCCGCCCAGCTCGTCGCCCGCCGGCGCAGCGCCGCCGACGCGGCGCTCGCGCTCGTCTTCGCGCTCCTGCTGATCGCGGTGGCGCTGTCGCTCGTCCTGCCGCAGAGCACCGCGATCTCGGTCCTCTGCTGCGTGGCCGTCCTCGCGATCGGGCTCCAGTACCTGCCGGAGCGCCGCCTGGCGCTGACGGTCGCGGGTGCGGGGGTCGCGGTCGTGTCGATCGTCGTGTCGCGGCAGTCCGACCGGCCGCCGGGCGCGACGCGACGGGACACGCCGCTGTGGGTCCTCGACGGTGCCGAGATGCTCGCCGCGATCGCGCTCGTCGTGCTCGTGGCGTTCCTGCTGCTGCGGTTCCGGCGGCGGCTTGAGGGCACGATCGCGGACCTCCGGTCGCTGCTGCTGCGCGAGCGCGCGCTGCACGAGGAGAACGAGCGACGCGCGGCGGAGAACGCGGCGCTCGACGTGGCGCGCCGGACGGCGGAGGAGCAGGGACGGGCCCGCGGCGAGTTCCTCGCCCACGTCAGCCACGAGCTGCGCACGCCGCTGAACGCGGTCATCGGGCTCGCCGAGATCCTCGGCGACGCCGACCTGGACCGCGAGTCGGCCGAGCACGTGCGGATCGTGCGCCGCTCCGGCGACCATCTCCTGCGGCTCGTCAACGACGTGCTCGACCTCTCGCGGATCGACGCGGGCGCGGTGTCCCTCGGCCTGGCGGAGACCGACCTGGACGGGCTGCTCGAGGGGGTCGTGGAGGTGGTTCGCCCGGCGGCCGACGAGCACCGCTGTCGCGTCGCGTGGAACCGGGAGGCGGCAGCACCGCGGCGCGTGCTCACCGACCCCAACCGGCTCCGGCAGATCCTCGTGAACCTCGTGGCCAACGGCGTGCGCTTCGCCCCCGACGGCGAGGTGCGCATCACGGTCGCGCGCGGGCCCGACGACGGGCTGCGGATCACCGTCGCCGACTCGGGGATCGGGATCGAGGCCGACCGGCTGGCCCGGATCTTCGAGCCGTTCGAGACCGCCGGTCGCCCGAGCAGCGCGGGCGCCGGGGCGGGCCTCGGCCTCGCGATCAGTCGCAATCTCGCGCGCCTCATGGGAGGCGAGCTGACGGTCGCCAGCCGCCTGGGCCGGGGATCGACGTTCACGCTGGAGCTCCCGCCCGCGGACCCGGCGCCCCCCGCACCGGGCAGCGACGACGACGAGGAGCGGGCCTCCGACCCCGACATGGGCGCGCGGCTGCCGCTGCGGATCCTCGTCGTCGACGACGATCGCACCAACCAGCTCGTGACCACGCGGCTGCTCCAGCGGCTGGGCTACGCCGCCGACGTCGCGGCGGACGGCGTCGAGGCGCTGGAGGCGGTCGCGCGCCGCCGCTACGACGTCGTGCTGATGGACCTCCACCTGCCGCGCCTGGACGGTCAGGAGGCCACCCGCGCGATCCACCGCGAGCTGCCCGCCGACCGCCGTCCGTACGTCGTGGCGTTCACCGCGGCGGCGTTCGAGCGCGACCGGCGCGCCAGCCTCGCGGCCGGGATGGACGACTTCGTCACGAAGCCGGCGTCCGGCGCGACGCTCGCCGCGGCGCTGCGACGGGCCGCCGAGGCGCGCCGCCGGGCGGGCGCCGAGCCGGCGCCCGAGACCGGCTGACGGCGCTCGCCCGCCCCTGCGCAGGACCCCGTCGGGACGCGCCGCCCGCCCGATCGTCGCGGTCGTGGTCTACGGTGCGCGCGTGAACGACGGAACGCCCGAGGTGCCGAGCACCGCTCCACGGTTCGCAACGCCGGTCGAGGTGCACGCGTGAGCGCCGGTCTCGCGGCGCTGCTGGACGACGTCGCGGTCCTCGCCCGCGCCGCGGCGGCGTCCGTCGACGACGTCGCCGCCGGAGCCGGTCGCGCGAGCGTCAAGGCCGCCGGCGTGATCGTCGACGACGCCGCGGTCACGCCCCGGTACGTCCAGGGGTTCCGCCCCGAGCGCGAGCTGCCGATGATCCGCCGGATCGCGATCGGGTCGCTGCGCAACAAGCTGCTGCTGATCCTGCCGGTGGTGCTGCTGCTCAGCGAGTTCCTCGACTGGCTCCTCACCCCGCTGCTCATGGTCGGCGGCGCCTACCTCTGCTTCGAGGGCGCCGAGAAGCTCTGGGAGGCGATCGGGCCGCACCGGCACGCGACCGGGGACGCGGCGCTCGAGCGGGACCCCGCGGACGAGGAGACCCTCGTCGCCGGCGCGATCCGCACGGACTTCATCCTCTCCGCCGAGATCATGGTGATCTCGCTCAACGAGGTCACCGACGAGGCGTTCGTCGCCCGCGCGCTGATCCTCGTCGTCGTGGGCTTCCTCATCACGCTCCTCGTCTACGGCGCGGTCGGCCTGATCGTGAAGATGGACGACGTCGGCCTGCGGCTCGCGCGCACCGGTCGGGACGCGGTGGCGACACTCGGACGGGGGCTCGTGCGAGGCATGCCGATCGTCATGCGCGTGCTCTCGACGGTCGGCATCGCCGCGATGCTCTGGGTCGGCGGGCACATCCTCCTCGTCGGCCTGAAGGACCTCGGGGCCCGCTGGCCCTACGACCGGGTGCACCACCTCGAGGAGGACGTCCACCACGCCTTGGGCGCGCTCGGCGGCGTCGGCGGCTGGCTCACGAACACCGCGGCCTCGGCGCTGCTGGGGGTCGTCGTGGGGGCCGTCATCGTCGCGGTCCTGCACCGCGTCCACGGGGGCGGGCACGATCACGGCGGGCCGGACGCCGGAGGGGCCGCGCCCGCCTGAGGCGGCCGGGGCGCGCGCCGCTCGCGGACGACCGCGGCCTCTGCTGACGGCCCGGCGGCCCGCTCCCTCGCGCGGGGACGGCACCCCGGGTGGCCCTGGCGACCTGGGACGCGCGTCGACTCGGGCAGTTCCGCGGGCTGCGCACGCCGGCTCGTCGGCGCCCGGCGCTCGCGGGACGGGCTCCGCCGCGGGGCGATGAGGCCCGTGCTTGTGGATCACCAGGACGGGTGATGCGGCGGCCGGACTCGCCGCGCAGGATGGTCGGCGGCCGCTCGCGACCGGCGGGAGGACCGCCGCGGCGCACCGGGCGCCGCCACGACCCCGCCAGGAGGCACCGCCGATGATCCGGCCGATCGACCGACGCCCACGCCGACGCGCGCGGGCGCTCCGCGCGTCATGGGTGGCGGCCGCCGTCGCGCTCGCCGGGGTCGTCGGGGCGGCGCCCGCGGCGGCGCAGGCCCCGGCGCCGGTGACGTTCTCGTCGACCGGCGCCCAGCAGACCTACGTCGTGCCGGCCGGGATCGGCAAGCTCCGCGTCCGGGCCGTGGGGGCGGCCGGCGGTGCGGCGTCGACGGGGGAGACCGGCGGGCGCGGGCGGATCATCGAGGCCGAGCTGTTCGTCACGCCGGGCAGCACGCTCTACGTCGAGGTCGGCGGGAGCGGCTCGCCGAACACGCGAGGATGGAACGGCGGCGGCGACCCGGCGAACAACACCGTGCTCGGCGGCGGTGGCGGGGGTGCCAGCGACGTTCGCACGGTCGCGTGTGGCACGTCCGGGGAGTTCCTGCTCGGCGGGACGGCCGCCTCGCGGGCCTCGCGGCTGCTCGTCGCCGGCGGCGGTGGCGGTGCCGGGACGCGCGGCGGGGGGCCGGCGGCGACGAACGGCGGGGCCGGGGGGCACGCCGGGAGCGCCGGGACGGCGGGCGCCGCCGCGTCGAGCATCCCGGGCGGGGGCGCCGGCGGTGCCGGACGCGGGGACGCTGGCGGCGGGGGCGGCTCGCCGTCCGGCGGCGCCGGGACGCTCGCGGCCGGAGGAGCCGGGGGGCCCTCCGGCGGCGGCACCGGCCAGGGTGGCGGTGGCGGTGGCGGGCACTACGGCGGAGGCGGCGGAGGCGCGGGGGAGATCTTTCTGCACCAGGCCGGGGCCTCCGAGACCTCGCGCACCGGCGGCGGCGGGGGCGGAGGCTCCTCGTACACGCCTCCGGGCGTCGCGCGGATCACCGACCAGGTGGCGGCCAGCGGGGTGGCGCCGACCGTGCGGATCACGCCGATCGAGGGCTCCCTCCCGCGCGAGGTCGTCGTGACGCGGACGGGCGCGGGCAGCGGGACGGTGACGAGCACGCCGGCGGGCATCGATTGCGGAGCCGACTGCACCGGGACCTTCCCGGAGGGCACGACGGTCACGCTCGTCGCCACGCCGGCGTCCGGCTCGGTCTTCGCCGGGTGGAGCGGCGCGTGCACGAACGCGGGGAACTTCTGCACGGTGACCGTCGCGCAGGCGAACGCCGTCACGGCGTCGTTCGCGCCGGAGGCACGCCTGTCCGTCCTCCGCGCGGGCGACGGGGAGGGCGGCGTCAGCTCGAGCCCGTTCGGGATCGTCTGCCCGCAGCTCACGTGCACGACGTCGCGGCCCGCCGGGGACGTCGTGACGCTCACCGCGACGCCGGAGGACGGCTCGGTCTTCGCGGGCTGGAGCGGGGGAGGGTGCACCGGCACGGACCCGTGCGTCGTGACGCTCCCCGCCGGCGCGACCGAGGTCCCCGCGACGTTCCTGCCCGCGGCGACCCTGACCGTCGTCCGGGCGGGGCCCGGCGGCGGGCGCGTCGTCTCCGCGCCGGCGGGCATCGACTGCGGCGACACCTGCTCGCAGCCGTTCGGCGTCGGGAGCCGCGTGACGCTGACGGCGATCCCGGGCCCGGGGTCGACCGTCGCGGGGTTCTCGGGGGCGACGTGCGAGGAGCCGGGCAGCGCGTGCACGGTGACCGTCGACGCGGACCGCGCGGTGGCGGTGAGCTTCGGGACGGCGCCGCCGGTCGATCCAGGACCGGACGGCGGGCCGGGACCGGGCAACGAGCCGATCCCCGGCGGCTCGGACGTGGCTCCGGGCGGCGCACCGGGGCCGGGGGACGGGACGCCCGGCGCAGCGCCCGGACCGGCGACCGGGACCGCGGCCGGTGGGCCCCAGCTGGCCCTCGGGCGGGCCCGCTCGGCCCGGGCGACCTCGCGGGGGCGGGTCACGACCGCCGTGCGCCTGGCCTGCGCCGGACCGACGGCCCGCTGCTCGGCGTCGGCTCGGGCGACGATCCGCGCGCGCTCGAGCCGCGGACGCCTGCGGACGGTCGTGGCCGGTCGCGCGACCGTGACGGCGGCGCGCGGCCGGTCGGTCACCGTCCGGATCACGCTGAACCGCAGCGCTCGCCGACGGCTGGCCGACGCGCGACGCCTGCGGCTGACGGTGACCGTCCGGCAGCGGACCGCGGCCCCGGGCACCCCGCGGACGGTGCGCTACGTCATGACCGTCCGCCGCTGAGGTTCCGGCCGCAGCCTCAGGAGGCGAGCGTCCGCACGACGCGGGCCGGCACGCCGGCGACGAGCGTCGCCGGGGGGACGTCGCGGGTGACGACCGCCCCGGCGGCCACGACGGAGCCGTCGCCGACCGTCACGCCGCCCAGGACGGTGGCGCCTGCGCCGATCCAGACGTCGGCACCGATCCGGATCTGCGCCACGACGAGCCCGTCGCGTCGCTCGGCGGGGGAGACCGGATGACCGCTCGTGATGAGGCTGACGTTCGGCCCGAGCATCGTCCGGTCGCCGATCTCGATGCCGCCCATGTCGTTCAGCGTGCACCCGTGGTTGACGAAGACCTCGGCGCCGACCCGCAGCGCGAGACCGTGGTCGCAGTGCACGGGCGGGACCAGGCGGAAGCGCTCGTCGACCGCCTGGCCGGTGAGCGCCGTCCAGGCGGTCCGGATCGCGTCTTGGTCCGCGTAGGGAAGCCGGTTCAGCGCCTCGCAGGCGGCGAACGCGCGGCCGACGCCCTCGGCCGCGGCGCGCAGCTCGGGGGTCCCACGCCGCAGGCGCCGCTCGTCCTTCATCGCGTCCGGTCGGGGGCGGGGCGCAGGAGCACCGGGCGACCCTAGACCGGGCGCCGGTCGGGAGCGGGCACCAGCGGGGGAGGCCGCCGGGACGACGACGCGGGCGTCCTCGCCGTACCGTGTCGATCCGGGACCGCCCGGCCGGCGGCCCCAGAGGACCATCTTCGTGCGCACTCCCGACGTGGTGATCATCGGCGCCGGCGCGGCCGGCCTCATGTGCGCGCTCACCGCCGCGGCGCGGGGCCGTCGCGTGCTCGTGCTCGAGAGCTCGAACAAGCCCGGCAAGAAGATCCTCATGTCCGGCGGCGGCCGCTGCAACTTCACGAACATGCACGCCGAGCCGGCGAACTACGCGTCCGCCAACCCGCACTTCTGCAAGTCGGCGCTCGCGCGCTACACGCCGTGGGACTTCCTCGCGATGGTCCAGGACCACGGCATCCCGTACCACGAGAAGAAGCTCGGGCAGCTCTTCTGCGACAACCGGTCCAAGGACATCCTCGAGATGCTCCTGACGGAGTGCCGGCGCGGCGGGGTCGAGCTGCACGTGAAGACCGGCGTCCAGCGGATCGCCCGCACGGAGACGGGCTACGCCCTGCGGACCGACCTGGGGGAGGTGACCGCGGAGTCGGTGGTGATCGCCACCGGGGGCCTCTCGATCCCGACGCTCGGCTCGACCGGCTTCGGCTACGACGTCGCGCGCGAGTTCGGCCACGACGTGCTGCCGACGCGCGCGGGGCTCGTCCCGTTCACGATCACCGATCGGCTGAAGCAGCTCTGCGCCGAGCTCTCCGGGACCTCGGCGGACTGCACCGCCGCCTGCAACGGCGAGAGCTTCCGCGAGAACCTCCTGTTCACGCACCGCGGGCTGAGCGGCCCGGCGATCCTCCAGATCTCGTCGTTCTGGCAGCCCGGGGACGCGGTCGAGATCGACCTGCTGCCGGATCGCGACGCGCACGCGTGGCTCGCCGACCAGCAGGCCGCACGCCCCGACGCGGAGCTGCGGACGGTGCTCGCCGAGGTCTTCACGAAGCGGATGGCGGCGCTGCTCGCCGAGCAGTGGTTCGGGTCCAAGCCGATGAAGCGCTACGCGCCGCCCGAGCTCGCGGCGGTCGCCGAGCGACTCCGCGCCTGGCGCGTCGTTCCGGGCGGCACGGAGGGCTACCGGACCGCCGAGGTGACGCTCGGCGGCGTCGACACCCGGGAGATCTCGCCGAAGACGATGGAGTCACGGCGCAGCCCCGGCCTCTTCTTCATCGGGGAGGTCCTCGACGTGACCGGTCACCTCGGCGGCTTCAACTTCCAGTGGGCCTGGGCGTCCGGCCACGCTGCTGCGCAGGTCGTCTGAGGCGGGAACGAGGCTGAGGAGCAGCCGGTCAGCCGGTCAGCCGGCGTTCCGGCGTCGCGGCGACCGCCGCCGCCGTGCACGCGGGAGACGAGGCGGCGACGCGCGGCGCGGGAGGCCGAACCTGGCGCCTGGGACGGGAACATCCGTCGAGTCCGACGGGGCGTCCTGTCGTGCGGAGCTCGTGCCGCCGACGCGACTCGGATGACGGGCGAGCAGGGGTCGACCGATCTCGACACCGGCACCGCCGGCGCGAGCGCCCGCCGCGAGCACGAGCGGCGGCGGGCCCGCCGCGAGCGTGGCGTGCGGGACCGCCACCCGCACATCGGCGGGGCGCTGCTGGCGCTCGCGGCGGAGCCGGGCCACGAGACGGCCTGGGCACGCGGCGCCCGCGGCGAGGAGCACGTCGCCGAGGTGCTGGGGAGCCGCCTGCGGCCCGAGGCGATCGCGTTGCACGACCGCCGGATCCCGGGAACCCGCGCGAACATCGATCACGTCGTCGTCGCGCCTTCGGGGATCTGGGTGATCGACACGAAGCGCTACACCGGTCGGGTCGCCGTGCAGGCGCCGCTGCTCGGCGCCGCGAAGCTCACGATCGCCGGGCGCGACCGGACGAAGCTCCTCGACGGCCTGGCGAAGCAGGTCTCGCTCGTGACCGACGCGGCGGCCGCGCTCGCTCCGGGCGTCCCGGTCCACGGCGCCCTGTGCGTCGTCGACGCGGACCTGCCGCTGCTCGGCACGATCACCATGCGCGGGTTCCCGCTGCTGCATCCGAGGCCGCTGGCCAAGCGCATCAACCGTGGCGACGCCCTGGACGCCGAGCGCGTGCGCCGGACCGCCGTCGCGCTGGCCGAGCGCTTCCCGATCGCCTGAGGCGCTCGTCGGCGCGCCTCGGTCCGCGTCATCGACGTCGGTCCGCGCCGGACGCGCGGTGATGACGACGCCCGACGCGCGTCGCCCTTCCGCGACCGAGAGTCGGAACGCCCCACCGGGCGGCGGTCAGGCTGGGTCGCGGTGCTGCGGCCGCGAGCGGTACGTCGATGCCGCTGCCTCGTGGAATCCGGGGGAGAGGCCGACGTCGCCGAAGGTCGCGGCGATCTCGTCCATCTCGCCGGCCCATCGCCAGCCCTTCTCGGCGGCGTCCCGCTGCGCGGCCTCGAGCTGCGCGGCGAGGCGCGGACGGGAGATCGCCCACTCGTGGGAGAGCGCATCACCGACGCCGAGTCGATCTGCCGCGTCCGCCGTGGCGAGCAACAGCGCGGCGCTGCCCTTCGACCAGGCCGCGAACGCCATCTTGAGCGCCGATGCCGCGTAGGGACCACCGTCGTCGAGCACGCGCACGTCGACCGCGGTCCCGGTGAACAGCGCCTGGAAGTCCGGCGCTGCGGAGCCGGAGAGGTAGAGGCGCGTCGTCCCGCTGTCGGTCGGCGGCGGCCCGACGATCCCGCCGTCCGCGGTCCGGCCGCCGACCGCGTGGGCGATCGCGGCGGCCGTCGCAGGCGAGACGGCGTTGGCGTCGAGGAAGGGTCCCGCGAACCCCGACGCCGACCGTGCCGTCTCCACGGCAGCGTGCGGCGGGCAGACCGAGATGACCAGCTCGCTGCGTCGAAGCAGCTCGTCGATGCTCCCAACGTCGAGCAACCCGGCGCGCGTCGCGCGCGCTGCGGTCGATCCCGAGCGTCCGCGACTCGCCCACAGGACCTGATGCCCACGACCGACCAGCTGCGCGCCGAGCGCGGCGCCCATCGCGCCGGGGTGCAGCAATCCGACACGAGCCATGACGACACTCGTATCACGGGGCGCCAGGGCTGGGAACCTCTCTCCTCTGTGCTCGATAATCGATCTTATGACGACCTGGGAGGGAAGCGCGGTCGATCCGCTCGTCGCGCGAGACACTCGGCCGTGGCTCAGCTCGCGAGCGGTCTCGGCCCACGTCGGCCACGTCGGCGTGCCGCTCCCGCGACCGTGCTCGAACGCCGCGGTGACCCTGCTACCGCTCGGCCGGTCGGTGTCAGTGGCTCCCCTCGCCGCTCCGTAGCTGGAGCGGCGGGGCCGGCAACCGCCGCACGAGCGACGGATCGCACGCTCTCAGACCAGGCAACCACAACCATCGCGGGACGGCGGCACCGTCGAGCCAGGCGACGTGGCGCGACAACGCCCGCCGGCTGGTGGTGCGGTCGAGCCGCCGGGCGACGAGCACATCCACGAGCGGGCCCAGGACGACGGCGAGGAACAGGATGGTCACGGCCAGCACGAGCAACGAGCGCGTGCTCGGATTCGCCGACACCAAGGCGACGAGGGCAATCGCCAGCGTGATCGGTTGTTCCCGGGCCATCGCCAGCCGCCCGGTCCGCACGAAGGCCGGCGTCACCAGCCCCGACTCGGAGGCTCGTCGCCGGACGATCTGCGCGCGACCCTCGGCGGTGAGGCCGAACCGCTGCACCGCCCGCGGGTCGCGCGGCTCGAGGAGCTGCCGCCGCAGCGCGTAGTGCCACCACTCCCACAGCGTGTCGTCCGTGACCGGGCATCCGAGGAGGTCGCGATCGGCGACGTGGTCGCGGAGCTCGCGGAACGTCAGCGCTCCGGCGTCCTCGAGCTCCTCCCCGAGGGCGACGTCCAGCGCCCGAAGCCGATACCGGCGTTTCGGCACGTCGCTGCGCGCGTCGGCCTCCCGCACGAGCTCGGCGTCGTCCTCAGGGCTGTCTCGGCGGTCTCCATCGCTCATGCGCGACGACGGTAGAGCGCCTCCCGGCGGGCCCTCGGACCGATCAGCCGCGTTCCTGGGCGTTGAGGCGCGCGGCCTGCCGCGTCAGGTGATCACGCTCGGGCAGCGTCGTCGCCGCGCCGGCGGCGGCGACGTACAGCCGCGCCGCGGTCGCGGGGTCGCCCGCACGCTCGTGCAGGTACGCCGCCACGGCGGCGTAGCGCGGCAGGTTCGGGTCGAGCTCGGCGAGGGCTGCCAGTCCGGCGCGCGCGCCGTCCGCCTCCCCGAGCGCGACGGCGCGGTTCAGGCGCGCCACCGGGTTGTCGGTCAGCCGGACGAGCTCGTCGTACCACTCGACGATCTGGACCCAGTCGGTCTCCTCGTGCGAGCGCGCGTCGGCGTGCAGCGCGGCGATCGCCGCCTGGGCCTGGAACTCGCCGAGGCGATCGCGCGCCAGCGCCGCCTGCAGGATCGCGACGCCCTCGGCGATCAGCCGCGTGTCCCAGCGGGCGCGGTCCTGCTCGGCGAGCGGGATCAGGGCGCCGTCGTCGTCGGTCCGCGCCGGGCGCCGCGCGTGATGCAGCAGCATCAGGGCGAGCAGACCGGCGACCTCCTCGTGCGGCACGCCGGCCGCGAGCTGCCGCGTCAGGCGGATCGCCTCGGCGGCGAGGTCGACGTCGCCCGAGTAGCCCTCGTTGAACACGAGGTACAGCACGCGCAGGACCGTCGCGACGTCGCCCGGCTCGTCGAGGCGGACGTCGGCGATCGTCCGCTTCGCGCGGCTGATCCGCTGAGCCATCGTCGCCTCGGGCACGAGGTACGCCTGCGCGATCTGGCGCGTCGTCAGGCCGCCGACGGCCCGCAGCGTCAGCGCGACGGCCGACGCCGGCGTGAGCGACGGGTGCGCGCAGAGGAAGTAGAGCTGCAGCGTGTCGTCCTCCTCGGGTCCGGGCTCCGGCCGCGGCTCGGCGTCGACGAGCTCCTCTCGGCGGCGCCGGGCGTCGTCGGCGCGCACGCCGTCGACGAAGCGTCGCCAGGCGACGGTCACGAGCCACCCCTTCGGATCGCGCGGCTCCTCCCTCGGCCACGTCCGCAGCGCCTCGACGGCCGCGTCCTGCACGGCGTCCTCGGCCGTCGCGAAGGACGCTCCACGACGGACGAGGACCCCGATGACGGCGGGCACGAGCTCCCGCAGCAGCGCCTCGCTCATTCGGTGGCGGTCGCCTGCACGCCGTAGAACGGACGGATCTCGAGCCACTCGTGGATCGGCTCGCCGTTGGCGCCCGGCGCCGCGGACAGCTCGCCGGCGAGCTCGAGGGCGCGGTCGTAGCTCTCGACGTCGATGACCATCCAGCCGGCGATGAGGTCCTTCGTCTCCGCGAACGGCCCGTCGGTGACCGGCGGGCGACCCTCGCCGTCGTAGCGCACGAACGTGCCCTCCGGCGACAGCGCCTGGTGGTCGACGTACTCGCCGGTGCCCTCGAGCCGCTTGGCGAAGTCGCGCATGTACTGCAGGTGGGCGGTGACCTCGTCCGGTGCCCAACGGTCCATCGGCACGTCGTTCACCGCCGCCGGTGCGCCGCGGTAGTGCTTCAGCAGCAGGTACTTCGCCATGGTGATCTCCTTCGGACGACGCGGCCCTCGTGGCCCCGTTCTGCTCCTGGGACGGAGTCGCATCTCGGTTCTCGACATCGGATCGCGCGATCCGTCGCCCCGCTCGTGCTCAGTCCCAGAAGTCGGCGTCGCGCTCCGTGTCGCCGCCGGGCGGCCGCCGCCCGGCGATGCAGATGAGGTCCAGGCCCTCCGGGCCGGCGGCGAACGAGCGCCAGACCTGCGGCGGCACCCGCACGACGTCCCACGTCTCGAGCGGGACCAGCTCGTCGTCGAGCTTCGCCGTTCCCCCGCCGCCGACCACGACGTAGAGCTCCTCCTGCTCGCCGTGCCGGTGCCCGAACGGCATCCGCGCTCCCGGGTCGTAGCTGAACCGGCTGACCCCGAGCTCCGGCGAGCGCAGCGCGTCGCGCGCCATCTTCCACTGCATCGGCGCGTCGGCCGGGCTGACGTCGCGCAGGCGATCGAAGCTCGTCTTGCGCCACGCGCTCATGCGCGGGCCCCGGCGGTGAGATGACGCACGAGGTCACCCTAGTCGGCCGCCGCGGCCGGGCCGGGAGGCCTCCCGCCACATCCAAGGTATACCGCAGAAATCCGTCTCATGAGGTCGCGGAACCTCCCCCATACTCGCTCGCCGCAACCCCACGGACGGACGAGGGAGCAGGCAGATGGTGAACGTGACGAAGGGCGCCTCCGGGCGCGGCGCGGCGGCGGGCGAGCACGCGATGGTGATCGCCGGGGCCGGCCCGACCGGCGTGATGCTCGCCGCCGAGCTCGCGCTGGCCGGCGTCGACGCGGTGGTCGTCGAGCGACGGACCGCCGACGAGCACCTGGGCTCGCGCTCGGGCGGACTGCTCGCGCGGACGATCGAGATCCTCGATCAGCGGGGGATCGCCGAGCGGGTGCTCGCGGCCGGCTCCCCCGTGCAGGTCCACTCCTACGGCACCACGACCCTCGACCTCGCGGGCTTCCCGACCCGCCACCCGTACGCGCTCGCCCTCTGGCAGAACCGGTTCGAGGAGCTGCTCGGCACGTGGGCGGACGAGCTCGGCGTGCGGGTGCTCCGCGGGCGCGCGATCGCCGCCATCGCGCAGGACGCCGACGGCGTGACGATCGACCTCGACGACGGCGCCCGGCTCCGGGCGGCGTACCTCGTCGGCTGCGACGGCGGGCGCAGCCTCGTGCGCAAGGCCGCCGGGATCGGCTTCCCCGGCTGGGACGCGGCGACGAGCTACCTGCTCGCCGAGGTCGCCTTCGACGAGGAGCCGGAGGTCGGGCTGCGACGCGACGCGCGCGGGGTCTACGCGATCGGTCCCGCGGAGGACGGGCACCGCGTCGTGGCGCGCGAGGACGTCGTCGAGGCGGGCGACGCCCCGACGCTCGAGGAGCTGCGCGACGCGCTGCGGCGGCTGTGGGGCCGGGACTTCGGCCTGCGCCAGGCCTCGTCGCTCTCGCGCTTCCGCGACACGACCCGGCTCGCGTCGACGTACCGGTCCGGTCGCGTGCTGCTCGCGGGCGATGCGGCGCACATCCATGCCCCGATGGGTGGACAGGGGCTGCAGCTCGGCCTCCAGGACGCGGTGAACCTCGGCTGGAAGCTCGCGCAGGTCCTCGACGGGGTCTCGCCGACGTCGCTCCTGGACACCTACGACGCCGAGCGGCGGCCCGTCGCCGCCCGCGCGCAGCGCCACACGATGGCGCTCACGGCCCTCGCCCGCGGCGACGACCGGACCGCTGCGCTGCGCGAGGTCGTCGACGAGCTGCTCGAGCTGGACGAGGCCCGGACGCGGCTCGCCGGCGCGCTCTCGGGCCTCGACGTCCACTACGACCTCGGCGACGGCCACCCGCTGCTCGGCCGGCGCGTGCCGGACCTCGATCTCGCCACCGACGACGGTCCCCGCCGGACGTCCGAGCTGCTGCACGACGCGCGCCCGCTGCTCCTGGATCTCGGCCGCGGTGCGCCGCTGGACGCCGCCGACGTGCCCGAGCGGGTGCGCGTCGTCCGGGCGCGCGCCGCCGGGCCGTGGGAGCTCCCGGTCCTCGGCGCGGTCGCCGCGCCCACCGGGCTGCTCGTCCGGCCCGACGGCTACGTCGCGTGGGTCGGCGGCGATGGGCGCGCGACGGGGCTGCCGGACGCGCTCGCGCGCTGGTGCGGAGCGCCGGCCTGAGCGGCGGGGAGGCGACCCGGGCCGCCCGTCCGGCGCCGTCGGCGGCTGGTCGGCCCCGCGCCGCGGGCGGGGGCGCGTCGCGTCCTCAGCCCGGCGTCGTGGCCGGGCGAGGCGCGACCGGGACCCGCTCGCCCGGCTGCGCGAACGCGATCGGGACGTCCGGGCAGGCGGCGCGCGCGATCGCGAGCTCCGCCGGCCCCCCGAGCGGCTCGAGGTAGTGGCAGAGCAGCGCCCGCCCGGGCTGCGCCGCGGCGACGATCGCGCCGGCCTCGCCCGGCGTCAGGTGGCCGGCGAGCGGCTCGGGGACGGTCGCCTCCAGCACGAGCAGCGCCGCGTCGCGGGCGAACGCCGGCAGCGCGTCGCTGGGACCGCAGTCGCCGCTCACGACGATCGTCGTGCCGTCGGCGACCTGCAGCCGGTACGCGTTGACCGTCAGCACGGCGCTGTGCGGCAGCGCGACGGCGGTGACCGCGACCGGTCCGACGCCGGTCGGCGGCAGGCCCGCCTGGAGCTCGGTCAGCGCGATCCAGTCCAGGACGTCGAGCGCGTCGAGCGCCTCCAGCGCGGTGCGCAACCGTGCGGCCTGGCCCTCGGGCACGACGACGGGCAGCGGCGCGCTGGCGCCGAGCTCGAAGCGCCGCATCCACACGAGCGGCACGAGGTCGGCCCAGTGGTCGAGGTGCAGGTGCGTCAGCAGGACGGCGTCGAGCCGATCGAGGGGCGCTTCCGCAGCGCGCAGCGCCTGCAGCGCGCCGTGCCCGAGGTCGACGAGCACCGTCCGGTCACCGGCGTCGAGCCGGTGGCAGCTCGTCGCGCGCGTCGCCGTCGGCCAGGCGCAGCTCGGGCCGACGCAGGTGTAGGTCAGGGCGGTGGTGCTCGTCACGGCGATCGGCGCGAACGCTAGTCCGCGGCCGTCGGCCGCGTGCGTCCGTGCGGTGACCGGCGGCTAGCATCGGCCCATCGCCGAGCCCGCCCTCCCCCGCCCGCGCCAGCCGCGCCTGCCGATCGAGGTCCGGCGGCAGCAGGTCCTCGACGCGGCGCTCGAGCTCATCGTCGAGGAGGGCTTCGGCGCCGTGACGATGGAGTCCGTCGCGCGGCGCGCCGACCTCGCGAAGACCGTCGTGTACAACGCCTACCGCAACCGCGACGCGCTGCTCGGGGCGCTGCTGGAGCGCGAGTCGACGCGCGCGCTGGAGATGTTCGCCGACGCGGTCCCGGCGGACGCCGACGCCGCCGACCCGCTCGATGCCCCGCTGCGCTGGGTCGAGGCCGTCACGCGCGCGATCACCGCGAACCCCACGCCGTGGCGGCTCATCCTCGTCCCGCCTGACGAGACGCCGCGCGAGCTGCGCGACGCCGTCGACGCCGGCCGCGCGCTCGTCCTGCAGCACGTGCGCGGCCTGCTCGCCCAGGTCGTGCAGGAGCGTCCGGCGCTCGGGCGGATCGACGCGGACCTCCTTCCCCGCGTGCTGCTCGCCGCCTGCGAGGAGGGCGCCCGGCTGCTCATCGCGCGGCCGGACGAGTACGACGGGGAGCGCGTGGTCCGGTTCGCGCGCGACCTGCTGACGACGCTCGTCGACTGATCGGTCGCGCCGCGCGGCGGCGCCGCGACGTGGACGCCGCTCGTCGTCGCGGCGGACCGCGCGCACGCGGCGGCGGCGGACCCTGCCGTCCCCAGATTCCCGGGCGTGCCGGCGATCCACGACGCCCCTAGCCAAGCTACGGTGCCGTATGTACGCTTGCGTACATATCCCGTCCGCGGCCTCCCCGTGGACGAGCCCCAGCCCAGGAGGAACCATGGCCATCGCCCCGGCACCCGCCCCGACCGACGACGCCCCCGCCCACGGGGTCCGCGGACGCTCCGCCGGTCCCGGCGCGCGTCCGACGGGCGCTCCGGCGGCGAAGCACGGCCTGCTCGGCCTGCTGCGCCGCGCGAGCCCGAAGCACCTCGAGCCGATGGAGGACTACGGCTGGTTCGGCCCGGACTCCGTCACCTGGCGCGTCTGGTCGTACCCCACGTCGGTGACGGTCGGCTTCAGCCGCTCGGTCGTCGTCGAGGAGCTCGACCCGTTCCTCATCGCGCCGGTGAAGGTCTCGAGCAAGATCTACCAGCAGGGACGGGTCCGCTACGACCGCACGCTGCGGTACTTCGCGACGTACCTCTTCGCCGACTCGCGGACGGTCGCGAAGGCGACGGAGATGCTCATGCGGATCCACGCGCGCGTCGCCGCCCCGGACCCGGTGACGGGCCTCGTCTCCGATCCGAACAACCCGGACCAGCAGCTCTGGATCCACCTCACCGCCTGGCACTCGATCCTCTACTGCTACGAGCGGTTCGGCCCGGGCCCGCTGTCGCCGGAGGACGAGGCGCGCTACTGGGCCGACTGCGCGACCGCCGCGAAGGCGCAGACGATCGACCCCGCCACGGTGCCGCGCTCCCGCGCGGAGGTGCGCGAGTACTTCGACCGGATGCGCCCGCGGATGGCGGCGTCCGAGGCGACGCAGGAGGCGATGGACCACCTCATGCGGGCCGAGGTGATCTACCCGGAGCTGCCGCTGGTCGTCAAGCCGCCCCTGGCGATCTTCGCGCGGCTCCTGCGCGCCGCGGTCATCTCGACGCTCCCGCGCTACCAGCGCGAGCTCGGCAACCTGCGCCAGCCCCGGATCGTCGACGCGTTGATCGGTCCGGTCATGCGGGCGCACTTCAAGCTCCTCGCGCGCTCGCCGCGGCTGCAGCTGCGGCTGCTCGGGGTCCTGTCCCCGTCGACGGTGCCGATCGCCGGCCCGGCGCTCGTGGGCCTGTCGCCGCGGACCGACGAGGTGGTCACGCCGGAGGAGACGTTCCGCCGGCACGAGGCCCCCACTCCGGCGGAGCTCTACGCCGAGCTGCGCCACGACCAGGACCGGATCGTCTTCCGGCCCTCGGCCCCGGTGCCGGCGGAGGTCGCCGCGCGCGCCGCCGTCGATCGCCACGCCCGCTGATCGGCCGACCGGCGCCCCTTTCCCGGGGCGCCGGTCCCGGATAGGGTCGGGCGGTGGTCGACCGTTCACCCGTGAAACCTCCACATCGGGCGCGGCTGATCGCGGCGCTCCCCGCCCTCGTCCTGGCGGCCGTGCTGGCGCTCGCGCCCGCCGCCGGCGCCGCCCCGTCGACGCCGCAGCAGCTGCTCGCCAAGGGGGACGAGCGGCCGGCCGAGTACAGCGCCCTGGGGTACACCTCGACGCTCGTCACGACCTCGGTCGTCAACGCGGTCTCCGCGCTCGCCACCCAGGCCACCGATCCGGACCGCTTCTTCCTCGCCGGCCTCTGTGCGACGGGCGTCTCGGCCTGCGCGGGCGACGTGCGACTGGACGGGTTCGAGGAGCGCGGTCGCGGCCTCTCGCGGCCGGTGCGGTTCACCGCGCGCAACGGCAGCACGATCTCCGCACACGTCTGGGCGACGAGCAGCGGCCCGGCGCGTCGGCCGCTCGTCGTGATCACGAGCGGCTCGATCCAGGCCCCCGAGCAGCCGTACTGGTGGGCAGCGCAGACGCTCGCGAAGGCCGGCTACGTCGTCGTGACCTCCGACCCCGCGGGCCAGGGGCAGTCCGACCTCCTCGGCGCCGGGGCCGATGCGCTGGAGGGCGTGCATCCCCAGGTGGCCGGCAACACGTTCTACGACGGCACGCAGGACGCGCTGGACTTCGCGCTCTCGTCCCCGTCGGCGCCGTACTGCCCGCGGCCCAGCCGGGGTGGGACCCGCCACTGCGACAAGCAGCAGGCCCGCGTCGACGGCGGGCGCGCGAGCGCCTTCAATCCGCTCTGGCGCCTCGTGGATCCCGACCGCGTCGGGCTCGCCGGGCACTCCTACGGCGCATCGGGCGTCTCCTGGGTCGGCCAGCAGGACCCGCGCGTGGACGCCGTCGTGGCGTGGGACCGCCTGTGCGACCCCTCCTCGGTGCCGGCCAGCTGCTCGCGGGGCGGGCAGGGCGGACCGGTGGCCCTGCGCGTGCCGGCGCTGAGCATCTCGGCCGACTCGTTCCTCGGCGTCGAGGTCCTGCAGGGCCCGCCGTCGGACCCGGCCGCGAAGGCCGCGCCCTCGCGGCGGTACTCCGCCGCCGGCATCGACACCGGGTCGATCGGCATCCGCGGCGGGACGCACTTCGAGTTCTCCTACATCCCGCTGCAGGCGTTCCGGGCCACCCGCCGGGGCATCGATCTCGCCGCGTGGTACACGCTCGCCTGGCTGGACAAGTACGTGAAGGGCGACCCCACCGCGGACCGCCGCCTGCTCTCGGACCGCTGGCGCCGCGACCGGATCGACGCGTCGCTGGACCCCTCCGGCGGCGGCAACCTGCTGAGCGACTGGTCGACGTCGCGCCTCGACGTGCGCCGCGCGGACGGCAGCCGCTTCCGCTGCGAGGACCTGCGCGCCGGGTGCGACGGGCAGGTGACCGACGACGGCCAGCGCGCCGACTGGGGCTTCCTGCCGATCGCGACGGCGAAGGACGGCACCCCGGCGATCGTCGGCGGGCAGGACGGGCCCGCGGCCGCGGCGCCCCCCGTCCCGGCCGCCGCGCCGCGGCTGCGCGTGCGGCTGCGGATCGGCGGGCGGCCGACGGACCGCGCCCGCCGCGTGCGCGTCATCGTCCGCAACGCCGGCTCCGCGGTGGCCGGACGCGTCGTGCTGCGCGCGGCGGCGGGCGCGCGCGGCCGGCTCTCCAGGACGCGCGTCGTCCTGGGGCGGGTGGCCCCCGGGCGGTCGCGCAGCGCGACGCTCGTCCTCCGGCGCCGCACCGGCACCCGCGGCCCGGTGACGGTCACCGCGCAGGCGTCGGGCGACGGTGCGCAGCGGACGGCGCGGCGCACGGTCGCCGTCCGGTGACGAGCCGGGCCGGCGGGGCTGCGATCGTTGCGGTCGTGCGACGGGAGCGACGGGCATGAGCGAGGGACGACTGCGGCTGGAGTCGCCCGTCGCCGGGACGGTGGTGCGGATCGGGGCGGCGCCCGGCGACCGCGTCGCCGCCGGTGCGGAGCTCGTCGTCGTGGAGTCGATGAAGACCGAGCTCGAGGTCGTCGCGCCCGTCGACGGGATCGTCCTCGCGGTGACGGTCGCCGTCGGCGAGGGGGTCGGCGCCGGCTCGGTCGTCGCCGAGCTGCGGGGCGTCGAGGGGGCGGGCGCGGCGGTCGCCGCCGACGCGGGTCCGGACCCCGACGCCGTGCGCCCCGACCTCGCCGAGGTGCACCGCCGCCACGCGCTCGTCCGCGACGACGCGCGCCCCGACGCGGTGCGGCGACGGCGCGCGCGCGGGCAGCGCACGGCGCGCGAGAACCTCGACGACCTCTGCGATCCCGGCACGCTCGTGGAGTACGGGCCGCTGGCGGTCGCCGCCCAGCTCACCCGCCGCCCGCTCGAGGAGCTCGTCGAGCGCACGCCGGCCGACGGCCTCGTCTGCGGCCTGGCGGAGGTCAACGGCGCGCGCGTCGGCGCCGACCGGGCCCGGACCGCGGTGCTCGCCTACGACGCGACGGTGCTCGCCGGCACCCAGGGCGCCACGAACCATCGCAAGAAGGACCGGATCCTCGAGGTCGCGCTGCGCAAGCGGCTGCCGGTCGTGCTCTTCGCCGAGGGTGGCGGGGGCCGACCCGGCGACGTGGACGTGCAGTCCGTCGCCGCGCTCGACGTCCCGGCCTTCGGGTTGCTGGCCCGCCTCAGCGGCACGGTGCCGCTCGTCGGGATCGCGTCGGGACGCTGCTTCGCCGGCAACGCCGCGCTGCTGGGCTGCTGCGACGTCGTCATCGCGACGGAGGACGCGACGATCGGCATGGGCGGACCGGCGATGATCGAGGGCGGCGGCCTGGGCAGCTACGCGCCCGAGGAGGTCGGCCCGATCGACGTGCAGACCGCCAACGGCGTCGTCGACGTGCGGGTCGCCGACGAGGCGGAGGCCACCGACGTCGCCCGGCGCTACCTCTCCTACTTCCAGGGCCCGGTCGCCGACTGGACCGCGCCGGACGGGCGCGCGCTGCGTCACGCCGTCCCGGAGCGGCGCACGCGCGCCTACGACGTCCACGCCGTCCTGGAGGCCCTGGCCGACGTCGGCAGCGTCCTGGAGCTGCGCGCCGGCTACGGCGCGTCGGTCGTCACCGCGCTCGTGCGGATCGAGGGCCGGCCGTACGGCCTGCTGGCGAACGACCCGCGCCACCTCGGCGGTGCCGTCGACAGCGTGGCCGCCGACAAGGCCGCGCGCTTCCTCGGCCTCTGCGACGCGCACGGCCTGCCGGTCGTCTCGCTCGTCGACACGCCGGGGTTCATGGTCGGGCCCGACGCCGAGCGCACCGGGAGCGTCCGTCGGATGAGCCGGATGTTCCTCGTCGGGGCGAACGTCTCGGTCCCGCTCTGCGCGATCGTCCTGCGCAAGGCGTACGGCCTCGGCGCGATGGCGATGTGCGGCGGCAGCACGCTCGCGCCGCTGGCGACCGTCGGCTGGCCGACGGCCGAGCTCGGGGCGATGGGCCTCGAGGGCGCCGTGAAGCTCGGCTTCCGCAAGGAGCTCGACGCGATCGAGGACCCGGACGAGCGACAGGCGCGGTTCGACGCGATGGTCGAGCTCGCCTACGAGCGCGGCAAGGGCGTGAGCGTCGCGACGATGTTCGAGCTCGACGACGTCATCGACCCGGTCGACACCCGGGCGTGGATCGCCGCGACGCTCGGCGACGTCGACGCCCGGCGCCCGGACGAGCCGCCCCGGCGGCCGAACGTCGACAGCTGGTGAGGACCGCGGCCGGGCGTCGCGGTCCCGGCCCGGATCAGTCCCGGATGTCGAAGTACCCGTCGCCGTTGAGCAGGAGGCCCTCGCCGGCGGGCTGCAGCGAGCCGTCGTCGTTGCGGTACTGGGCGACGGTCTCGACGCGCTCGCTGCCGTCCGCGAACGCGAGCCGCAGCGTCCCGTCGGCGCGCACCTCGTAGGTGCCCCGCCGGTTCGGCGGCACGGAGGCCCAGTCGACGACCGGGCCGCTGCCGGAGGCCACCGCGTCGCGGGCGAAGGTGCCGTCGGGCCGGAACGTCAGGTGCTCGGTGAAGTAGCTGCAGTAGAGCGGGCAGATCCCGGAGGAGTTCGAGTACGTGACGGTCGTGTCCCAGCGGGTGCCGGCGGGCGGGACGCCCCACTCGCGGTAGCGGTCGCCGTCCCACTCGATCCCTCGGCCCTCGAGCGTCGCCGGCTTGCCGTCGATCGTCAGCGCCTTGGACTTCGGGTCGTAGGCGTAGGGCTTGCACTGCTCGGACACCGCGGTGCAGGTCGGGAACGTCCCCTCGACGTCGTCGACCCAGACGAGGTCCTTGCCCGTGAAGTACAGGGTGTTCTGGACGATCCCGTTGAGGGTGTAGCGCGAGCCCCAGAAGTAGCGCCCGGCGAGCGTCGTCGGCTCGGGGGCCGTCGTCGTGCGGCCGAACGTGAGCTTCGTCGTCGCGGCGCTCTTGCCGGCGCGGCGGACCCGGACGGTCAGCTGGCCCGTCGTCGGGCCGCCCTTAGCACGGCGCAGGGTGATCCCGACCTTCACGGCCCGCCCGGCGCGCAGGGTCGCCAGCCGCCGGCTGCTGCGGCCCTTGGCGCCGGCGAGCGCGATCCGGACGCCCTTCCGCGTGGAGACCTGGAGGCGCAGGCTCCCCAGGCTGCCGCGGCTCGCGTTGCGGACGGTGATCGTCGATCGCTGGCCCTTCGACGAGAGCGCCTTCGTGATCGGGGTCGCCGTGACCTCGATCGGCGGTGAAGCCGCGGTCGCCGCTCCCGCGGCGGGGACGAGCGCGAGCGACAGGGCGACGGATGCGGCCACGGCGACGAGGCGTCCTTGGCCGACGGACGGGCGGGGCATTCGGGGGCTCCGGGGGATGGCGTTCGCGGCCTCCCTCGCCGCGGCTGGGGGCCGCTGCCGGCGCGGGGGGACGCTCGGTCGGGCTCGAACCTCCCACCGGTCCCCGGCGGTCACGCCGGGCGCGGACCCGCACCGGCCGCGTGCGAAGCTCCCCCGATGGTCGCGCTCGCTCTCGACTCGCTCACCTGGCCGCGACGCACGGCGCGCCTGGCGATCCGGCCGGCGACCCGGGAGGACCTGCGGCGCGTCTTCGCCTATCGCAGCCGAGAGGACGTGGCGCACTGGATGACGCACCGGCCGACCGACGAGGATGCGTTCGTGGAGGAGCACGGCACCCCGGAGCGCCTGCCGCTGACGCTCGTCGTCGAGCGCCGCTCCGACGGGCTGCTCGTCGGGGACCTCTACCTGCACGGCGAGGACGCGTGGGCGCAGCGCGAGGTCGCCGAGCGCGCCGCCGGCGTCCAGGCGGAGATCGGCTACGTGCTCGATCCCGAGCACGGTGGTCAGGGCTACGCGACGGAGGCGGTGACGGCGCTCGTGGAGCTCGCCCTCTCCCCCGTCCCCGACGGGCTCGGGCTGCGCCGGGTGCACGCCGAGCTCTTCGCCGACAACGGACCGTCGGCCCGGCTGCTGGAGCGGGTCGGGCTGCGGCTGGAGGGCCGCGGTCGCCAGGACTCCCTGCACCGCGACGGCCGCTGGCTCGACGGGGCGAGCTACGCGCTGCTCGCCGACGAGTGGGCCGCCCGCCCGGGCGCCGCGGCGCCGCTCAGGCGTCCCGGCGGGTGATCCGCTCGGGGGCGATCCGCAGGATCACGCGCACGTCGCCCTCCTGGTGCCAGGGATAGGTGTCCTGTCCGACGTACTTCTGCGCCATGCGGTCGATGTGCTCGAACGCGCCGTCCGTCGTCTCCTCGGCGAGCGTCCCACCGATGGACACGTAGTTCATCGGGTTCTGGCGGTCGACGACCGTGACCGTCACCGTCCCGCGCTCGCGGAGGTTCGTCGGCCACGCGCGCGAGCGCTCCGAGTTCAGCACGACGTGCTCGCCCTCGACGTCGACCCAGGTCGGGACGGCGAGGATGCCGCCGTCCTCGCGGACGGTCGAGATCACGGCGATGTTCGGGGCCTCGAGCAGCGCGCGGTCGGCGGGCTCGAGGGAGGAGTGGGCAGGCATGGGGTCCCTCCTACCCCATGGAGCCCCGGCCGGCAACCTCCGGCGACGGGACGCCGGCCGTCCTCAGGCCGCGTCGTCCTGCTCGACGAGCCGGACCCACTCGCGCTTCTCCGCGCGCCAGTCCTCGTCGACGCGCTGCCACTTCCAGTAGCCGGAGACGGAGTGCTCGGCGGGCACGGCGCCGCGCTCGTGGACCAGGTGGCGACGGACCTCGCGCACCGTCGTGGCCTCGCCGTGGACGAACGCGTGGAACGGGCCCTCGGGCAGCTCGAGCGCGCGGACCGCCGCGACGACGCGGTCGGGGTCGGGCTGCGCGCCGACGTGCAGCCACTGGACCTCGACGTCGGCGGCCGACGGCAGCGGCAGCTCGTCGTCGGCGTCCTCGACGGCGAGCACGACCCGGGCGACCGCGCCGGCGGGCAGGCGCTCGAGCGTCGCCGCGATCGCCGGGACGACGCACGGGTCGCCGACGAGCAGGTGGGACGCGGCGTCGTCGCGCGCCGTGTAGCCGCCTCCCGGTCCGAGGAGCTGGACGTGATCGCCCGGGGCGGCCTGCAGCGCCCAGGGCCCGGCGACGCCGTGCTCGCCGTGGACGACGACGTCCAGCGTGAGCCGCCGGCTCAGGGGGTCGTACGCCCGCACGGTGTAGGCGCGCGTCCGCGGCCACTGCTCGCGCGGGTACGTCGCGCGGATGGCCTCCGGATCGAACAGCGGGCCGTAGTCGGCGCCGGGCGCCGGCAGCAGGAGCTTCACGTAGTGATCGGTGTGCTCCCCGACCGGGAAGGCCTCGAGCGCCTCGCCCTCGAGGACGACGCGGAGCATCCGGGGGGTGAGTCGCTCGACCGACGCGACCCGCGCGGGGATCGGGCGACGACCCGGCTTCGTGGGCGGGGCGGTCGGCGAGGTCTCGGCCATGACGTGAACAGTAGGGAACCCGAACGCGCGACCCGTCGCCACGCGACCCGGGGCCCCCACCGGCGTCACGACGCCAGGACGACCGGTGCCGACGCGGCCGGGGCCGGCGGGCTGTCCGGCGGCGTCGGTCGCGCGGCGAGCTCCCGGCGGGCCGCCGCGCGGCGCCGCTCGAACGCCGCCTGCTCCCGCAGTCGCGCGACCTCGCGGCCGACGTCCCGCCGCAGCGTGCGCAGCACCGCGCGCCGTTCCTGCGCGTCGTCGGCGTCGCGCAGCGCGCGGACGACCCAGCGGACGAGGTTCGGCGCGTTGAAGATCGCGCCGGGCCGGCGCACGCGCGAGAAGACCTCGAGCATCTCGGTGGCGCCGCGCTCGCGCTCGGCGAGCCACCGGTAGGCGGCCAGCTCGATCGGCGACAGGTCGTCGTCGAGCCCGAGCCCGTTGGCCCACTGGTACATCGCCAGGCACTGCGCGTCGCGGTCGTCCTCCCACGCCCGCAGCGCCGCGTCGAGCGCCGCGGGTCCGGCGTCGATCGCGGGCGCGACGGCCTCGCCGAGCAGGCGGCCGAAGCGCAGGGCGTCGCGGATGCCCTGGGCGGTGACCGGGTCCTTGAAGTGCCCGGCGTCGCCGGCGAGCGCCCAGCCGGGACCGTGGCTGTGGCGGAAGTACGAGGGGTGCTTGAACGACAGCCGCACCTTCGACTCCCGCGTGCAGCCGTCCAGGCGCGCCGCGAGCTCCGGATAGCCCGCGACCGTCGCCTCGAACGTCCCGGACGGGTCCGCGCGGAACTCGTCGGCGCGCGACGTCGGCGACATGAGGAGGATCAGCGACTGGTCGCCGTCGCAGGGGAAGATCGTGGCGAGCTCGCGCCCCGATCGCCACTGGAGGGCCAGGTGCCGGCGGTCCTCGTGCGGATCGGCGTAGTACGCGAAGGCCATGAGGCGCCGGTTCTCCCACTCGTGGTGGGCGGTGGCCCCGACCATCCCCGCCACGGACGAGTGCCGGCCGTCGGCGCCGACGACCAGGCGCGCGCGGATGTCGCCCGTCGCGCCGTCGCGGTCGCGCCACCGGACGCCGGCGACCCGTCCGCCCTGCCACACGAGCTCGGTGACGCGGGTTCGCTCGCGGACCTCGGCCCCGGCCTCGCGGGCGGTCTCGACGAGGGCGAGATCCAGGCCCGGCCGCCGGACGCTCGAGCCGTAGGCGATGCCGCTCACCGGGGCGTACGGCCCGAGCACCCGGGCGTCGTCGCCGATGAGGCCGGCGATCGTGTGCTCCGGCGCGCCGAGCCGACGGACCCGCTCGAGGGCCCCCAGGCGCTCGAGCTCGGCGAAGGTGCTCGGCCAGAAGAGGTGCGTCGAGAGGGTGTCGGACGGGAAGGACGCCCCGTCCAGCGCGACGACCGAGACGCCCCGGCGGGCCAGGGCGATCGCCGCCGCGCTCCCGGCGCAGCGACTCCCGACGATGACGACGTCGACGTGCTCGACGCTCCCGGCGCGCTCCTCGCTCATGCGCCGATCGTCCCAGGTGCCAGCAATGAATGCAAGCCGGTTCACTGAATGAACCACGTTCAACTTCGCGAGCTCGGCGCGCCGCCTCGTCTACGATCGGGTCCCGTGGCCACGACGACCGACGCCGCCGAGCCGCCCCGCAACGCCCGCAACGAGCGCCGGCGGGCGCGGACCCGGCTCCAGATCCTCGACGCCGCGGAGGCGGTGTTCACCCGTGAGGGCTTCCACGGCGCCCGCGTCGAGGCGGTCGCGGAGGCCGCGGACCTCTCCGTGGGCACGCTCTACCTGCACTTCGGCGGCAAGCACGACATCCTGCTGGCGCTCGTGGACCGCTCCCTGGAGCTCTTCGAGGCCTACATGGAGCGGACGGCGGACCCCGCCTTCTCCCCGCTCCAGCGAGTCCTGGCCGGTGGCGACGCCTACCTGCGCTTCCACCTCGACCACCCGGGGCTCTTCGACCTGCTCGCCACCGGGATCCGGGCCGTCGACGGGACCGACGAGACGCTCGTGCGCAACGTCGCCGAGCGCGTCGACGCGCTGCTGCGGGCGTTCGCCGCGCAGATCGACGCCGCGATCGCGGCCGGCGAGGCCCGGCCGGTGGACGCCGTGGAGCTCACGCGATTCCTCTGGGGCGCGTGGAACGGCGTGATCGCGCTGCGTCACCAGATCCCGGGCCTGCGCCCGACGACCGCGGAGATCGAGGCGACGCTCGAGACCGGGCGCTGGATCCTCCGCGAGGGGCTGGCCGGTCCCGGCCTGCGCGGCGCCGACGGCGGCGTCGGCGATCGCCTGCCGCTGCCCCGGATCGCCGACCCGGCGCGATGAGCGTCCGGCACGCGACCGACGCGGACGTCCCGGCCGTCCGCGCGCTCGTGGACGCCGCGTACCGCGGGCACGCGAGCCGCGCCGGCTGGACGACCGAGGCCGACCTCCTCGACGGGCAGCGGACCGACGAGACGCTCGTGCGCGAGCTGCTCGTGGCCCCGGACAGCGCCGTCCTGCTGCTCGAGGAGGGCGGGGCGCTCCTGGCGTGCTGCCACGTCGAGCAGCGTCCCGGGGTGGGGTACGTCGGCATGGTCGCGGTCGCGCCGGGGCGCCAGGGCCGCGGCACCGGCCGTCGCCTGCTGGAGGCCGCCGAGCGGCAGCTCGTCGCGTGGGCCCTCCCGGCCGCGGAGATGACGGTCCTCGCCCAGCGCCCCGAGCTGCTCGCGTGGTACGCCCGCCGCGGGTACCTCCCGACCGGGGAGCGTCGCCCGTTCCCCTACGGCGACGAGCGCTACGGGCGGCCACGCCGCCCGGACCTCGAGCTGCTCGTCCTGCGCAAGCCCCTCGGAGGCGGCTAGCCCCGCGTCCGGGCCCGCGGACCGAGCACGAGCAGCCCCACGGCGATGACGCCCGCCCCCGCGAGGACCGAGCTCGTCGGCAGCGCGAGCGCGAGCACGACGCATCCGACGAGCCCGACCGCGGGGATCGCGCGCGGCAGCCGGCCCTCGTCGGGGCGCAGCCGCCAGGCGCTGGCGTTCGCGATCGCGTAGTAGGCCAGCACGCCGAAGGACGAGAACCCGATCGCGCCACGCAGGTCGACGGTGGCCACGAGCAGCACGACGATCGCCGCGATCGTCAGCTCGGCGTGACGCGGCACGCCCGTCGCCTCGTGCACGGTCGCCAAGGCGCGCGGCAGGTGGCCGTCCCGGGCCATCGCGAGCGTCGTGCGCGAGACGCCCAGCAGCAGCGCCAGCAGCGCGCCGAGCGCCCCGGCGGCCGCGCCCGCCCGGACGACCGGCTCCAGCCCCGGGGCGCCGGCGGCGTCGACGACGGAGACGAGGGGCGCGGGGCTCGCCGCGAGCCCGCTCGCCCCCAGCACCGCCAGGGCCGACGCGGCCACCAGCAGGTAGACCGCGAGCACGGCGCCGAGCGCGATCGGCACCGCCCGGACGATCGTGCGCTCCGGATCGCGGACCTCCTCGCCGAGGGTCGCGATCCGCGCGTAGCCGGCGAAGGCGAAGAACAGGAGCCCGGCCGCCTCGAGCGTCCCGCGGGCGTCGAGGTCGGACGCGATCGCGGGCGCCCGTCGCTCGCCGGACCCCAGCCACGCGGCCAGGACGACGGCCGCGAGCACGACGAGGACGATCGCCACGAGCCAGCGCGACACCCGTGCCGAGCGCTCGACGCCGGCGAGGCTCAGGGAGGCGAGCGCCAGGACCGCCAGCACGCCGCCCGCCTGCGGATGCGCCGGCCAGAGGTGGTGCCCGACGGTGATCCCCATCGCGGCGCACGACGCGGTCTTGCCGACGACGAACGCCCACCCGGCGGCGAGCCCCCAGAGCGGGCCGAGCCGCTCGCGCCCGTACACGTACGTCCCGCCGGACTGCGGGTGCCGCGCCGCGAGCCGGGCGGTGGAGAGCGCGTTGCAGACCGCGACCACCGCGGCCACCCCGAGGGCCACGAGCAGGGCCGAGCCCGCGGCGGCCGCCGCCGGCGCGAGGCCGGCGAAGATCCCGGCACCGAGCATCGCCCCGAGCCCCACGACGACCGCGTCGGTCGTGCCCAGCCGTCGTCGCAGCTCGTCGCGCACGGCGCAGGGATAGCGGATCGGAGCCGGCGCGCGGGCCGCGCTCGGCCCCGTTCACCGCAGGGTCACCGGAACGTCGCGAGCGACCCGAGGTCGTCGATCGCCGTCGCCGCTCGCCCGACGATCGTCGCCGCGACGTCCGGCGGGTGGGTCTCGGGCATCCACGACGGCGCGCCGAGCACGGTCCCCCAGCAGTACAGCGGGTAGAGCAGGCACTGGCGGTAGAGCCGCCACGCCCGCTCGAGCTCCGGCGGCTGGCCGCCCGCTCGGGCGAGGTGCTCGAGGTAGTGCTCGAGCAGCTCGCGCTCCCAGGCCCGCCGGTCGTCGACCGCCAGGGCGCTGACGAGCGCGTCGGCGACGTCGTAGGCCCACAGCCCGCGCATGACGACCTGCCAGTCGGTGAGGGCCATCCGCCCGTCGGCGGTGCGGTAGGCGTTGCCGACGTGCGGGTCGCCGTGCAGGAGGGTCGTCGGACCGGTCGCGTCGCTGCAGGTCGCCATCGAGCGCTGGAGCCCCTCCCAGAGGGCGGCGTCGCGCTCCGCGAAGCCGGACGGCGCCAGCGCACCGGCCCGCTCGATCCCGATGAGGCACTGCCGGCGCATGTTCAGGAAGACGCTCGTGTTGTGCAGGTGGTCGCTCGGGCGCTTCAGGGTCGAGTCCGTCACCGCGGGGAGCTGCCAGTACGCCCCGTGGTAGGCGGCCATCGTCTCCAGCAGCGACTCGATCATCGGCCGGTCGACGTCCGTCGTCGCGTGGCAGAACGACGCCCCACGGGTCGCGGCGATGTCCTCGATCAACACGGCCGAGGCCCAGGAGCGGCGGTCGTGGGCGCCGTGGTACCCGAGCGGGCACTCGAAGTCGGCCAGGGGCCGCAGGCGCGCGTAGAACTCCGGCTCCCCGTCGATGATGCGGATGAGCCCGAGGAACAGCCGCTGGCGGAGGTCGGGCGTGAGCTTCACGAAGAGCGCCGTCGGCAGCTCGTCGGCGGCGGGCCCCTCGTACGCGAGCCGCAGCGCCGCGCGGCTCGTCGTCTGGGTCGTGGCCGCGGTGGTGCTCACCGAGCGCACGCGGGTTCCGGCGTGCCGGGCGCAGAGGACGGCGGTGAGCCACTCCGGGGTGATCGCCGCGGCGTCGATCGGGACGTCGCTCGCGGTGCGCGCCACGGGTCGCCGGACCGTCTCCCGCGCCCGGGCGGCGAGCGTCGTGGTGGTCCGGCCGGCGGCCCGGCCGATCGCGAGCGGCAGCGTCTCCCTCATGTGGCCATCCTGCCCCACGCGAGCGCCGCGCGGGGACCGATTCGAACAGCATGTTCGGTCGAGCCGTCCAACGCCGGCGCTGCGAGTGCGACGAAGGTCACGCTCGGTCCGCGACCGGCGCCGCAGAGGGCGGTCCGCGACCGCGACAGCATGCGGGCCATGAAGAACACGCACATCACCCGCCTCGCGAGCTTCGGGCTCGCCGCCGCCGTCAGCCTCACGATCGCCGCCTGCGGCGGCAACGATGCCCAGGAAGCCGGCGAGAAGCTCCAGCAGCAGGGCACCGAGCTCCAGCAGCAGGGCGAGCAGCTGCGCAAGGACGCCCAGCAGGCCGCCGACGACGTCCGGTCAGGGAAGCGCTCCGCCGAGGACGTCTCGCAGGAGCTCCAGGACAAGAGCAAGGAGCTCTCGAACAAGGCCGTCGACGCGGCGTCGGAGGCCGTCGACAAGCTCGACGACTCCTACGACGTCCCGGACGAGGCGAAGAAGGCCCTCGAGGACGCGAAGAACCAGATCAACGCGACTCCGTGACCACGACGCGCCGGCCCCCGGGCCGGCGCGGGTCAGTCCTCCTCGGGCGGCGCCGCGGCCCCCTCGCGCTCGTCGCGGTCGGCCCACTCGAGCAGCGGCTCGATCGCGAACGGCGCGTCGTCGATGCCCGCGTGCAGGTCGCCGAGGCGCGCGAACCGGGCCGGGACGGTCGCGATCGTGAGCTCTCGCGGGTCGACGTCGGGGACCTCGTCCCAGGCGATCGGCGTCGAGACGGTCGCCGTCGGCACGCCGCGCACGGAGTAGGCGCTCGCGATCGTGTGATCGCGCGCGTTCTGGTTGTAGTCGACGAAGACCTTCGCCGGATCGCGGTCCTTGCGCCACCACGCCGTCGTGACGTCGTCGGGCGCGCGGCGCTCGACCTCGCGCGCGAACGCCAGCGCCGCGCGCCGGACCTCCGTGAACCCGTGGTCGGGACGGATCCGCACGTAGACGTGGATCCCCGAGCCGCCGGAGGTCTTCGGCCAGCCGACGGCCCCGAGCTCGGCGAGCAGCTCCTGCACGACGCCGGCCACCCGGCGGACCCGGTCGAACGCGCACTCCGGCATCGGGTCGAGGTCGATCCGCCACTCGTCGGGACGCTCGGTGTCCGCGCGGCGGGAGTTCCAGGGGTGGAACTCGACCGTCGACATCTGCACCGCCCAGACCACGCTGGCGGGCTCCGTGACGCAGAGCTCGTCGGCGGTGCGGTCGTAGCGCGGGAAGTGGACGCGGACCGTCTCCAGCCACTCCGGGGCGCCCGCGGGCACGCGCTTCTGGTGGACCTTCTTCTCCGCCACGCCCTTCGGGAAGCGGTGCAGCATGCACGGCCGGTCGCGCAGGGCGCGGACGATCCCGTCGGAGACCGCGAGGTAGTAGTCGACGAGATCGCGCTTCGTGTGACCCGTCTCGGGGAAGTACACCCGGTCGGGATTGCTGATCCGCACCGTGCGGTCGCCGACGGCGACCTCGATCGCCGGGGAGGCCATGACGCCACCCTACCCCCGCCCGCGGTCGCGGCCGCGCGGGCGACCCCGGCCCACGCGCCCGCGCGGCGGCCCCGCCGTCGGCGGCCTACGCGGGCGGATCCTGCACGGACGGCGGCCCGTGGCGCGTCACGGGCAGCGCACCGTCCTCGCGCGGGCGGATCGAGAGGAAGTCGGGCGGCAGGCCCTGGAGCCGACGGTGGAACGCGTAGGCGACGCGGTGGGCGTGGTCCTTGGCCTGCTCGGCGACGGGGCCCTCGAACAGCTCGTCGACGCTCTCGCGCCAGAGCGCGAGCCAGCGGTCGAAATGCCCGGCCTTCAGCTCGGCCTTGCGGTGCAGCTGCGCGTGCGGGTGGAACGCGCCGCCGCCGTAGCTCTTCGCACCGAGGAGGATCGTCTCCCAGAACGACGCGATCTGCGGCAGGTGCGCCTCGAGGTCGAGCTGGGCGACGTCGACGAAGAGCCAGCCGATGAACGGGTCGTGCAGCGCGCGGCCGTAGAAGCGCTCGACGAGCCGCTCGCAGTCCTGCCGGGTGGCGATGTCGTGACGCTCCACGTCCGCGATGATGCCGCACCATGGCGCCGTTGCCCGTCCCGCCGGAGTTCTCGGCCCTGCACCGCGGTGGCGACCCCGCCGGGGAGCCGCTCGTCCTGCTCCACGGGTTCACCGACACGTGGCGGACGTGGCAGCTCGTCCTGCCCGCCCTCGAGGCCCGGTACGCCGTGGTCGCGCCCACGCTGCCGGGGCACGCCGGGGGGCCGGCGCTGCCGGACGGGGTCGCGATCGACGCCCTGCTCGACGGGTTCGAGGCGTGGATGGACGACCAGGGTCTCGAGACCGCGCACCTCGTGGGCAACTCGCTCGGGGGATTCCTCGCGCTGGCGCTCGCCGCGCGCGGCCGGGCCCGCAGCGTCGTCGCGCTCGCGCCGGCGGGCGGCTGGGCGCCGGACGATCCGGCGGGGACCCGCGTCCTGGGCGAGTTCCGGATCACCCACCGGCTCGTCTCCGCGGCGCTGCCGTTCGTCGACCGCGTGCTCGCCACGCCCGAGGGCCGCCGGCGCGCGACCGAGCTCATCACCGTCGCCTACGAGCACCTGCCGGTCGACCTGCTCGTCCACCAGGTCCACGGCGTGGCGCGCTGCGCGGTGGAGCCGCTCGTCGCCGTCGCGCTGCGCGACGGGTGGCCGCTGGACCTCGCGGCCATCGACTGCCCGGTCCGGATCGCGTGGGGCACGGAGGACCGGCTGCTCGCCTGGCCGTCGGCCGCGGCCCGCTTCCGCGAGGGGCTGCCGACCGCGGACTGGGTCGTGCTGGACGACGTCGGGCACTGCCCGCAGCTCGACCGCCCCGCCGAGACGGCGCAGCTCGTCCTCGGCCACGTCGGCTGAGCCGCGCGCCGCGTCGGTCAGCCGCCGAGCGCCGCGCTCGTCACGGCGGCGGGCTCGTGACCGGTGAGCCGCCGCACGTCGTCGGTCACGGTCGCCAGCTCGCCCGCGGCGATCGCGGTGTACGTCGACACCCAGCCGTCGACGAGCCACGGCTCCGCCCCGTAGGACGCGCGCGACGCGTAGGCCTCCTCGAGCGTCTCGTCCACGAACCGCAGCGGCCGCTCCGACGTCGAGAGCCGCGTCGCGATCTCGTCGAGCGTCAGGGCCTCGGGCCCGGTGAGGTCGTACGCCCGCCCTTCGTGGCCCTCGCCGGTGAGCAGCGCGACGAGCGCGTCGGCGACGTCGTCGCGCAGGACCGGGGCGAGCCGGCCGTCGCCGGCGGGACCGCGGATCGCGCCGTCCTCGTCCGCGAGCTCGGGCAGCAGGTCGAGGTAGAGGCTCTGGCGCGACACCGTCCACGGGACCCCGGCGTCGCGCAGCAGCGCCTCCGTGTGGAAGTGGTCGCGGGCGTAGGTGAACGTCGCCTCGGGCGCGGCGCCGAGGAACGACAGGTAGACGATCCGCCCGACGCCGGCCGCCGCGGCGGCCTCGATCGCGGTCCGGTGCTCGGCCACGCGGTCCGGGGCCTCGTGCGCGGAGACGAGCAGCAGGACGTCCAGCCCGTCGCACCCGTCCCGCAGCCCGTCGCGATCGACGTAGCCGCCGAACGCGCGGATCTCGGCACCGTCGAGCGCCGGCGCCCGCGCCGGGTCGCGCACCAGGAGGCGCTGGGGCACGCCGCGCGCGGCGAGTCGTCGTGCCACCCGCCCGCCGATCGCCCCGGTCGCTCCCGTCACGCCGATCATGCGGTGCACCGTAGTGCCCGGCGCGCGGGACCCCGCGACGACGCGTCAGCCGACGAGCGTCGCGGCGGCCTCGTCGAGCAGCTCGGTGTGGCGGTCGACGTCCGCGGCGGTGGTCGACGGCGCCATGAGCGCCATGTTGTGGAACGGCGTCAGCAGCAGCCCGCGGTTCAGGGCGTGCAGGTGCAGGTACCGCTCGAGCTCGGGGTCGCTGGCGTCGTGGGCCTGGGTGCCGTTGCGGGCGGGCTCCGGCTCGAAGCGGTACTCCGCCCGCGCGCCGAGCTGCGTGACGTTCCACGGCAGGTCGTGACGCGCGGCGACCTGCCGGACGCCGTCGGCGAACCGCTCGGCCAGCGGGATCGCGTGCGCGAACGACGCCTCGGTCAGCACCTCGCCGAGCGTCGCGCGGATCGCGGCGAGCGACAGCGCGTTGCCGGCCAGCGTGCCACCCACGCCGCCCGTGTCCTCGTAGTCGGCCCCCTCCTGGGCGAACATGCGGTCGTGGACGGCGTCGCTGAGCCCCAGCGCGCCCGACGGGATGCCGGAGCCGATCGCCTTCCCGATCGTCAGCAGGTCGGGCTCGAGCTCCCAGAGCCGCGTGCAGCCGCCCGGCCCGGCGGAGAACGTGTGGGTCTCGTCCAGCAGCAGGAGGGTCCCGTGCTCGCGGGTCAGCGCCCGCAGCGCGTCGTGGTAGCCGGGATCCGGCAGGACGATCCCCATGTTCGTCATCGCGGGCTCGGCCAGGACGCAGGCGATCTCGCCGGTCACGAGCGCCGCCTCGAGCGCCGGCAGGTCGTTGAACTCGATCGCGACGGTCGTCTCGGCGACGTCGACGGCGGGTCCGACGTTGCCCTCGCGCGGCACGGTCCGGCCCGTGGCGGGGTCCCGGACGGCGAACGCCTCGTCGACGGAGCCGTGGTAGCAGTAGCTGTAGACGAGGACCTTGCCGCGGCCGGTGAGCTGGCGCGCGAGGCGCAGCGCCGCCCGGTTCGCGTCGGTGGCGGTGAGGGTGAAGAGCCAGCGCGGCAGGCCGAACCGCCGGCCGAGCTCCTCCCCCGCCCACGCCGCGTCCTCCGTCGGCAGCATCGTCGTGATGCCCCGCGCGAGCTGCGCGGCGACCGCCTCCACGACCGGCGCCGGACCGTGGCCCGGCATCGCGCCCGTGTCGCCGAGGCAGAGGTCGACGTACTCGTGGCCGTCGAGGTCGACGATCCGGTTGCCGCGAGCCTCCGTCGCGATCACGGGGTAGCCGCCGGCCCAGCGCATCATCCAGGGCATCGGCACGCCCCCGACGAGCGATCGGCGGGCGCGCTCGTGCGCCTCCCGCGAGCGCGGGTGCCGCTCGCGGAAGTCCCGCAGCTCCTCCTCCAGCAGCGCTCGCAGGCGGTCCCGGTCGATCGTCGCGCTCACGGCGCGATCAGATCACCTCGCGCCGCCCGGGGCCATTGGCGTCGCGGCCGAACGCGCGGCGGCCGGGCTGTGCTCGTCCACGTCGTGCGCCAGCGGAGCTCGCCGCGGCCGGAGGCACGTCGTCGGGCGCGCCGGACCGACGCGCCGCCGGTGGGCGCACGGCGCTCGAGGACGGGCGTCGAGCCCCGCCCGCCGTCCGGTCGCGTTGCCTCCGCGGCCGCGATCGTGCATCATCCGGGACGTGACCCCGCGTCACCGCACCCCGCTCCTCGTCCAGGACGCCGCCGTCGGCGTCCTTCGCGGCGTGCTCGTAGCCGGCCTCACGGTCGGCCTTCGCTAGGGCTCCGGACCCTGACCCCGCGGCACCGCGCCGCGACACGTCCGAAGCCCCGCCTCCGCCGTACCGCTCCGCCTCCCGTCGGGCGCGGCCGCGCAGGTCCGTGCCCGTCGGGACCCGTCGTCCCGTCGTCGCCCGACCCACCCGCACGCCATGCTCCGCCCGACCGCCCCGTCCACCCGTCACCCCTCCGCCGACCCCGGCGCGTACGTCCCGAGCACCGGCCTCGGCTCGATGGTCGTCGTCCGGCTGACGGGCGGCGGCGATCCGCCGCGCGGTCGCCGTCACCCGCGATCCGCCGCGCCGACGACCACGGAGGAGCAGCCGTGCGCGGCGCCGATCGGCTGATCGAGGCCCTCGAGCGCGAGGGCACCGAGGTCGTCTTCGGCCTGCCGGGCGGCGCCTCGCTGCCGATCCACGACGCGCTGGAGGACAGCCCGATCCGCCACGTCCTCGTGCGGCACGAGGCCGCGGCCGGCCATGCCGCGGAGGGCTACGCGAAGGCCACGGGCCGCGTCGGGGTCGCGCTCGTGACGAGCGGACCGGGCGCCACGAACCTCGTGACGCCGATCGCCGACGCGATGGCCGACTCGGTGCCGACGGTCTTCCTCACCGCCCAGGTGTCGACGCCGCTGCGCGGCACGAACGCGTTCCAGGAGTGCGACGTCATCGGCGTCACCCAGCCGATCGTGAAGCACTCGATCGCGGTCGAGTCCGCCGACGCGATCGCGCCCGCGATCCACGAGGCGTTCCACGTGGCGCGGACCGGTCGCCCCGGGCCCGTGCTCGTCGACGTGCCCTCCGATCTGGCCAAGGCGCCCGCGCGGGCGGCGACTGCGGCACCGAGCCTGCCCGGCTACCGGACCCGGACGGCCCCGAACGGTCGCCAGGTGCGGCGGGCCGCCGAGGCGATCGCCGCCGCCCGGCGGCCGGTGCTCTACGCCGGCGGCGGGATCGTGCACGCCGGGGGAAGCGACGCGCTGCGCGCCCTCGCGCGCACGCACCGCCTGCCGGTCACCACGACGCTCATGGCGCTCGGCTGCTTCCCCGCCGACGACCCGCTGTGGCTCGGGATGCTCGGCATGCACGGCACCCGGCCGGCGAACTGGGCGATCGACGAGGCCGATCTCGTCGTGGCGATCGGCGCCCGCTTCGACGACCGGGTCACCGGCGAGGTCGCGAGCTTCGCGCCCGGGGCGAAGGTCGTGCACCTCGATCTCGACGCGGCCGAGATCTCGAAGATCGTGCCGGCGCACGTGCCGGTGGTCGGCGACGCGCGACGCGCGCTGGAGGCGATCGCCGCCGAGCTCGACCGGATCGCCCCCGACGCGGGCCGGCTCGATCCGTGGTGGGCGCGGCTGGACGCGTGGCGCGCCGAGCACGGGCCGCGGGCGGCGGTCCACGGCGAGCGGATCGACCCCGAGGCGGCGCTCGACGCGCTCGCCGAGGCGCTCGATCGGGTCGACGCCGGGCCCGGCGGTCCGCCGATCGTCACGACCGACGTCGGCCAGCACCAGATGTGGGCCGCCAACCGCCTGCGGTTCCGCGAGCCGCGGCGGTGGCTGACCTCCGGCGGCCTCGGCACGATGGGCTTCGGCGTGCCGGCCGCGATCGGCGCGCAGGTGGCGATGCCGGACGCGACGGTCGTCTGCGTCACCGGCGACGGCTCGCTGCTCATGCACCTCCAGGAGCTCGCCACCGCGGCGGCCGAGCGCGCGCCGATCAAGGTCGTGCTGCTCGACAACGCGTCCCTCGGGATGGTCCGCCAGCAGCAGGACCTCTTCTGGGGCGGCAGGCGCACCGCCAGCGCGCTGGACGACGGCCTGGACTGGGAGCTCATCGCCCGCGGCCTCGGCGTCGCGGCACGCGCCGTCGAGGCGCCCGAGGAGCTCGAGGAGGCGCTCGCCGCGACGCTCGACGAGCCCGGCCCCGCGCTGCTGCGGATCGACGTGGCGACCGTCGACTGCCTGCCGATGTTCGCGCCCGGCACGCCGGCCCGGGCGATGTTCGGCTGACGCGCGCGTTGGGTGAGGAGCACCGCCGGGACGGCGGGCTTGTGGGGGATCGGGCCTCGGCCGTCGCGCGCGCGTGCGAGGCTCCCGGCCATGGTCGCGCCCTCCCGGATCTTCGCCCCCGACCTCCTCGCCGGACAGGTGATCGTCGTCTCCGGCGGCGGGACGGGGCTCGGGCGGGCGGCGGCGCTCGAGCTCGTCGCGCTCGGGGCCGAGGTCGTCGTCTGCGGCCGCCGGCCCGAGCCGCTGGAGGAGACGGTCGCGCTGGCCGGCGAGCGCTGCCGTGCCCGCGTCTGCGACATCCGCGAGGAGGACGACGTCGCGGCGTTCGTCGACTGGACGCTCGAGCAGCACGGCCGCATCGACACGCTGCTGAACAACGCCGGCGGGCAGTTCCTCGCCCCCGCGGAGTCGATCACCCCGAAGGGCTTCCGCACCGTCACGCGGCTGAACCTCGACGGCACGTGGCTCATGACCCACGCCGTGGCGACGAAGGCCTTCATCCCCGCCGGCGAGGACGGGCGCGCCCGCGGCGGCAAGGTCATCAGCGTCACGCTCTCGCCCCACAACGGGCTGCCGGGGATGGTCCACAGCTCGGCGGCTCGCGCGGGCGTCGAGACGATGATGGCCGAGCTCTCCACGGAGTGGGCGCGGTTCGGGATCCGCTGCAACGCGATCGCCGCCGGCCAGTTCGGCACCGAGGTCTTCATGACGAAGTACCCGCAGGAGATGGTCGCCGCGGCGGCCGGTCAGGTCCCGCTGGGACGCCTCGGTCGCCCGGAGGAGTTCGCGTGGCTCGTGGCCTACCTCGCCTCCCCCGCCGGCGACTGGTTCAGCGGCGCGACGCTCACGCTCGACGGCGGCCGCGACCACCACGTCGGCCCGTGGCCGATCGAGGGCTCCCGCGACGCCGAGGGCCGACCGCTGCAGGAGGCGCGGCGCGCCTGACCGGGGACTCCCGATCCGGTCGCCGCGGGTCAGCGGGCGAGGCCGTTGAGGGCGTCGACGACCCCGAGCAGGTCGCCCCGCCGGTAGAAGTTCACCGCGACGAGGTTCACCCGCCGCTTCCGCAGGCGCTCGCACTCCCGGGCCCGGGCGAGCAGCGGACCGCGAGCGTTCACCGTCGAGGCCTGCGAGGGCCGCGGCAGCGGGTCGGTGGAGACCCAGTGGTTCAGCAGCATCAGCGGCGCGTCGGGCGTGCCGCGGTTCTCGGCGCAGGACGCGGCCCGGTGCTCGGACGCCGTGAGCAGCGACGGGCGCCCGAAGGCGTAGGGCGTCTCCTGCAGCACGCCGTCGGCGTAGGCGGCCGGGTACCAGGCGGCGCCGGGCTGCCCCGCGGTGGCACCCTGGTGCTCGGCGAGCACGACGAGCCGTCGACCGGTCGCCACCATCTCGCCGAGCGTCGGCCACCGCCCGCCCGCCCGCGGCACGGGCTGCACGAAGCGCTCGAGCCCGGCATCCCGCACTGCGCCGACGATCGCCCGGGGCGGCACGCCCTCGTCCTGGTTGATGACGACGACGACCTCGCCGGGATGCGCGGCGAGGAACCGGCGCAGGTCGGCCAGCACCTCGCCCAGCGGCGTCGCGCCGAGCTCGCAGAACGTGTGGCACAGGTAGATGCCCCGCTGGCCCTGGCCGGTGAAGCCGAGCCGATCGCGGATCCGCAGCGCCGCGGCGAGGGTCTCGGGACTCAGGCCGTCCTCGCGCGCCTGCGCGGCGCTCGGGACGATCACCGTGCGGTGACGACCGCTGGGCAGGCGGTCGGCGTAGTGGGTGTCGATGAGCAGGCCCCGCACGCCGTCGGCGAGCTGCCCGGCGATCGGCCGCTCCTGCTCGGCGGAGTACCAGCCCGGCAGCGGCACCGACATCGCGTTGTGCGTCGCGCCGAGCGCGACCTCGTCGAGCCGCCGGCCGCAGAGCTCCCGGTGGCCGTTGCAGCGGTCGGTCGCCCGGGGCGCCCCGCCCGTCTGCTCCGTGCTCGCGGCGCCGCCCCCCACGAGCAGCACGAGCACCAGGCCGGAGGCGCCGGCCACCAGCACGCCGCGGCGCGGACGCGGGAGCCGGCGACCCGCGGGACGCGGCTCGCGCGCCGCTTCGGCCGGCGCCACGAGCTCGAGCAGGATCCGCACGCCCTCGTACACGAGGTACGTGCCCGCCACGGTGAGGAGCAGCGAGACGACCGCGTCCCGTGCCACGAGCACCACGGCGCCCGCGAGGAGGAACGCGACGCCGCGCAGCGCGCGGCCGGCGGTCGACGCCGGCTCCCGGGCCAGCCGCTCCGCGAGCAGGCGCAGCGGCGCGCCGAGCGGCATCGGGCGCAGCAGGGAGCCCGCCGCGGCGGCGAGGACCGCACCGACGCCTGCGCAGAGCCACCACGCGGTCCGCAGGTCGCCGATGAACGCGTCCCAGACCGCCCCGATCGCGGCACGGGCATCGGCGTCGCTCGACGCGTCGACCGCCCAGGCGCGCAACGGCGTCAGCGCGACGACCGCGACGATCGCCGCGCCGGCCGTGCCGATGCCGACCCGCACGGTGGCGCGCCGCCGGTCCGGTGCGAGGGCGAGCGCGACCACGAGCAGCGCGAGCCAGCCGACGACGAGCCCGATCAGGACCGCGTGGACCCGGCTGAGCACCCGGCCGACGTCGGCCGAGGCGCCCGCGAGGCCCTGGTCGACCACCGCCACCCGCCGGTTCGCCTCGAGCTTCGCGGCGAGCCCGGGCCGCACGGCCTGCAGGCCGCCGGCGACGACCGTCCCGACGTCGGTGAGCGTCAGCGTCACGGTGTCCTCGTCCCCGTCGACGACCGCGCGGTGCAGGTCGCGGGCGGCCGAGCGCACGAGATCGGTGAAGGCCTGGCTGCCGGCGAGCCCCCGGACGGTCGCGTCGATCAGCGGCCGCGCGGCGAGGAGGTCGGGCTCCTGGCGCACGAGGCCGTCGGTGACGCGCTCGGCCACGACCGTCCGCACCCGGTCGTCCCGCAGCGCTGCGGTGGCGCGGTCGGCGAAGCGGTCGGCGTCGCCGACGCTGCGCTGCAGGTAGCCGACGCCGACGGCGAGCACCAGCACGACGCCCGCGAGCAGCGCGAGGGCGTCGGAGAGCCGGGCTCGCGTCATCGCTCAGCGACTCCGTCGCCCGTCAGAGGACGACGGTCGTGCCGTCGTGGACGATGACCCGGTCGGCGGCGTGCCACGCCACCGCGCGGGCGAGGACCGTGCGCTCGATGTCGCGCCCGACGGCGACGAGCGCCGGCACGTCGTCGCGGTGGCTGACGCGCGCGACGTCCTGCTCGATGATCGGCCCGGCGTCGAGCTCCTCGGTCACGTAGTGGGCGGTGGCGCCGACGAGCTTCACGCCGCGGTCGCGCGCGCGGGCGTACGGGTTCGCGCCGACGAAGGCCGGCAGGAACGAGTGGTGGATGTTGATCACGGGCACGCCGAGCCGCGTGAGGAGGTCGCCGCTGAGGATCTGCATGTACCGCGCGAGGATCACGACGTCGACCTCACCGGCGAGCAGCTCGAGCAGTCGCTCCTCGGCCTGCGGCTTCGTCCCCGGGGTGACGGGGACGTGGTGGAACGGCAGGCCGAACGCGCCGACGTCCTCCCCCAGGTCGGGGTGATTGGAGGCGACGAGCCGCACGTCGAGGTCCAGCTCGCCGCGTCGGTGGCGCCAGAGGAGGTCCATGAGGCAGTGGTCCTCGCGCGAGACGAGGATCGCGGCGCGCTTGGGCACGGCCGCGTCGTGCAGCGTCCAGCGCATCGCGTAGCGGTCGGCGACCTCCGCGAGCTCGGCCTCCAGCGCCGGGCGCCGCGCGCCGAGCTCCTCGAGGTGGAAGACCACCCGCATGAGGAACGTCCCGCCCTCGAGGCTCGTCGAATACTGGTCGGACTGCGCGATGTTCGCCCCGTGGGCGTGCAGGAGGCCCGAGACCGCGGCCACGATGCCCGGCCGGTCGGGGCAGCGGACGAGCAGCCGCCCGACGTCGGCGACGGCGGGCGGCGAGGCGGATGCGGCAGGCTGGGACATCGGCGCGCGCATCCTCGCACGGGCGCCGCGCCCCCGCGAGCCCCGCGGTGCGGTCCGTGGCTCAGTCGTTCGGCGTCATGTACGACGGCAGGTCGGCCATCGAGTCGCCGATCAGCCCGAAGAGCTGGAACGGCACGTGGTAGATGAAGAAGAGGCAGCAGAAGCAGAACGCGATCACCGCGAGCCACCGCGCCGGCGTCCGGATCCTCTCGGGCAGTCGCTCGACGCCGCGCTCGGGGAAGGACAGCCCCTTCGGGTGGTCGATCGCGCTGAGCTTCAGCGCGGTGAAGGCCACGCCGAGGCTGGCGACGAGCACCGACTCGTAGAGCGGGAACTGGTACTGCGATCCCGCCCAGAGCGTGAGCTCCGACGGGGTCTTCGCGTAGTGGTACGCCTCGACCACGCGGATGAGGACGTTCTCGAGCACGAAGTCGAAGGCGAACGCGGCCGCGAACACCGTCGCGTACGCGCGGACGTTCGAGAACGACGGGTCGCGCTCGCGCATCCGGCCGATCCAGGCGCAGGCGATCATCGCCACCGTGATGCAGTAGTAGGTGTACTGCGGGATGCCCCAGATCAGCGCCTCGGCGTAGCGGGACTGGTGCTCGGGGTCGTTGAGCGGGATGAACGACGCCCACGACCCGAGGTTGATCGAGTGCTGGTTCCACGCGAACAGGTACTCCTGCGTGTTGAGGATGCCGTCGGTGAAGCTGCCGATGAGCAGACCGATGGTGATCTTCGCGTCGAGCGTGAAGTGCCCGAGCCGCAGGCGCGGCCGCACGATCACGAGGTACACGAGCAGCGACATCTCCACGACGCTCAGGGCCTCGACGATGCGCAGCGCGACCTGACGCCAGTCGGCGTAGACGTCCGGACCGGTGACGTCGACGGCGCGGAACTCTTCGCCCGACAGGATCCAGCGCCCCCAGCCCTGCGTCACGAGCAGCAGGACGCCGATGCCGATGACGGCCCAGATCGCGATGACGCCGGTGCGGTCCTGCGGCTCCTCGGGCCGTGGCCCGCCGGCGCGGGTCGCCTCGGCGGTGGGGACGGCGGACGGGGGAAGGGGAACGGTGCTGCTCACTGGGGCTCCTTCGGGCTCGCGCTGGCGTGCGAACCGCATGCTAGACCAATTGCCGGACACCGTGTTTGGATTATTGGTCCCGACGGTCTGTCGGGTCGAGCCGCCAGCGAGCGAACCCGTCGTCGTCGCGAAAGATCCGCTGCGCCGGCAGGGAGGTCAGCGCGGCGTCCACGGTGGCGACGGCGTCCCGCAGGGCCTGGCGGTCGAGCTCCTCGAGCGCGCCGATTCGACCGGCGTCGACCAGCGCCCGCACGCGGTCGACCGCCTCGGCCGCCGCCACGACGTCGGACCACTGGCGACGCGCGAGCACCCCGGCGAGCTCGGGCTTCGTCCGCTCCCAGCTGGGGAGCAACGGGACGCTGCGGCGCAGCGGCTCCCAGCCCGCCGTCGCGAGGGCCTCGGCGATCGGCGCGCGGGCGACCTCGAGCTCCTCGAGGAAGCGCAGCGAGGACGCGCGCGCCTGGTGTCGGGCGCCCCAGCGGACGCTGGAGAACCAGCCCACGATCTCGGCGAGGCCTCCGGCGACCCCGCGGCGCTCGGCGTCGCGCTGCGCACCGTTGTCGAACACCATGTTCGGAGTGTAGCCCCGGGTCGTCGGCGCGGAACGACGACGGCGCCCCGGAGGGCGCCGTGCGGGCGGACGGTCGAGCCGTCCGGCGCGTCGCCGGCGGACGCCGGCGACGCGGGCGAGCGGTGGCTCAGGCCTCGACGGCCTGGCCCTGGCCGAGCTTCGCCGTCTTCTCGACGTCGACCTCGGGCTGGCGGTAGTTCTCCGGGTCGCCGAAGAGCGGGGTCTCCGGGTCCGCGGCGATCACGCCCTCCTCGATGAAGGAGTAGCGGCCCTCGAGGGCGCCCTTGGCGACCTTGCGGGTCTGGTCGTCGTCGTTGTCCTTGAGCTCCGCGAACAGCGCCTTCGCGCGGCGGCGGCACTGCTGGGAGAACGCGTCGGCGAGCTCCTCGATCGCCGCCGCGTCCTGCGGGCGCTGCTTCTTCAGGTGCTCGGCGTAGACGACGGCGCTGGAGATCGAGAAGAGCTCGGCGCCGATGTCGACGATGCGGCCGAGGATCGCGGTGCGGTCCACGAGCTTCGCGCCGTTCTTGCCCATCGCGTAGAACGTCACGCGGGCGAGCTTGCGGGCGTTGCGCTCGACGAACCGCAGGTGCGTCGCGAGCTCGCCGAACTCGTCGTAGCTGCGCGGGTTCTGACCGTCGCCGACGGTGAGCTGCGGGAACCACTTCGCGTAGAAGCCGCCGGCCTTCGCCGCGAGCTTCGCCTTCTCGGCCGGACCGCCGTCGCCCTCGATGAGCTCGCCGGCGATCTGCAGGTGCTGGTCGATGGCCTCGCGAGCGATCTGCAGGTGCATGATCTCCGTCGAGCCCTCGAAGATGCGGTTGATGCGCATGTCGCGCAGCGTCCGCTCCATCGGGACGGCGCGCTCGCCACGGGCGGCCAGCGACTCGGCGGTCTCGTAGCCGCGGCCACCGCGGACCTGCACGGCGTCGTCGATCGCCTTCCAGGCGAGCTCGGAGCCGACGAGCTTCGCGACCGCGGCCTCGATCCGGATGTCGGAGCGCTTCGTGTGCGCCAGGCGGGTGGCGACCTCGACGACGGCCTCGATGCCGAACGCCGTCGCGTGGATGTTCGCGATCTTCGAGGCGACCTCGTCGTGCTGGCCGACCGGCTTGCCCCACTGGGCGCGCTCCGTCCCGAAGTCGCGGACGACGCGGGAGGCCCACTTCGTCGCGCCGGCGCAGATGGCCGGCAGCGAGAGGCGGCCGGTGTTCAGCGTCTGGAAGGCGATCTTCAGGCCCTCGCCCTCGCCGCCGATGAGGTTCTCCTTCGGCACGAAGACGTTCTCGAGCCGCGTGACCGAGTTCTCGATGCCCCGGAGGCCCATGAACTGGTTGCGGTGCTCGACCGAGACGCCCTCGGAGTGGTAGTCCAGGACGAACGCCGAGACGCCCCCGCGGCGGCCCTCGCTCTTCGGGATGCGCGCCATGATCACGACGATGTCGGCGATCGCGCCGTTCGTCGCCCAGAGCTTGCGGCCGTTGAGGATGTAGCCGGAGCCGTCCTCGGTGGGCACGGCCGAGCACTGCAGGCGGGCGGGGTCCGAGCCGACGTCGGGCTCGGTGAGCAGGAAGGCCGAGATGTGGTCCTTGGCGACCTTCGGGAGCCACTTCTGCTTCTGCTCCTCGGTGCCGGCGATGACGAGCGGCTCGGCGACGCCGATCGACTGGTGGGCCGAGAGCAGGGCGCCGAGGGCGCCGTGGTAGGTGCCGGCCATCGACATGGCGCGGCCGTAGGTCATGCGCGAGTGGCCGAGACCGCCGTACTTCTTCGGGATCTTGATGCCGAACGCGCCGAGGTCCTTCAGGCCCTGGATGACCTCGTCCGGGATCTTCGCGTCGCGCTCGATCTGGAGCGGGTCGACCTTCGTCTCGAGGAACTCGCGGAACTCGGCGAGGAACTTCGCGCCGGCGGCCTCGGCCTCCGGGTCCTCGACGGGCAGCGGGTGGATCAGGTCGAGGCGGAAGTCGCCGAGGTACAGCTCCTTGCCGAAGGACGGGAGCTTCCAGTCCTGCTCGCGCGCCTCCTCGACGAACTTGCGGGACTCTTCGCTGGTCGGGGCGTTGGTCATGGCTTCAGGTCTCCGAGGAGGTGGATTGACTGGTCAGTCAATACCCAGGGTAGCGCACCCGCAACCACGGCTCCACCGAACCCGACCGGCGGTAGGACGGGGCCCTCGCCCGGCGTTCCGCCCACGACGACGGGCCGCCCGATGGGCGGCCCGCGGCGGGCGCGATCCGGCACGGGCCGGTCGCGAGGAGTCGATGGCGGCGCGCGCTCGCGCCGCCGGGGGTCAGCCGGTCACGCGCCGGGCGCCGACGTAGTGGTCGTCCCAGTAGCCGCTCGCGAACGAGTGCTCCATGACGCCCTTCGTCGTGGCGGAGATCGCCGTCGTCGCGCTCGTGGCGATGCCGACGTGCGAGGCGCCCGAGCCGGCGCTGTCGAAGAAGACGAGATCGCCGGGCTGGATGCTCGCCCGGTCGACGGCGACGCCCTGCTTGTACTGGTCGAAGCTCGTGCGGGGCAGCGAGATGCCGGCGCGCTTGAAGGCCCAGACCGTGAGGCCCGAGCAGTCGAAGCCGCTGGTCGTGTTGCCGCCGGAGACGTACGGCGTGCCGATCGCCTCGCGCGCGGCGGCGATCGCCGCGGACAGGTCGCCGGCGGGGGCGGGCGTCGCGGAGCCGTCCGTCGTGGTCGCGCTGTGGACGGTGAGCTTGCGCTCGATCTTCTTCGCGAAGCCGAGGCGCATCGCCTTCAGCGTCTCGAGGTTCGGGCGACCGGTGCGGTTCAGCCGCTTCTTGCGCTGGTAGCGCTTGAGCGCGGAGCGGGTCCGCGAGCCGAGCTGCCCGTCGGCCCGGACCTTCACGCGGCGCTGGACGCTCTTCGTCTGGGAGCGGGTGAGCTTCACCGGCGCCGTCTGGGAGACCGCGCCGGTCGTTCCCGCGGCGCTCGTCCCGTCGTCGGTGCTGCCGGTGCCGTCCGTGGCGCCGGCCGGCGGGGTCGTCGTCGTGCCGGTGCCGACACCGCCGGAGGCCGACTGGGCGGCGGCTGGGGCGGCGATCGCCAGGGACAGGAGCCCGGCGAGGACGCCGGCGCGGGTGAGGACGTGCACGTCTGCTGCTCTCTTTCGTCGGCCTACGGGGTTAGCTGACGGGCTGGCGCAGAAAGAGCAGCGCCTCCAACGACGTGGATTTGCCCCAGCGTCGCACCTCGCGACGCAGTGGATCCCCCGCTCGCCGGGACACTCCCCCGGCGATTCGGCTCGGAGCACCGTAGCAGGGCCGTCGGCGCGCGCGTCGCGTCTCCTTCCCCCTGCAACCGCCCGGTCTGGCACCCCGCCGCTCGGCCTGGCGCGTCGGCGCCGCGACGACGGGGTAGCAGCGCCAGGTGCGGCTGCGACGGAGCGACCCCTCAGGCCCTGGGATCCGGCGGATCGGCGCCGGGCGCGGCTTCTTCTACCGCGACGCCGACGGCGAGCGGATCACCGACCCCGAGACCCTCGAGCGGATCGAGCAGCTCGTCCTGCCGCCCGCCTGGAAGGACGTCTGGATCTGCCCCGATCCGCGCGGGCACCTCCAGGCCGTCGGCACCGACGCCGCCGGTCGCCGGCAGTACCGCTACCACGAGGCGTGGCGGACCCGGCGTGACCGCGAGAAGTTCGACCGGATGCTCGAGTTCGCCGCCGGTCTCCCCCGGCTGCGCGCCACGCTGCTCGAGCACCTCCGCCTGGACGACGTCCCGCGCGAGCGCGCGCTCGCGTGCGCCGTGCGCCTGCTGGACCTCGGGTTCTTCCGGATCGGCTCCGACCAGGCGGCCGAGGAGCACGAGACCTACGGCGTCGCGACGCTGGAGCAGCGCCACGTCGTGCTCGAGGACGACGAGCTCGTCTTCGACTACGCCGCCAAGGGCGGGGTGCGGCGGCTGCAGGTCATCGCCGACGACGAGGTCCACGACGCGGTCGGCCGGATGAAGCGCCGGCGCACCGGCGGCGATCGGCTGCTGGCCTACCGCGACGGTCGCCGGTGGGTGCCGGTGCGGCCCGAGGAGGTCAACGAGTACCTCCACGAGCACGCCGGGGACTGCACCGCGAAGGACTTCCGCACGTGGAACGGCACGGTCCTCGCCGCGCTCGGCGTCGCCATGAAGGACGAGGCGCGCTCGCGCACGGCGCGGCGGCGCGCGATCAGCGACACGGTGAAGGAGGTCGCCTTCTTCCTGGGCAACACCCCCGCGGTCGCGCGCGCGTCCTACGTCGACCCCCGCGTCTTCGATCGCTATGAGAGCGGCTGGACGATCGGGGCGCGGGTCGAGGAGCTCGGCGGTCCCGAGGCCTTCGTCGACCCGGAGGGGCGCATCGCGCTGGAGGACGCCGTCCGCGATCTGCTCCGCGACGAGGGCGAGGACTCCCCCGCCCTCGCGCGCCTCGGCGACTGAGGCGCGCGCGCCTCAGGCGGCGCCCGGAGCCGGGCCCTGGAGGTTCGGGACCCGGCGGACGAGCAGCCAGGTGAGCCAGAGCCCCAGCGCGAAGAGCGGGATGCCCATCGCCACCCGCGCCACGCCGAGGGCGACGAGCGCGCCCGCGAGGTACATCGGCAGCTGGACGGCGAGGCGCAGCAGGAAGAGCCCGACCCAGATCCACGAGGCCTGGGTGAAGACCCGGACCCGTTCCGGGTCGCGACGCCAGCTCGAGTCCTGCTGGGTCATGAGCGCCACCAGGACGCCGATGAGCGGCCAGCGCACGAGGATCGACACGAGGTACGCCGCCGCGTAGCCGACGTTCGCCAGGAGTCCCGGGAGGAAGAAGTCCTCCGCCCGCCCGGTCCGGGAGACGATGAACCCCGCCAGGGCGATCCCGATCAGCCCCGAGATCGCGAACTGCAGCGTCTGCCCGCGCACGATCCGGGCGATCGTCAGGACGACGCCCAGGCCGACCGCGACGATCGCCGCCGCCGTCGTGTCCTGGCCGGAGATCGTGTACGCCGCGACGAAGACCGCGGCCGGCAGCGCCGACTCGGCGATCCCGAGCGGCCCGCCGACGGCGTCGCCGATCGACGTCGGGACGCCCTGCGCGGCGGCGGTGCGCGAGGGGTCGGCGCCCGGGCCCGGCGGGACGACCGTCGGCTCGGGGTGCGCTGCGGGCTCGGGCTCGGGCACGGCTGCGGAGGCTACCCGGCGGGGCCCGCGACGCCGCCGGGCGCGGCGGGTCCCGCCCGGCGTCACCCGATGCGGCGCACCATCCCCTGCTCGGTCAGGCCGTAGCCCTCGACGCCGTCCTGGGTGCGCAGGGCGCCGATCTCGTCGTACGCCGAGAGGACCGGGCCCGGACGGGTCCAGCCCATCGGGCACCAGAACGTCCCGTGGCGCTTCGTCGCCTCGACGTCGAGGACGCGGCCGTCGACGAGCTCGACCCGGCACGAGGCGAGGAGCCCGGCGGCGTCGCGCACGATCGACATCTCCTTCGCGGGGACCGCCCGGTCCGCGTCGAGGTAGAAGCCGAGCGTCATCTCGCGGCCGTCGGTGCCGCGGAGCTTCATCGCGTTGAGCGCGAACTCCGGGAACACCCACATGTGCCCGTAGTACTCGCTGAGGTTCGCCGACTCGTCGCGGAAGCCCCACGTGCGGTCGCGGAACCCGAGGCCGTCGATCTCCACCTCCTCGCCCGCGACGACGATCCGCCCGCGGACGCGCGCGGCGCGCTGGTAGTGCGCGATCGGCGCGGAGGTGTCGGCGGAGAAGGCCTCCGGCGCCTGGTCGCCGGTGAAGTCGCCGAGCGCGAAGAGCGGCGTCGTCGTGAGCTCGGCTGCGAGCTCCGGCGAGGACACCGCGAAGGTCGGCCCGCCGTCGACCTGGATCGAGGGCGTGGACCAGGTGCCCGGCTCGGGCTCCTCGATGACCTCGACGGCGGTGTGGCCGCGCCGCGCGCTGAACCGCGTGCGACGGCCCTGGGCGTTCGGCGAGGAGGAGGTGTGGAGGATCGCCGAGACGTCCCGCTCCGGGTCCCAGAGGCAGATGAAGATGTTGTCGCGCCAGGGCGTGTCGACGCCCGGGTGGTCCGTCCTCGCCGGCGCGCTCAGCGGCCCCCAGTCGGTGCCTTCGGCTGCGGTGGTGCTCATCGTCGTCCTTCGGTCGTGGTCGCGGCGGCGCGACGCCGTCGCCGGCACGAGCACGGAGGTCGCTGGACAGCGCGACCGAACACCATGTTCGATGCCGTGGTCGCGAGCCTAGCGCGCCCGACCGCGACGGGTCGAGGGCGCGGGTGCGCCGGAGGAGGCCGGCCGAGGCGCGGCGGCGCGGCGCCGGACGCCCGGGAGGCTAGGCTCGGACGATGCCCCGCCCGCGCTGCTACGTCGCCTCCCCGCTCGGGTTCTCGGAGACGACGCGCGGCTGGTACGCGACGGAGCTGCTGCCGGCGCTGGCGGAGCTCGTCGAGCCGGTCGACCCGTGGGCGCTGTCGACGGCCGAGGAGTTCGAGGCCGCCGCCGCGGCCGGCCGGCAGCGGGCGTTCGCGCTGGAGGTCGGGCGCCGGAACGCCGAGGCGATCCGCTCCTCCGCGCTGCTCGTGGCCCACCTCGACGGTCAGGAGCCCGACAGCGGCACCGTCGTGGAGGTGGGGTACGCGTGCGGCCTGGGACTGCGGTGCTACGGCGTCCGCAGCGACCTGCGCCAGGCCGGCGAGGCGGGCGTGCCGCTGAACCTGCAGGTCGCGGCGCTCATCGAGGCGTCGGGCGGCACGATCGCGCCGTCGACGCCGGCGCTCCTGGAGCGGCTGCGCGACGACCTCGCCGGCTGACCGGCGGTCCCTGGGCGCGGCAGGAGGCCGCGCCGGACCGGCTCAGATCGCGCCGAGGGCGAGGTTGATCCCGTAGGCGAACGTGACGACGCCCAGGAGAACACTGATGAAGAGCGACCAGTCGTCCATAGCGGGCGCGAATCCTAGTCCGCGGGGCGGCGGTCCGTCGAGTCGTCGGGCGGCGCGGCCCGGCGGGCGATCGCGCGGGCGGTGAGCAGGGGCAGCTCGCCGAACGTCGTGCGGCGGCCCCGACGGTCCACGACCACGAGCTGCGCGTGGCGGCGCCACGGTCGCGGCGGCCGCACGGCGACCTCGCGGACGTCGCCGAGGGCGAGCTCGCGGACGCGGTGGACCGGGGCGTCGTCGAGGAGCCAGAGGAGCCGCCGGTCGGTCACCGCCAGCAGCGCCTGGGGGCTGGCCCAGACGGCGACCGGCACGACGAGCAGCACCTCCTCGGCGGGGGCGACCGTGGCGCCGAGCTCCGGCCCGAGGGTGCGGTGCAGCGCCCCGGCGAGCGGATCGGGCGCCCGGGACGGCGTCGTGGCGCGCGCCGCCGAGGCGGGCCGCTCGTGGCGCAGGCGCGCGTAGGCGGCGTTCAGCAGCGCCATCCGGTCGTGACCTCCCCCGCCGCGCGCGTCGGGGTGCCAGCGCTTGGCCTGCCGGCGGTAGGCCGCCGTGACCCCCGCCTCGTCGGTGCCCGGCGGGACCCCGAGGACCTCGTGCGGGTCGATCGCGCCGCCCGGCTGCGCCGCGCTGCTCACCGCTCCATCCTCGCGCACCGCGTGACGCGCCGACGGCAGGGACCGCGCCCGCCGCGCCGAAGGAGACGCCGACCGCGTCCCCGGCGCGACCGACCGACCCCCACCCCATCTCGATCCATGCTCAAAGAGCTCAAGGCGTTCCTCTTCAAGGACAACCTCGTCGACGTGGCCGTCGCGTTCGTGCTCGGCACGGCCTTCGCGGCGCTCGTCAAGGCGCTCGTCGACGGCATCATCATGCCGATCATCGCCGCGATCGTCGGCAAGCCGAGCTTCGACGACATCGTCATCTCGATCAGCGACACCGACGTGAAGGTCGGCGTCTTCCTCACCGCGCTCGTGAACTTCGTCCTCATCGGGACGGTGCTCTTCTTCCTCCTGCGCGCGGTCACGAGGATCCTGCGCAAGCAGGAGGAGGTCACCCCGCCGAGCGACGAGGTCGTCCTCCTGACCGAGATCCGCGACGCGCTCGCGCGTCGCTGAGACCCGTCAGGCCGGGCCGGGCTCGTCGTCGAGGAGCTCGGCCTCGCCGTCGGCGTCGTAGACGTCCGGGTCCTCCGCGGCCTCCTCCGTCCCGGCCGTGCCCCCCGCCGCGCTGCGCGCGGACTGCGCCACGACGTCGCCCGGCGGGACGTCCTCCAGCAGGCGCACGACCTCCGGCGTCCGCTCGCCGTCGAGCCAGATCGCGCCGCCCGGCCAGAACGGGCTCGTCGTCTCCGCCGGGCCGACGATGAGCGGCTCGTGGACCCAGCAGCCGCTGTTCCACAGCCACGGCCCGTCCTCCTCCGGGTGCCAGGCGCCCAGGCCCTCCTCCGCCGACAGCGGCCCGAGCCGGTGCACGTGGCCGAAGACGACGTGCCGTGCCCGCGGCAGCACCCCGAGGTCGCGGGCCACCCGGACCATCGCCGGGAGCCCGCCCGCCTCGAGCCGCCGGTGCAGGAGGTCGGAGCCCAGCGGGGCGATCCGCTCGACGCGTCCGCGCCCGGCGTCGCCGGCGGCGAGCAGGGCTTTCCCGAGCGCGCGCGCGAGGCCCCCGATCCGCTCGACGCCCTCCTCGAAGCCGTCGGGGAGGTCCCGCACGACGAGCGACGCCGCCGCCACGGACGCCATCCGCCCGAGCTCGTAGCCGTCCGCGGGGCCGGCGGCCTCCTCCGCGGCGGCGCGGCTCATCCGGGCCAGCGGCCCGGCCGCGAGGTGCTGGTCGATGTAGTGGCCGTGGTGGGCGTAGATCGTGCGCCCGAGCCACGCCCCCGGGTACTGGACGCGGATCCGCCCGTCCGGCGGACGCAGGGCGCCGACGACCTCGGCCAGCACCTCCGTCGCGTCCGCCGGGACCTGGGTCGCGGCGCCGAGGGGTCGCTCGGCCGCCCGGCGCTCCCGCAGCCACCCACGGACGAGCAGGTGGTCGTGGTTGCCGGGCACGACGAGGATCTCGCCGCCGGTCATCGCGCCGCCGAGCCGCTCGAGCACCGGCATCGCCTCGGCCAGCGCACCGCTCACCCGCCCCTCGAGCAGCTCGACGAGGTCGCCGAGGAGGACGAGCCGGTCGGCCTTCGCCGCGGCCGCCACGAGGGCCCGCAGCGCCGGGGGCTGGCGCAGCACGTCGCGCCCGCCACGGGACCCGAGGTGCAGGTCGGAGACCACGAGCGTGCGCATCCCGCGCAACGATGACGATCGGGCCGGGCGGACGGGGCCCGATCGCGGAGCGACGCGGTAGTAGCATCGCGCTCCGGATGGCCAAGCAGCGGCAGATGAAGATCGAGCAGCGGGGTGGCCTCGCGGCCATGCAGGCGCTCGAGCAGCGCTCGGACGAGGAGCTGGAGCGCGAGACGCGCAACCGCGCCGCCGCGATGGCGATCCTCGGCAGCCGGGCCGCCGAGCGCTACGACGCGCCCGCCGCGCGGCGCTTCTTCCAGCAGGCGCTCGCCGCCGCGCGACCGCAGGAGCGCCCGCAGATCCGCCGGATGGCGGAGGCGGCGCTCGCCCTCGCCGAGCGGCGGTCGAACGACCTCGCCGCGGCGGCCCAGCGCCTCGGGCAGGAGGCACCGAGCCGGCGCCAGCTCTTCCTGCTGCGGCTCGCCGGCCTGCTCGTCCCGCCGCCGGGCTCCGGGGGCTGGCGGCGAGCCCGCGGCGTCCTGCTCATCATCCTGCTGCTCGTCCTGCTCGGCGCGGTGGCGACCGGGCTCGTCTGGCTCGTCTCCCTGCCGATCCCCGGCAGCCTCGACACCGCCTCGCTGATCGTGCTCGGCATCATGGTGCTCGTCGCCGCGCTCGTCGGGCTCGTCGTCTTCGGGCGACGACGGCAGCGGCGCGCGCAGGCCAAGCGGGCCGAGGCGGCGCAGCAGATGCGCCAGCCCACGAACCGCGCGTCGCGTCGCCGCGGCTGACGGTCGCGGGGGCGACCGCCGCCCTGTGGGACTCCACGGACGTCCCGCCCGGAAACTCTCACCGCTGGCCGGGCGCGCCCGGTAGCCTCGGGGCGTGACGGACCCTCACGGCACGCTGCGAACGCCGCGGTTGACGGTTCGTCCGATGGTTCCCGCAGACCTCGACGCGCTCCTCCACGGCCTGCAGGACCCGGACCGACCGTGGGCTGCCGGCTATCCGCTGGACGAGACCCTGATCGCCGCGCAGGTGGTCGACGGCCGCGCGTCCCTCGACGACCCGGACGCGCTCGGTCCCTGGACCCAGTACCAGCTCGTCCTCGACGGCGAGGGGGTCGTGATCGGGGACTTCACGTTCCTCTCGCCCCCCGACCGCGACCGCGTCGCGCTGATCACGTTCGCCATCGCTCCCGAGCGGCGCGGCAACGGGTACGCGACGGAGGCCGTCCGGGCGATCGTGGCGTGGGCCCGCGGCCGGCGCGAGCTTCGCGGCCTGCGCGCGGACACCGACCTCGTCAACCCGGCGAGCCACAGCGTGCTGCGCGCCGCCGGGCTGGCCGTCGTGCACGACGACGGCGACCGCCAGGTCTACGAGCTGCGCTGGGAGCGGCCCGAGCGCATCGCCCGGGCCATCGCGGCCGACTGACGGCCGGCGCCGCCCCGCGACCGCGGTCGCACCGGCCCGTCGACGGCCTCGTGCGCCGGGCGGACCTCCGCCGCGGCGCCGGACCGCGCTCAGCCGCGCCGCAGGACGGCGCGGTCGATGACGACCGGCTGGGCGGGCGGGCCGTCGCCGGACGGGTCGCTCGTGCCGACGCCCTCGATCCGCTTCACGACGTCGAGGCCCTTGACGACCTTGCCGAGGATCGCGTACTCCGGCGGCAGCTGCGAGTCGGCGCCGGTCACGACGAAGAACTGGCTGCTCGACGTGCCCGGGGCCTCGTTGGCGGCCTTCGCCATCGCGACGACGCCCTCGGTGTAGGCGGCGTCGGACGGCGGCTCCTCCGTCACGGAGTAGCCCGGGCCGCCGGTGCCGTTCTGCAGCGGGTCGCCGCCCTGGATCACGAACCCGGGGACGATCCGGACGAAGCCGAGCCCGTCGTAGAAGCGCTTGCGGACGAGCGAGGCGACCGACGCCGAGGTCTTCGGCTGGCGCTTCGTGTCGAGCTCGACGACGAAGCTGCCGCAGCTCGTCGTGAAGGTCACGCGCCACGCCCCCGACAGGCGCGCGGGGCGCGGCTCCGCCACCGAGGTCTTCGCGTCGTCGGCCTCGGGCTGCTCGACGGACCGGCAGCCGTCGGCGGCCGCCGCGTCGTCGGTCGTCGCCGGGGCGGTCTCGGTCGTCGCCGTCTCCGTCGTGGCGTCCGTCGTCGTGGCCGCGGTCGTCGCGGTCGAGCCGGACGGCTCGTCGTCGTCGCCGCAGGCGGCGAGTCCGCCACCGAGGGCGAGCACGCCGACGAGCAGCGCGGCGCGGACGGCGTGGGCGGGGCGCGCGGTCGTCGGCACGGCGGCGAGCATACGGCGCCACGCGGACCCCTCGCGCCGCGGGCGGCGTCTGCGCCCCGTCCGGGCGCGGTCGGCCCGGAGCCTCCGGGATACTCCACCGCGCGTGAGCACCGCCCTGGAGCCCCCTCCCTCCCCCGGACCCCGCCGCGGCCCGGTCCCGCTCGGCCTCGCGGTCCGCCTCGCGCGGCTCGCGGGACGGGCGGCGCGGGCGACCGGCCGGGGCGGCACGAGCCTGCCGGGCAAGCTCCTGACCCGCCTGCGGCCGGACGCGATCGCCGCGATGAGCGGGCGGATCGAGCACGGCTCCGTCGTGCTGTCGGCGACGAACGGCAAGACGACGACCGCGGCGCTCGTGGCGTCGATCCTCGAGCGCCACGGCGAGACGCTCGTGCACAACCGCCAGGGCGCGAACATGGCGGGCGGCATCGCGGCGACGCTCATCGGCGACTGGCGCCGAGGCCGTCCCACCGGCTCGACGGGGCTCTTCGAGGTCGACGAGTTCTGGCTCGCGGGCCTCGTGCGCGACCTCCGCCCCCGCGCCCTGCTGCTCGCGAACCTCTTCCGCGACCAGCTCGACCGCTACGGCGAGCTGGAGACGATCGTCGACCGCTGGCGCGCCATGGTCGAGGATCCCGCCAACGCCGGCGTGCGGCTCGTGCTCGGCGCGGACGACCCCGCCGTCGCCGACCTCGGCCTCGGGCGCGAGGCCTGCTACTTCGGCGTGCAGGACACGTCGGTGGCGCTGCCCGGCCTCGAGCACGCCGCGGACGCGACGACGTGCCGCGTCTGCGGGTCGGCCTACGACTACGCCGCGACGTTCGTGGGTCACCTCGGGCACTACGCCTGCCCGCGGTGCGGGCACGCGCGCCCGCAGCCGCAGGTCACCGCGGAGCGGGTCGTGCTGGACGGCACCCGCGGCTCCGTGATCCGGCTGCGGATCGACGACGCCGAGGTCGACGTCGCGCTGCGCCTCCCGGGCCTCTACAACGTCTACAACGCGCTCGGGGCCGCGGCGCTGTGCCACGTCCTCGGGGTCCCCGCGACGACGATCGCCGCCGGGCTGGAGTCCACGAGCGCGGCCTTCGGGCGCGCGGAGACGGTCGAGGTCGAGGGCCATCCGCTGCAGCTGCTGCTCGTGAAGAACCCGGCGGGCGCCAACGAGGTGGCGCGGACGCTCGCGCTGGCCGACGAGCCGGTCGACCTGCTCGCGATCCTCAACGACCGCGTCGCCGACGGCCGCGACGTGTCGTGGGTCTGGGACGCCGACCTCGAGCGGCTCGCGCCCCAGGTGCGGCGCGTGACCTGCGGCGGCACCCGGGCCGCCGAGATGGCCGTCCGCTGGAAGTACGCCGGCGTGCCGGTCGATCGGATCGCGGTCGTCGAGCACGACGTCGCCGGCGCCCTCGACGCCGCGGTGGCCGCGCTGCCGTCCGCCGACGCGCCGCTGCACGCGATCCCGACGTACACGGCGATGCTCGAGCTGCGCGAGGAGCTCGTCCGCCGCGGCGCCGCGCGGGGGTCCTTCGCGTGAGCCCGCCCGATCCCGCGGCGGACGCCGGCCCGGTCCGCGACGCGGACCTCGACCACGTCCGCTGGCACGACCTGGAGTGCGGCGGCTACCGCGCCGACCTCGAGCTCTGGCGCGCGATGGCCGCCGACCGCTCCCCCGGGCGGATCCTCGACCTCGGGTGCGGGACCGGTCGGGTGGCGCTCGACCTCGCCGGCGCCGGTCACGAGGTGCTGGGCCTCGACATCGACCCGGTGCTCGTCGCCGAGCTCCGCCGGCGGGCCGCGCTGCGGAGCCTGCCGGCGGGTGCCACCGTCGGCGACGCCGCCGCACCGCGGCTCGCCGAGCGGTTCGGCCTCGTGCTCGCGCCGATGCAGACGATCCAGCTGCTCGGGACCGCCGGCCGGCGCGGCCTGCTGCGGGCGCTGCCGCGGCTGCTCGCGCCGGGCGCGCGAGCGGCGATCGCGCTCGTGGAGGACGTCGAGCCGTTCGACGCGGGCGACGCGCTGACCGTCGCTCCCGACATGCGCGACCACGAGGGCACCGTCTACGCGAGCCGGCCCGTCGCCGTGACGGTCTCCGGAGACGGGCGGATCGTGCTGGAGCGGGTGCGCGAGATCGTCGGACGCGACGGCGAGCGGACGGTCTCCGGCGACCGGATCGCGCTCGACGTGCTGCCCGCCGACCGCCTGGAGGACGAGGCGCGCGACGCCGGCCTGCGCGTCCTCGAGCGCCGGGAGGTGCCGGCCACCGAGGACCACGTCGCGAGCGCGGTCGTCGTGCTCGCGGCGGTCGAGGAGCAGGAGCCGAGCGATGCCTGAGCGGACGCTGCGGGTCGGGGCGCTGTACCCCGAGCTGCTGAACATCTACGCCGACCGCGGCAACCTCCTGCTGCTCGAGCGGCGCTGCGCCTGGCGCGGCATCGCCTTCGCGCTCACGGCGGTGAGCCTCGGCGACGCGCTGGACCCGGAGGCGCACGACCTCCTGTACCTCGGCGGCGGTCAGGACCGGGATCAGGCGCTGTGCGCCGAGGACCTCGTCGCCACGAAGCGCGATGCCGTCCACGCCCACGCCGACCGCGGCGGCGCCCTGCTGGCGGTCTGCGGCGGCTACCAGCTGCTGGGCCACCACTACGCGCTGGACGCCGAGCGGCGCCTGCCCGGCATCGGGCTGCTGGACCTCCACACCGACCGCGGCGAGGGACGCCTGATCGGCAACGTCGCGATCGAGGTCGACCTCCCGGGCGCCGGCGGCCCGCGCGTCCTGGCCGGGTTCGAGAACCACGGCGGTCGCACGGTGCTCGGCGACGGCCAGCCCGCGCTCGGGCGCGTCCTGTCGGGCCACGGCAACGACGGCCGCAGCGGCGCGGAGGGCGCGGTGCGGGGCGCGGTGATCGGCACCTACCTCCACGGCCCGCTGCTGCCGAAGAACGCGTGGTTCGCCGACTGGCTCATCGCGACCGCGCTCGGGATCGCGCCCGGGGAGCTCGCGCCGCTCGACGACCGGCTCGAGGACGCCGGGCACGCGAGCGCGCGCGCCGCCGCCGGGCGCCGGTAGGCACCGTACGCGCGTGGAGCGCCGGTCCTCACCTGATTCCTGATCGGCAATACGTCAATCTGGGGCCGCGGCGCCTGTCGCTGCGCTAGGCTCGCTCGCGGCGTGGGCCGTCCCCCGCGCCGGCCACCGATGACCGTCCCTCCCGCTCCCGCCGGCGATCGCCCAGCCGCGGCCACCACCCCTGCTGCCGAGCTGCGCTTCGAGGAGGTGGTCAAGCGCTACCCCGGGGCCGACGCCGCGACGATCGAGGGCCTCTCGCTCACCGTGCCGGCCGGGGAGATCCTCGTGCTCGTGGGGCCGTCGGGCTGCGGGAAGACCACGGCGATGCGGATGGTCAACCGGATGATCGAGCCGACCTCCGGGCGGATCCTCATCGCGGGCCGTCCGACGGCGGAGCGCGAGCCCGCCGAGCTGCGACGGGAGATCGGCTACGTCATCCAGCAGACCGGCCTCTTCCCCCACCGCACGGTCGCCGACAACATCGCGACGGTGCCCCGGCTGCTGGACTGGTCGCGCGACCGCATCGCGGCGCGCACGACCGAGCTCCTCGACCTCGTCGGCCTGGACGCGACCTTCGCCGGCCGCTACCCGACCCAGCTCTCCGGCGGCCAGCGCCAGCGGGTCGGCGTGGCGCGGGCCCTGGCGGTCGACCCGCCGCTGATGCTCATGGACGAGCCGTTCGGCGCGATCGACCCGATCACGCGCGACCGGCTGCAGAACGAGCTGCTGCGGCTGCAGCGGGCCCAGCCGCGGACGATCGTCTTCGTCACCCACGACATCGACGAGGCGATCAAGCTCGGCGACCGCGTCGCGGTGATGCGCCCCGGGGGCCACCTCGCGCAGTACGCGACCCCGGCGGAGCTGCTGCTCGCCCCGGCCGACGAGTTCGTCGAGCGCTTCGTCGGGGCCGACCGGGCCCTGAAGCGCCTGGCCCTCGGGCGCGTCCGGGACCTGCCGCTCGAGCGCCCGGCGCTCGTGCGCCACGACGACCCCAGCGCATGGGTCCGGGCGCAGCTCGGCGACGCCGAGGTCCCCTACCCGCTCGTCGTGGACCCCGACGGCCGCCCGGTGGCCTGGCTCGACGAGGACGACCTCGCGGCGGAGCGCGTGGATGCCGCCGCCGGGTCCCCGGTGGCGATCGTCTCGCGCGACGACGTCCTGCGCGACGCCTTCAGCACGGTGCTCGCCCACGCGGTCCAGTACGCCGCGGTGGTCGACGACGCCGGTGCCGTCGTCGGCGTGCTCTCCAGCGACGCCGTCGCCCGGGAGCTCGCCCCCGCCCCCGCCCCGGCCGAGCCGGAGCCCGCCGCGTGATCGCCGCGCCCCTGGCCCAGGCGGGCGAGGGCTTCGTCCGGGATCGCTCCGGCGACGCCGGCTCGTGCGTGGCGCGCGACGGCGTCTGCCCGGACTGGATCGCGGACAACCTCGACCGGTACGTCGATCCGCTCCTGCGGCACGTGCTGCTGACGGTCGTGGCGCTCGCGATCGGGTTCGCGATCGCGTTCGCGCTCGGCCTGCTCGCTCACCGGCGCCGGTGGCTCGTCGCGCCGATCGTGCAGGTGACCGGCATCCTCTACACGATCCCGAGCCTCGCGCTCTTCTTCCTGCTCCTCCCGCTCACGGGCCGCGGGTTCCTCACCGCCGAGATCGCGCTGGTCTCCTACACGCTGCTGATCATCTTCCGCAACGTCATCGCGGGCCTCGACGGCGTCCCGGCGGACGCGGTCGACGCGGCGCGCGGGATGGGGCTCACGGACCGCGAGGTGCTCTGGCGCGTCGAGCTGCCGCTCGCGGTGCCGGAGATCGCGGCCGGCCTGCGGATCGCCGCCACGACGACGGTCGGCCTCGCGTCGCTGGCGTTCTTCGCCGGCGCCGGCGGGCTCGGGGATCCGCTCTACGCGGACCTGAACTTCAAGAGCAACGTGCTCGTGGCCGGCGGCCTCTGCGTCCTGCTGGCGATCGTGCTGGACCTCGCGGTGCTGGCGGGCCAGCGCGTGCTGACGCCGTGGACGAGGGTCGCGCGATGACCGTCCTCGCCGACCTCGGGGTCTTCGGGGACGCCATCGAGCTGCTCTTCCACGCCCAGGAATCGCGCACGGGCGGCGCCGAGATCGGCGGCCCCGGCCAGTTCCTCGAGCTGACGGGCCGGCACCTGCTGCTCACGGTCACGGCGATCCTCCTCGCCTCGGCCGTCGCGCTGCCGCTCGGTCTCGCGCTCGGGCATCGCCGCCGCGGCGGGTTCCTCGCGATCACCGTCAGCAACGTCGGGCGCGCGGTCCCGAGCCTCGTGCTCATCGCGCTCTTCGTCGCCTTCCTCGGCGTCGGCTTCACGAACGTCGCGCTCGCCCTCACCCTGCTGGCGATCCCACCGATCCTCACGAACGCCTACGTCGGCGTCACCCAGGTCGATCCCGAGGTCCTCGACGCCGCGCGCGGCCAGGGCCTGACGGAGCGCCAGGTGCTGCGCCAGGTCGAGCTCCCGCTCGCGCTGCCGCTGATCTTCGCCGGCCTGCGGACCTCGACGGTGAACGTCATCGCGACGGCGACGATCGCGCCGGTCGCCGGGTACGTGACCCTCGGCGACCCGATCATCAGCCAGGCGGTCTACGGCGACGCCGGACGGCTGGCGGCGGCCATCGTCGTGGCGCTGCTGGCGATCGTCGCCGAGCTCTCCCTCGGCGCGGCGCAGCGCGCGGCCACGCCGGCTCCTCTTCGCGCGCGGACCCGGCTCGTCCGGCGGCCGCGCGCGCCGATCCTCCTGCGAAAGGGCACCACCCCATGAGAACCCCGCACCTGCGGCTCGTCCTGCTGCTGTCCCTGATCATCGCGGCGGTCGCGCTGGCGGCCTGCGGCGACGACGACGACGACGGCGGCGACACCGGCGGCGGCGCGACGACGGCCGCGCCGGCGGCCGCGATCCAGCGCGACGACGCGAACGCGAAGACGACGATCACCGTCGGCTCGAAGAACTTCACCGAGCAGAAGGTCCTCGGCGAGGTCTACGCCCAGGCGCTCGCGGCCGGCGGCTACACGGTCCGCAAGGAGCTGAACCTCGGCGACGAGCAGACCGCGCTGAAGTCGCTCAAGGGCGGCGACGTCGACGCGTACCCCGAGTACACGGGCACCGCGCTGCTGTCGTTCTTCGACGTGAAGACCGAGGACCTGCCGAAGGACGCCGGCGCGGCGTACGAGCAGGTGAAGCGCGACTTCGCCAAGGACGGCATCGTCGCCGAGCCGCCCACGCCGTTCACCTCCTCCAACGAGGTCGCGGTCACGAAGGCGACCGCGCAGAAGCACGGCCTGACGAAGATCTCCGACCTGTCGAAGGTCGCCGGCCAGCTCAGCCTCTACGGCTCGCCGGAGTGCCGGCAGCGCCTCGACTGCCTCCTCGGCCTGCAGCAGGTCTACGGGCTGAAGTTCAAGCGGTTCGTGCCGGTCGAGCTGAGCCAGCGCAGCAAGGTGCTGAGCGACGGCCAGGCCGACGTGTCGATCGTCTTCACGACCGATCCGCAGAACAAGCGCGACGGCTTCGTCCTCCTGCAGGACGACAAGGGCATGTTCCCGCCCTACAACTCGACGCTGCTCGTCCGCGACGCGACCGCGAAGGCCGCCGGCCCCGACCTGACGAAGATCATCGAGGCCGTGAACGCGAAGCTCGACGCCTCCGTCATCCAGGAGCTGAACGCCCGGGTGGACCTCGACAAGGAGACGCCCGAGCAGGCCGCGCGGGAGTACCTGCAGCAGTTCGGCCTGATCGCGAAGTGATCGCCCGCGCCGGGCGGCCCGTGGTCGCCCGGCGCACGCCACGACCCCGCGACCGTCGGGCTCCCGCGGGCTCCGCCCGGCGCACGCCCGATACTGCGTGGATGCCGCGCTGCGAGACCGAGTGGCCGCCGATCCGCGACGAGCAGCTGCGCGAGCGGCTGCGGACGCCGACGGAGGACCTGCTCGCCCTGCTGCCGCCGTTCCTCGAGCGGATCGTGCCGCTCATGGCGTCGATCCTCGAGGCCCCGCTGGACGAGCGCATCGCCCAGGCCCACGGCTACCCGTGGGAGCGCGTCGACGCGCCCGCCGTGCTGCGCGACGGGGTGGTCGAGCCCGATCGCCCGCTGGACCCCCACCGCCGCTACGCCGTCGTCGCGATCGGCGCCAACGGCTCCGCGCAGCGTCTCGCGACGAAGCTCGTCGGCGTCCCGGTGGCCGACGCGCGGCTGTCCCCCGCGACGCTCGCCGACCACGACGTCGTCGCCTGTCCCTTCCCGACCGGCTACGGCTCGTTCGCCGGCGACCTCGTGCCCTCGCCCGGCACGCGGGTCCGGATCACCGTCCTCGAGCTCACCGCCCCGCAGGTCGAGCGGCTGACGTTCACGGAGTTCGGCTACGACCTGGGCCGGCTCACCGGTGCCGTGGCGGTCACCGACGACGGCGAGGAGCACCCCGACCCGCTCGCCTACGTCCACCGGGGCTCGTACGGCGTGGACGGCGCGCCGGTCGCGCTCGCCGCCGTGCCGGCGCAGGACCGGACCCTGCGGGCGATGACGCAGCCCGAGCTGCTGGAGGACTGCGGCCGGCGGCTCGGCTTCGACGGGCCGCCCGGGGCCGCGGGCGACGCGCTGCTGCGCGCGATCCTCGCGGACCCGCCGGGGTTCGTGCGGGAGCACTACGCGCCGCTGACCGCCGCCGCGCTGCACCCGGAGCGACCGGGCTTCGTCCCCTACCCCGCCGCCTGACCGGCGCCGGGCGCGTCCGCGGACCGGCTGCCGGCGCTCAGCGGCCCGTGGACCCGAAGCCGCCGGTGCCGCGGTCGCTCGTGCCGAGATCGTCGACCTCGACGGGCGCCGGCAGCGCGACCGGGACGAGCAGCAGCTGCGCGATCCGCTCGCCCGCCGCCGCGGTGAACGGCGTCGCGCGGTCGGTGTTGAGCAGCAGCACGCGGAGCTCGCCGCGGTACCCGGCGTCGACCGTCCCGGGGCTGTTGACCACCGCGATCCCGTGGCGCATGGCCAGGCCCGAGCGCGGCACGACGAGCCCGGCCCAGCCGTCCGGGATCGCGACGGCGAGCCCGGTCGGGACGAGCGCGCGCTCTCCCGGCGCCAGCGACACCGGCTCGGCGGCGCAGAGGTCGAGCCCGGCGTCGCCGGCGTGCTGGCGCACCGGCAGGACCGCGTCGGGCCGCAGCCGGCGGAAGGCGATCGTCTCCATGTCAGACGTGCTCGACCCGGTACTTCTCGTACCGGGCCACGAGCTGGCGCGGCAGGCGCGCACGCACGAGCACGCCGTCGGGGCGGTGCTCCTGCTCGAGGTCGCCCGCCAGCTCGTGCAGCTCGGCGAGGGCCGCGCCGGCGGGATAGGGCACGAGCAGCTCGACGGGGCGCAGCGTGGCCTCGAACTCGCGCTCGATCCGGGCCGCGAGCGTCCCGAGCCCCTCGCGCTCGGCGGCGGCGACCTGCACCGCACCCGGGAAGCGCACCCGCAGCTCCTCGCGCCGCGCGTCGTCGATCAGGTCGCACTTGTTCAGCACGAGCAGCGGCGCGACGCCGTTGGCGCCGACCCCGTCCTTCAGCGCGCCGATGTCCTTCAGGACGTCCTCGACGGCGCCCATCACGGCGCGCAACTGCTCGTCGTCCTGGCTCGCGTCGACGACGTGGAGCAGGAGGTCGGCGATGACCGTCTCCTCCAGCGTCGCGCCGAACGCCTCGACGAGGTGGTGCGGCAGCTTGCGGATGAAGCCGACGGTGTCGGTCAGCAGGTAGGTCCGGCCGTTCCAGCGCAGCGTCCGCGTCGTCGGGTCGAGCGTGTGGAACAGGCGGTTCTGGACGCCGACCTCGGCGCCGGTGAGCGCGTTGAGCAGCGTCGACTTGCCCGCGTTCGTGTACCCCGCGAGCGCGACGTTCGGGACGTGCGAGGAGCGCGCGCGCTCGGCGCGCATCACGGCGCGGGTCCCCTTGACGTCCTCGAGCCGGCGGCGGAGCTTCGAGATCCGGTCGCGGGCGAGCCGGCGGTCGGTCTCGATCTGCGTCTCGCCGGGGCCTCGGGTCCCGACCCCGCCCACGCCGAGGCGGTCGAGGTGGCTCCAGAGGCCGCGCATGCGAGCGAGGTTGTACTGCAGCTGGGCGAGCTCGACCTGGAGCTTGCCCTCGGCGCTGTGCGCGTGGGTGGCGAAGATGTCGAGGATGAGCGCCGTGCGGTCGAGCACCGGCATCCCGAGCCGGCCCTCGAGGTTGCGCTCCTGCCGCGGGGAGAGCTCGTCGTCGGTGACCACGAGCGTCGCGTCGAGCTCGTGGGCGAGCTCCTTCAGCTCGTCGAGCTTGCCCTCGCCGAGGTACGTGTTGGGGTGCGGCTCGTCGCGGTGCTGGACGAGCTGGCCGACGACCTCGACCTCCGCCGTGCGCAGGAGCTCCCGCAGCTCGCCGAGGTCGTCGCCGTGCTCGAGCACCCCGACCATCAGCGCGCGCTGATCGGCCGCCGCCCGCTGCTCGTCGAGGTCGTGCGGATGGGTCGATCGCTGGCTGCCGCGCTGCCGCTTCGTCACTGGGACCAGTGTCGCACGCCCGGTCCGCGGCGTGCGGGACGTGCGCGCGCCGGCCCCGGTTCGAGCCCGCCTCCCGCGGGCGCAGGCGGGTCGCGACGCGTAGGCTCGACGGGGTGACGACGCTCGCCGACCGCCTCGCCGCCGCGACCCTCGAGCTCGTGGACGTCGCCTCGGAGTCGCGAGCCGAGCAGCCGGCGATCGACCTCGCGGCGCGGCGCCTGCGCGACGCCGGCGTGCCGGTCCGGGACGCGGGCGACACGTGCCTGCTCGCCGGGACGTGGACGCGCGGCGACCGTCCCCTCGTGCTCCTCGCGGGGCACCTCGACACGGTCCCGGCGCAGGGCAACCGCCCGGGGCGGATCGCCGACGGGGCCGTCCACGGGCTCGGCGCGACGGACATGAAGGGCGCCTGCGCGGTGATGGTCGAGCTCCTGCGCGACGGGCTGCACGCCGAGGACGGCCGGGCCTGCGACGTCGGGGTCGTGCTCTTCGGGCGGGAGGAGCTGCCGTTCGTCGACACCGCGCTGACGCCGCTGCTGGAGCGCGAGCCGGGCCTGCGCGGCGCCGACCTCGCCGTCGTGATGGAGCCCACCGCGGGCGGCGTGCAGGGCGGGTGCCTCGGCAACCTCAACGCCACCTGGACCTTCCACGGGGTCGCGGCGCACAGCGCCCGACCGTGGCTCGGGGACAACGCGCTGCACAAGGCCGCCGCCGCGATCGCCCGGCTGGCCGAGGTTCCGATCGTGCGCCACGAGTTCTCGGGCCTGGAGTACGCCGAGTGCGTCGGGGTCACCCGCCTGCAGGGCGGCGTGGCCGACAACGTCGTCCCGGACGAGGCCCACGCCCACGTGAACTACCGCTACCCGCCGGGCGTCGCCGCCGCGGACGCCGAGGCGCGGCTGCGCGCCTGGTGCGACGTGCCCGGCAGCAGCCTGCGGATCATCGGCAACGCGCCGTCGGGCACGGTCCACGTCGACGAGCCGCTGGCGCGCGCGCTCATCGCGCGCACCGGGCGCGCGGTCGCCCCGAAGCAGGCATGGACGCCGGTCGCGGAGCTCGCGCTCGCCGGCGTGCCCGCGCTGAACTACGGGCCCGGCGACCCCGTCTACGCGCACAAGCGCGACGAGCTCGTCCGGATCGACGCGCTCGTCGAGAGCTACGAGACGCTCGCGGCGCTCGTGCGCGCCGGCGCCTGAGCGCCGCCGTTCCGTCGCGGGGAGGGACGCACGCCGTCCCGACGTTGCAGCCCTGAAACCTGGCGCGTCCGCGGCCTTGCGGCGTCCCCGCGACTCGGAGATCGTCCCGGGCACGACCGGTCCACGCCGGCGGACCACCAGGGGGACGACCAGCCGATGCCCGACGTGCACGATCCCGACGAGGCCGAGCGGCTCGAGGCCGAGCACCACGACGCGTACCACTCGCGGCGGGAGTTCCTCGAGCGGACCGCGACGGCGGCCGGCCTCGCGGGGCTCGGGCTGACGCTCGCCCCGGACGTCGTGATGGCCGAGGCGACCCGGCGAACGACCCAGCCGCTGCCGTCGGCGCGAAACCTCCCGATCGACACGTTCGTCGTGCTGATGATGGAGAACCGCTCGTTCGACCACTACCTCGGCTGGCTGCCCGGAGCCGACGGGCGACAGGCGGGCCTGACCTTCCGCGACAAGCAGGGGCGCACGCACGAGACGCATCGCCTCGCGCCCGACTTCCAGGGGCTGCGCCACCTGGACCCGGACCACTCCTGGGACGGCGGGCGGGTCCAGCTCGACGGCGGGCGCAACGACGGGTTCCTGCAGGCCGACAGCGACACCTTCTCGATCGGCTACTACGAGAAGCCGGACCTGCCGTTCATCCCCCACGCGGCCGAGGCGTTCACCGCGTACGACCGGTTCTTCTGCTCGCTGCTGGCCTCGACGTACCCGAACCGGTACTTCATGCACGCCGCGCAGTCCTACGGGCGCAAGAACAACGCGTTCCCGTTCCTCCAGCAGGCGACGCCGATCGGCCTGCCGGACTCGACGATCTTCGCGGCGCTCCAGGCGAAGGGCATCAGCAGCCGCTACTTCTTCAGCGACATCCCGGTCTCGGCCCTCTGGGGCGTGCCGGGCCTCGCGCGCTCCGGTCCGATGGCCGAGTACTACGAGCGGTGCCGCAGCGGCACGCTCCCGCGCGTGTCGTTCGTCGATCCGGCCTTCAACGGCGAGGAGCAGGGGACCTCGGGCGACGAGCACCCGCACGGCGACGTGCGCGTCGGCCAGGCCTTCATGGCCGACGTCGTGCACGCGTTCATGAGCTCGCCCCAGTGGAAGCGGGGCGCGCTGTTCATCGTCTACGACGAGTGGGGCGGCTTCTTCGACCACGTCCGGCCGCCGCGGGTGGCCGACGACCGCGCGAGCCGCGACGTCGCCCAGGACTTCGGCCAGATGGGCTTCCGGATCCCGGCGGTCGCCGTCTCGCCGTGGGCGCGCCGTCGCCACGTCGACCACGGGATCTACGGCTTCGAGTCGATCCTGAAGCTCATCCGCTACCGGTTCGGCCTCTCGCCCCTGACGAAGCGCGACCGCTTCGCCCGCAACATCGGGCTGTCGTTCGACTTCGCCGCCAAGCCCCGCCTCGACCTCCCGGCGCTGCCCTCGGCGCGGCGCGTCATGGCCGGCAACGCGATCGGGGCTCGACGAGCGGCGCCCGCCGACCGGGACACCGCCGCGCGGGCGGCGGGGCGGGCCGCCGAGCCGGAACCGGAGCGCGCGAAGCCGCACGACCTCGCCGAGCTCTACACGTCGGGGTACCTCGACCGGCTCGGCTTCCGGTACCGGCCCGCGACGCCGGGACGGATCTTCCGCAACCCCTCCCGGATGGGGCTGCGGCCGTGAGCGCCACGATCCGTCGCGGCCGCCGCCCGGCCTGCCTCGCGGGCATCGCGGGGCTCGCGCTGCTCGCGGTCGCCCCGGCGGCGCTCGGCGACCCGTTCGAGCCCGTCGCGATCGCCGTCGACGCGCCGGCGATCGCCCGGAGCGATCGCCCGCTGGCGGTGACCGCGACCGTCACGGCCGATCCCGACGCGCTGACCGGCACGGACGGTCCGGTCCGCGTGCGCGTGAAGCTCGCGACGATCTGCGGCGGGTCGTTCGAGGGCACGGACGGCGTGACGCTGCTGGACGAGCCGCTGGCGCCCCAGCCGCGGGCCGGGACCGCGCTGCGCGCCAGCGCCACCGGTCGTGCGCGGCCCGCCGGCGCGGGCGTGCAGTCGGTCTGCGCGTTCGTGGCGAGCGCGAACGACGAGCGGCAGTACGCGACGAACGTCGACGCGACGGTCGACGTCTCGGCGCGCTGCACGACGGCGGCGCGCCGCGTGGAGCGCGACGAGCGCGCGGCGGCCCGCAGCCGCCGGAGCCTGCGCTCCGCGCGCACCGCGCGGCGCCGCCATCGGACGCCCGCGACGCTGCGGCGCGTGCACCGCGCGCGGCGCACGGCCCTGCGCGCCACCGCCCGTGCGCGGCGCTCGGCCGCGAAGGCCCGCGGCCGCTGCGGCGGCGCGCCCTGGTGAGCGGCGCGCACCGCCCGTCGCCGCGTCGGGGTCGGCCGGTAGCGTCGGCGCGACCGTGACCGCCGCCGAGCCCGTCCCGCCGCTGCCGCGCAACCCCCTGCTCGCCGCGTCGGGCACGTACCCGTTCGCGCGCCTCTCGACCGCGCGGGCGCAGGTCGTGCGGCGCGCCGAGACGCCGACCCTCATCGACCTCGGCGTCGGGGAGCCGCGCGAGCCCACGCCGGAGCTCGTCCGTCGCGCGCTCGTCCAGGCCGTCGAGGACGAGGCGATCTCGACCTATCCGCTGGCCGTCGGCCTGCCGGAGCTGCGGGTCGCGATCGCGGAGTGGGCCGGGCGCCGCTTCGGCACCCGGCTGGACGCCGACCGGCACGTGCTGCCGACGCTCGGCTCCAAGGAGCTCGTCTTCGGCCTCGCGCAGGTCCTCGTCGACCGCGACGGCGGCCGCGACCTCGTCGCGGTCCCCCAGCCGGCCTACCCGGTCTACGAGCGCGGCGCGCGGTTCGCGGGCGCCGAGGTGCTCGAGCTGCCCCTGCGCGCCGAGCGCGACTACCTGCCCGATCTCGACGCGATCACCGACGAGCAGTGGTCGCGCCTCGTCCTGCTCTGGGTGAACTACCCGAACAACCCGACGGCGGCCGTCGCCGACCGCGGCTGGTACGCAGAGGCCGCGGCCCGCTGCCGCGCGCACGGCGTCGTGCTGGCCAGCGACGAGGCCTACAGCGAGCTGTGGTTCACGGGCGGGGCACCCGACTCGGCTCTCCAGATCGCCGACGACGGCGACGGCCTCGACGGCGTGCTCGTCGTCAACACGCTGTCGAAGCGCTCGTCGATGCCGGGCTACCGCTCCGGCTTCGTCGCGGGCGACGCGGCGCTCGTGGACGCCCTGAAGCGCTACCGACCGAGCGTCGGCGTCGCGCCGCAGGCGGTGATCCAGCGGGCGGCCGTCGCCGCCTGGGGCGACGAGGCCCACGTCGACGAGGTCCGCGACCGCTACCGCGCGAAGCTCGCGGTGCTCCAGCCGGGGCTCGACGCGCTGGGCCTGCGCGACGCGGGCGGACCGGCGTCGTTCTTCCGCTGGCTCGCGCTGCCCGACGGCTGGCGCGATCGCGGCTGGGCGGTGGCGACGCTCCGCGACCCGGCCGTGCGCGCGCTCGCCGCGACGCTCACCGACGGGGCGCCGGACGAGGACGGCAGTGCGACGTTCGCCGCCGCGCTGCTCGCCCACGGGGTCGTCGTGGCGCCCGGGGGCTTCTTCGGCCCCGCGGGCGGCGGGCACGTGCGCGTGGCGCTCGTGCCGACGCTCGAGGACTGCGCCCGGGCGTGCGAGCGGCTCCAGACGCTCGCCGCCGCCTGAGGACCCGCCCCGTCCGACGGGACGGGCTCCGGGTCAGTCGTTGGCGTGCAGCTGCGCGTTGAGGCTGCCCCAGGAGCCCGAGCGCTCCAGCGCGACGACGGCGCCGCTCTGGCTGTCGCGCCGGAAGAGCAGGCCGTCCTTGCCGGAGAGCTCACGGCCCTTCACCGTCGTGCCGTCGGGCAGCGCGACGACGGTGCCGCCCGTGACGTAGAGCCCCGCCTCGACGACGCAGCCGTCGCCGAGCGAGATGCCGATCCCGGCGTTCGCGCCGAGCAGGCAGCCCTCCCCGATCGAGATGACCTCGCTGCCGCCGCCCGACAGCGTGCCCATGATCGAGGCGCCGCCCCCGACGTCCGAGCCGTCGCCGACGACGACGCCGGCGGAGATCCGGCCCTCGACCATCGACGCGCCGAGCGTCCCGGCGTTGAAGTTCACGAAGCCCTCGTGCATGACCGTCGTGCCCTCCGCGAGGTGCGCGCCGAGCCGCACGCGGTCGGCGTCGCCGATCCGCACCCCGCTCGGGACGACGTAGTCGGTCATCCGCGGGAACTTGTCGATCGAGGTCACCGCCACGGTGCGCCCCTCGGCCCGCAGCCGCAGGCGGACGTCCTCGAAGCCCTCGACCGCGCACGGACCCGCCGTCGTCCAGACGACGTTGCTCAGCAGGCCGAACTGCCCGTCGAGCGAGAGGCCGTGGGGCCGCACGAGGCGGTGGGAGAGCAGGTGCAGGCGCAGGTACACGTCGTGGGCGTCCCGCGGGGCGGCGGCGAGGTCCTCGATGACCGTCGCGATCGCGATCGTGCGGACGCCGCGACCGGCGTCGCGGCCGATCGACGCCGCGAGCGCCCCGCCCGCCGACTCGGTCGCCCGGGCGAAGGAGACCTCGTGCGTCCCGCTGCCGCCCGGATGCCCGGTGGCGGCGATCGCCGCGGCGTCGAGCCCGAGGCGCGGCGCGGGGAAGAAGCTGTCGAGCACCCGGCCGTCGGCCTCGGCGATGGTCGCCAGGCCGATCGCCCAGGCACCGTTCTGCTGCTGCGTCTCGCTCACGAGGCCAATCTAGTGAAGGGCCGTCGGCGGACGCCCCGCGGGCGGGCGCTCCGCCGCTCAGTCCAGGGCCGCGAGATCGCGCAGCAGGTCGTCGGTCGCCTCGGCGACGTAGACCGGGACCGCCCAGCCGGTGAGGTCGACGTGCAGGTCCTCGCCGACGTCGACGACGAGCTCGCCGCCGTCGAGGACGACGGTCACCTGCTCGCCCTCGCCGTCCTCGCCGCGTCCCCCGCCCGCCAGCGCGTACGCGACGGCGGCGCCGGACGCACCGGTGCCCGACGACATCGTCTCCCCCACGCCGCGCTCGAAGATCCGGGCCCGGATGCGCCCGGGCTCGAGCTCGGCGTACCACGAGACGTTCGTCCGGTTCGGGAACCGCGCATGCCGCTCGATGGCGGGGCCGATCGCCGGGAGGTCGAGCGCCTCGAGCTCGTCGATCGACCCGACGGCGATCGCGCACTGGGGGTTGCCGATCTTCACGTGCTGGAACGCCCAGTCGCGCGGCCCGCCGCCCACCACGTCCGCGGTGAGCGTCCCCCGGCCGTCCGGCGCGCCTCCCGGCAGGTCGTCGCTGACGAGCGACGCGCGGCCCATGTCGACGCGGCACGTGGTGTCGGAGAGGACCGTCGGGCGGATCTCCCCGGCGACGGTCGTGATCGAGAACTGGCGCTGGTCGGTCCACCCGCGCCGGACGAGGTACATGATCGCCTCGCGGGCGCCGTTGCCCGAGAGCTCCGCCTCCGACCCGTCCGGATTGAGGATCCGCAGCGCGGCGACCGTCCCGGGGGCCGTCGGCGGCGCGAGCTCCAGCACCCCGTCGGCCCCGGGTCCCAGATGCGGGTCGCACAGGCGCCGCGCCCGCGCGGCCGTCAGCGGGAACGGCAGCCGCTCGCGCTCGACGATGAGGTAGTCGTTGCCGAGCGCCTGCCACTTCTCGAACCGCATCGGCGGCAGTGTAGTTGCGCGCCCGTCGCCGCTCGGCCCGCCCGAGGCACCGTCGCGCGGCCCGCAGCGGACCGGGCGGAGGGTGCGGCGGGGAGCGGCGCCGCCGCGAGCCCGACGCGCTCAGCGGTCGTCGAGCCAGCCGCTCAGCGGCCGGCGAGCCAGGGCGCGGCGATCGTCCGTGCGACGGCGTCGACGTCGGAGGACGCGTCGAGGTCGACGAGCTCCGCCCCCGGCAGCTTGCGCATCCACGTGAGCTGGCGCTTGACGTAGCGCTTCGTGTCGCGGCGCATGCGGTCCTCGTCGCCGGCCAGCAGCGGCTCGAAGCCGTGGGCCTTGCGGGCCGTCGAGGCGGCGCCGGCGGCCGCGGCCGCCCGGACCTCGTCCGCGGCGCCGGCGGCGAGCATCGCGTCGATCCGGGCGTCGATCCGGGTCCGCAGCGCGTCGCGGTCGCGGACGAGCCCCACGAGCCGGGTCGGGTGCCGGACGTCGTCGGTCCACAGGTGGTTCGGCGCGCCGTCCTCGGGCCGCTCGAGCGCGCCGATCTCGTGCAGCTCGAGCGTGCGCACGAGCCGCGAGCGGTCGCTCGGCGCGATCCGCTCGGCCGCCCACGGCGCCGCGGCGGTCAGCCGGGCGTGGAGGTGCTCCGGGCCCTCCCGCTCGAGCTCCTCCTCCAGCGCGGCGCGGACCGCCGGTGGGGCGGGCGGCCGGAGCGCGAGCGTCGTGAGCGCCGCGCGGAGGTAGAGCCCGGTCCCCCCGACGACCAGCGGCACCCGCCCCGCCGCCAGCGCCGCGTCGATCTCGGCGTGCGCGAGCCGGGCGTAGCGCCCCGCCGAGGTCTCCTCGGTGAGCGGCAGGACCGCGACGAGACGGTGCTCCAGCTCGTCCTGCTCCAGCGCGTCGCGGGCGCCGGTGAGGGTCTCGATGCCGCGGTAGAGCTGCATCGCGTCGGCCGAGATCGCGACCGGGTCGTGGCCCGCCGACCGCAGCGCCCGGGCCACCGCGACGGCGACCGCCGTCTTGCCGACGGCGGTCGGACCGAAGATCGCGAGCACGGCTGGCGCAGTCACGGCCGCGAGTATGGTGCCTCGAATGCCCGTCGTCGCCACCGGCTTCTCCGCGGCGCCCGACCGCGTGGCCGGGACGACGCTCGCGGCGCGCCAGGCGCGCACCGGTCTGGGCGACGCTCCGTGCGACCTCGCGCTCGTCTTCCTTTCCGGCGCGTACCTCGAGGGGCCCGACGAGGTCCTCGAGCAGGTGGCCCGCGAGCTCCTGCCCCGCGAGCTCGCCGGCTGCACGTCGGGCGGCCTCGTCGCGGGCGGACAGGAGCACGAGGGCGTCGACGGCATCGCGATCTGGACGATCTCCGTCGGCGAGGGCGGCGACGTCGAGGTCTTCGAGCTGCGCACGCGCCCCGTCGACGAGGGGCTCGCGCTGGTCGGCCTGCCGGATCCGGTGCCGGGCTCGGCCATGGTGCTCCTGGCCGACTCCTCCCACCTGCCGCTGGAGGGCACGCTCCGGGCGTTCGACGAGCACCTGCCCGGCGTGCCGCTGGTCGGCGGCGTGCCCTCGACCGTCCCGCCCGACGGCCGACCGCTCCTGCGCGGCACGGCGTCGAGCGACGCCGCCGGGCTGCTCGTCCGGTTCACGGGCCTCGAGATGCTGCCCCTCGTGTCACAGGGCGCGCGTCCGATCGGCCCGGAGCTCGCGGTCACCGCCGGCGAGGGCGGGATCATCCGCGAGCTCGCGGGCCGGCCCGCGATCGAGGCGCTGCGCGAGACCGTCGACGCGCTCGGGCCCGAGGAGCAGGCGCGGATCCGCCACGGGCTGCTCCTCGGCCTCGTCGTCGGCCCGGGTCGGCCGGAGTACGGGGCGGGCGACTTCGTCGTCCGCGGGCTCGCGGGCGCGGACCCGCAGGCCGGCGCGATCGCCATCGGGGCGCCGGTCGAGGTCGGCCAGATCGCCCAGCTCCACGTCCGCGACCCGGAGTCGGCGAGCAGCGACCTCGAGGAGGCCCTGCGGCTGCGTCGCGCCGCGGCCGGCTCGGCGGCAATCGCCGGGGCGCTCGCCTTCACGTGCAACGGCCGCGGCGAGGACATGTTCGGCCACGCCCACCACGACGCCGACGCGATCCAGCGCGAGCTCGGCCCGCTGCCGCTCGCCGGGATGATCTCCGCCGGGGAGATCGGCCCGGTCGGCGGCCACCCGTTCCTCCACGGCTTCACGACGACGATGGGGATCTTCCTCACCTGAGGTCCCGGCCCCCGGCGCAGGACGCCCGGGCACGGGGCCGGGTCCCGTCCTGCTTCCCGACCAGACCGCGGCCGCGGCGCCCGGCACGCCCCGGCGCAGGAGGGCGGAGATCGGGGAACGACGACCACGTAGGGTTGCGCCCATGGAGCTGCGCGACCGCACCGTCATCGTCACCGGGGCGACGGGGGGCCTCGGCCACGCGATCGCCCGGGCCCTCGCCGGTCGCGGCGCGCGCCTCGTCCTCACGGGCCGCCGGGCGGCGGTCCTCGAGCCCCTCGCGGCGGAGCTCGGCGCGGAGGCGATCTCGGCCGACCTCAGCGACCGCGACGACGTCGCCCGGATCGCCGAGGCGCACGTCGACGCCGACGTCGTCGTCCACAACGCCGCGCTCCCGGGCAGCGGCCCCCTCGACGACTACGACCTCGACGCCCTGGACCGCGTGCTCGAGGTGAACCTCCGCGCGCCGATCGCGCTGACGCGCCTGCTGCTGCCGGCGATGAAGGGACGTGGCGTGGGCCACCACGTGTACGTCTCGTCGATGTCGGCCAAGGTCCCGACCGCCGACGCGTCGCTGTACGCGGCGACGAAGCTCGGCCTGCGGGGCTTCGCCCAGGCGCTGCGGCCCGAGCTGCGCCCGCACGGGATCGGCGTCAGCACGATCTTCCCGGGGTTCATCTCCGACGCCGGCATGTACGCCGACACCGGGGTGTCGCTGCCGCGCGGCGTCGGCACGAACACGCCGCAGGAGGTCGCCGACGCGGTGCTGCGGGCGATCGACCGCGGTCGTGGTGAGATCGACGTCGCGCCGCTCGGCGTCCGGGCGAGCGCGGTGCTCAACGCCGTCGCCCCGGGCGTCCCCGGGCGGGTCGCCGCCCGGATCGACGGTGGTCGTGTCGGTCGCGAGATGGCCGACGCCCAGCGCGCGAAGCGCTGAGGGCTCCGCGGCCGAACCCGCGCGCGCCGGCTCCGGGCGAGCGCGGACGCGGGTCGGGAAGGCGCGCAGGACCCGGCGGGAGGGCGGCTCAGACCCGCAGGGCGCTGAGGAGCGACATCTCGCCGCTCAGCGTCTGCGACGTGGCGTCGGTGATCTCGACCGGCACGGTCTCCCCCGGCTGGCCGATGCCGGTGAAGTTCACGACCTTGTTGTGGGTCGTGCGCCCGCGCAGCTTCGACGGGTCGGTGCGCGAGGGACCCTCGATGAGGACGTCGAGCGTGCGGCCGACGAACCGCCGCGTCCGCTCCCGCGCGTGGTGCTGCACGCGCTCGACGAGCCGCTCCATCCGGGCGACCTTCACCGGGTGCGGCAGGAACTCGTCGACCATCTCGGCGGCCTCCGTCCCGCGGCGGGGCGAGAAGACGAAGGTGAACGCCCCGTCGAAGGCGACCGCGTCGACGACCTCGAGCGTCTCCTCGAACTCCTCCTCCGTCTCGCCCGGGAAGCCGACGATGATGTCGGTCGTGATCGCGATGTCGGGGCACCGCTCGCGGATCATCGCCACGCGGTCGAGGTAGCGCTGCTTGTCGTACGTGCGGCGCATCCTCTTCAGCACGCGGCTGGAGCCGGCCTGCAGCGGCAGGTGGATGTGCTGGCAGACCTCGGGCACCTCGGCGTGCACGGCGACGACGTCCTCGCGGATGTCCTTCGGGTGCGGCGAGGTGTAGCGGATCCGCTCGATGCCCGGGACCGCGGCGACCGCCAGGAGGAGCTCGGCGAAGGTCCGCGGCCGGCCGGCCTGCCCGACGCTCGTCGGCCGCTTCGCCGCGGTGGCGTACGGCAGCAGGACGTCCGGCAGCGGCTCGTCGGTGCGCAGATCGCGACCGTAGGCGTTGACGTTCTGGCCGAGGAGCGTGATCTCGCGGACGCCGTCGGCGGCGAGCGCCCGGACCTCGTCGAGCAGCTGCTCGAACGGGCGCGACGACTCGCGCCCGCGGGTCGACGGGACGATGCAGTAGGAGCACTTGAGGTTGCAGCCGACGGCGATCTGCACCCACGCCTGGAACGCGCGATCGCGCTTCGTCGGCAGGTGCGCCGGGAAGCCCTCGAACTCGAAGTAGCCCTGCGCGCTGAGCGAGTCGCTCGTGAGGAACTCGGCGAGTCGGTTGATCTGGCCCGGGCCGAACGCGACGTCGACGAACGGGAACCGCTCGAAGATCTCGTCCTTCACCGACTGCGCCCAGCAGCCTCCGACGCCGACCACGACGCCGGGCCGCTCGCGCTTCATCCGCTTGGCGTGCCCGAGGTGGGCGATGAACCGCGAGTCGGCGGACTCGCGGATCGAGCAGGTGTTGAAGAGGATGAGGTCCGCGTCGTCGGCGACCTCGGCGGGTGCGTAGCCGAGCGACTCGAGCATGCCCTTCATGCGCTCGGAGTCGTGCTCGTTCATCTGGCACCCGAACGTCGTGACGTGGTACCGCTTCTGGGTCTCGACGGCGCTCATCCGAGCACCGGAGGGTAGCGCGGGCGACGGGTCGCGGCGCGGCGCGCCGCGACCCGCCGCGGCGCGCGCTCAGCGGATGGCGATGCGGACGGACCGGCGCCCGGAGACCTTCTTCGCGGTCCGGCGCAGCGTCCAGGTGCCGCGCAGCGACGTGCCCTCGAGCACCTTCACCCGCAGGACGCGCCGCGTCACCGTGCCGGTGCCCACGACCTTGCCGGTGCGCCGCGACCGCAGCTGGACCGCGAGGGCGCGCGTGCCGCGGAACGGCGCCGCGCGGAGCGTCACCCGGCGGACCTTCGCGCTCTTGCCGGCCGCGCCGGCGGGGCCGCGAGCGCCCTGCGGGCCGACCGGCCCCGCGGGCCCCGCGGGACCGGAGGCGCCCTGCGGTCCGGCCGGACCGGTGTCGCCCTGCGGTCCCGCCGGTCCGGTCGCGCCCTGCGGGCCGGTGCCGCCGCCCCCGGCGGTCGGCTGGCTCTCGAACGTCAGCGTGAAGCCGCCGAACGTGTTCGGCGTCCGGTTGGGCCCGCTCCCGACGGCGTACCCGCCGAAGATGTCGGTGGCGACGCTCGGCACGAACGACACCGTCGTCGTCCCGTCCGGGTTCTCGACCGGCGGCGTCGCGGCGAAGTCGAGGCTGAAGACCGGGAGGCGACCGTAGCTCGTGGCAGCCGTGCCGGCCGCACCGGCCGCCTTGGCGCCCGAGGCGTAGAGCTTCGCGACGGTCGAGCCGTCGAAGACGACCGTCGGGTTCTCGATCGAGAGCGTGTAGTCCTGGCCGCCCGGGTTCCCGGACGGCGGGGACACGGACTCGAGCCGCCCGAGCAGGTTCACCCGACCGACCTTCGTGTCGGGATCGAAGTCGCCGTTGGCGACCGGGAAGTTCCAGCTCAGCGCGGAGCCGTCGGCCGGACCCGGCAGCAGGGGCGAGGACCCCCACGCCGCTCCCCACGTGGTCACCGTCGCCGTATGGGCCCCCATCGCGGAGTTGCCCGACCGGAGCACGTAGCCCCAGTAGGTCCGCTCGGTGTTCGCCGGCGCGGCGGTGTTGAACGACCGCACCGTCGACCAGTTGAGGTTGCCGCTCGTGACGGACTCGGGCGCCGCCGAGGCGGACGGCGCGGCGGCGGCGAGGCCGACGAGGGCGAGCAGCGGCAGCGCGGGTGAGCGGCGCACGCGGGTGGAACCGAGCATGGAGAACCCCTTGGATGGATGTCGCGCAGCCGCGAGGACCGCGAGTCGGGCCCGACGGATCGGCAGCCGTCCGACGGGCGATGCCGGGTACCCTAACACGCCGATTATTCGGGCGTCCTAAGACGCTCGTCGCGCTCGATCCGCCCTCACGGCCGGCATGCCCTCCCTCGTGGCGGCGACGCCCGGGCGGCGGTCGTCGGGCGCCGCGACCGGTGGCCGGCGCCGGCGTCAGTCGCGCAGGTCGCGCTCGTACGCACGGACCGCGTCGTAGGCGATCTCGAGCGCGAATCCGCGGGTCGCCAGAAGACGCAGCGCCTTTCCCCGCGCACGGTCGTCATCGAGAGGCGCGCCGCGGAGTCGCTGCTGCAGGAGCGTGAGCGCCCGGCCCTCGTCGCCGTCCTCGTCGGGCTGCGCCAGTCCCTGCTCGATGAGCGGCTCGGCGATCCCGACGCGACGGAGGCCGTCGGCGATCCGCTGGCGACCCCACCCGTCGATCGATCGCCGGTCCTCGACGTAGCGCTGGGCGTAGCGCGCGTCGTCGATGTACCCGAGCTCCCGGAGCTCGGCGAGCGCGCGCTCGATGCTCGGACGGCCGATCTTGCGGCGGGCGAGGTGGTGCTCCACCTCGGCCGCCGTGCGGTCGCGCTTGGCCAGGTGCCGGTACGCGAGCTCCAGCGCGTGGAGGGCCCGCTCCTCGGCGTCCTGCGCGCGCTCGGCGCGGCCCTCGGCGTCGGCGGCGGCCGACGTCCGGGTCCGCCGCCCGCGCTCGGCCGGCGGACCGCCGGCCGTCTCGGGCGACCGCCGGCTCACGCCGCGACGGCCGGCTCCTCGGTCTCCGCCCCGGCGGGCGCCGGCGCGCCGGCCGTGGCGGGCACGATCTCGAGCTTCTCGTAGATGCGTCGCTCGATCTCGGCGGCGATCTCCGGGTGCGCGTCGAGGTGCGCCTTGGCGTTGTTGCGGCCCTGCGCCAGTCGCTCGCCGTCGAAGGAGAAGAACGACCCCGACTTCTGGACGATGTCGTGCTCGATGCCGAGGTCGATGAGGCACCCCGCGGTCGAGATGCCCTTGCCGAACTCGATGTCGAACTCGGCCTGCTTGAACGGCGGAGCGACCTTGTTCTTCACGACCTTCACGCGCACGCGGTTGGCGACCGCGTCCGTGCCGTCCTTGATCGTCTCGATCCGGCGGATGTCGAGACGCTGCGAGCTGTAGAACTTCAGCGCGCGACCGCCCGGCTGCGTCTCCGGCGAGCCGAACATCACGCCGACCTTCTCGCGGATCTGGTTCGTGAAGATGCAGGTCGTGCCGGTCCGGTTGAGGTTGCCGGTGAGCTTGCGCATCGCCTGGCTCATCATCCGGGCCTGCAGGCCGACGGTCGTATCGCCCATCTGGCCCTCGAGCTCGGCGCGCGGCGTCAGCGCCGCGACGGAGTCGACCGCGACGACGTCGACCGCGCCGGAGCGCACGAGCATGTCGGCGATCTCGAGCGCCTGCTCGCCGTAGTCGGGCTGCGAGACGAGCAGCTCGTCGACGTCGACGCCGATCTGCTTCGCGTAGACCGGGTCCATCGCGTGCTCGGCGTCGATGAACGCGCAGACGCCGCCGCGCTTCTGCGCCTCGGCGAGGATGTGGTAGACGAGCGTCGTCTTGCCCGAGGACTCCGGGCCGAAGATCTCCAGGATGCGGCCGCGCGGCACGCCGCCGATCCCGAGCGCGATGTCCAGCGACAGCGAGCCGGTCGGGATGGCCTCGATCTGGCCGATCGCGCCCTCGTCCCCCATCCGCATCACGGTGCCCTTGCCGAACTGGCGCTCGATCTGCTGCAGGGCACCCTGAAGGGCGGCGTCGCGCGCCTTCGCGGTGGTGGTGTCGGAATCCTTGGCCATGACGAACGTCACCCTTCGGGAGGAGTGGGCGGAACTGGATTGTCCGAGGTGCGGCGGACGGAACCGCGGACCGGCACGATCCCCGTCCCCATCGGACATCTCGGAGGCTCGACCGTACAGGTGTTCGCGTGCGGAGGGAACACCCGTTCGCACCGATCCGGTGCCGCGACCGCGCCGGTCCTGCGCCGGGGACGCTCGCGGGCCCCGCGCCGCCGGCTGCCGACGCCGATCGGCGCGGGCCGTGGCGCCTCAGGCGTCGTCGCGCTCGCCGGCGAGCGCGCGTCGCAGCAGATGCAGCGCGCCCGTCACGGTGCGCTCGCGCACGTCGCGTCGCTCCCCGGGCACGCGATAGCGGCGCGTGAGGGTCGCCCCGTCCGGCCCGGCGATCGACACGAAGACGGTGCCCACCGGCTTCTCCTCCGTCCCGCCTCCGGGACCGGCGATGCCCGTGGTCGCCACCGCGACGTCGGCGCCGAGGCGCTCGCGGGCGCCCCGCGCCATCGCCTCGGCCACGGGGCCGGAGACCGCGCCGTGCTCGGCGAGGAGCGCGGCCGGCACGCCGAGCGCCGCCTCCTTCACCTCGTTGGCGTACGCGACGACCCCGCCGAGCGCGAACGCCGAGGAGCCGCCGTGCTCGGTCAGCCGGGCGGCGACGAGGCCCCCCGTGCACGACTCCGCCGTGGCGACGGTCCAGCCGCGCTCCCGCAGGGCGTCGCCGACGACCTGCTCGATCTCGCGACCGTCCGTCGAGAAGACGGTCCCGGGGTGCTCCGCGTCGAGGAAGCGCTCGAACGCCTCGGCGTCGGGCACGAGCGACGGGCGGGCCCGCGTGACGACCTCGAGCTCGCCGCGATGGGCGCAGGTCGTGATCTCGAGGTCGTCGACGGCGATGCCCTGCTCGCGAGCGCGGATCATCGTCTGGGCGAGCGTCGCCTCCGGGATCCCGAACATCCGCGTGAGCCGCTCGTCGAGGACCTCGGCGCCGGCGATCGCCGCACGCAGCGACGGCCGCTCGACGGCCGCCTCCCACATCGGCTGCAGCTCCCGCGGCGGTCCGGGCAGCACGAGGACCGTCGGGCCCGGACGACCGTCGGGGGGCGGCACCACGAGCCCGGGCGCCGTGCCGACCGGCTCGAGCACGTCCGCGCCGTCCGGGACGAGCGCCTGCTTGCGGTTCGCGGCCCGGAGCGCGTCGGGATCGACGCCGGGCCAGCGACGGGAGAGCCGCTCGATGATCGTCCAGATCCGGCCCTCGAGCGCCTCGTCCAGCGCGAGCGGGCGGCCCTGGAACTCGGCGACCACCGCGGCGGTCAGGTCGTCCTCGGTCGGGCCGAGCCCGCCGGAGGTGACGATGAGCTGGACCCCGCGGTCGCGCGCCTGCTCGAGCGCGAGCACGAGGTCCCCGGGCCGGTCCCCGACCACGACCGTCGACAGGTGCCGGACGCCGATCGCCCCGAGGCGCTGGGCGAGCCACGGGCCGTTGCGGTCGCTCACCCACCCGCCGAGGACCTCCGTCCCGGTGACGACGACGACGGCGCTCGGGGTGGTGGTCATTCGCAGGTGGGCCGTTCGCTGGGCTCGAGGCGGGCGCTCTGGCGCTTCGTGATCCGGTAGGCGACGACGCCGTCGGCGGCCGCCTGGAGGCGGCGCACGCGACCCGCGTCGGTGACGGTCGCCCCCGCGCCGCGGATCGCGACGAGGAACCGCTGCGACCGCAGCCCGCCGGCGCTGCGCCCGGCCTGGATCTCGCGATCGTCCAGGACCCGGCGACCGGTCGCGTCCACGACGCACGCCACGACCGGGGTCGGGCCGGCGGCGATCCGGAGCTTCACGATCTGCGCCGCGCGCCGGCGCTCGCGGCGCTCGGCGCGCTCGCGACGCTGCGCCCGCTCCTCGCGCGCCTCGCGGCGCAGCTGCTCGGCGGCGCTCTCCTGCTCGGTCGTCGTGGGGGGCGGGGTGGCGTCCCGCTCGCCCTGCGACAGCGCGAAGACGGCGTAGATGATCGCGCCGACCACCACGACGAGGGGCACGAGGGGCAGCGCCCCGGCGCGCTTCGGCGGTCCGAACGCGCCCCCGCCTCCGCCACCGCTCCCGGGGCGCCGCGGGCCGCCGCGTCGGGGACCGGCCCCGGCGGCGCCGCCCTCGTAGGGCTCGTGGCGGAACTTGTACTCCTCGACGAGGAGCTTGGCGTCCAGTCCGAGCGCCTCAGCGTACGTCTTCAGGAAGCTCTTGACGAACGTGGGACCTGGGAGCAGGTTCCACTCCTCGTTCTCGAGCGCGCGGAGGTACTTGGCGCGGATCTTCGTCCGCGCCTCGACCTCGGCGATGTCGATCCCCGCGCGCATGCGCGCCTCGCGCAGGGTGGCACCGATCTCCGCCATCGGCGGGGAAGGCTACTGGCCCGCCGCCGCCGGGCTCGGCCGGCCCCTTGCGGGAGCCCGCCCGGCCGCGACGGGCGAGCTCGTCCGCGGACCGCTCACGCGCCCGCCGAGGAGAGCGCCGCGTGCTCGCCGGTGCGGTCGTCGTCGTCGCCGGCGTCGTCCGTCGGCGGCGCGCTCGGCCCGGTCGGCTCGTCCGCCGACGCGGCGGCGGACGCATCGCCGCGCGCCTGCGCGAGCACGCGCGGGAGGTCCATCGGCGAGATGAGGACCTGGCGGGCCTTCGAGCCCTCGAAGGCCGAGACGATCCCCCGGCGCTCCATCATGTCCACGAGCCGGCCGGCGCGGGTGTAGCCCACGCGCAGGCGCCGCTGCAGGCCCGACGTCGACGCCGCGCCCATCTCGACGACGAGCTCGATCGCGTCGGCGAGCAGCGGATCGCTGTCGTTGTCGAGGTCGTCTCCGCCGGCGTCGTCCGCCGGCTCCTCCTCCGCGGCCTCCAGGAGGTCCTCGCGGAGCTCGGGCTCGCCCTGCGTCGCCCAGTGGCGCGTGAGCGCCGCGATCTCCGCCTCGTCGATGTACGCGCCCTGGATGCGGGTGAGCTTCGACGACCCGACGGGGTTGAAGAGCATGTCGCCGCGTCCCAGCAGCGACTCGGCGCCGTTCTGGTCCAGGATGACGCGCGAGTCGGTCTGCGAGGAGACGGAGAACGCGATCCGCGACGGGACGTTCGCCTTGATCATGCCCGTGATGACGTCCACGCGCGGCGACTGCGTCGCCAGCACGAGGTGGATGCCGACCGCGCGCGCCTTCTGCGCGATCCGGATGATCGCGTCCTCGACGTCGGCCGGCGCGACCATCATGAGGTCGGCGAGCTCGTCGATGACGCAGAGGATGTACGGCAGGGGCTCGTCGCCCTCGTCGATCCGCACCCGGTTGAGCTCGGGCAGGTTGCGCGTCTTCTTGACGCTCATCACGCCGTAGCGCCACTCCATCTCGCGCACGAGGTTCTGCAGCGCGTTGGCGGCCATCTTCGGGCTCGTGATCACCGGCGTCAGCAGGTGCGGCACCGACTCGTAGTGGTTCAGCTCGACCTGCTTGGGATCGACGAGCACGAGCCGCACGTCGTCCGGCGTGGCGTGCAGGAGGATCGAGCTGAGCATCGCGTTGACGCAGCCCGACTTGCCCGCGCCGGTGGTGCCGGCGACGAGGAGGTGCGGCATCTTCGCCAGGTCGGCGTGGATCGGGGCGCCCGAGACGTCCTTGCCGAGCCAGACCGTCAGCGGCGTCTCGCCCTGGGGCGGATCGTCGTAGACGTCGCCGAGGTGCACGACGCGACGGCGCTTGTTCGGGACCTCCACGCCGACCGCGGTCTTGCCGGGCACGGGCGCGAGGATCCGGATGTCGGTCGCCGCCAGCGCGTAGGCGAGGTCGTCCTTCAGCTGGGCGACCTTCGACATCTTGATGCCGGGCGCCAGGCGCAGCTCGTAGCGGGTGATGTGCGGGCCGGCGATCGTGCCGATGACCTTCGCCTCGACCTTGAAGTGCTGCAGGGCCTCCACGAGCGCCGCGGCCGTCTCCTCCTGCCCGGCGGTGTCCGGGCGCAGCTGGTCGGCGGCGGAGACCTTCAGCAGCGACGGGTCGGGCAGGACGTACCCGTCCTCCGGCGCGCCCTCGGGCGATCCGCCCATCGGCTGGCGCTCGCGCAGCTCCTGGAGCGACGGGCGCTCGGCGGGCGCGTCGCGCTCCGTCGGCTCCTCGTCGGCGGTCGCGGGCTCCTCGTCGTCCCGCTCGGCGGCCTCGCGGGCCGCGGCCGCGGCGGCGGCAGCGGCGGCGCGGGCCGCGGCACGGGGCGCGATCTGCGTCGGCGGCTCCTCGTCGACCGCGGGCTCCGGCTCGTCCGGGACGGGGGCGGGCGGCTCGAAGGTCATCGGCGGCGCCTCCCCGAAGAGGTCGGGGTAGCGGCGGGCGCCGTCGAGCTCGGGGGTCGCGGGCGCGTCGTCGGGCGCCCCGCGGGTCGCGCGCACCTCGCCCGTCCCCGCGTCGGGCTCGCTGACGCGGGCCGGTCGCGCGCGGCGCACGACGGGCTCCTCGCCCGTGCGGTCCTCGTCGGGCGCGGTGGCGGCGTCCGGGGTGCGTCGGCGGGGCCGGGGCGGGGTCGGGCCCGACGTCGGGTCCTCGGCGGGCGGAGCGGCCCGGCGACGCGCCGGGCGCTCGACCGGGATCGCCGGCTCGTCGCTCGTCGTCCCGGAGGGGACGCGGCGCAGGGCGGTCGTCGTCTGCCGCAGCCCCTCCCCCGTGCGCGAGACCATCGACGCGATCGAGGCGCCGGTGAGCAGGAGCACCCCGCCGAGCAGGAGCGTCACGCCCACGACGTGGGCGCCGATGTCGCCGAGCGCCGACGAGAGCGCCCAGTACAGCGCGTCGCCGAGGACGCCGCCGCGCGGCCGCACCACCTCGGCGGTGAAGAGCTCGTCGCGCCCGGTCCCGCCGCCGAGGCCGAACGTCCCGGTGGCGAAGAGGAGCATGAGCGCCGAGAGCAGCAGCAGCGCCCCGGTCCGGAACGGCCGGATGGCCGGCAGCAGCGGCCGCAGGATGAGCAGCAGGCCGGCAGCGGCGACGGCGGGTGGCGCGATGTAGGCGACCTGCCCGAAGAGCGACAGCAACCCGTCGACGAGCCCGTCGCCGATCGCGCCGCCCCAGGCGCCGAGGTACATGAGGAAGACGAGGAAGACCGAGAGCGCCAGGAGCCCGAGCCCGATCTGGTCGAACTGGCGCTGCTCGAGCTGGCGCCACGACCGCAGGGAGCCCGACGGCGCCTCCTTCCCGGCGCGCTTCGGCGCCGAGCGACGGCTCGATGCGGCGGTTCGGGCAGGGGTCCGGCTACGGCTCATGCTCGGACTCCCGTTCGCCGCCGCGCCGTCGGCTCCTTCCCGCCGCTCACGCGGTGCGCGGCGCCCGGCACGGGGCCCGTCCAGACGGGCGATCGCTTGAGCGTCCGTGAATGTCCACGCTCTACGATCCCGCGCATGGACAGCGGTCGCAGCGCGCGCGTGCTCATCGTCGAGGACGACGAGGAGATCGCCGGGGTCCTCGGGCGCACGCTGCGGCTCGAGGACTACGAGACGCGGATCGCGCGCGACGGCGAGAGTGCCCTGACCGAGGCCCGCACGTACATGCCCGACGTCGTGGTGCTGGACCTCGGGCTGCCGGACATCGACGGGCTCGAGGTGGCGCAGCGGCTGCGGGAGGGCGGGGACGTGCCGATCCTCATCCTCACCGCCCGCGACGCGGTCGAGCACCGCGTGGCGGGGCTGGACAGCGGCGCCGACGACTACCTCGTCAAGCCGTTCGAGCGGGACGAGCTGCTCGCGCGGATCCGCGCGCTCCTGCGGCGGCGTCCCCCGCGGGGCGAGGCGGCCCTCGTCGTCGCCGACCTCGTCCTGAACCCCGCCACCCACGAGGTCCGGCGGGGCGAGCGCGACATCGACCTGACCCAGCGCGAGTTCGAGCTGCTCGAGTACCTCATGCGCAACGAGAAGCTCGTCGTGCCGCGGCAGCGGCTGCTCGAGGAGGTCTGGGGCTACGACCCGCTCGCGTCGACGAACACGATCGAGGTCTTCATCTCGAACCTGCGCCGGAAGCTCGAGTCCGGCGGCGAGGAGCGGCTCGTGCACACCATCCGCGGCGCCGGCTACGTGCTGCGCGCGGCTCGCTGACGCGCCCGTGACGTCGTCCGGCGAGCGCGTCCGCTGGCTGCGGTGGCTGGACCGCCTGCCGATCCGGTGGCGGCTCGCGGTCGCGACCGCCGGCCTGACCGGCCTGATCCTGCTGCTGTTCGCGCTCGTCAGCGGGATCTACACGATCCAGCGGGTCCGGGGCGACTTCTCCACGCAGACCGCGGCGCGCTTCGACGCGATCCGCGACCAGCTGCGCGTCGGGTTCGAGCAGGGCTCGGACGGCATCCTGCGCTATCGGGTCTACACGAACCTGCGCGACCTGCGCGGCGAGCGCGGCACGGTCGTGGCCGTCTGGGGGCGGGTGTCGGGACGGCTCGAGCGGCTGGCGAGCTCGAATCCGCGCATCGATCTTGGGCCGCCCCGACGGCAGGACCGAGCGGTGGCCTCGTTCCGGGTCGAGACCCGGCAGATCAACCAGGCGATCACCGACGCCGACGGCCGGCCGCTGCAGTCGCTCGTCGGCATCACGTCGAGCATCCCCCTCGTCATCCAGGTGGGACGGAGCTACGACACCGTCGCGAGCACCGAGCGGCGGGTCGAGACGGCGCTCACGTTCGGGGTCATCGGCGGCACCCTGCTGGCGCTGCTCGCCGGCCTCGCCGTCGGTCAGCGCGCGATGCGTCCCGTCCGGCGGATGACGGGCGCGGCCCGCCACATCGCTCGCACGCGCGACCTCGAGGCCCGGATGCCGGTCCCGGTCGTGCGCGACGAGATCTCCGAGCTCGCCGTAACGCTCCAGGACATGCTCGACGAGCTCGCGGCCTCGCAGGCGCGGATCGACGAGTCGCTGCAGCGGCAGCGCGAGTTCGTCGCCGACGCGTCGCACGAGCTGCGCACGCCGCTGACCGCCGTCCAGGCGAACCTCGAGCTGCTCGCGCTCTCGACCGAGGGCGAGGACCGCGAGGCCGCGGAGTCCGCCCTGCGCTCGGCGCGCCGGATGCGGCGGCTCGTCGCCGACCTGCTGCTGCTCGCCCGGATGGACGCGCGCCGCGAGGCCGCCCGCGACGCCGTCGACCTCGATCGCGCGATCCTCGAGGCCGTCGACGAGCTCGAGCCGCAGCTCGGCGGGCACGAGGTCGAGCTCGACCTCGAGCCGGTGACGCTCGACGGCGTGCGCGACGAGCTCGTGCGGCTCGTCGCCAACCTCCTCTCCAACGCCCTGCGCCACACGCCAGACGGAACGGAGATCCGGATCGTCCTGCGTCGCGCGGGGACGCGGGCGCGCCTCATCGTCGAGGACGACGGACCGGGCATCCCCGACGAGCTGCGCGAGCGGATCTTCGAGCGGTTCGTCCGCCGCGGCGGCGAGGGCGCCGGCTCGACCGGCATCGGGCTGGCGATCGTCCGCGCGGCGGCCCAGCGGCACGGCGGGGACGTCCACGTCGAGCCGACCCACGAGGACGGCCGCGGCGCGCGGTTCGTGGTGACCCTCGCCGTCCGCGGCGACGCGCCGGATCCCGACGAGCCGGAGGAGCAGTCCGCGGCGGGCGACGCGGCCGAGGAGGGCGGCGACGGGCGGCTCCTGCGGACGCCGCGCCGCGCCGCGGAGGGCATCCGTCGCCGCCTGCGCTCGTCGGGCGTGACGCGCCGTGGCGCCCGGGATCCCGAGGAGCGCCTCGGCGGCGCGGCGCCGGACGACGGGCCCCCGGCCTCCGACGCCGGCGAGCCCCCCGCGTCCGAGGACGGCGGCGGGCCGGCGCGGGAGCTCGACGGCCCCGACGGCGGCGGGGACGACGCGACGGCGTCCGACGCGCCGCCGAACGCGGGCGATGATCCTCCCGCCTCGCCGCCGGACGGCCGGCCGCCGGCGCCGGGCGCCTGACCCGGCGCGCTCGCTCAGACGGCGACGACGACCGGCAGCACGACGGGCCGGCGCTTCAGCTTCTCCCAGGTCAGCTGGGCGATGTCGTCGTGGAGGATCCGCTGGATCTCGTCGAGGTCGTGGATCTCGTCGGCGGCGGCGCGCTCGACCGAGGCGTCGACCTGGTCGCGGACGGCCTTCAGGAACGCCTCGTCGTGCTCGAACGGGACGCCGCGGAAGAGCAGCTCCGGCTCCGCGACGGACTTGCCGTCGTCGTCGCCGATCGTCGCGACGACGACGAACAGGCCGTCGGCCGACAGCGAGCGGCGGTCGCGCAGCGCGGCGTCGGCCGTCGCGCCGATGTCGGTGCCGTCGACGTACATGACGCCGGACGGGACGGGCTTGCCGAAGCGGGCGCCCTTCGCGTCGACCTCGATCGGCAGGCCGTTCTCCGCGCAGAAGACGTTGTCGGCGGGGATCCCGAGCTTCACCGCCAGGCGCTTGTGGAGCTCCAGGCGGTGGAAGTCGCCGTGCAGCGGCACGACGTACTTCGGCCGGGTGAGGTTCAGCATGAGCTTCATCTCCTCCTGGTAGCCGTGGCCGGAGGCGTGGATCGGCGCGTCCTTGTGGGTCACCACCTCGGCGCCCGCCTGGTACAGCTTGTCGATCGTCTCGTTGACGGCGCGCTCGTTGCCCGGGATCGGCGTCGCCGAGAAGACCACCGTGTCGCCCGGGCGGATCCGGACCTGCGGGTGATCGCGGAACGCCATCCGCCGCAGCGCCGACAGCGGCTCGCCCTGGGACCCGGTCGACATGACGATGACGCGGTGGTCGGGCAGGTGCTCGAGCTCGCGCGGCTGCACGATCAGCCCGTCGGGGACGTCGAGGTGCCCCAGCGACTTCGCGATGTTCACGTTCTTGCGCATCGAGCGCCCGAGCAGGCAGACCTTGCGGTTGAGCTCGATCGCCGCGTCGATGACCTGCTGGACACGGTGGAGGTTCGACGCGAACGACGTGACGATGATCCGGCCGCGCAGCCCGCCGAAGACGCGCAGGAGCTCGGGGCCGACGAGCGCCTCGCTCGGCGACCAGCCGGGACGGTCGACGTTCGTCGAGTCGCCGAGGAGCATGAGCAGCCCCTCCTCGCCGAAGCGGGCGAGGCGCAGGAAGTCGGCGGGTCCGCCGTCGACCGGCGTCTGGTCGAACTTGTAGTCGCCGGTGAAGAGCAGCGTGCCCAGCGGGGTCTTCACCGCGACGTTGCAGGCGTCCGGGATCGAGTGCGTGGCGTGGATGAACTCGAGCTCGAAGAGCCCGGTCTTCACCGTCTGGCCGGGCTTGACGTCGGTGAGCTCGGCCTCGCGCAGGCGGTGCTCGTCGAGCTTGCTGCGACCCATCGCCATCGTCAGCGGCAGGCCGTAGATCTTCGGGGCCTTGCGGGCGCCGCCGAGCTGCTTGATGACGTAGGGGAGGCCGCCGAGGTGGTCCTCGTGGCCGTGCGTGATGACGATCGCCTCGATGTCGTCGGCGCGGTCCTTCAGCACGCTGAAGTCGGGCAGCACGAGGTCGATGCCGACCTGCTCGGCGGTCGGGAACCGGACGCCGGCGTCGATCACGACGATCTTGCCGTCGTACTCGACGGCCGTCATGTTCTTGCCGATCTCGCCCAGGCCGCCGAGGGGCAGCACGCGCAGCGTGGCGGAGTTGGTCATGCGATGGGGTCCTGTCGGTCGGCGCGACCGACGGTCGCGCACGGGGTGGTGCGACCCGCGCCGGAACGCGACCCCTCCGGCCGCCCCTGTCGGGCGCCGTCGTGGTGCGTCGGTCCGCGGGCTCGCGGATAAGCGTCGGCGATCGGGCACGCGCGCGGGTGGCGTCCCGGTGACGACCGCGCGCGGCCGGCGACCATCGACGCGCGATGCGCGCGCCGTCCGCGGGGCCGCCGTGGTCGCGCGACGGTGCGCGACGGTCGTGGTGCGGGTGCTGATGCGGCGATCCGGCATCGAACGGGCTAGGCCAGCAGCCCCAGGCCGTCGAGCACGCGCGCGATCTCCGACCGCTGGTCCTCGTCGGCCTCGACGAGCGGCAGCCGCAGGCCGCCGACCGGCCGGCCCGCGAGCGCGAGGGCGGCCTTGATCGGGATCGGGTTCACCGTGATGCCGAGGATCGCGTAGAGGTCGCGGAGCGTCGCGTCGATCTCGGCACGGCGCTCCGGCGTCGCGGTCGCCATCTCCGCGAGCTGCGGACCGACGAGGTGGCTGGCGACGAGGATGCCGCCGGCGCCGCCGAGGTCGAGCGTCCGGGCGAGGATGTCGTCGTTGCCGGCGTAGACCTCGAGCCCGTCGACGAGCTGCAGCTCGGCGCTGTTGGCCTGCTTGACGGCGTCGACGTGCGGGATCTGCGCGAGCTCGGCGAGGAGCTCCGGATCGATGTTGAGCGTCGTGCGGCTCGGGATGTTGTAGAGGACGATCGGCTTGTCCGTCGCGCTCGAGACCGCCTCGTAGTGGGCCACGATCCCGGCCCGGTTCGGGCGGTTGTAGTAGCCGACGACGTTCAGCGTGGCGTCCGCGCCGAGCTCCGTCGCCCGCTCGGTCAGGTGGATCGAGTGGCGCGTGTCGTTGGAGCCGGCGTTCGCGATGATCGTCGTGCCGGCCGGCTTCTCGCGGATCGCGAGCTCGACGAGCGCGAGATGCTCCTCGTCGCTGAGCGTCGAGCCCTCGCCGGTCGTGCCGGCGACGACGAAGCCGTCCGAGCCGCTGGCGGCGAGGTGCGCCAGCAGGTCGACGAAGGACGCCTCGTCGACGCGCCCCTGGGCGTCGAACGGCGTGACGACGGCGGTGATGATCGTCCCGAGCCCGGACACGGCTGTTCATCCTCCCAGAGCGGACGGTCGGCCGGCGTTGCGGGTCGGTGACGGCGGACGCGCCGCGGCGCGGCCCGCGCCGGGCGGTGACGTACCCTGCGCCGGGTGGCTGCGGCGAACGAGACGCTCGAGGTGGAGGTCGCCGGCGTCCGCTTCGTGAGCGACGACGGGGCCTTCGCCGTCGTGGACGCGCTCTCGGTCGCCGGGGAGGGCCCGGACGCGGCCGCGGGGACCCACGAGGTCCTCGTCGGGCCGATCGGCCATCTCGAGCCCGGCGACCGCGTCCGCGCGACCGGCGAGCACCAGCAGCACCCGAAGCACGGCGTCCGCTTCCGCGTCCGCGCCCTCGAGAGCCTCGACCCGGACGACGAGGCGCTGCTGCGCACGCTGCAGCGGATCCCCGGGGTCGGCCCGGCGTCGGCGGAGTCGCTGCTGGAGCGCTTCGGCGACGACCTGCTGGCGCGCCTGGACGCCGATCCGCGCGACGTCCTGCGTCGCGTCCGCGGCCTGCAGGGCGAGAAGCTCACCGAGGCCGTCGAGCACTGGCGCAGCGAGGCGGGACCGCGCGCGGTGCGGCTGCTGCTGGAGCGGCACGGCGTCGACGCGGCGACCGTGGGACGGGTGATCCGCGCGCTCGGCGAGGAGCCCGACGTCGCGGCGCTGCAGGCGGCGCCGTACCGGCTCACCGAGCGCAGCGGCATCGGGTTCCCCACCGCCGACGCGATCGCCCTGGCGCTGGGCGAGCCGTCCGACGGCGAGCCGCGCCGGCAGGCCGCGACGCTCCACGCGCTGCGCCTCGCCGAGGAGGACGGCCACTGCCACCTCCCCCGCCCCGAGCTCGTCCGGCGGACCGTCCGGCTGCTCGGGCGCGACGGGGTGCCGCAGGCCGTCGCGGCGACAGTCGAGCGGCTCGTCGAGCGGGGCGCCGTCGTCGAGCGCGACGAGCGGATCGCGACGCTCGAGCTCGACGAGGACGAGGCGCTCCTGGCGACGCTCGTCGCCGGGCTCGCCACCGACGCGCCGTCGCTGGACGTCGAGCTGCCCGACGACGCGCCGGCCGACCTCGACCCCGCGCCGAGCGACGAGCAGTGGGCGGCCGTGCGCAGCGCCGTCGCGCACCGCCTCTCGATCCTCACCGGCGGGCCCGGCACCGGCAAGACGCAGACGATGCGGGCGCTCGTGGCCTCCCTGCGGGCCGCGAAGCGGCGCACCGTGCTCTGCGCCCCGACCGGCAAGGCCGCCCGCCGCCTGGCCGAGACGACCGGCGCCGAGGCCACGACGATCCACCGCCTGCTCGGCTACGTCCCCGGCGAGGGCTTCGCCCACGACGAGGACGCGCCCATCGCCGACGGCGTGATGCTCGTCGTCGACGAGGCCTCGATGCTGTCGCTCGATCTGGCGGTCGCGCTGCTGCGCGCGGTCGGCCCGGGCAGCCACGTCCTCCTCGTCGGCGACGTCGACCAGCTCGCCCCGGTCGGCCCGGGGCGGGTGCTGCAGGACCTCCTGGACTCCGGCGAGGTGCCGGCGGTCCGGCTGACCCGGATCTTCCGCCAGGCCGAGCGCTCGCTCATCGTCCGCGCCGCCCACGCGATCAACCGCGGCGAGCTGCCGCCGACCGGCACCGCCGGCCTGCCGGAGGACACGATCCGCGACTTCTTCCTCATCGACCGTCCCCATGCGGAGACGGCGGTCGAGGAGGTCCGCACGCTCGTGACCACGCGCCTGCCGGGCCACTACGACGTGCCGGCCGTCGGCGGCGTGCAGGTGCTCGCGCCGCAGCGCCGCGGCACGGCGGGCGTCGAGGCCCTGAACCGGATGCTGCGCGACGAGCTGAACCCCGGCGACGGGCCGGCGATCGGCGGCCCGCTGCACGGCCTGCGCGAGGGCGACCGCGTCATGCAGACGCGCAACGACCACGACGCCGAGGTCATGAACGGCGAGCTCGGGATGCTCGTGCGCGTCGACGGCGACGCCGGCGAGGCGACGGTCGCGATGGACGACGGGCGCACCATCCGCCTCCCGACGCAGCGGATGGACACGTGGGACCTCGCGTACGCCTGCACGGTGCACAAGGCGCAGGGGTCCAGCGTGCCCGTGGTCGTCGTGGTGGTGCTCGCCGAGCACCGCCACATGCTCACGCGCAACCTCCTCTACACGGCGGTGACGCGGGCCGAGAAGGCCTGCGTCGTCGTCGGCGACCGCGGGGCGATCGCCGGCGCGCTGCGTCGGGTGGACGGCGCGACGCGCTTCACGGCGCTGCCCGACCGGATCCGCGAGGCCCTCGCCGGCTGACGGCGGTCCGGGCGCGGCGCGGGCGACCGGCCGCGGCGCGGTCCGCGCGGGCGGGCCATCACGGACCGCTCAGGCGGACACCGGGCCGAGCGGCCGTCGCCAGCGCTCCGTCGCCACGCCCGCCGTCTCGAGCGGCGGCGCGCCCTGGTCCTGCGACCACCCGCGTCCGGCCCAGAAGCGCCGGGCGGCCCAGTTCGCGGAGAAGACCCGCAGCGTCGCCTCGACGGCCCGGGCGCCTGCCAGCCGGCGCAGCGCGTCGTCGTGGAGCGCCCCGCCGACGCCCGCGCCCTGGGCCACGGGATGGACGTAGAGCGCCCGGAGCTCGGGGACGCCGGGCAGGTCCGGCTCGGTCCCGGCCTCGCGCACGACGCAGAGCCCGACGGCGCGCGGTCCGAGACGCGCGACGACCGTCGCCTCGCCCGTGGCCGGCGTCCTCAGCGCCGTCGCCCACGCCTCCCGGCGCGCCTCGACGTCGGTGCGCTCCGCGAGCTCGAGCGGGTCCAGGACGTCCTGGTAGGCGCGCAGCCACGCCGCGACCTGGATCTCGGCGAGTGCCGCGGCGTCGGACGGCCCGGCCGGCTCGAGGACGACCGCCACGGCTCAGTCCGCGAAGAGGAGCGCGTCGAGCCCGATCGTCGGCGAGCTCGGCAGGTCGCCGACGCGGCGCACGGCGAGCACCACGCCGTCCATGAACGACCAGCGGTCGATCGAGTCGTGGCGGATGGTCAGCGTCTCGCCGCGACCCCCGAGCAGGACCTCCTGGTGCGCGACGAGGCCGGGCAGGCGGACGGAGTGGATCGGCGGTCGGGTCCCCGTCGCCGCCTCGAGCAGGTCCGCGGTGTGCTTGCCGGTGCCCGAGGGCGCGTCGAGCTTCTTGTCGTGGTGCAGCTCGATGATCTCGGCCCGCTGCATGTGCCGCGCGGCCTCGGTGGCCAGGCGCATCATGAGGACGGCGCCGATCGCGAAGTTCGGTGCGAAGAACGCCTTGCCGGGGCCGCGGCCGGCGAGCTGGTCGACGTCGAAGCCCGACGTGCCGATCACGACGTGCACGCCCGCCTCGACGCACGCGATCGCGTTGCCCAGGGCGGTGTCGGGGCGCGTGAAGTCGACGACGACGTCGGCGCCCGGCAGGACCTCCTCGAGCGACGTGCCCAGCGCCGGGTCCGCGCGACCGGTGAGGACGAGGCCCTCGGCCTGCTCCACCGCCTCGCAGACGGTCGCTCCCATCCGGCCGGCGGCGCCGGCCACGGCCACGCGGATCTCGCTGCTCATGGCGGCCATCGTGCCAGGTCGTCCCGCGCGGGACCGGCGCGTCGCGTCGCGGCCGGGGCGGGCGGTGCGGCAGACTGCGCCGATCGCCGTGGTCCGTCGCCTCCTCCCGCTCCTCGCCCCCGGCCCGTCGTGGCCGGTCGCCCGGACCGCCCTCGTCGCGCTCGTGGCCTGCGCGCTCGCCGCGCTGCAGCCGGTCCGCCCGCTCGGCGCCGCGGCGGTGGCCGTGCTGCTGCTCGCGGTCGGACGCGGGCTGACCGGGCGGTGGACGGCGGGACTGCCGCGTCCGGCCGGCACCGCGCTGGCGCTCGGCACTGCCCTGGCGGCCGCCGCGCTGGCCTTCCAGGCGCTCGCCGACACGCGCCGGTTCGGTGTCGTCGGCGTCGTCGTGGTGGCGCTCGTGCTCGTGGCCGCGGCCACGTGGGCCGGCGGGCGCGGCGCCGGTGCCGTGCGGGTCTCGCGCCGCGCGCTGCTGGCGGTCGCGCTCGCGGGTGCGGTCGCGGCGACGCTCCCCGCGTACGCGTTCGACCTCGGCGGCCGCGACGCGGGGTTCTACGTCCTCGCCGGCGAGCACCTGCGGGCCACCGGGACGCTGCAGCTGGAGCCCGACCCGGACGTCGCGGCCGGGATGGCGCGCTTCGGCGGCGACGAGCTCGGCTTCGACCGCGACAAGGTCCTGCCCGGCTTCTTCCTCGCGCGCAGCGGCGCCACCGTCCCGCACGGCTACCACGCCACGCCGGCGCTGCTCGCGGCGGGCGCGACGGTCACCGGCGGCGGCGGGCAATGGGTCATCACGTTCGCGGGGATCGTCCTCGCGCTGCTCGTGGCGGTCGCCGCCGCGCTGCTCGCCGGCGGTCGGCTCGCGCGGGTGGCGGCGGTGGCGGCGGGTACGCTCGTGGCGACCGACGCGGCGCTGCTCTACTTCTCGCGCTACCCGATGACGGAGGTCCCGTCCGGTGTCGTGCTGCTGACGGCGGGCCTCGCCGGCTGGGTCGCGATCGCCCGCCGCGCGCACGCGGCGACGGTCACGGCCGGCGCCGCCCTCGGCACGCTCGGGCTGCTGCGCCCCGACGCGTGGCCGCTCGTGGCCGTCGCGGTGCTCGTCGCCGCGCTCCTGCGCCATCGCGGTCGCCGGGCGGTCCTCCTGCTCGCCGCCGGGCTCGCGCTGCCGCTCGCCTACGCCGCGGCACGCGCCTCGACGATCACCCGGGCCTACACCGACGAGAGCGTCGGTCACGTCCTCGGCGGCGTCTCCGGCCACGCGCTCGTCGCGGTGATCGCCGCCGCGACCCTCGGGCTCGTCCTGCTCGTCGCCGCCGTTCCCTGGCCGGGCGCCTGGCCGGCGCGCGTGGTGCGTGCCGCATCGGCGCGGCGCCTGCCGGTCGCGCTCGCAGCGCTCGTGGGGCTCGCCGGCCTCGTCGTGGCCGTCGCGCCGCCGGCGGAGGGCCTCGAGATCTTCCGCACCTACGCCACGGCGCCCGGGCTCGTGCTCGCCGCGCTGGGCGCGGTCGCCCTGCTGCTCGGGCGCGCCGGGACGCCGGACGGGCGCTGGGCCGCCCTCCCGCTGCTCCTCGCCGCGGCGCTCGCGCTCGGGCTCGTCGCCGGGGACCCGCAGGTGCTGCAGCCCGACCAGTACTGGACCGCGCGCCGGTTCCTCCCGGCCGCGCTGCCGGTGGCGGCCGTCCTGGCCGGGATCGCCGTGGCGGTCGCCTGGCACTGGCCCGGCGACCGGCGACGGCCGGTCGTGGCGGCGACGCTGCTGCTCGCCCTCGCGGCCGGCGCCGTCGGGCTGCGCAACGCGTGGCCGGCGCTGTCGACGACCGAGTTCCACGGGGTGCCCGCGCAGGTCGAGGCGGTCGACGCGCAGATCACCGGGAGCGACCCGCTCGTGATCATGGGACCGAGCGAGCGCGCCTGGTCGGCGCTCGGTCCCGCGCTGGCGCTGCGCCAGGAGCGCCACGTGCTCATGATCGGCGCGGGCCGGATGGCCTTCCAGCGGGACCGCGCGCCCCTCGACGACCCGGCCCTCGTGCGCTGGCTCGTCGACGTCGCCTCGCGGCGGCCGGTCTTCCTCGTGCTCGCCGGCTACGGCGTCGTCGACGTCCGCACGGACTTCCGGCGGCTCGCGGCGCTGCTCGTCGGCGCCACGCCGCTGCGGATCCGCGAGATCGAGCACCGGATCGGCGGGCCGCCGCGACGGTCGGAGCTGCACCTCACGGCGGTGACGGTGCTCCGCCTGCAGCCGGTCGGCCGCCCCGTCGCGCCCTGACCGTCGACGCGGTCGTGCGGCGGACCCGCCGCAGAGGCCGCCGCCCGGCGGCGCGGGGCGTGGCCCCGACCGACGGGCGCGGCGCGCGACGGCCGCCTCAGGCGACGGTCAGCGGACCGGCGACGGGCGTCAGCGCGGCGCGGAACGCGTCCTCGTCCGGTCCGACGCCCGCGGCGCTCAGGGCGTCCGGCGCGAAGAGGTCGGCGGCGAGCGCCCGGACCTCGTCCGCCGTCACCGCGTCGATCCGCGCGGCGATCTCCGCCGGTGCGAACCGCGGCAGCCCGTGGAGCACCGCGCGACCGAGCACGTGCATCCGGGCGTGGGTCGACTCGAGCGCCAGCAGGACGCGGGCCCGGGCGTGCTGCTTGGCCCGCTCGAGCTCGTCGTCCCCGACCGGCTCCTCGCGGATCCGTCCCAGCTCGTCGCCCACGACCGACAGCGCCTCGCGGAGGTTCTCGGCGCGGGTGCCGAGGTAGACGCCCGCCAGCCCGCCGCCGCGGTGCTGGTCGTCGAACGTCGAGACCGCGTACGCGAGGCCCCGCTCCTCCCGCACCGCCTGGAAGAGGCGCGAGGAGGGCGTGCCGCCCAGGATCGTGTCGAGGACCCGCAGCGCGAACCGCCGCTCGTCGCCCATGGCCGGTCCGCGGCCGGCGATCGCCACCTGCACCTGCTCGGTGTCCCGGCGGCGGAAGACGACGGCCGGGGCGCTCGGGCCCGCGACGCCCGGGTCGTGGTCGTCGGGGCCGGCCGCGGGGGCCGGCGGGACGAGCCGCTCGGCCAGCGCGCACAGGCGCTCGTGGTCGACCGCGCCCGCGGCCGCGACGACGATCCGGTCGGCGCCGTAGCGGCGCGCGTGGAACGCCCGCAGCTCGTCGCCGCTCGTCCCCGCGACGACGTCGGGGCTGCCGATCACGGGCCGGCCCAGCGCGTGGACGCCGAAGACGGCGCGCGGCAGCAGCTCGAAGACGAGCTCCTCCGGGTCGTCCTCGATCATCGCGATCTCCTCCAGGACGATCCGGCGCTCGAGCTCGAGGTCCGCGTCCTGCAGGAGCGGCTCGGTCGCCATCTCGCCGAGCACGGGGAACGCGTCGGGCAGCTCCTCGGCGAGCACGCGCGCGACGACGGCCGTCTCGTCACGGCTCGTGGCCGCGTTGAGGTCGCCGCCCAGCGCGTCGAAGCGCCGGTCGATGTCGACCGACGCGAAGCTCCGGGTCCCGCGGAACAGCATGTGCTCCAGCAGGTGCGCCCGGCCGGCCTCGGCGTCGCGCTCGTGGCGCGCGCCGGTGCCGATCCAGACGCCGGTGGCGACCGACAGCGCGGTGTCGATCGCCTCGGTGGCGACGGTCACGCCGGACGGGAGCCGGGTGACCGTCGCGGCGGAGGCTCCGCCGGGGCGCTCCTCCGCCATCGGTCCTACCGCGACCGCTCGGGATCGCGATCGCGGCGGCGCCGCGGGCGGTCCCCGTCCCGGCCACCGCGCTCGCGGCCGCCGCCGTCGCCGTCGCGACGCTCGCGACGGCCGCCGCCGTTCGACTTCGCCGCGGACAGGGCCTGCAGCTCCTCGACCGTCTTGCCGGCGACGTCGGGGTCGTCGGCGAGCCGCAGCCCGATCCGGCCGCGCTCGCGATCGAGCTCGGCGACGCGGACCTTGATGACGTCGCCCTGCTTCAGGACCTCGTCGACCGTCTCCACGCGCTTGCCCGGGGAGACGTTGGAGATGTGCAGCAGGCCGTCGGTGCCCTTGATGAGCTCGACGAACGCGCCGAAGGTCGTCGTCTTCACGACCTTGCCCTCGAACTCGTCGCCGAGCACGACGTCGCGGGTCATCGCCGACAGGCGCTGCACGAGCTGGTCGCCCTTCTCGCCCGAGGACGAGTAGACGTTGACCGTGCCGTCGTCGGAGATGTCGATCTGGGCCTCGAACTCCTCCTGCAGGCCGCGGATCGTCTCGCCGCCCTTGCCGATGACCATGCCGATCTTCTCGGGATCGATCTTCAGGCTGAGGATCCGCGGCGCGTAGACCGAGAGCTCCTCGCGCGGGCCCTCGATGATCTCGGCCATCTTGCCGAGGATCTCGAGGCGGGCGTCGCGGGCCTGCGCGAGCGCGTCGCGCAGGATCTCGAACGTCACGCCCGTGATCTTGATGTCCATCTGGAGGGCGGTGATGCCCTCCGACGTGCCGGCGACCTTGAAGTCCATGTCGCCGAGGTGGTCCTCGACGCCGGCGATGTCGGTGAGGACGATGTAGTCGTCGCCCTCCTTGATGAGGCCCATCGCGATGCCGGCGACCGGCGCCTTGATCGGCACGCCCGCGTCCATCAGCGACAGCGAGCTGCCGCAGACCGAGGCCATCGACGACGAGCCGTTGGACTCGAGGATGTCGGAGACCACGCGGATCGAGTACGGGAACTCGTCGATCGGCGGCACGACCGGCACGAGCGCGCGCTCGGCGAGGGCGCCGTGGCCGATGTCGCGGCGCTTCGGGCCGCGCATGAAGCCCGCCTCGCCGACGGAGAACGGCGGGAAGTTGTAGTGGTGCCAGTAGTAGCGGTTCGTCTCCAGGCCGAGCCCGTCGACGCGCATCTCCTCCTTCAGCGTGCCGAGCGACGCGACGGAGAGCGCCTGCGTCTGGCCGCGGGTGAAGAGCGCCGAGCCGTGCGTCCGCGGGGCGATGCCGGTCTCGATCGTGATCTGGCGGATCTCGGTCGCCTCGCGCCCGTCGGGGCGCACCTTCTGGACGGCGATCCGGTTGCGGACGGCGGCCTTCTCGAGCGCCGCGGCGATCGAGCGGACCTGCTTGTCGACGTCCGGCTCCTCGCCGTCGGTGCCGAACTCCTCGAGGATCGCGGCCTTGGCCGCCTCGACGGCGTCCTGGCGCTCGAGCTTGTCGACGACCTCGGTGGCCTTCTGGACGGCCTTGCCGTGGGCCTTCTCGATCTTCTTCTGGAGCTTCTCGTCGATGACGGGCGGCTCGTGGACGATCGCGGGCTTGCCGGCCTTCTCGCGCAGCTCGACCTGGACGGCGACGAGCTTCTGGATCTCGCTGTGGGCGATGTCCAGGGCGTCGAGGATCTCGGCCTCGGGGATGAGGTTCGCGCCGGCCTCGACCATGAGGATCGCGTCGGCGGTGCCGGCGACGATGAGGTCGAGGTCGCTCGCGCCGTCCTCGGTCAGCGACTCCTCGGGCGGGTTGACGACGAACTGGCCGTCGATCTTGCCGATCCGGACGGCGCCGACCGCCTGCGCGACGGGGGCGCCGCTGATCTGCAGCGCGGCGGACGCGCCGTTCATCGCGAGGATGTCGTAGGGGTGCTCGTGGTCGATCGAGATCGGCAGCGTCACGAGCTGCGTGTCCCGACGCCAGGTCTTGGGGAAGAGCGGGCGGATCGGGCGGTCGATCATGCGCGCCGTCAGCGTGGCCTTCTCCCCCGCGCGACCCTCGCGCTTGAAGAAGGAGCCGGGGATCTTGCCCGCGGCGTACATCCGCTCCTCGACGTCGACCGTGAGGGGCAGGAAGTCGGCGTCCTTCTCGCGACCGATCGTCGCGGTGGACAGGACGACCGTGTCGCCCTGTCGCACGGTGACCGCGCCGGAAGCCTGCTTGGCGAGCTTCCCGGTCTCGAAGGTGATCTCCTTGCCGGCGATCTCCACGGACACCGTCGTCACGTCGAAGTGACTCATATGTCGTTCCTCGGAACGCGCGCCCATCGGACCTGGCGCGCGGGGTGGCTTCTCATCGTTTCCGAACGGAGCGACCTTAGCGAAACCTCGTGACGTGCAGGCCCGATGCGACGCCGGCCGGGAGCCGACGAGCGGCGGCACGCCAGGTGAGGGCGGTCCGTAACATCGCGCCGCGATGTCGCCGTCCCGCCGCCGTCCCCTCCGGAGCGTCGCCGCGCTCGCGCTCCTCGGCGCGCTCGGCACCGCGACGCCCGCGTCCGCGGCGACGTTCGGCGACGGGGTGCGCGTGGACCGCGAGCGCGCGATCGTCTCGACGGCCGACGGCCAGCAACGGATCACCCTCTCGCTCGACGTGCAGGCGCAGGGCGAGCGCGCCCGCCGGGTCGTGCTCGTGCCGGTCCCCGCCCCGCCGACCGTCGAGGTCGTGCCCCAGGCCCAGACGCGGGCCTTCGTGCGGCTGGCGACCGCCACGGCCCCGGTGCGCGCCGACGGCAGCGCGGGCCCGCCCGACGCCGAGCTGCGCGCGCTCGGCCGGCCGCGCGTCGACGGGTTCGGCGTCGCCGAGCTCCGTGGCCGCCGCGGGCCGGCGGCCGAGCGCGAGCTCGCGCGCTGGGCCCGCCGTCACGGCTACGCGCGTCCGCTGTCGGACACGCCCGCCCTGCGGGACTACGCGCGCCGCGGGTGGTCGTTCGTGGCGATCGAGCTCGCGCGCGACACGCTCGGCGACGAGCCCCGGGCGCTGCGCCCGCTGACGATCCGCTACGCCGCCGACCGCACGAGCTACCCGCTCGGCGGGGCCGCCGGCGCCGACGCGGCGACCGTCGTCCTCTACGCCGTCGGCGCGCACCGCGTGCTCGCGTCCGGCTTCGACACCGCCTTCGCCGGCACGGTCGCCGGACTGCGACCGCCGCTCGGCGACGCGGACCGGGCGCTGCTGCGCGGGACGTACCTCACCCGGCTGCAGGCGTCGGGGCGCTCCGCGGCCCGCAACGCGTCCGTCGCGCTGCGTCGTGGGACGAGCGATCGCCCCTTCCGCGCCACCCCCGACTATCCGTTCGAGTCCGAGCGGGGATTCGCGACCTCGCCGCTGCCGCCCTCCCCCGACGCGGCCCGGGACGACGTCCTGGACGACGCGCCCCCCGGTGCCGCGTGGCTCCTGCTCTTCCCCGTCGTGGGACTGCTCGTCGCCGTGACGTGGCTCGTCGCCCGGCGGCGGGGCCGCCGGTGAGCGGCTGACCGTCAGCCGGCGTGCAGCGCGGCGACCCAGGCCGCGTCGGGCACGCCGTGGTCGACGCCGGCCGGGGTGAGGATGGCCGGCGTCGCGGCCGCGCCGAGCGCGAGGCCGTCGGCGAGGTCGCGCTCGATCCGCGCCGTCGCCGCCGCGTCCCGGCGCGCGCCGTCGAAGGCGTCGACGTCGAGCCCGAGCTCTCCCGCGATCCGCCACAGGTCGGGGTCCTCCGTGCGCCCCGGCTCGGCGAGCAGCCGGTCCAGGAGCGCCCAGAACCGACCCTCGCGCCCCGCGGCCTCCAGCGCGCCCGCGAGCGCCCGCGGGCGCGGTCCGCGCACCCGCAGCACGAGGTGCCGCCAGACGAGGCGCACGGGCCGCGGCGGCTCGCGCAGCAGGCGGGCCGCCTGCTGGCAGCGCGGACAGGTCGCGTCGCCGTAGACGACGACGAGCGGGGCGTCGGCCGGCCCGCAGGCGTGGTCGTCGGGCTGCTCCCGACGCAGCGCGGCGAGCCGGTCGTCGCTCACGCGGCCGGGACGGCCGCCAGCCCCTCTCGGACCTTGTCCGCGCCGGGCAGCTCGCCCGGGCTCGCCGCGAGGTGGCTCCAGGCCACCACGCCGTCGGGAGCGACGACGACGAGCGCGCGGTTCGTCATCCCGGCCGGCTCGAAGTAGGCCCCGAGGGCCTTCGACGCCGCGCCCTTGGGCTCGAAGTCCGAGAGCTGCTCGATGCTGACGCCGAGCTTCTCGCGGAAGGCGATCTGGGAGAAGCTCGCGTCGGTCGACACCGCGTACATCACGGCGTCCTGCTGCGCGAGCTCGCCGAGCAGCTCCTCGTAGACCTGCAGCTGGTCGGTGCAGACCGGGCTGAAGGCGAAGGGGTAGAAGACGAGCACCGTCGTGCGGCCGCGCAGGTCCTCCTGCGTGAAGTCGCTGCCGTCCTCGCGCTTGAGGGTGATCTCCGGGACGGGCGTGCCGGGGGCGATGATGGCCATGGCCCGGATCCTAGTTGCTCCGTCCGCCGCTCCCGGTGACGGTCCAGGAACGAGAACGCCCGCGTCGGGGACGCGGGCGAGCGGTGCCGTGGTGGCGGTGCGCGTCGCCGCGGGACTACTTGCGCAGCCCGAGTTCCTTGATGAGGCCGCGGTAGCCCTCGAGGTCGTCCTTGCGCAGGTAGTTCAGGAGACGACGACGGCGGCCGACGAGCATCAGGAGCCCGCGGCGCGAGTGGTGGTCCTTCTTGTGCTCGCGCAGGTGCTCCGTGAGGAGGTTGATCCGCTCGGTGAGCAGCGCGATCTGGACGCGGGTGGACCCCGTGTCGGTGTCGGACTCGCCGAACTGCCCGACGATCTCCTGCTTCCGTTCCTGCGTGAGCGACGACATGCGACGAGGGAAGGTAGCAAGAAGCCCCTGCTGATGCGGCCCGCCTCGGAGGGGCGGCCCGCCGCTCAGACGGGTGCGAGGCGCCGGGTGTCGTCGACGTCGCGCCCGATCTGGGCGATGAGCTCGTCGACGCTGTCGAACCGCTGCTCCCCGCGGAGGCGGTGCAGGAACTCCAGCTCGAGCTGCTGGCCGTAGAGATCGCCCTCGTAGTCCAGGAGGTACGCCTCGACGAGGACGCCGAGCGCCGACTCGAACTGGGGCCGGATGCCGATCGACACGGCCGCCGTGCGGCGGCTGCCGTCGGCGAGCGTCGCCCGGCAGGCGTAGACCCCGTGGGCCGGCAGCGCGTGGCCATCCGGCGGATGGAGGTTCGCGGTCGGGAAGCCGATCTCGCGACCGCGCTTCTCGCCGTGCTCGACGGTCCCGCCGATGACGAACGGCTCGACGAGCAGCTCGTGCGCCTCGGCGACCTCGCCCCGGGCGACGAGCTCGCGCACGCGCGTCGAGGAGACGGTCTCGCCGCCCTCGCGTCGCAGCGGGACGATCGTCGTATCGAAGCGCCCGTCGGCGGCGAGGAGCTCGGGCGTGCCGGTCGCGCCGTGGCCGAAGCGGAAGTTCTCCCCCACCCGGACCCCGCGGACGTCGAGGCGCTCGACGAGGATCTCCTCGACGAACTCGGCGGGCGCCTGGCCGGCGACGTGGGCGTCGAAGGGGATGAGGACGAGCTCGAGGACTCCGACGTCGCCGACGAGCCGGGCGCGACGCTCGACGGTCGTCAGCTGCGGCGGGGTGCGCCCCGGCGCGATGATCGTCGTGGGGTGCGGGTGGAACGTCAGGACCGTGTCGGCCCCGGCGATGACCTCCCGGTGCCCGAGGTGCACCCCGTCGAACATCCCGAGAGCGACCGTGCGGGGCCGGGCATGGACCTCCGCGAGGGGGACGATGCGCGCCGTCACGCCCGGAAGCCTACGACGGGATGGATCCGGCCGTCCGGCTCGCGGCGTCCGATGGCGATCGCCTCGCCGTCGTGGAGCAGCGCGACCTCGCTGCCCGCGGGCGCGTCGGGCAGCTCGAGCCGCTGCCCGTGGCCGGCGCGGCGCGCCTCGTCCGCGTCGAGCTCGTGGACCGGGAGCACGATCGGGAGGACGTCCGCCAGCGGCACGACGCGCCACGCGGCCGGCTCCTCCTCGGGCTGGTGGGCGTCGGCGACCCGGTAGGGCCCGATCGCCGTGCGCCGCAGCTCGAGGCAGTACGCGTCGCCGAGGTCCGCGACGAGGCTGCGCACGTACGTCCCCGACGAGCAGTCGATCGCGTAGGCGGCCCGGTCCCCGGAGCGCCAGAGCTCGTCGAAGCGCGACACCTGGACCTCGCGCTCGGGCACCTCGACCTCCTCGCCCCGCCGGGCGCGCCGGTAGGCGCGCTCGCCATCGATCCGGACCGCCGAGTACGCGGGCGGCCGCTGCCGCACCAGCCCGGTGGGCAGCTGGAGCGCCGGCGGTGCCGGCGGGATCCGGCCGGTGCGCTCGATCTCGCCCTCCGGGTCGCCCGTCGACGAGCGGGCGCCGAGCTGCGCCACCGTCTCGTAGGACTTCGGCAGCGCGAGGAGGTAGGGCTGCAACCGGGTGGCGCGACCGATGAGGACGAGCAGCAGGCCGGTCGCGAAGGGGTCGAGCGTCCCGGCGTGCCCGACGCGCCGGGCCTTGCGTCCGCCGAGGGCCCACCGGACGCGGCCCACCATGTCGTGGCTGCTGCGCCCGGCGGGCTTGTCGATCAGGAGGACGCCGTCGGGGACGCCGGCGCCCGCAGCGGACGGCGTCGCGGTCACCGGTGCGCGAGGAGCTGCTCGGCGAGGAAGCGCACGAGCTCGTCCTCGCCCATCGTCGTGGTGAAGCCGGCGGCCTGCGGGTGCCCGCCGCCGCCCCCGGCGCGGGCGATCGCCGAGACGTCGATCGTCCCGTCGGCGGCCCGCAGCGAGACCTTCGTGCGCACGTCGTCGTCGGTCCCGGGGAGCTCGCGGGCGACCGCGGCGACCGTCGTGCCCGCGACGGTCCGGACGTGGTCGATGATGCCCTCCGTCTCGCTCTCGTCGGCGCCCGTGTCGGCGTAGTCGGAGCGGCGCAGGTGCACGACGGTGAGCGCGCCGTCGAGCTCGCGCCGCACCCGCTCCAGGGCCCGTCCCAGCAGCGCGAGCTTCGCCCACGGCACGCCCTCGTAGAGCCGGCGGTAGGCGTCGAACGGCGCGACCCCGCAGGCGATGAGGTCCGCCGCCATGAGGTGCGACCGGGTCGAGGTGTTGCCGTACATGAACCGGCCCGTGTCGGTCACCAGGCCGATGTAGAGCGCCTGCGCCGTCTCGCGGTCGGGCTCGACGCCGAGGTCGGGGAGCAGGTCCCACAGGATCTCGGCGGTGCACGAGGCCGACGGATCGACGAGGTCGACGTCCCCGAACCGGGTGTTGTCGTGGTGGTGGTCGACGTTCAGGACGGTCCGCGCGCCCTCGCGGACGCCGGGGACCGGCATCCGGTCGGCGTTGCCGCAGTCGACGTAGACCGCCGTCCGCTGCTCGAGGTCGTCGGGGACGGTGGTGGTCACCGTCTCGAGCGCGAGGCCGCGGTACTCGCGGGGCACCGGCATGTCGGCGGCGTCGAGGACCGCGACGACGTCCTTGCCGATCTGGCGCAGCGCGCGGGAGAGCGCCACGACCGAGCCGAGCGCGTCCCCGTCTGGGTGCTCGTGGGAGACGACGACGAACCGCTCGTCGTCCCGGAGGCGCTCGAGGACGAGGCGTCGGGCCGTGTCGACGGGCAGCTCGGGGGCCATCAGGCTGAGGCCCCGCCGCTCGTCGCCGGGTCGTCGGGCGGCGCGTCGCCGTCGGCGTCGTCCTCGGACGACGGCACGGCCGGAGGCGGCGGATCGTCGAGGAGCTCCTGGATGCGCATCGCGCGGTCGATCGTCTCGTCGAGCTCGAACCGCAGGACGGGCGTGTTCTTCAGCCCGAGCTCGTGCCCGATGCGCCGCTGCAGGAACCCGCTCGCCGAGCGCAGCCCGGCGATCGTGTCCTCCGGCTCGGGCGCGTCGGGCGTGGGCAGGACGCTCACCAGCACGGTGGCGTGGCTGAGGTCCGAGCTCGTGCGGACCCCCGTGATCGTGGCGAACCCGATCCGGGGATCCTTCATCTCGTGCTGCAGCACGTCGCCGAGGACCTTGCGCAGGGCCTCGTCGACGCGCCGCATGCGGTCGGGCTTCACCGGGGGCCTCCCGTCGCGCCGGGCAGCGGCCCGCTCACGACAGCTCGCGCTCGACCGACTTCGTCTGGAAGACCTCGATGATGTCGCCCTCCTTGACGTCCGGGTAGTCCCGCAGCACGATGCCGCACTCGAACCCGGTCGCGACCTCGCGCGCGTCCTCCTGGAAGCGCCGGAGGCTCTCGATCTTCGTCGTCGTGACGACGTTGCCGTCCCGGATGAGCCGCGCGCGGCCGTTCCGGATCATCTTGCCGTCGGTGACGTAGGAGCCCGCGATCGTGCCGACCTTCGACGCGCGGAAGATCTGGCGCACCTCGGCCTGACCGACGGTCTCCTCGACCTGCTCCGGATCGAGCAGGCCCTCCATCGCGTCGCGCAGGTCGTCCAGCGCGCGGTAGATCACCTCGTAGCTGCGGATCTCGACGCCCTCGCGGTCCGCGACGCGCTGGGCGTCGCCGACCGGGCGGACGTTGAAGCCGATGATCACCGCGCCCGAGGCCGCCGCGAGCATGACGTCGGACTCCGTGATGCCGCCGACGCCGGAGCGCACGACGTCCACGAAGACCTCGGTCTGCGGGAGCTTCGAGATCTCGTCCTCGAACGCGCCGAGCGAGCCCGCGACGTCCGACTTGAGGATGAGCGGCAGGCCCTTCATCTCCGCGCCGCTCTGGGCGCGCTTGAAGACGTCCTCGAGCGCGAACTTGCGGCCGGAGCGCCGGGCGATCGCCTCGGTCTTCAGCCGGTTCGCCCGCTCCTCGGCGCGCGTGCGCGCCGTGCGCTCGTTCTCGACCACGAGGGCGACGTCGCCGGCGGACGGCACGCCGTTCCAGCCGAGGACCTCGACCGGGTCGCCGGGGCCGGCGACCTCGACGCGCTCGCCCGTGTAGTCGATGAGCGCGCGGACGCGAGCCCACTCGCCGCCGGCGACGAGGGCGTCGCCGATCTCCAGCGTGCCGCGCTGGATGAGCATGGTCGCGACCGGGCCACGGCCCGGATCGAGCTTCGACTCGATGATCGCGCCGTGCGCCTCGGTGTCCGGGTTCGCGCGCAGCTCGAGCAGCTCGGCGACGACGCCGATCGTGTCGAGCAGGTCGCCGAGGCCCTCGCCGGTCTTCGCGGAGACGTCGACGAACTCGGTCTCGCCGCCCCACTCGGCCGGCGTGATGCCCTTCTCCGCCATCTCGGCACGGACGCGCGCCGGGTCGGCGCCCTCCTTGTCGATCTTGTTGACGGCGACGATGATCGGGACGTCGGCGGCCTTCGCGTGGTCGATGGCCTCCTGCGTCTGCGGCTTCATGCCGTCGTCGGCGGCCACGACGACCACGACGATGTCGGTGATCTCCGCGCCGCGGGCGCGCATGGCGGTGAACGCCGCGTGGCCCGGGGTGTCGAGGAAGGTCACCGTCAGGTCGTCGTGGTGGACCTGGTAGGCGCCGATGTGCTGCGTGATGCCGCCCGCCTCGCTGGCGGCGATCTCCGTCTCGCGCAGCTTGTCGAGCATCGAGGTCTTGCCGTGGTCGACGTGACCCATGATGGTCACGACCGGCGGCCGCTCCTCGAGGTCCTCCTCGGCGTCCTCGAAGACGAGCTCCGGGATCTCCTCGTCGGCGGCGGTGACGATCTCGATCTCGCGCTCGAACTCCGTCGCGAGCAGCTCGATCGTGTCGTCGGACAGCGACTGCGTGAGCGTCGCCATCTCGCCCATGAGCATGAGCCGCTTGATGACGTCGGGGACCGGGACGCCGAGGTGCTCGGCGACGTCCTTGACGGTGGCGCCCGAGTTGATCTTCGGGACGTCGACCGTCTTGCTGTTGTCGCGGTTGATCGGCGCCAGCGCCTCCTCGATGCTCTGGCGGCGGCGACGACGACGCGGGCGACGGCTCGGCGGTCCGCCCGGACCGGGGCGGCGCGGGCCGCCCGGCTGGTCGATGACGACCCGACGGCGGCCCGGGCCACCGCCCGGTCCGCCGGCACGACCGCCGGCGCCGGCGCGCTGCGGGCGCGTGGCGGACGGGTCGGGCATCGCGATGATCTTCGGACCCGCGCCCTGCGCCGGCTTCTCGCCGGGCGCGAGCGGCCCCTTCGGGACGTCGGGCTTGCGGGTGCGCAGGTCGCGCGTCGGGACCGGCGCCTCGGGGTCCACCGGCTTGCGGCGCTGGAACGGCGAGGGCGTGCCGGCCGGACGCGCGCCCGGGGTCGGCTTGGGCCCGAGCGGCCGCGCGCCGGGGGTCGGCTTCGGGCCGAGCGGGCGATCGCCGCCGCCGCCGCTGCGGCCGTCGCGGCCGGTCGGCCGCTCGCTGCGTCGCGGACCGCGATCGTCGGGACGGCCACCGCGGCCGTCGGGACGTCCGCCGGGACGCTGGGGCTGGCCGCCGGGGCGCTGCGGCTGCCCGGGCCGCTGGGGCTGACCGCCCGGGCGCTGCGGCTGACCGCCGCCGCCGGGCCGGACCGGACCGCGCGCGCTCGTGGTCGGCGACTGCGCCGGGCGCGCGGGCGCCTTCGGCGCCGCGGGCTGGGCCTGCTGGATGACGCGCGGGCCGAGCGGCTTGCCGCCGCGCTCGCCGCCGGGCGCGGGACGCACGGGGCGCTGCGGGGCGTCCGCGCCCGGGCGCACGGGACGCTGCGGGGCCGGCTGCGCCGGACGCGCGCCAGGGGTCGGCTTCGGCCCGAGCGGACGGGCGCCGGGGGTCGGGCGCGGCCCGAGGGGGCGGTCGTCGCCACCACCGCGACCGGCCGGTGCGGCCGGGCGGGCGGGGCGCTGGCCGGCCGGCGCGCCGGGGCGCGCGGGACGCTGGGGGGCACCTCCGGCGGGGCGCTGCCCGGCGGGAGTCGCCGGACGCTGCCCGGCGGGCGCCGCGGGACGCTGCCCGGCGGGCGCCGCGGGACGCTGCCCGGCGGGCGCCGCGGGACGCTGACCCGCCGGAGCGGCCGGCCGCTGGGCGGCGGGACGCACCGGACGCTGGCCGGCGGCGCCCGCCGCCGGGCGCACGGGGCGCTGCGGGGTGCCGGCGGGCGCGGGGCGCGCGGGGCGCGCCGGAGCCGCGGCCTTCGCGGGCGCGGCGGGCTTCGCCGGCGCCTCGTCGCCGCCCCCGCGCGCCTTCAGCGCGCGCAGCGCGACGGCCTCGTCCACGCTGGACGAGGCGCTCGAGATGTCGTGGCCGTCCTTCTGGAGGGCGTCGATCACCTGCTTGCTCGGGAGGCCCTGGGCCTTGGCGATCTCATGCACGCGCTTGTTCGCCATCAGAGTGAGTGTAGAAAGTCCTGGTCGTTGCTGATCGGCCGTCGGAACGCGCGCGGCAGCGCGCGGCGCTCGACGGCGGTGCGGGCGCAGTCTGCGCCGCACACGTAGGCGCCGCGCCCGGGGGCGCGGCGCGCGCGGTCGACGACCACCTGGTCGCCGTCCGCGGCGAGGCGCTGGAGCAGCGCCTGCGGCGCGCGCCGGCCGCAGCCGACGCACCGCCGCTCGGGTTGGTGGGCGCTCAGGCCGACGGCGCGTCCTCCGCCTCGACCGGCGCCTCGTCCACCGGGGCGTCGCCCTCGGGGACCTCGGCCGCGTACTCGCCCTGGGCGGCCTCCGCGTCGGCGTAGTCGCCCTCCGCGGCGTACTCGCCCTCGGTCGCGTACTCGTCCGCGGCGACCTCGCCCTCGGCGTACTCGCCGTCGGCGGCCTCCGCGTACCCGGCGCTCGGGTCGATGCCCTGCTCCGCCAGTCGCTGGGCGTACGCCTCGCCCGCGCGATCGACGATCTCCTGGACGTCCTCCTGGGACTTGTCCGGATCGGCGAGCGCGTCGAGCTCGTCCTCGGGGAGGTCGTCGAGCACCGCGACCTCGACCATCCCGAAGCGCACGAGCGCCTGGTGGCCGGGGAGGCCGCAGAAGATCGAGCCGGGCAGCGCCGCGTTCGGGCAGCGGCGGCCGCTCGTGAGGATCGCCTGGCAGCGGCCGTCGCCCTGCGGCTCCTCGACGTCGGCGCCGTCGCCGCCGGTCGCGGCGGCCTGCGCGAGCACGTCGCTGGACTTCTTGATGTCGATCCGCCAGCCGGTCAGGCGCGCGGCGAGCCGCACGTTCTGCCCCTCCCGGCCGATCGCCTTCGTGAGGTCCTCGTCCGGCACGACGACCGTCGCCTGGCGCTGCTCGTCGTCGATGAAGACCTCGCGCACCTGCGCGGGCGAGAGCGCCTTGGCGATGAACCGGCCGGGCTCGTCGTTGTACGGGATGATGTCGATCTTCTCGCCCTTGAGCTCCGAGACGACCATCCGGACGCGCGAGCCCCGGGGGCCGACGCAGGCGCCGACCGGGTCCACGCCGTTGGCGTGGGAGACGACGGCGATCTTCGAGCGGTAGCCGGGCTCGCGGGCGACGCCCGTGATCTCGACGAGGCCGTCGGCGATCTCCGGGACCTCGAGCTCGAAGAGCGCGCGGATGACCTCGGGATCGCGTCGCGAGACGATGATCGACGGGCCCTTCGCGGACTGCGAGACCTCCTTGATCACCGCCTTCAGGCGCTGGTTGTGGTCGTAGCGCTCCCCGTAGACCTGCTCGGAGCGGGGCAGCAGGGCCTCGACGCGGTCGCGCAGCTGCAGCAGCGTGTAGCGGTTGTCGGACTGCTGGACGATGCCGGTGACCATCTCGCCGACGCGGTCGGCGAACTCGTCGTACATCATGTCCCGCTCGGCCTCGCGGATCCGCTGGAGGATCACCTGCTTGGCGGTCTGCGCGGCGATGCGACCGAAGTCGTCCGGCGTGACGTCCTGCTCGGGGATCTCGTCGCGGTGCTCCGCGAGCTTCTCCGCCGGGATCTCGACCTCGGTGGGCTCGACCCACTCCCCCGTCTCGGGGTCCTCGTAGGACTGCTCGTCGATCGTCTCGACGATGAGGCCGGCCTCGAGCATCTCCGGCACGAGGAGCTCGATGACGCGATAGTCGCCCGATTCCTGGTCGAGCTCGACGCGCGCGTACTTCGCAGCCTCCGGCTGCTTCTTGTACGCGGAGAGGAGCGCGTCCTCGAGCGCGGCGACGAGCCGCTCCTCGGGGATCCCCTTCTCGCGCGCCAGCGCGCGCATCGCTTCGATGATCTCGCGAGACATGGGCTACTCCTCGATCAGGTTGCTGCGGTGGATGCCGGCGTACGGGACCGTGACCATCCCGTCGTCGGCGGCGAGCGTGACGGCGACGTCGTCCGCGCCGACGAGCTCCCCGGAGAAGGACCGGCGGGGCCGGGTGCCGACGCCGTCCAGCGGCTCGCGGGTGCGGACCCGCACGCGCCGGCCGACGTAGCGACGGAAGTGCTCCGGCTTCACGAGCGGACGCTCCGTGCCGGGCGAGGACACCTCGATCGCGTACTGCTCGCGCAGCTCGCCGAGGTGGTGCGTGACCTCCGCGCAGAGGTCGAGCGTGACCCCGTCGGGATGGTCGATGACCACGCGGAGCGTGCCGCCCGAGACGACCTCGGCCAGCAGCACCTCGACCGCCGGGGCGGCGTCCCGGAGGCGGGCTTCGACGGTGTCCTGGATGGAAGTGGTCATCGGGTGGTGTTCGGCCACGAAAAAGGCGGGCTCGATGCCCGCCTCGGAGTGCCGCGGTGCGGCGTCCTCGAATGCTGGGGTTGTCCGGCGTCCGGAGACGACGGAGACCGATCGTACCATCGGCGGATGCGGCCGGCAGCAGGGCATCGACCGGGGCACCCGCCCCCGGGGGAGCACGACGGGGCGGCGGCGGCCGTCGAGGAAGCCCTGCGTAGCGCCGGCGTGGCCGCCCACCGGCCGGCTCCCGGCGAGTGGGGACTGACCGTCCCGTGCGCGGGCTTGCCGCTGCACGTCGGGCTCGCGCTGCGCGGCGGGCTCCTGCGCGCCCAGGCCGAGGCCTGCGCCCCCGGACGGGTCGACCCCGGCTGGCTCCTGCACCGCAACCGCCGCGACCTGCGCCTCGTGCGGTTCGCGACGTCGGCGGCCGGCGCGGTGTGGGTCCAGGGCGACCTGCCGGCGGACGGGGTGCGGGCCGCCGCGGTCGACGAGCTCCTCGGCCGCCTGCTCGACGCGGCGGCCGCGGTCCGCGCGGTCGCCGCGCACGCGTGACCCGCCGCGCCGGAGCCCGGCCGCTCGGTGGCCGGCGCGCCGCCGCGCGGGCCGGGCCGGACGGCGTCCCCGGCCCGCGGCGCGACGGTCAGGCGTCGTCGGCGACCTCGCGCTCGAGCGCGGCGATCGTCCGGTCGCGGTACACGCGGTAGTCCGCGCGCTGGGGCTGCAGCAGCGCGGCCATCGTCAGCGGCGGGCGGGCCTCCGCGTGCCGGCCGAGCAGCTGCAGCGCGCGACCGAGGCAGAACTGCGCGTAGTCGTTGTTCGGCTCGGCGTCGACGACCGCGGCGAACTCCCCGGCGGCCTCGCGGAACCGCTGGGCGCCGAAGAGCGCGCGCCCGAGCGCCTCGCGCACCATCCGCGAGTCGGGCTCGAGGTCGCGGGCCCGCATGAGCGGCAACGTGGCGGCGTGATGGTCGCCGTGCTCCAGCAGGGCGGCACCGGATCGATAGAGCTCGTAGGCGTCGGGCATGTCGCGAACCTCCACACCGAGTGTGACAACCCGGTCAAGCGGAAACGGCGCGCCGCGTCCGTCCCGCGCCGTCGCGTGCGGCTCAGGACGCCGCGGCGCGCAGCTCGAGGACGCGGTCGAGGATCGCGTCGGCGATCTGCTCCTTCGCCGCGCGCGCGACGACGCGCTCGTCCTCCGCGGTCACGATCGTCACCGCGTTGTCGGTCGCGTCGAAGGCGATCCCGGGCTGGGAGACGTCGTTCAGGACGACGCCGTCGAGGCCCTTGCGCCGGAGCTTGCCGCGGGCGTGCTCGAGCGCGCCCTCGCCGTGCTCGGCGGCGAAGCCGATGAGCGTCTGGCCCGGACGGCGAGCGGCGGACAGCTCGCGCAGGACGTCGACCGTCGACTCGAGCTCGATCGTCAGGCCCTCGCGGCCGTCCTTCTTGATCTTCCCGCCGGCGGGATCGGCCGGTCGGAAGTCCGCGACCGCGGCGGCCATCACGAGGACGTCGGCCTCCGCGAACGCCGAGCCGCAGGCCTGGCGCAGCTCCTCGGCGGTCCCGACGCGCACGACCCGCGCGCCCGGCGGGTCGGGCAGCGCGACGTTCGCCGCGACGACGATGACCTCGGCGCCGCGCGCGGCCGCGCGCGCCGCGACCGCGTAGCCCATGCGCCCCGAGGAGCGGTTGCCGACGTAGCGGACCGCGTCGATCGGCTCGCGCGTGCCGCCCGCCGAGACGAGGAGCCGCACGCCGGCGAGGTCCCTGCCGCGGCCGAGCGCGGCCTCGATCGCGGCGAGGAGCTGCTCGGGCTCGGCGAGCCGGCCGTCGCCGGACTCGCCGATCGACGCGAGCCGCCCGGACCCGGGCGGGACGATCGTCGCGCCGTCCTGCGTCAGCTGCGCGACGTTGCGGGCGGTGGCGGGGTGGTGCCACATCCGGTGGTTCATCGCGGGCGCCACGAGCACCGGGCCGTCGGCGGCGAGGTACGCGGAGGTGACGAGGTTGTCGGCGCGGCCCTGGGCGAGCGCGGCGATCGTGTTCGCCGTCGCCGGGGCGACGACGTAGGCGTCGGCGGCCTCGACGACCGCCAGGTGGCTGATCGGCTCGTGCGCCGGCACGGGGTCCCCGGGGAAGGCCCCGCGCAGCGGGTCCGGCTGCCACTCGTCGACGAGGACCGGGGCGCCGGTGATGGCGCGGAACGTCTCCGGCGCGACGAACCGCTGGCTCGCCGGCGTCTGGAGGACGCGCACCGCGTGGCCGGCGCCCGTCGCGAGCCGGACCAGGTGGACGGCCTTGTAGGCGGCGATCCCGCCGGTGACCCCGAGCAGCAGACGTGCCATCGACGGGGAGCCTACGCGCCCACGGGTCGCCGGCCCCTCGGCGGGAGCCGCGCTGCACGCGGGCGGTCGCCGGGCTCGAGGACGACGACGGGCCGCCCTGGGGCGGCCCGTCGGCAGGTCCGGTGTCCGCGGGTCAGCGGTACCGGTAGGAGATCTTGCCCGCCGCGACTTCCTCGAGGGCGATCGTGAGGTAGTTCTTCGACGCCGTCTCGACCATCGGCGGCGGGAACTCGTCGAAGGCGCCCTCGCCGAGGTTGTGGTAGTAGGCGTTGATCTGCCGCGCGCGCTTGGCGGCGACGAGGACCGACGCGTAGTGCGAGTCGACGTTGTCGAGCAGCTGGTCCATCCGCGGCGAGATCATCCAAGCCAGTGTAGCGGGCCGCACCGCGGCGTCCCGGCCCGGCGCCCTCAGCCGGCCGTGGCGGTCGCGAGCTGCTCGCGCACGATCCCGACGAGCCGCTCGGTGGTCGCGTCGAGGTCGTCGTTGACCAGCAGGTGGTCGAACTGCTCCTGCTGGCGCAGCTCGCCCCGGGCGACGTCGAGCCGGCGCTCGATGACCTCGGGGTCGTCGGTCCCCCGACCGGCGAGCCGCTCGCGCAGGACGTCGAAGCTCGGCGGCGCGACGAACACCTGGACCGCCTCGGGCATCGTCCCGCGGATCTGCTGCGCGCCCTGGACCTCGATCTCCAGCACGACGGGCGCGCCGGCGGCGAGATGGCGCTCGAGCTCGGACCGCAGGGTGCCGTACCGGCGGCCGGCGTACTCGGCGTGCTCGACGAACTCCCCGTCCTCGACCTTCCGGTGGAAGGTCTCCTCGTCGAGGAACCAGTAGTCGCGACCGTCCTGCTCGCCCGCGCGCGGCGCGCGGGTCGTCGCGGAGACGCTCAGGCGCAGCTCCGGCACCGCCGCGCGGAGGCGACGGATAAGCGTGCCCTTGCCGACCCCCGAGGGACCGGTGATGACGAAGACGCGCGCCACCGCCCGGGGTCAGCCGCGCGGCTGCCGGAGCGCCTGGACGAGCTCGGCGCGCTGGCGCGGCGTGAGGCCGCCGATCGTCTTCGACGCGGAGATCCGGCACTGGGCGAGGATCTTCCCGGCGCGGACGCGCCCGTACTTCGGAACGGCCAAGAGCATGTCCATGACCTTCGCCGTCTCGAGCCACTCCGGCGGCGACTCGAGGAGCCGATCGATCGACTGCCGTCCGGACTTCAGGTCCCGCTTCAGCGCCGCCCGCTTCGACCGCACCTCGTTGGCGCGCTGCAGCGCGTCCAGTCGCTGGTTGAGCGACCGCTCCGGAGTGGTGACGGAGGACTTGGACGGAGCGTTGGCCGGGGACGACATCGGTCGGCGAGTCTACCCCCCGATCGGCGCCGGCGCGGGCCGTGTTCGGCAACTCACCTCGACCTGAAGTCGAGGTCAAGGGACGTGGAGCGGAGGTCGGGCCCGCGGCGCGGCGGCGGCGGCCGTCGGTGCGTACGGCGCCCGTGGCACGATGTCGCCCGTGCTGTACGAGCGAACGGTCCGCCCGCTGCTCTTCTCCCTCGGCGGAGGCGACGCCGAGGTCGCTCACGCCCGGACCGTGGCCGGGCTCGCCCGGCTGTCGCGACGACCGGCGCTGCTGCATGCGATCTCCCAGGCGTGCGGACCGCGGACCCCGCGGACCGTCTTCGGGGTCCGCTTCCCGGGCGTCCTGGGGCTCGCCGCCGGCGCGGACAAGGACGGCTCGGCCCTCCCCGCGTGGACGGCGCTGGGCTTCGGGTTCGTCGAGGTCGGGACCGTCACCGCCCTCCCCCAGCCCGGCAACCCGCGCCCTCGGCTCTTCCGCCTGCCGGAGAGCGAGGCCGTCATCAACCGGATGGGCTTCAACAACCGCGGCGCCGCGGCGCTCGCCGCGCGGCTGCGGCAGCTCGGGCCGCTCGGCGCCCCGCTCGGCGTGAGCCTCGGCAAGTCGAAGGCGACCCCCGTCGAGGACGCGCTGGAGGACTACCGTCGCTCGCTCCGGCTGCTCGCGCCCTTCGCCGACTACGTCGCGATCAACGTGAGCTCGCCGAACACGCCGGGCCTGCGCGGCCTGCAGGACCGGGCCGCGCTCGACGAGCTCGTCGGCGGACTGCGCGAGGAGGCGGTCGCCCTCGCGGGCGACGCGTCCCCCGTGCCGCTGCTCGTGAAGATCGCCCCCGACCTCGACGACGCGGCGATCCACGAGCTGCTCGAGGTCTGCGACGCGCACGCCGTCGCCGGGCTCATCGCCACGAACACGACCATCGGCCGGGCCGGCCTGGCGGGCGCGGACGCGCCCCTGGCGGGTGAGGCGGGAGGCCTCAGCGGGCGGCCGCTGCGCGAGCGCGCTCGCGAGGTCGTCGCGCGGGTGGTGGCCGAGACCGGCGGTCGCCTGCCGGTGATCGGGGTCGGCGGCATCGGCTCGCCCGACGACGCGCTGCGGATGCTCGACGCGGGCGCGAGCCTGCTGCAGCTCTACACCGCGATGGTCTACCGCGGGCCCGGGCTCGTGCGCCGGATCGACCGCGCCGTCGCCCGCGCCGGCCGGTAAGCCGGCCGCCGCGAGCGAGCGCGGGCGCGGGCCCGCCGCCGCGCCGGACGACCCGCGCCGGGTGCCGCCGCGGCCGGACCGGTCGTCCGCGCGCTAGAGCTCCTGCAGGGCGACGACCTCGAGCTCGCCCTCGGAGGCGGCCTTGATCGCCCGCGCGGCGGCGAGGCCCGCGGAGACCGTCGTCAGGCACGGCACCCCGGCCGTGATCGCGGCCCGCCGGATCTCGTAGCCGTCGGTGCGCGCGCCCGAGCCGGTCGGGGTGTTCACGACGAGGACGATCTCCCCCGCCTCGATGCCGGCGACCGCGGTGCGGTGGCCGGACGGGTCGGCACCCGTGTCCGGCAGCACGTCCTGGAGCTTGGCCACCGGCTCGCACGGGACGCCCATCCGCGCGATCGACTCCTGGGTGCCCCGGGTGGCGAGGAGCTCGAACCCGAGGTCGTGCAGGAGCTGGGCCACCGCCACGGCACCCGGCTTGTCGGCGTCGGTCACGGAGATGAACGCCGTGCCCCCGGACGGCAGGGGCGAGCCTGCCGCGGCCTGGGCCTTCGCGAACGCGGCCGGGAAGTCCCGCGCCACGCCCATGACCTCGCCGGTGGAGCGCATCTCGGGACCGAGCAGCGCGTCCGAGCCGACGAACCGGTCGAACGGCAGCACCGCCTCCTTCACCGCGATGTGGCCGCCGGCGAACGGATCGGCGGGCAGGTCGAGATCGGCGATGCGCTCGCCGAGCATGATCCGGCAGGCCATCTTCGCCAGCGGGACGCCGATCGCCTTCGAGACGAACGGGACGGTCCGCGACGCGCGCGGGTTCGCCTCGATGACGTAGAGCTCGCCCCCGTGGACGGCGAACTGGATGTTGATCAGCCCGCGCACGCCGAGCTCGAGCGCGATGCCGCGCGTCCACTCCCGGATCCGGTCGACCATCTCGTGGCCGAGCGAGTGCGGCGGCAGGACGCACGCCGAGTCGCCGGAGTGGATCCCGGCCTCCTCGACGTGCTGCATGATGCCGCCGACCCAGACGTCCTCGCCGTCGCAGAGCGCGTCGACGTCGACCTCGATCGCGTTCTCGAGGAACCGATCGAGGAAGATCGCCTTGCCGGACGTCGTGTCCGCCTCGCGCTCGAGGTAGTCCGCCAGGCCGTCGCGGCCGTAGACGATCTCCATCGCGCGTCCGCCGAGCACGTAGCTCGGGCGCACGAGCAGGGGATAGCCGACGCGGTCGCCCGCCTCCAGCGCGCCGTCGAAGTCGGTCGCCGTCGCGTAGGGCGGCGCCTGGTAGCCGAGCTTCGCGAGCACGTCGCCGAACGCGCCGCGGTCCTCGGCCCGGTCGATCGCCTCGACCCCGGTGCCGAGGATCGGCACGCCGGCGGCCTGGAGGCCCTCGGCGAGGCGCAGCGGCGTCTGGCCGCCGAACTGGACGATCACCGCGACGTCGTCGCGTCCGGAGGCCTGTCGCTCGACCTCGATCACGCCGAGGACGTCCTCGAGCGTCAGCGGCTCGAAGTACAGCCGGTCCGACGTGTCGTAGTCGGTGGAGACCGTCTCGGGGTTGCAGTTGATCATCACCGCGTCCCGGCCGCTGGCGCGGACGGTCATCGCGGCGTGGACGCAGCAGTAGTCGAACTCGATGCCCTGGCCGATCCGGTTCGGGCCGGCACCGAGGATGACCACCGCCTGCCGGTCGCTCCCCGCGGCGACCTCGTGGGCGGGGCGGGCCACGCCGTCGGCGCCCACGACGGGCCGCTCCCAGCCGGAGTAGAAGTACGGCGTCGAGGCGGCGAACTCGGCGGCGCAGGTGTCGACGGACTTGAACGTCCGAACGAGCTGTGCGTCGTCGCCCGGCGTGGGATCGGCGCCGAGCGCGATCGCGCGCAGCTCGGCGAGGTACCACGCGTCGATCCCGGTGCTCTCGTGGAGCTGCTCGTCGGTCGCGCCGCGGCGGATCGCCTCGAGCAGGACGTCGTAGCGCTCGGTGCGCGGCTCGCGGATCCGCTCGACGAGGTCCTCGACGCTCTCGTCCTCGCCGATGACGACCTTCGCGTCGAGCTCGCGCGAGCGCATCGCCTTCACGAACGCCTGGCGGAACGTGCGGCCGATGGCCATCGCCTCGCCGACGCTCTTCATGTGCGTCGAGAGCCGCTCGTCGACCCCGACGAACTTCTCGAACGCGAACCGCGGCCACTTCACGACGACGTAGTCGATCGTCGGCTCGAAGGCAGCCGGCGTCGCCTTCGTGATGTCGTTCGTGATCTCCTCGAGCCGGTAGCCGACGGCGAGCCGCGCGGCGATCTTCGCGATCGGGAAGCCGGTCGCCTTCGACGCCAGCGCCGAGCTGCGCGAGACGCGCGGGTTCATCTCGATGACGAGGATCTCCTCGGTCTCGGGATTGACCGCGAACTGCACGTTCGAGCCGCCGGTCTCCACGCCGACCGCGCGGATCACGCGGATCGCCTGGTCGCGCAGCTGCTGGTAGAGGCGGTCGGTGAGCGACTGCTGCGGGGCGACGGTCACCGAGTCGCCGGTGTGCACGCCCATCGGGTCGATGTTCTCGATCGAGCAGACGATCACGACGTTGTCGGCGTGATCGCGCATCACCTCGAGCTCGAACTCGCCCCACCCGATCACGGACTGGTCCACGAGGACCTGGCCGATCGGCGAGGCGTCGAGCCCGCCGCGGACGATCTGGCGGAACTGCTCCTCGGTCCGGGCGATGCCGCCGCCGCGGCCGCCGAGCGTGAACGCCGGGCGGACGATCGCCGGCAGGCCCGCGATCTCGAGCGCCTCGGCGATCTGGCGCTCGACCTCCGCGGCCGGGAGCGGCGCGCCGTCGGCGGCGTCGCCCTCCTTCGAGCGGATGATCATCGAGGCGGGCATCTTCAGCCCGGCCTTCTCCATCGCGATCGCGAACAGGTCGCGGTCCTCGGCGCAGTTGATCGCGTCGTAGTTCGCGCCGATGAGCTCGACGCCGTAGCGCTCCAGCGTGCCGTCCTCGTGCAGCGCCTTGGCGAGGTTCAGCGCCGTCTGGCCGCCGAGCGTCGGCAGCAGCGCGTCGGGACGCTCCTTGGCGATGATCTGGGCGACCGGACCGGGCAGGAGCGGCTCGACGTACGTCGCGTCGGCGAACTCCGGGTCGGTCATGATCGTCGCCGGGTTGGAGTTCACGAGGACGACCTCGTAGCCCTCCGCGCGCAGGACCTTGCAGGCCTGCGCGCCGGAGTAGTCGAACTCGGCGGCCTGGCCGATCACGATCGGGCCGGAGCCGAGGATCATGATCCGGCGGATGTCGTCGCGGCGGGGCATCAGGCGCTCCGGGGGTCGAGGTCGATCTGCAGGCGGTCGGCCGCGCTCACCGAGCGGCCTCGTCGTCGCCGGTCACGCCCGCGGCCCTCGCGGCCGCGTCGCCGGTCTGCTTCGTGATCCCGGCGAGGGAGGGCGGGGCGCCGTCTCGCTTGCCGATCTGGTCGAGGAACCGGTCGAAGAGGTAGTGGGCGTCGTTCGGGCCGGGCGCCGCCTCCGGGTGGTACTGGACCGTGGCGGCGTTGGCCTCGGGCAGGACGAGCCCCTCGACGGTGCGGTCGTAGAGGTTCAGGTGGCTCAGCTGCGCGGGGCCGAAGTCGGTCTCCCAGCGCACCGGCTCGTCGCCGTCGATCCGGCCCGTGCCGTCCGGCGTCTGGACCGCGAAGCCGTGGTTCTGGGAGGTGATCTCCACCCGACCGGTGGTGAGGTCCTTCACCGGGTGGTTGCCGCCGCGGTGGCCGAACGGCAGCTTGTAGGTCTCCAGGCCCACCGCCTGGCAGAGCAGCTGGTGGCCCATGCAGATGCCGAAGATCGGCTTCTGCCCGATGAGCTCGCGGATCGTCTCGACGACGTGCGGCACGGCGCCGGGGTCGCCGGGGCCGTTGGCGAGGAAGACGGCGTCGGGATCGCCCTCGAGGACCGCGGCGGGACCGTCGCTCAGGGGATGCAGGCGCACGCGCGCGCCGCGGCGGACGAGCTCGGAGACGATCGACCGCTTGATGCCGGTGTCGAGCGCGGCGATCAGCGGCCCGTCGTTCTCGGCGCCGACGATCTCGGCCCGCTCCGGCGTCACCGTCGACGCGAGGTCCTGGCCGGCCATCGGCGGCTCGGCGGCGACCGCGGCCGCCGCCTGCTCCGTCGGCACGTCGCCGGCGAAGAGCCCCCCGCGCATCGCGCCGGTGTCGCGCAGGTGGCGGGTGAGCGCTCGCGTGTCGACGCCGGTGATCGCCGGCACGCCGCAGTCGCGCAGCCAGTCCAGCCAGCCCTGCTCGGCCGCCGGCGCGTCGTCGTGGTTCACCGCCTCGCGCATGATCACGGCGCGGACGTGGATCCGGTCGGACTCCATCGCCGAGCCGCTGACGCCGTAGTTGCCGATCTGCGGATACGTGAAGACGAGCAGCTGCCCCGCGAAGGACGGGTCGGTGACCGACTCCTGGTAGCCGGCCATGCCGGTCGTGAAGACGACCTCCCCCGTGGCGTCCACGGCGGCGCCGCAGGCGAGCCCGTCGAAGCGGGTGCCGTCCTCCAGCAGCAGGTAGGCGGGGCGCAGGTCGTCCGATGCGGCGGTCATGAGGGTGATCCGGTCCTCCGGGACAGGGGTCAGGCGGTCGCGCCCAGGGCGGGGTCGGTGTGCGCGACCCCGCCGTCGGCGACCGTCAGCAGCACGCGCCCGCGGACGCGGCGGCCGTCGAAGCAGCAGTTGCGCGAGCGGCTCACGTAGCCGTGCTCGCCGACCGTCCACTCGCGCTCGAGGTCCACGAGCGCGAGGTTCGCCCGCTCGCCGACCGCGATGGTCGGCGTCTCGAGGTCCATGAGCGCGGCGCCGGCGACGAGCCGCTGGACGACGGTGGCCAGCGGCAGGACGCCGGGGCGCACGAGCTCGGTGTAGACGACGGCGAACGCGGACTCGAGCCCGGTCGTGCCCATCGGGGCCTGCTCGAACGGGACGTCCTTCTCGTCCGGCGCGTGCGGCGCGTGGTCGGTCGCGATGCACTCGACGGTGCCGTCGCGCAGGCCCTCGATGAGGGCCTGGCGATCCTCCTCGAACCCGAGCGGCGGGTTCATCTTCATCGAGGTGTCGAGCTCGCGGACGGCGTCGTGCGTCAGCAGCAGGTGGTGCGGGGAGGCCTCGCCGCTGACGCGGTAGCCCTTCTCCTTCGCCGCGCGCAGCGCCTCGATCGAGGCGACGGCCGAGAGGTGCTGGAAGTGCACCCGCCCGCCCTCGTAGCCGGCGATCGCGGCGTCGCGGGCGACCATCGTCGACTCCGAGAGGCTCGGGATGCCCGGCAGGCCGAGGCGGGCCGAGACGGCGCCCTCGCGCATCGAGCCGCCGGCCGAGAGCGTCGGGTCCTCCTCGTGCAGCGCGATGACGCCGCCCGCGAGGCGCTGGTACTGGATCGCGCGACGCAGGACGCCGGCGCTCGTCACGGGGCGACCGTCGTCGGTGAAGCCGACGGCGCCGGCGGCGCGCAGCTCGGCCATCTCGGTCAGCTCGTCGCCCTGCAGGCCGCGGGTGATCGCCGCCGTGAAGCCGACGGGGATCCGGGCGCTCCGCAGCGCGGCCTCGCGCAGCGAGCCCAGGAGCGACGCCGAGTCCACGACGGGTGAGGTGTTCGGCATCGCCACCACGGCGCAGTAGCCGCCGGCGGCCGCCGAGAGCGTGCCGGACTCGAGGTCCTCCTTGTGCTCCTGGCCGGGCGTGCGGAGGTGGACGTGCGGGTCCACGAAGCCCGGGAAGAGATGGCGGCCCTCGCCCTCGACGATCTCGACGCCGGGGCCGGGCTCGACGGAGCCGGGCGCGCCGATCTCCGCGATCTCGCCGCCGCGCACGAGGACGTCGGCCGGCTCGTCGATGCCGTCGTTGGGATCGAGCACGTGGGCGTGCCGGATCAGCAGGTCGGCGTCGGTCTCCGGCCCGCCGGACCAGACGAGGGGGCGCAGGCTCATCGGGCGACCTCCGGGGTCAGGGCATCGGGCGCGACGGCGGGGGTGGCGGCCAGCACCTCGTAGAGGACGGCCATCCGCACCAGCACGCCGGCGCGCACCTGGTCGAGGATCAGCGACCGCGGACCGTCGACGACGTCGCCGGCGAGCTCGACGCCGCGGTTCACCGGACCGGGGTGCATGAGCAGCTGGTCGGGGCCCAGGCGGCGGGCGTCGATCTGGTAGACGGCGGCGTACTCGCGCAGCGACGGCACCCAGGCCTGGCGCATCCGCTCGTGCTGCATCCGCAGGGTGTAGACGACGTCGGCCTCCTGCAGGCCGTCGAGCGAGTAGCGCACCTCGCACCCCAGGACGTCGAACTCCTGCGGGATGAGGGTCGGCGGTCCGCAGACGGTGACCTTCGCGCCCATCGTCTGCAGCGCGAGCACGAGCGAGCGGGCGACGCGGCTGTGACGGACGTCGCCGACGATCCAGGCGCGCAGGCCGTCGAGCGAGCCGAGCCGCGACCGCAGCGTGTAGACGTCCAGCAGCGCCTGGGTCGGGTGCTCGTGCTGGCCGTCGCCGGCGTTGACGATCGCCGCGTCGGTCCACTTCGTGATGAGCTGCGACGCGCCGGCCCACGGCGTGCGCACGACGATCGCGTGCGGGCGGTGCGCGGCGAGCGTCTGGACGGTGTCGCGCAGCGACTCGCCCTTCTCGACCGACGAGCCGGACGCCGCGAAGTTCACGACGTCCGCCGAGAGCCGCTTCGCCGCCAGCTCGAAGCTCGAGCGGGTGCGCGTGGAGGACTCGTAGAAGAGGTTCAGGACCGTGCGGCCGCGGAGCGCCGGGACCTTCTTGATCGGCCGGTCGGCGACCTCGGCGAACGACGCGGCGCGGTCGCAGATCCGCTCGATCGCCGCGCGGTCGAGGTCCTCGATCGAGAGCAGGTGCCGCATCAGCGCGCCTCCGGGTCGTCGGGGTGGGCGTCGCCGCGCTCGATCGCGACCTCGTCGCGACCGTCGACCTCCTCCAGCCGGACGTTCACGCGCTCGGCGGTGGCGGTCGGCAGGTTCTTCCCGACGTAGTCGGCGCGGAACGGCAGCTCGCGGTGGCCGCGGTCGACGAGGACGGCGAGCTGCACCCGCCCGGGCCGGCCGTAGTCGAAGATCGCCTCGATCGCCGACCGGATCGTGCGTCCGGTGTAGAGGACGTCGTCGACGAGCACGACCGAGGCCCCCTCGACCGGCACGGCGTCGAGGTGCGTGGCGTGGATCACCGGCCCGGCCGGGTCGGCGCCCCCGGCGCCGCGGGTCGCGAGATCGTCGCGGTAGAAGGCGATGTCGAGGTCGCCGAGCGGGACCTCGCGGTCCAGCAGCTCGCTGAGGCGCCGCTGGAGCCGGGCGGCGAGGACCGCCCCGCGCGTGTGGATGCCGACGACGACGAGCTCGGACGGGTCCGGGTGCCGCTCCACGATCTCGTGGGCGATCCGGGCGAGCGTGCGCGACAGGTCGTCGCCGTCGAGGACGGTGGTCTCGGACACGGGGAGCGGTCGTCCCGGCCTCACGGGACCGGCTTAACGAACCGCCGCTGACCCTAGCAGCGGCGACGGCGTCGGTCGTGACGGAGCGCACCGAGCGGCGCCACGCGGCCTCCCGACCGCCGCCGTCAGCCGTCGCGCGGCTCGGCGTCCGGGTCGTCGAGACCGCCCGCGCCGCCGGCCGGGGCGCGCGTGCGTCCCGCGCCGGGGCGCAGCTCGGGCGTCCCCCGCTCGGGGAACGGGATCTCGACGACGTCGAAGTCCCGCGGCAGCACGGTCCCCGCGTGGATCGCGCGCGCCTCCTCCAGCGCCTCGGAGGGCCGGTGGCGGGCCGAGAGGTGCGTCAGCGCCAGCAGCCGGACCCCGGCCTCGGCGGCGAGCTCGGCGGCCTGCGCGGCGGTCGAGTGGCCGGTCTTGCGCGCCCGGGCGCGCTCGACGCTCGTGAACGTCGCCTCGTGCACCAGGACGTCCGCGCCGTGGGCCGCCAGCCGGATCGCGTCGCACGGGCGGGTGTCCCCGGAGAGCACGACCTTGCGCCCGAGCCGTGCCTCCCCCATCACCTGCTCGGGGCGCACGGCCCCGACCGTCTCGCCGCGCTGCAGCCGGCCGAAGTCGCGCGGCTCCGTGACGCCGAGGGCGCGGGCGGCGTCGGGGTCGAAGCGGCCGGGGCGCACGTCCTCGACGAGCGCGTAGCCGCGGGCGCGCGTCCGGTGCTCGACGTCGAGCGCGTGGACCGTCCAGCCGTCGCGCCGCAGCTGGGCCCCCCCGGCGAGCTCGAGGATCTCCAGCGGGTAGCGGACGCCCCCGGTGATCCGCAGCAGGTCGCCGAGCGCCCGGGCCGTGCCCTCGGGGCCGGCGACGGTGAGCGGTGCCGAGCGCTCGCGCAGGTCGAACGTCTTCAGCATCCCCGGCAGGCCGAGCCAGTGGTCGGCGTGCAGGTGCGTGAGCAGGACGAGGTCGAGCTCGACGAGCCCGCCGGCGCGCATGAGCTGGCGCTGGGTGCCCTCGCCGCAGTCGACGAGGACGTGCTCGCCGCCCCGGCGCACGAGCGTCGACGGGAGGCCGCGGCGGGCCGTGGGCGCCGAGCCGCCGGTGCCGACGAAGAGGAGGTCGAGGTTCACGGGCGGGCCTGGTCGGTGGACCGGCCCGCGACGACGCGCGCGTCGCGCGGTCCACGGACCGCGCCGCGGCCCTCCGCGCGTCGGGGACGACGGTGGCGGTGGGCGACGCGCCCGGAAGGATTCGAACCTTCGACCTCTCGCTCCGGAGGCGAGCGCTCTATCCACTGAGCTACGGGCGCCGGGTGGCGGATTGTGGCACGCCGCCCGGCGGCGCGCGGCGCGGGCGACGCGCCACCCGGCGCGCCGCCCGCGAGCCGGGCTCAGCGGCGGGTCGCGCGGATCCGGATCGGCGTGCCCTCGGTGATCCCGAGGCTCTGGTCGGCGACGACGACGCGGACGCGGTAGCGGCTCGTCTTGTTGACCTTCACGCGGGCCGAGAAGCGCGTGTAGGCCTGGTCCTCGGACGCCACGGTCGCGGTCTCCGCCGAGCGGCGCCACACGCCCGCGCGGACCTCGCGCTCGACGTAGATCGTCGCGCCGACCTTCGCGGGCCGGAGCTTGCCGCTGAAGCGGACGCTCGTGCCGCGACGGACGCTGCGATCCGAGGCGACGGTGTTCACGGCGGGCGCCACGGCGGTCTGGACCTCGGCGCTCAGGACCGGGTCCTTGCCCGTCGTGCGCACGCGGTACCGCGTGTTGATCGACTGCCCGAGGATCGGGAACGCGAACGCGCCCTCGCCCGAGGTGAGCTGGACGTTCCCGACGTCCTGGTACCCGGCGTACGGCCACGGGTTCGCCTGCAGCTGGACCTGGCGGCCGGTGCTGCCGGTGCCGCCGAGCGTGCCGGCGATGACCGTCGCGTCCCCGAAGCCGAAGCCGGCGGGGTTGGCGGCGACGCTGAAGCCGAGCGGCTGGACCTTCGTCTTGAAGGTCCGGATCGCGCCGCGGCGCGTGCCCTTCTTGTTCCGCGCGGCCAGGCGGTAGTGGTACGTGGTCGCCGACCGCAGGCCGGTGACGCCGCGGGTCGCGGCGAGGGGGTCGGTGCCGCCGACGGTCGCCGTATCGGTGCGCTTGCCGAGCTTCGACGTCGTGCCGTACTCGAACCAGTAGCGCGTGGATGCGCCGTTCGGGTCGACCGTGCCGGTGAGGGTCGCGCTCTGCGGGGTCAGCGAGCCGGAGAGGCCGGTCTTCACGGACGGCGCGGTGACGGCGGGCGCCTTGGCCGCGGGCGCGGCGGCCGGCGCGATCGCCGCGACGGCGAGCGTCGCGGCCAGCGGGGTCACGCGGATCGCGGTACGGGGCATGAGGTCCTCCTCGGGGGACGGCCTGTCGGCCGGAGGTCGGTGTCGAAGCGGGCAGGACCCGCGGTGCGCACGACGCTACGGCACCCGTCGAGCGCACCCAAGCCGCTTCTCACGCGCTCCTCATCGGAGACGCGCGCCGCTCAGGCGGCGTGCCGGTCGCGCCGGCGCCGGGCCTCGCCGTCGGCGAGCTCGCGCACCCGCGGCTCGCGGCCGGGCCCGGTCAGGATCGCCGCCGCCGGTGCCGGGAGCACCTCGCGCACCGCGGCGTGCCGATCAGCGACCCGCGTGAGCAGCGCGCCGACGTCGATCCCGCCGACCTCCCGCTCGCCGCCGCAGCAGCGCAGGAGCACGACGGCGGCGAGGTCGTCCGCGGCCAGGGCGAGCGCCTCCAGCCGCGGCAGCGCGCGGGCCCGTCGCCGACGCGAGCGGGACGGGGCGGCCGCCACGAGCCCGGCGCAGCGGGCTTGCAAGCCCTCCGCCGCCGCCGCGAGCTCGGGGGACGTCGTCGTGCCGAAGGCCATGGCGGCCAGGTGGCGTGCCTGCGTGAGCAGGTCGTCCGCGGCCTGGGCGGCGTCGGACGATGGTTCGGAGGTCCCCACGGCCCGGCGCCCGTCGGCGCCGGTCGTCGTACGTGGCATGGTCGAGAACCTAGGGCGTCGGTCGGACGGAACGTCCCTGCAAACCCCGGGGAACGCCGCGGCGCGACCCGTCGGCGGCCGGAGCGCCCGAGGCGACCGACTAGGGTTGGCCCGGTGGCTGCCTCCTCCAGCCTCTCATCCCCCGCCCCGCCGGACGTCACCGAGGCACCGCCCGACGACGGCCTCGACGTCCTCCTCGCCCTCCTCGTCGGCGCCGCCTGGCTGCTGGACGCGCTCGTCGTGGGCTCGAGCTCGGCGCCCGAGCCGGTGGCGGCGTGCGCGGCGATCGCGGCCGCGCTGCTGCTCGTCCAGCGGCGGGCGCAGCCGCTCGTCGTCAGCACCGGCGTCTGGGTCGTCCTCATGGTCCAGACCGCGCTCGGCGTCGACGCGGACGCGAGCGTCGTCCCGGCGCTGGCCGTCGCGCTCGCGATGTTCGCGCTCGGTCGCCACGAGCGTCCCGACCGAGCGCTCACGGGGCTGCTCGGGGCGGTGATGGCGGCCTACGCCCTGGTGCTCTCGCTGCCGGACCGCTCCCTCGCCGACGCGGTCTTCGCGAGCGTCGCCTTCCTCGTCCCGTTCCTCGCCGGCCACCTGCTCCAGCGCGCGCGCCACGACGGGCTCGCGGAGCGCGACGACGCCCGGCGCGAGCTCGTCCGGCGGCACGCCGCGTCCCCGGGCGTCGCCTGGCAGCGCGAGCAGATCGCGGCGGAGACCCTCGCGGTCCTGCGCGCCGAGCACGGGACCCCGGGCGACCACGACGCCACGCTGCGCCGGCTGGCCGCGGCGATCGGCGTGCCGGTGCCCGACGACGAGCGCCTGCCGGGACTCGACGACGTCCCGCGGCTCCTGGACACCGCGCGCCGCGCGGGCGCGGAGGTCGACTGGCGGGAGGACGGCGAGCCGGTGGCGCTCGCCGTCGACCTCCAGCTCGCCCTGCACCGGATCCTCGAGGAGGCGCTCACGAACGTCGTCGAGCACGCCGACCCGCCCCGGGCCACGGCGACGCTGCGCTGGGAGGAGGACGTCGTCGAGCTCGAGGTGCTCGACGACGGTCGACCGCCGACCGGCGACCCGGGACGCGGCCAGGGGCTGCTGGCGATGCGCGAGCGCGCCCGGACGTGCGGCGGGACGTTCTACGCCGGGCGTCGCCCGAGCGGCGGCTACCGGATCCGGGTCCGGCTGCCGCTGGACCCCGATCAGCCCGCGGCGCGCACGCGCAGGACCGCGCCCTCGGCGACCACCTCGTCGCCGTCGCGCAGCTGACGGCCGCGGCGGTCCTCGACCTCGCCGTTGACCGTCACGGTGCGCGTCCCGAGCAGCGCCTTCGCCTCGCCGCCGGAGCCGACGACGTCGGCGAGCTGCAGCAGCTGCCCGAGACGGATGCCGTCGCCGCGGACCGCGATCTCGCGGGCGCTCATCGCGTGGGCTCCGGGCCGTCGGGTCGGTGGGCGCGCAGGCGCGCGGCCAGCGGCCCCTCCTCGCCCGGCACGCGCCGCCGCAGCCAGAGCGCGCTGGGGTGCTGGCCGGCGCCGTCGTAGGCCGGCACCGCGGCGGCGACCCGGTCGCCGTGCTCGCGGTGCAGCTGGTGGTGGGCCAGGACGACCTCCCACTCCGGGTTGCCCTGCAGCAGCGCCTGGACGAGGTACTGCTCGTTCCAGAACCAGCCGTTGGCCAGCCACTCGCGGTGGTAGTCGTAGGGCAGCAGCACGTCGTGGACGTGCAGCAGGACGCCCGGCGCGAGCCGCGGCACGAGGTCGAGGTAGATCCGCACGACGTCGCCGCCGGTGCGCACGACGTGCGTCGTGTCGACGAACAGCACGTCGCCCGCGTCGAGCTCCTCGACCGCGGCGCGCGGGACCTCCTCGGCCGGGACCCGGCGGATGTCGTGGACGGCGGCCGCGGTCGGGGCGCGCGGGTAGGGGTCGTAGGCGACGAGCTCGCCCGGGGCGCCGTCGGCGGCGTTGCGCTCGAGCGCGCGCGCCGTCACGAGCGTCGAGACGCCGCTGCCGAGCTCGACGACCCGGCGCGGTCGGACGTGGCGGACGAGCGCGTGGAGCGCCGCAGCGTCGAGCCCCTCGTAGAAGCGCAGCAGCTCGGCGCGCTCCGCCGGTGGGATCTCGGCGAGGGCCGGCAGCTCGAGCTCGGCGAGCCCGTCGCGGAGCTCCCCCTCGAGCAGCGCGAGGCCCGGGAGCGGGTCCCACGCCACGCCCGGCATCGGGTGGGGCGCGGTGAACGTCTCGGGCGGCAGGCGCTCCCACTCGGGCACCGGCCCGGCGTAGGAGCGCTCGACCACCCGGTGGTGGCGGAGGTCGACGAGCCGCCGATCGTGGCGGGCGAGCGCCCGGCGCAGCGCGCCGGAGGCGGCGCGCCGCAGGCGTCCGGGCTCAGCGGCCACCGGCGACGGCGGGCAGGATCTGGAGCTCCTGCCGGTCGGCGACGGGCGTGCCGACGCCGTCGCCGAAGCGGATGTCCTCGCCGTCGAGGTACACGTTGACGAAGCGGCGCAGGTTGCCGTCGTCGTCGGCGAGGCGGGAGCGCAGCTCGGGGTGCGCGACGAACAGCGCCTCCAGCGTCGAGCCGACCGTGTCGCCCTCGATCTCGAGCGTGCCCTCGCCGCCGGTGGCGTCGCGCAGCTGCGTCGGGATCTTCACCTTCACCGTGGCCATCAGACCGTCACCTCCGTGCGTCCCTCGACGCGCTCGAACTGCTCGAAGCGGGGATCGATCTCGTGGCACTCGAACGTGCCGCGGACGACGTCGAGGGTCTTCAGGCCCTCGCCCGTGATCACGATGACGACGCGCTCGTCGGGGTCGATCGCCCCCGCCTCGGCGAGCTGCTTCAGCGTCGCCGTCGTGACGCCGCCGGCGGTCTCGGTGAAGATGCCGGTCGTCTCGGCGAGCAACCGGATGCCCTCGCGGATCTCGTCGTCGCTGACCTGGCTGATCGTGCCGTCCGTCGTGCGAGCCAGCTCGATCGCGTACGGGCCGTCGGCCGGGTTGCCGATCGCCAGGGACTTGGCGATCGTGTCCGGCTTCACCGGGCGACACACGTCCTGGCCGGCCTCGAAGGCCGCGGCCACGGGGTTGCAGCCGGCCGCCTGGGCGCCGCTCATCGCCGGCAGGCCGCTCGGCGTGCCGGCGGCCTCGAGCAGCCCGAGGTCGATCCACTCCTTGAAGCCCTTCCCGATCTTCGTGAAGAGCGAGCCGGAGGCGATCGGCGCGACGATCCGGTCCGGGACCGTCCAGCCGAGCTGCTCGGCGATCTCGTACGCGAGGGTCTTGGAGCCCTCGGCGTAGTACGGGCGCATGTTCACGTTGACGAACGCCCAGTCCTCGCGCTCGCCCGCGATCTCGGTACAGAGCCGGTTGACGTCGTCGTAGTTGCCGCGGACCGTGACGATGTTCGCGCCGTAGACGCCGGTCGAGAGGATCTTCTGCTCCTCGAGGTCGGCCGGGATGAACACGTAGGTCGGCATCCCCAGCGCCGCGCCGGCGGCGGCCACGGCGCCGGCGAGGTTGCCGGTCGACGCGCACGCGAGGGTCGTGAAGCCGAGCTCCTTCGCGCGAGCGGCGGCGACGGCCACGACGCGGTCCTTGAACGAGTGCGTCGGGTTGGCGGCGTCGTTCTTCACCCACACCTCGCGCAGGCCGAGCCGCTCGGCCAGCCGGTCCGCGCGCACCAGCGGGGTCCCGCCGGCGGGGAGCCCGGCCTCGGTGGCGAACTCGCCCGAGCCGGTCGGCGAGCCGGCGCCGAGCGGGAGGAAGTCCGCGTAGCGCCAGATGCTCCGCGGACCGGCCTGGATCCGGCGGCGGATCGAGTCCACGTCGGAGGCGTCGTGCTCCGCGTAGGCGACCTCGAGCGGGCCGAAGCACCGGGAACAGACGAACTGCGCCTCGAGCGGGTAGGTGCTCGAGCACTCGCGGCAGATCAGGGACGTCGCAGCCATGGCTCTCCTGCTTTCGTTCGGGCCTTCGCCGGTCGTGTGGCGAAGGGTCCGAGGGGAGTCCAACCACACATCTCTCTGGAATTGGCACCTCTTCGCGGCCGGCGGGTTCGCGATGGTTGCCGGAGCTTCAAAGGGCCAGTCCCTCCACTCCTCTGGATGCGTTCAGCTATGTCCGGGCGGGAACGATAGCAGGGGGTTCGGCCTCGTCGAGGCGCCGGTCGCGGCGGCCGCGGGCCACGGCGGTCCGGACCCGGCCGTGGCGCGCAGCCGCTCCCGGCGACGGCGACGATCAGCCCGGCTTGCGCGCGGAGAAGTGCACGTAGCGGTCCGACATCTCCGCCTTCGCCGGCGGCTTGTGGATGCCGTGACGGCGGACGTCGACCCAGCCGGCGGTCGCGAACCAGTCGCGCAGGGCGACCATGTTCGGCACCCACCAGTTGAACGGCGTCTCCAGGGTCTGGAACCGCGCCATCGCCCGCCACGGCGACAGCACGGTGGCCAGGAGCGAGAACGTCTCCAGCGCGATGAGACGGCCGCCGGGACGCGTGCGCTGGGCCATCCGCTCGAGCGCGCCGACGGGGTCGCGCAGGTGCAGGAGGACCGCGCCGATGAACACGACGTCGAACGGCTCGTCGTCGAGCTCCCCGGGACCGAGGGTCTGCACGTCGCCGGTCACGCGGGTGACCGACGATCCGCGCAGCTCGTGCGCGAGTCGGAAGCCCCGACCGAGCTCCATGTTCCGCTCGGCGATCTCGGCCTGGAGCCGCTCGCGGTGCACGGGCGGCCAGCTCGTCGCGTCGAAGTCCGGCAGGTCCAGCGCGGTGACCTCGGCCCCGCGCTCCTCCATCGAGAAGGACCAGTGGCCGTCGAAGGTCCCGACCTCGAGCACCCGCAGGCCGCGCATGTCGGCGGGCAGGATCCGGGGCGTGATCGGACGGTGGTCGACGAAGCCCGGCGTGGTGACGCCCGGGGCCAGCTCGATCGTGTGGTACCAGACCGGGTTCTCGGTCAGCGCCTCGCGCGCGGCGGTGATCCGGTCCTGGAGATCGCGGGGCTGCGTCACGCGCGGCAGTCTAGGGACAGGTCCTCGGGCGCGGGCGGCGGCGGGCGCGACGCACCGGTCCCGTCCTCCCGCCGGGTCGCGCGCCCGCCCCGTCGCGCCGGGCGCGCGACCGACCGCCGCGAGCACGCGCCGGTACGATGGACCGGCCGTGCCCGCCATCGACGAACCTCCGAGTCCCCGTGCCGTCGCTGCCACGTCCGCGGCTGGGCCTCGGCTCGCGCGCCGTCGAGCCGGTCGACGTCCCCTCGGCTGAGGTCGAGGGCCCGCAGATCGAGACCCTCGAGGCCAACGGCCTGCGCTGGGTGAACGTCGCCCGCCCCGGGCGCCTCGAGCTCGCCTGGCTGCGGGAGCACTTCGACTTCCACGCGCTGGACTACGAGGACGTCCTCTCGCGCAACCAGCGCCCGAAGGTCGACGCGTACGACGACTACGTCTTCGTCGTCCTGCACTTCCCCGACTACGACAAGACGATCGGCCGCCTGAACGCCGCCGAGGTCGACGTCTTCGTCGGACCGGACTTCGTCATCACGATCCCGAACCGGCCGCTGCGGACGATCGAGTACCTCTTCTCGCGCGCCGAGCAGCGCGACGAGGAGCGCGACCGGCTGTTCACGAAGGGCTCGGGCTACCTGCTCTACCGCATCATCGACGAGTGCGTCGACGCCTCGTTCCCGATGCTGCGCAAGATCGGGAACAAGCTCGAGCAGCTCGAGGAGGACATCTTCGAGGGCCGCTCGCGGGAGATCGTCCGCGACATCTCCAACGCGAAGCAGGAGATCATCAACTTCCGCCGCGTCGTGCGCCCGCAGCGCACCGCGCTGAAGGACCTGAACGTCGCGCGCCGCTACCTCGTCGAGGACGTCGAGCTCTACTTCGACGACATCAACGACGCGAACGAGCGGATCTGGGACATGCTCGAGAACTTCAAGGAGGTCTCCGAGGCGCTGGAGAGCTCGAACGAGTCGGTCCTCCAGCACGCGCAGTCCGACTCCCTCCGCGTGCTGACGGCGATCACCGTGATCGTCATGCCGATGACGCTCATCGCCTCGGTCTGGGGCATGAACGTCAAGGTCCCGGGCGAGGCCCAGGCCCATCCGTTCTTCATCCTCATCGGCGCGATGGCGGCGATGCTCGGGCTGATGATCTGGTGGTTCCGCCGCAACGACCTCCTGTGAGAGGGGGCGCGGGCCCCAGCCCCTGCGTCGGCCGTCACGACCGTCGGGCACGGGTCGGCCGGGCACGGGCGTCCCGCGATGACCGCTGTCGCTCCAGAGGGGGCGCGGGCCCCAGCCCGTGCGTCGGCCGTCACGACCGTCGGGCACGGGTCGGCCGGGCACGGGCGTCCCGCGATGACCGCTGTCGCTTCAGGGGGCGCGGGCCCCAGCCCGTGCAGCGGGCCGGGGCGGGCGGCTCAGCGCGCCTTCGTGGCGGCGCGCGTGAGGAAGATCCGGTGCAGCTGCTGCGAGCCGTCGGGACGCGGGGCCACGGCGATCGCGCGGAGGTCGGCGCGGACGCGGCCGCTGCGGGCGACGGCCCGGCGCTGCTTGGCCGACAGGGCGATGAGGACCTGCCGCGACGCGCTGCCCTTGCCCAGGCGGGTGGTCACCGTCCGCGACCAGCCGCCGGCGGCGCGCACGCGCAGGGCGAAGCGGCAGGCGGTCGTGGCGTCGGTGCAGCGCAGGCGCACGCGGATGCGGCCGCGGGAGTCCAGTCGCAGGGTGCGACCCACGACCTTCGCCCGCGGCGCCGGCGCGACCGGCGTGGGTCCGGCGTCCGGCGTGCGCGCGTCCGGCGTGACGCTCGGCGTCGTCGCGGCCCGACGGCCGCCGGGGGGCGTCGCGTTCTGGACCGCCCAGCGGGCGGCCTCCTCGTAGACCTTGCGGGCCTCCTGCTCCTTCGCGCCGCCGCGCGTCAGGTCGAGGTACGAGCTGTAGAGCAGATGGGCCGTGGAGAGCGCGGGCTCGCCGTCGGCCGCGGCGTGGACGTAGCGCACGATCGTGCGGTCCGGGATCCGCCGCCGCATGAGCTCGCCCTGCTGGCTGCCGACCGTGTCGTCGGACTCGCTGCCGTCGGGGTTGCGTCCCGCGTTGATCGTGAACAGGCGGCCGATGCGGTCCGCCTGGCGCGCCGGATCGAAGCTCTTCAGGCCCTCGGGGAACTTCGGCGGGTAGTCGAAGCGCTCGTTCGCGGCGCTCGGGTAGAAGAACGACGCGACGAAGTCCTCCAGCCGCAGGCCGTGCAGCTGGGTGGCGTGCGGCAGCCAGCGGTCGAGGTCCATCGGGGCGCCGTCCGCGATGACGCAGTCGGCGAGGTCCGGCCGGATCATCGACGACATGACGGCGAGCTGGCCGCCCGAGGACAGGCCGTAGATGCAGATCGGCGTGCCCGGCGCGCGCTTGCGGGCGCGCTCCATCGCGTTGACGATGTCGGCGATCTGCCGCGCGACCGTGCCGTTGCCGCTGTGGCCGCGGTGCCCGACGACGTCGACGGTGATCCCGTGCTCCTGGAGCATCGTGGTCCACCAGTCGAGGTAGCTGTAGAGCCGGAAGAGCTCGTCGCCGCCGGCGCCCCAGCCGCCGCCGGGGACGGCGATCATGATCGCCTTCTGCTCGCCGATCGCCTGGTGCGTCTGCACCGGCTGCTCGGTCGCCAGCGGCGCGAGGTCGGCCCAGGTCGGGCGCTCCCAGGCGTGTGCGGCGGTCGCCGGACCGCCGATGGCGGCGCCGGTCAGCGCGACGAGGGTGAGCAGGCGGCGAGGTGAGCGAGTCATGCGGGGCGGTCGGGCACGAGCGGAGCGATGGATCGTCCGTTGAGCGAGGCTCGGACGATCGGCGCGTGCTGGACCGGACGAACGTACCAGCCAGGCCCGCGGCCAGCGCCGTCTGGACGCGGATCTGGACGGCCTTCGGGAGGGTCGGGGCCCGGAGTGTCCGGCGAACGCGCCCCGCCGGTGGCGGCGCGCCAGCGGCGGTCGCGCCGCGCCCCGGGCGCCGGTCGGCCCGGTTCAGGCGGCGTCGGCCCGCACGAGCACGAGGCAGTACTGGGTCCCCGCGCCCTCGAGCCGCTCCACGCGCCCGCCCGCCTGCGCGATCTCGCGCTCCAGCCGGGTCCGCTCGATCGCCGAGCCGCGCCAGGCCGGGTCGTCCTGGCCCCCCGGCAGCCCGCCGCGCAGCCGCGCGAGGATCCGCCGGGCCAGCGACGGGCCGGGATGGTCCATCGCGTGGATCACCGGGTCGTCGGAGACCTGGAACGCCGCCCACCCGCCGGGCCGCAGCACGCGCAGGATCTCGCGCACGTAGCCGTACGTGATCTCGGGATCCGGGATGTGCTGGAAGACGACGAGCGAGACGACGACGTCGATGCTGTCGTCCTCGAGCGGCCGCAGGGTCGCGCCGTCGCCGACGTGGAAGGTCACGTCGTCGCGATCGGCGAGGTTCGCCCGCGCGCGGTCGATCATCTCGGCGCTCACGTCGAGCGCGTGGACGTGCGCCGCGCGCTCGGCGGCCACGCGCGTGAGGCGACCGACGCCGCACCCGATGTCCAGCACGACGTCCCGCTCGCCGATGGCGGGCGCCCCGACGGTCTCCAGCAGGACGTCGAAGTCGCGCCGCCCCTTGGCCCAGAAGTCCTCGGGGTCGTCGGGCCCGTAGTCGCCGCGCCGATAGTCCAGGCGGTTGTCGACGAAGTACTCGGCGTGCTCCCGGGCCCGCTCGTCCCAGAAGCGGGCCATGTGTCGCGGATCGCTCACCGGCGGAACCGTAGCCGCCGGTCCGCCTGCGCGGCGGCGCCCTATCGTTGCGGCGTGCCGCGCGCCCCGCACGGGAGCTCCCCCTCACCCCGGCCGTCCCGCGACGGGACCGCGCCCGCCGTGAGCGTCGTGGTCCCCGTCCGCGACGCCGACGACGATCTCCGCCGGTTGCTGACGGCGCTCGCCGGGCAGCGCGACGCGCCCCCGTTCGAGGTCGTCCTGGCCGACGACGGCTCGCGGCGCGACCCGGTCGCGGCCCTCGCGGTCGCGCCCGCCCTGCGCGCCTGCGTCGTCCGCGTCGCCGCACCGGGCGCCTCGCCGGCCGGCCCCGGCGCCGCCCGCGACGCCGCGGTCGCGCGCGCCGCCGCCCCGCGTTTGGCGTTCGTCGACGCCGACTGCCGGCCCGCTCCGGGATGGCTGGCGGCGCTGCTGGGCCCCCTGCGCGCGCCCGGCGATGTCGTGCAGGGCCCGATCCGGATCCCGGAGGGCAGCGCGCCGACGCCGTTCGACCGCGTGCTCGCGCGCGAGTCGGCGAGCCCGCTCTTCGAGACCGCGAACCTCGCCGCGTGGCGGGAGGACGTGGTGGCCGCGGGCGGCTTCGCCGGCGGCCTGCGTCCGCTCGGCGGCAAGGAGATGGGCGAGGACCTCGCGCTGGGCCGCCGGCTCCTGCGCGCCGGTGCCCGGGTGCACTGGTCCCCCGAGGCGGTCGTCGAGCACCCCGTGGGCCGGCGCGGCTGGCGGGCCGCCGCCGCCGAGCGCGCCCGCGCCGGGGCGTTCTGCACGCTCGTGGCCCGCTGGCCGGAGCTGCGCGAGGATGCGCTGCACCGCCGCTGGTTCCTCACGCCCGACCGGCCCGCGGTGCTCGCCGCGACGGCCGCGCTGCCGCTGGCCGGCGTCCTCGTGGCACGCCGCCGCCCGCTCGCCGCGGCGCTCGCCGCGGTCGGCGCGCTCCCCTACGCGGCCCAGCTCGAGCGCCGCACGCGGCCGGTGGCGCGCGGCCGGCGACCCGCGACCGCGCTGGGCCTCGCGGCCGGGGACCTCGTCACGACGGTCGCGCTGGCCCTCGGGTCGGCGCGCAGCGGCGCGCCGATCCTCTGAGCCGCGGCGGGGCCGCGCGCCGAGCCGGCTACAGCGCGGCGGGGCGCGCCAGGAACGCGGTGTGCGGCACGCCGTCGTTGCCCAGCAGCGCCCGACGGATCGTCGCGTTCACGCGGTCGCGCAGGCCGCGGTCGGGCGGGTGCCCGTCGCCGTAGGGGATCGCGTACGGACGGACGCTGCGCACGACGTCGAAACCGGCCGTCTCCAGCATCTTGCGGTGGGCCGCGGCGTTGGAGTGCCACCACTGGACGAGGTTCGGGTCGCCGTCGAGCCGCGTCACCGGCGTGCGGGGGTGCAGCAGCGTCGTGCCGACCCGCATGAGGTCGGTGTTCAGCAGCACCCCGGCGGTGACGGAGCGGATCGCCTCGAGCGCCCGGACGGGATCGCGCAGGTGCAGGAGGAGGCTGCCGCAGACGACGACGTCGAACGTGCCGAGCTCGGCCGGATCGAGGTCGTAGACCGAGATCGTGCGGCGGTCGACCGCCGAGCCCAGCAGGCGGTGCGCGGTCTGGAAGCCGGAGGCCTTCTCCCCCACCATCGCGTCGAGCGTGCCGCTGACCGCCTTGCGCCCGCGGATCGGGATGTCCCACATCGAGTGGTCCGGGATGTCGATCGCGACGACCTCCGACGCGCCGCGGCGCTCCATCTCGAAGGCGAGGTGGCCGTCCCAGGTCCCCACGTCGAGGCAGCGCTTGCCGCGGACGTCCGGCCACGGCATCCGGTCGAGGATCGGGCGCAGGTCGAACCAGCCCGGCGAGGCGACGCCGTGCGGCAGCTCGATCGTGTGGTACCAGAGCCGGACGTCGTCGACCGCGCGACGGACCTCGTCCGGCGAGACGGTCGGAGCGGGTGCGGCGGGCTGCGACATGACGGCGGATGCTACGGCCCGACCGGGCCGTGGCGCGCGCTCGTGCCCGGACCGGCGCTCCGCGCCGGCATCCGCGGCGGCTCCCCGCGCGGGCTCAGGCGCGGCGGGCCAGGACGAGGCAGCGACCGCTGCCCGAGCCGGCGATCCGCTCCAGCTCGAGCCCCTCCTCGGCCGCGGCACCGGCGAGCGTCTCGAGGTCGAGCGGCACGCCGCGCCAGAGCGGGTGGCGGGCCACCCGGTCCGGGACCGCCGACTCGCCCGGCAGCTCCAGCGGCGCGGGCCGGTCGCGGACGTCGAACAGCGCCGCTCCGCCGGGCAGCAGGACGCGGGCGAGCTCCGCGAGCGCCTCGAGCTGCAGCGCCTGGGTCGGCAGGTGCGTCAGGACGCCGAGGGCGAGCACGGCGTCGGCCGCGGCGTCGGCGACGCCCTCGAGCGCGCCGGCGTGCCCGACGAGCCACGAGAACCCCTCGCGGTGCCCGTGGATCTCCTGCGCCGTCTCGATCATCGTCGGGGCGACGTCGACGGCGATCACCGCGTCGGACAGCCGGCTCAGCGGCTCGAGCAGGCGGCCCGCGCCGCACCCGACGTCGACGGCCAGCCGCAGGCCCGACGGCCGCCAGCCCACGAGCTCTGCGGCCGCGTCGAGCAGGTCGCGACCGGACGCCGCGAAGGCGAGCTGATCGGTGCCGGCCGGGCCCGCGGGCGCGCCGGGGAGCGAGAACCGCAGGGCGCTCTCGCGGGCCCGCGCCTCCCAGAAGCGCGCGATCCGGGCCACGGCGTGCTCGTCGGTCACGAGCGCCGATGCTAGATGAGCACCGCCGCCGGCCGCCGCGGGCCCCCGCCAGCGGGTGGCGGGTAACCTGCGCGCGGCCGTGGTGTCTCCAGCAGACGTGTCCGGGTCCGTGGCCTCGTCGCCCTCCCTCCCCGTCGAGGGCCTGCCGACGACCGAGCGTCGTCGCCTCCAGGTCATCGTCAACCCGAACGCGACGACGACGAACCCGCGCCTCCGTGCGCTCGTCGTCCACGCCCTGGACCACCGGTACGAGGTCCAGGTCACCGACACCGAGGCGCCGGGCCACGCCACCGAGCTCGCGCGGCAGGCCGTGCACGAGGGCGTCGACGCGGTGGTGAGCCTCGGCGGGGACGGGACGGTGAACGAGATCGCCAACGGCCTGGCCGGCAGCGACGTCGCGCTCCTGCCGCTGCCCGGCGGCGCCACGAACGTCTACCACCGGCTCATCGGCATGCCGCCGGACCTCATCGACGCGACGGAGCACGCGCTGACGCTCGCGGATCGCTGGGTCCCGCGCCCGGTCGACCTCGGCCGGATCGGCGAGCGGTGGTTCACCTTCGCCGCGGGCGTCGGCCTCGACGCGGACGTCGTGCGGCGCGTCGACGCGCGCCCGGCGCTGAAGGCCCGCCTCGGGCCGTGGTTCTTCGCGTCGGTGGCCGTCGGCGTGTTCCTTCGGCGCTACACCGTCAACCCGCCGCAGCTCCAGCTCGAGCTCCCCGACGGCCAGCGGCTCGACGGCGTCACCCTCGTGCTGCAGAACGCGCGCGAGTTCACGTACTTCTCCCGCTCGCCGGTCCGGCTGATCCAGGACGTCACCCTCGAGTCCGGCCGCGTGAGCGGCGCGGTGCTGCGCCACACGCGGCCGACCGTCATGCCCGGCGTGATGCTCCGCGCGCTCGTGCCGTCGCTCGAGGTCTCCGCCGGCCGCGCGATCGACGCGGCCCGCGACCTCGAGCGCGCGACGCTGCGCACCCGCGACGGTCGCCCGCTGCCGTTCCAGGTCGACGGCGACTACGCCGGCGACCTCGTCGAGGCCGAGATCGCGGTCGGACACGACGCGCTGCGCGTCATCGCCTGAGCGTCGCCGCCGGTGACCGCACGACCCGGCGGCGCAGGGTCCGGCGGGGAAGGACCGGCGCGCCGCCGTCTAGGCGCTCGGCGTGACGCGGAAGGCGTCGAAGACCGCGTCGATGTTGCGCAGGCGATTGATCGTCGTGCGCAGCTGCCGCGTGTCCCCCACCTCGACGACGAACCGGTTGCGCACCATCGGCGGCGTCGTCGTGCAGACGGCGGAGACGATGTTCACGCCGCCCTCGGCGAAGATCCGCGTGAGGTCCTCCAGCAGCCGGTGCCGGTCGTAGCCGTCGACCTGGATCTCGACCTTGAAGGACTGCTGGTGCTGCCCGGCCCAGTCGACCGGCACGAACCGCTCGGGGTCCTTGCGCAGCTGCTGCACGTTCGGGCAGTCGTCGCGGTGGATCGTGATGCCGCGGCCCAGCGAGACGTAGCCGACGATCGGGTCGCCGGGCACCGGGCGGCAGCACTTCGCCATCCGCAGCATGACGTCGCCGACCCCGTCGACGGCGACGCCGTAGGAGGAGGCCGAGCCGGTCGGCTGCCGGCGGGCGACGTCGGGGCGCAGGAGCTGCTCGACCGGCCCGGCGGTCTCGTCGTCGCCGGCCTCGCCCTCCTTGAGGTGCTTCAGGACCTTGTTGACGACGACGCGCGGGCTGACCTTGCCGCCGCCGACGGCGATGTAGAAGTCGTCGGCCTTGCGGTAGCCCATCTCGTGGATGACGTCCGCCAGGAGCGTCGATCCCACGAGCCGCTGGGCCGGCAGGCCGGCCTTGCGCAGCTGCTCCTGCAGCAGGTCGCGGCCCTGGTGCTCGTCGTCCTCGCGACCGACGGCCTTGAACCACGCCTTGATCTTCGACCGCGCCCGGCTCGTCTGCGCGAGGGCGAGCCAGTCGCGCGAGGGTCCGCGCTCGCGGTTGGCGGTGAGGACCTCGACGATGTCCCCGGAGCGCAGGGTGTAGCTCAGCGGCACGATCTTGCCGTTGACCTTCGCGCCGACGCAGCGGTGACCGACGTCCGTGTGGACCTCGTAGGCGAAGTCCACCGGGGTGGCGCCGCGGGAGAGCGACTTCACGTCGCCCTTCGGGGTGAAGACGTAGACCTCGTCCTCGAACAGGGCGACCTTCAGGTCGTCCATGAACTCCTGCGGGTCGTCGTTGTCCCGCGAGGTGTCGAGCATCGCGCGCAGCCAGGCGAACTTGTCGCCGTCGGCCGTGCCCGGGGCGGGCGCGGCGCCGTTGCCGGCCGCGCGCGCCTCGTGGCCGTTGCCGGACGCCGCGTCGCCGGGGGTCACCGGGGCGGTGCTGCCCGCGGGGCGCTCCTTGTACATCCAGTGCGCGGCGACGCCGAACTCGGCGGTCCGCTGCATGTCGTACGTGCGGATCTGGATCTCGAGCGGACGACCCTCGGGCCCGACGACCGTCGTGTGCAGCGACTGGTACATGTTGGCCTTCGGCATCGCGACGAAGTCCTTGAACCGTCGCGGCAGCGGCTTCCACAGCGCGTGGATGACCCCGACGGCGCCGTAGCAGTCGTTCACGGAGTCCACGACGACCCGCATCGCGGTGAGGTCGTAGATCTCGTTGAACTCCCGACCCTTGCGGGTCATCTTCAGGTAGATCGAGTAGAAGTGCTTCGCCCGGCCGGAGATCTCGGCCTCGATCCCGACGGCCTCCAGCTCGCGCTGCAGGTACTCGCCGGCCTTCGCGACGTACGTCTCCCGCTCGCCGCGCTGCTGGTTCACCAGGCCCTTGATCTCCTGGTACTTGCGCGGGTGCAGCGTCGCGAACGCGAGGTCCTCGAGCTCCCATTTGATCGCGTGGATGCCGAGCCGGTGCGCGATCGGCGCGTAGACCTCGAGCGTCTCCTTCGCGATCTCCAGCTGCTTCGGGCGCTTGTGGGCCTGGAGCGTGCGGGCGTTGTGCAGCCGGTCGGCGAGCTTGATGAGGATGACCCGCACGTCGGCGGCCATCGCGACGACCATCTTGCGGTAGTTCTCGGCCTGCGCCTCGTCGCGGCTCGTGAACTGGATGCCGTCGAGCTTCGTGACGCCGTCGACGAGCAGCCGCACGGTCGCGCCGTAGCGGCGCTCGATCTCGTCGAGCTCCGCGGCGGTGTCCTCGACGGTGTCGTGCAGCAGCGCCGCCACGACCGCCTCGGTGTCCAGCCGCATCCCCGCGCAGATCTTCGCGACCTCGGTGGGGTGCGCGATGAAGGGCTCACCGGACTTGCGACGCTGGTCGCGGTGGTGCAGGCAGGCGAAGAGGAACGCGTCGTCGACCCGCGCGAGATCGACCGCGGTGCGGTCGTCCTCCGCGTGCTCGGCGATCACGGCGTGGAGGTCCGCCCGCAGGGACAGCTCCTCCTCGGTCAGCGCGTCGCGGTCGCGGGCGGTGGCGTCGTCGCAGCTCGCCGGGGCACCGGCGGACACGCCGATCCGCTCGCGCGTGCGCTCGTCGGTGACGGTGACCGGCGAGCGGGCGTCGTCGGCGGCGTCGGTCACGCCCGGAGCGGCGCTCGTCGCGGGTCCGGGGTGCTCAGCCATCGGTGCCGCTCCTCGCCGCGCGCCGTCCACGCGCGATGGGTCGGGCCGTCCTCGAGCGGGGCCACGGGTCCGGAGCCGGGCGCGACGATCCGCTCGGCGCGGTCGACCACGACCGCGCCGCACTCCTCCAGGACGCGGAGCAGCAGCCCGAGGCGCCAGCCCGGGCGCTCGCCCAGGAGCGCGGCGAACGGCGACGGACCCGCGGTCCGCAGGTCGCGGAAGAGGGCGATCGCGTCGCCGCGCAGGTCGTGCTCGTGATGCAGCGCATCCACCGTGAAGCGTAGCTCAGGGTCGCCCCAGGTCCGCCACGCGCGCCCGTCCGGCAACGCGTCGAGCAGCCCGAGGTGGGCGGCGTCGCTCGGCGGGTCCACGGCGACGAGGTGCACCGCGCCGTCGAGGGTCGCGGGCGTGCGCACCGCGCTCCACCAGTCCGTGAGCGCGAAGCCGCCGAGCATCGGCGCGAGCTGCGCGTGACGGCGACGGGCATCGGCGACGAGCGCGACCACGGGCTCGCCGGTGGCCACGAGCGCCGCGAGGGCGGCCACCGCGCCGCACGGCGCGCGATCCTCGAGCCGCTCCGCCGCGGCGGCGAGCGTCGGCGGGGCACCCGGGTCCGACGGCGACGGGAACGGGTCCTCCGCCTCGAGCACCGAGAGGGCCGCGTCGAGCGGATCCCCGTCCAGCCGGTCGATCGCCGACGGGGCGGCGAGCGCCATGCGCCGGGCTCGCAGGCGCGGGAGCACCGAGCCGGCGAACGCGTGCCGCTCGAGCGCGAAGCTCCCGACGAACGGGCCGTCGGGGCAGGGCAGCTCCTCGCAGCCGAACGCGACCGCGGCGATCCGCGTACCGCCGCTGCGGACGGTGAACGCGAGATGCGCGCCGCGGCTCCCGAGGGTCCGCACGCCCTCGCCGCGCGCCCCCACGACCTGCAGGACCGGCTCGGGGTTGCCCTCGCCGAACGGCCCCAGGGCGAGCAGCTGCTCGGCGAGACCGAGCGAGAGGTCGGCGCCGCCCACGATCGCGTCCACCCGCTCGACCGCGACGAGCGCGTCCTCGTCGAGGTGCTCCGCCGCGTGGGCACGGAACGCGGCGGCGAAGCCGTCGATCGCGTCCCGCTGCATCCGCAGGCCCGCCGCGGCGCGGTGGCCGCCGTGCGCGAGCAGCCGATCGGCGCAGGCGTCGAGTCCGGCGAGCAGGTCGAACCCGGGCACGGAGCGCCCCGAGCCGACCGCCTCCTCCCCCTCGATCGCCAGCAGCACCGCCGGCCGGCCGGTGCGCTCGACGATGCGCGAGGCCACGATCCCGACGACGCCCGGGTGCCAGCCCTCGCCGGCCAGCACGTACGCGGGCTGCTCGCCCTGGGCGTCGGCCTGCGCCTCGGCCTCGCGCAGGATCCGTCGCTCGAGCTCCCGGCGGTCGCGGTTGGCGAGATCGAGCCGGTCGGCGAGCCGCCGCGCCTCCCCGGGGTCGTGCTCGACGAGCAGGGCGACGGCCGCGTTCGCGTCGCCGACCCGGCCCGCGGCGTTGATCCGCGGCGCGAGCCGGAACGCGACCGACCGCTCGTCGACGTCGGCGGGCGCGGTGCGCGAGACGTCGAGCAGGGCCCGCAGCCCGGGGCGGCGGGAGTCCGTGATCGCCTGGAGGCCCCGGCGGACGATCCAGCGGTTCTCGCCCCGCAGCGGCACGACGTCGGCGATCGTCGCGATCGCGACGAGGTCGAGGTCGATGTCCGCGCCGGCGGGATCGTGACCGGCGGCCGCCAGGAGCGCCCCGGCCAGCCGCCACGCGACGCCGGCGCCGCACAGCTCGGGCGCCGGATAGCGGGTCGGCCCGTCCGGGTCGGCGGGGTCGCGCGGCAGCCCCGGGTGGGCGATCGGCACCGCGGGCAGCGCGCCGTCGGCGCGCGGGCGGTGGTGGTCGGTGACGACGAGGTCCAGGCCGAGCTCCGCGGCCAGCGCGGCCTCGTCGACGGCGGTGACGCCGCAGTCGACGGTCACGACGAGGTCGAAGCCGTCGCCGGCGAGCCGCCGCACGGTGTCGGCGCCGAGCCCGTAGCCGTCCTCGAGCCGGTGCGGCACGAACCAGGTCACGTCGCCGCCGACCTGGCGGACGGCGCGCACGAGCGTCGCGGTGGCGCAGACCCCGTCGCAGTCGTAGTCGCCGTGGACGACGATCCGGCCGCGCCGTCGCACGTGGCCGAGGATCCGCTCGGCCGCCTCCCGGAGGCCGTCGAAGGCCTCGAGCGGATGACGCTCCTCCGCCGCGAGGAACCGCGCGGCGGCGTCCGGGTCCGCGAGCCCGCGCCGCACGAGCACCTGGGCGGTGACCTCGTGGACGCCGAGCGCCGCGACGATCCCGTCGACCGCGGCCTGCGGGGCCGGCGGGATCTCGAAGCGGACGCTCACCCCCTGCACGGTAGGGCCCGGACCGGACGGTCGCGTCCGGTCGCCGGGGCCCCGCCGGACGGCGTCAGGCGCGGCCGGCCGCGGCGGCGGCCGCCTCCTCCTGCGCCTCCTTGCGGGCGCCGTAGAACCACAGCGCCGTCAGGGCGACGAGCGTCCCCGGGATCCCGAGCAGGACGGTGACGACGTCGGTGTCGGCGCGGGAGGGCATCGAGAGGCCGCTCAGGAGCCAGCCCCCGAGCACGCCGCCGATCATCGAGAACACGAACCCGCCGACGATCCCGCCCCAGAACCTGTCCGGGACGAAGATCGTGAAGTGCCAGATCGCCAGGGCGATCAGGACCCAGGTCAACGCGGCCATGGTGCAGCTCCTCGCTTCCGGGGACGACGGCTCAGCGCCGGCCGTGGCGTCGGTTGCTCTTGCCCTTGCCCTTGCGGGCACCGGTCCCCCGCGTCCGGTCGTCGCGCAGGACGACCTCCTCCGGACTGAGGTCGGCGGCCCGCGACGGCTGCTCCGGCGCGGCGGGCTCCTCCGGCGCGGCGGTCCGCTGCCGGCCACCGGAGCCGGGCTCGATGCCGAGCTCGTCGACCATCCGCTGGAACTCGTTCGCCGACACCGCGGTGCCGGCCTCGGGCTCCGGCGCCGTGATCCGCTCGCTCTTCGGGCGCTGCGCGAACGGGTCGACGCCGCCCTTGGACGCGTTGGCGTCCGGGTACGGCGGCAGCGTGCCGCCGGCGGCGAGCGTCAGGCGACGGCGCTTGGCCTTGAAGGTCGGCAGGCGCTCCATCCACTCCGTGAGCACCGGACCGGCGATGAAGATCGACGAGTACGCGCCCGACAGGGTGCCGACGAGCATCGCGAGCGCGAAGTCCTTCAGCGTGTCGCCGCCGAAGAGCAGCAGCGCGAGCGTCGGGACGCCGGCCGAGAACGAGGTGATCAGCGATCGGCCGAGGACCTCGCTCAGGGAGCGGTTGGCGATCTGGCTGAACGCCGCCGACGGCAGGCGCTTGAGGTTCTCGCGCATGCGGTCGAACACGATCACCGTGTCGTAGATCGAGTAGCCGATGATCGTCAGCAGCGCCGCGACCGTCGAGGCGGTGATCTCCGCCCCGGTGAGCGCGTAGATGCCCGCGGTGATGAGCAGGTCGTGGACCACCGCGATGAGGATCGGCACGGTGAACCGGACGCCGAACCGGAACCAGACGATCAGCGCGATGAGGATGAACGACGCGATGATCGCGATCACCGCGAGGCGGGCGACCGTCTGCCCGAAGGTCGGTCCGACGGTGTTGGAGTCCAGCGTCGCCGGATCGACGCCGAGGGTCCCGAGCGCCCGCGTCACCGCCTCGAGCTCGTCGCGGTCGAGGTTCTGGGTCGCCAGCTGGAAGGTCTGGCCGTTGCCGCGCTCGCGGGCGGCGTCGCCGCTGAGCTCGACCGTCTGGATCTTCGCGTCGCCCTCGCCGAGCGGCTCGAGCACGCGACGGACGTCCTCGACCGTCGTGCCCTGGCGCGCGGTCGCGGTGATCTGCGTCCCGGACTCGAAGTCGATGCCGAAGTTCAGGCCCTTGGCGCCGATGCCGATCGCGCCGATCGCGAGGATCACGCCGGACATCGAGAAGAACCACTTCGACGCCTTGACGAAGTCGAAGCGGTGCCAGATCGGGTCGCGCTTGCGGGCGCCGAGCATCGCCGGGTGGGTGATGATCGGCGAGCGGGACAGGAGGCCGAGGATCGCCTGCGTCATCACGAGGGCGGTGACCATCGAGACGATGACGCCGATGCCGAGGTTGAAGGCGAAGCCCTTCACGCCGGCCGTGGCGACCATGAAGAGGATGAACGCGACGAGGAACGTGATCGCGTTGCCGTCGAGGATCGCCGACAGGCCCTTGCGGTAGCCGTCCTTGATCGCCCGTGGGACCGATCTGCCCGCTTGGAGCTCGTCCTTCACGCGCTCGAAGATCACGACGTTCGCGTCGGCGGCGACGGCGACGGTGAGGATCAGGCCCGCGATGCCCGGCAGCGTCAGGACGATCGGGATGAGCTTGATCAGCGCGAGGAAGAAGACCGTGTAGACGGCGAGGCCCAGGACGGCCACGACGCCGAGCGCGCGGTAGAAGAGGACGAGGAAGATCGCGACGCCGAGGAAGCCGAAGATGCCGGCCTTCAGGCCCTGCGAGAGCGCCTCCTGGCCGAGCGTCGCGGAGACCTGCTGCTGCGAGATGAGCTCGAGCTTCAGCGGCAGCGAGCCCGACTTCAGCTGGTTGGCCAGGCGCTGGGCCGAGTCGATCGTGAAGCTGCCGGAGATCGACGAGCCGCCGGAGCCCGAGATGCCGTTCGGGTTCTCGTTGAAGTCGATCAGCGGGACCGAGACGAGCTTCTGGTCCAGGACGATCGCGAAGTGGTTCGCGCAGATCTGGGCCTGCTGGCGGGGGTTCGCCCCGGCCGGTGCGACGCAGTTGTCGCGGCCGCGGTCGGCGATCCGCTTCGTGATGTCCTTCCAGACGTCCTTGCCGCGGTCGCTGAACTCGAAGGTGACGTTCGGTCCGCGCCCACCGGGACGCTGGTCGAAGCCCTGGGCCGGGTTCTTGATGTCCTCGCCGCGCAGCTCGGCCACGTCGCGCAGGACGAACCAGCGGCTGTTGCGCCGCGTGATCGGGTCGCCCTCGATCTTCGTGTCCGGGTCGTCCTCGGCCTCGACGATCCGGTAGCCCGACGGGATGCTGACGAGCCGGTACGGCTTGGCGGTGCCGGAGCGGCGCAGGTCGCGCAGGACGTCCGGCTGGCGCTCGAAGGCGCGCCCGAGCGACGTGCTCGTGGCGAGCTGCTCCCGCGTCTGCTGCGGTCCGGCGACGACGGTCTTCGTGCGGTCGTTGACCGCGTACCACTGCGCGTCGGCGACGGCTCGGCGCCCGTCGGCGGGCTTCAGCTCCCGCGCCCGCATGATCGCCTCGTAGGCGGGGGCGGCGGCGACGTTCTGGCGGAAGCCGGCGGCCTGGACGATCTCGGGGTTCGTCGGGTCGATGACCCCGTCCGGGCCGACGACGTTCGCCTCCCAGTCGTAGAACGCCATCTGCGCGGTGGAGCCGACGGTGTCGGCCGCCTCCTGCGGGTTCGTGACGTCCGGCAGGCCGACGTCGATCTGGTTGCTGCCGGACCGCTGGATCTCGGCCTCGGCGACGCCGAGGCTGTTGACCCGCTCCTGCATGACGTCGATCGTGCGGTCGAGCGCGGCCTGGTCGAGCTCCTCGCCCTTCGTCGCCTGCGCCTCGTAGATGAGCTGGACGCCGCCCTTGAGGTCCAGGCCCTGCTTCGTCGGCTTCGTGGCCAGCACGACGCACGAGGCGGCGACCATCAGGGCCACGAGCAGGAGGATCAGCGAGTTGCGGCGACGGTCGGTCATGGCGCGCTGGCAAGGGTACCCGTCGCCCGCGCGACCCGAGCCGCGACCCGCTCCCCGGTCGCGCGGGGGATCCGCGCGACCTCCCGGGCACGACGCTCAGCCGGGCGGGGCGAGGCCCAGGTGCTCGTAGGCCGCGGGGGTCGCGGTCCGCCCCCGCGGGGTGCGCTGCAGCAGCCCCTGCTGCAGGAGGTAGGGCTCGTAGACGTCCTCGATCGTGTCGGCCTCCTCGCCGACCGCCGCCGAGAGCGTCGACAGCCCGACGGGCCCGCCCGCGAACTGGCCGCAGATCGCCGCGAGGATCTCGCGGTCCAGCCGGTCGAGGCCGCGGGCGTCGACCCCGAGGCGATCGAGCGCCTCCCCCGCGGCGGCGCCGGTGACGTGCCCCCCGGCGCGGACCTCGACGAAGTCCCGCACGCGGCGCAGCAGCCGGTTGGCGACGCGGGGCGTGCCGCGGGAGCGCAGCGCGATCGCGGCGGCGCCCTCCTCGTCGACGCCGAGCCCGAGCAGCCGGGCGGAGCGGTGGACGATCGAGACGAGGTCGTCCAGCGCGTAGGGCTCCAGCCGCTGCTGGAGGCCGAAGCGGTCGCGCAGGGGGCGCGAGAGCAGCCCGGCGCGCGTCGTCGCGCCGACGAGCGTGAAGGGCGGCAGGTCGATCGTCACGACCCGGGCGCCGGGGCCCTGGCCGATCGTCACCGGCAGCTGCCGGTCCTCCATCGCCGGGTAGAGCGTCTCCTCCAGCGCGCGCGGGAGCCGGTGCAGCTCGTCGACGAAGAAGACGCTGTGGGGCTCGAGCGCCGTGAGCAGCGCCGCGACGTCCGCCTTGCGCTCCAGCGACGGCCCGGCGGTCAGGACGAAGGGCGCCTCGAGCTCCTCGGCGAGGATCCGCGCCAGCGACGTCTTGCCGAGGCCCGGAGGGCCGGCCAGCAGCACGTGGTCGAGCGCCTCGCCGCGACGGCGGGCGGCGTCGACGGCGATCGACAGCTGGTCGCGGACGTGGGGCTGGCCGACGAACTCCTCGAGGGTCCGCGGGCGCAGGGAGCGCTCCTCGTCCTCCTCCCCCGCCGCGGCGACGGGATCGGGCAGGCGCGCGGACGCGCCGTCCGGGGTGCGGATGCCGCTGCCGAGCGGCCGACCCAGCGGGTCGAGGTCGCTCACGCGCGGGACCTCCGCAGGGCGTCGGCGATGAGCTCCGCCGCGGTCTCGCCGTGGGCGACCGCGAGCAGGGCGTCGACCTCGGCCAGCGGCAGCCCGAGGCCGAGGAGGCCCTCGCGCGCCTCGCCGACGGGCGAGCCCGGGTCCCCGATCCCGGCCGGGACGCCGACGCCCCCGCCGAGCGTCGCGTGGCCGGCGAGCTTCTCCTGCAGCTCGCTGACGATCCGCTCCGCGAGCCGCTTGCCGATCCCGGGCGCCTGCTGGAGCCGCTTGGCGTCGCCGGCGGCGATGCCCGCGGCGATCTCGTCCGGCGTGCCGCCGGAGAGCACGGCGAGGGCCATCTTCGGCCCGACCGCCTGGACGCCGACGAGCAGGTGGAAGAGGTCGCGCTCCGCCGGCGTGCCGAAGCCGTAGAGCGTCATCGCGTCCTCGCGCACCGCGAGGTGGCAGAGCAGCTCGACCTCGCCGCTGCCGGGGAGCGCGGCGAGCGTCGTCGCCGAGCAGCCGACCGCGTAGCCGACGCCGCCGGCGGTCAGCAGCACGACCTGATCGGCCCGGCGCTCGACGACCGTGCCCCGCAGGAGCGCGATCACGCGCTGAGCGCCGCCCGCAGCGGCGCGTGGTTGGCGTGGCAGATCGCCGCGGCCAGCGCGTCGGCGGCGTGGTCGGGCGTCGGCGGGGCGTCGAGCCGCAGCAGCGCCTGGACCATGCGCTGCACCTGGGCCTTGTCCGCGCCCCCGCGACCGCAGACCGCGCCCTTGATCTGCTGGGGGGTGTAGTCGATGCAGTCGATCCCGCGCTGCGCGGCGGCCAGCAGGGCGACGCCGCGCGCCTGGCCGACGGCCAGCGCGCTCGTGGCGTTGCGCCCGAAGTAGAGGGACTCCATCGACACCGCGTCGGGTCGGTAGTGCTCGAGGAGCTCGCCGACGACGCGGTGGATGCGGGTCAGCCGGTCCGCCAGCGGCTCCCGGGCCCCGGTGGCGATGACGCCGCCGTCGAGGGCCACGAGGTCGCGCGAGCGCCGCTGGACCACGCCGAAGCCCGTGTTGGCCAGGCCGGGGTCGATGCCGAGGACGATCACCACGCCGTCATTCTCCGCATCGGGCCGGACGTCCTGCACGGGAACGGATGTTCGCACGATCTCGTGCGCCGCCCGCCGCCGGCGGCCGTCGCGCCCCCGCGTGCGCCGGTCGGCGGCGTCACGCGCCACGTCCGCCCGCCGCCGCGTCCGCGAGGACCCCGGCGACCGTCTCGCGGAACGCTCGCTCGTCGAGCCCGGCCGCCGTCTCGCGGCCCCCGCGACGCAGGCGGGCGCGCAGGTCCGGGTCCCCGGCCAGCCGCCGGACGGCCGCGGCGATCGCCGCCGGGTCCTCGTGCGGCACGACGAGCGCGTTGGCGCCGTCGCGCAGGTACTCGTCCTGCCCCCCGCCCCCGGTGGCGACGACGGGCCGGCCGTGCGCCATCGCCTCCAGCGGCACGAGACCGAACGGCTCCGACCAGCGGACCGGGAAGAGGACGGCGTCGTGCGCGGCCAGCAGCGCCGCCACGCGCTCGCGCCCGACCGCTCCCAGCAGCGTCACCCGGTCGTCGATCCCGAGCGCGGCGGCCTGCGCGCGCAGCCCCGCGGCGACGCGGTCGTCCCCGCCGCCGGCGACGGTCAGCCGGTGGCCGGGCAGCTGCGCCAGCGCGGCGACGGCCAGGTCGACGCCCTTGCGCTCGTCGAGCCGGCCGAGGCAGAGCAGCGCGCCCGTCCACGCCCGCTCGGGCGGGGGCGCGTCCGGCAGGGCGACGCCGGGCGCGACCACCCGCCACCCCGACGGCCACGGCGCGTCCTCGGCCCCGAGCAGCTCGTTCCCCAGCCGGCGGGAGTTCAGGAGGACCGGCCCGGGCGGGAGGACCGGCAGCTCGCCGCGGACGCGGCGGCGCAGCGCCGCCGCGGTGCGGCGGGCGGTCGCCGTCGGCCCGGCGCCCCCGGCCGCCCGGGCGACCGGCGCCGGCCGGGGCCCCGCGTCGCTGCCGAGCCGCCGCGCGACGGGGCCGGCCAGCGGCCCGAGCGGCCGCAGGCGCCGCGCGAACGGATCGACGCGGTGCACGTAGCGGGGCCACAGGTCGTGGACGACCGAGACGACCGGCACCCCGCGCCGCGCGAGCGTCCCGAGCAGCGACGTGCTCAGGCCGCCCATCGCCCAGAGCGCCACGACGTCGGGGCGATGGGCGGCCAGCGCGGCGTCGAGCGCCGCGTGGGCCCGACGCTCGAGGGCGAGCACCTCGCGGGCGCTGCGCCGCGGGAACGCGTGGTCCTGCCAGTACCACGGCAGCGCACGGGCGACGGACACGGTGCCCGGGCCCCCCGGCGCCGACGGCCGCGGGTCCGCGGGCGCGCCGGCCTCGCGATGGTCCGTCGTCAGCACGTGGACCGCCCAGCCGGTCCCGGCGAGGTGCTCGTCGGCGCCGGCGTGGACGAGCTCGTAGCCGCCGAGGTGGTGCGGCGGGTAGAGGTTGGTGATCGCCAGGACGCGCGGCGCGGCGGGAGCGGACACGACCGGCGCGCGGGCGGCGGTGACGGGTGGGCCGGGGCGCGCCGGCTCAGCCCAGCACGCGCTCGAGGATCTCGGCGTCGACGTCGAAGTTCGCGTGGACCTCGGAGACGTCGTCGTTGTCGTCGAGCGCGTCGATGAGCTTCATGAGCTTCGTCGTCTGCTCCTCGTCGATCGGCGTGCGCGTCTGCGGGCGGTAGACGACCTCGGCGCGCTCGAACTCGATGCCCTCCGCCTCGAGCGCCTCGCGGACGGCGGTCAGCGAGGAGGGGTCGGTGAGGACCTCGAACGTGCCCTCGTCGGACTCGATGTCGTCGGCGCCCGCGTCGATGGCGACCATCAGTGCGTCCTCGTCGTGCTTCTCGCCGTCGACGGCGATGACGCCCTTCTTGTCGAAGAGGTAGGCGACCGACCCGGGCTCGCCGAGGCTGCCGCCGTGCTTCGAGAAGAGGTGGCGGACCTCCGAGCCGGTCCGGTTGCGGTTGTCGGTCAGGGCCTCCACGAGCAGCGCCACGCCGCCGGGTCCGTAGCCCTCGTAGAGCACCGACTCGAAGCTCGCCGAGTCGGCGCCGGCGCCCGTGCCCTTGTCGATCGCCCGCTGGATGTTGTCCTTGGGCATCGACGCGTCCTTGGCCTTCTGGATGGCCAGCGCCAGGGCCGCGTTGCCGACGGGGTCGCCCCCGCCCTCCTTCGCCGCGACGGTGATGTGCCGCGCGAGCTTCGTGAAGAGCTTGCCGCGCCGCGCGTCGACGATCGCCTTCTTGTGCTTGATCCCCGCCCACTTGGAGTGCCCGGCCATGGTCTCCAGCGTACCGCCGGGCGGCGTGCCGACGTCCCGTCCGCGCCCGGCCGGTCAGCGCGCGGCGTCCGCGAGCAGGCGCTCGTAGAGCGCCAGCCAGCGCGCCGCGTGGGCGTCGACGCCGAGGTCGCGCACCGCGGCGCGGCAGCACGCGCGCACCCCCGCCTCGCCGGCGAGGCGCAGCGCGCCGCAGAGCGCGTCGGCCAGCGCCTGCGGCGTGGCGGCCGCGGCGATCCGGCCGACGCCGTCGTCGACGACGATCTCCGCCGGCCCCTCGCCCGCGCAGGCGACGGCCGGCGTCCCGCAGGCGAGGCTCTCGGCGACGACGAGCCCGAACGCCTCGTCGCGCGAGGGCAGCGCCGTGACCCAGGCTCGGCCGTACGCCTCGCGCAGCGCGGCGTGGTCGTCGAGGTCGACGGTCGCGACGCCGGGCTGCGCGTCGAGCGCCCGCCGGGCGGCCGGATCGCGCGGGGCCTGCGCCACCAGGCGCACGGCCGGGTCGCGGTCGCGCAGGAGCGCGACGGCCTCCAGCAGGAGCGGGAGGCGCTTGGCGTCGCTCTCCGGCGCCGACGCGAAGAGGATCGTCGGCGCGGCGTGGCGGACGTCGTCGGCGGGCGGGGCGAACGCGTCGAGGTCCACCGGCGGGGCGACGACGAGCGAGTCGACCGCGAGCTCGGCCCGGACGCGGTCGCGGGCGAACGCGCTGAGCGTCGTCACCGCGTCGGCGCGGCGCGCGACGGTCACCAGTCCCGTCGTGCGACCCCGGCGCTCGCGGGCCCAGCGACGATCGGGCGGGCCCATGTTCGACACGACCAGCGGCACCCGCCGGCCGCGCAGCCGGTGCGCGCGCCGGGCGAGCGCCGCGGCGACGGCGTCGGTCGGATAGAGCGCGTGGAGCACGTCGCCGGGGTCCCGCACGAGCTCGGCGACGACGCCGGGGAGGTGCGCGGCGTGCTCGTCGATCCGTCCCCGGGACACGGCGGCCCGGACGGCCGGCGGCCGCGGCAGGCGCACGACCTCGAGCCCGTCCTCCTCGGCGACGGCGCGGCGGGCGCCCGGGTGGCCGGTGACGAGCCGCGGCCGGTGGCCGGCGTCGCGCAGCCCGTCGGCCAGCAGGCGGATCACCCGCTCGGTGCCGCGACGGACCTCCGGCCAGTAGGCGGGGGCCAGCAGCGTCGGGCGCAGTGGCCGCGGCGCGCTCATCGCGGCGCCTCGGGCGCGTCCGGCCGCTCGGCGACGGCCCCCGTCGCCCCCAGCCCGGCCCGGCCGGCTCGCGCCATCAGCGCCCGAGCGCGTCGGGGTGGGCGCGGTACCACTCCAGCGTGCGGCGCAGGCCCTCCTCCAGGCCGACGCGCGGCGCCCAGCCGGTGCGGGTGCGGAGCTTCGTCGAGTCGAGGTACTGGCGCGAGATCTCGCCCTCCGGCACCCCCGCGCCGCGGACGTCGGGCTCGAGCGCCACGCCGCTGGCGGCGATCATCGCCGCGATGACGTCGAGCACCCGGTAGGGCCGGTCGCCGCCGGCGTTGAACGCCTCGCCGCGCACGGCGTCCGGACCCGGGTCCTCGCCCGGGGTCGCGTGCACGTCCGCGTCCAGGGCGTCGACGATCGCCAGGTAGGCGGCCACCGCGTCCTCGACGTAGAGGAAGTCGCGCTCGGGCGAGCCGTCGGAGCGGATCACCGGCGCCCGGCCGCGGAGCACGGCGGAGACCGCCTCCGGGATGAGCCGCGAGGGGTTGAGGTCCCCGCCCCCGTAGATGTTCGCCAGCCGGGTGACGGCGACCGGCACGCCGTAGGTGTGCCAGTACGAGCGGGCGATGAGGTCGGTCGCGGCCTTCGAGACGTCGTAGGGGTACCGCGGCTGCAGCGCGAGGTCCTCGCGGTAGGGCAGCTCGGCGTGATGGCCGTAGGCCTTGTCGGAGGCCGCCACGACGACGCGGCGCACGCCCTGCAGGCGGCAGGCCTCCATGAGCAGCCACGTGCCGCGGACGTTCGCCTCGAACGTCGAGAGCGGCGAGCGGTTCGCGGTGCCGACGATCGTCTGCGCCGCGAGGTGGAAGACCGTGTCGCACTCGTGCTCGCCGATCGCGCGCTCCAGCAACCCGGGGTCGGTGAGGTCGCCCTGCACGACGACGCACCGGCGCTCGAGCTCCTCGACGGTCAGCAGCGAGGCCCGGACCTGGTCGCGGCGCAGGACGACGACCCGGGCGGCGTCGCGCTCCAGCAGGGCCTTCACGAGCCAGCCGCCGAGCATCCCGTAGGCGCCGGTGACCAGCACCGACCGGCCGGCGATCGCGCTCCCGTGCTCCGTCATCGGCGCGGATCCTGCCACGTCGTCCGGCCGCCGGCCGGGAGCCTGCCGCCGGCCTCGGGCGCGGTCCCCGGACCCGGGCGACGCGCCCGCCCGCTCAGCGCCCGGCGAGCCGGCGCGCGATCCGTCGGACGCGACCGGGATCGCCCGGTGGGCGCCGCTGCGGCACCGGGACGCCGGCGACGGCCGCGGCGTCGCGCAGGACGCCGTCGAGCCAGGCGTCGAAGGTCTCGGCCGCGACGTGCACCTGCTCGCGCACCGGCAGGGCGCCCTCCCACCACCAGGCCAGCACGCGCTGCGGAGCGGGGACGCCGTCCAGGGCGCCCGTCGGGAGGTGCCGGCCCGGCTCGCTCAGCAGGTGGGGCTTGTGCGTCAGCACGAGCCCGGGGCCGTCCGGGGTCTCCTCGCGCTCGCTGATCCACCGGTGGTGCGACCAGCCGACCCAGTCGCCCTGGACGCCGTGCGTGAGCTCCTCGACCGGGGCGGGCACCTCGACGTACCCGGACCGCGCCACGCGCGAGAGCTCGCGCGCGACGAAGACCGGGTCCCGGACGTCCTCGAGGGTGTGCGAGCAGAGCACGACGTCGAAGGCGCCGTCGTCGAACGGCCACGGGTCCGGCCCGCAGATGTCGGCCTGGGCCCAGCTGCCGGCGTCGAAGCGCTCCTCCTCCGGCCGGGCGGGGCCGTAGAGCCCGCGCGTCTCGTACGGCAGCAGGTCGATCACCGCGTCCGCGCGCGCGACCGGTGCCGCCCAGCCGCCGACGTCGAGGACCCGCGCCGCGGCCGGCAGCTCCGCGAGTCGCTGCAGCGCCTCGGGCCTCACGGGCGGGGCGCGCCCGTCGCGGGGCGATCGACGTCGACGAGCGGCGGCACCGCCGGTCCGGCCCACGGCGCCGCGCCGGACTCCCAGAGCTCGTTGAGCCGGCGGGCGTCCTTGTACGTGTCCATGCAGGCCCAGAACCCCTCGTGCCGGTGCCCGCGGAGCGTGCCGGCGGCGGCGAGGCGCTCGAGCGGCTCCCGCTCGAGGACCGCCTCGGGCGTGAGGACGTCGAGCAGGGCCGGCTCGGCGCGCATGAATCCGCCGTTGATCCAGTGCGAGGAGCGCGGCTTCTCGCGGAAGCCGCTGATCCGCCCGTCGCCCTCGAGGTCGACGACGCCGAACTGCAGCTCCGGGCGCACGACGGTCACCGTGGCGGTCGCGGCCGCCGCGACGTGCTCGGCCTCCAGCGCCGCGAGGTCGACGTCCGCCACGCCGTCGGCGTAGGTCAGGTGGAACGGCTCGCCGGCCAGCGCGTCGCGCAGCGCCAGCACGCGCCCGCCGGTCTCGGTGTCCAGCCCGGTGTCGTGGCAGCGGACCTCGACGCCGTCGGGCCAGGCGATCGCCGCGACCGCCTGCCGCAGGAGGTCGGCCTTGTAGCCGGCGGCGAGGTGGAACCGCCGCTGCCCCTGCGCGGCGTAGATCGCCACGACGTGCTCGACGATCGGACGGCCGCCGACCTCCACGAGCGGCTTGGGCAGCGTCTGACCGGCCCCCAGGCGCGTGCCGCGGCCGCCGCAGAGGATCACGACGGGCAGCTCGGGCGCGGGGCTCGGAACGGGCACGGCGCCGAGTCTACGAGCGGCCGCCCCGGGGAGCCCGCGCCCCACGGCCCGTCCCGGCGGGCAGGGCGGTCCCTAGACTGCCCGCCGATGGACGCCCGGACCGCCGCCGACTCCCGCCGCTGGTACCACGCCCTGGAGCTCGCGCCCGGGGTCGTCACCGACGGGTGGTTCGACCTGCGCGGCGACATCCACCACTACGGGATCCCCGAGGACCTGACGGGCAAGCGCTGCCTGGACATCGGCACCTGGGACGGGTTCTGGGCCTTCGAGCTCGAGCGCCGCGGCGCGGAGGTCGTCGCGCTGGACCTCGACGACGAGCGCGAGCTCGACTGGCCGCCCCGTCGGCGCCCGGCCGAGCACGAGATGAGCCAGGAGCCGCGCGGCGCCGGGTTCCAGATCGCCAAGGAGCTCCGCGGCTCGACGGTGCAGCGCGTCGTGCGGTCGATCTACCACGCCACGCCGGAGGAGCTGGGCACCTTCGACCTCGTCTTCTGCGGCTCGGTGCTCATCCACCTCCGCGATCAGCTGCTCGCCCTGGAGCGCATCCGCAACCTCGTGAAGCCCGGCGGGACGTTCATCTCCGCCGAGGAGTACGACAAGCGCGGCCGCTTCCTGCCGTGGCGCTCGGCCCGCTACCTCGCCGACCGCGACTCAGCCGTCGTCTTCTGGATGCCGACGCTGAAGACGTGGCAGGCGATGCACTGGACCGCCGGCTTCGACGCCACGACCGTGCCCGCGCGCTTCACGATGTACGCCGGCAAGGGCAAGGAGCGCTTCGGCGTGCCCCACGCGGTCCTCCACTCGACCGTCCAGGGCTAGCCTGGGCCGGGCGCCGGCGGTCGCGACGACCGCCGTCCGCCCACGGGCGCGCCCCGGCCGCGCGCCCGCACCGCGATGACCGCCGAGCGCCCGACCTCCCCACCCCGCACGCTGCGCACCGCGATGACGCGCGGCGTCGCGTGGAACGCCGCCTTCCAGGCGTTCGCCACCGTCGTGCAGATGGCTCGCGGCGTCCTCATCGCCGCGCTCGTCTCGCCGGAGGAGTACGGCCTCTGGGGCGGCGTCCTGGCCGTCATCGGCGCGGCCGGCGTGCTGAAGCAGATCGGGATCGTCGAGGCCTACCTCGCCGACGACGACCCCGACGAGCACCGCTCCTTCCGGGCGGCGTTCACCCTCGAGCTCGGCGTGAACGCGCTGCTGACCGTGGCCATCGTCGTCGCCGCGCCGCTGATGGCGATCGTCTACGGCGATGTCGAGATGCTCTGGCTGCTGCTCTCCACGACCCTCATGGCGCCGGCGATCGTCCTGCAGTCCGGGATGTGGCCGCTGATGAAGGCGCTGCAGTTCGGGCGCCTGCGCCTGCTCCAGACGATCGAGCCGCTGCTCGGCACCGCGGTGATGGTCGCGCTGGCGATCGCGGGGCTCGGGGCCTGGTCGCTCGTCATCGGCGGGGCCGTCGGCGCGTGGGCCACGGCGCTGCTCGCGGTCCGCGTCTGCCCCTCGCCGCTGCGCCCGACCCGCGACGTCGCGCACCTGCGCGCGCGGCTGCGGATCTCCGCCCCGGTCGCGGTGGCGACGGGCTCGGCGGCCGCCGTCCTGCTCGGCTCGATCGTCGCGGCGGAGCTGCTCGTCGGCACCGCGGCGGTCGGGGCGATCACGCTCGCGTCGACGATCGCGATCGCCGCGCAGCGGCTCGACAGCGCGGTCGGCGACGCGGTGCTGCCGGCGATCAGCCGCCGGCGCGACGACATCCCGCTCCTGCGCGAGGCGTTCGGCAAGGCGAACCGCCTGTCGCTGCTCTGGGCGGGGCCCGTGGGCGCGGTCTGCGCGCTGTTCCCGGAGTGGCTCGTGCACACGGTGCTCGGCGAGCGCTGGGCGCCGATGATCCCCGTGCTCCGCTGGTTCGGGATCGCGATCGTCCTCGGCCACGTCGGGGTGAACCTCTGGCAGTTCCTGCTCGTCCGGGGTCGCGCGCGGGCGCTCATCGGGCTGTCGCTCGTCCAGGTCGGCTCGTTCGTCTGCTTCATCGTCCCGCTGCTGGCCTGGCGCGGCGTCGACGGCTACGGCGAGGCGCTCGCGCTCGCCGCCGCGGCGGCCCTCGTCGCGCGCGCCTGGATCGCGCGGACGCTCTTCCCCGGCCTGTCGATGACCGACCACAGCCTGCGGGCGCTCGGGCCGACCCTGCTGGCGACCGCGGGCGCCCTCCTGCTGGCGGGTCTCGACGTGCCCGTCGAGGCTCGCATCGCGGCCTTCGCCGCTATCGTCGTCGCCGCCGTCGCGCTGCTGGAGCGCGCGCTCGTCCGCGAGGCCGCCGGGTACCTGCTCGGGCGTCGCGCGGCCGCCTGAGCCGATGACCGATCCCGACGCCCTCACCCCGCCCGCCGTCGACCCCGCCGTCTACGACGAGGAGTACTTCCGCACGTGCTGCGGCGACGCCGACGCGTGGGAGCAGCGCCGGGACGTCGACGGGATCTACGCCTACGCCCTCGAGCTGCTCGGCGTCGACGCGAGCACGACGCTCGTGGACCTCGGCAGCGGTCGCGGCGAGCTCGTCGTGGCCGCCCTCAAGCGCGGCGCGCCGCGTGCGATCGGGGTCGAGTACTCCCCCGACGCCGTCCGCCTGGCGCACGACACCGCGAGCGCCCACGACCTCGACGATCGCGCCGAGTTCCGCGAGGGCGACATCCGGGCGACCGGCCTGGACCCCGCGATCGCCGACCGCGCCGCGATGCTCGACGTCGTCGAGCACCTCACGGGCCCCGAGCTGGCCGACGCGCTCGTGGAGGCCCGCCGTCTCCTGCGGCCGGGCGGGCGGATCCTCGTCCACACGATGCCGAACCGGCTGATCTACGACGCGACGTACCGCTGGCTGCGCCGGCTCTGGCCGCGCGGTCGCCGCTGGCCGGCCGACCCGCGCAACGAGTTCGAGCACGCGATGCACGTCGGCGAGCTCTCGGCGCGCCAGCTCGAGGCGGCGCTCGTGACCGCCGGCTTCGCCGACGTCGACGTCCGTCACGGCGAGCTCGTGTACTTCGCCTTCGTCCCGTCGCGGATCGCGCAGCGGCTGCTCGGCGCCCTGGATCGCGTGCCCGCGCTGCGGCGGCTGACGCGCGCGAACCTCCTCGCGACCGCGACCCGACCCGCATGACGAGCCCGCTGCGTCGCCTGCACCTCCGGCTCGCCCAGGAGGCCGACTTCCGCCTGCCGCACCTGCTCTCGCGGCTGCGGCGGCGGTGGCTCATCCTGCGCCATCCGAGCGTCGAGTTCGACATCCACCCGACGGTCCGGATCGGCCCCGGCGTGCGGATCGTCGCGCCGGCCGGCGGCCGCTTCGTCATGGGGCCGTTCGGCGAGATCCGTCGCGGCGGGCTGTTCGAGCTCGGGCAGGGTGCCGAGATCGTCTGCGGCGAGCGCGTCCGCTTCACCCACTCCCCGCTCGTGCAGATCACCACGCGGCTGGAGATCGGCGACGGCGCCGGCCTCGGTCAGGGCACGGCGATCTTCGACGGGCGCCACGGCTGGGACGACACGTCGCGCGCCTGGTACGACCAGGAGTACCTCTTCAACCCGATCCGGATCGGGCGCGACGCGGCGATCTTCTCGAAGTGCACGATCACCGCCTCGATCGGCGATCGCGCGGTCGTCGCGGCGAACTCCGTCGTCAACCGCGACCTGCCGGCCGACGTCATGGCCGGCGGGATCCCGGCGCGGACGATCCGCGCCCTCGGGACGACCGCGCCCGACGCGTAGGCGCGCCGCCCCGGGGGGACCGGCTCAGCCCGCGGCGAGCCGACGCTGCTCGTCCACGAAGCGCGCCGCGAGGTCGTGCTCCCACCAGATCGCCGCCCGGGTCGCGAGCCACCCGTCGCGGCGCGCGAGCGGCGGCGGCACGAGGTCCGCGATCGCCGCCGCCCAGCGACCGGCGCGCGGCGTCGGGTCCGCCGCCGCCGCGCGCAGCCGCGGCCCGAGGGTCGGCGGGTGGTCGGGGTGGACCGCGTCCCACGTGCGCTCGGCGCGGGCGATCCGGCGGATCCGGCTGCGCCACTCCCCGAGCGTCATCCGCGTGTCGTGGACGGCGCCGCCGTCGGGCAGCAGGCGCACGTCGAGGCCGCCGAGCGCGTCGTGCAGACGGAGACCGAGGTCGAGGTCCTCGTAGCCGAAGGGGAACCGCTCGGCATCGAGCCCGCCGACCCGCTCGAGCGCGGCGCGCCGGACGGCGCAGTCGCAGGTGTAGAGGTGCCACCAGCCGGTCCGGCCGTCCGGGCCGATCTCGTGGTAGCCGAACTGCAGCGCCCGCTCGACCCAGCGCTCGAACGCGGTGATCCGCCGGTCCGACGGCCAGCGCAGCGCGCCGATCGTGGCGCGGTTCGGAGCGCCGTCGGCGTGGGCGCGCAGGTGCGCGCCGACCGCGCCCGCGTCGAGCAGGACGTCGTCGTCGACGAGCAGCACGAGCGGGGCGCTCGCGGCCCGCCAGCCCGCGTTGCGCGTGGCCGACGCCCCCGGCCTCGTCCCGACCGCGAGTCCCGCCCCGGCCTCGTCGGCCTCGACCGCCACGCGGGCGCGCTCCTCCGGCCCGGCCGCGGCGTCGATCGCGACGACGAGCTCGCCGCCCACCGGCGCCGCGGACGCCCGGGCGGCGGCGAGGGAGCGGGCGAGCGGGCGCCGACCGCCGGTCGGCATCACGACGCTGATCGGCGCGGTCACGGGCGGCAGTGTGCCACGGGCCTCGCGCGGCGGCCTCGCGCGCGCCCTGCGACGATCCCGGCGTGGCCCTGGACCCCGACCGCGAGCTCGCCGAGCTGCAGGCCTACCTCGGCGAGCGCTTCGACCTCGGGCGCCTGCAGCGGCACGAGGACGGCGTCCGGGAGGAGTGGGCGGCCGTCGACGACGCCGAGCGCTTCTACCGCACGTCGGAGAGCTACCTCTACGACCTGACGGCGTTCGCGATGACCGGCGTCAAGGCGCCCTACCACGAGCGGCTCCGGGCGCTCGTGCCGCGCGGCGCCCGGGTCCTCGACCTCGGGTGCGGGATCGGCTCCGACGGCCTCTCGCTGCTGGAGGACGGCTACGCCGTGACGTTCGCCGACTTCGACAACCCCTCGACGGCCTACCTGCGCTGGCGCCTGGCCCACCGCGGGCACGACGCCGACGTCCTGGACCTCGACGCGCTGCCGGCGGACCTGCCGACGTTCGACGCGGTCTACGCGTTCGACGTCGTCGAGCACGCCACGGATCCGGAGGCGGTGCTCGTCCGGATGGAGGGGCTCGGCGGGCTCGTCGTGGCGAACCTCCTGGACACCGACGGGGACGAGCTCGAGCTCCACCAGCCGATGCCGCTGCGGCGGCTGCTCGGCCGTGCCGCCCCGGGGCTCGTCGAGCACCGCCTGCTGCACGAGCGCTCGCACCTCGTCGCGTACCGGCCCGGGGTGCGACCGCGCCGGTGGCGGGACGCGTGGCGGACGTGGCGGATGCTCCACGCCCGCCCGCGCTGACGGTCGCCTAGAGCATCGCCCCGGGCCGCACGAACTGGATCTCCGGCACGCAGCAGACCGGGGAGAGCCGCAGGAGGAACCGGACGGACTCGGCGATGTCCCGGGGGGTCATCATCTCCTCGGCGGCGACGCTCTCCTTCACGAAGTCCGTCATCGGCGTGTCGACGAAGCCCGGGCAGAGCGCCGTGCTCTTCACGCCCTCCGTGCTGAGCTCCTTCTGCATCGACTCCGTCCAGTTGACCACCGCGGCCTTCGTCGCCGCGTAGACGGAGAGCCACGGCTCGCCCTGCTTGCCGGTGATCGACGCCGTGTTGACGATGAGCGAGGAGCCGCGCTCCTTCGCCGCCTCGCGCAGCGCGCCGACCGCCTCGCGGTAGAAGAGGACCATCGAGCGGAAGTTCACGCCCAGCTGCAGGTCGAGGTGCTTCGTCGAGATCTCCCCGACGTTGGCGCCGATGCCGACGCCGGCGTTGTTGACGAGCACGTCGAGGCGCCCGTAGCGCTCCTGGTGCGCGGCCACGACGCCCTTCACCGCCTCCTCCTCCTGCAGCGGCGCGGCGACGGTCTCCACCGCGTAGCCCTTGGCGCGCAGCCCGTCCGCGGCCGCCTCGAGCTTCTCGGGACGGCGGGCGGCGAGCGTCAGGCCGAAGCCCTCCTCGCCGAGGAGGTCGGCGATCGCCAGGCCGATGCCGCTGCTGGCACCGGTGACGATCGCGGCCTTCGGGGTGTCGGTGGTCATGCGGTGGGCCTCTCGGGGTCGTGCGGGCGGTCGGGAGCGGGCGCTGTCAGGATCGCCCGCAGGAGGAAGGTCACCTCGTCGTCGAGCGCGCGGAGCTCCTCCGCGTCGCCGTCGGCGAGGCCGTGGACGACGAGCTCGGTCATCGCGCCGACCGCGGCGAGCGCCATCGTCGGCGTCAGCGGCCGCAGCGACGGCTCGCTCTCGCGCGCCGCCTCGACGACGGCGACGAGCTGCTGGGCGGTCCGGCGGTGCATCTCCCGCCGCAGCGCGATCGCCCGCGGCCCGGCCGCCTGGATCTCGACCGCGAACGTCCGGCTGGCGGCCGGCGTGTCGGCGAGGACGTCGAGGTAGCCCCGGATCGCCCGCCGGACCCGCTCGTCCCACGGCGCCGGCGGGTCGCTCTGCCGGGCCGCGGCGGCGAGGCGCCGCAGGAGCAGCGCGCTGCCGGCCTCGTAGGCGGCGAGGAAGCAGTCGAGCTTGTCCTCGAAGTGCTCGTAGAACGTGCGCTTGGAGACCCGCGCCTCGCGGACGATCTCCGCGATCGTCGTGGCGGCGAAGCCGCGCTCGTCGACGACGACCGCGATCGCGCGCAGGAGGCGGCGCCGCGGGTCGGCGTCGGGGGCGGGCGTCTCGGTGTCGGAGGGGGCCATCGGGCGAACGGGGCCGTGGTACGGTCGCCCCGGCGGGTACCGGACGGTACCAGCCCCGTGTGCCCCCGCTCCGAGGAGCTCGCATGACGCCCGCGCAGTCCGCCTCCCCGTCCGCCGCCTCCCCCGCTCCTCCCCTGCCGCGGCGCACCTCGCCGGTCGCCGACCTCGAGCCCGTCGCCGACGGCGTCTGGCTGCTGCGCGGCGGCTTCAAGCACGCGATGAACGTCGTGCTGATCGAGGACCCCGACGGCGGCGTCGTGCTCTTCGACGCCGGCGAGCGGGGCATGGCGGCGCCGATCCTCGCGGCCGCGGAGCGGCTCGGCGGCCTGCGGCGCGTCGTCCTCGGGCACGCCGACAACGACCACCGCGGCGCGGCGCCCTACCTCGGCGTCCCCGTGCTCTGCCACCCCCTGGAGATCGCCGCGGCCGAGGCCGGGGGCCACCGGGACTACTGGGACCTCCGCGACCTGCCGCTGCCGATCAACGTCCTGCACCGCTTCCTCATGTGGCGCTCGTGGGAGGGCGGCCCGGTGAGGATCGCCGGCACGGTGCGCGAGGGCGACGAGATCGCCGGGTTCCGCGTCGTCGAGCTGCCGGGCCACGCCCCGGGCCTCATCGGCCTCTGGCGCGAGGCCGACGGCGTGGCGCTCGTGAGCGACGCGCTCTACATGACGAGCATGCTCGGCCGCCCGCAGGACCCGGCCGTGCCGGAGGCCGCCTACAACCACGACGGCGCGCAGGCGGCGGCGAGCATCGGCAAGCTCGCCGACCTCGGCCCGCGGATCGTCGTGCCGGGCCACGCCGGGCCGCTGACCGAGGACGTCGTGCCGGCGCTGCGGCGCGCCGCGCGCGGCTGATCCAGGCTGAGCCGGCCGGCCCGACGAGGATCAGCCGCGCTTGCGCCGCAGCGCGCCCCAGCCGTTGTCGACGCCGAGCGCCAGCAGCGTGCGCCAGGCCGGCTCGCGGAGGTGCGGCTCGCCCCCGGCGCCGAGCCGGTGGAGCTGGCGCGTGTGCCAGTAGAGGTCGATCGCGCCGTCGAGCGTCCGCACGCCGATCCGCGGCTGGGCGTCGCGCAGCCGCTCCAGCGAGCCGTCGAGCAGCCCGGCGGGTCCGTCGGGCGTCAGCGCCAGGGGCCGGCCGAGGCCGACGACGTCGCAGGCCCCCGATCCGACGGCGTCCTCCATCGCCGCCCGGCCGCGGAACCCGCCGGTGACCATCAGCGGCACGCCGGGGACGCGGTCGCGGACGGTCTCGGCGTACTCGAGGAAGTACGCCTCGCGCTGCCGCGTGCTCTCGCGCTGGACCTGCCCGATCATCGCGGGCGCCTCGTACGTGCCGCCGCTGATCTCGATGAGGTCGATGCCCTCCTCGGCGAGCGCGGCGAGGACGTCGGCGGACTCCTCCTCGGTGAACCCGCCGCGCTGGAAGTCGGCGGAGTTCAGCTTGATCCCGACCGGGAAGTCGTGCGGGACCGCGGCGCGGACCGCCCGCAGCACCTCGAGCACGAACCGCCGGCGGCGCTCGGCGTCGCCGCCCCACCCGTCGGTGCGCTGGTTCGAGCGCGGGGAGAGGAACTGCGAGATGAGGTACCCGTGGGCGCCGTGGAGCTGGACGCCGTCGAAGCCGGCACGGGCGACGACCGCCGCCGTCGTGGCGTAGCGGGCGACGATCTCCCCGATCTCCCCCTCGGTGAGCTCGCGGGGCCGGACGTAGCCCGGGACGCTCGCGCCGACGGCGCTCGGTGCGACGGGCCGCGTGCCGCCGGCGAACCACATCGCCTGGCGGCCGGGGTGGTTGATCTGGACCCACGCGCGGGCACCGCCGGCCTTCGCGGCCGACGCCCACGAGCGGAGGGCGGCGAGGTCGCGGTCGTCCTCGACGATGACGTTGCGGGGCTCGCCGAGGTGGCGGCGGTCCACCATGACGTTGCCGGTGACGACGAGGCCCGCGCCGCCGCGACCCCACCGCTCGTAGAGGCGCACGAGGTCCGGCGACGGCGCGCCGCGGCGGTCGCCGAGCTGCTCGCTCAGCGCGCTCTTCGCGATCCGGTTGGGCAGGGCGCCGCCACGGGGCAGCTCGAGCGGCTGCGCGAGCTGCGCGACGCGATCGGCGGTGGTCTGCGGCTGGGGCATCGGTCCTCCTCCGTGCCGTCCCGACGGGACGGCTGCCGTCAAGATACCGATCGGTATCCGAAGTTGCTACCGGCGGTCGGAGCGCCCGGCCCGCCCCCGCCGACGGGCCCGGGTCGGGGCACCGTAGGATCCGGCCCTCATGTCCGTCCCGTCCGAGATCTTCAAGGCCTACGACGTCCGCGGCCTCGCCGACGAGCAGATCACGCCGGAGGTCGCCCACGCGATCGGCCGGGCGTTCGCGCACGTGATCGCGAAGCTCGCCGAGAAGCCCGTCGCCGAGGTCCAGGTCGGACTCGGACGCGACATGCGCCTCACCGCGCCGACGCTCGCGCGGGCCTACCGCGACGGCATCGTCCGCGAGGGCGCCTCCGTGCTGGACGTCGGCCAGGTCGGCACCGAGATGCTCTACTGGACCGTCGGCTCGCGCGGCCTCGACGGCGGGCTCATGTGCACCGCCTCGCACAACCCGAAGGCCTACACGGGCGCGAAGCTCGTGGAGCGCGGCGCGCTGGCGCTGTCCGGCGACCGCGGCATCCAGGACATCCGCAAGCTCGCCCAGGACGAGGCGTTCCTCGCGCAGGACCCCGCCGCCACGCCCGGAGCCGTGACCGAGGAGGACGTCTACGCGGCGTTCCAGGCCGCCGCGCTGGCGTTCATCGACCCGGCGAAGGTCCAGCCGCTGAAGGTCGTCGTCGACGGCGGCAACGGCATGGCGGGTCCGATGGTCGGCCCGCTGCTCGAGGGTCTCGGCCTCGACCTCGAGACCGCCTACTGGACGCCGGACGGGAACTTCCCCGACCACGAGCCCAACCCGCTCCTGCCGGAGAACCGCGAGTTCATCATCGAGAAGGTGCGCGCGACCGGCGCGGACCTCGGCATCGCCTGGGACGGCGACGCGGACCGCTGCTTCTTCATCGACGACACCGGCGCCTTCGTCGACGGCGACTTCCTCACCGCGCTGCTCGCGGAGGCCCTCCTGGAGCGCCAGCCGGGCGCGACGATCCTCTACGACTGCCGCGCGTCCCGGGCGGTGGCCGACGTCGTCGCCGCGGCCGGGGGCACGGCGCTCATCAACCGCGTCGGCCACGCGTTCTTCAAGACGCGGATGCGCGAGACGGGGGCGATCTTCGGCGGCGAGGTCTCCGGCCACTACTACTTCGAGGCGTTCTCCTGCGCGGACTCCGGGACGATCCCGGCGCTGCTCATCCTCGAGCTGCTCTCCGAGCGCGGCGCGAAGCTCTCCGAGCTCGTCGGCGCGTACCGGGCGAAGTACTTCATCTCCGGCGAGATCAACTCCACCGTGCAGGACGCCGACGCGAAGATCGCCGAGATCGAGGCGCGCTACGGCGACGCGACGATCACGCACGTCGACGGCGTGTCGATCGACTACGACGACTGGCACTTCAACGTCCGCAAGTCGAACACCGAGCCCCTCCTGCGGCTCTGCCTCGAGTCGCTCGTCTCGGCGCAGGACATGGAGCGCCGGCGCGACGAGGTCCTCGGGCTGATCCGCTCGTGAGCGCCCCCGATCACGGCCCCGGGCACCCCCTCGCCGCGGCGGCGGGCGTCCACCCGATCGAGCTGCCGACGCCGTTCCCCGTCGGCGACGTCAACTGCTGGCTCGTCGAGGACGATCCGCTGACGCTCGTCGACGTCGGCCCCGCCACGGCCGCGGCGCTCGTGGCGCTCGAGCGCGGGCTGGCGGCCCGCGACCGCCGGATCGAGGACCTCGAGCGCGTGCTCCTGACCCACGAGCACGCCGACCACCTCGGCCTCACGGACATCGTCCTGGACCGCTCGGGCGCCGAGCTCGTCGTCCTCGACGCGCTCGCGCCCCGGATGGAGCGGGCCGACGAGCTCTTCCGGCGGGAGACGCGCTTCACCGGGGCGCTCATGGAGCGCCACGGGGTCCCGACCGACGTCGTCCTGGCCCTCGTGCCGATGCAGCGCGCCCACGCGGCGTTCGCCAATCCCTCGGTCCCGGTCGGGCGGACCGTCGCCGACGGCGAGACGGTGGAGTTCGCCGACCGGACGCTGCGGGTCCACCACCGTCCCGGTCACAGCATGACCGACACGATCTTCGTCGACGAGGCGCGACGGCTCGCGATCGGCGGCGACCACCTGCTCGAGGCGATCTCCTCCAATCCGCTCATGGCGTGCGAGCCCGAGCGCCTGTGGCGGGACGAGGCGCCGACCGCCGACGACCGGGTGCGAACCCTGCCGCGCTACGAGGCGAGCCTGTCGGCGACCGCCCGGATGGGCCTCGAGGTCGTCGTGGGCGGTCATGGCCCGCCGGTGACCGACGTCGCGCCGCTCGTGGCCGAGCGCGCGCGGGCCACGGAGCGCCGGAAGGCGAAGATCCACGGCCTGCTGCCGCCCGAGGGGGCCACCGCGTTCGAGATCGGGCGCCGGATGTGGGGCGACGTCGCGCTGAAGTCCGCGTACCTCGTGATCTCCGAGGTCGTCGGCCACCTCGACCTGCTCGAGGCCGACGGCGCGGTCGCCCCGCGGCTCGTGGACGGCGTCGAGCGCTGGCTGCCGCAGCGGTGAGCCCGCCCGTCCACGTCGTCGTCGTCTCCTACCGCACGCCCCAGCTGCTCGAGCGGTGCCTGGGGGCGCTGGCGCCCGACGTCGCCTCCGGCCTGGCGACCGTCGCGGTCGTGGACAACGCCTCGGGGGACGACTCGCCGTCGGTCGCGCGCCGCGCGGGCGCCGACGTCGTCGTCTCGTCCGCCAACCTCGGCTTCGGCGCCGCGGCGGACGTCGGCGCGCGGCGACGACCGGACGCGCCGTGGGTGGTCGTGGCCAACGCCGACGTGGCCGTGCGCCCCGGAGCCCTCCGGCGGCTGCTCGACGCGGCGGAGCGCGACCCGGGCGCGGGCGTCCTCGCTCCGCGGCTCGTGACGCCCGGGGGCGCCGTGCAGCACAGCGTGCACCCCTTCCCCACCGTCCGCTTCAGCGCCGCCTTCGCGCTCGGACTGGTCGAGCGGAGCCCGCGGCTGCGTCGCCAGCTGACGCTCGAGGGATCGTGGGACCCGGCGCTCGAGCGCCGCGTCGCATGGGCCCACGGCGCGCTCCTGCTCGTCCGCGGAGCGACGTGGCGGGCGATCGGCGGCTTCGATCCGCGGATGTGGATGTACGCCGAGGACCTCGACCTGTGCTGGCGGGCCCGCGAAGCCGGCTGGGCGACGCGCTACGTGCCCGACGCCGAGGTGCTCCACGAGGTGAGCGCCGCCACGGCCGCCGCGTGGGGCGACGCGCGCCGTCGCCGGTCCCTCGCGGCGACGTACCGCTGGATCGGGCGCCGCCGCGGGTGGGGTCGCGCGGCGGCCGTCGCGGCCTGCAACGTCGCCGGGGCCGGAGGACGCGCGCTGGCCGGTGCCGCGCCGGGGCGCCGCTACCACGCGGGCTGGGCGGTCGACCACGTACGCGCGCTCGGCCCGCGCGGGTCGCGATGACGTCCCCGCGGGCGGACGGATGGTCCACCCGAGTCACTAACCTGCGCTGATCGGTGAGCGCTAGGTCTTCATCCTCGTCCGGCGGGGTGACCCCGCAGGGCATCCGCGACGCGGACCCGCTCGTGCTCGCGCTCCTCGTCGAGCGCCGCGGAGGACGGGTCCTCGCGTACGGCGACGAGGTCGCCGCGCCCGACCACGCCCTGCAGGCCGCCGCCGAGGCCTTCACCGCCTTCCGGCTCGCCGTCGGCGGAGCGGACGACACCGGGCAGATCGACCCGGAGGCGACGCTCCTGCACGCCACCCGCCACGCGGCGGCCCGGCACGCGGAGAACCCGTACCGGCCGTTCGGGCGGGAGCTGACCGAGCACCGCACGAGCGCGTGCGAGCTCATGCCGCGCCTGCTCGTCGCGTGGATCGAGAGCCGGCTGTCGGTCGGCGACGAGCAGCGGCTCGTCCGGCACCTGCGCCGCTGCCCGGACTGCCGCGCCCTGCAGGACGCGTTCGCGCGCGCCGAGGAGCGCTACCGCACCGCGACGGCGGCGACGCCCGACGCCACCGAGGCGAGCGTCATCGTCAGCACGATGGCGGCGGCGCCGCTCGTGGCGGCCGTGGCGGAGCCCGAGGGGGCCGACGAGGCCGCCCCCGAGCCGGTGGAGCCCCCCGCGCCCGTCGAGGCGCCGGCGGCGGACGAGGCGATGGCCGACGCCGAGGGCCACGAGCCGGAGGCGGCCGACGCGACGCCACCGCGCGAGGAGGCGCCGGCGGCGATCGAGGACGCGCCCGAGGGCCTCGACGTGCCCGAGCCGCACCCCGACGTCGCGCCCGACCCCGAGCCGGACGTCGCGCCCCCCGCTGATCCGCCCGCCGGGACCGCGGCCCCGGTCGCGGAGGCCGCTCCCGAGCCCGAGGAGCCGACCGACGTCGTCGCGTCCGGGCTCGGCGCGGACGAGGCCGCCCCGGCCGCGACCGAGCCCGGACCGACCGTGGAGGAGCCGGTCGACCCGGCCGCGCATCCGCCCGTCGCGGACGTCGACGCGCAGGAGCACGGGAGCGGGTCCCCGTCGCCGCTGGAGCCCGGCACCGCACCGGCCGGCGAGCCGACCGACCCCGAGCCCGAGGACGCGGAGCCGACGCCCTACGGCGGCGTCGAGCGCTCCGACGACGACCTCGGTCCGGAGGAGTCGTTCACCGAGCAGCCGCCCGAGACCCCGGTCGACGACGAGGTCGTCGCGCACGCCGGTCGCTGGGACGACGGCTGGACCCACGAGTTCGAGGCCGTCGACGGGGATCGTCCGGCGGAGGACGACGGCGGCCCCGGCGTCCCGATCGCGTCGCCGGCGGACCCGCTGGGCCCCGAAGCGATCGGCTACGTCGTCCCCGCCCCCGGGTTCCCGCAGCCCGATCCCGTCCCGCCGGCACCGCGCCGTCGCACGCCCGCGCGCTCCCGGCGCGGTGGCGGCCGCGGACCGTCCGGCCGCCCGCTGGTGCCCTCCCGCGGCGACGCGGAGCCCGAGGCGCCCCCGGTTCGGCGACGACGACGGCCCGCCGAGGTCGACGCCGCCCGCGCGGAGGCCGGCGAGGTCGCCCCGCAGCCGGCACCGCCGCGCGAGGAGCCGCCCGCGTCCGAGCCCGAGCCGGTCCCCCCGGCGCGCCGTGAGGATCCGATCCCGCCCGAGCCGCGCGACGACGCGCCGACGACCGCCTGGCGCGTCCAGCCCGACGAGGAGCCGTTCAGCGACCCGGTCCCGGACGAGGAGCACCACGCGTGGGCGCAGGACGACGCGGCGTCGGCGTGGGACGAGCGGCAGCCGAGCCCCCCGGTCTCGCCGGCCACCGTCGAGGGCGGCGGCGCGATCACGGCCCGGCCCGCCGGGACCGTCGCGGTCGTCGTCCGCCAGCTCGGCGTGCCGGCGATCCTGCTCGTGCTCGTGGTCGTGGCGGCGCTGCTCGTCGCGGGGGTGTTCGGGGACGACGGCGATGGCCAGCCGCCGGCCACCACGACGCCGACGACCGTGCCCAGCGACCCCTCCCAGCTGCCCTCGCTCGACCTCCCGTAGGTCGGCGGCGTCCACGGCGCATCGCCCCGGACGGCCGCCGCGGCGGCTCAGGCCCGGCGGCAGCGCGCGACGAACGCGGCGTGGAGCCGGTCGTCGCCGGTGAGCTCGGGGTGGAAGGCGTAGCCCTCGACCGCGCCGTGGCGGACGCCGACGACCGCGTCGTCGACCGTGGCGGTCACCGTCACGGCGTCGTCGGCGTGCCGCACCTGCGGAGCGCGGATGAAGATCGCACGCAGCGGCCCGCCCTCGAGGCCGGAGATCTCGAGGTCCGCCTCGAAGCTCCGCACCTGGCGCCCGAACGCGTTGCGGACGCAGTCCAGCGGCAGGAGGTCGAGGTGCGCGCGGTCCAGCAGGATGAGGCCGGCGCACGTGGCCAGCACCGGCGCCCCGGAGCCGACGAACCCGCGCAGCGGCTCCGCCAGTCCCTCTCGCTCGATCCCGAGCGTCATCGTCGTGCTCTCCCCGCCGGGCAGCACGAGGCCGTCGAGGCCGTCGAGCTGCTCGGGGACCTTCACGAGCCGCGTGCGGGCGCCGGAGCGCTCGAGCGCGGCGACGTGCTCGGCGACGCCGCCCTGCAGGGCGAGCACGCCGATCAGCGGCGCGTCCTCGTCCTCGGCAGCGGAGCGCGCGCGCGTGGCCAGGGGCGGCAGCGCCGCCCCCGGCCACGCGCGCTCGGCGGGCGCCGGGAGGCTCACCAGCCGCGGCCGGCCAGCAGCTCGCCCTCGGCGAGCTTGCGGGCCTCCAGGCTCTGCATCGCCGGCCCGAGGCCCGTCGAGACCTCGGCGATCCGGGCGGGATCCTCGAAGTGCGTCGTGGCGGCGACGACCGCCCGCGCGCGGCGCTCCGGGTCCGAGGACTTGAAGATCCCGGACCCGACGAAGACCGACTCCGCGCCGAGCTGCATCATGAGCGCCGCGTCGGCGGGCGTCGCGATGCCGCCGGCGGAGAAGAGCGGCACCGGGAGGCGCCCCTCGCGGGCGACCCACTGCACGAGCTCGAACGGCGCCTGCAGGTTCTTGGCGGCGGTCATGAGCTCGCCGCCGTCGAGGGTGCCCAGGCGCTTGATCTCGCCGCGGATGCCGCGGATGTGGCGCACCGCCTCGACGACGTCGCCGGTGCCGGCCTCGCCCTTGGAGCGGATCATCGCCGCCCCCTCGCCGATCCGCCGCAGCGCCTCGCCGAGGTTCGTGGCGCCGCAGACGAACGGGACGTCGAAGGCCCACTTGTCGATGTGGTTCGCCTCGTCGGCCGGCGTCAGGACCTCCGACTCGTCGATGTAGTCGACCTCGAGCGCCTGCAGCACCTGGGCCTCGACGAAGTGGCCGATCCGGGCCTTCGCCATCACCGGGATGCTCACGGCCTCCTGGATGCCCCGGATCATCTCCGGGTCGCTCATCCGGGCCACGCCGCCGTCGCGGCGGATGTCGGACGGGACCCGCTCGAGCGCCATCACCGCCGACGCGCCGGCCTGCTCGGCGATCTTCGCCTGCTCCGGGTCGACGACGTCCATGATCACGCCGCCGCGGAGCATCTCCGCCAGGCCGGTCTTCACCCGCGGGGTCGATTCGTCACGCATCAGGCGACCGAGTCTAGAGGCGGCCGCCGGCGTGGACCGGGCCGCCGCCGGGCCACTGGACGCCGGGTGGACCGCCCGCCGCGGAACGCCGACGAGCCCCGGGCGGGGCTCGTCGGGCGAGGTCCTGCGGCGCTACTTCAGGCGGTACGCGCGGATCCGGTCCGCGCGGCTGCCGTCGTTGGCGTAGACGCCCTGCGCGAGCGCCTGCAGCAGCGACAGCAGCGCGACGTGCGAGCGCACGAACGCCGGGCTGTTGGAGGAGTAGAAGAGCGACAGGTGCGCGAGCTGCGCGGCGTCGGAGAGCGTCGCGTCGGTGATCGCGATCGTGCGGGCGCGACGGTGGCGCGCCAGCTGCAGCGAGCGGACGACGAGCGGGTGGGCCCGGCCGGCGGTGATGCCGATGAGCACGGCGTTCTCGTCGAGCCGCGCGAGGCGCGCCCGGGCCTCCTGGGCGTGGCTGGCCACGATGTCCGTCTGGATGCCGAGGAGCATCAGGAGGTGGCGCAGGTAGGTGCCGAAGTACGCGACCTGGTCGGCGGCGACGATGATCACCCGGTCGGCCTTGCCGATCTCGGCGACCGCCTGGTCCAGGACGCTGCGGGAGAGCCGCCGGGCGGTCTCCTCCACGGCCTGGTGATCGGCGGCGATCGTCGCCTCGCCCGGGCTCTGGTCCAGGCCGAACAGCGGCTCGGTGCCGGTCGCGCCGGTCCCGCGAGCCTCGACGCGGCGGCGGTACTCCTCGCGCGCCTGCTCCTGGAGGTCCGGGAAGCCGTGGAAGCCGAGCGCCTGGCTGAACCGGACGACCGTCGAGCTGGACGTGTTCGCGCGCCGGGCGAGCTCCTCGGCGGTCTGGAAGGCCACCTCGTCGAGATGGTCGACGATGTACTGCGCCACGTCCTTCTGCGAGCGCGAGAACTCGTCGAACCGCGACTGGATGTACTCGGTGAGCGTCTGGTGATCGACGATCGGCGCGAGTGCTGTCGTTGAGGAGGAGGCCGTGCGCTTCATGGGCGCTGAGATGTTCCTCGTGGCTCCCCGATCTCCTTCCCGGGTTTCGCAGCGGGTCGCCCGCCGCCCCCTCCCTCGGTCCCGGTGGCGGCGTCCGCTACCTTGCCCTTCGGCACGGGCCGGTAGCTCAATGGTGAGAGCCGCGGACTCATAATCCGTCCGATCCGGGTTCGAGTCCCGGTCGGCCCATGCCACCGGTCCCCTTCGCCGGACCGGTCAGCGGCGCTCGGACGAGGACGCGCGCCGCTCCTCGGCGGCGCGCAGCTTCGCCGTCAGCGCGCTCATGGCGCCCGTGAGCTCGCGCGCGAGCTCCCGCAGGGACGGCGGCTCGGGGACGGGCTCGGCCTCCACCCCGTGGTAGGCGGCGCGCATCTCGCGCGCGAAGCCGGTCGGCCCGGCGGTGATCCGCTCGCGCACGGCGACACCGGCGGCCCGCAGCCGGTCGAGCTCGACCTGGGCGTCGCGCCGCTCGTCCTCGTCCAGGGCGCTCCACCGGCGCTCGAGCTCGCGCGCCTGGGCGAGGCGGCTCTGGGCGCTGCGGGCGAACTGGAGGAACTGGAGCGGACCGGGCATCGGGCGTCGCGATCGCGACGCCCGGATCCTACGACGCCGTCGGTGCGGCGGGCGCGCTCAGCGCGCGGACGGCGCGGTCTCGCGCTCGCGGGCGGGCCCGGCGGTGTCCCCGACGAGGCCGAGGCGGACGCGCTGCCGGTCGACCTGCGCCAGCGCGCGCTCGTAGTCCTCGATCGAGCCGAGCGGGCGCAGCCACTCCGGCAGGCGCCGGGCCTTGCGAGCGACGGGCTCGGCGAGGCGGACCGGCTCCTCCTCGATCGGCTCGAGCTCCTCGACGACGTGCTCCTGGTCCAGCGCCGTCCGGCCCTGGGACGCCCGGTGCTCGGCGATCGCGTCGGCCAGCGACGGAACGCCGTCGGCCACCCGGGCGCTGCGCCGGCGCAGCGCGCGGTGCTCCGCCACGACGGCGGAGAGCGACACGTCGGCCGCCGTCTCGTCGGCGGCCTCGATGCTCGCCTCCAGGTGGTGGGCGAGGATCCGCAGCTCGCGCTCCGTCGCCTTGCGCGAGCCGCGCGACGGGGCGTTCGTGAACCGGTCCCACGTCCGCGCGAACGCGAGGAAGCTCGTGCGGCCGCCCCGGCGGTGGGCGGCGAGCATCGGGCAGACGCCCCCGTCGCGGTCGGTGTAGGCGCCGACGATGATCGTGTCGCGGCGGACGCCCTCGAGCATCGCGCGCTTCGTGTGCGACGGCAGGCAGTCGATCGTGCGACGCAGCTCGGCGATCGCGGTGGAGCGGGAGGGGCGGCGGAGGGCGGTCATCTCAGGTGCGCTGACGTAGAGTGCCCGACGGGCACGGCGGCTCCGCGCAAGGTAGGGGCCCCCGTCGTCCACGACAAGCGCACACCTGCTGGTGAACGGGAGATTGCAGATGAAGCTCGGCGTGCAGCTCGGCTACTGGGGCCTCGGCCTCACCAGCGAGGACCAGCTCGAGATCGTCCAGGAGGCCGAGCGCCTCGGCTTCGAGTCCGTCTGGGCGGCGGAGGCCTACGGCTCGGACGCCGCGACGGTCCTCGGCTGGATCGCGGCCCAGACCTCGACGATCAAGGTCGGCTCGGCGATCTTCCAGATGCCGGCGCGGTCGGCGGCGATGACGGCGATGACCGCCGCGACGCTCGACAACCTCTCCGGGGGCCGCTTCGTCCTCGGCCTGGGCACCTCGGGGCCGCAGGTCGCCGAGGGCTGGCACGGCCAGCGGTTCGGCAAGCAGCTGCTGCGGACCCGCGAGTACGTCGACGTCGTGCGCCAGGCGCTGCGCCGGGAGCGGCTCGAGTACCACGGCGAGACCATCGACCTCCCCCTGCCCGACGGTCCCGGCAAGGCGCTGAAGCTCACGATCGGCCCGGTCCAGGAGCGGATCCCGATCTACATCGCCGCGATCGGCCCGAAGAACACGGAGCTCGTCGGCGAGATCGCCGACGGCCTGCTGCCGATGATGTTCTCGCCCGAGCACGCCGACGTCGCGCTCGCCCCGCTCTGGAAGGGCATCGAGCAGGCCGGCCGCAAGCGCGAGGACGTCGCCGTCTGCCCGTCGCTCAGCGTCCACATCGGCCCCGACCCCGACGGCGCCGCCGAGGGCATCCTGCGCGGCTTCATCGCGCTCTACGTCGGCGGCATGGGCTCGCGCGAGAAGAACTTCTACAACGCCGCCGTCACGCGCTACGGCTTCGGCGACGCGGCGAAGGAGATCCAGGACCTCTTCCTCGACGGCAAGAAGCTCGAGGCGATGGGGGCCGTCCCGCCGGAGCTCATCGACGCCGTGTCGCTCTTCGGCACCCGCGAGCACGTCACGGAGCGGCTGCGCGCGTTCGCCGCAGCGGACGTCGACACGCTGATCGTCACGCCGACCACGCCGACCAAGGACGGCCGCATCGCGCAGCTGCGCGAGCTCGCGGCCGCCCGCGACGCGATCTGATCCCGGACCCGCACCGCGCCGGCGCCGAGCCGGTGCCCCGTCGGATCCTGCTCGGCGCGTTCGGCGACCCGGGGCACGCGTTCCCGATCATGGCCCTCGGCGCCGCGCTCGCGCGCCGGGGTCACGAGGTGTGCGTGCAGACGTGGGAGCGGTGGCGCGCCGACGTCGAGGACGCCGGCATGCGCTTCGCCCCGGCGCCCGAGTACCGGGTCTTCCCGCAGCTCGGGCAGGAGCCGCTGAAGCCCTACGAGGCCGTCGCGCGCGCCGCGGCCGACACCGTGCCGCTCGTCCGGGAGCTCGATCCGCACGTGACGGTCGCCGACATCCTGACCCTCGGCCCCGCCCTCGCCGCCGAGCGGTGCGGCGTGCCGGTGGCGACCCTCATCCCCCACGTCGACCCGCGGGGCGAGCCGGGCTGGCCGCCGTACTCGTCGGGCGGGCAGCCCGGAGGACGGCTCAGCCGCCTGGCCTGGCGCGCGCCCAACCACCTCGTCGCCCGGTCGCTGGAGGCCGGCCGGCGGGAGCTGAACGAGACGCGCGCCCGGGTCGGGCTGCCGCCGCTGGACCACGTCCACGGAGGGATCAGCCGCCGGCTGGCGCTCGTGGCGAGCGTCCCCCAGCTCGACTACCCGCGGCGCGCGCCGTTCCCGGCCACGCACCTCGTCGGCCCGCTCGTCTGGGAGACCGCGAGCGACCCGGTCGCCGCGCCGACGGGCGACGGGCCGCTCGTCCTCGTCGCGCCGTCGACCTCGCAGGACCCCGACGGCCGGCTCCTGCGGGCCGCGCTCGCCGGGCTCGCCGACGCCCCCGTCCGGGTGCTCGCCGCCGAGAACCGGACGAGCGCCGCGGCGACGGCCCGGCTCGGCCGGATCGAGGCGCCCGCCAACGCCCGGCTCGTCCCGTGGATCTCCTACAGCCAGGCGATGCCGCTCGCCGACGTCGTCGTCTGCCACGCCGGGCACGGCACGCTCGTGCGGGCGCTGAGCTACGGCAAGCCGGTGATCGCCGTGCCCGCCGGAGGCGACATGCACGAGAACGCCGCGCGCCTGGACTGGTCGGGCGCCGGGCTGCGGATCCCCCAGCGGCTCGTCGGCCGACGCGTCCTGCGCGCCGCCGTGGACCGCGTGCTGCGGGTTCCGGGCTTCGCCGAGCGGGCACGCGAGATCGCCGCCTGGATCGCGGCGGAGGACCCCGAGCGCCGGGCCAGCGAGCTCGTCGAGGAGCTCGCCGCCGCCGGCCGCTGAGCAAGGCGCCCACCGCCGCGCGGCAGGGCTCTCGATCATCCGCCCACCGCACGCCGGGCGTCGTCGCGATCCCGTACCATGCGCTCCGCGTTCCGGGGTAGCTCAATGGCAGAGCATTCGACTGTTAATCGAAGGGTTGTGGGTTCGAGTCCCACCCCCGGAGCCTGAACCGCCCTCCACGGGCGGTTCGCTCGTTCCGGGGCCGATCCGCCGCGACCGCCCGCGCGAGCCTCGACGCTGGGGAGGTCCCCGATGCCGCCCGGGCGACCCGGTGCGACCGTGGTCCGTCATGGGCAACGACGGACCATCGATCCTCTCCGACCGCCGCGCGCAGTGGGGCCTCGCCTCGTCGGCGCTCCTCCTGCTCGGCAGCGTCACGCCGTGGGCCACGGCCGGACCCTTCACGAAGAACGGACTCGACGGCGACGGCGTCATCACGCTCGTGATCGCGCTCCTCGTCGGCGGGATGATCGTCGCGCGGCGGTTCCCGCGGATCGCGCTCGGCCTCGCCGTCGTCTCGCTGGCGATCACCATCATCGACACGGTCGACGTCAGCGGCGTGGGCGGCGGCCTCTTCGACGTGCGGGTCGGCTGGGGCCTGATCCTCGCGCTCCTGGCCTCGACGAGCCTCGTCGCCTGGGGCGTCGTCGGCCTGCGTCGGGGCTCCCCCGCCCCGGCCTCCTCCGACGCCGCCGCCTGACCCGTTCCCACCGCGACCAGCGCCGGGCGGCGCCGCTGCGTCGCGCGCGCCGCGCCACCCCGGTCCCGTGCGGCGTCGGGCGCTCGGCCGACCGTGCGAGGCGCTAGCCCTTGCGGGCCGAGCGGGCGAGCGTGGCGACGAGCTCCTCGATCCGCACGCGCAGCGCCTGGCGGCGGACCTGCAGCGCCGGGGACTCCGCCCCGGCGCGCGGCAGGCGCCGGGACACGGCCGCGAACTCGAGCTGCAGCCCGTCCAGCTCGGCGCGGGCCACCGACGGGTGCTCGACCTGCTGGGCGAGCGCGACGAGCCGTCGCAGGACCCCCGCCATCAGCGGATCGTCCGTCGCCGGGGGCGTCCCGGCCCGCAGCCACTCGCGCAGGGCAGCGGCCGCCTGCCGGTGGGGCTCGTGCGCGAAGAGCTCGGCGAGCCGGTCGTCGCCCAACAGCGACGCCGCCTCGGTCCCCGCCGCCCGGCAGGACGCGAGGAATCGCAGCTCCGCCTCCGCGGGGTCCTCGGTGCCGGTGGAGGCGGACGGTGCCGGGGGCAGGGCCGGCTCCCACGCGCCGGCGGGACAACCTGGGGCGCTGGCGGCCGGCCCCCCGCCGCGCGGCGCGGCGCTCCCCGGGGCCGCGCGCGACGCGCCCGCGCCGCCCGGGGACGACCCGACGGGGTCCGGCGCACGGCGCGCCGGTGGGCCGCCGGGGCCGTCGAGCAGCGGTCCGAGGACCGTCGGGTCCAGGCGCAGGCGGCGCGCGACGTCCTGGACGAGCTCCATCCGCAGGACGCCGGGATCGATCGTCGCGAAGATCGGTCGCAGGTCGGCGATCGCGCGGTCCTTCCCCTCCGCCGTCTGGAGGTCCGCCTCCTCGAGCGCCTGCCCGACCCGGAAGCGCCCGATCGAGATCGTGCGGCCGAACGCCTGGTCCAGCGCGGCCGCCCCGCGCTTGACGAGCATGTCCGCCGGGTCCATCCCGTCGGGCAGCATCGCCACCTGGAGCTCCAGGCCGCTGCCGGCGGCCAGGTCGGCGGCCTTCAGCATCGCCTTGCGCCCGGCCGCGTCCGCGTCGAGCGCGAGGACGAGGACCGAGGCCATCCGCCGCAGCTCGCCGACCTGGTCGGGCGTCAGGGCCGTGCCCATGAGCCCGACCGCGTTGCGCCGTCCGGCCTGATGCAGGGCGATGACGTCGGTGTAGCCCTCGCAGAGGATGACCTCCCCCACGCGCGCGGCGTGCTTGCGCGCCAGGTGGGCCGCGAACAGGTGCTGGCCCTTGTGGTAGACGGGGCCGTCGGCCGAGTTCACGTACTTCGGCTTCTGGTCGGCGCCCAGCGCGCGGGCCCCGAAGCCGAGGATCCGCCCGCGGCGGTCCGCGAGCGGGAACGTGATCCGCCGGCGGAACCGGTCGTAGACGCGGTCGCGGCGGTCGCGGCTGCGTTGCACGAGCCCGGCGGCGAGGAGCTCCTCGGGCCGGTAGCCCGCGTGCCGCGAGGCCGTCAGCACCCGCTCGAACGCGCTCGGCGCGTAGCCGACCCGGAACTCGCGCAGGAGCTCGGGATCGAGGCCCCGGCGCTGCAGCTCGGCGCGCGCGCCGCCCGCCTCGGCCGCCGACCAGAGCTGGCGCTCGTAGTAGCGGCAGGTGCGGTCCAGGAGCTCCAGCAGCCGCGCCTCCTGCTTGCGGCGAGCGGCGGCCTGGGGATCCTCGTCCTCCGTCCGGAGCTGGATCCCCGCCCGGTCGGCGAGCAGCTCGACGGCCTCCGGGAAGTCGACGTTCTCCGTCAGCTCGACGAAGCGGAAGAGGTCGCCGCCCTCGCCGCAGCCGAAGCAGTGGAAGAGCTTGTCCTCGACGTTCACCGAGAAGGACGGCGTGCGCTCGTCGTGGAACGGGCAGAGCCCGACCATCCGGCCGACGCCGGACCGCCGCAGCTCCGTGCGTCCCTCGACGAGCGCCACGAAGTCGACCGCGTCGCGGATGCGGTCGATGTCCTCCTTCGCGTAGCGCGCCACCGGCAGCGTCCCGGGCCGGTCAGCGGGCGTGCACGCGCGGCACGACGAGCTCGGTGAACGCGCGCAGCGCGTAGCGGTCGGTCATGCCGGCGACCCAGTCGGTGGCCCGCTGCAGCGGGTCGGCACCCGCGTCGACGGCCTGCTGGACGTGGAAGGCGTCCCATCCGTCCCCGGCCAGCGGGAGGCGCTCCGGGAGCGGTGCGTCCTCCTGCCCTCCGCGCTCGAGGTGGTGCTCGAAGAGCGCCGCGATCAGGCCCTGCGCCCGGCGGTGCTCCGCCTGGGCGGGCGCGGCGAGGTACACGTGCTCGAACATCCACGTGCGCAGGTCGTCCATCGCCGTGCCCGCCTCCTCGCCCTGGCGGATGTCGCCGGCCTCGCGCGAGGTCCGCACGAGGTCCTGGACGAGATGGTCGATGCGCCGCGAGGCGGTCGCCCCGAGGACGGCGATCGGCCCGGCGGGCAGGTCGCGCTCGCGGAGCACGCCCGCGCGGATCGCGTCGTCGATGTCGTGGTTGAGGTACCCGATCCGGTCCACGACCCGGACGATCCGGCCCTCGAGCGTGCGCGGGATCGGCGAGCGGCCGGAGTGGCCCCCGATCCCGTCCAGGACGTCGGCGCACAGGTTCAGGCCCGCCCCGCCCGCCTCGCGCACCGCGCTCGGCGGATCCTCGAGCGTCGTGACGATCCGGACGGAGTGCTCCCAGTGGCGGAAGTGGCGTCCGTGCGGCTGCAGGAGGCGGTCCAGCGCCTCCTCGCCGACGTGGCCGAAGGGCGCGTGACCGAGGTCGTGGCCGAGCGCGATCGCCTCGACGAGGTCCTCGTTGAGCTCGAGGGCGCGCGCGACGGTGCGCGCGATGCCGGTGACCTCGAGGGTGTGGGTCAGCCGCGTCCGGTAGTGGTCGCCCTCGGGCGCGAGGAACACCTGCGTCTTGTGCTTCAGCCGCCGGAACGCCTTGCTGTGGACGATCCGGTCGCGGTCGCGCTGCAGCGGCGTGCGCAGGGGGCACTCCGGCTCCTCGACGGCCCGGCGGGGCGGCCACGTGCGGGCCGCCGCGGGCTGCAGGAAGTCCTCCTCGAACGCCCGCCGACGGGCGTGCGGGTCGCCGAGTGCCGTGATCGCCGGGGCCACGCGGCGATTGTCGCACCAGTCCCGCACGGATCCGCGCCCGGCCCGCACCCGAGGCGCGATCGCGCGGATCCGGCGCGGGCCGGGGATCGGATCGGCTCAGTCCGTCGCGCGACCGGCGCGCTCGCCGAGCGGGATGCGAATGGCCGCCTGCGCGGCGGCGACGCGGGCGATCGGCACGCGGAAGGGCGAGCAGGAGACGTAGTCGATCCCGGAGTCGTGGAAGAACGCGATCGAGTCCGGGTCACCGCCGTGCTCGCCGCAGACGCCGAGCTTCAGGTCCTGCTTCGTCTTGCGTCCGAGCCAGGCGCCCATCCGCAGCATCTGGCCGACCCCGGGCGTGTCGATCGTCTCGAACGGCGACCGGTCGAGGACCTTGAACTCGATGTAGCGCGCGAGGATCTTGCCCTCGATGTCGTCGCGGCTGAAGCCCAGGCCGGTCTGCGTCAGGTCGTTCGTGCCGAAGCTGAAGAAGTCGGCGTGATCGGCGATCGAGTCGGCGAGGAAGCACGCCCGCGGCAGCTCGATCATCGTCCCGACGAGGTAGTCCTCGCCGATCGTCAGGCCGTGGCGGTCGGCGACCGCGACGACGAAGCCGCGCATGAGCTCGAGCTCGCGCTCGTAGCCGACCAGCGGGATCATCACCTCGAGCTTCGGGGCGCTGCCCGTCCGCGACCGGACGGCGACGGCGGCGGCGAAGATCGCCTCGGCCTGCATCTCGAAGATCTCCGGGTAGAGCAGCCCGAGCCGCACGCCCCGGGTGCCGAGCATCGGGTTGGCCTCCGAGAGCGTCTCGATCCGCTCCAGCACGTCGGCCAGGACGCCGACGCGGTGGTAGCGCTTCGCGGCGTAGGCCTCGTGGAGCTCCTCGCCGACCTCCTCCTTCTTCGGGAGGAACTCGTGCAGCGGCGGGTCGAGCAGCCGGATCGTCACGGGCTGCCCGGTCATGGCCTCGAACAGCCCCTCGAAGTCGGCCTGCTGCAGCGGTCGCAGCTCCTCGAGCGCGGCGCGCCGCTCGGCCTCGTCGCCGGCCATGATCATCCGCCGCATCTTCGGCTGGCGGTCGGCCTCCATGAACATGTGCTCGGTGCGGCAGAGGCCGATGCCCTCGGCGCCGAGCTCGCGGGCCTTCGCGGCGTCCTCGGGCGTGTCGGCGTTCGTGCGCACGCCGAGGACGCGCAGCTCGTCCGCCCAGCCGAGCACCGTCTCGAAGCGCTCCAGCACGCCGGCCATCGCCGGGTCCTGCGAGGGCTCCACGAGCGGCACGTCGTCCGTCGTGATCTCGCCCGTCGTGCCGTTGATCGCGACGAGGTCGCCCTCCCGGATGAGGACGTCGCCGATCCGGGCGACGTGCCCGGGGAGGTCGACCTGCAGGTCCGTGGCGCCGCAGACGCACGGCTTGCCCATGCCGCGGGCCACGAGCGCCGCGTGGCTGGCCTTGCCGCCCTCGCTCGTCAGGATGCCCTGCGCGGCGTGGAAGCCGGCGACGTCGTCGGCCTCGGTGAACGGCCGCACGAGGATGACCTTCTCCCCCCGCGCGGCGGCCGCGACGGCCTCCTCCGCGGTGAAGACCGCCGCGCCCTTCGCCGCGCCGGGCGACGCGTTGACCCCGATCCCGAGGACCCGGTAGTCGGCGGAGCGGTCGAAGGTCGGGTGCAGCAGCGTCTCGAGCCCCTCGGCGTCGAGCGTCAGCAGCGCCTGGGAGCGGTCGAGCAGGCCCTCGTCGACCGCGTCGACGGCGAACCGCACCGCGGCCTGGGCCGGGCGCTTGGCGTTGCGCGTCTGCAGCATGTACAGGCGCCCCTCCTCGACGGTGAACTCCGTGTCCTGCATGTCGCCGTAGTGGCGCTCGAGGGTGCGCAGGATCTCCAGCAGCTCGTCGTGGGCGTCGGGCATGACCTGCGCCATCGCCGCGAGGTCCTGCGTGTTGCGCACGCCCGAGACGACGTCCTCGCCCTGCGCGTTGACGAGGAAGTCGCCCGACGGCTCCGGCTCGCCGGTCACCTCGTCGCGGCTGAACGCGACGCCCGAGCACGAGGTGTCGCCCTTGTTGCCGAACACCATCTGCTGGACGTTCACCGCCGTGCCCCAGTCGTCGGGGATGCGGTTGATCCGGCGGTACTGGACCGCGCGATCGCCGGTCCACGAGTCGAACACGGCGCGGATCGCCCCGGCGAGCTGCTCCTGCGGATCCTGCGGGAACGCCTCGCCGGTCGTGCGCTCGTAGAGGCCCTTGAAGCGCGTGACGAGCTCCTGCAGCGCCGCGACGTCGAGCTCGGTGTCCAGGACGACGCCCTGCTCGCGCTTCAGGCGGGCGATCTCCTCCTCGATCGCCTCGCCCGGCACGCCCTTCACGACGTTGCCGTACATCTGCACGAAGCGCCGGTAGGAGTCCCACGCGAAGCGGGGGTTGGACGTGCGCGCCGCGAGGCCCTCGACCGACGCGTCGGTCAGCCCGAGGTTCAGGACGGTGTCGAGCATCCCCGGCATCGATTCGCGGGCGCCCGAGCGCACCGACACGAGCAGCGGGTCCTGCGGGTCGCCGAGTCGCCGGCCGGCGCGCTCCTCCAGCCGCGCGAGGGCGGCGGCCACCTGCTCCTCGAGGCCGTCGGGCAGCGTGCGCTCGCCGCGCATGTACGCGACGCAGGCCTCCGTCGTGATGGTGAAGCCGGCCGGGACCTTGTCGGCCCCGAGGATCCGCGTCATCTCCGCGACGTTCGCGCCCTTGCCGCCCAGCAGCTCCCGCTGCTCGCGGCGGCCGTCGGCGAAGTCCTGGACCCAGGTGGTGGCTGCCATCAGGCGCGCCATGCTACCCCCGGCCGCGGACCGCCCGGGCGGCGTCCGGGGGCGTCGGCGAGGGCGGTCGTCCGCGGCGGGACGGTCGCGCGCTCAGCCGCGACGCCGCAGGTCGACGCCGAGGTGCTCGGCGGCCAGGCCGGTGAGCGCCCGCTCGACCTCGCCCGCCGCGGGACGCTCGAGCGCCGGCGCCTCGGCGAGCGGCCGGCCGAGCGCCTCGAGCATGAACCCCACGGCCGCCGCGCCGATCGGCGGTGCGCCCCGGCGGCACGCCGAGCAGACGACGCCTCCGGCGACGGGGTCGAAGCCGGCCAGGCCGTCGGGCCGCCCGCAGGCGGCGCACGTGGTGAGCACCGGCTGCAGCCCCAGCGCGTAGAGGAGCTTCAGCTCGAACGCGAGCGCCATGCCCTCGCCGCCCCGGTCGGGCGCCTCGTCGAGCAGCGCGAGCAGCGTGCGGAGCAGGCCGTGGACCCGCTCGGCGGGCTCGTCGGGCACGCACACCCGATCGACGACGAGCGCGGCCCGCTGCGCCGTCTCCAGGGCCGCGTGGGCCGTGAGGATCCGGTGGTGCACCACGAGGGTGTCGGCGCCCACGACCGTCATGAGGTCCCCGCGCCCGCGCTGGAGCTCGAGACGGACCGCGCTGAGCGGCTCGAGGCGGCCGCCGAGCTTGCTGCGCGGGCGTCGGGCGCCCTTCGCGATCGCGCTGACCCGCCCGTGCTCGGGCGTGACGGCGTGGAGGATCCGGTCCGCCTCGCCGTAGCGCATCGACCGCAGCACCACGGCCTCCACGCTCAGCCTCCGGGCGTCCATTCCCGACCCACTATACTTTGTGAAGTCATGTCCGCCTCCGCACCGATCACCGTCTACACGACGAACGCCTGCCCCTACTGCTCGCGGGCGAAGTCGCTGCTGCAGTCCCGCGGCCTGGAGTACGAGGAGATCAACCTCGGTCGCGATCCCGAGACCCGCATCGAGCTCTCGAAGCGGACCGGGATGATGACGTTCCCCCAGATCCTCGTCGGCGAGACGGTCGTCGGCGGCTTCGACGAGCTGGCCGCCGCGGATCGCTCCGGCAAGCTCCAGGAGCTCGTCGGCGCCTGAGCGCCTCTGCGGGCGCCGGCTCAGGGCCGGCGTCGCGCGACCCCGCGCGGCCGCGGCTGGCAGACGTCGCAGCTGTACGTCGCCCGCTGCGCCACGACGCGCTTCACCACCGGCGTCCCGCACGACGGGCAGGGCAGCCCGGCGCGCCGGTGCACCTGGAACTCGTGCTGGAACCACCCGGTGACGCCGTCGACGTGCCGGAAGTCGTCGATCGTCGCCCCGCCCGCTGCGATGCCGTCGCGCAGGGCGCGGCGGATCCCGTCGGCCAGCGCGTCGCACTGGCGCGCGGTGAGCGCGCCACCGGCCCGCAGCGGATGCACGCGGGCGTGGAAGAGGGCCTCGTCGGCGTAGATGTTCCCGACGCCGGCCACGATCCGCTGGTCGAGCAGCAGCCCCTTGATCGCGGCGCGCCGCCCGCGGAGGCCGGCGTGCAGGACGCGCCCGTCGAAGCCGTCCTCGAGCGGCTCGGGACCCAGCCGCGCGTCGATCCACGCGTCGGCGTCCGCGTCCCGTGCGAACCACCGGCCGGTCCCGAAGCGCCGCGGGTCGCAGAAGCGCACGACGCGACCGTCGTCGAGGGTCAGCGCGACGCGCTCGTACGGCGGCTGCTCGGGGTCGTCCAGCGCGTGGACGAGCAGGACGCCGGTCATCCGCAGGTGCACGACGACCGTCCCCGCGGGACCGCCGGCGTCCTCCAGGCGCCAGAGGAGATGCTTGCCGCGCCGGTCCAGCGCCCGGAAGCGTCGCTCCACGAGCGCCGCCTCGACCTCCTCCACCGACTGCGGGACGCACCACCGCGGGTCGAGGATCTCCGCGCTCGTGATCCGCCGGCCGACGACGAGCGGCGCGAGCTGACGGCGGATCGTCTCGACCTCGGGCAGCTCCGGCATCGCCTCCAGCTTGACGGGCGCGGGCCGGCGCCGCCCTGCGAGGCCCGCTCGGCGTCCGTCGGCCGTCAGGCGAACGGCGTGCCGGGCAGCCCGGGCTCGGTCTCGCCGGTGAGCCACCGCAGGACGGACGCGCCGACGTCGGCCAGCACGCCGTCGTGACGTCCCCGGGCCGGGGCCCCGCCCGGTCCGACGAACCGCGCCAGCAGCGGCACGAGCTCGCGCGTGTGGTCGCGGTGCTCCGTCCGGGGGTCGACGCCGTGGTCGGCGGTGAGGACGAGCAGGTCCTCGGCGCCCAGCCGGGGCAGCCAGTCCGCGACCGCGGCGTCGATCTCGCGCAGCGCGGCGTGGAAGCCGGCCGTGTCCTGTCGATGGCCGTAGCGCTGGTCGGTCTCGACGAGGTTCACGAACGCCAGCCCCGCCGCAAGCTCCTCGACGAGGCGCCCGGTCTCCGCCAGGCCGCGCGCGTTCGTCGGCGCCGGATGCGCGACGTCGAAGCCGCGACCGGCGAAGACGTCCGCGACCTTCCCGACGCCGTGGACGGGCACGCCGCGATCGCGCAGCGCGTCGAGGTACGAGGGCCCCGGTGGCGGCATCGCGACGTCGTGACGCCCGTCCGTCCGCTCGAAGGCGCCCGGCCGTCCGCGGAACGGCCGCGCGATGACGCGCGCCGGCGCGCCGGCGCCCAGCAGGTCGTGCAGCGCCCGGCAGAGGTCGTGCAGCGCCGCCTCCGGCCAGCGATCGACGTGTGCCGCGAGCTGCAGCACCGAGTCGGTCGAGCTGTAGAGGATCGGCCGGCCGGTGGCGAGGTGCTCGGCGCCCCAGCGCTCCAGGGCGGCGAGGCCGTCGCTGCGCCGGCCCCCGATCAGGCCGGTGCCCAGCGCCGCGCCCCAGCGGTCGCGGTCCTCGTCGGGCACGCCGTCGGGCCACGAGGGCAGCGGGCCGGGCGCGGCGACCCCCATGAGCCCCCAGTGGCCGACGATCGAGTCCTTGCCCGGGCCGATCGGCGCGAGCGCGCCGTGGACCACCGGCGCACCGGCCGGCGCGACGCCCGGCAACGGCGTGATGTCGCCGAGGCCGAGGGCCTCGAGCGTCGGCAGTCGGAGCCCTCCCTCGGCCGCCCCGACGTGACGGAGCGTGTGGGTGCCCTCGTCGCCGTACTGCGCGGCGTCCGCGGCGGCCCCCACGCCGCACGCGTCGAGGACGACGACGAAGGCGCGCCGGCTCACGCCGCCGCGGAGCGGTCCAGCGCACGGAGGCGCCGCCAGTCCGGCGCGATCCGCAGCGACTGCAGGAGCGGCCGGAAGACGGCGACGTCGGCGGCCTTGAAGTCCTCGGCCGGTGCGTACGCGTCCACGACGATCTCGCGCCCGCCGACGAAGAGGTGGACCGAGCGGACCGTCCGCGGGCGCCCGAGGATCGTCTCGGTGCCGCGCAGCTCGATCGCCGGGAGCCGGTCGTAGCGCCGGACGCCCGACGCGAGCACGCGGAACGACGCGTCGCGCGTCCTCGCGGCCGCGACGAGCCGCTTGCGGGCCTGGCGCAGCTGGGCCGTCGTCCGCGGGCCGCGGCGGCCGCGGGCGTAGATCCAGATCGTCGCCACCGCCGGCCCGCTGGAGACCGAGGCGCGGAACGGCCGCGTGTCGCGCTCGCCGGCGTAGCGCGAGACCCACGGGCCCTCGGGCAGCCGCACGAGCGTCCCGAAGCCGACGTTGCGCTCGCTGAAGGCGCGGGGCGCGGTGGGCCGGTCGAGGGTCTGGGGCGCCGAGGGGCCACGGCCGGCGCCCGCCGCCGCGAGACCGGCGAGGAGCACCACGACTCCCCCGGCCACGAGCGGCCCGGGCGGCACCGGCAGACGACGAGCGCTGGCGACCACGCGGCGATTCTCGCGGATCACCCGTGGCGATGTCGCGGGCCCGGCCACGTGCTCAGGCGCGCTTGGCGCGAGGGTGGGGCGTCCCGCCCACCCGCGCCCGACCGGCTCGCGCCGGCCACGTGCTCAGGCGCGCTTGGCGCGAGGGTGGGCCGTCCCGCCCACCCGCGCCCGACCGGCTCGCGCCGGCCACGCGCTCAGGCGCGCTTGGCGCGAGGGTGGGCCGTCCCGCCCACCCGCGCCCGACCGGCTCGCGCCGGCCACGCGCTCAGGCGCGCTTGGCGCGAGGGTGGGCGTCCCGATACACGTCCTGCAGCCGCTGGGCGGAGAGGTGCGTGTACATCTGCGTCGTGGCGATGTCGGCGTGGCCGAGCATCTCCTGGAGGGTCCGCAGGTCGCAGCCGCCCGCGAGCAGGTGCGTCGCGAAGCTGTGGCGCAGCGTGTGGGGGCTCATGCGGCCCTCGAGCCCCGCGCTGCGCGCGTGGCGCTGCACGATCTTGTAGAGCCCCTGCCGGCTCAGGCGGCCGCCGCGGGCGTTGACGAACAGCGCGCGCTCGCTGCCGCCGCCGACGAGGTCGCCGCGCACGTCGCGGAGGTACCGCGTCACGGCGTCGACGGCCCGCCGCCCGACGGGGACGAGCCGCTCCTTGCCTCCCTTGCCGTGCGTGCGCAGGAGGCCCTCCTCGAGGTCGACGTCGCCGACGTCGAGGCCCGTCGCCTCGCTGGCCCGCAGGCCGCAGGCGTACATGAGCTCGAGGATGGCGCGGTCGCGCAGCGCGATCGCCACGGACGCCCCGGGCAGCAGCGACGCGTCGCCGTGCTCGAGCTCGGCGGTGGGCATCGCGAGGAGCTTCGCGACCTCGGCGCGCGTGAGGACCTTCGGCAGCTGCTCGCGCTTGCGCGGGCCGCGCACGTCGGCGGTCGGGTCGGCCTCGAGCAGGCCCTCGCGGCGGACGTGCCGGTAGAAGCTCCGCAGGCACGCCGCCTTGCGCTGGATCGTCGCGGCGGCCGCCGGTCGGCGGGCGGTGCCGTCCGGGTTCGTGCCACCCGCGGCGAGGCCGTCGAGGAACGCCGTGATGTCCTCACCGGTCGCGGCGAGCACGCCGACGTCGCGGCGATCGAGGAACGCCCCGTACTGCTGGAGGTCGGAGCGATAGGCGTCGAGCGTGTTGCGCGACAGCCCCCGTTCGAACTCGAGGTACGCGAGGAAGTCGAGGACGAGGGCCTCGAGCGAGCGCTGGTCGGCTGGTGCGGCGACGGGCTGCATGGACGACCGCCTCGTTGCCCGCCGGCACCCCGGTCCCTGCACGGTGCAAGCGCGAGTGCGCCACGCGCTCCGGCGCAGCGGCCCGGCGGCCCGGCGGCGAGGGGGCGGCGGCCCGGCCGTTCGGTGGCCCGGCGGCGCGGGAGCGGCGGCCCGTCCGTCTGGTACCCCGTCCGCCCGGGAGCGGCGGTCGGCCGCCGGACGTCGCCGTCAGGCGCGGCCGGGCAGGCCGTTGGCCTTCGCCCAGAGCAGCGCGACGAGCGTCTTGCCGTCCTGGGTGGCGGCGATCGCCCCGTCGAGGTCCTCGATCGGCCACCGGACGACCTCGATCCGCTCGTCCTCCCCGCTGTCCTGCCGGTCGGCACGCAGGTCCCAGGCGGCGTAGAGGTGGACCTCCTCGTCGAGGATGCCCACGGAGGGCCGGTAGACGGCGATCGGCGCCCACTGCTGCGCGGCGAAGCCGATCTCCTCGGTGAGCTCGCGCCGGCCGCAGTCGATCGGGTCCTCGCCCGGCTTGTCGAGCCGTCCGGCCGGGATCTCGAGGCTGTCGGGCTCGCCGATCGCCTCGCGCGGCTGGCGCGTGAGCAGGAGGTCGGTGCCGTCGTGCACGAGCACCCCGACGGCACCGGTCGTCCGGATGATCTCCCGGTCGGCCTCGCCGCCGTCCCCGTAGCGGAAGCGATCCTCGACGAGGTGCACGATCCGGCCCCGGTAGATCGTGCGGGAGTCGATCCGCTCGAAGGTCCGCTCGCTGCCGCCCGTCATGACGCTGATCCTCCCAGACGCGATGCCCCGCGCGCACGGCGCGTCGCCCGTCGTCCCGAGCCCTTGCGGCAGCCCCGGAAGTCCCTGCTCAACGGCGTATATCGACCGTCGGTCCACGACCGTTGACAGAGGCCGTAGGATGCAGGTGTCCGAAAGGGAAGTCCCATGCCCGAATCTGCCCCGCATCTCTGGTCGAGCACCACCCGCCTGCGCTCACGTGCCGGAGGCGTCCTCCTGGCCGCCTCTCTCGGCGTGCTCGCCTTCACGGGGTCCGCTGCCGCCCAGGTGGGACAGCAGTACCAGCCGCCCACCGTGACGGTCACGACGACCGTGACGACGCCCGACGATCGCGGCGGCACGCCGACGATCACGACGACGCCGACGACGCCCACGACGCCGGACGACCGCGGTGGCGACACCGGCGGCGACGACGACGGCCGCACCGACGACGGCGGGACGGGCGACGGCACCGGGAACGGCACGGGCTCGGGCACCGGGAACGGCACCGCGCGCGGTGCCGGCGTCGCCAACGGGTCCGCCGGGGCGCCGATCGCGGCCCGGCCGATCGTCTTCGCGAGCTTCGGGATCATCCCGAGGGAGGTCCGCGACGACGTCGAGCGCGCGCTCCGCGAGGGCGGGATCTTCTACCGATTCGTCGAGGTCGACCGGGAGCGGCTCGACGCCTTCCTCGAGTCCGACCTCGCGCGCCGGATCGCCGGCTCCGAGTCGCCCCGCGCCATCGGCCGCGCGACGGCCGAGGCCCTGTCCGAGGACGGCGCGGACGCCGACGCGGTCCGCGAGGCGCTCTTCCCCGACGCTCCGGACGACATCACGCCCCTGATCGCCGCGGTCCTCGCCTACGGCCCGAAGGAGACGACGGCCCACCGGCGGTTCCTTCACGGCGTCGGCGTCGGCCTGCGCCGCGAGGAGGTGCCCGGCGTCTTCGTCGAGCGTCGCGACACGAAGCCGTCGCACATCGACGAGTTCGAGAAGCGCCGCGTCCCGGTCGTCGACGACATCGACACCCGCGCCGGCCGCGAGCGCCTCGTGCGGCTGCTCCTGCGTCAGGCGCCCGAGACGGCCGACTACGCGCCGGTGCCGGTCTCCGCCACGGCCTCCCCGGCCTCCTTCGTCAAGGGCGACGGCTCGTCGCCCACCGGCGTCATCGCCGCCGGCGGCCTCGCCCTCCTGGCGATCGTGATGCTCTCGGGCAACGCGATCGTCCGGCGCTTCCGCCACAGCTGATCCGGTCGAGCGCTCGCGGCCGCTGCGGCGGTCGCGAGCCTCGCCGTCCTCCTCCTCGGGCTCAGCCGCGAACGAGTCCGTCCAGCAGCGCCACCGTCCGCGACAGGTCCTCGTCGTCGACCGACTCGCCGGCACGATGGGCGTCCCGGTTGCCCCCGCTGAGGTTCACCGTCGTGATGCCTCGCAGCTGCAGGACGTTCGCGTCGCTGCCGCCGGCGTCGGCGAACGGCCGTGGCTCGATCCCGATCCGCCGCAGGGCCGCGCTCGCCCGCTCGACGGCCGCATCGCCGCCGCGGTGGCGGTAGGGCGCGAAGCGCTGCTCCAGCACGATCTCGAGGTCGACCGGCTCGTCGGGCTCATGCGCCGCGTCGTGCAGCGCGGCCTCGACGGCGTCGACGGCCCGCTGCAGCGCGTCCGCATCGGGACCCCGGACTTCCCCGACCAGCCGCGCGGCGTCGGGGACGACGTTCGTCGGGGGATCTGCGGGGTCGGCGCCGGCCGGGCCGCCGGAGACGGCCGCGACGTTCACGGTGCAGCCGTCGGCCAGGCGCCCCTGCGGCAGGGCGAGGACGGCGCGTGCGGCGGCCCGCACGGCGCTGCGACCGGCCTCGGGCGCGATCCCGGCGTGGGCGGCGCGGCCGCGGAAGCGCGCCTCGAACCGCAGGTGTCCCGGCGCGCCGAGCACGACGCCGCCGAACGGCGACGGATGGTCGACGACGTAGCCGGTCCGGGCGCGCAGCGTCGTGGGGTCCAGCGCGGTGACGCCGCGCAGCTGCGGCTCCTCCTGGACGGTGAGCAGCAGCTCGACGGGCACCGGCGGCGGCCACCGGCTCCAGCGATCGGCGAGGACGAGCAGCGCGGCGACGGTCGCCTTGTTGTCGGCGCCCAGAACGCCGCCGCGCTCGTCGCGCCAGGTGCCGTCGTCGCCGAGCACCGGGACGATCGGCGGGGTGACCGGGACGGTGTCGAGGTGCGCGCAGAGCAGCAGCGGATCCGCCGCCCCGTCCCGGCCCGGGATCCGACAGCGGAGGTTGCCGGCGTCGCCCCCGATGCGACGGTGGACGTCGTCCTCCTCGACGGACAGGCCGAGCGCTTCGAGGACGCCGATGACGTGGTCGGCGCAGGCCCGCTCGTGCCCCGACGGGCTCGGGATCGCGCAGAGGGCCGCGAACTGCTCCCGCAGCAGCTCCCGCTCGCGCGGGTCGGGACCGCCCGGCAGCCGCGGGACGGCCTCCGGGCCGTCGCCGAGCGGCAGCGCGCCCTGGTCGGTGGGGTCGCTCAGCGCTCCGCGGGGGTCGCGGTGAGCTGCTGGATCTCGCGGCGCTCCTGGGCGCGCTGGTGCGCGGTGCTCACGAAGCCGACGAAAATCGGCGACGGGCGCTCCGGGCGGCTCTTGAACTCCGGATGGGCCTGGGCCGCGACGAAGAACGGGTGGTCGGGCAGCTCGATCGCCTCCACGAGGCGCCCGTCGGGCGAGGTCCCGCCGACCACGAGGCCCGCTGCCTCGAGCTTCTTGCGCAGCGTGATCGAGACCTCGTAGCGATGGCGGTGCCGCTCGTAGACGGTCTCCTCGCCGTAGAGCTCGCGGATCCGGGTGCCGGGCGCGAGCTTCACCGGGTCCGCGCCCAGCCGCATCGTCCCGCCGAGGTCCCGGACCTCCTTCTGCTCGGGCAGGAGGTCGATGACCGGCCACTCCGTCTCGGGATCGAACTCGGTGGAGTTCGCGCCGGGCATGCCGGCGACGTGGCGCGCGAACTCCGCGACGGCCATCTGCATGCCGAGGCAGATGCCGAGGAACGGGATCCCCTGCTCGCGGGCCACCTTGCAGGCGAGGATCTTGCCCTCGACGCCGCGGCCGCCGAAGCCGCCGGGGACGAGGATGCCGTCGAGGTCGCCGAGCCGGTCCAGGGCGACCTGCTCGCTCTCGAGGTGCTCGCTGTCGACCCAGTCGATCTCGACCTTCGCCCCGTCCCACACGCCGGCGTGCTTCAGCGCCTCGGCGACGGACTTGTAGGCGTCCTCGAGCTTCACGTACTTGCCGACGAGGCCGATCCGGACCTTGCTCCGGGCCGCGCGCGTGCGCTGGACGACCTGCTCCCAGTCACTGACGTCGGGGGCCGGCGCCTCGAGGCCGAAGTGGTCCAGGACGCGCTGGTCGACCGACTCCTCCCGGTACCAGAGCGGGATCTCGTAGACGTCGTCGACGTCCTTGGCCGAGATCACCATGTCGTCCGGCAGGGCGGTGAAGAGCGCGATCTTCGACCGGATGTCGCGGCTGAGCACCGCCTCGGACCGGCAGAGGAGCATGTCGGGCTGGATGCCGATGCGCCGCAGCTCGTTGACGGAGTGCTGTGTGGGCTTCGTCTTCAGCTCGCCCGCGTGCTTGATGTACGGCACGAGGGTGAGGTGGATGAACATGCAGTTGCGCCGTCCGACGTCGGACGGGAACTGGCGGATCGACTCGAGGAACGGCAGGGACTCGATGTCGCCCACGGTGCCGCCGATCTCGCAGATCACGACGTCGACCTCCGACGACTCCGCGATGAGCTTGATCCGGTTCTTGATCTCGTTCGTGATGTGCGGGACGACCTGCACCGTGCCGCCGAGGTAGTCGCCCCGGCGCTCGCGCCGGATGACCGTGTCGTAGATGCCGCCCGTCGTGACGTTCGACGCCTTCGAGGTGTTCGTGTTCGTGAACCGCTCGTAGTGGCCGAGGTCGAGGTCCGTCTCGGCGCCGTCCTCGGTGACGAAGACCTCGCCGTGCTGGTACGGCGACATCGTGCCGGGATCGACGTTGATGTACGGGTCGAGCTTCTGGATGCCCACGCGCAGCCCGCGGGCCACGAGCAGGCGGCCGATCGACGCCGCCGCGATCCCCTTCCCGAGCGACGAGACGACGCCGCCGGTGACGAACACGAACTTGGTCTGGCTGCGATCGGACACGGCGGAACCTCGACGACGGGGATGATCCTCCGGCGCACAGGAACGCGACACGCCCCGCGGGCGGCGAGCCCGCGGTCGTGCACCGGACGTCGAGGACGGTACCGGGCGGGGCGGACGACCTCCGTGACGACCGCACGCCCGCGTCCGGCGTCCGCGCGGGACGGACCCGCCGGTCTGCGACCATCGCAGGACGACCCGCCCGCCCTGCCGGCGCCCGTCACGGCGCCGCGGATCGGGCGCCGGCGCCCGCCGGACCCTGACCCCGCGACCGCAGGAGCAGCCCGTGACCGATCAGAACGCGACCCCCTCCCCCTCCTCGCCGGCGAAGACCGACGCCGACTGGCAGCAGGAGCTGACCCCCGAGCAGTACGCCGTGCTGCGCCAGTGCGGCACGGAGCCGGCCTTCAGCGGCAAGTACTGGGACACGAAGGACGACGGCACGTACCGCTGCGCCGCCTGCGGCGCAGAGCTCTTCGCCAGCGACACGAAGTTCGACTCCGGGACGGGCTGGCCGAGCTTCACGGACCCGGTCGTCGCGGAGGCGGTGACGCTCCACGAGGACCGGTCCCACGGGATGGTCCGGATCGAGGTGAAGTGCGCCACCTGCGGCGGGCACCTCGGGCACGTCTTCCCCGACGGCCCGGGGCCCAACGGCAACCGCTGGTGCATCAACTCGGCGTCGCTCGACCTGGACCGCGCCGCCGGCTGACGCCCGCGCCGTCCCGCCGTCCGTCCCCCGCCTCGCCGACGGCGGGGACGGACCCGAGCGGCGGCGACCGCCGGTCAGGCGGCCCGGAGCAGCTCCTCGGCGTGCCGCCGGGCGCCCTTGTCGCGCTCCTCGCCGCCGAGCATCCGCACGAGCTCGCCGACGACCTCGCGGTCGTCGAGGCGCCGGACCGTCGTGCGGGCGGTGTCGGCGTCGGTGTCCTTCTCGATCGCGAAGTGCCGATCGGCGAGCGCCGCGATCTGCGGGAGGTGCGTGATGCAGAGGACCTGGCCGTCGGCGGCCAGCGCGCGCAGCTGCTCGCCGACCGCGCGGCCGGTCTGCCCGCCGACGCCGCTGTCGATCTCGTCGAAGACCTGCGTGGCCTCGGAGCCGTCGCCGGCGACCGCGAGCAGGGCGAGCATCACGCGCGAGAGCTCGCCGCCCGACGCCGCCTCGCGGACCGGCGCCGCGGGGACGCCCGGGTTCGGCGCCAGCAGCAGCTCGCACGCGTCCTCGCCGGTCGCCGTCGCGCCGCCGGGCCGGGCCTCGACCCGGACCTCGAGGGTCGCCGCCGGCATCGCGAGCGCAGCGAGGCGCTCGACGGCAGCGGCGGCGAGCTCCGGCGCGGCAGCGCGCCGCGCGGCCGCGAGCGCGTCCGCGAGCGTCGTCCGCCGCGCTCCCGCCTCGGCCAGCGCGGCCTCCGCCTGCGCGGTGTCCTCCTCGAGGCTCTCGAGCTCGGTCACGCGCGCGCGGCAGCGGTCGGCGTGCTCGAGCACCGCCTCGACCGAGCCGCCGTGCTTGCGCTCGAGGCGCGCGATCGCCGCGAGGCGCTCCTCCGCCTGCTCGAGCGCGGCCGGGTCGGCCTCGAGCCCGTCGAGGTGCCGGCCGAGGTCCAGCGCCAGGTCGTCGGCCTCGATCCGCAGCGAGCGCAGGCGGGCGGTCAGGCCGTCGAGCGCGGGATCGACGCCCGCCACGCCGTCGAGCGCGCCCTCGGCGGCGCTCAGTCCCGCGGCCGCCCCGGCGTCGGCCCCGAGGGCCTCCTGCGCGGTGAACGCCGCGATCCGCAGGGCCTCGGCGTGGCGCAGCCGCTCGCGCGCGCCCAGCAGCTCGTCGCGCTCCTCCGGCGTCGGGTCCACGGCCTCGATCTCCTCGAGCTCGAAGCGCAGGAGGTCGAGCTCGCGCTCCCGCTCGCCGGTGGCGTTGGCGAGCCGCTCGAGCTCGGCGCGGGCCGCCCGCTCCGCGGCGTGCGCGGCCGCGTGCTCGGCCAGCCGGTCGGCGTGCGCGGCGTCCCGGCGCGTGCAGAAGTCGTCGAGCAGGCGCAGCTGGGCGGCCGGCGAGAGGAGCCGCCGCTGCTCGTGCTGCCCGTGGAAGGCGAGCAGGCGCAGGCCGACCTCGCGCAGGTCCGCGGCCGTCGCCGACCGGCCCGCGAGGAACGCGCGCGAGCGGCCCTCCGCGGTGACCCGACGCGCGAGGACGATCTCCTCCTCGCCCTCCGGAAGGCGCTCGGCGATCTCCTCCGGCAGGGGGTCGCCGGTCGTCGGCAGCCGGAACACGCCCTCGACCCACGCCTCGGACGCGCCGGGGCGCACGACGCCCGAGCGCGGCTTCGCGCCGAGCAGCAGATCGAGCGCGTGCGCCAGCACCGTCTTGCCCGAGCCCGTCTCGCCGGTCACGACGTTCAGCCCCGGACCGAGCTCCAGCTCGGCCCGCTCGATCAGCAGGAGGTTCTCGACGCGCAGCTCCAGCAGCACGCAGCCAGGGTCGCACCGCGGCAGGACGGATCGGCGTCGCCGCGCGGCGGCGTCACCCGATCGGCGCGAACCCGGCGCAGGCGGCGCGCGACCGGACGCGCGGCTCGCGCGCGCGGCGGCTCGGAGCTAGCCCGCGAGGCGCCCGAACTTCTCACGCAGGCGGCGGTAGAAGCTCGAGTCCGACGTCTGGGCGAGCAGCGCGACGTCGGGGCGGAAGCGGACCTCGAGCGTCGTGTCCGGCTCCAGCAGCGCGCGGGGACGGCCGTCCACGACGAGCTCGACCGCGCTCGCGGAGTCGTTGTGCAGCTCGAGCGTCCCGTCGGGCGACACGACGAGGGCCCGCGCCGAGAGGGTGTGCGGCGCGATGAACGACACCGCGTAGCCGGCGACGCCCCAGGCGAGCACCGGGCCCCCGTTGGCGAGGTTGTAGCCCGTGCTGCCGGCCGGCGTGGCGACGACGAGCCCGTCGCAGCGGACCTCCCCGACCTCCTCGCCGTCGATCGCGTAGCGCAGCGCGGCGACCCGGTCGCCCGAGCGGCGGTGCACGGAGACGTCGTTGATCGCCTGGTGGGTCGAGCCGTCGGGGAGCCGCACCTCGAGCGCGGGCAGCGGCAGGACCTCGAAGCGCCCCTCGAGCGCCGCGCGCAGCCCGGCCTCCTGGTGCTCGGGCTCGACCGTCGCGAGGAACCCGACCTCGCCGAGGTTCACCGCGAACACCGGCACGCCCGTGCCGATCTGCCGCCGCAGGCCCTTGAGGATCGACCCGTCGCCGCCGAGCACGACGCAGAGGTCCGCGTCGGCGCGCCAGCCGCCGCCGACGGCGGCCCCGTCGCCGTCGAGGTCGTGCTTGGCCGCCTCGTCGGCGTCGAACCAGAGCTCGACGCCGAGCTCCCCGGCGATCCGCCGCAGGGCCTCCAGGGCCTCGGCCGACTGGGCGGGTCGCCCGTGCGTGAGCACGGCGGCGGTGCGGGCGGGCGCGCGGGTCATGCGGGAGCCTCCGTCCGGTCGGGCTCGGCCGCGCGCGCCAGCGCGACGAGGTCGCCGTCCCCCGCGTCGCCGAGGTGCAGGAACGTCTCGCGGTTGCCCTTCGGGCCCGGCAGGCCCGACGGCGCGGCGCCCCGCACCGACCACCCGGCCGCCCGCGCGGCCTCGCCGACGGCGACGATCGCCTCGCGCCGCAGCGCCGGGTCGCGCACGACGCCACCGCTGCCGACGCGCTCGCGGCCGACCTCGAACTGGGGCTTCACCATGAGCAGGGCGTCGAAGCGCGGCGCCACGACCGACGCGAGGGCCGGCAGGAGCTTGCGCAGGGAGATGAACGACACGTCGGCGACGACGAGGTCGGGGGCGAACGGCAGCATCTCGGGCGTGACGTGCCGAGCGTTCTGCCGCTCGATCACCGTCACGCGCTCGTCCTGGCGCACGGACCAGGCGAGCTCGCCGTAGGCGACGTCGAGCGCGATCACGTGGGCGGCCCCGCGCTGCAGGAGGCAGTCCGTGAACCCGCCCGTCGAGGCGCCGACGTCCAGCGCCCGGCGACCGGCCACGTCGATCCCGAGCGCGTCGAGCGCGTTGGCGAGCTTGATCCCGCCGCGGGACACGAAGGGCGGCGGCGCGGCGGCGTCCACCGCCGCCTCCTCGTCGACCTGCGTGCCCGGCTTCAGCGCTCCCGGACCCGCGCCCGCCCCGAGCCGCACGTCCCCGGCGAGGATCGCCGCGGCGGCCGCGGAGCGCGACGGGTACAGCCCCCGGCGGTGCAGGAGCGTGTCGAGCCGGACCTTCGCCATCGCGCGCACACCGTACCGCCGTGGAGGGGCGTGGCCGCACCGACCCGCGTTCACCGGATGGCAACGGCGCTGTGATCGATGGCACACCGGAACGCCTGTTCGGCCCGCATGATGCTGCCCATGAGCGCTTCGCGGCTCATCTCCTACCCCGCCCACGGCGCCGTCGAGTTCGTCCTCGGCGTGGCCCTGATGGCCCTCCCGTTCCTGCTCGGCGCGCAGCCGGCGGGGATCGTGGTGGGCGTCGGCCTCGGCGCCACGGTCTGCGCGATCGCCCTGACCTCGATCGGCGCGGACGGGCGCACGCCCGGCGCCGTCGCCGTCAGCGCCCACCAGGCCTACGACCAGGGCATCGCCCTCGGCGGGGTCGGCGCGGCCCTCGTGCTCGCCCTCGCGGGCCAGGCCACGACCGCCGTCGGCATCCTCGCCGTCGCCGCCGCGCTCTTCATGCTCAGCCTCGTGACGCGGTACAGCGCACGCTGAGCCCCCGGACTTCCCGCAGAACACGAACACATACATAGCTGGACCCACAGCACTCTCCTCCCCGGAACGGCCCGCCTTCGTGCGGGTCGTTCCATTTCTCCCGACGCCCTTTCGGTCGTCGACCCGGACGCGTAGGCTCCCGGCCGCGCCGCGCGCCGGGCCCCGCCCGCGGCCGCGCGACGCAGCTCGCCACCGCCACCGGAGGAACGACCGTGCCCCAGCCAGCCAGCCCCTCGCGCCTCCGTCGCGGCGTGCCCGTCTCCCTGCTGCTCTCCGCCGCCGTGCTCGCCGGCTGCGGCACGGAGACGGTGAACACCGGGGAGATGGAGGACACCATCACCGAGCAGTTCAAGGCCCAGGGGATCGCCCTGACCGACGTGACCTGCGAGGACGACGTGAAGGCCGAGGTCGGCGAGTCGATCGCCTGCCAGGGCAAGAACCCCGCGGGGACCGTGCTGAACATCGAGGGCTCGGTGAAGTCCCGCGACGGCGACCGCGTCCGGTTCGAGGCGAAGGCCGTCAGCGGCGTCGCGCCCGGCACCGCGATCGCCAGCGAGGCCAAGGCGCGGCTCGAGCAGCAGGTCGGCCGCAAGGCGCAGGCGCTGACCTGCCCGGACCGGGTGACCCTGCCGACCACGCCGTCGGTCCGCTGCAAGCTGCAGGCCGACGAGCGGACCGCCTACGGCGTGACGATCACCGTCGACGGGCAGGGCAAGCTCAACGCCGCGGTCGACCGGAAGCCCCTGGCCCAGGGCCAGGAGCCGTAGGAGCGGCGCCGGGAAGGCGGGCCGCCCGGCTCGCCCTCCGGGATCAGGCCTGTGCCGGGACGCCGCCGCGCACGCCGAGCGCCGTTGCGACGCGCCGGGCGACCGCGGCTCCGGTGAAGCCGACCTCCTGGTGGAGGAGCTTCGGCGCGCCGTGGGTGACGTAGCGGTCCGGCATGCCGACGCGCAGGACCTGGGTGACCCCGGGCACCCCGCCCGCGGTCGCCAGCGGGATGCCGTGTTCCTCCCCCGCCTCGAGCACCGCCGTGCCGAAGCCGCCGGCGAGCACGCCCTCCTCGAGGGTCACGAGCAGCTCGTGGCTCGACGCGAGCGCGCGGACGAGCTCGACGTCCAGCGGCTTGGCCCAGCGGGCGTCGGCGACCGTCGCCTCGACCCCGGCCTCGCGCAGCAGCGCGGCGGCCTCGAGCGCCACGCCGACGCCGGAGCCGTACCCCAGGAGGGCGACGCGCTCGCCGCGGCGCAGGACCTCGCCCTTGCCGATCTCGAGCCGGCGCGCGCGCTCCGGCAGCGGCACGCCGACCGCCTCGCCGCGCGGGTAGCGCAGCGCGAACGGCCCGTCGTGGGCGATGCCGGTGTGCAGGAGGTGCACGAGCTCGGCCTCGTCGCGCGGCGCCGCGACGACGATGCTCGGCAGCGACCGCAGGTAGGCGATGTCGAAGACGCCGTGGTGGGTCGGCCCGTCGTCGCCGACGAGTCCCGCGCGGTCCATGGCCAGGACGACGTCCAGCTCCTGGAGGCAGACGTCGTGGACGATCTGGTCGTAGGCGCGCTGGAGGAAGGTCGAGTAGATCGCCGCGACCGGCTTCAGGCCCTCGAGCGCGAGCCCGGAGGCGAAGAGCAGCGCCTGCTGCTCGGCGATGCCCACGTCGAAGTAGTGGTCCGGCTCGGCGACCTGCAGGAGGTTCAGGCCCGTGCCGGAGTTCATCGCGGCCGTGATGCCGACGACCCGCCGGTCCGCCCGGACCTCCTCGATCATCCGCCGCCCGAAGACCTGCGTGTACTGCGGCGGCTTCGCGGGCGCGTCGGGGTCCGCGGGGACCTTCGGCGCGGGCGCCCGCGCGACGATCGAGCCCGGCTTCGCGGCGTGCCAGGTCTCCATCCCCTCCAGGCCACCCTCCTCGGCCGGCGCGAAGCCCTTGCCCTTGATCGTCTTCGCGTGGACGACGACGGGGCGGTCGGCGGCGAAGGCCTGCTTCAGCGCCTGGCGCAGCGCGTGGACGTCGTGACCGTCCACGGGACCGACGTACGCCCAGTCCAGCGACTCCCAGAGCTCGCCCTCGGCGTTCAGGAGCTTCATCGAGCCCTTGAGCGTCGGTCCGACGCGCTCCACGATCCCGCCGACGCCGGGCAGGTCGGTGAGGGCCTCCTCGACCCGCTCGCGGCCGTGCCACAGGCGCGGCTTCAGCCGGACGCCCTGGAAGTAGCGCGAGAGCGACCCGACGTTCGGGCTGATCGACATGCCGTTGTCGTTCAGCAGCACGACCAGCGGCGTGCCGAGGCCGCCGGCCTGGTGGGCGGCCTCGAAGGCGACCCCGCCCGTCATCGCGCCGTCGCCGATGACCGCGACGACGCGCGGGGCCGGCTCCTCGGCCCCGCCGCCGGCGTGCGCGGCGCGCAGCCGCGCCCCCTCGCGGAGGCCGACGCCGTAGCCGATCGAGGTCGACGCGTGGCCGGCGCCCATGATGTCGTGCGGCGACTCGTGGATCGCGCAGAACGGCGCGAGGCCCTCGTACTTGCGGATCGTCGAGAGCTCGTCGCGGCGGCCCGTGAGGATCTTGTGGGGGTACGCCTGGTGGCCGACGTCCCAGAGGATCTTGTCGCGCGGGCTGTCCATCAGCGAGTGCAGCGCGACGGCGATCTCGCAGGTCCCGAGGTTCGCCCCGAAGTGGCCGCCGATCTCGCCGACCGTGTCGATGATGTGCTCCCGCACCTCCTGCGCCACCTGCTGCAGCTCGGCCTCGGTGAGGCCGTGCAGGTCCTGCGGGTGATCGATCCGGTCCAGGAGGCGGGTCATGCGCGTCAGTTCGTCCTCGTGTGGATGAAGTCGGTGAGGGTCCGCAGGTCCGTGGCCGCGTCGGGCCCGGCGGCGTCGAGGGAGACGACCGCCGCACGATGATGGCGCGCCGCCATCGCGCGCGCGCCCTCCAGACCGTACTCGGTCACGTAGGTCCGCTTGCCGTGGCGCTCGTCGCTGCCCTGCGGCTTGCCGAGGTCGGCGTCGCTGCCGGTGACGTCGAGGATGTCGTCGACGATCTGGAAGAGGACGCCGAGCTCGTCGGCGAACCGGCGGTACGGCGCCGCCTCGTCGTCGCCGAGGCCGGCGAGGCGCAGGACGCCGCCGACGGAGGCGCCGATGAGCCGCCCGGTCTTCAGGCCGTGCAGCGTCCGCAGCGCGGCGGCGGCGTCGCCGCCCGCCTCGACGCCCTGCACGTCGAGGTACTGGCCCCCGACCATCCCGTCGACGCCCGTGGCGTCGGCGAGCTCGGTCGCGGCGGCGAGCAGGCGATCGGCGGGGACGCCGGCGCGCGCGCCGTCGCGCAGCAGCAGGTGGAACGCCTCCGCGTAGAGCGCGTCGCCCGCGAGGATCGCGACGTCCTCGCCGTAGGCCACGTGGCAGGTCGGACGGCCGCGTCGCAGGTCGTCGTCGTCCATCGCCGGCAGGTCGTCGTGGATGAGCGAGTACGTGTGGATGAGCTCGATCGCGGCGGCGAGCGGCAGCACCTGCTCGTGGGGCACGCCGGTGGCGCGCGCGGTCGCGAGCGCGAGCACCGGGCGGATGCGCTTCCCGCCGGCCAGCAGCGAGTAGCGCATCGCCTCCTCGAGCCCGGCCACGCCGGCGCTGCGCGCCGGGAACCGGAGCGTCTCGAGGTGGCGCTCGACGACCTCGCGCAGCTCCTCGGGGTAGCCGGTGGCGCCGGTGGCGGACGACGCGGGGTCCACGGACGCGCTCACCGCGCGCCTCCCGCCTCGCGCACGAGCCGGTCGAAGGCGGCCGCGGCGCCGGCGGCCGTCTCGGCCAGCCCCTCGGCCGTCGTCACCTGGGCGTCGGGATCGTCGTCCTGCTCGGGCACCCGACCGGTCCCGTGGTCCAGGCGGGCGAGCTGGATCTGGAGGTCGCGCTCGGCGTCGTCGGGCACAACGACAGTGTGAAGGATCCGCGGAGGCCCGGGATCAGCGGTCGTCGTCGGCCGGGCCCGGCTCAGGGGCGGGCGCCGCGGCACCGTCGCCGGCGGCCTGCCGCTCCCGCAGGATCGCGGCGAGGATCCCGTTGACGAACTTCGGCGCCTCGGAGCCGCAGAAGCGCTTCGCGGTCTCCACGGCCTCGGAGATCGCGCCCTCCGGCGGGATCGGGCTCTCGCCCGGGACGACGTCGGGGTGGAGCATCTCCAGCAGCGCGACGCGCATGATCGAGCGCTCGAGCGGCGCGATCCGCTCGAGCGTCCAGCCCTTGGCGTGCCGCCCGATGAGCGGATCGAGCTCGGCCTGGTGGTCGGTCACGGCGTGCGCGAGCGACCGGGTGAACATCGCCGTCTGGCGATCGAAGAGCTCGTGCAGCGGCCGGCCGGTCAGGTCGTGCTGGTAGACGACGAAGACGGCGGCGCGGCGCTGCTCGGAGCGGCGGGACACGGGAGCGGGTTCCGGAGCCGGCCGACGCTCAGGCGCGCGACATGTAGTCGCCCGTCTCCGTCTGGACCTTCACGCGGTCCCCGACGTTGACGAACAGCGGCACCCGGATCTCGGCGCCGGTCTCCAGCGTGGCGGGCTTGTCGCCGCCCCCGGACGCCGTGTCGCCGCGCAGGCCCGGCTCGGTGTGGGCGATCTCGAGCTCGACCGAGGCCGGGAGCTGGACGTCGGCCGGGCTGCCGTCGATGAAGAGGATGTCGACCTCGTCGTTGGCGCGCGTGAAGCGCAGCGCCTTCTGAACCGCCTCGACCGGGATCGCGAGCTGCTCGAAGGACTCGCTGTCCATGAAGTGCGCGTCCGTGCCGTCCTCGTAGAGGTACTGCATCTTGCGCGCCTCGGTGTGGACGGCGCGGAACTTCTCGCCGGCCCGGAACGTCTTGTCGATGACCGCCCCGTCGCTGGCCCGGCGGAGCTTCGTGCGCACGAACGCGGGGCCCTTGCCCGGCTTCACGTGCTGGAACTCGACGACCTTGAAGACGGTGCCGTCGACCTCGATGTGGTTGCCGTTCTTCAGCTGGTTCGTGGAGATCATGGCCGCCGGACAGGGTAGAGGGCGAGCCGCGGTCGTGGGGGGCTGGGTGCCGCGGGCGCGACGCCCTCCTCAGCCCGCGTCGGCCACGAGGACGTCGACGAGCCCCGGGAAGCGCGCGTCAAGCTCCTCGCGCCGGAGGCTGATCCGTCGCTCCGTCCCGACCGGGCGGACCCGCGTCAGGCCGGCCTGGCGCAGCAGGCGCATGTGGTAGCTGCCGGTCGAGGCCGGCATCCCCAGCGCGTCGCAGAGCTCGCCGCACGGCCGCTCGCGACCGTCGGCCAGCAGCCGCACCATCGTCAGGCGGATCGGCTCGCCGAGCGCGCGCAGCACGCCGGCCAGGTCGACCTGCTCGATCGGCGGGACGGGGAAGCGCTCAGGGGCCTGCACGGACGACACGACCCCATGCTACAACTCTTCTTCGAAAGGTTTGGAAGTATCGCGTCACCGGCTCGGGCCGCGGCGCCGATGCCGATCGCGTCCCACGATCGCGCCCGCGAGGGCCCACGCCGCGTCCCGTCCCCACCAGGAGGAGCACCATGCCCAGTTCCGCCTCGCCCGCCGTCTCCGTGACGACACCGGCCACGGCGCTGCGCGCCACCCGACGGCGCGAGCTGCCACCGCGCCTGGCGTACCTCCACGCGGGCGCCGTCATCGGCATCGCGCTCTTCGCGTCCGCGACCCCCTCCCCGCTGTACGAGGTCTACCGCGCGGAGTGGGGCTTCTCGACCTTCATGCTCACGGTCGTCTACGCGCTCTACGCGCTGGGCGTCCTCACCGCGCTCCTGCTCGTGGGCCGGATCTCCGACGAGGTGGGACGCCGCCCGGTCCTGCTGGCCTCCCTGTCGGCGCTGCTCGTCGCCACCGGCCTGTTCCTCGCGGCCGACGGCCTCGGCTGGCTCATCGCGGCCCGCACGCTCCAGGGCCTGGCGACCGGCGCGGCCCTCGGCGCCGCCAGCGCGGCGCTGCTGGAGCTGCACCCGCGCCGCGACCCGGACTCCGCCGGCCTGGCGAACGGCGTCTTCAGCGCCGGCGGGATGGCGAGCGGCGCACTGATCGCGGCGCTGTTGGTGCAGTACGCCCCGGCGCCGGAGCGCCTGCCCTACGTCGTGCTGCTCGTCCTCTTCGGCGTCCTGCTGGCGGGCGCGGCCGCGATGCCGGAGCCGGTGGCCGACCGCCGACCGCTGCGGATCCAGCCCCAGCGCCCGAGCGTGCCGCCCGCGATCCGGCGGCGGTTCCTCCTCGCCGGCCTCGGCGTGCTGTCCTCGTGGTCGATCGGCGGGATCTTCCTCTCGCTCGGCCCGAGCCTCGTCGCCCATCTGCTGGAGACCGACAACCACCTCAGCGGCGGGATCGCGATGACCGCGCTCGCCGGGTCCGGCGCCGTCGCGCAGGTGCTCTTCCACCGCGCGGCGCCGTGGCGGGCCGCGTCGCTCGGCTCGATCGCCCTCGCGGGCGGGATGGCCGTCATCGTCGCGGCGATCTCCAGCGACGTCGCCTGGCTCTTCTTCGTCGGCGCCGTCGTCGCCGGCATGGGGTTCGGCGTGGCGTTCCTCGGCGGCCTGCGCCAGCTCATGGCCGTCGTCCCGGACCACCACCGCGCCGAGGTGATGTCCGCCTTCTACGTCGTCGCCTACGCGGCGCTGTCGGTGCCGGCGCTGCTGGCGGGGCTCGTCGTCCGCTCCTGGGGCCAGGTGACGACGTTCCAGGTCTTCGGCGCGGCGGTCTTCGTGCTCGCGCTCGTCGTCGCGGTCGAGGCGTGGCGGACGCGCCCCGGCGCCGAGGCCCCGGTGGTCGCCGCCTGACCGAGGCTCAGGCGGTCACCGGCGGGTTCGGGACGAGCCCGACGCCGGGGCGGCGTGTCATGGGACGTCTCGCGGGCGCGGACGCCGACCGGGCTGGGGTCGGGGTCAGTCGAGCGTCACGAGCTCCTTGTCGAGCGTGTTGAGGACGTCGCTGCCGCCCTCCGTGACGACCGCGAGGTCCTCGATCCGCACGCCGAGCTGCCCGGGCAGGTAGATGCCGGGCTCGACGGTGACGATCTCACCGGCCCGCAGCACGCCGCTGCCGCGCGGCGAGAGCGTCGGTGCCTCGTGGACCTCGAGCCCGACGCCGTGGCCGAGGCCGTGGCCGAAGTGGTCGCCGTGGCCGGCCGCGGCGATGAGCTCGCGCGCGACCGCGTCGACGTCCCGGGCCCCGGCACCCGCCTGGACGGCCGCGAGCGCCTGGCGCTGGGCGTCCAGGACGATCCCGTAGATCTCGTGCTCGAGCCCGTCGACCGGGCCCGTCGCGATGGTCCGGGTGCAGTCGGAGCAGTAGCCGTCGAGCGCCGCGCCCCAGTCCACCGTGAGCAGCACCCCGGCGGGGATCGGCACGTCGCGCGGCGACGCGTGCGGCAGCGCCCCGTGCGCGCCGGACGCGACGATCGAGTCGAAGCTCGCCCCGCTGGCCCCCAGGCGGCGCATCGCCGTCTCGAGGTCGACCGCCACCTCGCGCTCCGTGCGACCGACGACGGGCCCCTCGAGCACGACCTCGACGAACGCGGCGTCGGCGAGCTCCGCGGCCGCGCGGATCCGCCGGACCTCCTCGGCGTCCTTCACCGCGCGAGCGCGGCGCACCTGATCGCCGCCGCTCACGAGCTCCACGCCGTCGGGCATCGCGTCCAGCAGCCGCCGGTGGGCGGCGACCGTGACGTGGGCGTCGTCGAAGGCGACCCGCTTGGCGCCCGCCGGCAGGTGCGAGGCGACGCCGGCGCCCGCCAGGTCGCGTCCCCCGTCGATGCGCTCCCAGGCGGAGGGCAGCTGCTCGGCGGCCTGCGTGACGTAGCGGAAGTCGGTGAGGAAGCGCAGCACCGGGCCGTCGTCGCCCGGCCCGACGATCGCGACGGCGTTCGAGCCGGTGAACCCGGTCAGCCAGCGGATGTCGTGGAGGTCGGTGACGACGAGCGCGTCGAGGTCGGCGGAGGCGAGGTCGGCGGCGATCCGCGCGCCCCGGTCGGCGGGAACGGTCATGGCGTGGGGAGGTCGGTCGGGGTCGGGCTGTCGGTCGAGGGAGCGGTGCCGCCAGGAGATGCCGCGGTGGGCTCTGCGGTCGCGGGGCCCTCCACCCCGTCGGCGGGGGCCTCCGGCTCGTTCGGCAGCAGGTGGCCGGAGAGCGCCTCGAGCGCCGTGCGGTAGCCCGCGATCCCCTGGCCGGAGACGGTCGCGAGGCAGAGCTCGGAGATGACGGAGCGCCGACGCCACTCCTCGCGCGCGCCGACGTCGGAGAGGTGGACCTCGACGGCCGGGAGGCTCGCGAGCTCCAGCGCGTCGTGGATCGCCCACGAGTAGTGGGTCCAGGCCCCGGGGTTGAGGATCAGCGCGTCGACGAGCCCTTCCGCGCGGTGGAGGTACTCGACGAAGGCCCCCTCGTGGTTCGTCTGGAAGAACCGCACGGCGCAGCCGAGCTCCGTCCCCCACTCCTCGACCTGCCGCTCGAGGTCGCGCAGCGACCCGGCGCCGTAGTGGTCGGGGTTGCGGCGGCCGAGCTGGTCGAGGTTCACGCCGTGCACGACGGCGACCCGGATGCGGCGCATGGACCTGATCCTCGCACGTGCCGAGCCGGCGTCCGTCCGCCGGGACGGGAACGCCCCGCACCGGGCGCGAGCGATGCCGGGGAACGGCGGGACTCAGCCGGCGAGCTCGGCGATCGCCGCGCGCACGTCCTTCGCGCCCAGCTGCTGCCCGTAGCGGACGTCGCCCGGGGCCCGCACCACGACGAAGGGGACCGGGCCCGCGCCGAGCCGCTTCTTGTCCCGCGACGTCGCCTCCTGGACCGCGTCGACGTCGATCGCCGGGTCCATCGTCGTGGGCAGGCCGGCGTTGCGCAGGAGCTCGCCGACCTGCTCGCGCAGCGCCTCCTGCCCCGAGAGCCGCAGCGCGGCGAGCAGGCCCAGCGCGACCGCCTCGCCGTGGCGGTAGCGGCGGTAGTCGGTGACCGTCTCGATCGCGTGCCCGATGGTGTGACCGAGGTTCAGCACCTGGCGACGGCCCCCGTCGCGCTCGTCCTCGGCGACGACCTGGAGCTTCGTCCGCGCGCAGCGCCGGACCATGAGCGGGTCGACGGGGGCGCCGGAGGCGACCTGCTCCCAGAGCGCGCCGCCGGCGATGATCGCCGTCTTGACGACTTCGGCGTAGCCGGCGGCGAGCTCCTCGGGCGGCAGGGTCGTAAGCACGTCGGGGTCGACCATCACCGCGGCCGGCTGGTGGAAGGCGCCCACGTAGTTCTTCGCGCTCGGCAGGTCGACGCCGGTCTTGCCGCCGTAGGCGCTGTCCACCTGGGCGACGAGCGTCGTGGGCACCTGCACGACGGGCACGCCGCGCTGGTACGTCGCGGCGACGAATCCCGCGAGGTCGCCGACGACGCCGCCGCCGATCGCCACGAGGTGGTCGCTGCGGGTGACGCCCTGCGCGGCCAGCGCGCCCCAGACCCGCTCGCAGGTCGCGAGCGTCTTGTGGCGCTCCCCCGGCGGGATCTCGATCATCCCGGCGAGGCCGGGGACGCGGCCGGCGTGGTGCTCGGCGACGGTCTCGTCGGTGATGGCGATCCGGCGCGATGCCTCCGGCAGCGGCCAGGGCGGCAGCTCGCGCAGGAGCCCGGGGCGCAGCCAGACCGGCGCGCCGCCGTCGCCGGCGTGGGACCAGAGGAGCGTCGTCCCGGGCGCCGCCTCGTGCGCGCGGGCGATCACCGGGACCGCCGGCTTGAGCTTCTGCCGGTCGACCTCGGGCAGCAGGACGTCGGCGACCGACTCGTACAGCGTCTCCCGCTCGGCGAAGAGGCGGTCGAACGCCCGCCGGTCGCGGGCCAGGGGGCGGTCGCTGCGCTTCGCGCGCTTCCACGCGGTCGCGCGGCTCACCTGCAGCAGCACGACGGTGTGGCGCTCGAGCGCGCGTCGCACCCGCTCGGACCCGACGGTCCCGCCGCCGAGGGCGATGACGCCGCCGTCGGCGCGCTCGAGCAGCGTGCCGGCGACCTCCTCCTCGACGCGGCGGAACGCGGCCTCGCCCTCCCGGGCGAAGTACTCCGCGATCGAGCAGCCGAGCCGCTTCTCGATCCGCTTGTCGCTGTCGACGACGCGCGTGCCCAGGGCCGAGGCGAACATGCGGGCGCCGGTCGTCTTGCCCGCCCCCATGAAGCCGATGAGGACGATCGCCGGACGCGCCATGACGGCGGCGGAGTCTACGCGGCGGCGCGCCGACGGCGCCCGCTGCGTCCCCGCCGACGGCGACGACGTCGACGCCCTCTGCCCGGAGGCTCCTCGGGACGGTGCGCCGTCTGCCACGCCGCGCTGAGGACGATCCCGGCCAGGAGCATCGCCGGGACGACGATGGCGGCGAACTGCCACGTCCAGTCCACGACGCAGGACGCCGCGACGGCGACGAGCGCGCCGGCCACGGCGGCGTTGCGCCCGCGGGAGAGCTGACCGGCGCGGCGGCGATTGCGCAGGACCGCGACGAGCACCGTCGCCGCGAGGGTCATGAGCAGCGCGAACCCGACGATCCCGAGCTCGGCGGCGGCCTCCCAGGGCAGCGAGTGCGCGTTCAGGACGAACTCGTCGCGCTGGCGCTTCTCGAGCCACGCGACGCGGTAGCCGCCCGCGCCGATGCCGACGAGGGGGTGGTCGGCGAACGTGCTGCGCGCGACGCGGTAGAGCTCGGACCGGTTGCCCGCCAGCGAGTCGAGGCGCCCGAGGTCGTCGCCCGGCCCGGCGGCGCCGCCGAGGAAGCTCTCCCGCTGGGTCTCGACGAACGACCGCGCGGCGAAGACGCCGCGCTGGTCGGCGCTGAAGCCGATCGCGGCGACGACGACCGCGATCGCCGCCGTGCCGACGAGGACCTCCCGCAGGAGCGCCCGGCGCCGGCGCCCCGTGCGCCCGAGCCGCGCGGCGCGCTCCTCGCCCTTGGCCAGCCGGTCGCGCAGGAGCAGCACCACGACGGCCGCCACGACGCCCAGCAGCGCCAGCAGCGGCACGTACTCGGGGCCGGCCTCCGCCGCCCCCGGGAAGGAGGCGGGATCGTCGACGAGCGCCGGCTCGGACACCACGAGCAGGATCCCGGCGGCCGCGGCGAGCGCGAGCGGCACGAGCAGGACGATCGCCTGCAGCGGCCGGCGCGCGAGGACCACGACCGTCGCCACGCCGAGGACGGCCGCGACGGTGCCCCCGCGCGAGACGGAGAGCACGAGGGCGACCGTCACGGCCGGGATCGCGGTCGCGGCGAGCCACGTGACCGAGACCCGCGTGCCGCGGTCCGCGACGAGGCCGAAGAGCAGGGCGAGGCTCATCGCCGAGGCCGTGGCCTGCGCGTTCCAGTACCCCGTCGGGTAGCTCAGGCGGAACAGGTCGAACGCCGGCTCGCGCAGGGGAGCCAGGTCGAGGTCCGGGACGAGGCGCGAGAGCAGGCCGAGCAGGGCGATCGCCGTGAGGCCGGCGCAGATGGCGCCGAGCGGACCGCCGAGGCCCGCGTCCCGGCGCGCCGCGAGCACCCCGACGGCGAGCGCCGCGAGGTAGAGCGTCGTGCGCTGCGCCTCGGAGACGGCGACGTCGGGCACCGGCGACCACGCCGCCGAGAGCGCCGTCCACGCGGCGAGGCCGGCGAGCGCGGCGACGGCGACGCGCACGCCGCCCCGGAACCGCCAGGCGGGGCGCAGGAGCGCGAGCGCCAGGCCGACGGCGACGAGCCCGATCCCCACCGGGAGGGCGTCCGCGAGGGCGTACCCGCCGCGCCGCAGCCCGAGGGCGACGACGATCGCCAGGAGCGCGACCGCGACGAGCGGGTCCCGCCCGCGGAGCGCGAGCGCGCGGAGCCGACGACCGTCGAGCCCCGTCCGGGGGTCTCGCGCCTCGGTGCCGGTTGCCACCGCGGCATCGTCGCAGACCGACAGGCGGCCCGGCCGCCCGCGCGCGTAGGATCCCTCCGTGCGTCCGGGGCCCAAGATCGCCGTCGCGCTGCGCGCCGCGCCCTGGGCCGTCGGGCTCGTCGTGGTCGCGCTCTGGGCGAGCGACCAGCGTCACCTCGACCGCGCGCAGCGCCTGCAGTCCTCCGACGCGGCGGCCGCGGTCCGCGAGGCCGGACGCGCGGGCGGCGTCGGGACGCGGCGCGCCGCCCTCGTCGTCCAGGGCCACGCGCTCGCCGCGCTCGGGGACCTCGCCGGTGCGGAACGGGCGCTGCTGCTCGCCCGCGACGCGGCGCCGGAGGACCCGATGATCGTGCGGGACCTGCGGGAGGTGGCGCGCCTGCGCGGCGAGCGGCGCACCGCGCGCCGCTACACCGCGCTGCTCCGGCGGTCGGATCCGCGGTACGCCGCGGGCACCGGGCGCTGAGCGCGCGGCGGCGGCCCGGGCGGTCCGACCGCGCGCACCGGCGCGAGCGGGCCGGACGGGGTCCCGGTCGCGGGTACGCGCCCCGGCGGCGCCGGGGCGATCCGGTACCGTCGGCGCCGCATGACCGGACCTGGGAACCCGTGGGTGCTGCCGCCCGACGCGCCCGCGACGCGCGCCGCCGACCGTCGGGCACCGGCCGCGCCGGCGCCCGACCCCGACGAGGCGACCGCCGCGCCGTCCGGCGGGGAGCGCCCGACCGGCTGGCAGCCGCTCTCCTCCTCCGCGCGCCCGGCGTCCGCCGGGACCGCGTCCGCCCCGTCGTCCCGCGACGAGCCCGCCCCCGCCCGGTCCGCCCGGGTGGTTCCCGCGCCGGCGCCCGGCGACGCGGGCGCCGCCTCCCCGTCCGTCCCGGTCCCTCCCGCGCCGGCGTCCCGCGGCGAGGACGGGCCCGCATCGGCGTCCACCGCTCCTGACGCGACCACCCGGCGCGCGCGCCCGGCGCCGACCGGCACCGGCTGGCAGCCGCTCGCCGCCGCCGCGCGGAGCGCCGCCGGCGGTGCCGGTGACGCGGGGCCGATCGACGAGCCCACGGACGTCGGAACGCCCCGCGCCCCCGGTGCGTCCTCGCCGGCGGCGGCCGATCCGGCCCCCGCGTCCGGGATCGCCGGCGCGCGCGAGACCGGTGTCGAGGCACCCGTCGCCTCCCCCGGCGACGCGCCCGACCCCGCCGCCGGGCCCACGGCCGAGGCGCCTGACCCCGCCGCCGGGCCTGCGGCCGACGCGTCCGACGACGCCGCCGCGCCCGCGAGCGACGCGCCCGCCGACGACGCACCCGCCGGGTCCTCGACCGCGGCGAGCGACGCGCCGGAGGCCAACGCCCGGGCGTCGCGCGCGCCCGACGCGCCGACCGCGCCCGAAGCCGGGGCGTCCGGTCCGTCGCGCGCGGGGTGGCGCCCCCTCGCCGGCCGCCGGCGCCGCGGCGCGCAGGTCGCCGAGGACGCGCCGACGGTGGCCGAC